>CAVXWO010000009.1:0-515024 GCA_963765505.1 uncultured Actinomycetota bacterium
CCGGTGGAAAGGGGTCAGTTTTCGACCGGCGTTGACAGCAATCGCGACCCGCCACTTCCCCGTGGACGTCTGGACGGTGTCGAGCACGTTGTGGTGGGCGTCAATTGCCCTTCCAGGCCAGTAGAGCGCTTCGTCCTGCTCGCTCGCCATGTCGGGCCACCAGCTTCGGAGAGAGCTGGAGATAGCGCCAGAAACCACAGCCGGACTTGCCGGACGGTATCGAGAGCGCACCTCGCGTGGCGGCCGCTGATCTCCTCGCGGCTAGCTGATCCACGCGGGGCGGTCCTCCTAGCCGAGTCAGTTTTGAACGACGACCGTCGAGCGCGAGACACGGGCCGCTGCGCGCGGGATCGGCCCATCTCATCGTCGAGCCGTGCCGTCCGGACCGGACTGCCGAGGGCCGGCCTATCTCACGACGATCCGGACACCACGGACCATCGCGCGCCGTTCCAGTGCTCGAACAGACCGTGCTGAGTTTGCTTACCAATCACTCCTACTTGGTAGGAGCCGACCGCCCAACAGTCAGACGCGTTGACACAGGAAATATCATCGAGGTAGCCGGAAACGTCGCGCCCCCGCGGGAGGAGGGTCGATGCGATCACCCATCTGGCGCCATTCCAATGCTCGATGATGGTGATGTAGCCGAGGGAACCGTTGAACCAGTAGCCCACCGCCCAGCAGTCGGATGCGTTGGCGCAGGAAAGGTCGTACAAGGCGGTCCCCTCGGGTTCCAATGCTCCTGGCCGATTCGGGCTGGGTACCGTGGACCAGTTGTTCCCGTTCCAGTGCTCGACCAAGCTCAATCCGGCATCCGAGCTGCTCTGGTAGTCGCCTACCGCCCAACAGTCGGTCACGCTCACACAGGAGACACCATAGAGTTGGTTCTCCGAGGCTCCCGGCTGGTTGGGGTTCGTCATCTCGGACCACATCGTCCCGTTCCAGTGCTCGACAAGCGTCAGGGACGCATCCGCCCCATTGAGGTGGTCGCCAACTGCCCAGCAGTCAGACACGTTGACGCACGAAATGGCGAGCAGCGAATTCAGCGAGGATGGATTAGGTCCCGCCGCCAGGGCCCATACGGTCCCGTTCCAGTGCTCGATCACGTCGAGCGTGGCGTGCGTCGCGGCTTGATACTCGCCGACCGCCCAGCAGTTGGACGCGCTCGTACATGAGATGCCGAATAGCAACGCCGAGCTCGGGCGCTTGGGGTTGGCCACGAGAGTCCAGCGGGAGCCGTTCCAGTGCTCGACAAGACCCGGGAAATTGCCTTCATTACCGCTTGCGTAGGTGCCGACCGCCCAACAGTCGGAGGCGCTAACACAGGAGATGCTGCGCAGATCGGCTGTTCGGTATGTGACCGACACCGACGGATTGGGGCTGGTCTGCACAGCCCACGAGGTGCCGTTCCAGTGTTCAGCAAGGCTGAGCTGAGTCAACGAACTGCGTTGATAGGAGCCGACCGCCCAGCAATCGGAGGTGCTCACGCAGGAGACTCCACTCAATAGGCTGTTAGCGGCCGAGGGTACGGAGCGCTCCTCGATACGATCCGGGTGCGCTGACGAGACGCGCTGGCCCGAGCTGCTCACACTGGAGGCCCTCGCGACGGCGTCCACGCCGGCAGCTGCAGTGACGACCATCAGGAACGCTGTAGCGATGACGGAGGCAACAAGAAGCGACAACACCCCACGCCTCACCTTGCATGAGCCGCTCACCATTCACCTAGATTCCATAGCACTGTTCTCGCGACTCTCGCGGACGGCCATGTCAAGTTCGTCGATCGCATCGTAGAGCCGTTCGGTAGGAACCTCTCGTCTTGGCTGCGGCTCCGGGATGTTGGAGGACCAACCCGGAATCGAACCGGTGGGGACACGGGCGCCGTGTGGATCGGTCCTGTGCTCCCCGACGAACTCACCGTTTCGAGTGCTGACGGTGGCCTCGAGCCGCCAGTCGATGGTGCCACGCCCGGCCGACGCGAGAGCGTCGAAGAGGGCGCGTTCGGCCAGATCGGCCCGAAACGTCCAGTGCTTCGCCGGATCGGCCGGCACGCGAGGAACCCCACCGTCTCCGCTCTCCTGCGATTTGGGGGGAGATCTCGACGACGCGCACCTCGCGCTGGAGGTGGTGCTGGAAGGTGGTGACATCCTCGATGTGGCTTCCTCAGGCGACGCAAGGCTCTGGAGGGTCACCCCCTGTCCGGTGTGCGCTTGAGCAACTGCGCACCGCCTCTCAGCTGGAGCCGGCATCTAGTCCCATCCGGAGCGACCCCGGTCGGCGCTCGCAGCAGCGCACCGGCCGTCCGTGCGCCCGTGCACGCTCCGGGCTAGGGAGCGCTGAGCGTCACGCGGAGGGGCAGGTTGTTCGACGATTCACCTACGAGCAGCTCGTACGCGCCGTGCACCACCCGCCAGCTGCTCGTCTGCTTCGCTGCGCTCCAGCCGCTCCCGAGGAAGGCTTGAAAGGCCGCGTGCGGGATGCGCAGGGTCGCGGTGGCGGAGCGACCAGGTCTCAGGTGGATCCGGGCGAACGCCACCAGCTGCCTGGGAGGCTCGGCGGCGCGTTGCGGAAACGCCAGGTAAGCCTCCACGACTTCGATTCCTTTGAAGGCCCCCTCGTTCTTCACCTTGACGGTTGCGATCTCGCCGTTGCCGGACCTTGTGGCGCGCAGGTCTGAGAGGGCGAAGCGGGTGTAGGTGAGGCCGAAGCCGAAGGGGAAGAGCACCGGCAGGTGTTCGGCCTCGTAGCCGCGATAGCCGATGTCGAGGCCATCGTCGAAGGAGACGATGTCATCGACGCCGGGCCACCTCGATGCCGTCGCGATCGGAGTCGCCGAGTCGGAGACGGGGAAGGTGACCGGAAGCCTGCCGGACGGATCCACTGTCCCGAACAAGACCGGAGCGAGCGCGTAGCCGTCCTCCTGGCCCGGGTACCAAGCCCCGAGGACCGCGGCGACCTTGGAGATCCAGGGCATGAGCACCGCGCCGCCGGAATTGAGCACCACGACAGTGCGGGGATTCGCGGCCGCCACTGCCGAGATCAGCGCGTTCTGGTACCCCGGCAGGGACAGGCTCTGGCGGTCCGCACCCTCGGTTTCGCTGTCATGGGCGAAGACGATCGCCACCTGTGCGTTCGACGCCGCGGCCACCGCCTGGCTGATGGCGTCGCCGACGTTCTGCACCGTCACCGTGGGCGTGCTCGGGCCGGTCGGGACGAAGTCGTCCAGGGAGAACGTGTACGTCTGGCCGCCGTCGAGGGTCAACGAGGTCGAGGTGGGCCAACGGCCGCGGAGCCCGCTCTCGGCGAGGAGGAGCGATCCGTTGACATACAGCCAGCTGTCGCCGATCGTCGTGAGCGTGACCTGGTAGGTGCTGGTCGCCGGGGGGGTGAAGGTCGTGCTCGTGTCCTGCCAGCCGGGGCCGGAGAGCGGCGACGTCGCCGTCTCGTCCGATGGTGACACCGGGATCGTCGTGGTCGTCGTCGTGGTCGGCGGGAGCGTCGTGGTCGCCGGGGGATTGGGCGGGGGGAACAGCGTCACGGACGCATTGGCCGAGGTCGCCGGTGCGTAGGTCAATTGGGTCGAGCTCGTCAGCGCTTGTTGGATGGCGTTCAGGGGCGTGATCACGTAGGGCGCGGTGACGGCGGCGCTCCCACCTCCGACCGTGACGGGAGCGGTCGAAGCATCGCTGCCGATGACGGCGAGCGATCCGAGCGACGCCCGGCGTAGTGGGAGGATCGCCGATTGGTTGCGGAGCAGGACGATCGACTCCTCCGCGTCGTGGAGGGCCACCACGCCCTGCTGCGGCGTCGCTACCGGCGTATCCACCGAGCCGGCGGGTGGATGGGCGACCAGGCCGAACGCGAACATCTCGGTGAGGATCCGCCTCACGGCGTCGTCGAGGCGACTGATCGGGATCGCGCCGCTCGTGACAGCTGCGGCGAGATTCGGGGGAGCCGGCTTGATCATGTCCATCCCGGCGTCGAACGCCGCGACGGGGTCCGTGACCGCTCCGAGGTCGGATCGCACGAAGCCGGTGAACCCACGCTGGCGCTTCAGAACATTCAGCACGACCGGGTTCTGGCACGTATAGACACCGTTGATCTGTCCGTAGGCGCACATCACCGCGGCGACATGACCGCTCTGAACCGCCGCCCGGAACGGAGCGAGGTACACCTCTTCGAACGCCCGGATCGGGAGCGACTGGTTGAGCGTCGTCCGGGCGGTCTCCTGGGTGTAGGCCGTGTAGTGCTTGGCCTCGGCCATGACGCCCTGCGACTGGATGCCCTGGATCTCGGCCACAGCCATCGTCGATGCGAGGTTGGGATCCTCGCCGAAGGTCTCGAAGACTCGACCTGCGCCCGGGACCCTGGCCAGATTGAGGTTCGGGGCTTGGACCACGTCGATCCCCTCCGCGCCGGCCTCGGCGCCGAGCACCTGGCCGTAGCTGTTGGCCATCCCCGGGTCGAAGGTCGCCGCCGTCGCGATGGAGGCCGGAAGCTGCACGACCCCCGTGTCACCGTAAGCGAGGCCGTTCGGCCCGTCCTGCAGCGTGAGCGCCGGGATGCAAAGACGCGGGACGCCGGTGTTCACATTCTCGAAGGTGGGAGTCGTGCTCAGCTCGACCATGCCGATCTTCTCGTTCAGGGTCATGAGCGCGAGCACCTGGTTGGCGAGCTGGACGGGCCGGAAGCGGCACGCGTCCTCCGCGGTCGTCCACGGGCACGACGTGGCGTTGGCCTGGCTGCCGCCGGAACGACCCCCCTGCGCCTTCGCCGCCGCTGTTCCCGGCCGTGCCAGACCCGGGAGAGCGACGCTCACCGACAACACGGCGGGGAAGACGAGCCAGCTCCACCGGACGCGACACCGCGCGCCCGTTGCGCGAACCGTCGTCGACGACACGCCGGAACAGTAGCGAAGCACAGAGGCTCACGACTTTCGGATCTCGCACCGTCTGTCGTGTCACTCCCAGGCGCTCCTCAAAGACGAGGAACTCACTCGGGTGGGCGTACACGTCAGAACGGCGGTCCCGAGCCCGGACCGCCACCCGCCTCGCTGGGGTCGACGATCGCGGAGTTCGCTCCTGAGCGGGTCAGGAGGGCCCCACCCTGCTGCCACTAGATGAGTGCGTCCACGGGATCCCGCCGACGCTGAGATCCATCCCAGGCGTGCGAGAGGTGCCGATGAGCGCCAGCGCGAACCCGACGTTCGAGCGTGGAGGCCCCGCAGATGAGGTCCCCTGGCCGTGTCGAGCACGATCGACCAGCTGGCACCCCCAGCGACGCGGCGGGTGGTTCTCGTGGCGATCGGCATCCGCCGGGGCCGGGGCTACCCGCGACGTGGTGCTCCAGCGCGTGCGTGACCGTCTCGGCGGCTCGTTCCAGGACGTACGAGGGACTTTGGTTCCTACTCGTCGGTCTGGCGATGTGGCCTAATGAGCGGTGGTCGCCGACGGCCCGAGGAGGAGACGATGGCGTTGCAGCGGGCAACGTATCGAGGAGCTGGGACCTTGCCCGGCTACCCGCGGGCGACCGAGCTTACGGCGGTCCGCTTCGAGCCGGCGGACCCACCGCATCAGCGATGCGAGGGTCTGGCGCGCACGGGAAGCGCGACCGTCTCGGCTCAGTCGCCGGATCGGACAGACACGAAGGCCCCGGGTCCGTCCGGGTGACCGAGGTGACAGAGACCCCCGTCCGACTCACGGCGCCGATACCGCCAGCGGAGACGAAGGAGAGAGTCATGTCGAGCGCCGAAGCAAGCACGGAAACGCCGCGGATCGTCGTCGGGGTCGACGGCTCGCAGTCCTCCAAGGCTGCGTTGGCCTGGGCCGCACGACAGGCCACGCTCACACGCCTGCCGCTCGCGGTCGTCGCTGCCTGGGAGATTCCGACGTACGGGTGGTCGATCCCACAGCCAGACGCTCTTGACCTCCACGCCGATGCCGAGGCCATGCTCGCAGCTGCCATCAACGAGGTCCTCGGCGCCGATCCCGGCGTCGAGCTCAGCACTCTCGCGATAGAGGGCCACCCGGCGCTGGTGCTCACCGAGGAATCCAAGTCCGCGTCTCTCATTGTCGTCGGCAGTCGTGGACACGGCGAGTTCGTCGGCATGCTCCTCGGCTCCGTGAGCGAGTTCCTCACAGCCCACGCCCATTGCCCCGTCGTCGTCATCCGCGATGGGGAAGGGCGCGAAACCAGCGGGTTAGTCCGGGCGGGCTCGCTCGCGTCCCTTGCGTCTCTCGGGTAGCTGCGGCCGCACGCTGGACGTGCTGAGGCCCCCGGGACACGGCATCGCGCCAGCAGCCGCGAAGCTCCGGTGCATGCTGATGTGAGATCGTCGCACCAGGTGCACTCGGACTTCAGGGCCGAGCCGTCTAGTCCATCGCTGCGCATGACGACGCTGCGGCGACGCGATCCTCGCCGCGGAAGACGACGGGCACCACTACCGCGCTGTGACGCATCGTTGCGAAGCGGAAGTCGACGCTGGCGCGAGCGTCGAACTGCCCGACCCGACTTCGTAGAGACGAGCCCGCGAAGTCAGCCGCCCCGCCGGCCAGCTTTCGAGCGGTACCGGGCGGCCCAGCGCCGACGGGCCGTTGCACGCTCATCGCCGGAACCGCGTGCTGCTGCCCTGGCCGCTCGCGTCCGTCGCCCGACGCACGAGTGACTCGACGTCGACCTCGTAGAGGATCCCGAGCACGCGACCCTCCTCGCCCACCGCGAGCTCGTGTCGCCCGCTCTGGGCAAAGGCTGCGACCGCGTCCGGGTAGAGGTCGTCTTCGAGCGACAGGAGCGGAGCCGTGCGATCGACACACTGCTCGAGAAGCGTGTCCGACGACGCTCGCGCGATGTCCTTCGCAGCGATCATGCCAAGGTAGTGGGCATCACGCTCCACCGGCGTCGACCGCTCGGAACGCTCGGGGAGAAATGCTCGGGCGTCTTCGACGGTGAGTCCGCCGTCCAGCGTGCTCGGGCACGGGACCATGACGTCTCGAACGCGGCGGTCGCCAAGGCGCTCGCGTACTTCGGCGACCTGGCGCTCGGCACTCGCGCCGAGGAGGACGAAGACGCCGATTACCGCGAGCCAGAAGTCGACGAGCGCGCCAACCACGATCATGGCGTAGCCGAACGCGAGCCCGGCGCGAGCCGCGATCGACGTCGCCCTCGATTCGGGGACACGTCGCGAGAGCGCTGCCCGAAGCACGTGGCCGCCGTCGAAGGGAAGTGCGGGGAGCAGGTTGAAGGCACCGAGCAGGACGTTCGCCCACATGGTCCGGACGACGAGCGACCGGGCCGTGAGCGTGGGCGGCCAGAGGTGCAGACCTCCGAGTGCCCCGGCGGCAAGGAGGAGCGCCGCGA
This sequence comes from uncultured Actinomycetota bacterium, assembly GCA_963765505.1. GTDB lineage: Bacteria > Actinomycetota > Acidimicrobiia > Acidimicrobiales > Bog-793 > DATKQY01. The sequence goes on from CAVXWO010000009.1 coordinate 7,351, forward strand.
GCCCGAACGACGCGAGCGGACCCGCGAGCGAGACGTCGAGCTCGTCGCGAGATCCACGCCGAAGCCGCAGGATCTCGGATACCCCGCCGATCGGCAAGAGGACGATGTCGCGCACGGTGAGCCCACGCCGCCGCGCCACCACGCTGTCGCGCGAACTCATGGACGACAACCGACACGAAGACCGCGACGAACCAGGCCAGCGCCAGGAGCATCGTTTTCAGCGGTCCCCTCGCGTAACTAACGAGAAGGAGCGCGAGCAGAGCGAGGAACGACCAGTGGACACGCACCGGAATGCCCCAGATCGTCGCGATCCGCGGCGCATGCTTCATCCCGGCACCTCCGTCGGCTCCTCGAGCCATCATCGGCCCTACGGGGTGCATCGACCTAGGGTCGGATGACCCGTGTCGCGCCCTTTGGGTGCTGGTCAGTTCGGCGTCGCACTGCCGATCGGGCGGCGCGGCGTCGACCTCAGGGGGCGCCAGCCTGGCCCGACGGCATTCGATCCGTGGAGCATCACCGGCAGCGCGTCGCGTCCATTGTGTGAGAGAGACGTCCGTCCGGCGCCGAGCACCTCGCGGTCCTCACCGCCCTCGAGCGCCGCCACGAGTCGCGCCAGCTCCGTCTCGACATCCCAGGGTGCTCGCGATACGGCCCGGAGGTCCGCCGGATGGCAGTTCGGCGCACTATGACGTTGGACTGCCTTGATCGCCCGCGCCGACCGTCTGGGAGGTGACGGAGATCGATGTCTTCAGAAGATCAGGGGCGTGACCAGCCCAAACGTGCCCGGATCGAGCAGCACCGCCTGGACCAGGACCGCACCTTGCTCGCGATGCACCAACTCGAAGCGGCCCTCAGCGCCGCCGCCCCCGGCCGCGAGGCCACCTGGCGCGACGACGTGCTTGCGCACTTGCGACGCTCGGTGAGGCGACCACCGAGGAGGCCGAGAACGCCGCAGAACCGGACAGCTTGCTCTCCGACATCGCCCGCACTCAACCATGGCTTCGCAACCGGGTGCGCGGCCTGAAGATTCACTACCGCCAACTGCAGGACGCATTGCCTCGCTGCGACGCGAGCTCGGTGCGCCCGCTGAAACGGCCGTGGACTTCGCCGACCTTCGCCAACGCCTTGCTTGGATCCTCACCGGCCTGCGACACCAGCGCGCTCGGGAGTCCGACCTCATCTACGAGGCGTACTACGAAGGCTTCCCTGCCGACCTCGGGAAGGAGTCCGGAGAGTCGAGCCCTCAGTGGGAGGAATGACGTTGAGCGAACGCAGAGCACCACGTCGCGCAGAACGGTCCGTGGTCGCGCCGCCCAGTCACGACTGCAGGTCGGCGAGCTGTCGCTCGAGCTCTCGGACGCGGGCTTCGAGGACGAGCAGTCTCCGGATCCCGGCAAGGGTGAGCCCTTCCCCCGCGAGCCCGACGACCCGTTCGATGTCGCGGATCTCCTGCCGCGTATATCGGCGCTGGCCGCCCTCCGAGCGAGCGGGCTGGACCACCTCCTCGGTGTCCAACCGACGGAGGAACGCGGGCTGTACTCCGAGCATGCCCGCCACCTGGCCGACCGTGTAGAGGGGCACGTGGTCGTCGTCGAATGGGAACAGTGGTCTCATCTGCAGTGGCCCCGCGTTCATTTGGCGAGAGCGGGGGCCTGACTTCCTCCTGGCCCCCGCCCTCCGCGGTGAGGTGACGTCAAGACCTGACCGCCGCTGGCACGCTGCCGTAGGTGTTGATCGCGACTTTCCGAGGCTTCGCGCTCTCCGCGACCGGGAGCCGTAGCGTGAGCACCCCGTCGACGTAGTCCGCTTGAATGTGCTCGGTGTCCAGAGTCTCGCCGAGGAAGAGCTGGCGGCTGAAGGTGCCCTGCGGGCGCTCGGCCAGCAGCATCTCGACGCCTTCGGTCTCCGGTCGCGAGCGGTCGGCTCGGACTGTCAGGACGTTCTGCTCGACCGTCAGATCGATCGAGTCGGGCTTCACGCCCGGAAGGTCGAACTGGATCAGGAAGACGTCACCCTTGCGATAGGCGTCGATCGGCATCGCCGCAGGCCGGGTGGGCGTGCCAGAGTACGTCCGCCAGGCGGTCCAACTGGCGGAACGGGTCCGTTCGCATCAACATTTCGCTCCTCCTTCCACTGCAACCACTTGCTGGTCCAGCTCTACTTACAACTATAGATATAGCTTTTCTAGAAGACAAGCAAGAAAGAACCTCAGATGTCGGTGCTTGACAACCTTCGGGTCGGGGCGCATGAGACCGCTGAGGACTAGCTCTTGTGCGAAGGAGCCCCCGCAGACCGCGGCAAGATATAGCGATGGCGATCTCGGTGTTCGACTTGTTCAGCATCGGAATCGGCCCGTCGAGCTCGCACACCGTCGGCCCGATCCGCGCCGCGGCGCGCTTTCTCGCGGCACTCGAGGCACGCGGCGAGCTGGCCGCAGTCGACCGGGTCCGCGTCGACCTGTACGGCTCGCTCGCCGCCACGGGTCGCGCCCACGGTACCGACCACGCGGTGCTGCTCGGCCTGGAGGGAGCACTGCCCGAGACGGTCGAAACCGATGGGATCGGCGAACGGGTTGCCGCCATCCGCGCCGCGAAGCAGCTCCAGCTGGGCGGACGCCATCGGCTCAGCTTCGACGAGGAGCGCGATGTCGTGCTCAACCGCCGTGAAACGCTCGCGGGCCACCCCAACGGGATCGTGTTCAGCACGTCCGATGAAGCCGGTTCCGAGCTCTTGGTGGCCACCTATTACTCGATCGGTGGCGGCTTCGTCGCCGAGGAGGGCGAGCTCGCCCTCGCGGGCGGTCGACTTTCGGCGGACCTGCCGTTCCCCTTCACGACCGGCGCAGAGCTGCTCGGCCACTGCGAGGCAGCAGAACTCGCTGTTAGCGAGGTGATGCTCGCCAACGAGACCTGTTGGCGAAGTCGGGAGGAGGTGCGGGACGGCCTGCTGCGCATCTGGGCGGCGATGGAGGAGTGTGTGCAGCGCGGGCTCGTCACGGAGGGAACTCTGCCGGGATTCCTCCGCGTACCTCGGCGTGCCCCCGGGCTGCGTCGTCAGCTCGAGTCCGAAGGGGACGGGAGCGATCCGCTAAGCGTGCTCGACTGGGTCGATCTGTTCGCGCTGGCGGTGAGCGAGGAGAACGCCGCCGGTGGACGGATCGTGACGGCGCCGACGAACGGCGCCGCCGGCATCGTGCCCGCCACGCTCCACTACTACACCCGGTTCATCCCGGGCGCTTCCGACGACGGCGTCGTCGGCTTCCTGCTCACGGCAGGAGCGATCGGGCTACTGTGCAAGGAGAACGCATCGATCTCCGGCGCCGAAGTCGGCTGCCAGGGCGAGGTGGGTTCGGCGTCCGCAATGGCAGCAGCGGGACTGTGCGAGGTGCTCGGTGGCTCGCCGCGCCAGGTGGAGAACGCCGCGGAGATCGGGATCGAGCACAACCTCGGTCTGACCTGCGACCCGATCGGCGGATATGTGCAGGTGCCGTGCATCGAGCGCAATGCGATGGGTGCGGTGAAGTCGGTGAATGCGGCCCGGATCGCGCTGCGCGGTGACGGCACCCACGTGGTCTCACTCGACAAAGTCCTCGCGACGATGCGCCAGACCGGCGCCGACATGAAGTCGAAGTACAAGGAGACTGCCCGCGGCGGGCTCGCCGTGAACATCACCGAGTGTTGAGGACCCGCTCCGGTTGCCACGCGCCGGCGCCGAGCTCCCGCGAGCGCTCGAAGCGCCCTAGACGTGTCCGAGCTCCTGTAGCTCCGCCACGTTAGGCAAGGTGGGGCGGGAACGGAGTGGGTCAGATCGGCTCTGACGTCTTCTAGACGAGCGCGGTCGGCAGTTCGATGCTCACGACCGCACCTCCTTCAGGCCGATTGCGAGCGACGGCCCGGCCACCGTGGGCGAGGGAGACAGCGCTCACGATCGCGAGCCCGAGTCCTGCACCCCCGTCGCGTCTGGCCCGACCGCTGTCAGGCCGCCGGAAGCGCTCGAAGGCGTGCGGGAGGAAGTCCGGCGGGAAGCCCGGACCGGAGTCGGCGACCTCGATCGTGACGCCGTGTCCGTCGCCGGCGACGCAAGCGCGGATGAGGACTTGCGTGCCTCTTGGGGCGAAATGCAGCGCGTTGTCGACGAGGTTGTCCACCGCCTGACGGATGCGGTCGGGGTCGACCCGGACGAGGGTCCCCGGGGCGAGCTCGACGCGACAAGTCACGCCCACCGACTCCGCTCGCCGCCGGGCGAGTTCCGCGCTCCGGCCGAGCAGCAACGCGAGGTTCGTAGGCTCAGGACGGAGCGCAAGCTGGTCGCTGTCGCTCCGGGCGAGCAGCAACAGATCGTCGGTGAGGCGGTTCAGCCTGCCTGCCTCCTCCGCCGCGCTCGTCACCGCACGCTGTAGCTCCTCCCTGCTCCTCCCTGGTCGGCCGGCCAGCTCGAGCTCGCCCCGCAGCACCGCGAAGGGTGTACGCAGCTCGTGGCTCGCATCAGCGACGAACCTGCGTTCGCGGGCGAGCGCACCGTGCAGCCGGGAGAGCAGCGCATTCATGGTGACCGCGAGCACTGCGAGCTCGTCCTTCGTCCCCGGCACCCCTACGCCTGCGTCGTCATCGCGCTCGGACAGCGCGGCGACCTCGCGGCGCAGCCGCTCCACGGGCGAGAGCGCGCCTCGGGCGATCCCGTACGCGCCGAGACCTGCGACGGCGACGAAGGCGAGACCGCCGATCAGCAGCTCGCGGAAGACGTCGCTCAACGTCGCGTCGTAGGTGTCGAGGGACACGGCCGCGACCCCGACCCACCCGGCGTGCCCCGGGAACGGTGCCGCGACAAGCCGCGTGCGCTCGCCCTCGACAGTCGACGTTGTCGTCACCCGCTGCGTCCGAGCCCGCGCCAGCTCCATCGCGCCGAGCAGTGGCCTCGAGCCGGCATCGGGGCTCGCGCCGCGAACTACGCCCGACGAGTCGATGATCTGCACAAAGAACTCGCCCGGCGGCAACTTCGCCGGCGCGGAGCCGGCGGTCGAGGACGGCTTCGTTGCTGACGTGCTTGAGGTCGGCGCGTACGTTGCCGCCCTGGCGAGCACGGAGCCCAGTTGGGAGTCGACGGTCGCGAGCAGGGCCGACGACAACGCGCTCGCGAAGAGCCAGCCACCGAAGGAGAAGAGCACGGCGGCGGCGATCGTGAACACCGTCGCCAGACGGAGGCGGATGGACACGCCTAGGCGTCCTCGGCGTGGTGCAGCCGATAGCCGGCGCCTCTCACCGTCTCGATGTCGTGCCGGTCGAAGGGGAGATCGACCTTGCGCCGGAGGTAGTTCACGTACTGGTCGACGACGTTCGAGGTGCCGTCATAGGCGAAGTCCCAGACCGCGTCGATGATCTGCGACCGGGTGAGGACGACGCCGGGGTGTCGGAGGAAGAGCTCTAGGAGCGAGAACTCCTTCGGTGACAGGTCGATCTCAGTCGAGGCGCGCCACACGCGCCTCGAGGCCGGGTCGAGCTTCAGGTCGCCTTCGCTGAGCACCGCCGGACGCGCATGATCGTCCCTGCGGGCGAGGGCCCGCAGGCGAGCCGCCAGCTCCAGCAGGCTGAACGGCTTGACCAGGTAGTCGTCGGCGCCGGCATCGAGACCGCGGACCCGGTCCCCGACCTCGTCGCGGGCGGTGAGCATCAAGATCGGTGACCAGACCCCGGCCTCTCTTAGCCGTCGACACACCTCGAAGCCGTCGAGGCTCGGCAGCATGACGTCGAGGATGATCGCGCCGTAGGGGTTCTCGGTCCCCATCCACACGCCGTCAGGACCGTCGTGGACGACGTCCACGGCGTGGCCCTCCTCCTCCAGCCCGCGCTTCACGAGCGCCGCCATCCGGACCTCGTCCTCGACGACGAGTACGCGCATGCAACAGAACTTAGGCCCACCTTCATGTGAGATCGATGAGAACGGCGAGGCCCGTCCCGAAGATGTGAAGCATTCACATCGCGTGCACACGATCGTCTCATTGACGCTCCGGCACACTCCGCCCATCCGAAAGGAACACGGGTGACAAGCCGGAAAGGAACGAGAAGATGAAGCAGGATCGGATGAGCCGGGGGGCCGTGCCGCTCGGCGGCGCGGGATCAGGCCCTCCCGCACATCATGCGATCGCCGAGCGGGCGAGGGGAGTGCGGCGGCTAGGCCACGTGTCCAACTGGACGTTGGCCGCAGTCATCGTCGGCGTCGGCGCGACGAGCGCGGCGCTCGCCCATGCCGTCCCCGCGACGAGCGCCGCTGGAGGCGCTGCTGTGACGGCGGGACCCGGCACGGCCTCGACCGGGAATGGTGGCGTCTCGACAGGGGCCAACCCGCCAAGCGTGTCCCAACCGGTGGCGACATCCAGCGGGTCAGGCGTGTCGGCACCAGCCACGGCGCCCGCATCACCCGGCTCCGCGCAGGTGACGTCGCGTAGCGCAGGGGTCGCGACGACCGGGGGATCGTGATGTCGGCCACCGTCACCGCTCGGGGCGTGGACTCCTCGCTCGAGGACTGGATGCTCGAGGCCGTCGTCGCGTCCGGCGTCGGCGTCGCGCAGCGGGATGCGCTCGGCACCAGCGCCCGGGTCGTCGTCTGGCCGCCCGAGAGCCTGAGCGGTGCGCTAGCGGCTGTCGAAGAGGTCCTGCGCCGCCTCGACCACCAAGCGAGCCGGTTCCGGGACGACTCGGAGATCTCGTGGGTGCATCGAGCGGGCGGTGGCTTGTTCCTGCTGAGTGAGGGGCTGGCCGAGGCGATCTCCGTCGCGTTGGCGGCAGCCCGATGGACCGACGGTCGGGTTGACCCGACCGTCGGCGCTGCCCTGGTAGCGCTCGGCTATGACCGAGATTTCCGGGCGATCGTGGACCGGGGGCTGGACCTTCAGGCGCCGGCACCGGTACCGGGTTGGCAGTCCGTGAAGCTCGAGGGACGCCTCTTGCACCTCCCTTCGGGCGTGCAGCTGGATCTCGGTGCGACGGCGAAGGGGCTTGGAGCGGATCGCGCCGCCAAGGCAGCGCTCAAATCGCCGAGCCGGCCGGGCGGCGTGCTCGTGAGCCTCGGGGGCGATATCGCCGTGGCCGGCGTGCCGCCGCGTGACGGGTGGCCGATCCTGGTCGCCGACGACCACCGTGTCGTCCGATCACCGGACTCGCAGCTGGTACGGCTGCTCGGCGGCGCGCTCGCCACGTCGTCGGTCACCTGCAGGCGGTGGCGGCAGGGCGGACGCGAGCTCCATCACGTCGTCGATCCCACGAACGGCCTCCCGATCTCCGGACCATGGCGCACTGCGAGCGTCGCTGCGCCGAACTGCGCCGAGGCGAATGCCGCGTCGACAGCCGCGCTCGTCGCCGGGGACGCCGCAGTGGGGTGGCTGGAGACCATGGCGCTGCCTGCACGCCTCGTCGCGCATGACGGAGTGATACGCCGCTGTTGCGGATGGCCTGCATCCGAAGGGGGCCGGATCGGCCGCTCCGCTGTCCGCGACGGCCGGGTCGGGAGCGCCGGACGGGGGAGCGTCCGATGAGCGCGACAGTGTCGGGAGCGGGCGGGTCGCAGTTGCTCTGGTACGTCTCCCGCGGCAGCGGCCTCGTGCTCCTGCTGCTCTTCAGCGCGATCGTGGTCCTCGGCGTGGCGACCCGCGTCGGCTCGGCGCCACGGTCCCTGCCCCGCTTCGCCGTCGCCGAGCTGCACAGGACGCTCTCGCTGTTCGCGGTGGCGCTCCTGGCGTTGCACGTCTTCACGGCGATCCTCGACCCGTTCGTCTCGATCGGTTGGTTCGCGACGGTTGTCCCGTTCACCTCGCACTACCGGACCGTCGCGATCGGCCTCGGGACGTTCGCGGTGGACCTGTTCGGCGCCCTCATCGTGACGAGCATGATCAGGCGGCATCTCGGGTTCAGGGCATGGCGGGCCGTGCACTGGCTCGCGTATCTTGCGTGGCCGATCGCCTTCGTGCACTCCCTCCGCTCGGGCACTGACCTCCACATCTGGTGGGTCGCGCTCTGCGTATGGGGATCGGCCGTGGTGGCCGCGACGGCGTTCGGCGCCCGACTGTTTACCGCCGCAGGGCGCGAAGCTGAGCGATCGGACGCCCGCTCGATCGGCCGTGACCCCGGCCAGCCTGTCCAGTCCTCGGGCATTCGATGACGCGCTCCACGGCGCTGCTCGATCGCCGCTTGGGAGGAGCGCCGGTGACGTCGGGCGGGGCGCTCCCCCGACTGCTGCCGCCCGGCGCGGGTGATGGCTCCGAGACACTGGACCAGCACATCGCTCGCTGTGGCCCTACGCCTCATGTCGAGGACGAGTCGTCTCGCGAATCTCTCCTCGTCGAGATCGATCGGGCGTGTCTCATCGGTCGTGGGGGCGCGCGCTTTCCTACCGCGCGCAAGCTCCGGGCCGTCGCCGCGATGCTTCGGACCCCCGTGGTCGTGGCCAACGGCACCGAAGGTGAGCCGGCAAGCGCGAAAGACCGTGTACTGCTCGCCCGAGCTCCCAACCTCGTGCTTGACGGGGCGGCGCTCGCCGCGGAGCTGGTCGGCGCGCCTGAGGTGATCCTGGTGGTCCATCCCGCCGTCCGCGAGGTTGTCGACGCGGCGGCGCGCGAACGCCGGCACACCGGTCATGACCGCGTGCGGCTCAGGATCGTCACCGCGGCCGAACGCTTCGTCGCTGGCGAGGCCAGCGCGGTCGTGAGCTGGATCGAGCGAGGTGTCCCGGCGCCGAGGGTGACGCCCCCTCGCCTAGCAGAACGGGGTCTCGCCGGTCGGCCGACGCTGGTGCAGAACGTCGAAACGCTTGCGCACCTCGCCCTCATCGCGCGGCGCGGCGCCGACTGGTACCGGGCCGTCGGCACGGACGAGGAGCCCGGCTCGACCCTCGTGACCGTCCTCGGTGCAGTCAACGCTCCTGGTGTCTACGAGGTTGCGATCGGCACGCCGGTCCGCAATGTCCTCGCCCTCGCGGGTGGTCCAGCCGCCGCGCTGCAAGCGCTGCTCTTCGGCGGGTACTTCGGCGCGTGGGCAGGAGCCGACGACGTGCTCGACGTGCCGTTTTCCGCGGCAGGCCTCGGGCCGTCGGGTGCCAGCGTGGGCGCTGGGCTCGTGGCCGCGATGCCCGACGACGAGTGTGGGCTCGTCGAGACCGCAAGGGTGGTGCGCTACCTCGCTTCGCAGTCAGCCGGACAGTGTGGACCGTGCGTGTTCGGACTTCCCGCGTTGGCCGGCGAGCTTGAGCTGCTCGCCGCCGGCGCAGGGTTCGAGTCGGCACGGCTGTCCCGCTGGCTCGAGCAAGTCGACGGCCGCGGCGCCTGCAGCCATCCAGATGGCGCCGTGCGGCTGATCCGAAGCGCATTGCGCGCCTTTCGAGGCGAGGTGGCTCGGCACGCCGATGGCTACTGCTGCGCGACGGGCGGCGGCGTGCGCATCCTGCCCGTTCCTGAGGAGCTTGCGAGATGAGCACGCACTACCGTCTCGAGGTCGACCCGATCGCGTGCGATGGTCGGGGGCTCTGCGCCGAGCTCCTCCCGGAGATGATCACCTTGGACGACTGGGGCTTCCCAATTGTGCGGACCGAGGAGGTACCCCCGGGGCTCCTGCGACAGGCGCGGGAGGTCGTTCGCATCTGCCCCTTGCTCGCCCTTCGGCTAGGGCGCCGCGAGCAGGCCACGTGAGTGGCCACGCGCTGGACGAAGTGACGTTCGGCGCCTGCTGGTGCCCCAGCGCCGCGCACGTCAGTCGGCGCATGCGAACGGGAGGTCCGGCCGCGAGCGTCGACTGCTCGCGGCCCGAGAGGTCGTGGTGGTCCTCTCCTCGCTCGGGGGGGCGTGGCCCTCGGGTTGGGCACGATTGACCTCGGAGCGACGTCCACCGCGCCTGGCCGCGGATCGTACTTGGCGTCGAGCGAGGCGATTGCTGGGGTCTCGAGCTGTTCGACAACTGCTGGCAATTGAGCGCGACGGTCGGCGAAGCGATCCTGCTCGAGCTGGGCGATTTCCAGATGATGCGCAAGATGCTGTCCGGCATCAACGCGCGCGCCGAGCCTCGGAGCCGACGCTCGGGGAGGAGAGCACTCCGAAGATTTGAGCCCGGCACATCTTCTCCTCACGGGCCTCCAACGGGCGAAGGCGCACGATGCAGTGTCCCGCCAAGGGGACCTCGCAACTGAGAACAGGAAGGACAAAGAAGATGCGTACTACCTCGATGAGTTACCGGCGGCGTCCCCGGCGGGCGAGAGCGAAGATCATGATGGTCGTCGCGAGCCTGAGCGCGGCGGCCACCGGCATCGGCATCGCCGCTGTCGGCTCGGCGTCCGCCCAGGCGTCGACGGCGAAGTCAGGGGCCGCCGCGGTCGTCCAGACGCGGGCGAGCTCGGTGGACCGCTCGAGCGCCGATCACGGCGAGAACCGGACCCTGGCGCTCAGCGAGCGCGCCGGGTCGAGGGCCCCGGTCTCGAGGCACCTCGTCTCGACGGATACGGTGAGGAGTGCGGCGCAGAAGGACACCGTCGCGCTCGATCACTGAGAGCCCCACGCGCGCCGCGCAAGCCGTTACCCGGTCACTCCACCACGGTGCCCCGCCGACTCGTTTGGCGGGGCACCGTCGCGCGCCGAAGCCGGAATCGTGCAGGTCTGCGACGCAAGCGCCCCGTCCGAGGCGGCCAAGATCGTCCTCTCGGTCGACCGGCCTGGCGCGCCAGGGCGACGCGGTGGCCGCGAGCGCACGGACAGGGTCGCCGCAGAGAGCGCAGCGCTCGGAATTGCGCTGTCCCTTGCGGCCAGGGGGTTCGCAGCCGCGGGGCCGCGGCGCGCGTCGTGGGAACGTAGTTGCAGGAAGCTCGTGGCGATGAGCGATGCGGCCCGGGCGCTGGCGCTCCGCCTGCATGTTGCGCAGGAGCGCGGGGGATACCTTCGTTGTTCAGCTCATCGGCGGGCGAGCCGCCGCGAGCGGGTCACGAGTGGGCGAGCTTGTTGAGCGCGGACTGCAGCGACTGCGCAAACCCCGCGCTCGTATAGCTGGCACCTGACACACCCTGGATGTTGGCGCTCTGTGCCTGTAGGGCCTGTTGTTCGAGGATGGGGATCGACCGCTGGTCGATCGACTGGGAGCGGAAGTTGCCACCGTCGTCGATTGAGGCGATTCCGACCTTGGTGATGTGCTTGCCAGAAACCGTGACCGAGACCGACAAGATGCCGTAGTTGTAGTTGACCGCCGCACCCGTGGCAGTCCGCGTTGCCGACGGAGCGGTCGTCGCTGTGCCCGATGAGGGGGTCGTCGTCCGGCTCGACGTGGGCGGAGAGCTCGTGCCACTGGACGCTGGTGGTGATCCCGCGGCGACGGACCTGGTCGGTGATCCGGAAGCCGCAGAAGCTCCGGGAACCGAGCCGAGGGTGAGGGGCGCGGACTTCGTGTGGAAGGAGAGCACGCCAGCGAGCCCCGCGACGGTCGCGGCAATCACGATCGGTGCTCGTTTCATCGAATTTGCCCTGCGAGATTCGACACTGGTATTTGATTCCTCCGGGATCTAGAACGCGAACGCTTCCTTGTGGATGCGGTCACGGTGCACTCCGAGCCGTAAGGCTGCGGCGACGATGCTCTTGGCGAAGCCCTCTGGTCCACAGACGTAGACGTCGCACCCGGCGAGGTCAGGCACGAGCCGTCGCAGTGCCCTCGCGTCAAAGCGAACCTGGTGACGCGCTCCGATGACCTCGAAGAACCGGCCGCCGCGCTCCTCGACGAGTGCAGCGACCTCGTCACGGTGGACGAGATCGCCAGGTACCGACGCCCGGAGGATGACGGTGACCTCGACCGATGGTGGAAGGTCCTCGAGAAGGGCCCGAAGCGGAGTCACGCCGACCCCCGCGCCGATCAGTGCCACACGGTCAGAAGTCCGAGCGTGGTGGGTGAACGCTCCGTAGGGTCCCTCGATCGCAACGCGAGTGCCCGGTTTGAGGTGGGCAACCGCGCGGCTCTGATCGCCGAGCCCCTTGATGGTCACTCGGAGGTAGGGGGGTCGTCGGGAGCGCGGAGAGCGAGTACGGGTGCGCATGCCACCAGAGCTCGCGCGTGAGGAAGCGCCACTTGAAGAACTGACCCCCTGAGACCGCGAGCCGATCGAGGCGTCGACCAGAGCAGACGACCGAGAACACTCCCGGCGCCTCCTCGCGCACGCCGGCGATCCGAAGCTGGTGCCGGAAGCTCCGCCCGATCGGCTGGGCGACCCGGAAGACGATGACGAGCCCTGCTGTCAACGCCCAGAGCGCGATCCAGAACGCTCGGGTGAGAGGGTGGCCGATGAAAGCGCCACCGGTGACGATCTCGTGGGCGAACGCGAGCGCCAGCGCGAGATACGTGTAGAGATGGACGATCCACCAGCTCTCGTACTTGAGGCGGCGCCGGACGATCCTGATCGAGGTCACGCCGGCCATGAGGAGGAGACCGAAGCCGACGGCGGCGGCAAGAAGGTCCGGATACGAGGCGATGAACACCCAGAGCTGGCGGAGCGCTCCTGCCTTCGCGAGTTGGGCGTAGCCGAGCGTGATGAGCACGACATGGACAGCGATCAAGCCGAGCGGCCATGGACCGATCCGCCGGTGCCAACGGACGAGCCGATCTTGACCGACCGCTCGCTCGAGCCAAGGGAGACGAGCGATGAGCACGACCATGACCAACATCAGGTATGCGCCGGTGAATCCAGCGAAGCGGCCCGTGGCGATGAGAAAGCCCCCGGGGCCGGCCAGCGAGCCGCGCGTCTCTCCGGTTGCGACCAGAGCAAGTGTGGCGCCCAGGCCCAGCCCCGCGAGTGCAGCGAAGGCGTCGGCAACCCGAGGCCGCGGCGCGTGGCCTGGCCGGCGGCGGGGCGCAACTGCGGATCCTGCGTTCGTCGAGGCCACGCGGCGAGCAGGGGCAATGTGCGTGCGGGGTGCCATCGAGCGATCGTCGCGGGGCGCGCTGAGAGATGTCCTGGCGTGACCTGTGGGCGTGCTGTAGCCCGTCGCACGCCGCGCTCGGCTCGCTGTCATGCTGTCGGACTCATCGACCGACCAGGTCATTGGTCGGGCGATGGTTCGCGTTCGATGCTACACGGCCAACCGGACGACCGCTCAGGCATCCACATACAGGCATCCACATACAACCGACCGTGCCCAACGCCATCATGAGGTCGAGGGTACGGATCGGAACTTACGATCACGTGAAGTCGAGTGCCTCGCTCGGAGACCTGAACGAGGGCTTGTCTATGTCTATGCAGAGCAGCTGGTTGGCAGCAGGCGAGCCGGACTAGCTTGCTGCCGGACCCGGCGGAGCCGGTTCGCGTTTCTCTATCGACTCCTCTGGGAGGATCAGCTCGGGGAGCTCCGGCTGGTCCACGCCAGGTCGAGTTCGATGATCAGCTCGCCGGCCTTGGTGAGGAATCGGGCGAGACCGGTCTCGTAGCCACCAGTGCCCCCGACGACACAGGCACGCGATGCGCCGTGGGTCTCGATCAGGTCGAAGAGGGCCAGGTAGCCGTCCGGATCGGAGGCAACAGTGGCCTCGGCCATCGCCGCTCCGGTCTACGCCACAACGACGGCTGCGCATGGATCCTTCACCCGTGTGTCCTCCCTTTCCCACGATGGTGGACGGAAGGAGGATGAACTTGGTCAAGCGACGCTGGCTCTTGTGGCCGCCGGGACCAGCGCAGCACGGTCACCGAAGCGTGAGCGCCATCTTCTCCGCCAGTTCAGCCGTTCCCGGGCACCCTCGCTGACATGGTGACGAAGTCCCGGTACCACCACGCGGCGAAGAACCGGTCCGGGCCGCCGGCCATCGTTGAGAGCAAGTCCGCGCCATTTGCCGGTGAGGCCGGGGCGCTCGGCGGGTCCGGGGCATATGTCGCGAAGACCGTCCAGTATGGGTTGATGTCGAGTTCCATGGCCCTCACAGCGCCGGCACGGACGAGGAGGTCGGCGAGCTGGACGACATCGAGCGACGGTCCGCTCACATATACGAGCGCGCCGTTCGCGGTGACGCCGAGCCCGGAGCGCCAGACGTTCGGGGTGCCGCCGAGCGTCGAGCCCCAGACGGAGGTGTCGTAGGGGCTGAGGCCCGCGACGGGCTGGCCGTGGTCGACGAGGAGGTTCAGGTTCTGACGGACGGCCACCACGCTCGGCGTCATCGAGACGTCGCGCCCCCACATGCCGACCGTCGCGGTGCCGCTCTTGTAGATGACGAGCGAGGCAGCACCTGCGCGGAGGGGGTCGACGAGCTTGCCCTCGCTGTAGTAGCCACCCTCCGAGTCCGGCATCTTGAAACCACCGTTGAACGCTGCCACGAGCGTTCTAGCCGCTGTCGGCGCGACCGGTGCCGTGTACCGCCAGGGTCCACCGCCGGGGCTCACGCTCCCCGAGTAGAGCGTTGCACGAAGAAGCCTGGTGTCCATCCACGCGATACCTGCGACACTTCCGCCGGAGCCAGGCGCCTGCAACGTCGTCTCGAACACGGCGTGGAAGCGTCCGATTGTGCGACCGGCAGGATGCCAGAGCCCCTCGCCGGAGAACGCCGGCGTCGCGAAGGGCTGGAGGGTCTTCGGAGGCGCCAGCGGCGACGTAGCGGACTGGGCGGCTCTGCTCCCCGCCGAGGCCAGCGTGGCATGCATTGCGCTGACGCCAAGCAGGAGCGGAAGCCCGACAACAACGCGAGAGAGACAAGCGTTCACTGCACTCTTGGTCGTTGGTCGATGCGTCACCGACCGGCGTCGTCCCGTCGCCGCTACGAACCGCCGCATGTTGGACTGTCTAGTCCCGCTCCACAGCACGCGGAGGTCAGACAAGATTAAGAGTCGGCAAAGGTCTACACCCCGGTCGGCGTCAAGTACTACGGCCATGCCGAGGCCGTCCGCGAAGCTCACTGGCGTCGCTCAGCCAACGCATGGACGCCGAGCCAGCCCGGATAGCAGCGCGAAGCAGGCCGACGCCTGCCGGACACTCCTCGAGCAGCTCGTCGAGGCGGCTGCACCTCGGCGGCGGTGGAGACACCCGCGCTTTAGGATTCCGGCGGCTGGCCTGAAGGTCGGTGGTGGCGCTTGTGGTTCGCGTCCTCAAGAGACAGATGAGGCGATGGACACGAGGGTCCCGATCGGGTCGTCGTTGAAGACGACCGCTGCGGCCGAGTACGGGAGCTCCACGCAACCGAGGCTCTGGGGGAAGCCGTACGCGCCGCGATTAAAGCCGTGGACCGCGTCTCCACCGTTGAAGTAGGCCACGTCCGGGACGCCGGGATCGTTGTAGTAGCTACCATCCGGGTTGTAGCCGCTCATCGTCGTCGAGAGGAAGCGGGCGTAGACGGGAAACGTCCCGAGGGCAGTCGGTGCCTGTGGGATGCCGGTGTTGGTGGGGCTCTGGAAGACCACCGTGCCGTCCTGCCAGACCGAGAGCGTCTCTGGCAGCGCGGTCGAGACCTCGAGATAGTCGTACGGGCCCGCAGTGATCTGGCGGGCGGCGACGGCCTCGAAGAGATCCGTCCAGAGCGTCGCGGTTATGACACCGTTGTCTTCGACTCCGTGAACGGATTCGAAGGCCATGACCGCACCCTGTGTTAGCACGGTGTCAACGCCGGGCTTCCACTGCGAGGAAAGCGAAGCGGGGATGTTCGGATAGCGCCACGTGAACGAGCCTGGCTGCGCGACGGGAGCGATTGCGCCGGGATCGGTCGGCTCGCTGTCGATCGCCGACGTGTCCGTCGCCGATGAGGTCGTGCCCGGCGTCGCGACCGCAATGGGCACGGGCGCGGGTGGTGTGCCCGCCGAGACGGCGCTCGGCGTCGGGCCGGCCCCACCAGGCGCGGTGGGGTCGAATCTGAGCGGAAGGTAGTCGAGCTCCGCGAGGAGCTGCTGGAGTCGCAGCACGGACGCGTCGGCAACCGTGAATGACGCGCTGTACGGCGACGCGAGCGACTGCCCACGGCGTCCTCGGGGACCGAGGGGTCCCGCCGGGACGATGAGGAGGAGCTTTGAGAGCGGGGCGAAGTATCCGTTCGGCCGGAAGACGAGTGCCGACGATCCCTCGAGCGTCCAGGTACCCGGCACGCTCGGAGAAAGTGCGGGATCCGGCGTGTCGGCGGCAAGCGGCGCCGAGAACTGGACGGCGACGTCATTCGAAAAGCCGACGGTGGTCGAGCCGGGCGCGGGCGACGTTCCCACCACCTCGAGCGGCGCCGAGGGCAGCGCCGCGTTCGGCACGCCGGTCATTGGCTGGGCACCGGTCGTGGGCGGCACGCGGGCTGTCGCGGCGGTCGCCAGGTGGGGTGCACGACCGATGTGGAAGACGACGACGCCTCCGGCGCCAACGACGAGCACGATGAGCAGACCAGCGGCGACGCCGGGATGTACCCGTCGGCGCAAGTTGGGTTCCGACGCCGGCCGCGCCGGCTCGCCGAGCGCCGAGGGCTCGCCCGCGGGCTGCTCTGATTCCACACCTGCACCTTGACCGTCGCGCCTTACGGAAAGATGAAGCCGGCAGGCCGGAGCTCACCGCCGGTGCTATCAGGGATCGCGACGAGCGGTGGTGCGACCACACCTCGCCGCGGGTGTGGACAGTCGATGGTCGAGAGAGCTTCTGTCGACGCCCAAGGCGGTGCGCGTCGACGCGAACGGTGGGACCGCTGTCCGGCAGGCCGTGGACGACGCGCGCCAGTCGAACCCTGAACACCGTCTCGTCGATCTGGAGCCCCGACCACACTGCAACCAATGACGACCCCCGAGCGCCGTCGAAGCTCTACGAGCGTGCCCCGATCATCGCGGTCGTCGCGCCGCGAGTCGGCCCGCGCCTAGTTGGCCGGTTGGCAACGGGGCGCGCAACGGTCCAATGGCCCTAGGAGGCTACGCATGTCGTGCTCCAAGATGGGAGCCATGTCGACGGGGGGTGTTCGCGCCGAGTTCGGCGGTCCCGAGCACCGGATTGAGCCGCCGCCATTCGTGACCCTGATCGTCAACGGGACGCCACGGTCGGTGCCAGCGACGGGGTCACTCCTGTCGGCGCTGCGTGGCGAACTAGGTCTGACGGGTGCCAAGCCGGGATGCGGGGAGGGGGCGTGCGGGTCCTGCACGGTGCTCGTCGAAGGCGAGACCGTGCGAGCGTGCCGCCAGGACATCATCGAGTTGGCGGGACGGAGCGTCACCACCATCGAAGGGCTTGCGACCGGTGGCCGACTGCACCCAGTCCAACGTGCGTTCGTTGAGGTCGGCGCGGCTCAGTGCGGCTACTGCACCCCCGGCATGGTCCTCTCGGTCGTCGCGCTCCTGGCCCGCCACCCGGATCCGGATGACGACGCCGTGAACGAGGCGCTTTCCGGCAATCTCTGCCGTTGTGGTGCCTACACGCGCATCCGCGAGGCGGTGCACCGTGCCGCCGAGCTGATCGCGGAGCCCCAAGCTACCGACAACCTGCCGGTCGCGTCGGCCGCTGACGACTGGAAATCGCCCGACCCACGCCTACCCGGACCCAGGCCGGGCCGGCCGTGGGACATGACCGAGCCCGAGGACCGTGACTGGTTCGAGGTGCTCGGGGACGGCCTGGTCGTGGTGCTCCGACCTCGAACGCCGGCACCGGGGACCTGGGCGACCGACGGTGGTGCCTGGCTGCATGTCGGTTGCGGTGGCACCGTGACCGCATTCACCGGCAAGGTCGACGTGGGCCAGGACAACCGCACCGCGCTCCGCCTTCTCGTCGCTGAGGAGCTCCGCATTCCCCTCGAGAGCGTCCGCCTGGCGATGGGTGACACCGATCTCTGCCCCTACGACATGGGCACGTTCGGCAGCCGGTCCATGCCCGATGCTGGCCGGGCGCTCAGCCGGGTCGCTGCCCACGCCGCGCTCCTTATTGGTATTGCCGTTGCCCGTCGGGTCACGAAGAGTCGAGGTCGTCACTGGCGAGCCCGCGGTGACGCCGCCATCGAAGTGGCACGCCGCCGGGACGCAGCACGTACCGCCGGGGACCAGCGACGCCGTCACGGGTGCCCGGCAGTTCGTCTCGGACCTGACACTTCCTGGCGTGTGGCACGGTGCTGTACTGCGACCGCCCGTGTTCGGAGCGGCGCTTCGTCAGCTCGACACCAGTGCACTCGATCGCCGTACAGACGTCGTCGTCGTCCGCGCCGGCGCGGTGACCGGCGTCGTCGCTCGCGACGTGGCGACGGCCCGGTCGGCCATGACCGAAATGGAGGCGGAGTGGGAGCTTCCGGAGGCGCCATCGGAGGAGGACCTCGAAGCGTTCCTTCGCTCGCATCCCGCGGTGGAGGTCGGCGGTTGGAGCGGGCCATTCCACCATGAGGAAGGGGATCCCGACATTGCGCTACGGGCCGCGGCCGTGCGCGTCGACGCCAAGTACACCACCGCGTACATCGCCCCCGCCGCCCTCGAGACCCGCGCCGCGGTGGCGATCTGGGACGACGATGGACGGCTGACCGTCTGGACTGGGACTCAGACGCCCTTCCCGGTCCGGGCCCAGGTCGCTGCAGCCCTCGATCTGGACGAGCAGTATGTCCGCGTCATCGTGCCGCCGACGGGCGGCGGCTTTGGCGGTAAGCACGCGGCCGGCGTCGCAAGTGAGGCGGCCGTCTTGGCCCGAGAGATCGGCGAACCTGTACGGGTCGCCTGGACCCGCCGGGAGGAGTTCACCATTGGCACCCTTCGTCCGGCGGCCGTCATCGATGTGGCAGCCGGAGCGACGACCGGTGGCGAGCTGACCGCCTGGACCTTCGCCAACGTCAATTCGGGTCCAGCCGCCATCACCACCCCCTACCGGGTGGCCAACCAGCGGATCGACTACCAGCCTGCGCAGAGCCCGCTCGCCCAGGGCTCCTATCGGGCTCTGGCGGCCACCGCCAACAACTTCGCCCGGGAGTCGCACATCGACGAGCTGGCGCACCGGCTCGGCCGCGACCCGGTCGAATTCCGTCTTGCCAACCTCGCTGACGAGCGGCTAGCCGTTGTGCTGCGAGCGGCGGCTGAGCGTGTCGGGTGGACGACCGACCACGACAACGCCGGCTGGGGCATCGCTTGCGGCCTCGAGAAGGACGGGCGGGTTGCCACTGCAGCAGAGGTCGGTGTCAGCCCGGACGGCCGCCTGCGGGTCGTCCGTCTCGTCACCGCGTATGAGTGCGGAAGCCTCGTCAACCCCGCCACCGTGATCAATCAGATCGAGGGAGCCACCGTGATGGCTCTTGGCGGAGTGCTTTTCGAGGCGATCCATTTCAGCGCCGGGGCGATCACGAACGGGTCGTTCTCGGACTATCGCGTCCCGCGGATCTCCGACGTCCCGCCCATCGAGGTCGTTCTGCTGGACCGTCGTGATCTGGCGTCGGCAGGGGCCGGCGAGACGCCGATGATCGCGGTCGCCCCGGCGGTCGCCAATGCCATCTTCAACGCCACGGGGCGCCGCCGTCGCTCCCTCCCGCTGATGGCCGATCACACTCCGAACCTCGATCATTGAGCCACCTGCATCGAGATGTCCGGTCGTTCGGGACCTCTTCCTCTAGTCGCCCGGGCAAGCAGTGATGGAGGTTATGAGGGTGAAGGTTCCGACTGGCTCTGGGTGCAGGTGAGCTTGCGTTGCTGGACGCAGCGGCCGTGCAGGGACCACGGACTCCAGGAGGCAGCAATGGGACGACGCAGCGTGTTGCGCAGGTGGGTCTCGGCCCTGTTTGTCGTCGGCGCGCTCACGGCGGTCACCATCGCACCCGCAGCGAGCGCGAGCACGAGTAACGCCAAGGTGATCGCCGGCATGGTCGACGTGAACACGAATCTCGGCTACGAGAACGCCGCTGCGGCGGGAACGGGGATGGTGCTCTCCTCGGCTGGCGAGGTGCTCACGAACAACCACGTCATCGAGGGCGCGACGACGATCAAAGTGAGGGACGTGGGCAACGGCCGGACATACAACGCGTCGGTTGTCGGCTACGACGTGGCCGCCGACGTGGCGGTGGTGCAGCTGAAGAGCGCTTCCAAGCTGAAGACGGTGCCGATCGGCAGCTCCTCGGCAGTCAAGGTCGGGGCGAAGGTGACGGCCATCGGCAACGCCGGCGGCACCGGCGGGACGCCGAGCTCGGCGAGCGGGACGGTGGCCGCCCTTGACCAGTCGATCACCGCGAGCGACGAGCTCAACGGCACGAGCGAGCAGCTGACCGGGCTCATTGAGACGAACGCCGCGATCGAGCCCGGCGACTCCGGAGGTCCGCTTGTGAACGCCGCGGGCGACGTCATCGCCATGGTTACGGCCGGCTCGAGCGGCTTCGAGTTCCAGCGCGGCGCGGGCGAAGGCTTCGCGATCCCGATCAACACGGCGACGGCGCTCGCCCGCCAGATGGAGAGCGGACGCTTCTCGGGCAACGTGCACCGGGGAGCCACCGCTTTCCTGGGCGTCGACGTCGCGCCGTCGGGCTACTACCGGGGTGGCTCGTTCATCGCCGGCGCGCTCGTGGTCGCGGTCGTTCCGGCCTCCCCGGCTGAGGAGGCGGGCCTCGTCGCCGGCGACGCGATTACCTCGTTCGCCGGCCAGTCGGTCACCTCGCCCACGCAGCTCACGCACCTGCTGCTCGCGAGAGCACCTGGTGCGAAGGTACAGCTCGGCTGGGTCGATCGTTACGGGACCACGCACCGTGCGACCGTGACGCTCGCAAGCGGCCCGCCCCAGTGAGGACTGCACGGCGCAGTGAGGTCCCAATAAGTGAAGTTCCAATAGGAGTGCGGTCCGGGATCCTTCCCAGCCACCTGGTGTGAATTCCAATATGCAGCAAGCTGTGCTCGTGTCGAGCGGCCGGCCGCTGGCGTTCCTTCGCACCCAGTGGCTGAGCGCCGCCGACACGCCGACGACGTGGTCGCCTGCACCAACGAGCTGCCGGATGTGAGCTGCTGGATGAGAAGGGGGTCGAGCCCGCCCGCCGGTCGATCCAATCAGATCCGTGAGCTGGGCAGACGCGCAAGCGTGTGCTCTGCGCCGATGTCTGTGACCTTGCCGCGCATCTCCCAGCCTCGTCATGCCGAATTGCTGGGTTGTCCACAGGTTGGACTGTCATCATGGGCTTACGCAGGTGCACGTCGAGTGCGAAATACGGAGGCATGATGTCGGATTGGACGGACGGTCTCGAGGTTCAGGGACCGGGAGACACGCCTACGAGCCGCAAGCGGGTCGTTCGGCGAGCAGCAGTGGCGTCGGCACTTATCGCCGGCCTCGGCGCCGCTGGCTACGGAGTGGCCAGTGCCGTGTCGGCAGGGTCATCGAGCGCCGCGGCGTCAGCTCCGGCGACGACCGTCGCTCGATCGAGTGCCGGCGCGTCATTCAGCTCCTCCTCGGGAAGATGGGGCTTCGGCGAGGGTGCGCCACCGGCAGCCTCGGGCATCGTGACCTCGCTCGGCTCGAACACCTTCACGCTGAAGACGACCTCGGGCACGAGCGTGACCGTCGACGTCTCCTCGACGACGACCTACCGCGACCGGGGCGTCACCTCGCCGTCGTTCGCCAACGTGAGCGTGAATGAGCACGTCGCCGTGTTCGGCACCACCTCTTCGGGCACCGTTAGCGCGACGTCGGTCCTGATCGGCGGGGCGGGCGGCCATGTCGGCTTCGGCGAGGGTGCGCCACCGGCAGCCTCGGGCATCGTGACCTCGCTCGGCTCGAACACCTTCACGCTGAAGACGACCTCGGGCACGAGCGTGACCGTCGACGTCTCCTCGACGACGACCTACCGCGACCGGGGCGTCACCTCGCCGTCGTTCGCCAACGTGAGCGTGAATGAGCACGTCGCCGTGTTCGGCACCACCTCTTCGGGCACCGTTAGCGCGACGTCGGTCCTGATCGGCGGGGCGGGCGGCCATGTCGGCTTCGGCGAGGGTGCGCCACCGGCAGCCTCGGGCATCGTGACCTCGCTCGGCTCGAACACCTTCACGCTGAAGACGACCTCGGGCACGAGCGTGACCGTCGACGTCTCCTCGACGACGACCTACCGCGACCGGGGCGTCACCTCGCCGTCGTTCGCCAACGTGAGCGTGAATGAGCACGTCGCCGTGTTCGGCACCACCTCTTCGGGCACCGTTAGCGCGACGTCGGTCGAGATCGGCACCGAGGGCGGCCACTTCGGTCACGGGTACGGCGGCTGGAACGGCGCGGGGTCCGGAGCGGGGGGTGGCACCGGGTCAACCGTCTGAGGACGCATCCGAGCCTGACGATCACGTCAGCCCGGGCTCGCCGCAGGCGTCGGGATCTTTCGCCATCGACGTTTCTCCGCGGTCCCGAACGCGATTGAGCCTTGCTGCCGAGCGTGGGAGTGGTGTCCTAGCGGGAGTTTCCGGGCTCTCGCCGTGAGGTGACTGCCGGCCGGCTCGGGGGATCTTCGGAAAATCGCGCGTGACCAGCGCGTTTGTCCTGCTCAAAAGCTCGCGATGCGGAACACGATGGTGTATTACCTAAAGCATGGCTTCGATCATCTCAAAGAAGGTGAACGGCAGCACCTACTACTACCTGCGCGAGATGGCCCGGGTCGGCGGCAAGCCGAAGATGGTCTCCGAGCGCTACCTCGGCAAGGCGGCCGACATCGAAGCGGCGATCGCCGGCGCGACGGTGCTCCCCGAGCGCACCCGGCACCTCGGCTTCGGCGACCTCGCGGCCGCGTTGTCGGTGCTGGGGCGGATCGGGGTAAGAGACGCGGTCGATCGGGTGGTCGGTGCCCGGCGAGAGGACGCTGCGGCCTCGGTCGGCACCTACGTCGAGCTCATGGTGGCGAACCGGGTGGTGGCGCCGTGCTCGAAGTTGGCCTTTGGCGACTGGTGGGCGACGACGGCCGGCGATCGTCTCGTCAAGCTGCCCCCATCGGCGCTCGATCATCGCCGGTTCTGGGACGCGATGGACGCACTGGACGACGAGACGCTGTCGGAGATCCACCGCCTCGTCGTGACGAAGATGGCGGACGAGTTCGCGCTCTCCACCGAGGGGCTCGTGCTCGACATGACGAACGTCTCCACCTACGTCGACACCTCGAACGACCGCAACACGATCGCCCGGCGCGGCCACGCGAAGAACAAGCGTCACGACCTGCGCATCGTCGGGCTCTCGCTCGTCGTGACCAAGGACGGGGCGGTGCCGATCGCCTCCCATGCCTATCCGGGCAACCGACCCGACGTCACCCAGTTCGTCACGGCGATCACCCAGCTGTCTCGCCAGCTCGCCGGCGTCAGCGATCCCGCACAGCTCACCGTCGTCTTCGACGCCGGCATGGACTCGGCCGCCAACCTGGGCTTGCTCGACGAGCTCGGTCTGCACTTCGTCGCCTCGGTCCCCCCGCACCAGCACCCCGAGCTCCTCGCGGTGAGAAGCAGCGACTTCCGCGTCGTCGACGAGGCCACCCTCCCCGGCGTGAGCGCCTTCGAGCGCGAGCTGCAGGTGCTCGGCCGTCGTCTGCGCGTCGTCGTCACCCACTCCGCCGAGTTCCACCGAAAGCAGTCACGGGGCTTCGACCAGACCCTCGCCAAGGCCGCCGCGCAGCTCGCCGATCTCGCCCGGCGACTCGCCGGTGGGCACAGCCGCAGGCCGCGCGAAGCCGTGGAGGCCGAGATTGCCGAGATCTTGCGCCCACGCTGGGTTGCCCGGGTGCTTCGCACCGCGCTCGCCGGGAGTGGCCCGAAGGACTTCTCGCTCTCTTTCACCATCGATGCCGAGGCCCGCCAGGCGCTCGAGGACGAGGTCTTCGGCAAGCGCATCCTCATCACCGACCGGCGCCAGTGGTCGGTTGCCGAGGTGATCCTCGCCTACCGATCCCAGTGGCAGGTGGAGGACGGCTTCCGCCAGATGAAGGACCCCGATTGCGTGGCGGTGGCTCCCATGTTCCACTGGACCGACCAGAAGATCGCCGTGCACCTGTTCTGCTGCGTGCTCGCGCTCAGCGTGCTGCGCCTCATGGTGCGCGAGGTCCGCACGGAGGGGCTCGTGATGAGTGCCTGCGACGTGCTTTGCGAGCTCGGCCGGATCGAGGAGACCGTGCTCGTCTACCCCTCGACGGGAGGACGTCCCCGGGCCCGGCGGATGCTCACGGAGATGAGTCCCACCCAGGAGCGGCTCTTCGGCCTCTTCGAGCTCGAGGCCTTCGCACCGTCCGCTTAGGTAATACGCGCCGAGCGCTCCTGCACCGCCTCAGAGCAGGGACAACAGCGATCGGCTCGGGGAGATCCCGGAAACTCCCGCTAGGTCCCGACCTCCCTGTGGGCTAACTGGGAGGTCTCGCCGCTAACAGCTCGCCCGTATGCGGGATGCAGCTGTCTGGCGCGTGAGCGCCGAGACGCAAAGGCCGGTCCAGTCCCCGCGTGGGAAAGCGAGCTGGCGAGCCCCGCGCGTCATCTCGCCCCCTCGGGTCAGCGGTGGTCGCCGTCGAGGCTGACGAGGTCCGCCCGCTCGAGCTCGAGGAACCGCTCGATCGCCTGATCGCACAGCTCGGCGGGGTGGGCGCCGTCCGGTGCTCCCCACGCGAGGCGGGCGATGTCGGCGATCGTCCGGATTCCGTCGACTGCGGCCAGCAGCGCGGCGGTCGGCCCGCTCAGGAAGCTTTGCGCGCCGTCGGCCGAGGTCGCTGTGGCCGCGTGGACGTCGCCGGTGAGCGAGAGCCCGGGCACCGGCGCCGGGACGGTCCGCGCCTGCACGGCGGGAGCCCGCCCCACTACGCGGACCCCACCTGTGCCGTCGTCGATCGCCTCGCCTCGGCGGAGCCTGAGGTGCGCCGTGCACGCCCCGGTGACCCCGAGGCTGCTCAGCGACTGCAGGTAGCGCGCCAGCAGGGTCGACATGTCGGCGGCGGCGCCGTGCTTGGAAAGACGGCGCGCCAGATCGAGCGCGTAGGGCTGCAGCGGGTGCCAGTCCGTCACCGAGAGGCGGACGTCGAGCGAGGGGCATAGCGCACCGATCTCCTCCGCCAGCAGCGGCCCGTCGTCGGAGCAGAGCAGCTGGCAGAGCGCGACGAGTTCGCCTCCGGGCGCGAGGTGCGCCGGCGCCTCGCGCACGAGCCGGCGGACGAGCCCGAGGCCGTCCGGACCCCCGGCGACGACGCGGGAGGCGGAGGAGCCGTCGACGGTCGGGACGTAGGGGGGCAGCATGGTGATCAGATCGAAGCGCTCCCCCCGGACGGGTTCGTAGAGGTCACCGGCGAGGACCTGGACCGGGTGGGGCGTCTCGTTCAAGGCGGCGTTGAGCAAGGACACCTTGCAGGCGAACCCGTCGACGTCGGTCAGGATCGTCTCGACAGCGCCCCGGGCTGCGAGGAGACCCTGCACGCCGCAGCCGGTGCCGAGGTCGAGGACGCGCTTGCCTCGAGTGTCGGGCAGCGCCGCGGCGAGCAGCAGCGAGTCGTTGCCGACGTAGGCGCTCGCCCCGACCTGGTCGGTGGCCGCGTAGTGGGGCGGGGCGCCTGTGATCAGGTAGCCGCGCAGCGCCGGGACGACCACCCATCCCGATGCGGAGACCCCACCCCCGGTCCCGTCGAGCAGCCCGATGCCGCGCAGGGCGCCGGCCGTCGGCCGGATCCTCTCGGGCAATTCGTCGGCGGGCAGCTCCTCGCCGAAGGCTAGGAGCTCAAGCAGGGCGCGCTCGAACGGTGGGAGCCGCCGCACGGCGCCGAGCGCGGCGAGCGCGCTCCGCCGCAAACAGCGCGCCGCCGGCGGCGTGGTGGTAGAGCTGGGAGTAGCCGGACTCCCCGAGCAGCGAGCGCAGCTCTCGCATCGCGTCGCGCTCGGCAACGCTCAGGTCGGGGACGCCGCTCGAACTTGACACGTGGATGCACCGGCTCTCTCGTCGTGGGCTAGCGCTGAAGAGGACCCATGGACAACGCGTAGATCATGGCGCCGATCGACCCGCAAAGGCCCGTCGTCAGAGGTGCCCTCAGGCCCTGCGCGGCGGCTCGGCTGCTCGACTGTTGGGCGAGGCGGTCCCGTCCGGCCTCGACCTCGTGGTCGGCCTGGAGGTTCAGCGAGAACCACTCCGTTGTCCCCGAGTCGCGTGCCGTCGCAGCGGGCGTCGGCCTCGGCGGCCCGCTTGCCGTGCACGATCTCGTCGAGCGCGGCGGGACGCCGATGGCGATCCCAGCTGGCGTCGGGTGACGGCGCGCGGCTCGAGGCATCCCTTACAGCCGCGGTCGCCGACATGACCCGACGTGCGCCTGCCAACGGGCGACCGATCCAAGGTTGCTCCGATGGAGCGGAGGCGGCGAGTGGATCGCTCCCTCTCGGTCGGTCAGCGAGTCAGGGCGCTCTCGGCGGCTCCCGCATAGATCTCGCAGGCCCGCCAGCAGTACCACGCCGCCACCGAGCGGTACGGCGTGAACGCCTCGCCGAGCGGGCCGAGCTGCCGCTCATTCGGCATGGGCACCGCCCACGCCAGGCCGTAGCCCCGGCGGACTCCAAGGTCCCCTACGGGCCAGACGTCGAGGCGGCGCAGCTGGAACATCAGGAACATCTGAGCGGTCCACGGGCCGATCCCCCGGACCGTGGTGAGCCGAGCGATCACCTCGTCGTCGCTCTCTCGCGCGAGGCGGCGCGGCTCCAGCACCACGGTGCCGTCGAGCACCTTGGCGGCGAGATCTTGGAGCGACGTCGACTTGTTGCCGGACAGGCCGGCTGCCCGCAGCGTGTCGAACGACAACGCGAGGAACGCCTCCGGGGTGACGTCGCCATCGAGGGCAAGGATGAGTCGGCGGTGTATGGCCGCCGCTGCGGAGCCCGCCAGCTGCTGGTAGAGCACGGAACGCACGAGCGCCGCGAAGTGAGTCTCCTGCGGGCGCCGAATGTTCGGGAGGCCGGCCTTGTCGACGAGCCCGGCGAGGACCGGGTCCCGCTCTGCCAGCGCCCGCGCCGCGACGGCATAGGTCACTCGGGGAGGGGACATCGCCGAGATTCTGCCGCGCAGTCCCGCGTCGATGTGGGCCGCCGGGCAGTGGGGGAGTCACCGTGCCCAGCCGGCGGGACCCGGCAGCCTCCGACCGCTCCTGCCATCGCCCGGGTAGGGGTTTTGCCAGGTCGCCCGCCTGCTGCTGTGCGCCCCACACCGCTCGGATCCCGAAGCCAGTCTGATCGACGAGCGTCGCGGCGCCGCTCGGCAACCGCGCCCGGCGTGTTCCGGAGTGGCGTGGTGCATAGACTTGGAACGATGATCGCCGTAGGAGCGAGTGGGCGATGAGGGGCGGCTACTCCGCATTCGCGACTCACCCCTGGCACCACTACTGGGCAGCGGGACCCTCGCTGCTGGGTCTAGTTCTTCCCTTCCTGATCCTGTTTTTGGTGGCCGCGTGGTGGCGGGGGCGCGCGAACGCCGTGCCGAGCAGGCCCGAGCCCCCGGCTGCTCCCTCTCGAGCCGTCACGAGACGCACGGGTGCCGTGCAGCCGGTACTCGCGTCTGACCTCGAGCGCGAAGAGGCCGCGGGCCTCGTCTCGCACGCGGTCGGAGAGGGTCGCCTGAGCATCGAGGAAGGCGGGCAGCGCATCGACGCGGTGCTGCGCGCCCGCCACCGTCATGAGCTCGCCGGTCTCGTCGCGGATCTGCCACTCCGGGCCCCAGCAGCCACCGCCCGGCGGTTCGCCGCCGCACCGATCCGCTTCGCACTGCTCGCCGCCGCAGCGGCCGTCGTCCTCGCTGCCGTGCTCCTCCAGGCCCTTGCCGGTCTATGGGAGGTGTGGCCGATCGCCGTGGTCGCAGTCGGCGCGTCGGCACTGCTGCCTCGTCGCTGAACTGGGGCTCGGTGCCCGTGACACGACCACGCGGCGCGGCCTGACGCGCTCGCTGCACCCCCGACAGGTACGGGACAACCTCGAGGCATCGAGATCGGAGTGCGACGGTGCGCGTGTGGCGCGAGCGGCTTCGCCCTCGGAGATCGAGCGGGTCGACGCGCACTACGTTCGGGGTCAGCGGTAGCCCCCGAGGCGTTCGACGCGCACGGTGTTGGTCGTTCCTTGCTGGCCTGGCGGAGTGCCAGCGACGATGACGACCTGTTCACCGGCGTGTGCCCGGCCGGACTCAAGCAGGGCCCGTTCGACCTGGGCGACCATCTCGTCGGTCGTGGCCACCGTCGGGAGAATGAACGCCTCGACGCCCCAGCTGAGGGCGAGCGTATGCCGGACGATCGGCAACGGGGTGAAGGCGATGATCGGGATCGTCGGCCGGTGACGGGCAAGACGTCGGGCGGTGGCGCCGGTCTGGGTGAAGGCGACGAGGGCGCACGCGCCGACGTTGCTCGCCGTCTCGACCGCTGCCTGGACGAGGGCGGTGCCCTTCGTGTCGAGCGCAGGGGCGATGGTCGGTGCGTGCCCGGTAGCCTCGGACTCGGCTGCCTCGATGATGCGACCCATCATGGACACTGACTCCAAGGCATGGGATCCGACGCTCGTTTCGGCCGAGAGCATCATCGCGTCCGCACCGTCGAAAACGGCCGTGGCGACGTCGGAGACCTCCGCCCGGGTTGGTCGGGGGTTCCCCACCATCGACTCGAGCATCTGGGTGGCGACGATGATCGGCTTGCCCGTCTGACGGGCGAGGCGGACGGCACGCTTTTGCACCAGCGGGACTTGCTCGAGTGGTATCTCCACGCCGAGATCGCCGCGGGCGAGCATGATCCCGTCGAACGCGGTGACGACCTCGGCGAGGTGGGACACCGCTTGGGGCTTTTCGATCTTGGCGATCACGGCGGCCTCAGAGCCGACCTCGGCGAGCACCTGGCGGACCGGAAGGACGTCATCTGGGTGTTGGACGAACGAGAGCGCGACGAGATCCACTCCGAGCCCCAGGGCGAATCGCAGATCCTCCTCGTCCTTCGCGCTGAGGACCGGGACGTCGATCTTGCGGCCGGGAAGGGAGAGGCCCTTGTGGTCGCTGACCTGGCCGCCGTCCACGACGCGACAGACCACGTCCCTCGAAGTCGTCTCGAGAACCTCGAGCGACAGGTTCCCATCGTCGACGAGCAGGCGATCTCCGGGCTGGACGGCCAGGGGCAGGCCCTGGAAGTCGGTCGAGATCCGCTCGGTCGAACCCGGGACGTCGTCGATGGTCACGGTCACCTCGGCCCCCGGAGACCAGAGCACCGGTCCGGAGGCGAAGGTGCCGAGGCGGATCTTCGGACCCTGCAGGTCCGCGAGGATCGCGATGGAGCGCCCGGTCCTCGCCGCCGCCTCCCGGGTCGACGAGTAGCTGCGGGCGTGCCCGTCGTGGGTGCCGTGGGAGAAGTTCAGCCGAGCGACGTCCATGCCGGCCCGGGCAAGGGCGAGGATCGCGCTCTCGTCGCCGCTCGCTGGGCCGAGCGTGCAGACGATCTTCGCCCGGCGGCTCACGCGCCCCCCGAGTGCAGGGCAGCGGGCAGGGCGATTCGGCAGGGCGGACGCGACGACGTGGCGTCGATCGAGGTCAAAGCGACCAGCTCGGGGGCGCATAGCCTTGGAGCAGTCATCTGGCGGAGCCTATGCCGAGCCGGCCATCGGGCGAGCCAGGATCATGAGCGGTCGGGGACGAGGTGGCCGCTCCCGTGGTCAAGCGCGCTGGTCGGCGAGGCGGTTGTAGGCCGACTTGGTGGTCAGCGGCCGGGGCTCGGCCGTGCCGAGGACCGTGCGGGGCCGCCAGGCGCCGCGCCGGTCTGCGGCGCTCACTGCCGAACCGCCTACCGAGCTCTATCCGCCCTGTTGGTTGGGCATCGTCTGGGTGGTCGGAACGCTCGGGGCGGCGCCGCCCGTCTCGGTGTCCTGATTCACGAGCGGTGGTTCGCCGAGCTCACCCGCAAGCTCCTCCAGCGCTCGGCACACCGCAGCGTGACCGAGCTCGAGAAGGACCTGAAAGCATGGGCAGCGATGTGGAACGAGGACCCGAAGCCCTTCGTCTGGCGGAAGACCGCCGACCAGATCCTGGAGTCCCTCGGGCGATATTGCGCAACTAACTCTGAATCAGGTCACTAGTGCTCCCACGCGTAAGTCATTGTGACTTACGCGACCTGTAGCGGGCGGCCGTCGTAGGTCCATCGGAACGGCGCCGCTCGTCGGTTGTAGTCCTTGATGAAGGTGATGACCCGCTCGGCCAGCTCGTCGATCGAGGCGAACTCGCCTCGTCGCAACAGCCTGCGCTCCAAGATCGAGAAGAACAGCTCCACCTGGTTCAGCCAGCTCGCGTGGGTGGGCGTGTAATGGATGTGCACGTGGGGATGCCCGGCCAAGAAGGTGGCGACCGCGTCGGTCTTGTGGGCCGAGAGGTTGTCGGCGATGCAGTGCAGGTCGAGTCCCGCAGGCGTGAGCCGCACGAGATCGGCGAGGAAGTCGACGAAGTTCTCCGACCTCGTCGAGTCGGTGACCCATCCGGCAACCCCGCCGTCATGGACGTCGAGGGCGGCGAATAACACGGCGGTTCCGTTGCGCTTGTACTCGAACTCCCGGCGCACGGGGGTGCCCGGGATAGCCGGCCTGGTGGGGTTGACGCGCGACTTCGCCTGCATGCCCGACTTCTCGTCGACGCTCCAGACCACGGCGTTGGTCGGGGGATCGAGGTAGAGCCCGCAGACGTCGGAGGCCTTCTCCCAGAAGTTGGGATCGTGGCTCGTCATCCAGCTCTCGACCTGCCAGGGCTTCAAGTCGAGCGCCCGGCAGATGCGCCAGGCCTGGGACGCCGACATCGCCACGCCGTGGGCCGCCATCGCGCCAGCGAGGGCCTCCATCGTCCAGCGCGAGGCGTTGTCCGGCGGCGGCTCCGTCACGAGCTTCACCAGCAACAGCACGTCGTCATGGCCATAGACGTGGGGTCGTCCCGGGCGTTCCTCGTCCTCGAGACCGGCCAAGCCCAGCTCGCTGTAGCGCTTCCGCCAGATGCCCACCTGGTTGTAGTGCATGTCGACCGTGTCGGCGATGTCCCGGTTCGACCAGCCGTCGGCCGCCAACAAGACGATGCGCGCCCGCTTGGCGGTGCGCGCCTCGACCGTCCCCGACCGCGTGATGGCCTCCAGGCGCGACCGATCACCACGCCGGAGCTTCAAGGGCTCGAGTCTCATGGCTCCAGCAAAGCACATCACTGTCATTAACGCGAGGATGCACTAGGAGCATCTCGCGATGTGCCCCGGCCGTGTCACCTGTGTCGAGCAGATGCGCGAAACCGCGCGCCTCGTCGGCGGGCTCGAAGAGCAGCAACTCTCCGGCTCTGCGCGCAGTCAGCTCCTCGGGGCCTTTGGCACCTGGACGTCGGGCTCTGCCTGAAGCGCCGGTTGTCCTACACGCCGCGCAACCAGGGATGGCCGTCTTGCCAGATGACGAGCAACACCCTTCCGATCACGTTCGAACGCGGGACCGTGCCCCACTCCCTGCTGTCGTACGAATCGCCACGACAATCGCCCATGACGAAGTAGTCACCGGGCGGCACGACCGTGCGGGGTATCTGATAGGCCGATTCACGGCACTCCCCGGTGAGTCGTGGGAGCCAGGGTTCTGCGAGCGGCTTGCCGTCGATGAGAATGCGGGAGCCGTCCGCTTGGACCGTATCTCCCGGTAGTCCAATGATCCTCTTCACGAGATCCGGCGTCGCCGGCGGGGCGGTGTCGGCGGCGACTCGCTTGAAGACGATGATGTCGCCGCGGTGGAGGTCGCTGCGCACGCTGGAGAGCTTGTTGACGAGAATCCGGTCGCCTGGAGCGATTGTGGGCGACATCGACCCGGTGGGGACGTAGAAGGTCTCCAGCGCGAACGAGCGCAAGATGAGGGTGGTCGCAGCTGCGGCGAGCAGTACGACGCCCACCTCGACCGCGGCCCGCCGCAGCCGACGAGCACGGGACCGCCGGGGTGGAGGCTCCGCCGCCTCGGCCGCCGGCACGATACGCGTCGCCGGCGCATTCGCGAGGGTTGGCGGCGGCGTTGTGAGTGCCGTGAAGAGCGCCTCGGCTTCGACCTCGTCGAGATCCGGGCGTCCGACGGCGGGGAACGACGCGCGGAGCGACACCAGATCGAGCGCCTCGCGTAGCCCGGCCTTCGGTTCGAGCGCGCGTTCCTCCTGCCCGACAGGTCGGATCGAGTCGTCGCTGAGCGGCCGCGTCACCGCCTGGTGAAGCAGTAGGGCTCGCCATGCGCGGAGCTGACCTCGAAATGCCTCGCGCGCCGCGTTGACCAGCGGATCGTCCGCTCGAGCAACGAAATCGCACCACAGCTCGAGACCGCGGAAGATCGCTCGACTCGCTGCCGGGCCAACCGCCGTCTCGATGCTGGCCAAGTCGCGAGCGACCGCGACAACTCTGGTCGGGTCAAGGAGGCGACGGAGCGAAGCCGGAAACGCAGCGGCGCGTCCGTGCGTCGTTGCCTCGAGTCCGCCAAGCGCCCGCCCGAGCTCGTAGCCGGCTCTCAGCTCGGCCCTGGCCTCTCCGAACGCCTCCAGGAGCCGGGCGTGGAACTCCACCAGCTGCTCGTTCGTGAGCTCGGGTGTGGCTCGTAGAAGCCCATCGGTGCCGTCGAGCGTGGCGAGAGCCCCGCTGCGCTCAAGCTCGGCTGCCCGAAACCTCACGGTGCGGGCAGCGAGCGCAGTGACGCCCGCGGATGCCGCTCGGAGCCCTTGGTCGTCCGCGAGGACCCTCGCGAGCACAGCGACCTGCCAGCCGAGTCCGATGGCGAGGCCGACATCCTTCCGGCGATCCCGGCCTGGTGCGCTCATCTCGGGCGCAGAACGACGGCAAGGTCCGTGCTGGCGAGCTCGCTCATGTGTCGACTGAGGTCAATGCGGGTCAGTTTGCGTAGCGCCAGCGTAAGCGATCGGTTGGCCGCGCACCTAGCAGCGGACAGCGTCAAAGCCCGGTCCGGCGATCCGTCCGGACCGGGGCTTTGACGGGCTGTCGTTCAGTGTTGCCAGACCCTGACGTACTGGACCTTCATCACCGACGGCTGGACGGTCGGGCCGCCGTCTGATCCTCCCGAGTTTTCGAGGATTAGGTACATCGGCTCACTCGTTATGCCGGTGGTGACGCTCCCTATCTCCTGTCCGTCGTAGTAGCAGGTCACCGAACCCGGTTCCCAGTCGGCTCCGTAGGTGTGCCAGCCGGTGAAGTTGCCGCTGGCGCACGTGCCCGGTCCTCCGCTCGAATCGTGGAAGTGGAAGCAAGCCTGGCCGCTGAGACCCTCCATCACGTCCAGCTCGCCATCGGTTGGCCAGTTCTGTCCGACGGTCCAGAAGGCCGGCCAGTTCGCGACCGCCGAACCAGAGGGCGGCAGGTAGATCCGCGCCTCAACGAAGCCATACGTGAACTGGTATCCCGTGTGCCCGGCCACTCCATCCGAAGGGTTGGTCGAGACCAGACCGCCGGTTCCGTTCAACGTCAAGTTGAGCGTGCCCCCCGACAGGCTCACGTTGGAGCTGTCCATCGTGGTGTCGTTCGACGTCGAGCCGTTACTGAACCAGTACGGCGTCCAGACGGCGGTGTTCAACGACGAGTCATTGCTGAACTCGTCGTCGAAGGTGAGCCTCCACGTCCCCCCGACACCGAGAGGCGTCGGAGCGCTCGACGCGGCAGCTGTATTCGCCTGGTTCACCACCGGCGCCGTCGTGGTCGTCGTCGCCGGTGCCGCCGTGGTCGAGGTGGTGGTCGACGTCGAGGGGCTGGTCCGCGAGGTTGACGTGCGTCCTGTGCTCCCCGCGTGACCTGGATGTCCACGGTGAGGCACGGGACCGCTCGGCACCGCGATGGAGGCCGCTTTCGTCGTGTACAAGGTCGCCCCCCCGGGCGGGTCGTAGTTCAGCGTGGATTCGAACCGGTGCTCGCGGGGGGAGTACGCCCACAGAGCACGTTTGCCGAAGCGGTGGAGGACCGCGAGTGCCTGATCGCGATTCTTCAGGGCGACGAGGCCAATCTGCGTGGCCTTCTCGGAAGGCCTCACGAGCTGCGACGCTGAATCCGAGCTCGTCGCGGCCTCGGTATTGCTCGTCGTGGTCGAGCTCGTCGTCGTCGACGAAGGCGCCAGTCCCGTGGCGGTCGTGGTGGAGGGGCGGCTCGCACCAGTTGAGCGCGAGCGGCCGGATTTGCTGTGATGCCGAGTGGACGGGGTGGCCGCGTGCTGGCCCAGCGCGGTCACTGCGGTGGCGGTCGCGACGGCGACCGTAACAATGGCGATGGCGATGATTCGCCTGAACAAGGTGCACCTCCGGAAAAGTTACGAAATCGCACAGCGGCGCGTCGAAGCGGCGGTGAGGGCGCGCTGAACGCGGATCGCAGTGGCGTACGAATCACTTGGCGGCCGCCATAGGGCGAAGCGCGCCACGGAAGCACAGTCGGCGTATGGGTGCTCGCTGGCCTCGCTGCTGCCAGGGCTTTTAAATCAGCCTGGGCGCCAGGGTTTCGTGTCGCTCTTGTGCGGCGACGACCGCTCGGGCCGTCGATCTCGGCGCACGTTCGCGGACAGCTCGATCGACGCCGCGGCCAGCGAGCAACGCTCGACGAGCGAGCAGACCGGCCGTGAGCAACGGCGTGCTTGTCGCGGGGGATGGATCAGTGGGCTGACTCGCCGGCACGACCGGTCCCGATAGAAGCTGTACCGCTGCGAACGCCGGCACGGGATCCACGGGTTGGCGCGTCCAGCACACGCTCAAGCTGGCCGTGAAGAGCTGCAGGACGAGGAGCTTCCACGAATTCAGAAGCTGCATCACCCCAGCTGGCGCAAGGGGTTCCCTGGCCTGCAGTTGATAGGGAATTTCGAGGACCTCCGGAGTCTCTCGCTTCGAACCGGACGAGCCGAGTTCATATGGGGAGCCTGATCGGCGGTGCCGAGCCGCACGAACGGTAGCCCGCGAGGCTTCCCGCGCTCAAGGGCTTCTTCGATGACGGGCACGGATGACAATCGAGAAAAGGGTTGTGACCTGGGCGCACGTCTGCATCGCGGTGGAGGATTGTTGCACTGTCGACGCACAACGGTCATCTGGATGGATGAGAAACGCCACGTTCTGCGCGAGTTGACCAGAGGCGGTGTCGTGCTGCGCCGAAGGGGCTCGACGTGGTGGCCGAGGAGGGGCCGGGCACCTGAGAGGAGGCGGGTGTGTGGAGGACCGGGCCGGGCCTGATCCGAAGGGGTCTTCACCCGCCTGGGTTTCGGGGAGGCGATTGGGGACCGTGACCGTCGCCCGCGCGGCGTCACCGTCGGCCGAGCCCGAGGTGTCGCTTCGCCCGTCCGAAATGTCGGACAAGCGCGAGCCCATCGTCGTGTCGCGGGTGCGATGGAGAAAGCGCCCGCAGTCTTGGGGCTCGTTGACGCGAGTCCGCGGATTGGCCTAGATTGTCAGACAGTCGCAACGTAGGAGCTAGTCGTGTTGGCGGCTTCACCGGATCCCCCCATTGGGCGGTCCGACTGATGACCCACGACCCGTAAGGGGGGACCTTGAAGAAGACTTTGACGGTAGGAGCTGCGCTGTCACTCGGCATGGTGGCGTCGACGCTCGGCGTAGGCCTCTCGGCCGCCGGCGCGGCCTCGAAACCGATCGTCATCGGAGCGATCGCCGGCACGACCGGTGCCTACGGCTCGACCGGCGTGGCGGTGATCAACGGCACGGAAATGGCGGTGGCGAAGATCAACGCCTCCGGTGGCGTTCTGGGCCGCCAGCTCAAGCTCGTGTGGGGCAACGACGGGGCCAGCGCCACGACGGCGTCGCTCGACTTCAAGAAGTTCGTCAGCGAGGGTGCGGTGGCGATGCTCGGCTCACCTGACGCGGCCACGACCACGGTTGCCCTGGCTGACTCGACGCACCTGCCCGACCTCGGCGCGATCGACGACGGTGGGCCGGCCATCTACCCCAACGGTCCGTCGAAGCCACCCGCGCCTTGGGCCTGGAGCAACAGCCTCAACACCTACGCGTGGGGACAAGCGGTCGGTGAGTACGCAACGAAGAGCTGCCCCACCGGGCTCGCCGTGCTTCACGACCCGACCTTCTACGGCCTCGGAGGTCTCGCCGGCATCCTGGAGTCGTACAAGAAGCCGCTGAAGCTGAACGACGCAATCTCGGAAGACTGGGCGTCTGGTTCGACGACGTCGCTCGACTCCGAGATCGCTTCCATCAAGAAGTCCGGCGCCGACTGCGTGGACGTCTGGCTCACCCCGCAAGACGAGGCAGCGTTCGTGAATGAGACGCACAGCCTCGGTGATCACTTCACCGTGCTGGGCAACGACGAGACGTCGGCGGACACCACCTTTGCCGGACTCGCCGGGGCCAATGCCAATGGCGTTCTCTCGGCGGAGCTCACCGCGGCGTACTCGCCGAATGCCACGGTGAAGGCCTTCGCCGCGGCCTACAAGAAGCAGTTCAAGATCGCCACGACGCCGTTCGCCGAGCTGAGCTATGACGCGGTCTTCATGCTGGCGAACTCAATCACGGCCGGAAAGTCGACGTCTCCCACGTCGATCCAGAAGCAGCTGAACAAGATCTCCAACTACAAGGGCCTGACCGGATCGCTGACCTTCACGACGCAGCAGCACGTGACGATCAACGCCGCTCAGCTGACGCTGGTCAAGTACAACACGGCGTCGAAGTCCTGGGTTCCTGCTTCGTACTGATCAGACTGCTCTGTCGCTTCAGATGCACTTGACGGCCTTCGCCGGTCCGGGGAGGCCGTCAAGTGCATTCGTCTACGTGGTCGGCGGAGCTCGTTCCTTCGGATCTGCCTCGACGAAGCGAGCCTGATGCTCCAGGTACTCCTCACCGGACTGGCGACCGGGGCCATCTACGGCCTCGTCGCCATGGGATTTGCGGTCGTCTTCTACGTCACGCGGGTCATCAACTTCGCGACGGGCCAGCTGCTCATGGTCGCGATCATGATCACGGCCGGCCTGTCGACGCTCCACTGGCCCGCTTTCGCGTCGATCCCGGTGGGCCTGCTGGCGTCCGCCGTCGGCGGAGTCCTGATCTACTTCATCGCCGTACGTCCCGTGCTCCGCTTCGATCGACTGAGCTTCGCCTGGCTCGTCAGCACGCTTGGCGTGGCGATCATCTTGGAGTCCGGTGCGGCGTTGATCTGGGGCACCTCGTCGCTCTCCTTTCCGCAGCTGCTCAACGGAAACGACGTCAAGTTCCTCGGCTCGGCGCTGACCTGGCAGCAGATCACGACGATCATGCTTGCGATCGCCGTGACGGCGGGCTTCGAGGTCTTCCGCACGAAGACGCTGTTCGGCAAGCTCGGAATGGCGATCTCTGCCGATCCCGACATCGCCTCGGCGATGGGGGCGAACGTCACGAGCTACGCCGTCTTGGCATTCGCGTTGGGCGGCCTGCTCGCTGGCGTCGCTGGCGTCCTGGTCGGTCCGATCTCGTTCGCGAATCCATACCTCGGTGACACGTACGGGATCTACGGGTTCGTCGCCTTGATGATCGGCGGCATCGAACGACCCGCCGCCTCGATGGGCGGTGGCCTCGTCCTTGGCATTCTTTCGACCATAGCGAGTACCTACATCAACCCCTTGGCGTCGGACTGGTTCCCGTTCGTCGTCGTGATCGCGGTGCTGCTCCTGACGCCGAACGGGGTGTTCATGTCGGGCGGGGCACTGAAGCGCTCGCTCTCGAGGGCTGTTCGGAGCAGCACGGGGGCCGCTCCCCGGCCGACCCTGTGAGCGCGGAGCTGCTCGCGCAGCCCAAGGCGGCGGGCGCCCGGCGCGCGCTGTGGCTCGCCACCCTCGCGGTGTACGTGCTCTGCACCCTGGAGCTCGCTCACGGCTCGAGCTACCACCAGGGACTGCTCCTCGTGGCGGCGTCCTTTGCCATCTTGGCCTTGAGCCTGGACCTGGTCGCGGGTGCAACGGGGCTCTATTCGCTCGGGCACGCCGGGCTGTTCGCGATCGGGGCGTACGGGACAACCATTCTGCAGGCCGACCACGGGTGGAGCGTGTTCTGGGCCCTTCCGGTGGTAGTGGTGGCCGTCGGTCTGGTCGGGATCGTGATCGGCGCGCTCTCACTGCGGGTGAGCGGGCTGTATTTCGCAATCACGACCCTGATCTTCACGATCATCGTCAACGTCCTGCTCAGCAACTTGTCGATCACGGGTGGCTACCAGGGACTCCCGAGTCCGACCTTTCCGAGCTTCCCGCACGCCCTGGCGCACCTCGGCACGGCGCTGGTCTGGGCGGTGAGCGGCTGCTTGCTGGTCACCGTCACGGTCATCTGGAGCATCCGAAGCTCCGCGCTCTACCCGGTCCTGCTCGCCATCCGCGACTCGGAACCCTTCGCCTCCTCCGCCGGTGTCAGGACGGCGGCCACCCGCGTGCTGGTCTTCGGCCTTTCCGCCGCGTTGGCCGGTCTGGCCGGCTGGACATTCAGCTTCCTCGGCTTCATCACGCCCGGGCAGTTCAATTCGACCGCCTCGATCAACATCTTGGTGATGGTGATCCTCGGTGGCATGAACACGACGCCTGGGCCCGATCTGCGGCGCGGTCTTCGTCAGCCTGTTTCCGGTCGTGATCAGCATCAATCCCCTCTGGCAGGAGATCCTCTTCGGCGCCATCTTCGTCTTCGTGATCGTCTTCGTCCCGGAAGGCTTTGTCGGCGTCGTGGCACGTGCGGGGCGTCGCATAGGTCGGTTGCTCGCCGATCGCCGTGTCGACCTCCAGAGCTCTCCTGAGCGGGCAGCGGCCGCCCAGACGCGCCCGTTCGAGATCGACCGAACCCTCACGGACCCCCCGCCTTCGCCCGTCGAGATGGCTCCCTCGGCTTCGTCCACGGTGCCAGCACTTGAGGCCCGCGGCATCTCGTTCAGCTATACCGGGGAAGTGCAAGTGCTCCACAAGGTCGATCTCGTCGTCTCGCCCGCCACCATTCACGGCCTGATTGGGCCCAACGGGTCGGGAAAGAGCACACTCGTCAACTTGTTGTCCGGACAGCTGTCGTGCCAAGAAGGGACGATCTCCGTGAAGGGCCGAGCGCGTGGAGCATCTTCGTGCATGGCAACGGGCCGAGCTCGGGCTCATGCGGACGTTCCAGACAGCGGTCATGGTGCAAGAGCTCACCGCTCAGGACAACGTCTCCATCGGCCTGTTCAGCCAGTTCCGAAGGATCGGATCTCGCTCACTCGCCTGGCCGATGATTCCGAGCGCCCGTCGCGACTCGCGCAAGATGGCGGTGGCGTCCGCCGAGGCCCTGCGCCATCTGGGACTCGACCGGTCGTGGGCGAGAGCGCGCGTCGCCGATATTCCCCACGGGGTCCAGCAGCTTACGCAGTTGGCGGCCGCGTGCGTAAGTCATCCATCGATCCTCATCCTCGACGAGCCACTCGCGGGACTGTCGGCCGGCGAGGTCGACGAGGTCGCGACGATCCTGCGAGAGCTCAAGGCTTCGGGGGTGACCATCATCGTCGTCGAGCACCAGACGCGCTTTATCTTCGACGTCTGCGACAAGGTGACCGTGCTCGCAGCAGGTGAACTGATCAAGACGGGCAGCGCCGTCGAGGTGCGGGGCGACGACCGAGTGCGCGAGGTGTACCTAGGCCAGTGAGTGACATCACGGCGAAGGCCCTCGAGATCCAGTCCTTGTCCGCAGGGTACGGTCGCTTCAACGTCGTCCACGACGTCTCGCTGGAGGTTGCCAGCGGCGAGGCTGTCGCATTGCTGGGCCCCAACGGTGCGGGGAAGACCACTGTCCTGCGGTCGATCATGGGACTGGTGAAGCACCGACGCGGCACCATCCGAATTCTCGACGTGGACGTCTCCAGCATGCCCGCATACCGGGTCGCTCAGGGCCACGGCGCGTTGGTGCCAGAGGGTCGCCGCCTGTTCTTGAACCAGACCGTCGAGGACAACCTCCGCATCGGCGGTATGCGGCACCGTCGCGACCACGACAGGATGCAGGCGCTGCTCGACGACGTCTTCGAGCTGTTCCCCGTCGTCGAGCGGTACCGCAAGCGACTTGCCTCTGCGCTCAGCGGTGGGGAACAGCAGATGGTGGCGATCGGTCGGATGATGATGAACGATCCGCAGGTCATGCTCTTGGACGAGCCCTCGCTCGGGCTGGCGCCCCTCGCGATCCAGGACATGGCGGGAGCGCTCATGACACTCCGGGAGCGGGGGCGCTCCCTCCTGCTCGTCGAGCAGCGCGTGGACCTGGCGCTGCAGGTCTGCGATCGGATCTACGTGCTCGCAGACGGAAGGATCATCGACGAGAAGCTGTCGAAGGAAGTGAGCGGTGACGGGCGTGCGCTCATCGACGCCTATCTCGGTTAGACCTCGAGCGTCGGGAATGCCGGCCGTCCCGGTGACGTCCCCGGAAGGCGCACCCGGAAGGCTGCGCTAGGACTGCTCCTTGAGCAGCGCGGCCTCCTCGGCGAGGATCGGCGCCGCCGTGGCCGCACCGTGAACGCCGAGCACGCTGGCGATCTCCATGACCTCGAGGATCTCCTGCGGGGTGGCGCCGTAGCCGATGGCATTCTCGATGTGGAGCTTGAGGCCCTTCACGTAGAGGTGCGTCGCTGCCGTGTCGAACGCGATGTAGACGAACTCCTTGACCTTGGGCGAAAGGGTGCCCGAGCGCCACGGCACGGAGGAGAACTCGGTGTAGGCCGCGAACAGCTCTGGGTCCAGCTCCAGCATCTCGTCCCAGAACTCGTGCCAGTAGCCGCGGGTCTTCGTGAAGTCGGACTTCACCTCTTCTTGGTAGGCCGTGAGCTCGGCGGGTCCTGTACGCAGGCCCTTCTCGACCAGCACCTCCACCAGGATCGGCACCCCGATGTTCATGGCGTGGATCCCGAGGGTGGAGGTCAGCTCGAGGACCTCCATGATCTCCTGCTCGGTCGCCCCGAGCTTCAGGGCCGCCCTGATGTGCTGGCGAATACCGGGGACGTACAGGTGCGTCGCCGCGGCGTCGACCGCGATGTACATGAACTCCTTCGTCTTGTCGTCGAGGTGGTTCTTCCTCCACGGGACGGCGGAGAAGTTGAGGTACGCGCGCATGAACTCGGGGTCGAGCTGCAGGATCGTCTCCCAATGGTCGGCCCAGCTTCCCCGGATCCGGATGAACTCGTCCTTGATCTCCTGCTGCTCGGCGGTGAGCGCCATGGTCCCTCCTTGGTTCGTCCAGTACGTGAGATCACGCAGGTGGAGACGACCCGATCACGAGTCACTCAACAGGAGTGACCTCTGTCTCTCGCAGGCTCACGAGGGCGGTGTGAGAGGCCGTCCGCACGTGCTCGGCGCACAGGCGGGACGCCAAGGCGGCGTCTCGGGAGGCGATCGCCGCCATGATGGCTTGGAGCTCGCCGACGGTCTCCATCGCCCGTCCCGGTCGGGAGAGCGAGGTCGCCCGTAGCGCCTGGACGCGGGCCTTGATCCCCTCCAGGAGCTGCTGCAACGCGTTGCTCCGGGCGCCGCGGATGAGCACCTCGTAGAACGACTCCTTGGCACCGAGGAGGGCCAAGATGTCTGTTGTCCGGTCCGCGACCCTCTTGTAGTTCGCGACCGTCTCTTGGAGCGCCCGAACCTC
The DNA here is from genome assembly GCA_963765505.1 of uncultured Actinomycetota bacterium. Classification (GTDB taxonomy): domain Bacteria; phylum Actinomycetota; class Acidimicrobiia; order Acidimicrobiales; family Bog-793; genus DATKQY01. The sequence continues at coordinate 48,788 of CAVXWO010000009.1, forward strand.
GTCATCGCTCGCCCGCTCCACGAACCTGGCGACGACGATCGACTCGAGGGCGGCCCGGACTTCATAGAGGTCCGCGGCCTCTTCGAACGACGGCGCGCGCACCCGGGCGCCTTTCTGCGGGACCACCGTCACGAGCCCCTCCGCGGCGAGTTCCCGGAGTGCCTCACGGAGCGTCGTGCGTGACACCCCGAGGCGCTCGATCAGCTCCCGCTCGATGAGCCGCTGGCCGGGTTTGAGCTGGAAGTTGAGGATGGCTTGACGCAGCGCGCGGATTGTTTGCTGTCGGATGGAGGTATCGGAGGCGCCGACGGGCTCGATCGCCCAGGCAAAGGACACGGGGCTGGAAGGCGACATCAGGAACCTGCGCTCATCGTCGTGGCTACACATCCGACGTTCCGCGCTCCCGGGCCGCGATCGGCGGTCCACCGGCGGAGCGGCTACTGCTCATGACGAGTCGGCCGATCCTGGAGCCATCGGGCAACCTCGGTGTGGTCGGCAGTTGGCGGCAGATCGTGCGCGGCTTGGCCCCACAGTTCCACCGCGGCGGCGCCGAGCGCACTCGGAGCGCCTGCCTGCTCGGCGAGTTGGACGGCGATCTTCATGTCCTTCAGCATGAGGCGCAGGCCGAAGCCCGAGTTGAACGTGCCGGGCAGGATGAAGTTCGGCCACTTGTTCTCCGTCGACCCACTGCGGCCGCTCGAGCTGTTGAAGATCGAGAGCATGACGCCGGGCTCGATGCCGAACTGCTCGCCGGCGAGGATGGCCTCGCTGGTGATCCACAGGTGAGTGGCCGAGAGAAGGTTGTTCAAGGCCTTGACCGCATGGCCGGAACCGATCGGCCCCGCGAACACGACCCGGCCGAACGTCTCGAGGGTCGATCGGGCGTCCTCGAGGTCGGCCGCCTCACCGCCGACCATGATCGTGAGCTTGCCGTTCTCGGCGCCCGACACTCCGCCGGACACGGGTGCATCGATCATCCGGAGGCCGCGCTTGTCGAGATGCGACGCCAGGTCCCTCGTCCGGAGGGGCTCCGAGGAGCTCATGTCGATCACGAGGGTGCCGGGACCCAGCTCCTCGAGCAGGAGCTGGTTGTTCAAGACCTCCGCGACCACGTTCGAGTCGGGCAGCATGAGGATGAGGATGGAGACGCCTCGGGCGACCTCCCCGATGTCCGACGCGGCCCTCACCCCGACCTCCGCTGCCCGGCGCCGGACCACGTCGGAGACGTCGTAGCCGACGACGGTGTGCCCGGCCTCAGCCAGGCGCCTCGCCATGGGCATGCCCATGTTGCCGAGGCCGACGAAGCCGATCGAGCGGGGGGAGCTAGACACCCTCGTTAAGCTCCTTGAAGATGGCTTCGGCGATCCGAAAGGACTCGAGCGCTGCCGGCACCCCCACGTAGATGGCGGTCTGCAGGAGCGTCTCTTGGATCTCGCCCACGGTTGCGCCGTTCGTCATCGCGCCGCGGACGTGGGCACCGAGTTCGTGGGGTCGGTTGAGGGCCGTGAGCATCGCCAGGTTGAGGAGGCTTCGGGTCTTGCGTTCGAGCCCCTCGCGGGTCCACACGACACCCCAGCAATACTCGGTGACGAGCTCCTGGATGGGCCGCGAGAACTCGCTGACCTGAGCGAGCGAGCGATTGACGTGCTCGGCTCCAAGGACCGCTCGACGGACTTCAAGTCCCTGCTCGAAGCTCTGCGCATGGGTCTCGTCGGAGGGCATCAGGGCGCCTCGTCTCGGGGGACCGCATTGAACTCCTCGTCGGTCACGGCCTCCGACCAGTCCGTGACGCCGAGCGAGATGGCCGTATGCGTGACGAACGAGTCGGGTGACCCGCCGTGCCAGTGGCGCTCGCCCGGGGGCGCCCAGATGGTGTCGCCCGCTCGCATGACTCGCACCGGTCCACCGTCCGCCTGAATGAGACCGCGGCCGGCCAGGACGATCAGGATCTGCCCGTTCTCGTGACTGTGCCAGTACGTCCGCGCACACGGCGTGAAGTTGACGGTGTTGATCACGACGCCATCCGTGGACGGCATCGTCAAGTACGGGAAGACGTCGCCAGTGAACTGCGAGCCGGTCTTCCCGGCCGTCCCCGCATGCTTGGCGGGGGGGATGATGATCACGCGCTCTCCTTGGGGTCGTGGAGCCGGACTCCTCCGGAGACGTCGCCGAGGGCGTCCACAACGGTGTTGCTGATCTCGTCCGCATAGCCGAGCGCCTTGGCCAGCCCAAAGCTGGCGAGCGGACCGGCGGAGTTCAGGCTGGCGATACCGAGCTGGCTCGCCATCTCGGTATAGAGAACGACGTCCTTCATCATGAGGGTGTTCGTCAGGCCTCCCTTGAGGTAGTCACCGGTGATGATCTTCGGGAACCGGTTGAGCGTGGCGAAGTTCACGCCAGAGCTCTTGTTGAGCACCTCGAGCAGGATGGCCAGGTCGAGCCCGGCCTTCTTACCTGCGACCATCACCTCCGCCGTGGCGGCCAGGGAGACGGCATTGAGGAAGTTGTTGAGCAGCTTCGTCGTGTGCCCTGCACCTGAAGGACCGACGTAGAAGACGTTGGACGAGAAGTGGTCCAAGGTCGAGCGAACCTTGTCCAGCACTCGCTCGTCCCCACCGACCATGAGGGTCAGCGTTCCGGTGTCCGCAGCCGCGGCGCCGCCGGAGATGCCTGCGTCGAGGTAGTCGGCGCCCTTCGCAGCGAGCAGCGAGCCGATCCTTCTCGTTGACTCGGGCGCGGCGGTGCTCAGGTCGATCACGACCTGGCCCGATCTGGTGTGCTCCAGGACCCCGTCGGAACCGAGGACGACGGCTTCGACAACGTTGCTGTCCGGAAGAGAGAGCAGCACGAGGTCACAGGCGTCGACGAGGGCGCCGATGGAGGATGCCGACGCCGCGCCAGCATCGCCGATCACGGCCGGGTTGGTGTCGTACCCGAGCACGGCACCACCACCACGAACGATGCACCTGCTCATGCGCCCGCCCATGTTGCCGAGACCGATGAATCCAACAGGGGTCATTGTCATGGCCGGCTCATTTCCTCATAGTCCCCGTATGTGGCACGGTCAACTGCTTCGGTGTCCCACGCGCCGGCGCCGCCCGACGGCCGGACCGTGTTGACGATGGTGGCGCCACCATCGGCGCTCACGATCTGGCCGGTGATATACGAGGCGTCGGCGCTGAAGAGGAACGCGACCACTCCGGCGATCTCCTGTGGCGTCCCGGCCCGACGCAGCGGCGTGGTCGACGCTCGCCGCACCATGTCGTTCTTCCCGCCCGTGGCGGAGGCGGCAGCTGCAAAGAGGTCGGTGGGTACGATCCCGGGCGCAACGCCATTCACCCGGATGCCCATGGGACCTCCGTACATGGCCGCACCGTGGACGAGTCCCACGACGCCATGCTTCGAGGTCTGATATGCGAAGAGATCGGCGCTGCCGGTCAGGCTGGCGATCGATGCGGTCACGGCGATGGATCCGCCGGTTCCCTGCGCCCGGTACTGGCGGAACGCAGCGCGAAGCCCGAGGAACTGCCCGCGAACATTGACCCTCATCACCTGGTCGAACTCTTCGACCGACAGGTCGGGGAGCGGCGTGAAGCTTCCGAAGATGCCGGCGTTGAGGTGGTAAAGGTCTATCCTTCCGAAGCTTTCGGCGGCCGCCTGCATGTACCGATCGACCGACGACTCGTCGGCGACGTCACCCGCGACGGCGATCGAGCGGGTGGGAAGGGAGTCGACCACCGCCTGTAACGCCGATCCGTTGACGTCGACGGCGACGACGTGCGCTCCTTCGCTCGCGAGGCGCTCGGCTGACGCCTTGCCGAGCCCTCCGGCGGCGCCGGTCACGACCGCGACCGACCCGGTGAACCGCTCGCTCATGGATCGCCTTTCAGGCGCCTCAGGCATCGAGCCGTCCAATGGTGGCTGCGAGGCAGCCGTACTCGCCGCTGGCTTGGGTAAACCGAGACAGTGTGCTCGGATCATGGCCGGACACCAAATGGTCGACCTCACCCGCTTCGATCATGTCGTGAATGCGGTCGAACCCCTCGTACATATCGACGAGGCTGGCAACCGATGTGAAGAGCATGTCTCGCTCGTACTCTTCGTAGTAGTGCATGGCATCGCTGGCCAGGAGAGCGACGCCGTCAGCCGTCGGAACCTTCACGACGCACTGTCCGGGAGTATGTCCGCCCACTTCGATGACTTCGATGCCAGGAGCCACGACGGTCGAGCCGCTGAAGAGCTCAAGCCGTCCTTCGTCACGGACCGTTTGAAGGTAGGCCAATCCTTCGTCATCGACCGAGTGACGGAACAGGACGCGCCGTGCGTGCCGACTCGACCAGAACGAGAACTCGCGCTCGGCCATCACGACGCGCGACGATGGGAAGAGATCCAGGTTGCCTGCGTGGTCGTAGTGGGCGTGCGTGAGGACTACGGTCGGCGACGCCGATGGGTCGACACCGAAATGGCGAAAGAGCTCTGGGATGTCCGCCAGCAGCGTCCGGTTGCGAGTCTTTCCGCCGCGGGGCGAGAACCCGGTGTCCACGACGACGGTCTGTTGTGGGCTGCGGGCGACCCAGAAGAAGTAGTCCATCTCGATCGCCGCGTCGTCTTCGTGGTATAGCGGGTAGTTCAGGTAGACGTCGCTTCGCACGGTGGAGCGCGTTCCGTACTTCACGATCGTCACCTGGTATTCGTCTTCCGACCCGTTCATGGAGCGTTTCCCTCTGGCCTCTGACATCGTCCACCTGCAGCACGTGGGAAGGTGACGTGCTCCCTAGGCCAAGACCGTGGCAATCGCGCCGGCAGCACCCGGCGCGGCGGGGAACCTCGCTCGCGTCCGGCCATCGTGCCCAGGGATGACGGTCGCTCCGGTCTCCTTGGACAGCTTGAGAATGAAGCTCAGCGCATTGCGCATTTCACTCAAATCGGTGAACGCGAAGAACGGCCATTCGTGCTCCAGCTGCTCGTAGAAGTGCGCGGCATCGCTGGCAAGGATCAGCGAACCCGATTCGGTCCCGACGAGCGCGATCAGCTCGCCTGGGCAGTGGCCGCCGACCTGGTAGACGGTGATCCCCGGAAAGACCTCGGTCTCCTCTGAGATGAGCCGCAGCCGCCCCTCGTTCTTCGCCCTTTCGACGGGAACGAGGTTCTCTTCGGTCGTGAACTCCCCCTCGAGGGCGTTGGCCTCGCGCTTACCGAACCAGTACTCGTACTCCCTCTGACCGGAGACGATCTGGGCGCGCTCGAACAAACCGAGGTAGCCGATGTGGTCGTAGTGGAAGTGACTCGTGATCACCATGTCGACGTCGAGCGGGTCGAGATCGATCATCTTGAGCCCGTCCGGTGTCGGCATGACGCTGATCTCGCCGAGCCAGTCTCGTGCGGCGATGTCATAGCCCGTGTCCATGAGGATGACGGAGCCGGCTGCCTTGATGACCCAGAAGCTGTAATCCATGTCCAAGTCGCCGTCGGGTAGTCCGTACTGCGCGTAGTCGTGGAACACGTCGTTCTTGCGGACGACTCGCTCGCCGTACTTCACCGACCAAACTGACTGAGCCCTGCCAGTTGACATACAAACACCTCTCAGAGCGGACTGATGCCGGGCCTGTCCAAGAGAAGTCACTCCCTGCCGTTTCCGAGTGGCCCCCCAAGGGCGACTATACGATTGTCATACAAAGCGGTGCAAGCGCGATGTAGCTAGTGCCGGACCGGGAGCTCGATTGCTCGGCCCCGCGAGCGGTCAGCGAGGGGAACCGCCCCGCTGTCCCAGGTCCGCCGGGCGTGGCGTGGCTCAGCCCGGGTACCAGACGACGCGAGGATCGTCCGGCGAGCGCCGGTACTCCCAGGCCGCGTCGGTCAATCGCTCCATGTCGTATCCGGGGCGCCAGCCGAGGAGGAACTTCGCCTTCGTGTTGTCGAGCCATGTCGAGAAGTAGGGCGTGCGGATGTCCACGCTCGGCAGCCCTCGGGACCGCGCGAGGTATGCCGCGAGCTCGCCGTAGTCGACGGGCTCGTCCATCGAGATGTTGAACGTCTGGCGGTGGGCCGCGGGGGCGCCAAGGGCCGCAAGGATCGCGCTGACGAGGTCGTCGACATGCACGAAGTTGCGCCTGATCGGCCGCCCCTCCTCGTCAAGCATGCACGGCACGGTCCCGTCCTGAACGTACGCGTCGGCACGCTCGGCGCCGACGAGATCGCGCCAGCGGGGGCCGCCGAGCACGTCCTCACCGAACGAGAGGGCGTACTTGAAGTCGTCCTTCTCCATGATCCACGGTGCCCGAAGACAGCAGCCGTTCAGGCCGTACTGGATCCCGTACTGCTCGAGCATGACCTCCTCGAGGACCTTGGAGAGCGCGTAGCAGCCCGGATACGCAGTGTGGCGCTGGGTCTCCGTCACCGGGATCGGGTGCGGGTAGACGAAGTGCCCGACGCCAGCGTCGCCGCCGACGAGGATGAACTGCTCGAAGGTCGAGCTTGTCCGGCACGCTTCGAGCAGCCAGAACATGCCCTTGATGGCCACGTCCATGATCGAGTCCGGGGTCTCTTTGCTCGTCGCCAGGTGCAGGACGTGGGTCGCGCCCTGCACCGACTCCTCGGCGACCTCGCGGCGTTCGATCGACCCGGAGACCACCTCGAGACGGGTGGCGGGGTCTAGCTTCCGGTTGTGGCAGAGCGCGCGCACGACGGCACCGCCGAGGCGCTCGTCGTCCCCGCTGAGGGCCCTCGCGATGAAGGCCTTGCCCACCTTGCCGGTGGCTCCGGTCACCAGGATCCGCTTGGCAGTGGGCACGGCCAGTAAATCTACCCTCAGACATGCTCGGCACTTCGGCTTCGGCACCGTCCCGCTCCAGCGAGGGGTCAGGTACCTGCGAGGACCGAACGTGTTTCCGAAGAACGACCGGGCGACGAGCGCGGGATCGCTCCAGTCCGCCGGATCGATGGCCCGAGCAGGCCGGGTCGGCGTCTCTCTGGGGGCTGTCACGGCTCCGCTAACGATTGGTCGGTGATCGGATGGCGGCCGGTCCAGCTCGCGCATCGCTTTCTCAGCGGGGGACGCAAGTAAGCCCCTGCGCATCCTCTGATGGGCGCCACATCGTCGGGGTTGGCGGATGATGGTCACCGACAATCGAATGGTCTGATCAACCCCGCGAATCCCCAAATAGATGGGCTCGACAGACCGTGTCGACTCGGCGGTACTGCTCGGGAGTTACCGTTTCAATGGTTCGGACCGCGCCTCGGCATGACGTCGTGACAGGTCTGGACCGGGTCGGTCATAGGACGACGCTATTGAGAACGCTCGGCGGCACTAGGTCCGGCTCGTAGAGCGAAATGAACTGCGCGAGGTGTTTGTGAATGCCCTACTGGGCCCGTCGATTCGCCTGCGTGCGCCGGCCGCGCGCGACGATCTCGGCCTCGTCCGCGAGTGGGGCATCACCCCAGGAGCGGCTCGCGAGTCGCGCCTCGTCATGCCCCGTAGGAGGCGCGGGGGCTTCGCGGCCGGTGACTTTGTGCCCTGGCAGACGGCACCGCCGGGCGCAAAGCTCGGGTTACGGACTTCGAGGAGGACCCCGATGACGTTGACCCTGGCGGGGCTGAACGCGCTCGAGATTCTTGACTCCCGCTGCCGGCCGACGCTCGCGGTGACCGTGACCTTGGCCGATGGGACGAGTGCACGGGCCGGCGTGCCGTCGGGCGCCTCGACCGGCTCTCGCGAGGCGGTCGAGCTGCGTGACGGAGATCCTCGCCGCTTCGCCGGGTCGGGTGTGCTCAATGCGGTGCGGAACGTGAACACCGAGATCGCCGACGCGCTCGTCGGGCGCGCCTTTGCGGATCTGGGTGAGCTCGACGCCGCCCTCATCGCCCTCGACGGGACCGCGACAAAGGGGAGGCTCGGCGCCAACGCCATCGTCGGCGTGTCGATGGCCGCAGCCAGGGCGGATGCGACGGCCTCCGGTCGCGAGCTCTGGCGCTTCCTCTGCCCATCCGGGGTGGCACCGCGCCTTCCCGTTCCCCACTTCAACGTGGTGAACGGTGGTGTGCACGCACCGAACAACCTCGACTTCCAAGAGTTCATGCTCGCCCCGCTCGGCGCGCCGACGCTCACAGAGGCCGTCCGCGCCGGAGCAGAGGTCTATGGCGCGCTGCGGCGCCTGCTCGCCGACAAGGGTCTCGCCACCGGCCTCGGCGACGAGGGCGGCTTTGCTCCCGAGGTCGACCGCCCCGAGGACGTCCTGGGTCTGCTCGTCCTCGCCATCGAGACCGCCGGCTACCGCCCCGGCCGGGAGGGCGTCGCGATCGCCCTCGACCCGGCTGCTAGCGAGTTCTACGGCGACGGCGCCTACCACGTGGCCGGCGAGCGGCTGTCGAGCAGTGACATGATCGCTCGCTACGCAGAGATCGTCGATGCCTATCCGGTGTGGAGCCTCGAGGACGGGCTCGCCGAGGGGGACTGGGAGGGCTGGGAGCGTCTCACGGCTCGCATCGGCGACAAGGTCCAGATCGTGGGAGATGACCTCCTCGTCACTAACCCGGCGATCATCACCGAGGCCGTGGCACGCGGCGCCGCGAACGCCGCGCTGATCAAGCTCAACCAGATCGGCACCGTCAGCGAGACGCTCGAAGCGATGCGGATCTGCCGAGAGGCCGGCTGGTCGCAGATGGTCTCGCACCGCTCGGGCGAGACCGAGGACAGCTTCATCGCCGATCTCGCGGTCGGAACCGGGTGCGGGCAGATCAAGAGCGGGGCGCCTGCCCGGGGTGAGCGCGTGGCGAAGTACAACCGGCTGATCGAGATCGAGGCCGGCGACCAGTTGCCGTACGGGCCGGCTTAGGACCGTGAGCTGCCTCGTGACAGTCGGTCTCGACCGCGATGCAGCAGGACGCTACGTGCTCGGCCGGTTGACACCCGCAGGGGGATACTCCTTCTACCGCACCCCACAGTGGAGCGTCGAAGAGCCCAATGCGCCCGACACCCTGGCTGCTCTCGAGTCCCTTCGCCTCCTTGACATTGCCGCGCCTCGGCCCAACGTCACCGGTCGCTGGTTGCGCTCGTTACAAGCCGCAGATGGCGGGTATCCGACCCTCACGATTGGGTGGGCTGCGCTACGCGCGCTTGCCGTGCTCGGCATCGCGCCCGTCCGCTCGTTCAGCGAGTGGCTGTCCAGCCGTGAGCACGCGCTCCTCGGTCGGCGGCGTGATCGCGATTGGCGTGGAGCGCTGAGCGACGCCCTCCATCTCTTCGAATCGGTACGGCTGAGCGAATTGGCGCCGAGGTTCACCGGGCGCGACCGCTTCTCCAAGCTGCTCGACGAAGCGCGCGACCCCCTCGGGGGCTGGGCGCGTCCTGGCGCTGACCTCGAGACCACGGCCGTCGCCATGCTGATCGGGGCACCCACTGAGTTGTCCGGGCGTGACCGAGGCGCCGCCGAGCAGTTCCTACGGCGTAATGAGGACGGGGTCCTCGGCTTGCGGCTCAGTCCGGATGCTGGAGCGACGTCGGTCGGTGCGCTGTGGGGAGGGCTCGAGCTCGCGGACGTCCTCGGACTCGAGCTGAGCTACCCCGGCGCTGTCGGCGAGAACCTGGCGCTGATGCAGCGCGCCGACGGCGGCCTCGGGGCACGCCACGCTGCAATTTCGACCTTGCACGACACCTGGCGGGGGCTCGAGGCCACCCGTCTGCTCGACAAGCTACACGAGGAGCGATGATGACCAAGTTCAACTATGTCCGTTTCTTCGAGGAGTTCGGGATCGAAGACGTCCCGCTCGTTGGTGGCAAGAACGCCTCGCTCGGCGAGATGTACCGGAAGTTGTCCACCAAGGGCGTTCGTGTTCCGAACGGCTTCGCTATCACCGCCGAGGGCTATCGCCACATGCTCGACGAGGCGGACGCGTGGGGGCCGCTGCACGCCGCGCTTGACGACCTCGATCCGACCGATGTCGTGGACCTGGGACGTTGCGCCAAGCGCGCCAGGGAGGTCATCTACGGCGCCGAGCTGCCGAAGGACCTCGCGACCGAGATCCTTGCGGGGTACCGGCAGCTTCGGGAGCAGTACGGCGAAGAGGTAAGCCTGGCGGTGAGGTCCTCTGCCACGGCTGAGGACCTGCCGACGGCGAGCTTTGCCGGCCAGCAGGACACGTACCTCAACATCAAGGGCGACGAGAGCCTGCTCGACGCGTGCCGTCGCTGCTTCGCGAGCCTGTTTACCGACCGCGCGATCCACTACCGCGTCGACCAAGGCTTCGACCACTTCAAGGTGGCCCTATCGATCGGTGTGATGAAGATGGTGCGCTCCGACCTCGCCTCTTCGGGCGTGATGTTCTCGCTCGACACCGAGTCGGGGTTTCGTGACGTCGTGTTCATCACCGGTGCCTACGGTCTCGGCGAGAACGTCGTGCAGGGCGCGGTCGACCCCGACGAGTACTACGTCCACAAGCCCACGTTCGAGAAGGGCCACCGCGCGGTGCTGCGCCGCCTGCTTGGAGACAAGGCCGTGAAGATGGTCTTCGTCGAGGGTGAGACGAAGCAGACCACGCGCAACATCCCGGCGCCGAGGGTCGACCGCGAGCGGTTCTGCCTCAATGACGAGGACGTCCTCGAGCTCGCCCAGAGCGCGATCACGATCGAGCGCCACTACGGACGGCCGATGGACATGGAGTGGGCGAAGGATGGAATCGACAGCCAGCTCTACGTCGTGCAAGCCCGGCCCGAGACGGTGGCCTCGCAACGTAAGCCGACGACCCTCGAGACCTACACCCTCGAGGGCAGCGGCGAGGTGCTGATCGAAGGCCGCTCCGTCGGCGAGAAGATCGCCTCTGGCGCCGTGCATGTGCTCGAGAATCTCACCCATCTAGCGGAGTTCAGGCCAGGCGAGGTGCTGGTGGCCGACACCACCACCCCAGACTGGGAACCGGTGATGAAGACCGCCGCGGCCATCGTGACCAACCGGGGCGGACGTACCTGCCACGCGGCGATCATCGCCCGGGAGCTGGGCATACCGGCCGTCGTCGGAGCGGGAGACGCCACGACCGCGGTGGCGAACGGCCAGATGGTGACCGTCTCGTGTGCCGAGGGGGACACCGGGCGCATCTACCGGGGCGAGGTGGGCTTCCACGTCGAGCGGACCGAAGTGGCGGGCATGGCGCGCCCGGCGACCGAGATCATGATCAACCTCGGCAATCCGGATCTCGCGTTCAAGACGTCATTCCTCCCGAACGACGGCGTGGGGCTCGCCCGCATGGAGTTCATCATCAGCGAGTCGATCAGGGCCCACCCGCTCGCCCTCTTGCACCCTGAGAAGGTCTCCGATCCGAAGGATCGCGAGGTGCTCGCCCGGCTCATTCGCGGGTACCGCGATGGCGCCAGTTTCTTCGTCGAACGCCTGTCCGAGGGGATCGGCACCATCGCCGCCGCCTTCTGGCCGAAGCCCGTCGTTGTGCGCATGTCGGACTTTAAGACGAACGAGTACGCGAGCCTGGTCGGCGGGGCCGCCTTCGAGCCCGAAGAGAGCAATCCGATGCTCGGCTTCCGCGGTGCGTCGCGCTATGCGCACCCGGCCTACGCGGAGGGCTTCGCGCTCGAATGCCAGGCGATGAAGCGGGTGCGTGAGGACATGGGCCTGGTGAACGTCGTCCTGATGCTCCCCTTCGTGCGTCGCGTCGCCGAGGCCGAGCAGGTGCTTGCTCGGATGGCCGAGCTCGGCCTGCGCCGCGGGGAGAATGGGCTCGAGATCTACGCGATGTGCGAGATCCCGAACAACGTCATCCTCATCGACCAGTTCAGCCGGTACTTCGACGGCTTCTCGATCGGCTCGAACGACCTCACCCAGCTCACGCTGGGCGTGGACCGCGACAGCGAGATCGTCGCCTTCGACTACGACGAGCGCGACGAAGGCGTGAAGGAGATGATCCGCCTCGCCGTCGAGGGTTGCCGGCGCAACGGCATCCACTCGGGGCTCTGCGGGCAAGCACCTTCCGACTATCCCGAGATGGCGGAGTACCTCGTCGAGCTCGGTATCGACTCGATGAGCCTCAATCCGGACACCGTGCTCAAGACCACCGAGCTAGTCCTTGACCTGGAGAAGCGCCTGGGCCATGCGCCGCGGGTCGCGGGCGTCGAGCAGGAGCGCGCGAGCGACCGCGTGAGGGCTCGGGGCATCTGATCCGATCCGTGACCATCGGCACAACCGGACTGCGCCAGGTGGCCCACCCGGATCGCGATGAGGTTCGAGGCCGGGAGCCTCGGCGACCGCTTCGGGCATCGCGCCCCGGCTGGCGGCTGCCTTCGCGCGCTGAGCGATGCCGCCGCCGCACTGTTTGACGACGAAGACGGCGAGCGCCACGAGGTCCGTTTGCCCGCGGGAAGCTTCCCGTCGCTCGGCGCGGCGTCGTGCAGCGTGCCGAGCCGGCCCAGATCTCGGGTGCCCCGTGGCGGAGCGACCGAGTCGGCTCACGCAGCCCGGCGCTCGAGCGCGGTGCCGTGGCCCAGGGAATCACCCTGCCACCAGGGTCACGTCAGGAGACTGGCCGATGATCCCAGCGTTCGTTCAGGAGCTGCGCACGGCGCGGACGAGCGCGTCGATCGCGTCGACTTCGCCGTGGTCGGTCGTGACGGGTCGCCGCACGCTTTCAGCGTGCTCGACGTCGAACGCGACTTCGAGTCCGGCGAGGTCATCGACCACATCGGCGGGTGTGAAGAGCACTGCCGGATCCCGGGGGCCGCCGATCCCCTTGGCGAGGTTCGCGAGATCGTGGCCGACGACGAGCAACGTGCCACCGACGGCCAGCGACCGCGCGGCGTTGCGATGGGCGCGGCGGCGCTCGTCGAGCGGAAGGTGGAGGTAGAGGACTACGACGAGGTCGAACGAGTCCGGTGCCTGCCACTCACGCACATCGGCCGCTATCCACTCGACTACGACGCCGCGCTCGTCGGCGAGGCGTCGCGCCTTGGCGAGACCGACCTGCGAGAAGTCGACGCCCGTCGCCGTCCAGCCCTTTTCGGCGAGCCAAACGGCATTCCGCCCCTCGCCGCACGCGAAATCGAGCGCCCGTCCGGGCTCGAGGTCCTCGGTCTCGGCGACCACGAAGCGGTTCGGCTCCGCCCGCCAGAGCAGCTCGTCACCGGCGTAGCGCTCGTCCCAGTCCTCGGGTCCCATCAGCGTCCTCTCTCTCGCCCGGCTGGGGTCGCGTGGTCCGCCCCGGAACTCTCAGACCGTGGCTCGCTCCCGTGGCCGCGCAGCCAGCAGAAACGCTCGACGTCACCCTCGAGCTCGAGGCGCCGCCACAGGACGGGGTTGTCGAGCGACTGGCTTTCGTGACAGGCGATCGCCTCGCGTTGCACCGTGCGGTCGATGACGACCTCCACGTCGACCTCGGCGGCTGGCCGCCCCACGAACGAGGCGCCGAACTCGCTGTTCAACTGGGCGGCGACTTCGTGAGGGATCGTCCAAGCGAGCACAGGGAGGTCGAGGATCTCGGCGGTCGAGACCGCCGCCTCGGTGGCGCGCCGGTGGTCAGGGTGCCCTGTGACGCCTGACTGGTCGAACACGAGGAGCAGGTCGGGGCGCGCGTCCTCCACGAGTCCGTTGATGTCGCGCACGAGGACCTCGAGCGGGATGTCGCTCAGCCCGCCGTCCGCGTGGTCGAAGAGCACGACGCGGCGCACTCCGAGCACCCGGCCGGCCGCGGTGAACTCGGCGTGTCGCACCAGTCCGAGCTCGCCAGGTCCTGTTCCAAGCGTCGAGGCCTCGCCCCGGGTGAGGCTCAGCACGGTCATCACGGCACCGGCTGCACCGAAGGCGACGAGCGCCGCGCCGAGGCCGAAGCTCTCGTCGTCGGGATGGGCGCAGACTGCGAGCACCGACCCGGCAGGCGGCAGGCCGGTCGTCCGCCGCGCCAGGGATGGCCGGTCCTCCACGCGCTGCCCATCCTGCCGCCGCAGGTCGCCCACGTTCAGATCCCCGACAGCGCGTCGATGGCGGCGGTCAGCCGCGCGACGGCCTCGGCAGCGAGCTCGGCGAGCGCCGGACCTGGCATGAGGGATCTCGGATCGGCGATCGCCACCCGGGTGCCGTTGCTCGCCGGCTCGAGTACGACGTTGCACGGGAGCACGAGGCTGACCGAGGGGTCGAGCTCGAGCGCCCGATGGGCAAGGCTCGGGTTGCAAGCGCCCAGGATCTCGAGCGGCTGGCGGTCCACCCCGAGCCTTTGTCTGAGCGTCGCAGCAACGTCGATCTCGGTGAGCACGCCGAAGCCCTGGGCGGAAAGCGCCTCGCGCACCGCGACCTCCGCCTCGTCCATCGGCAGCGCGACGGTGGTGTCGATCGCGTCCATCTGGCCCTCCTACGCCAACTTCATGAACATGCGCTGTACCTCCTCGAGCGGGTAGCCCTCCGCGGCGGCCTGCTCCGGGTGCTCGACGCAGTAGGTGAGCCCGGCGGCGAGGATCTTGAAGCCGACCTGCTCGAGCGCCTTGGTCGCCGCCGAGATCTGGGTCACGACCTCGCGGCACTCGCGCTTGTCGACGAGCATCCGCTCGACCGCCTCCACCTGCCCGGCCACGCGATGCAGCCGTCTGCGCGCATCCTCTACCACCTCGTCAGGCAGCTCCATCGCCAATCCTCTCCATGCTCTTCAGTTCTTCCCCGTTATCGATCCAGCTCGCGATGCAGCTCATGCCGAGCAGCGGTTCGGGCCGAGCTCGAGCCTGCTCAGCACCGACGGCGGCAGCTCGGAGCCTGCGGCGTTCGCCCGGATGATCGCGGCGTAGTTCGGGGGCCGCGGTGTCGAGCGCTCGGTCGCCCAGGCGACGAATTCCTCCTCGGGCAGCGACAGCGGAGCGAGCTGGCTCCGCAGCGTAGCGAGGCGCGCTCCGACGGGCTCGTCCGGCCGGACTACGACGGCGTCGCCGTAGTGCGCTGGCAGCACGAGCGCGTCCTCGGGCAGCACGAGCACCTTCTCCTTGAGGGAGTGGTAGAGGTTGCGAGCGAACTCCACCGCCCGCTCGGCGAGGTCGGGGCGCCCAACGCCGTCGACCAAGAGCGTGTCGCCGGTGAGCACCGCCCGATCGGCGACGAAGTACACCGTCGAGCCCCGGGTGTGGCCCGGCGTGTGCAGCGCGGCGACCCCGAAATGCTCCCCACCCGACAGCTCGAAACGGTCGCCGTCAGCAAGTCGTTCGTAGGCGAAGGCGAAGTCGTCGGCCGGGTTGAGATGCAGTGACGCTCCCACCGCCTCCGCGAGTGCACGGGCACCGCTCACGTGGTCCGCATGCAGGTGCGTGTCGAACACCCGGGCGATGCGCCATTCGTGCTCGGCGGCGAGCTCGCGGTAGAGGTCGAGCGCGAGCGACGGATCGATGACGAAGGCCTCGCCATCTGCGCCAATGAGGTAGGAGAGGCAGCCCTTGCCCCGCCGGCGGACCTGGACGACCGTCACCCCAGCGAGCTCGAGTGTCACCGAGTCGTAGACGGCGCCCCATGCCGGCATGCCCCCGGCGAGGTTTGCCACGTGCCAGCCGGCGCGTGCCAGTGCGGCCGCGGCCGCGGACGACCGGTTGCCCGAGGCACATACCGTCACGACCTCGCGTCCGTGCGGGAGTTCGCCGATCTTCGCCTCGAGTTCGCCGATGGGGATGTTCAGCGCACCGGGGATCGACCATGTGGCGAACTCGTCGCGCTCTCGGACATCGAGCACGAGCGGCACGTCGTTCGTTCCGAGGCGTGCGGCGAGCTCTTCGGCGGACAAGTCTCGGTACATTGGGTGTCTCCTCGGTCTCTGCGGTCGGAGCCGGCGCTGCCGCACCCGGTGAGCCGGTTTCGAACGATACTATACCCCCATGGGTATCCGTTCCAGACGGGAAGGGGCTCAGGCCGCATGAGAGCGCTGATCGCCTCGCCGCTGGGCTTTCTCATCGGGGTCTCGCTCGGCGCGCTCGGCGGCGGAGGCTCGATCCTCGCCGTGCCGGCGCTTGTCTACGTCGCAGGTCAGGGGGCGAAGTCGGCCACCTCGAGCTCGCTGCTCGTCGTCGGCGCCTCAGCTCTCGCGGGCATGGTGGCGCACTGGCGCGCCGGGCACGTTCGCGTCCGCGCGGGGCTGCTATTCGGCGCAGTGGGCGTCGGCGGGTCGCTCCTCGGCACCCAACTGAACCGCCTCGTCGACCCCGACGTGCTCCTCCTCGGCTTCTCCGGCCTCATGTACCTCGCCGCTTGGCGCATGTGGAGCGGTGGCCGGCGAGTGAGGACGGCGAGTGTGTCCACCGAGGCCGGCGCACCCAGCGACCGCGACGTGGTCGGCACGTCGGTGTCGAGGCGACCCGACCTCGCGCTGGCAGCGAAGGTCGCAGCGGCCGGTACGGGCGTCGGCTTTCTGACCGGGCTGTTCGGAGTGGGCGGCGGCTTCGTCATCGTGCCGGCGCTCGTCCTCGTGCTCGGGCTCGAAATGCCGGTCGCCGTCGGCACGTCGCTGCTCGTGATCGCGGTGAACTCCGCCGTCGCTCTCGCGGCACGTGTCGGCGCGGTCGGCATCGACTGGTCGGTTGCTCTCCCCTTCACCATCGCCGCGCTCGCCGGGGCTGTAGTGGGCTTTCGAGTCGCCGGGCGGCTCGACGCGGCGGTGCTCGTGCGCTGGTTCGTCGCCCTGCTCGTCGTGGTCGCGACGTACACGGCAGTCCGCTCGGCGCTCGCGCTGTGAATGTCGGCCAGGTGCTCGTGTGCCGCTCTTGCCGCCCGCGATGTGAATGATACCCTATGGGGTATGTGTAGAGCCGTGGTGTGCAGGAAGTGCGGCCGGCCGTCGTGGAGAGGATGCGGCGCCCACGTCGAGCAGGTGCTCGGTCATGTGCCGCCCACCGAGCGGTGTCGGTGCGCCAGCGAGAAGCCGGCAGCCAAGCAGTGGACGGTGTGGAGCCGGCTCGCTGGTCAGGCACGAGACAGCCGCCCGCGATAGCCGTGCCGAGAACGGAATGTCTTGCGCCATTGGTGACGGATAGATACCCATAGAGGGATCAGTCGAGAGACCGGGCGACCAAAGCGGGACCTCTGATGCGACTCGTGCACTTCATGGGAACAGGTACAGGACGGATCGCGCGGGTCGCCGCCGGTGGAGCGCTATTCCTCGCGGGCAGGAGTTCTGCGGGACGCCCTGGCCATTCGGTTCGTCGGCTTGAGCTCCGCCAACGTCCTCATGGCTGGCAGTAAGCGGACTCCCCGCGGCATCCCTGCCGAGCATCCCGCTACCACCCACCGATCGGCATCCGATGGCGCCGATCCGCGGGCCGCGCGAGGCCAACGAAGCGAGCGTTGCCGATTGTGGGGCTAGGAGCGTCGACGGATGATGCCGGCTATCTTCACCGGTGGCGCGCTCGTGTTCTCAAGCTAGCGGCGTGCTCCCGGACACGACGTGTGACAGCCGGAGACCGCCAGCAGCGAAGGTGGTCGGCCCAGGCCCCCCGACCACGAGTGCCGCCCCGTCCGCTAACGCGATGACGGCGCGCTGATGTCGAGGCGGTACCCCGCACCTGCAGAGAACTCTGCGACGACGCTGAAGCGGTCGCCGCGGACCAGCGTGTGACGCCACTCGACCGGGAGGCCGCGGACCACTCCGAGCCGATCGATCGCGAACGCCGCGGCCCCTGCGCCGAGTCGGAGCAGTGCTCGCTCGGCCCGGCTCGGCACGACGGCATGGAAGTGCTCGTGACCGCCGGTGAGGTAGATGCCCGTGCGGCTGGCAAGTTCGTCGTAGAAGCCGGTGTGGGTGAAGTCGGCCCCGAGGAGCGGCTCGGCGAGTGCCGCGGGGAACCAGGCCCGGTCTATGGCAAGGGGCTCGCCGCCCGCCAGGCGCAGGCGCTCGAGGTAGAGCAGTGACGCCGAATCGGCAAGCGCGAGGTGCCGTGCTGCCTCGACATCGCAGCGCAGGTCGAGCGCCCGCACGACGCTCCGCTGCTCGAGACCGGCGGCCTCGACCGAGTCGTACAAGCTGTAGAGCGCCCCGAGCGGCTGCGCGATCTCCACCTCTGTTCCGAGGCGAGGCCGCCGGCCGCGTCCGGCGACGACGATGCCGTCCGCTCGTAGCCGACGGAGCGCGTCACGGACCGTGTTCCGGCTGACCGAGTACTGCTCGACGAGGGCCATCTCGCTCGGGAACGCGCCCTCGAACTCTCCGGCGGCTGCGCGCCGCCGGAGGTCGTCTCGCAGCTGGGCCCATAGCGGTACCGGACTGTCGCGTTCGAGCGAGGTGATCGGTTGGCGGAGTGTGCTCTGCATGGTTCCTCGATCTCGAGCGCTGCCTCGGAGATGGGGCTGCGGTCACAATCGTACCAACATTGGTACGATGCGCTCGAGCGAGAGGAGGCGAGCGTGGTCAGCGTCGAGACCATCGACGAAAAGGAGCTCGGCGATCGCAGCCACATCGCCCACGACGAGTGCTACGCCGCTGTCGTTGAGCCACGGCCCGACATCGACAGGATCGAGTCCCTGCTCGCGAAGCTCGGTCTCGAGCGCCTGCTCGTCCTTGGGACCCAGCTCCACGACGATCACGTCGCTCGGGGTCTGGTCCTCGCCGAGCGCACCGGTGCTCGCGACGTCGCCGCCGCCGGGGTCGTCGCGTTCGATCGGCGCAGCGTCGCTGACGCGGAGGGGCTCGCCGCAGGGCGTCTCCGCATCCGCATCGTCGCCACACCGGACCACCCCGACGGTGGCGTCGCCGACCTCGTGAGCGACGGGGATGCACTCGCGGGGATGTTCACCGGCGGTTCGTTCCGCTGCGGCGGTGTGCTGGGGACGGGGCCAAGCCAGTGACGGACAGGTCACCGCGGCGTCGCCGTCAGCGCCGGGACGAGGTTGTCAGCGAACGCGTGCGCGTCCCACCGCCCCTGATCAAACGGCGGATCCCGTCCGGGCGAGGCGCGACGGAGCAGCCGAACGTCACCGGAGACGGCGAGGCGGCGCTCACGCCCACGTTCTGGGTCGTGGTCGTCCTCACCGGCGTCGTGACAGGGCTGTTCGGCGATCTGCTCATGGTGATCCTGTTCGGGATGCAGCACCTCGCCTTCGCCTACCACACGGGCAGCCTGCAGGCAGCGGTGGAGCACGCCTCCAAGACGCGCCGCGTGCTGTCGCTGGTCATCGCCGGGGCCTTCGGCGGCGTCGCGTGGTATCTCGTGCGCCACTTCATGAAAGGCGAACGATCCGAGATCGACGACGCGGTGTGGAGCGGCGACGGACGCCTCTCGTTCCGCCGGAGCCTGTTGACCTCGGTGATCTCGGAGGTCGTCATCGGCATGGGCGCCTCCATCGGACGTGAGGCGGCTCCGAAGCTCATGGGCGGTGCATCGGGAAGCGTGCTCGCGAGCTGGGCCCGGCTCTCGCCGGCGCAGCGTCGGCTCCTCGTCGCCTGCGGCGGGGAGCGGGCCTCGCCGCGGTCTACAACGTGCCGCTCGCCGGCGCGCTGTTCACCGCCGAGATCCTCTGCGGGAGCCTCGCACTGCCCGTGATCCTGCCGGCGATCGCCTGCTCATGGATCGCGACCGCGACCGCTTGGCTCTACCTTCCGGACCGCGCAACCTACCTCGACATCCCGAGCTACCACTTCACGACGTCGATCCTCGTCTGGGCGCTACTCGTCGGCCCGGTCATCGGCCTCGTCTGTTCGGGCTATATCCGGCTCATCGGCTGGGTCTCGCACCACCGTGTGACGGGCGGCCGCATCCTCGTCTCCCTCCCGCTCGCGCTGTTCATGCTCGGACTCATTGGCATCGAATACCCGCAGCTGTTCGGCAATGGGAAGGACATGGCGCACTCAGCCTTCCTCGGCGAAGGGGGGTTCGCGCTGCTCTTCGCGCTGTTCATCCTGAAGCCGCTCGTCACCGCGCTCTGCCTCGGGAGCGGAGCGTCCGGTGGTCTGGTCACGCCCACCTTGAGCACGGGCGCAGTGCTCGGCGGACTCCTCGGCTCGGCATGGTCGCTCGCATGGCCGGGGTCGCCAGCCGGCGCATTTGCGATGGTGGGGGCGGTCGCCATGCTCGGAGCGTCGATGCAGGCACCGCTCACCGCTCTCGCGCTCGTCCTTGAGCTCACCCACAGCGGCTTTGATGTCATGGTCCCGATGATGGCCGCCACGGTCACGGCCACGGCCGTCGCCCGTCACATCGACGGATACTCGATCTACTCGGCGCGCTTGTCGGCGGCGTGAGCGGAAGTGAGCCGTCGTTGTCTCCCGCCAGCCGATTGCCCAGCGTCACGCCACGGATCTCGGTGGACGTTGCCTGGACCTGGTTGACGGCGAGGTCACCGGCGACCGAGCTGGTGCCCCATGCCGTTGATCCTCGGCGAGACGCGAGGGTCGGCATCGTGCGCACGTTGGCAGGTCGGTGATCGGCCCGCTGTTTACGCGCCGAAGCGGACGAACGAGCGCCGATAGGCCGGCAGATCATCGAGCTCCTCAAGACCATGCGCGTTGGAGAAGCTCCGACGAGGAGCCGAAGCGGGATCAGGCCACCGTCGACGCTCGCTGGCCGACCATTTCGAACGCCTCCCACATCGACGCGTACCGGCCACCTCGCGCCAGCAGGTCCTCGTGCGTGCCCACCTCGGCGATCCGGCCCCCGTGCAGGACGACGATCCGGTCGGCCGCCCGGGCCGTCTGGAGCCGGTGGGCGATGACGACCGTCGTCCGTCCGCGGGAGACCTGTTGCATGGCCGCGGCCACCCGGGCCTCGGTCGCCAGGTCGAGGTTGGACGTGGCTTCGTCGAGCAGCAGGACCGCGGGGTCGACGAGCTCGGCGCGGGCCAGCGCGATCAGCTGGCGCTGACCCGCCGAGAGTGACCTGCCCCGCTCGGACAGCTCGTGCAGGTACCCACCGGGCAGCTCGGCGATGAAGTCGTGCGCGCCGACGGCACGGGCCGCCGCCTCGACCTCCGCGTCGGCCGACTCGGGCCGCCCGTAGGCGATGTTGTCCCGGATCGTCCCGGAGAACAGGAACGCCTCCTGCGGCACGTAGCCGAGCTGGCGGCGGAACGACCGGAGGTCGAGCGCCCGCAGATCGTGACCATCGACGCGCACGCTCCCCTCGTCGGGATCGTAGAAGCGGGCCAGCAGCTTCACGACCGTCGACTTGCCCGCGCCGGTCTCGCCGACGAGCGCCACCGTCTCTCCGGGCTCGATCAGCAGGTCGATGCCGCGCAGCGCCTCGGGAGGCTTGGTGTGCAGAGCGTCGGTCGCCTGCATGTTGCGGGGATCGGCCGGGCCGCGCCGTTCGGCCACGCGGGCGCCGTCCAGGCCCGGCCTGCTCACGACCGTGGGATAGGAGAAGCGGACGTTGTCGAGCTCGATCTCGCCGCTCAGACGTCCGGGCTCCATGGCGCCGTCGGCCTCCGGTGTTCGCGACTCGAGCTGCATCAGCTCGGAGATGCGACCGACCGAGACCCGCGTCTGCTGCCAGGAGTCGAAGACCTGCGACAGCTGCTGGATCGGGGAGAAGAACAGGTCGATGTAGAGGATGAACGCGATCAGCGCTCCCGAGGCGAGGTGGCCGGTGGCGATCAGTCCGGCGCCGACGCCGAGCACGATGGCGTCGGCTCCCGACGGAGAGGAACTGGACGAAGGGGAAGTAGGTGGCGACCAGGCGCTGGGCGGCGAGCCGGGACTCCAGGTAGTCATGGCCTAGACGGTGGAAGCGCTGCTTGGTCTCGCGCTCGTGGACGAAGGCCTGCGCCTCGCGCACGCCCGACAGGCTCTCCTGGAAGTCGGCGTTGACGATGGCGATCCGTTCGCGCGCGAGGTCGTACGAGGCGCGCCGCCTTGCGGCGGAAGATCACCGTGGCGACCGCCAGCGGCGACCACGATCGAGAGCGTGCACAGGCCGAGCTCGGGGTTGATCAGCACCAGCGCGGCCCCGACGCCGACGAAGGTGACGATCGAGACCAGCGCGGAGAGGAGACCGTTCTCGATCAGCGACTCGAACTGGTCGACGTCGGTGGTCATGCGGGTCATGATCCGACCAGCCATCTCCCGCTCGTAGTAGTCGAGCGAAAGCCGCTGCAGCTGTGCCCAGATCCGGATCCGCAGCGACAGCATGATCCGTTGGGCGGCCCGGCCGGTGACGAAGGTCTCGCCGATCTCGTCGATCAGGTCGGCCAGGGTGATGACCAGGTAGACGGCCGACGCCGCGAACAGCACGGCCAGGGAGCCCTTCGACACGCCGCTGTCGATACCGGTCTTCACCAGGATCGGGCCCGACAGCGACGCCAGACGCGTCGAGGATCACCAGGACCAGCCCGATCGAGCAGCGGCTTGCGGAACTCCTTCAGCAGGCGTCCGAGGTTGAAGCCCCGGTCGTGTCGGGACTCCTTGGCGACGTCGACGGTGGGGAAGTCGCGGACGGGCCGCAGGGCTGCCACTCGGGCGAGGAGCTCAGGGGTCGGAGCAAGGTTGAGGCGCCACCCTCCGCCGCCTCCGCCGAGCCCGGGTCCGATGCTCGGCGCGCCGATGGAGCGGCTGGCGAACCGGCCGGCGATGCCGGCCTGGGTGTCCCGGTTCCATGCCGACTCCGTGGTGCCGTCCTGCCCGGCGAGCGCCGCGATGCTCGGCGAGCGCCTCGATCCGGTCGCCGATCTGCTCGGCCTGCTCCTCCTCGAGTCCGGAGAGCAGGGTCCGGTAGATGGCGCTGCGCGCCAGCAGCTCGTCGTGGGTGCCTTGCTCGACCACCCGTCCGCGCTCCAGGACGACGATCCGGTCGGCCAGGTGGAGCGTCGAGCGGCGATGGGCGATCAGCAGGGTCGTCCGGTCGGCCAGGATCCCCCGCAATGCGTCGTGGATGGACTCCTCGATCCTGGCGTCGACGGCGCTCGTGGCGTCGTCGAGGATCAGGATGCGCGGGTCGTAGAGGATGGCGCGGGCCAGGGCGATGCGCTGGCGCTGCCCGCCCGAGAGGGTCAGGCCCCGCTCGCCGACGACGGTGTCGTAGCCGCGGGGGAGGCGCTCGATGAACTCGTGCGCCTCGGCGGCCCGAGCCGCAGCCTCGACCTCGGCGTCGGTCGCCTCGGGCCGCCCGTAGGCGATGTTGGCGCGCACGGTGTCGGAGAAGAGGAAGCTCTCCTCGAACACCACACCGACCTGGCGGCGCAGCGAGCGCAGCGTCACGTCGCGCACGTCGTGGCCGTCGACCAGGACCGCGCCGCGGTCGGGATCGTAGAAGCGCGAGACGAGCATCGCGGCGGTCGACTTGCCGCTGCCGCTCGGGCCGACGATGGCCACGCGCTCGCCGGGGGCGATGCGCAGGTCGAAGCCCTGGAGGACCGGATGTCCCTTGCCGTACGCGAAGTGCACGTCGGAGAAGACGACCTCGCCGGCGAGCTTGGGGAGGTCTTCGGCATCCGGCGCGTCGGCGATGGCGGGCCGGAGATCGAGGAGCTGGAAGATGCGCTCGACCCCGGCCCGGGCCTGCTGACCGATCGTGAGGACACCTGCGAGCTGGCGGGCCGGGGCCATCAGCTGGGTGAGGTAGGTCGAGAACGCCAGGAAGGTCCCGAGGGTGATCTCGTGATGGAGGGCGAGCCAGCCGCCGAGGGCGAGGAGCGCCACCTGACCGAGGGCGGGCACGGCCTCGAGCAGGGGCTGGTAGCGCGACTGAAGCCGGACGGCCCGCATCTGGGAGCCGTAGAGCGTCCGGGACACGTCGACGACGCGGTCCAGTTCGCGATGCTCCTGGCCGAAGGCCTTCACGACGCGCACGCCGTTCACGTCCTCGTCGACGACCTGGGCCACGTCGCCCTCGCGCTGCTGGCCGTCCCAGGTCGCCGGGAAGATCCGCCACCTCATGCGGTACGAGATGATCAGGAGCGCCGGGGCCACGGTGAGGCTCACGATGGCCAGCAGCGGCGACAGGTAGATCATGACGCCGAGCGAGAGCAGCATCAGGAGCACGTTGCCGCTCATGATCGGGAAGAAGCTGAGTAACCCCTGGACCAGCGTCGAGTCGGAGTTGGCCCGGGCGACGAGCTGACCGGTGGGCATCCGGTCGAGGTTGTCGAAGTCCATCGACTGCAGGTGGTCGTGCATGGCGTTCCGCAGGTCGTACTGCACGGCGAGCGCCACCCGGCCGCCCCGGTAGCGCCGGATGTACGCGAACCCGAGCGCCGCCACTGCCAGGGCGATCAGCAGCACCAGCCACGGCCACAGCGGCGAGGTGTGCGCCAGGATGACCCCGTCGACGATCTGGCGCTCGATCATCGGCACCACCGCCTGGCAGGCGCTGCCGAGCACCGCCGCGCCGAGGGATAGGAGCACGTCTCGCCGGTGCCTGAGCATGTAGCCCCACAGCCGCCGGACCCATCCCGCCTTCGCCTTCGGCGTCTCCTCCTCGGCGCTCATCGGCCGCCCTGGGCGTGGCGC
Source organism: uncultured Actinomycetota bacterium (assembly GCA_963765505.1). Classification (GTDB taxonomy): domain Bacteria; phylum Actinomycetota; class Acidimicrobiia; order Acidimicrobiales; family Bog-793; genus DATKQY01. The sequence continues at coordinate 73,172 of CAVXWO010000009.1, forward strand.
TCGGCCGCCAGCTCGTCGATTGCGGCGCCCATCCACACGAGCGACTCGAGAAGCTGCTCGCGATCGGGCGTCCGGTCGCACACGTCGCCGAGCCGCCGGATCATCGCCGCCTCGACGCGCTCGAGCGCCGCCTCACCGTCTGGGGTCAGGTGCAGGGCGGCGACCCGTTGGTCGCCTTCCACCCCCGTGCCGCGAGCAGGCCACGCTGGCGGAGGGACTCCACCATGGCGCTCACCGTCGGCTTGCCGATCGCCAACCTCGTGGCGATCCGCGACGAGCGCTCGGCGCCCGAGGCGACGGCGGCGAGCACACGGTACTGGGCCAGGTTGAGCTCGTCGGAGGCGCGCTCGAGGAGGCGTGAGGCTCGGGCCAGCGCCCGGACCGCCTCGACGCCGCGCGCCGCGTCGATCGACGCCGGGTGCGCAGGGTTCGACGTCGACGGCGGCTCGGTCGCGGCGGGCACTCCCACAGAATAGCGAGATGGTTCGTCCGTCGAACCATCTCGGCGTTCCCGGCTCGCGGCGCCGGGCGAGGCCCGTCGGGGTCGGGGTCGGGGTCGGGGTCGGGGTCGACAGTGCCCTCTCCGGCGCCGAGCGGCGTCCGCGTGGACCTCCTAGACGCTCCCGCTACGAGATGACGCTCGGCGCACCCTGACCGATCCGCGCGGCGCCCGACTTCGGCATGGGGGCGTCGTGCACCGGCGCCATCACCTCGACCGGGACGGGGGCGGCGACCGCCTGGCCCGCGACCGTGGGTTCGGCCTGGCCGATGGCCGGCGTCCGGAACACGACGGTCTGGTAGGCGACGTACTTCGCCACCCACAGGACCACACTGATGAGGAAGTACGCGCCGCCGAGGACCACCAGGTGCAGGTTGTGGCCCCGCGGGGCGTGATGGGCCGCGAAGCCGGTGGCGAAGCTCGAGATCACCATGCTCGCGACGGAGGTCAGCCAGTAGCGGCTCGCCTGACCGACGGGCCTGCGTCGATCCGCCTCGCTCCAGATCCAGTAGCGGCTGAGGCCGTACGACGGGAGGACCCCGACCAAGTTGGCGATCAGCGCCTCGGTCGTCGCCCCGAGGTGGGTGGCCGCGCCGAGCACGAGCAGCACCACCTCGCTGACGCCGAACGCAAGGACGGAGGTGAACCCGTAGCGTGCCAGTCGTCGCAGGTCACGGCCCTTCCGGGCCGCCCGGGGGCGCGGCTCGCTCTGACCGTCTGCCGCCGTCGCCGTCACCAGCACGTTCCGTTGGGGCTCGGTCACCGACTAATGGTGCCGGGGATTTCTGAGCGCCAGATGTGCGAAAAGCTATCCAAGTGTTAGGGCTGCGCTCGGGAGCGGCCGAGGATCGGGAGTGGCACGCCCGCTCCACACGTTCTGGCCGCTCCCAACGTCCGGTGCTCCTGGCCGGCCGCCTCTGCCGACATCTCGTCGGGAGTCAGTTCACAAGCACGGTGACCAAGCACGGTGGCCGAGCACGGTCACGAGGCGCTCGAGGCGCAGCACCGCCTCGTCCTGCTCCGCCCGTAGGGCACACCGCTGTCCGACCTCGGTTCGTGCGGCTTCCACCCGGCGGGTGAGGACAGGTTGCTCTCCGCCGGACAGCTCCAGGCTCAAGGGCTCCACCAGAGGCTCGAACGCCGCAGTTGCGGTGGCCAGCCCGGCCGCGTGGCAAGCGGAGGGGCTGACCTCAGGGCCTGAGCGGCGTGTGTCCGGCGGGCACGGCTTCTGCCCGCGAAGGTGGCCCGGGAGGCGTGCCGTCGCCGAACGGGCGACCTCCGAGGGCCTCCCGGCCGTGGGGAACGAGCCACCCCGAGAGTTCCGGACCGGCAGGCACGATTCCCGACGGGTTGATGTCGCGATGCACCAGGTAGTAGTGGCGCTTGATGTGGTCGAAGTCGACCGTGTCACCGAAGCCCGGCGTCTGGAAGAGGTCACGGGCGTAGGCCCAGAGCACCGGCAGCTCGGAGAGCTTGGTGCGGTTGCACTTGAAGTGGCCGTGATAGACGGCGTCGAAGCGGGCGAGCGTGGTGAACAGGCGGATGTCGGCCTCGGTGATCGTGTCGCCGACCAGGTAGCGCTGGCGCTCCAGCCTGGCGGACAGCCAGTCGAGGCGTTCGAACAGGCGGTGGTAGGCGGCCTCGTACGCATCCTGGGTGCCGGCGAAGCCGCACTGGTAGACGCCGTCGTTGACGTCGGTGAACACGACCTTGGCGACCTCGTCGATCTCGTCGCGGCGGTCCTCGGGATAGAGGTCGGGGGCGCCTTGTCGATGGAAGGCCCGCCACTCGGTGGACAGGTCGAGCGTGATCTGGGCGTAGTCGTTGGTGACGACCTGGCCGCTCGTGACGTCGACGATGGCGGGGACCGTGATGCCCCGTTCGTAGCCGGGGAAGCGCGCGAAGTACGCCTCCTGCAGCCGTTCGATGCCGAGGACCGGGTCGCGCCCTCCGGGATCGAGGTCGAACGTCCAGCTGCGGGCGTCATGCGTCGGTCCGGCGATCGCCATGGAGATGACCTCCTCCAAACCAAGCAGCCGCCGGACGATGACGGCCCGGTGGGCCCAGGGACAGGCGCGGCTGACGACCAGCCGGTACCGCCCGGGCTCCACGGGATACCCCTCGCGACCGTCCGCGGTGATGCGGGTGGTGATGTAGTTCTGGTCGCGCTCGAACTCGCCGCTCGAGCTGATGTAGGTGCCGATGCCGACAGCCTTTTCGGTCTCGCCGGTCACGTCAGGCTCCTTTCGGGTGGGACGGCGCGTCGCAGAATAGGCGCGTGCGGAAAGCTGCCCCCTGCCCCGGCATCGTCGCGGTGGGCGATCGCGTGCCCGTAGCCGCCTGGCGCTTGGCATTCGTCGGGGAAATGTCCCGGGACTGGGCTCCGGTTCCGAACATCTGTGCGGCGCCCCAGTCCAGGGCAGCCGGGCCAAGCGGTTCTGGCGGCGAGTGCTGTTGGTCGAGTGCCTAGGTGGACCGGCACGGCCATGTTCGCGATCGAGCGGACGACCGTTCATCTCCGGCTGCTCCGTGCGTCATCACGATGTCGCACACGAGTGCAATGCAGCGAGCGGGGACGATCGCGGGGTGGGTAGCGTTGACTCGTGCAGGAGCCCGAGGTCGCAGCCGCCGGGATTGGCCAGCAGGTTCGCCTGTTCCTCCGCGGCCTGCTCGCGAACCCCGCGGAGGCACTGCTCTACGTTCCGGAGCACCTGAGCATGCGCCACGATGTCGCGCCCGACCTCGACGTCGACCCGTCGTGGGAGGAACACCTGCACGGTCTCCTCGGCGCGCCGTGGCCTTGCCCCGTCAGCCCACTCGCGGCGGAGATCTGGACCGCGGCCACGGACGACCTCTCTGGCCAGCGCCTGGCGTTCGGGCGGCACACCTACCGGGGGTACAGCGACGGCGACTCGGCGTTCGCCAGAGCATGCCTTTGCCGCGGTCATCCATCTCCGGCCAGACGTCGTCCTGGAGACCGGGGTGGCGCGCGGCGTGACGACGCGCTTCGTGCTCGAAGCGCTGGCGAGGTGCGGCCGTGGCCACCTCTGGAGCATCGACCTCCCCCACCCGTTCGACAAGAGCCTGCACGCCCAGACCGGTGCCGCCGTCCCTGCGGACCTTCGCGTCCGCTGGACGTACGTGACCGGCTCGAGTCGGCGGCGCCTGGGCTCGGTCCTGCGCTCGACCGGCCGCGTCGGGGTGTTCATCCACGACAGCCTGCACACCGGCCGCAACACGCGCTACGAGCTGGACCGGGTGGCCCCGGCCCTGGTACCCGGCGGCCTGATGCTCGTCGACGACATCAGCACCCACCAGGGCTTCTCCTCCTTCGTCGCAGAGTCCGCGGGCGTGAGGCACCTGATCTGCCCGTCTGCGGACGGGCTCGGGCTCTTCGGCATCGCGCGTGACCGAGAGCTGACGCGCGTGCCGACCTCAAGTGCGAACAGTTGGCGGCGCCGGCACGCTCGGCGGTCATATCGGGCTCCGCGTCGGCGCCGCGGCGTCGAGCTCGTGGGGCGAGACCTCGCCGCGAGCGCTACTTCTTCTTCTTCCCGGGCTTCTTCGAGGTGGGCGCGATCTTCCCGGTCGTTTCCGCCGACACCGCCTTGGCGGCCGGAGCCTTCTTCGCGGCGGTTCGCTGCTTGGCTCGGTGGACCTCGCCGGTGAGATCGGTGAGGTCGACGACCGAGTCATCCTCGCCGAAGTCGTTGGCGACATAAGCGTCGGCAGCCCAGTCGTTCTCCCAGCGCTCACCGTCGAGGAGGTACCGGAACCGGTACATACGTCCCGGTTCGAGGTAGACCGTCAGGCTGAATCCGCCGTCGGCATCGCGGTGCATGACGTTCGCGTCCTTCGACCAGCCGTCCCACTCGCCGCACACGGCAGCTGTCTGGGCGCGTACACGAGGATCGAGGGTGAAGGTGACGGTCGCCGTGCTCTTCGGTCCTCTGGACTTGATCACCTTCGCCTCCGATCTGCGACGCGCCCGTTCGGCAGTCTCGCGTATCGCGCACGACCGACGGCCCGCGCCGGGTCGCGGCGCCGCGGCGAGCGGAGTCGGGGCGCGGAGCGTGGAACGGCGAGGCGGTCAGTGTGCAGGTCACGGGAGACCGAACGCGGGCACTCGCCCAGCGTTCCGGGCGGCGAGCTTCCCCGCCGTAGCGGTTGGAGCCCCCGCATCGTCGACGACCTGCCGCTTTCGGAACAGCTCCTAGTGGTCGAGACGACCCGGGCGGTCGGCCGCCGGGCGACCTTCGAGTACGACCGGGCGCGCTTCGCCGACGAGCGGCTCCTCGTCCGGCCGGGGATCGCCTTCCCTGACCTTGCGACCGGCCGTAGGGTTCCTCGAGGCACGATCGCCGGAGACCGGGTTGGCGGGAGCTCCCGGCTGCAGGACCTGCCCGGCGTCCGAGTGGACCCGGCACCGCCGTCGGGATCCCTCGTGGGCGCGCACAGGTGGGACCTGCGGCGCCGGTGTCGGGGCGGGATCGAGTCGTGGGGCTTCGGTGCGGTGACCGTGATCGGCGAGACGAAGGTGAGGCTGGGATGAAGGTGACCGGAGTGGAGACGTTCCCCGTGGCCCTGCCGCCGCCGTACCGCGGCGGTCGCCACTGGATGATGCTGCGGCTGGACACCGACGCCGACATCCCCGGCTACGGCGAGATGATGCTGATGTCCCATCCCTTCCGCTGGCCCGTCGTCGTCAGCATGATCGAAGACCTCGTCGAGCAGGCACTCATCGGCCACGACCCGTACCAGTCCGAGGAGCTCTTCGACCGCATCTACGGGCGCGCCGGCTACGCCCACTACCCCGAGCAGACGAAGCTCGCGATCTTGAGCGCCCTCGAGATGGCCTGCTGGGACATCGTCGGCAAGGACGTCGGCCAGCCCGTCTACCGACTGCTCGGCGGGATGGTGCGCGATCGGGTCCGCACGTACACCTATCTCTTCTCGACCAGCACCGGTGGCGACATCGTGTCGGCCAGCCGGGAGCTCTGGCGCAACCCCGAGCTCGCCGCGGCCCGAGCCCGGGAGTACGTCGATCAGGGCTTCACGGCGGTAAAGATCGACCCGTTCGGACTGGCGGTGTCGGAGGACCAGAGCCTCGGCCAGACCGTGCCGCTCGAGTTCTCGCTCGGCGCGCTCGACACCGCCGAGGCGGTGATCGGAGCGATCCGCCAGGAGGTCGGCAACGAGTGCGACATCCTGATCGGGACCCACGGCCAGATGACCGCGGCCGGCGCCATCCGATTCGCGAAGCGGGTGGAGCAGTTCGACCCGCTCTGGTTCGAAGAGCCGCTCCCGCCGGAGAACATGCACGAGCTCGGGAAGGTCGCACGGGCGACGAGCATCCCGATAACGACGGGGGAGCGGCTGACCTCGAAGTACGACTTCGCACGCCTGATCGCGAACGACGCCGCAGCGATCTTCAACTTCGACGTCGGGATGGTGGGCGGCATCCTCGAGGCGAGGAAGATCGCGGCGATGGCCGAGGCCCACTACCTCCAGATCGCCCCTCACGTCTACGGCGGACCCATGATCACCGCGGCGTCGATCCAGATCTCGACGTGCTGCCAGAACTTCCTGATCATGGAGGGCGTCGAGCGCTTCGACGGCATCTACGAGGAGATGGCCGATCCGCCGATCGAGTGGCGCGACGGCTACATCGTGCCCTCGGGACGTCCGGGTCTCGGCCACGAGATCCGAGAGGACGTGGCGAGGCGCTACGCGCCTGACGGCCCCGGGCCGAGCCTCATCCGAAGGTACTGAGCCCGACGCCCCGGCTCGGCGCACCGGAGCGGAGGACGCGCCCCGCCCTGACTGGGCGGTCCCTCCGGGGCTTCGCGCGCAGGCCGTCAGCCGTGGGCCTGCTTCGCGCACCGGGCCGGTTACGGGTCGCGCTCGGGGCGCGCGCGTGGACGGTGCGGACGACGACGGTGGATCCTGGCGCTCCCCGGCGACGCTCGGCGGCATAACGGAGCGCCTCTCCTGGTTGGCACAACCGACCGACCACGAGAGAGGGGCTGTGCCGATGCCGAAGGCAGTGCGGTTCGACGAGTACGGAGGAATCGACGTCCTACGGGTCGTGGAGGTGGAACGCCCGGTGCCCGGTCCGGGCGAGGTGCTGGTCGCGGTGAAGGCCGCGGGCATCAACCCTGGTGAGGCGAAGATCCGCCAGGGACTGCTGCACGAGCGGTGGCCGGCGACGTTCCCCTCTGGCCAGGGGAGCGACCTGGCGGGCGTCGTCGAGGAGGTCGGGCCGGGCGTCGACGGCCTCGCCGCTGGCGCCGAGGTGCTCGGGTTCACGGACCAGCGGGCCAGCCAGGCCGAGTACGTCGTCGTCGAGGCGGCCAACCTGACCGAGAAGCCGGCGAACGTCTCGTGGGAGGCCGCGGGGTCGCTGTTCGTCGCAGGGGTGACCGCGTACGCAGCGGTCCGGGCCGTGTCCTTACGCGATGCGGACACGGTGGTCGTCTCCGGTGCCGCTGGCGGCGTCGGTTCGCTCGCCGTCCAGCTGGCCAGGCTCGCCGGCGCCGTAGTGGTCGGACTCGCGAGCGAGGCGAACCATGCGTGGCTGAGCGACCACGGCGTCGTGCCGGTCACCTACGGCGCCGGCGTCGCCGACCGGATCCGCTCGGTGACGGATCGCGTCGAGGCCTTAATCGACACCTTCGGCGCGGACTACGTACAACTCGCGCTCGACCTCGGCGTCGAGCCGGCTCGCATCGACACGATCGTCGACTTCGGCGCGGTGGCGCGTCACGGGGTGAAGGCCGAGGGCAACGCTGCGGCGGCCGACGCGCGGCGTCCTCGCGGAGCTGGCGGCGCTCATCGCGGATGGTCGCCTCGAGGTCCCGATCGCCGGGACGTACCCGTTGAGCGAGGTCCGAGCCGCGTACGAGCAGCTCGAGACGGGCCACACCCGGGGGAAGATCGTCCTGCTGCCCTGAGCGCGACCCGCGCCCGCTCGGATCCGGGCCGGGGGCAGGCGCTTACAGCCGCTCGGCGCTTGGAAGCAGCGCCACGTCCGAGCTGCCTTCCCGCCCGGACGATCCGGGACGGGGATCTCGTGACGACGACGAAGCGCCGGGCCAGCTGAACCGGCTCGCCGCTCGCCGATCTGCGGGCGCCTCACACGGCGGGCTGCCGACGCGAACCGCCGGTCAGGCCGCCAGGCCGGCGCCCTAGACGGACCCCACCGCCGAGTTGCTCAAGACCGTGGTCCTGACGAGGCGCATCGGCGTCGGTCGGAGCCGCGGACCGGGCGCCTCCGCTACGGGCGCACGGCCTTCGGGCACGGGCGCGTTCGCGCCCCCGTCGACGTGCGCCGGCCGGTTGCCGGCCCGACGCGACCCCCGTTGTTCATCAGGCAGCGGGGCGGGCTCGGCAGCGGCTCCGCCTCGATCCACGCCTTGGCCTGGTCGTAGCCGAGCTCGACCAGGCGCTTCGACTGGCCGAGGCCGCCAAGTGGTATGTGCAGGTCCGGCGGCGGCAGGATGCGGACCGTCGGCCGATCGGAGCGGTCGCCGTCGCAGGGGGCCTGCGCGAGCAGGCGCGCCAACTGTAACGGCGCGGTCGGCAGCACGTAGAGGTTTCGTGCCCCGAGTGACACCGCCTGGAGGAGGGGGATGTCCGCGGCGATCGCGCCGTCGACGAGGAGGCGGCCGTCGATCTCGACCGCCGGCAGGAGACCCCGGACGGCACTGCTCGCCAGCAGGGCAGTCGTCGCGTCGCCGGAGTCGAGGACGACGGGCTCGCCGGTGACGAGCGCCGTCGCGACGACGGCGAGCGGGATGGGTGCCTCCTCGAGCTCGCGAAAACCGAGGAACGACTCGAGGATCAGGCGAATGGACACCGAGTCGAAGAGATGACCGCGCCGCCCGAGCAGGCCGCCGACGAGCGTGGCCACGTTGACGCCGAGCACGTCCCTTCGTCGAAGGGAGGACCACAGACGTGCAATCTCGTGGATCCCGTGCAGGTCGGACCGGCTCGCAAGGAAGGCGCCGTTGATCGCCCCGACCGAGGTGCCGACGATCATGCCTGGTCGAATGCCGCTCTCGACGAGCGCGTAGAGCATGCCGACCTGCAGCGCCCCGAGGTTGCCGCCCCCGCTCAGCACGAACGTCGCCGCTGCGTCCGTGCTCGGGCTCTGGCTCATGCTCGTCGCCAGCACCGCGTTCAGGCCAAGACCCGTGTGGCCTGCACCACGGTCGAGTGGACCTTCGAGCTTCGTGCGCGGCGTCACGGCCTCCCTCTCGAGTTCCGGGCTCTCTGACCGATGCTACGGCCGGGCGGGAGCCGGCGGCGACGGGTGACACCGCTGGAGCCGGTGCTCGTGTCGTGGCCAGAGGCTGGAGCAGCGTGTCCGAGCTGGTCGCGAGGGGGACGCTGCCGGTCAAGGCCACGCGCGTCGTGTCGTCGCCTAACGCCGTCAGGAGAACGGATCCAGCGCCTGACGGAGATCGCGGAGGAGGTCGTCGCCGGTCTCGAGCCCGACGGACAGCCGGAGCAGCGCCGGATCGACGGCGAGGGACGAGCCGGCCACCGAGGCGTGCGTCATGCGGTGCGGGTGCTCGATGAGCGACTCGACCGCGCCGAGCGACTCGGCCAGGGTGAACAGCGCCGTCCGGCCGGCGACCGCGAGGGCTGCTCGCTCGCCTTCGCGAAGCGTGAAGGAGACCATGCCGCCGAACCTCCGCATCTGGCGAGCCGCCGTCTCGTGCCCGGGGTGCGTCGCGAGCCCCGGGTAGAAGACGTGTTCGACTGCACGGTGACCCGCGAGGAGCGCGACGACGGCTTCGGCGTTGGTGCAGTGTCGGTCGAGGCGCACGGGAAGGGTCTTGATCCCGCGCAGCACGAGGAAGCAGTCGAAGGGTCCCGGGACCGCTCCGGCCGCGTTCTGGAGGAACGCCAGGCGCTCGGCGAGGTCGCCGTCGGAGGTGGCGACGAAGCCGCCCACCACGTCGCTGTGGCCGCCGAGGTACTTCGTCGTCGAGTGCACCACCACGTCGGCGCCGAGCGCGAGAGGCCGCTGAAGGTACGGCGTCGCGAAGGTGTTGTCCACGACGAGCAGCGCGCCATGGCGATGGGCGAGCTCGGCGACGGCCGAGATGTCGGTGACGTGGAGCAGGGGGTTCGAGGGGGACTCGACCCAGACCATGCGCGTCGCGTCGGTGAAGGCCCGCTCGAGGGCCTCGAGGTCGTGGGTCGCGACCGGTGTGAAGTCGACGCCCACGCGCGCGTGGACCTGGGCGACGAGGCGGTACGTGCCCCCGTACGCGTCGTCGGGGATGAGGAGGTGATCTCCCGGCCGGAGCTGTCGGAGCAGCGCGTCCTCGGCGGCCAGCCCGCTCGCGAACGCGAGCCCGTGCTCCGCCGCCTCGAGGGCGGCGAGGCACTCCTCGAGGGCGTGCCGGGTCGGATTGCCCGACCGGCTGTACTCGTAGCCGCGGTGCTGGCCGACTGCGGTCTGGGCGTAGGTCGAGGTCTGGAAGATCGGGGTGACGATGGCGCCGGTGCCGGGGTCCGGCTGCTGTCCCGCGTGGATCGCCAGGGACTCGAAGCCCAGCTCGTCCTGGTGCGTGGCAGGACCCGGGCCGTTGGAGGTGGAGCTCACTTGCGAGCCAGGTAGGCGAGCAAGTCCGAGCGCGTCAGGATCCCGACCGGGTGCCCGCGGTCGAGGGCGAGCACCGCCGGGCTCTCCTGCAGGCGCACGGCCACCTGATCGATCGTCTCGCCCGTCCCGACGGTCGGCAAGGGGGAGCTCATCGCGTGCGACACCGGCTGCTCCATCACCGCGGGGTCGCTGAGCGCTCGCTCGAGCAGCGCCCGGTCGGACACCGAGCCGACGATCTCGGCGAGTGCGAGCGGCGGCTCGGCCTTCACGACGGGCATCTGGGACACCTCGTACTCACGCAGGATCGCGATCGCCGATCGCACGGTCTCGTCGGGGTGGATGTGGACGAGCGGCGGGATGGCGCCCGTCTTCGAGGCGAGCACCTCGCCGACGGTCGGCCCGGAAGCCTGCAAGAAGCCGTGGTCGGCCATCCACGCGTCGTTGTAGAGCTTGGAGAGGTAGCCGCGGCCCGAGTCGGGGAGCAGCACCACGACCACGGCGTCCGGTCCGAGGTCGCGCCCGACCTCGAGCGCCGCCCAGATCGCCGTCCCGCACGAGCCGCCGACGAGCAGACCCTCCTCGCGCGTGACGCGGCGCGCGGTGGCGAAGGAGTCGGCGTCCGACACGGCGACGATGCGGTCGACCACGGCCGGGTCATAGGTCGAGGGCCAGAAGTCCTCGCCGATCCCCTCGACGAGATACGGCCTCCCGCCCCCACCGGAATAGACGGATCCGACCGGGTCGGCGCCGACGATCTGGACGTCGGGGTTCTGCTCCTTCAGGTACCGGCCGACGCCGCTGATCGTGCCACCGGTGCCGACGCCGGCGACGAAGTGGGTGATCCGGTGCGCCGTCTGGCGCCAGATCTCCGGGCCGGTCGCCCGGGCGTGGGAGGCCGGGTTCTCCGGGTTGCGGTACTGGTTTGGCTGGAACGCCTTTGGCGTCGACGCGGCGAGCTGCTCGGCGACGGAGTAGTAGGACTCGGGGTGATCGGGGGCGACCGCGGTCGGGCACACGACGACCTCAGCGCCGAAGGCGCGGAGCAACTGCATCTTCTCGGGCGCGATCTTGTCCGGCATCGTGAAGATGCAGTGATAACCGCGCTGCGCGGCGACCATCGCGAGGCCGACACCGGTGTTGCCCGAGGTGGGCTCGACGATCGTGCCGCCCGCAACGAGGCGCCCGTCACGCTCGGCCGCCTCGATCATCGCGAGTGCGGGGCGGTCCTTCACGCTCCCGCCCGGATTGAGGTACTCGAGCTTCGCGAGGAGATGGCACGCGACGTCTCGTCCCGTACGGTGGAGCGCGAGCAGCGGGGTCTCGCCGATCAGGTCGAGCAGGCTGTCCGTCGTCTCCATCGCCGGACCCGGGTCGGAGATCGGCTGCACCTCTAGGCCGGCAGGGACCGTCGCCGGCTCATCCGTGAGGAGCACCGCGGAGAGCCCGGCGTCGCGGATGGCCGAGGCCACCTCGACTGCGGCGGCTCCGTCGCCGAAGACGGCCACCTTCCGGGGGATCGTCGCACGTAGTTCGGTGAGCGTCCGCGGCGGCACCGTGGCGCGCTCGAGACGGATGACTCGCTTCGCCCGGGCGAGGAGCGAGTAGGGCGCTTCGGCCGGGGACACGACGAGGAGCACGTCTACGTGGGAGATCGGCATCGGTGACCCTCATGATGCCACCGGTCTGCGCCCCGGAGCTCCGCCTCGGTGCTGCTCCAGCATCACGGTGGCATCCGATCGCCGGTGGCACAGCCGCGTGAAGCAGTACTTGAAGGAAGGGAGGGCACTTCGCATCGAGACCGCGATCAACAAGACCCGCGACCTCGGGCTCGCCTCGAGGATCATCCACCTTCCCGAGCTCGTCGATCGGGCCCGGCAGGTCAACCATCGGCTTCTTATGATCGAGAAGGCCGGCCAGGGCTGTGCCATCGGCTCTGCGCTCTTCGAGCGCATCCACCAGCCCTACAACGTTGAGGGCCAACGAACCGGAGCTCTGCGCTTCGGGGACCCAGGCGCCACGGCCCTGGCCGGCGCCCTTTGTCTGATGGTCCACGCCGTCACCGGCTTCACGAACAAAAGCCTTCGCGGGCTCGTGGCCGGACTCCTCGGCCGCGACTACTCACGAAGCCAGATGACCTATGACCTGCGACGGCTCCGCCTCCACGGGTTGATCGAGAAGATCCCCGGGACGAACACCTACGTGACCACCGACGAGGGCATCCGCGTCGCGGTCTTCTACACCAAGCTCGAAGAACGTCTTCTGCGCCCGCTCCTCGATGCGCACGTACCGCCCGCGCCGGTCGAGCTCCGCCAGGCGCTCCGAACCATCGACCACGCCGTCGCGGACTACGTCACGAACGCGCGCCTCGGCGCCGCCGCTTGAAACTTGTCACAACGTCAAGCGTTTGAGAGCCCAAGAAGATCTAGCCCTTCGCGACCCGCGGATCGGCGCGGGTTCCCGTCGCCTCGGGCGAGCGGCTCTCGGCCGGCGTCGGCCGCGCCGATCGGCGAGGCGGACCGGGACGCCACGTCGGCGCACGGCCCGACCGGCGCTCCGCGATCTCGCTAGCCTCGGACACCCGGCCCGGAGAAAGGCGGCGAGCACATGCGCACGCAGTCACGCGTCGCGCTCATCACCGGCGCGAGCCGCGGCATCGGCCGTGCCGCCGCGATGGCGCTCGCCGCAGAGGGTTTCGCCGTGGTTCTCGCTGGCCGCAATGGACCGGCCCTCGAGGCCGCGGCCGCCGAGGTCGCCGGGCTCGGGGCGGGTGTCCGGGCGGTCACGTGCGACGTCTCCGACGAGACTGCCGTGCGCCGGCTCTTCGCCGAGACCAGGGACACGTTCGGTCGGCTCGACCTGCTGTTCAACAACGCCGGGATCTCTTCGCCCCCGATCCCGCTCGAGGAGCTCAGCCTCGAGGACTGGTCCGCGGTCGTCGCCACCAACCTCACCGGTGCGTTCCTCTGCACGCGCGAAGCGTTCCGGCTGATGAAGGAGCAGGTCCCCCGGGGAGGGCGCGTCATCAACAACGGCTCGATCTCGGCCCACTCGCCGCGTCCGAACTCGGCGGCGTATACCGCCACGAAGCACACGATGACCGGACTCACGAAGTCGACGTCGCTCGACGGTCGGAAGTACGGCATCGCATGCGGCCAGATCGACATCGGCAACGCCGCGACGGACCTCGCCCGCCGGATGGTCGAGGGCATCGAGCAGGCCGACGGGGCCGTCCGGGCAGAGCCGACGATGGCCGTCGAGGACGTCGCCCGGGCGGTGGTATTCATGGCGAACCTACCGCTCGAGGCGAATGTCCAGTTCATGACGGTGCTCGCGACCGCGATGCCCTACATCGGTCGCGGATAGCGAGATGCGCCCGCGCGCGCTGGCCACCGGTCACGACCAGCGGCTCGGCCCGTGACGCCGCCGCGCTGCAGCCGGACGTGGCGTCCGTGAAGGTCCTGATCACCGGTGGCACGGGCTTCCTCGGCCGGACGCTCGCACGGCGGCTCCTCGAGCGGGGAGTGCTGACCGGTCCCTCGGGTCGGTCGGAGGTGATCGACAGCTTGGTGCTGCTCGACGCGGCCGCGCCGCCGGCGCGCCCGGCCGGGCTCGACCAACGGGCCGAGGTCGTCACCGGCGACGTCTCCGATGGCGAGCTCGTCCGCTCGCTCGTCGACCGGGACGACGTGTCCGTGTTCCATCTCGCCTCGATGGTGAGCGCCGGGTGCGAGCTCGACTTCGACGGCGCGCTGACGGTCAACCTCGACGGCGGCCGGAGCGTCCTCGAGGCCTGCCGGGCCCGGGGCTCGCGGCCCCGTCTCGTCTTCACGAGCAGCATCGCGGCATTCGGGGGGCCGGTGGCCGCCGACCTGGCCTCGGATACGACGAAGCTCCTGCCAGAGACGACGTACGGCACGACGAAGGCGATCTGCGAGCTGCTGGTCAACGACTACTCGCGGAGGGGTTTCCTCGACGGTCGCTCGGCGCGCTTGCCGACGGTGGTGATCCGGCCGGGTCGGCCGAACGCCGCCGCCTCATCCTGGGTGAGCGGTCTCTTTCGCGAGCCGCTGAACGGCGAGGAGTGCGTCGTGCCGGTCGACGCGGGAACCCGAGTACCGATCTCGGGGTACCGGACGGTGGTCGAGAACCTCATCCGCCTCCACGAGGTCGACCGCGACATGCTCGGCAGCGACCGGGGCCTCAACCTGCCAGCTCTCGATCTGACGGCGCAGGACATGATCGACGCCCTGCGCCGGTCGGCTGACCGCGAGCTCGGGCCGATCCACCTGCGACCCGACCCGGCCATCGTCGCGATGTACCGCGGCTGGGCGCCGAGGTCGTCATTCGAGCGCGCGACTGCGCTCGGGCTCGTCGGTGACGACGGCATCGAGACCATCATCCACGCGTACATCGAGGACTTCCTCGAGCCGGGGGCTCAAGGGGTGGTGCACCCGCCGGCACGATCGTTCTGGGACCGATCGTGAGTGTCGTCGAGCTGACGGCCGAGCCGCTGTTCAAGGTGCGGGCGCGCCTCGGCGAGGGACCGGTGTGGGACGAGCGTGACGGCTCGCTCGTCTTCGTCGACATCGACGGAGCGGCGGTTCACAGGTTCCGGCTCGCCGACGGCCGGCACACGTCGTTCTCGACCGGTGTCCACGTCGGAGCCGTGGGCCTTCGGGCCGAGGGCGGTCTCGTGCTCGCGCTTCTGGATCACTTCGCGTTCACCGACGAGCAGGGCTCCGATCTAGAGCGGGTGCCGGGCTTCACGAGCGACGCCGCGGCGGTGCGGTTCAACGACGGCGAGGTCGATCCGTGGGGCAGGTTCGTCGCCGGGACCATGGCCTGGAGCCTCGCGGCACCGCTCGGTTCGCTCTACCAGCTCTCGCCGGACGGCTCTGTGTCGTCGCTCGTCAAGGGCGTCACCTGCTCGAACGGGCTCGCCTGGACCGATGACCGGACGCGCCTGTACTACGTCGATACGCCGACACAGCGGATCGACGCGTTCGACGTCGATCCCGACACCGGCGCGCTGCTGGGGAGGGGGTCGGCAATCGAGGTGCCGGCGGCACACGGCTCGCCTGACGGGCTGACGCTCGACGCCGAAGGGTGTATCTGGCTTGCCTGCTACGGCGGTTCTCGAGTCTGCCGCTACACGCCCGCCGGCGTGCTGGACCGTTTGGTGCGGCTGCCCGCAAGCCTGGTCACGAGCGTCGCCTTCGGGGGGCCCGATCTCGACCAGCTCTACATCACGACCGCGTCAGCTGGCCTCGACGCGGGCCGGTTGGCCGCCGAGCCGTTCGCCGGTGATCTGTTCGTGGCGCACCCCCGCGTGCAGGGAAGGCCGACCAACCGCTTCGGCTGACCCATTCCACCTGGCCCGCTCGGCCTCGTCCGTCCCATCACGGTCGGAGCTCGAGCCCTCGCACGGTTCGCACCACGCGGGGTCGGTGGGCGCTGGTTCCCGGCGGGGCCGCCGGGTCGGACGATGTTCGCGCCAGCTCCGTGCCAGCGAGATGCTGAGCGACTGGGACCAGGCGTAGAGGTCCCGGGCCGCCTTGGTCTACTCGCGGGCCCCTAGCTCGAGGCTTTTCGTCCTCCCGAAGCGGGCGTAGAGGTCCACTCCCGATGTTGGCAGCGTTCACCCGCACGAGGCCCGCCTCGAGGCGGCTCGATCCCGCAGGACCACGACGAGTGGTACGGAGGTCGGCTCGAGGCCATCGACCGTCTCGGTGAGGACGACGTCCTCGTCGTCTCGACGTGCCCGGAAGGCCCCTTCTTCGGCGAGCTGCTTGCCACGGACGTTCCCGGCCATCTCGAGACCGAGCCCGACCCCCGCTGGGAAGCGGCTATGTTGCCCCCGTCCTCAGCGGCTTCGCACGCGCCTCACCTCCTTGCCGATCTCACAGCTTGTACCGCTAGGTTGTGTGGATGCGCTTCATGCACCGACCACGTATTCGCCTCCCCCTCCTATCGCTCGCGCTCAGCACGGTCGCTCTTGGTGCGTCGGCCGCGCTCGGCTCGGCGGCATCGGCGGAGGTCGCGACGCCGAGCTCAGTGCTGAGCGCCGCCAAGGCGGCGATCGCCAAGCAGACCGGCGGCCATCTCACCGTCACGGTGAAGGCCAGCGCCTCCGCGAGCAGCGAGAACGTGGTCGCCGACTTGGGCGCGAAGAACGGCGCGGAGACCATCTCGGAGGGCACGGCGACCGTCACCATCAGGTTGACCCCCGCCTACGCCTACTTCAGCGGGAACTCCACGGGGCTGACGACGATCTTTGGGCTCACCGCGGCGCAGGCGAAGAAGATCGGCAAGGACTGGGTGTCCTTGAAGGCCGGGACGAGCCAGTACTCGGGCCTCAAGTCCGACGCCACGATCTCCTCGGTCACGGGCCTGCTCCCCGCTGCCAAGGGCACGAAGCTATCCACCGAGACCGTGAAGGGCGTCAAGCTGTACGTCCTCAAGTGGACGAGCGCGGCAACGAGCTCCACGCCGAAGTTGTCGAACACGCTCACCCTCGCGGCCGTCGGGGCGACCCTCCCGGTCGAGGAGGTTGCGACCGGTACTGGCGTCGCCAAGGAGACGATCATGCTCACCAAGTGGGGTGAGCGCGTCGTGGTGAGCGCTCCCCCCGCCGGCTCGACGATCGCCTACTCCAAGATCTGAGCACCGGGCCGGGACCTCGGGTCACGGTCCGCCTCGACGAATCGCCGGGCGCGAGGCTCCGGCGGTCTGCGCCGTCCCGCCATCGGAGCAGCCCGATCGCGTCCGGCCTGCTGCGCCGGAGACGTTGTCAGCGGCTCCAACAACACTGATCGTTCTCCCTCGGCGTGAGGCTCGCTGGCGCAGCACCGTGCACCGCCTTGTTGGCATTGGCCAGATGGCGACCACCCGCTATCCGCCGGACCGGACATCGCCCCCGTCCGGTCCCGACGCCCTTCGCGTGCCAGTGGCACATCGTGATGAAGGGCTCGATCGTCGCCGCGGCTGAGGGAGACCGCGAAGCGGCCCGGCGGGCCAAGCAGATCGGGGCACTGCTGCTGCGTGACACGACGCGCGGCCGCTACGACGGGCATCACCGGCAGCTGCCCCGGTTGACGGGCGGTCCCTTCCGGTAGAAGCGCTACGCGTCGGAGTTCGTGCAGAAGAACCAGAAGATCGCCACCAAGCCGATCAAGCAGGCGGTCATCTCGCCGTCGATGCTGATGCTGCTCTACCCGCTCGAGGCGGAGATCCCCGGCTACCCGAGGGAGCAGTTCCTCGCCGACCCCGTCGACGAGTGCGAGCGCGACATCCGCGAGTGCTTCGCCGCAGGAGCGGTCCGGGTTTCCATCGACTTCACCGAAAGGGCGGCTGGCCAACAAGAACGACTCCAGGAACCCCTGGACGGGCAAGGACATGCTCGGCGAGTTCATCGACCTGGACAACCGGGTGCTCGACCGCTTCTCCGCCGCCGAGCGCCGCAACATCGGCGTCCACACTTGTCCCGGCGGCGACTGCGACTCGGTGCACAGCAAGGAGGTGCCCTACAAGAAGGTCCTGAGCTGGATGTTCGACCTGAACGCGGGCTACTTCTTGATCCAGTGCGCGAGCGAGGCGGACAAGGAGCGGGTCTACGAGCTGTGCGGCACCTACAGCCGCGCCGATGCGAACGGCGTCGCCCAGGTCTGTTTCATCGGCGTGATCGATCCTCTCAACCCGGCGGTGGAGACGCCCGAGCAGGTGCGAGACGCCCTGGTCCTGGCGGCGAGCTACATCCCGCCCGAGCGGCTCGGCGCCACCGTCGACTGCGGCTTCTCACCGTTTAGCCGGGACGTGAAGCCGAAGCACGGGTCCCCGAACTTCGCCCGCGACGTCGCGATGCAGAAGATCTCGGCACGCCTCGAGGGAGCTCGCATGGCTTCTGAGCAGCTTGGCGTGTGACGGTTGCTGCCCTGGCGGCGCGCAGGGCCCGCTCCGTCGGCGGCGGTCGGCGCCCCGGGATGCATCGCTGTCACCGACGGTGAAGGTCGGCCGGCGGGTCGCAGCTCACGGCTCGTCGGGCGCGCCCGGGGGATCGTCGGCGAACACGCTGCTCGCCAAGAGGTCGTCGGGCTCGATGCGCCGGAGCATCGAGCGCCCGACCGGCTCGCCGGAGGTGGTGAGGCGGGCCGCCTGGCGCAGGCGCGCCCGCTCGACGGCGTTCCGGATGCTGCGGGCGTTCGCGAAGTGCGGCTGGGACCGCCGGCGCTCGACGTAGTGGCGGAAGGTCTCCTCCGCGGCCGGCGACAGCTCGTATCCCTGCTCGTCGAACATGCGGTGCCCGATGGTGACGAGCTCGTCGACCTCGAACTCCGGGAAGACGATGTGGTGGGCGATGCGCGACCTGAGCCCCGGGTTGAGAGCGAAGAAGGCGTCCATGCGGTCTCCGTAGCCCGCCAGGATCACGACCAGGCGGTCGCGGTGCTCCTCCATGCCTTGGAGCAGGATCTCGATGGCCTCCTGGCCGTAGTCGCGCTCGGAGTCGGGTCGGTGCAGGGCGTAGGCCTCGTCGACGAACAGCACGCCCCCCATGGCACGCTTTAGGACCTCCTTCGTCTTCGGCGCCGTGTGCCCGACGTACTGGCCAACGAGGTCCTCGCGCGTGACGGTGATGAGGTGGTCCGTGGGCAGGTAGCCGAGGGCGTGGAGGATCGTGGCGATCTTGGTCGCGACCGTGGTCTTGCCCGTGCCCGGCGGTCCGGCGAAGCACATGTGCAGGTTCGGGTGGAGGGTGCGCAGCCCGAACCGTGCGCGCAGGTGCTCGACGAGCAGCAGCGCTTCGATCTCTCGCAGGCGGCGCTTCACCGGGACCAGCCCGACGAGCTCGGTGTCGAGGTCGTCGAGCACCGCGTCGAGGCCGAGCTCGCGGCGCGCGGCCTCGACGTCGATGAGGACGTCGTCGTCGAGGAGCTCCTGCACGGGCGCGCTCGTCGGTCCGGGCCGCTCCGGCTCCGCGTTCGTGCCCGGACGGGGCATCGAGAAGCGGTTAGGCGGTGCCGTAGCGGGCGCCATGAGGGCGGTCGGCGGCGTAGGGATGCAGCGAGTAGCGGTTCGTGCGGCCGCCGCCGTGCTGGCGATCCAGGCGGAAGCCGGGATCCTCGGGCTGCTGGACGGTGAAGCTGAGCGCCGTCGTCTCCCGGCCCTTGCGGCTGTCGAAGGCGCTCACCTTCACGAACTGGTGCGGGAACGCCGCCCGGCACGCCCGGACCTCGTCGAGCACCGCGGCCGCATCGGTCACGTCGAACATTGGCAGCCCCCACAGCTCCCAAAAGACGTTGCGCGGATGGGGATCGTCCGTCAGCTCGATGCTGATCGCCCAGCCCTGGCCGAGGGCGTAGCGGACCTGGGCCTCGATCTCGCTGTCGGTGAGCGCGGGCAGGTACGAGAACGTGCCTTGCGTGATCACGTCGGCTCCTCAGCTCACGGTGGCGACGACGTCGGGGACGTCGGTCGACTGGTAGTCGAAGGTGACGCTGCCCCACGTGTCGAGGGCGGCGAGCAGCGCGGGGCTGTGATCGGCGGCCTTGCGGAGGATCTCCTCGCCCTCCGCGAGGACGTCGCGGCCTTCGTTGCGGGCCTTGATCACCGCCTCGACGGCGACACGGTTGGCCTCGGCTCCCGACGCGATGCCCATCGGGTGACCGATCGTGCCTCCGCCGAACTGCAGCACACAGTCCTCGCCGAGGTAATGGAGGAGCTGGTGGGTCTGGCCGGCGTGGATGCCCCCGGAGGCGACCGGCATGACGCCAGGCATCGACGCCCAGTCCTGGTCGAAGTAGATGCCCCGCGTCGGGTCGACGCCGATGTGGTCGTCCCGGAGGATGTCGTAGTAGCCCCCGACGCTCGCGGGATCCCCCTCGAGCTTGCCGACGACGGTGCCCGCGTGGAGGTGATCGACGCCGAGCAGGCGGCACCACTTGGCGAGGACGCGGAAGGAGACGCCGTGGCTCTTCTGCCGGGTGTAGGTGCTGTGGCCCGCCCGGTGCAGGTGGAGGAGCACGCCGTTGCGGCGCGCCCAGCGTGACATCGAGGTCATCGCCGTGAAGCCGACCGTGAGGTCGATCATGACGACGATGCTGCCGAGCTCCTTCGCGAAGTCGGCCCGCTCGTACATCTCCTCCATCGAGGCGGCGGTCACGTTCATGTAGTGACCTTTGATCTCCCCGGTGCGCTCCTCGGCGCGCGCCACCGCCTCCATGCAGTAGAGGAAGCGCTCCCGCCAGCGCATGAAGGGCTGGCTGTTGATGTTCTCGTCGTCCTTCGTGAAGTCGAGCCCGCCCCGCAGGCCTTCGTACACGACGCGCCCGTAGTTGCGGGCGGACAGCCCGAGCTTCGGCTTGACCGTGCAGCCGATCAGCGGCCGGCCGTACTTGTTGAGCATCTCCCGCTCGGCGACGATGCCGTGCGGCGGTCCGTCGAAGGTCTTGACGTAGGCGACGGGGATCCGCAGGTCCTCGAGGCGGAGGGCCTTCAGCGCCTTGAAGCCGAAGACGTTGCCGATGATCGACGACGTCAGGTTCGCGATCGAGCCCTCCTCGAACAGGTCCAGGTCGTAGGCGATGTACGCGAGGTACTGCTCGGGGTTCCCGGGCACCGGATCCACGCGGAAGCACTTCGCCTGGTAGCGGCTGTGGTCGGTGAGGCGGTCCGTCCACACGACCGTCCAGGTGGCGGTGGAGGACTCACCGGCGACGGCCGCACCTGCCTCCTCGGGGTCCACCCCGGGCTGCGGCGTGATGCGGAAGACGGCGATGACGTCGGTCTCCTGCGCCTCGTAGTCGGGACGCCAGTAGCCCATCTGCTTGTAAGGCAGGACGCCGGCCGCCCACCGATCCGGGCGTTCCGCCTCGTCGCGCCCGAGGCCACCGTTCGCCGTCGTCCCCGTTGTCATGGAGCGAGCCTGGCAGCCGAAAGCGAACTTGTCCATGAAGAATTGGCCGCGTACACATAGGTAAGCACTTATATATGCTGGTTCCATGACCTTCGCCCAGCTCCGCACGTTGCTCGCTGTCGTCGAGACCGGGTCGGTCCGCGCCGCGGCGGAGCGCCTGGTCGTCTCGCAGCCCGCGGTGTCGGGCGCGATACGGTCGCTTGAGCGCGAGCTCGGGGTGGCCGTCGTCGCCCGCCAGGGCCGGGGACTCCGCGTCACGCCGGCAGGCCTCGCCTTCGCCGAGGGCGCACGGCGCAGCCTCGGCCTGCTCGAGGCCGCCGCCCGGCGGGCGCAGAGCCTGGAGGCGCCCGAGTCCGGCAGCGTCCGCCTGTCCTCGGTGACGACGGCTGCCGAACGGCTCCTGCTACCGCTGCTCACGACCTTCCGGCGCTCGCACCCCGCCGTCGACATCTCGCTCAACGTGGGGAACCGGATGTCGGTGTGGGAGGCGCTGGCCGACCACGGCGCCGACCTCGTGGTCGCGGGCCGGCCCCCGTCCTCCCTGCCGGCGCCGCGTGCTCGCCACGGCGCCGAACCGGCTCGTCGTCGCCGGCCCGGCCCGTGCTCCGCTTGCGGGCTTCGACGGCCGCTCCGTCGAGGCGCTCGGATCGCTGACCTGGCTGCTGCGGGAGGAGGGCTCGGGCACGAGGGAGTCGACCGAGGAGCTGCTGGCCGAGCTCGGCATCTCGCCGCCGACGATGATGCTCGGGTCGAACGGGGCGATCGAGCAGGCCGTCGCCGCCGGGCTCGGGATCGCGCTCGTCGCCCACGACGCCGTCGCGGAGCGGATCGCCGACGGCTCGGTCGCGCTCTGGGCGTGCCCCGGGACCCCGCTCGACCGGCCGTGGCACCTCGTCGCCCACGCCGGCGAGCCGCTCGGTCCGACCGCGGCGCTCCTCGCGCGGGCGGCCGTCGAGGACGGGGGCTTCGTGGCGACCGCCGAAGGGCGCCGGACACTCTGGCCGGGCGGAGGCCGGCCTTGAGCGCCGGCGGGAGTCCCCGCGGGCAACGAGGTCAGCTCCCGGCGCGCCCCGCCGCTGACTCGCCCCGTTCGGGATCCGCGCGCAGCGCGGCGGGCGGCAGCCGCACCAAGACGGCGGTTCCCGCGCCCACCCGGGCGTCGACCTCGAGGCTTGCCCCGATCAGCGTGGCGCGCTCGTGCAAGCCCCGGAGGCCGTAGGACAGCGAGCCCCGGGCGGCGGCCGGGTCGAAGCCGACGCCGTCGTCGGTGACGGCGAGCGTCACGCCCTCCTCGCCTGTTGCGAGGGCGACGCGCACGTGCTTCGCCCTGGCGTGCTTGACGACGTTCTGGAGGGCCTCTTGCGCCATGCGGAAGAGCGCCGTCTCGACGTGGCCGGGCAGCTCGGCGGGCTCGAGATCCATCTCGACCTCGAAGTCGCCGCCGAGGGTCGACGCCAGGCTCCTCAGGGCGGCGGCGAGGCCCAGGTCGTCGAGGACCGACGGCCGGAGCCCGACGATGGCATTGCGGGCTTCGTCGAGCGCGTCGGTGACGAGCGTCTCGGCCGCGTCGAGATCGTGCAGCGCCTCGTCGCTCGTCGTGCAGGTGCGCGCGGCGCGCAGGTGGTAGTAGGCGCTGACCAGGCGCTGGCTGATGCCGTCGTGGATCTCGCCGGCGATCCGGCGCCGTTCGAGCTCCTGGAGCTCGATCGTGCGGGCCGCGAAGCGTTCGAGCTCGGCTTCCCGGTTCGCAAGGCGGTCGAAGAGCACGGCGTTCTCGACGATCCCGGCGAGCAGCCGGGCGACCTCGCCGAGGCGCGGCAGGTCGTGCTCGGTGAAGTGCTTCGGCGTGCGGGAGTGCACGTTCAGCACGCCGACCACCGTCGCTGGAGGCCGTAGCATCGGCACCGACACGAGCGACGAGAAGTTCTCGCCGCGAAGGGCCGGGATGTAGCGGTAGCGGGGGTCGGACCACTTGTCGTCGACGAGCGCCGGCTCCGCGTGCTCGGCGACCCAGCCGGCGAGGCCCTCGCCGATCGCCAGCCGGATCGTCCCCGCGAGCGCGTCGAACGGGGCCGGCGTCGCGCCCATGAGCACGAGCTGTCTCGCCTCGCGGTCGATCACGTGCACGAAGCACGCGTCGGCCTGCGTGGTCTCCGCCACGAACTCCGCGACGCGTTTCAGCGTGTCGCGCAGGTTCCGCTCCTCACCGCTGATCTCGATGATCTGGCGGAGCAGCTCGTCCCAGGCGCCCGCGGCCGTCCTCGCGCCCGGCGGATCCGCGCTCACAAGAAGATCCCCTCCCGAAGCGCCAGGGCGACGGCCTGGGAGCGATCGCTCACCTCGAGCTTGCGGTAGATCGACCGCACGTGCGTCTTGATCGTCTCCTCGCCGAGCATGAGCCGGGAGGCGATGGCCCGGTTCGAGTGGCCGTGCACGATCAGCTCGAGCACCTCGCTCTCCCGCTGGGACAGGCCGAGGTGCGCGCCGGGCCAGAACTCGCCGCGGTCGAGCCGCGCCGCGGTGAGCGCCACCCGGCCGGCGAGGTCCGGATCGACCACCGTCTCGCCACCGACCACCCGCCGCAGGTGGGCGATCAGCTCCTCGGCGCGCACCTGTTTCGTCAGGTAGCCCGCTGCGCCCGCCCGCAGCGCCTGGAAGAGATACTGCTCGTCGTCGTAGACGGTCAGCAGCACGACCTTCATCTGCGGCGCGAGGAGCAGCAGCTCGCGGCAGAGCTCGATCCCGGTGGTGGAGCGCATGCGCAGGTCGAGAAGGGCGACGTCGGGGCCCACCTCGGTCACGAGCCGGCGCGCCTCCTCCGGCTCAGTCGTCGCGGCGACCACGATCGCCTGGTCGGCGTGAGGTCGCAGCATCGCGACGAGCCCATCGAGGATCATCTGGTGGTCGTCGACAAGGAGGAGGCGGATCGGCCCGCGCTGCCGTGCCGCCTGCGTCGCCTCCTCGCTCATGGGTCCACTGTAGGAGCGGGGCTCTCCCCGGTAGGGGGGAGAGCGCGCCCCCCCCCCGGGGTGTCCCCGGTGGATCGCGTGTCACACGCGCGCTCCCTCGGAGGGGGGAGGCCGATCGTGGCCCCGCACCCCTACGGTGCCGTCATGACGCCCCCGCTCCGCCCCCATCGTCTTGGGACACGGCCGACCGCACCCGTTTCGGGGAGGCGCCCCATGGTTGAGCCGGACCTGGCGCCCGTCGCGGACGACATCGACGGCCGCTGCGTGACCGCGCTTCGGATGCTTGCAGTCGACATGGTGGAGCAGGCCGGGGCGGCCACCCCGGGCTGCCGCTCGGCGCGGCGCCGATGGCGTGGGCCGTCTGGAGCCGGCACCTGCGCCACGACGCGTCGGAGCCGGACTGGCCGGATCGGGACCGCTTCGTGCTCTCCGCCGGCCACGGCTCCGCCCTCCTCTACGCCCTGCTGCACCTGTTCGGCTATCCGCTCCAGATCGGGGACCTCCGGCGCTTCCGCCAGCTCGGGTCCCGTACCCCCGGCCATCCCGAGCGCGGGCACACTCCGGGAGTCGAGGTGACGACGGGGCCGCTTGGTCAGGGGATCGCCAACGCCGTCGGCCTCGCGCTCGCCGAACGGCTGAGCGCGAAGCGCTACAACGTCGATCCGCTCGAGCCGGTCGTCGATCACCGCACGTTCGTGCTGTGCTCGGACGGCGACCTGATGGAGGGCGTGAGCGGCGAGGCCTCCTCGCTCGCCGGCCACCTCGGGCTCGGCCGGCTCGTGGTCCTCTACGACGACAACCGCATCTCGATCGACGGCCCGACGGCGCTCGCGTTCAGCGAGGACGTCGGGGCGCGCTACCGCGCGTACGGCTGGGACGTCCACGAGGTCGACGACGGCAACGACGTGGCGGCGATCGGGCGTGCGGTCGGCGAGGCGCTCGCCGACGGCGACCGGCCGAGCTTCATACGGGTCCGCACGACGATCGGCTTCGGCGCGCCGACGAAGGCGGGCACGTCCGGGGCGCACGGGGCTGCCCTCGGCCCGGAGGAGGCCTCGGCACTGAAGGCGCGCTTCGGCTGGCCGGCAGCGAGCTTCTTCGTCCCCGAAGACGTTCGCTGCCGGCTGGCGGAGCTCGTGGCTGCGAGACGAGCGGACCGGCCCCGATGGGAACGACGCTTGGCGGCCATGCGGGAGGCACGCCCCGAGCTCGGCGCGGAGTGGGACCGGCGGCTGGCCGGTCGGCTCGCGCCGGGCGTTCTCGACGCACTGCCCACCTTCGAAGGTGCGGCCATGGCGACGAGGAGCGCGTCGGGCAGGGTCCTCGGAGAGCTGGCAGCCGTGATGCCCGAGCTCGTCGGCGGCTCGGCCGACCTCACCGAGTCGACGTGTGCGGACACCGGGGGGGCCGCGGTCGCTCGCGGCACGTTCGCCGGGCGCCAGATCCACTTCGGCGTGCGCGAGCACGCCATGGCGGCGGTCTGCAACGGCATCGCGATCCACGGCGGCTTCCGACCGTTCGGCAGCACCTTCCTCGTGTTCTCCGACTACGCCCGGCCGGGACTGAGATTGGCCGCGCTGATGGGCCTGCCCGTCGTGCACCTCTACACCCACGACTCGATCGGGCTCGGCGAGGACGGCCCGACGCACCAGCCGGTCGAGCACCTCGCGGCGCTTCGCGCCATGCCCGGCGTGGCGGTGCTCCGCCCTGCCGACGCGAACGAGACGTCCGAGGCGTGGCGCGTGGCCCTCGAGCGCCGGGACGGTCCGACGGTGCTCGCGCTCAGCCGCCAGAGCCTGCCGACCCTTCCCGCCGGCCCGAGGGGCTGGATCGGCCGGGCGGGAGCACGTGCGATCTACCACGGGGACGATCCTGCCGACGTGGTGATCGTGGCGACCGGCTCCGAGGTCGCCCTGGCGCTCGGCGCCGCCGAGCGCCTCGACGCGCACGGGACGGTGGCGCGCGTCGTCTCGATGCCGTGGCGGGAGCGCTTCATGTCGCTGCCGGAGCACGAGCGCATCAAGGTGGTGCCGAGGGGGGTGCCGGTGCTTGTCGTCGAGGCGGGTGCGGCGCAGGGATGGGACGTTCTCACCTCCGGCAACGGTGCCGTGCTCTGCCTGGACCGGTTCGGCGCGTCCGGGAAGGGTCCGGACGTCCTGCGCAGCCTCGGCTTCTCCGTGGAGCACGTGGAAGCGGTGGCGGCAGCGCTCGCCCGCCGTCGCGTCGCGATGCCCGTCGGCGGCTCCGCATGATCCACAAGCAGGTCGTGATGCGTCGGCTGGGGCCTCACCACGGCGATCGGCCCGTCATGCTGGCGATCGCCGGCGACAGCGCCGCCGGCAAGACGACGCTGACGCGCGGGCTGGTTGAGGCCATCGGCGGTCACCGGATCAGCTCCATCTGCGTCGACGACTACCACCGTTACGACCGGCACGAACGCGTGGACCTGGGGATCACCCCGCTCCACCCCGACTGCAACTACGTCGAGATCATGGAACAGCATCTGCAGCTGCTCGCGCTCGGCGAGCCGATCTTGAAGCCCGTGTACAACCACCACGACGGGACGCTCGATCGGCCGGTGCTCGTCGAGCCCGCCGAGCACGTCATCGTCGAGGGCCTGCTGCCCCTCCACAGCCGGCTGTCGCGCGCCTGCTTCGACCTCAGCGTCTTTCTCGACCCGCCCGAACCGATCCGCCGGGGGTGGAAGGTGAGGCGAGATACCCGCGACCGCGGCTACACCGAGGCGCAGGTGCTTGCCGAGCTCGAGCGGCGGGAGGCGGAATCGGCGGCGTTCATCAGGCCCCAGCGGCAGTGGGCGGACATCGTGGTGCGCTTCGCGCCGATCCACGAGCACGACGGAGCGGAGCCCGGTCAGATGCTGAGCGCAACGGTCCTCCTGCGGCCCACCGTGCCCCACCCGGACCTGTCGTCGGTCCTCAACGAGGACACCCGCGAGGCCATCCACCTCAAGCTCGTACGGGACGACGACGGCAAACCGGTCGACGCGGTCCACATCCACGCCCACGCGCCCCGGGAAAAGACGCGCAAGGTCGAGGAGGCCATCTGGGCGAGCCTCGGCATCGACGACGAGCTGCCCGAGCGGCTCGGAAGGTTCGAGCCCGGCACCCGGAGCGAGCCGCTTGCCATCGTCGAGCTGATCCTCCTCTACCACCTCGTGCTCGCCCGCCGGCGCGACGGGGCCGACCTCCAGCCGACGCGATGACGCCGCGGCCCGCGGCCGGTGCGCCGGCCCGGGCGGCGCTACCCGCGTCCCGTTTCGCGGGGGGGATGCGCACCTCGCGGCCTGGGCCAGGCGATCCTCGCGCGGCCTGCGCGGCGCGGTCCGCGCGCTCCCGGGTGGCGGACGGCTTGGGGTCGTGACGCGCCGGCGTGCGACCTTCGGCCCGCTGGTCGCGGGGATCGACCTGGCGACCTCGGAGGCTCGGGCCGTGATCTGCGACCCGGAGGGGACCGTCGTCGGCCGTGGCGCCTCGCCGCTCCGGGCGGTGTCGAGGCCGCGACCGGGATGGGCTGAGCAGGACGCCGGCTCCTGGTGGCCGGCGGTCGCGGACGCGCTGCGGCAGGCCACGTCGCAGGTGGCCTCGGAGGCGATCGACGCCGTCGCGGTGGCGGGGACGTCGGGCACCGTCGTCGCCGTCGACCGGCGTGGCGCGCCCCTCGGCCCGGCCCTCATGTACGACGACCGCCGGGCCGGGGCCGAGGCGGCGGTGGCGGGCGCGGCCGGGGCCGCCCGCCTCGAGCGCCTCGGGATCGCCATCACCCCGTCGTCCGGACTGGCCAAGGCGGGCTGGCTCGCGCACCAGATGGGCAGGCGCCAATGGCGGCTGTGCCACACGGCGGACCTGGTTGGATGGTGGCTGGCGAGCGCTCCCGTGGCGCTCGACTGGAGCCACGCGGTCGAAGAGCGGGTACGACGCGATCGCCGGCGAGTGGGCGCTCGAGTGCTTCGAGGCCCTCGGCGTCGACGACGCCGTGCTGCCCGACGTCGCCGCGCCGACCACCGTCGCCGGTGTGGTCAGCCGGGCGGCGGCGGCAGCGACCGGTCTCCCGGCCGGCTGCTGCATACGGCTCGGGATGACCGACGGCTGTGCCGCGCAGCTCGCCGCCGGCGCCAGCGAGGTCGGGACCTTCGTCACGGTGCTCGGCACGACGCTCGTGGTCAAAGGGGTCGCGTCGGCGCCCGTGCGCGACCTGTCCGGCGCCGTGTACAGCCACCGCCATCCCGACGGGGCTTGGCTGCCGGGTGGCGTGTCGAACACCGGCGGCGAGGCGCTCGCCGCATGGGGGAGCAACCGTCTGGCCGAGCTGGACGAGGCGGCCGCGGCGCGTGGTTCCTCGAGCGTCACGGCCTGGCCACTGCGCCGCGCCGGTGAGCGCTTCCCGTTCCTTTGCGCGAAGGCCGAGGGCTTCGTCGACGGCGAGCCGGAGGACGAGGTTGACGCCTACCGAGCACAGCTCGAAGGCCTGGCGTACCTGGAGCGGCTCGCCTACGAGCGGCTCGCCGAGCTCGGGGCGTCCCGCACCCGGCCGGTGCTCACCGCCGGTGGCGGTGCACGCAGCCACACGTGGTCGCGCGTCGCGCCGGCGTGCTCGGCGACGCCGTCGGCGTCGTCGCGGGCGCTGGAAGCGCGCTCGGCGCGGCGATGCTCGCATCGAGCGGCGGGGTCCATCGCGATCTGTCCGCCGCCGCCACCGCAGCGATGGCGCCGAGTCCGCTGATGATCGATCCCGACCGGCGGGAACGGGCGGCGCTCGAGCGCGGCTACGGACGGTTCCTCGAGGCGCTGAGCCGCCGAGGCTGGTACCGCCGTGGCACCACCGCGCCGCCCGACCGGGGGGTCGTCTCGGTGGCTCCGGGTTGAGGCATCGGGCCGCCGCCGGCGAGCCGCGCACCTCCACACCCGCACGGTGCCGCAGCTGGCGGTGCTGGTCCCGATCACGGCACCGCTACTGCGCGCTGGGGCCCCACCGCGGTCGCCCGTAGGCTCGGGGAGTGCGACACGCCGTCTTCGTCCCACCGTTCGGCGAGCTCGCCGACCCGGCCACGATGGTGGACCTGGCGGTCGCCGCCGAGGCGGCGGGCTGGGACGGCTTCTACCTGTGGGACCACATGTGGCGCCCGCCGGACAAGCCCGCCGAGATCGCCGACGCCTGGATCATGCTCGCGGCCATCGCCTCGGCCACCCGGGAGCTGCGCCTCGGACCCATGGTCACGCCGCTGGCGCGGCGACGACCGCACAAGGTCGCCCGCGAAGCCCTGACCCTTGATCATCTCTCTGGCGGCCGGCTCACGCTCGGGGTGGGACTCGGGGTCAACACCGGCGGCGAGCTCGAGCGCTTCGGCGAGGAGACGAGCGAGATCCTCCGGGCCGAGATGCTGGACGAGGCCCTCGAGGTCGTCCTCGCGCTGTGGCGCGGGGAGGAGGTCGACCATCACGGGCGGCACTACACCGCCGCCGGCGTCCGATTCCTGCCACGGCCCGTCCAGCAGCCGCGCATCCCCGTTTGGGCCGCGGCCAGGGGGACGAGCGGCTCCCGGCCCCTGCGCCGCGCCGCACGACTGGACGGCCTCTTTCCCGTCGACACGACCCCCGAGCAGCTGGCCCGGATGCTCGAGCTCGTCAGCGAGCATCGCGGATCGCTCGACGGTTTCGACGTGGCACTGCGCGTCTTCCCCGGCGACGACGTGAGCATGCTGGATGCCGCCGGTGTCACCTGGGCGATGTGGTCCTTCCACGAAGGAGAGCCCGCCGCGAAGGTCAGGGAGGTCGTCCGGGCCGGTCCGGGCGTGCGCAACAGGTAGCTTCGGGGGAGCGGATTTCGGATCATCCCGGCCGGTCCCGGTCGGCGGCGAGGATCTCCGCACCGTCGCTCCCCGGGCGGCCCGCCCGCGTCGTGTCGGGTGCGGCGTCCTGGCGCGCCGGCCGGTCAGCTGCGCCGCCATCAGGCACGCCACGGGGGCCGGGACGAGCCTCTCCCGTCGCGGTGGCCGCCTTAGACGGCGGGCGGGCCCACCGGCGGTGAGCCGACGTCGCGCAGGCGCTTCGCGACTTCGTAGGTCTGGCGCACGCGCGGCCGGAAGGTCGATGCCGAGCTCGCCGGCGGAGCTGCCGAAGATGAAGCCGGGAGTCGCGTTGCCGGCCGCGAAGATGGCGCCCAGAACCTGGTCGAGCTCGTGGCGCGGCGTGTCCGTGAGGACCTCCATGTCGAGGTTGCCCCACAGGCACAGGCGCGCTCCGAAGCGCAGCTTCACCGCGGCGAGGTCCATCCCGGCCGAGGACTGCAGGCCGTGGAGGCCGTCTGCTCCGAGCCCCGCCCAGTCCTCGAGCACCGCAGCGAGATTGCCGTCGCTGTGCAGGACGACCGGAACGCCGAGCTCGCGGAGGGCCTCCACCTCGCGCCGCAGGGCCGGGAGGAAGATGCTGCGCCAGCTCGGCGGGCTCAGGTACAGGCCGCGATGCCAGGCGATGTCGTCGCCGACCAGGAAGCCCTCCGCGCCGAGCTCGTGCGCACGGCGGGCCAGGTCGAGCGCATAGTCGACCATTCCTTCGGCCAGCTGAGCCGCAACAGCGGGGTCACGCAGCGTGAGCGCCAGGAAGTCCTCGGTTCCGAGCAGGTACGACAGCTCGCTGAAGGGACCCGGCAGCATCGCGAACACGAAGAACGGTGAGTCCTCGATCCACGCCCTGAGCGGCCGCCAGTCGAGCTCGTGCGGCAGCGGGAGGCCGAATCGGGCGACGGGTTCGCACACGTGCGGCTCACAGCCACGCTGGCCGGCGCCGAAGTGCACCCCGTACAGCAGGCGGCCGTCGCGCGTCGCCGGGTAGCCGACCACCGCGTCTTGCCCGAGCGCACCGAGCACGCGGCAGCGAGTGGCGAAGGTCACGGGTGCGCCGGGCGCGAGCCCCGCCAGGGCGCCGACGAGCCCGTCCTCGACGAGGAACTCGCCGAAGGGCACCCGGTCGGTCGGCTCGCGCCGGAGTGCGGCGCGCGCACGCGCTCGCGCTCGGTCATCGTGGCGACAACGGCGCGTCGGCGACCCGACGTGGCGACCCCGGCGTCTCGAGCGGGAGATCCCGGCGTCCGGGTCGTCCGCGCGCTCATCGGAGGTGCCGGCGCGCGGCCGTCGGCCGCGCCTGGTCGAAGTCGAGCGACGTCATGAACTCGGCCGAGAACTCGGCGCTCGCCGACAGCTCGATATGGTGCGCCCGTTCGGCGACGGCGGTCGCGGCGCGACGGTACCGGGGGTTCAACAGCGCCATGCGGGCCCCCTCCAGGGCGGCGTTGCCGACGTAGTGCAGCCGCTCGGTGGGCAGGTCGGGGACGAGCCCGGTCCGGCGCACGCTGTCGAGGTCGATGCGGCTGCCGAACGAACCCGCGAGGAAGACGTCCTCCAGGGCGGCGCCGTCGATACCGCACCCGGCGAGGAGGATCTGCGTCCCTGAGGAGATGGCGGACTTCACGAGCTGGTACTGGCGGATGTCCTGCTGGGTGAGCAGGAGAGGGGCACCCGTGGCGGTGTGCTCCTCGGCCACCACGACCAGCGCCCGCCGGCCACCGAGGACGAGCACGCGCGCGGCGAGCGCGCTCGCGGCTGCTCCGCCGCCACGGGAGCGCACCCCCGCCGCATCGAGCAGCCGCCCGGTGCCGTCGACGACACCGACGCGCCACAGCTCGGCGCACAGGTCGACGAGGGCGCTTCCGCAGATCCCACGCGGCGGAGCCCCGCCGATGGTCGTGTACTGCAGCTCGCCGTCGTCCGAGACGTGCACGGTGTCGATGGCCCCGGTCGTTGCCCGCATCCCGTCGCGGATCTGGCCGCCCTCGAACGCCGGGCCGGCAGGGGCCGAGGCCGTGTACAGCTCACCCACGTGCGCGAGGGCGATCTCGCCGTTCGTCCCGATGTCGATCATCGCCAAGGTGCGATCGGTTTCGTCGAGGCGAGTCGCCAACAAGGCGCCCACCGTGTCCGCGCCGACGAATCCGGCGACGCTCGGCAAGACGTAGACCTCGGCCCGGGGATGGACGCGCAGGCCGAGCTGCGCGGCGGGCACGGTGACCGGCCTGTTCACGACGCCGACGAAGGGGGAGGCACCGAGGTGCTCGGCGGGCAACCCGAGCAGCAGGTGGATCATCGTGGTGTTGCCGACCACCGTCAACGCGTAGATGTCGGCGGGCTCGATGGCGGTGCGCTGGCAGCACTCCTCGAGGATCCGATTGATGTCGCCGACCACCTCGCGCTGCAGCTGCTCGACCCCGCCGGGCGAGCTCGCGAGCTCGATCCTCGACATGACCTCGGCGCCGTGGAGCGCCTGGCTGTTCGAGTGGGCACCGATGTCGGCCGCCGTGCCCGTCACGAGGTTGACGAGCATGGCGACGACCGAGGTCGTCCCGACGTCGATCGCCACGCCGACCGGCGGTCGCAGGTGCTGTGGCTCGACCTCGACGATGACGTCGTCGACGGCGGTGACCGAGACTCGCCAGCGCGCCTCGCGAAGGACGCTCGGCAGCTGCCTCATCAGCTCGAACGCGAGCCGCAGATGCTCTCCCCCTCGAGGGCCTCTCGCAGGCGGCGCTCGTCGGAGCGCTGATCGCTGAGGGTCGGCGGGGGCAGTCGGACGTTCCAGCGCCGCACCGGCGGCGCGAGCTCGATCGCCGGCCAGCGGTCCAGACCGCTGAACGCCTTGGCGGCGAAGTCCTCGGCGGGGACCACCTCCACCTCGAGGCCCGGCTGCAGGTGCCACAGGCATGCGAGGCGGTAGCCGTTCGCCAGTTGCGCGTCGGTGAACGCCTCACGCTCAGCACGCTTCGGCAGGCCACGCAGCCCGGGGACCTTCACCGCGCACTTCTTGCAGATGCCGCGTCCGCCGCAGAGCGTCTCGAGGTGGTAGCCGGCGTCCTCCGCGGCCTGGAGGATCGTGGCCGTCCGCGGCGCCTCGACCCACCTGTCCGCCGGCAGGATGCGGAGCCGCACGCCGCCGTCTTTCACGGCGCCGGCGCGCTCCCCGCTGCGTCCTGCGGCCGGCGGAGGTCGGGTCCCCGAGGGTCCGGCGCCGGTCCGAGCCGCCACGGCCGCGCCGGCGTCATTCCTCGGGGAAGGCGCGGTAATCGGCCACATACCGCCTGCCCCTCGGGTCGATGGCGAGGAAGAAATCGGCGGCGCGGCACAGCCGGCGCAGTCCCGGCAGGAGGGGGTCGGTGATGGGCGCAGAGACGCCGTCGTGGATGCTCATGGCGAGGAAGGCCAGGTTCAGCATGCGACGATCCGGCAGGCCGAACGAGACGTTGCTCGCCCCCATCGTCGTGCTGACGCCGAGCCTGTCCCGCAGCAGGCGCAGCGTCTCGAGCGCGGCCCGACCTGACGCCTGGTCGGCGCCGACGGGCATCGTCAAGCAGTCGACGACGACGTCCTCGGGGGGATCCCCGCGTCCCCGGCGTTCTCGAGGATCACCTCCGCGAAGCGCAGCCGGTCCTGTGGATCGGGCGGGATCCCCTGCTCGTCGTGCGGGAGTGCGATCACCGTGGCGCGGTACTGCGCGACCAGGGGGAGGATCTCCTTCATCGAAGCTTCCTCCGCCGTGACGGAGTTGACGAGCGCCTTGCCCCGGTAGACCTCCATCGCGGCGATCAGCGCCTTCGGGTCGCTCGAGTCGATGCAGAGCGGGAGCTCGCTCGCCTCCATGACGACCTGCACGGCGTCGCGCAGGACGGCGGCCTCGTCGATGCCGCCGACTCCGACGTTGACGTCCAAGATGTCGGCCCCGGCGGCGGACTGGCGGACGGCCTCGGCACGGACCAGGTCCAGGTCGCCTCGGCCGAGCGCCTCGCCGAACTTGCGCCTCCCCGTCGGGTTGATCCGCTCGCCGATGATGACCGTCGGCAGCCCCGGACCGAAGGCGACCGTTCGGTCCTGCCTCGTCAGCTCGGTCATCGTACGCACTCCCTCCGTGTGCCCTCGGCATTCGCCGGGGTCTCGCGACAGCTCGTCAGCGGTGCACCCACCACCACAGGTAGATGTAGGCCGCGGCGTCGAGCTGCTCCCATTCGCGCCGGATGATCTCGGGGTCGCCCACGACGGCCCCGAGCTCCTGCAGCTTCTGCTCCCACGGGATGCACACCCCTGGTGGCAGCGGCGCGCCGCTGGCCGACTCGGTGGTCACCTCGTCCATCGCACGACCTCCTCCTGCCGTATGGGGGCGGGCGGGCCCCCGAAGCCACGGCGGCGGCTAGTAGACACCGTGGGCCCTCACCGCTTCGACGAGGGCGACGACGTTCGCGACCTGCACGTCGGTCTGCATCACCGAGCAGCTGTCGACGATGAAGCCGCCGTCGGCCGCATACTCCTCGATCAGGCGCTTGCAATGGTCGGCCACGTCGCCGGGGGTGCCGTAGGCGAGGAGCGTGTTCGGGACGCCGCCGCTCAGGCAGAAGCGGCCCCCCAGGATTCGCTTGGCTTCGGCGATGTCGGTCTGGTCGACATGGAAGACGATCGAACGGTCGGGCAGCTCGGCGATCTTGTCGAGGTACGGGGTCCAGTTGCCCTCGGCGTAGAAGATCGTCCGCTTCCCTTGTGCCCAGAGGCCCTCCAAGACCCGTTTGAGCGATGGCCAGTAGTAGGTGTCCCACTGCTTGGGGTTGAGGAAGGGAAGGCTTCCCCGGTGCAGCGGCATGAGGTCCGGAAGGAGCGTGTCTCCCGCCGCGGAGGCGAGCGCGTAGTAGACGTTGTGCGGGACGAGCATGTCGGTAGCGGCGAGGATCTTCTCCGGCCTGCGGTGGAGGTCGAGGAGGATCCCCTTCATCCCGCGGAGCGTGTCGCCGAGGGTGTCGAAGGGGGCCTTGCCGAGGCCGCTGAACGCGGAGGGCATGCCGTAGTCGGTCGCCCAGCGTGCTGCGTCCTGGCCCATCCCCTCCAGGAGCGAGTGCAGGCCCCAGGCCCCCTTGACGAGCGCGAGGTTGGCTCGGTAGCTGCCGGGTTCAGCGAAGTCGACGTGGATGCGGGGCAGATAGGTCTCGAGGATCCAACGCGTCGGGTCCGCGATGAACGCGTCGTACTCGTCGGCCAGCATGTACTCGCCCTCGACGAACTGGAACTGGGTGTTCATGTCGAGCTCGCGTCCCGCCCAGCGCAGGTACCGCGCACCGACAGCGTCGTGCAGCGACGCCCACCACAGACTCGGTGCGCCGGGTGTGACGTCGAGATCGAGCTCGGTCAGGACCTTGGTCGCCGCGGCGGTGTTCTTCTCGCGGTCGTAGTAGATCTCCTCGAGGGTGAAGCCGGCGTAGGTGGCGGCGACCTCTCCGAGATTGAGGCGGATGGGGACCTTGTCCGGCTTGCCGACGTCCATGGCGGTGACGTACCGGGTAAGCCGCTCCTGGTACAGCTGCTCCGTTGGCGTGCCCACGGCTACGTCCTCCATTCCTGTCCTCCGGTTGTTGCGACCCGCAGCTAGGCGGAGGCGAACACCTGCTCGGCCAGCTTCACGGCGTCGTTCGCGGTGGTGCCGAAGTAGTCCGCGCCGACGTTCTCCCGGATCGTCTCGTTCATGTAGCTGCCACCGATGACGATCTTCGTGTCGAGGCCGGTGCTCCTGACCTTGTCGATCGTCTCCTTCATGGAGGCCTGCGACGCGGTGAGCAGCGCGCACATGCCGACGAGTCGGGCGTTGTGCTCCTTCACCGCCTCGACGAACTGCTCGGCCGGCACGTCGACCCCGAGATCGACCACCTCGTACCCGGCGCCCTTGAGGAGCATCACGACGATGTTCTTGCCAAGGTCGTGGATGTCGCCCTTCACCGTCCCGATGACGACGAGGCCGTGATACTCCTGTTCGGCCCCGTGGAGGAGCGGCTCGATCTCCACCATCGCCTCCTTCATGATCTCGCCCGACATGACGAGCTCATTGAGGAAGTAGTCGCCGGACTCGAAGCGAGCACCGACCTCGGTCATGCCGTCCTGCAGCGAGCGGACGAGCGCGAGCGGGTCCTCGCCGGCCGCGAGGCGCTCCTTCACGAGGTCGAGGACCTTCTCCTCCTCCAGCTCCGCCATCGCGCTCGACAACTCGTCACCAAGCGTGCCCATCGTCGGATGACCTCCCCTCCGTGCCTGGAGCCGCCGGGGTGCCCGGCGCCCATCCCTGCCGGCCGGGCGGAAGCTCCGTCGGACTGTGCAGGCGATCTTGTCGATCCGAAACGTAACGTCGGCGCGCGCCGTGCGTTAGGTACCTTCGACCTCATCCCGCGAGACGTCGGTCGTCGATTTCGGCCGGGCACAGGATCCGGTCGTATCGCGCCGTCGCCTTCCGGCGGCTCGGACGGGGCCGCTACGGCTGGCGTATCGGGGCATGCGCTGGCGACGTCGTGCGGGCGTTCCCCGTCTCACGGCGCGCCGGGTGCTCGGCGCATTCGGCCAGCTAGCCGCATGTTCACGTGGGCCGGCGAGCTCCACGGTCTCACCGCTCGGAGGCAGGATCGCGCCGACGTGACGTGCGCGGTGACGGGTGACGCGGCGGAGGTCGCCGACCCGCGACGGCGGAGTTGTTCGCCAGCAGGTGCATGGGCTCAGCCGGCCGGACCGTTCGGTGCGCCGGGCGCTCGGTAGGTGACGTCGTGGCGAAGTCGCGCCTCACCGCACTACCGTCGTCGCGCGTGGTGACAACGGGAATGCTGCAGTGATCGTGCTCGCCCTCGCCGGCCTGACGGTGCTCGCCGGGGTGATCGGCGCGGGCATCGCCGGCGTGACGATCACGGTGTTCTTGCACCGCGGGATCACCCACGGCTCGCACCGGATGAAGCGCCCCGTCTACGAGGCCGGCCGGTGGCTCACGTACTTGACCGTCTTCATGCGCCACTGGGAGTGGCGCCGGATCCACCGAAAGCACCACCTCTACACCGACGTCTGGCTCGACGAGGTGCGCCACGACCCACACTCGCCCGTCGTGATCAGCGAGCGCGAGGGGATCAACGGCTTCCGACGCGTGTCGTGGCACATGGCGGCGATCTTCCATGCCGAAGCCATGGTGCCGGACGTCAAGGACGGGACCTACGACGACCCAGCGCTCGACCGGCCCCTCGACCGCCTCGATGATCGCGTCTTCGACGGTCCCGTGATCGGCGCCGTGGTCAGCGGCGTCGCGTACGCGGCGGTGTTCGCCCTCGTGGCGCCGCTCGTGCTCGGCGTGCCGCGCACGCCCGCGTGGGAGCTGCTCTGCGCCGCCGCCGGGGCACTCGCGCTCGGCGTGCACATCGCCGTCGTGCTCCGCTTCGGCGGCGCGATCAACTCCGACTGCCACCGCGGCAAGACCTGGATCGAAGGGGCCGGCTTCGCGAAGAACGTCAAGTTCCTGTCCGTCGTCATCTTCGGTGAGGGCGAGCACCTGACGCACCACCTCTACCCGCAGCTCGCGAGGATCAGCGCGCGCTGGGACCTCGGCTGGCGCGTGATCAGCGTCCTTCGCCTGCTCGGGCTCACCGAAGTCCTCGTCGACCGCAAGAGCGTGCTCCCGAACGGTCGGTTGGTCCAGGACTCGCAGACGGCGGCCCCGTAGCGCGCGAGCTCATCGGGCACCCCGAGAGCGGGCAGGCCGGCGGCTGGCCCTGGTCGTTCGACAGGATGCGGCACGCGTCGTCAGACGGTGTCGGGATGGTCGACGAGCTGCAGGCTGCGATCCGATAGCTCCGCCCGGGCCCGGTCGTCGTACGCCTGGGCGTTGGCCCGGGCCTCGCGGGTGCGGTCGAAGAACTCTCCGCTGACGCCGGCGAGCTCGGTCGCGCCGACGAGTCGAGCGGTAGCGGTCACGCCGTCGTCGATGCTGTCGATGCTGTGCCCGATCTCCTCGAGCACCATCTTGGTCGGCATGTGGGTCGCCGGGTGCAGACTGTTGACGGTGATCTCGGCGGGAGGGACGCGGCTCGCCAGCTCGAAGCCCGACATGATCTGGGCGAGCTTGCTCTGCCCGTAGGCGCGGAGCCGCTGTAGCCGTGCTCGATCATGAGATCGTCGAAGTCGAGCGGGTGCTGGGCGATCGAGGCGACGTTGACGATGCGGGCCGGCGCACTGTCCCGCAGCAGCGGCAATAGCTCCAGGGTGAGCAGGAAGCCGGCGAGATAGTTGACGGCGAAGCGCAGCTCGTAGCCGTCGGCGCTCGTGCGGCGGGTGCGGCCGTCGGGTTCACCGGAGCCGATGCCGGCGTTGCTGACGAGGACGTGCAGCCGGTCGGCGGTGGCACGCACGTCGCGGGCGAGCCGCCGTACCTGGGACAGCTCCGCCAGCTCGGCGAGCACGGTATCCGGTCGTGCGACGCCGTGGCGCTCGGCGATCTCGTCGGCGACGCCCTCGAGCCGGTCAAGATCCCGGCCGTGAAGGATCAGGGCTGCCCCGTCGGCGGCGAGCCGATTGGCGAGCGCGCGGCCGAGGCCATCGGTCGCGCCCGTGATGAGGACGGTTCGCTCGTCGGGCAGCTGAGTCTCCTCTGCGTCGGGGTGGCTCGTGGCGGTGCGGGGGGTGACCGGGGTGCGGCAGCGCCGCTTGCGCTCAGGCCCGGCGTTCCTGGGTCCGGAGCGCCGCGAGCTGGAGCAGCAGGAACACCACGCTAAGGGAGCACAGGTAGGGCATCAGGGCGCCTAGCCCGAAGCTCGCGATCAGCAGGCCGGCGAGCGCGCTCGGCAGCGCCACGCCGATGCCGGCCGCGGCGGACTGCCAGCCGATGACCGAGGAGACACGCGCGGTCCCCGCCCAGGAGGCAGTTCGGGTCATCATGAGGGGGAAGACCGGGGCGAGCGAGCCGCCGGTGAGGAGCAGGCCGATGGCCCCGACGGCGGTCACCGGCTCCCACAGCAGCAGGACCTCACCGACGACTGCGCCCGCGGCGCTGAGCGTGAGGAGCAGCTCGGGCATGATCCGGTCGCCAAGAGCGGCGGCTCCGAGGCGCGCCAGCGTGAGGCTCGCCCAATAGCCGGCCACCAGGAGTCCGGCGAGCCCCGAGCCGAGGTGGCGCGACGCCGTGAAGAAGGTGAACGCCCACTGCCCCGTGCCGACCTCGACCCCGCAGTAGACGAAGAAGAGCGACAGGGCCGTCGCCAACGCGGCGCGGGCAGGCGCGTCGCGGCTTCGACCGGGGGAGCGTCCGGGCGGAGGCGGTTGACGGTCGTCGGTGGCATGGGCGGGGTGGTGGCGTCGAATGCGTCGCGGTGGCGGAGTACGGCGAGCGCCACGCCGAGGTCGACGGCGAGGAGCACGAGGTAGGCGAGCCGCCAGCTCCACCCGAGCACGAGCAGCCCGCTGATCAGCAGCGGGCCGACCGTCGCACCGATCCCGTAGCAGGCATGCAGGAGGTTCATGCCCCGTGCCCCCGCTGTGAGGGCGACGTGGGACTGCACCCCGGGCTCGAGGTGGCCTGCGGCGACGCCGACCAGGGCGGCGGCGAGCAGCAGGACCGCGGTGTCCGGGGAGGCGGCGTAGCCCGCGAGGGCGCACGCACCGAGTGTCCCGGCGGCGGCGAGCGCCCGCGCCCGGCCGACCCGGGCGCTGATCGTGGCGGAGAGCGCGCTCGAGCAGAGGAAACCCGCGGTGCCTGCGAGCTGGAGGAGGCCGAGGTCGCCCACCGGGAGCGCCAGGGAGTGGCGGATAGAGGGCCAGGCAGTCCCGAGCGTGCCGTCGTAGAGACCGAGGCCGACAAAGCAGGCGAAGGCCACCGCGAGCGCCGGTGGGACGCGCGAGCGCAGGGCGCTGACCGAGGCGCGCGAGCCGGGCGGCATGCCCACCATCTGACCACGGCCGTGCCGGGCGGCCGTTGCCCCCGGCGGGCCGCACGATTGAGTGGTGGACCTGGACGGGCTCCTCGCCCAACAGCGTGGACGTGACACGTCGGGGTGCAGTGGCGAGCTGCGGGGAGCGCTACCGAGTGCGACCGGCGAGTACGACCGGTTCTTGCACCGATGAGCCATATAACTGGCATGTCGGTGCCAGTGAGCGGTCCAGATCGCCTAGTCTCAGAAGTGGGACGGCAGAGGGACGTCTCCGCCGATCGCACGTGGTCGATTCGCGAAGGGGAGAAGATGAAGCATCTCGCGGCGGCCCTTACGGGTGTCGCCATCGCGACCGCCCTGCTTGGAGTCGGCGGTGGCGCCGCCCTCGGGTCGAGTCGCAGCGTCACGGTCCACCAACCGGCAGCGCGGATCTTCGCCGAAGCGGAGGCCGCGACGCTCTCGGCCAAGAGCGTCACGCTGACCGAGCACCTGGTGCTCGACGGTAAGCCCCTGTACGTCAAGGTGAAAGGTCGTTGGCCGAACCGGGTCGAGCTCTCGATCGCGTCCGAGGGCGTGTCCGAGGAGATCGTCGTGATCTCGTCGACCGTCTACGTGGAGGCGAACACCCTTGGCTGGGAGAGCGGCTATCGGCTCCAGGCGGCGGCGGCCCAGGAGCTGGCCGGCCGATGGTTCACCACGTCGCTGTCGGACCCGGAACTCGGCGCCTCACTGGCAAGCCTCAATCCGAAGTCGCTGGAGCGCCAGGTGTTCAGCCTGGTCGCGAAGGCGTCCTCAGAAGCTCTCCGTCCGGCCTGCCCGGGTGGCCGGCCGCCCGGCACTCGCGCTTTCCGGCGCCGGGGGCGCTGTCTACGTGGCGGCCACCGGCACCCCCTATGTCCTGCGGATCACCGCGACGCTTCCGAAGGATCACGGGTTCTTGGAGTTCAGCGGCTACGGCTCCTCGACGAACTTCCCGGTTCCGACGGGAGCCACGAGCCTCGACGCCGCGCTCGCCCAGGCCGAGTCGTCCACCACCACCACCACCACCACCACCACGGCCGCCTGATCGCGCCCGGCGGCGGGCTCGCCAGCGCGAGCGGGACTGTCGCCGCGTCAGCGTAGGGTCGTTTCGTGCCGTCCAGACTCGTGGTCGACGTCGACCGCGCCGCGCTCCGTGCCCGCGCGGACCAGCTCCTCCAGCTCCTGGTCGGGCGCCCGGCCGAGCTGCGGGACGACCAGTGGTCGGCTGTCGAAGCGCTGGTGGTGGACCGCCGCCGCGCGCTTGTCGTCCAGCGCACCGGCTGGGGCAAGTCCGCGGTCTACTTCCTCGCCACCGCGCTGCTCCGTGCCAGCGGGGCCGGCCCGACGGTCATCGTCTCCCCGCTCCTCGCCCTGATGCGCAACCAGATCGGCGCGGCGGCCCGGGCGGGTATCCGCGCCGTCGCGATCAACTCGACGAACGTCGAGGAGTGGACCTCGACGTTCGCGGCGGTCAAGCGGGGGGAGGTCGACGTCTTGCTGGTCTCGCCCGAGCGACTGAACAACCCCGACTTCCGTGACCACGTGCTTCCCGAGCTGGTCTCAGCCTGCGGGCTCCTCGTCGTGGACGAGGCGCACTGCATCTCGGACTGGGGCCACGACTTCCGACCGGACTACCGCAGGATCAGAACCTTTCTCGAACAGCTGCCGGCAGGCACGCCGGTGCTCGCCACGACCGCGACGGCGCCCCGCCGGGTCGTGGATGACATCGCCGAGGTGCTCGGCCTCGCCCCGGGCAGCGACGAGGTCCTCGTCCAGCGCGGAGCGCTCGAACGCGAGAGCCTCTTCCTCGGGGTGGTCGAGCTCGAGTCCGAGGCCGAGCGGCTGGCGTGGCTGGCGGACCACCTCGACGAGCTCCCGGGATCGGGCATCATCTACGTCCTCACGGTGGCGGCGACGGCGGACGTGGCGGACTATCTCCGCGACCGGGGCTTCACGGTCGCCGCGTACCCGGGCGCACCGGCGAGGAGGACCGTTTCGCCGCCGAGGAGGACCTGCTCGAGAACCGGGTCAAGGCGCTGGTCGCCACGTCGGCGCTCGGCATGGGCTTCGACAAGCCCGATCTCGGCTTCGTCGTCCACTTCGGCGCGCCCGCCGTCGCCCGGTCGCGTACTACCAGCAGGTGGGCCGGGCCGGCCGCGGCGTCGAGCGGGCGGAGGTGGTCCTCATGCCCGGCCAGCAGGACCAGGCCATCTGGGAGTACTTCGAGTCGGTCGGCTTCCCCGCCGAAGAGCACGTCAGGATGGCGCTCGCCGAGCTCGCTGCGGCAGACGGCCCGCTCAGCACGCCGGCGCTCGAGGCGAGGGTGCCGCTCAGCCGGACCCGGTTGGAGCTGATGCTGAAGGTCCTCGACGTCGACGGCGCTGCCCGCCGGGTGAAGGGCGGCTGGCTGGCGACTGGCGAGGAGTGGGCCTACGACGGGGAGCGCTACGCCAAGGTCGCCGAGGCGAGGCGGGCCGAGCAGCAGGCGATGCGGGAGTACATCGCCAGCTCGGGCTGTCGCATGCGCTTCCTCCGTGAGCGCCTCGACGACCCCGGAGCCGTGGAGTGCGGTCGCTGCGACAACTGCATCGGGCGCCCGGTCGTCGCTGCGACGAGCAGGGCCACCGTCGAGGCGGCCGCCGCCCGGCTCGCACGCCCCGGCGTGCCGATCGAGGTGAAGGCCCGGTGGCCGCAGGCCATGGAGGGGACCGGCGTCGCCGTGAAGGGCGCGATCCCCCTCGGCGAGCGCCACGAGGTCGGTCGCGCCGTTGCCCGCTTCAGCGACCTCGGCCACGGCTCTCGCGTCCGCTCCATCGTCGGACCCGGCCATGACGACATTGCCGTGCCGGGCGATCTCGTTGCCGCGGCGGTGAAGGTGCTCGGCGTCTGGAAGGGGGAGTGGCCCGTCCGGCCGGTCGGGATCGTGGCCGTCGGCTCGCTGAGCAGGTCCGAGCTCGTCCGTAGCTTTGCCGCCGGCATCGGCGCCGCCGGCAAGCTCCCGGTGCTCGGGACCGTGCCGCACACCGGTGCGTCGAGGGTGGCGCGGACGAACAGCGCGATCCGACTGAAGAGCGTCCTCGGCGCGTACGCGCTCCCGCCCGCGTTGAGCGCCCAGATCGCCGGCGAGCTGGCGGGCCAGCCGCTCTTCCTCGTCGACGACTACGTGGACTCCGGCTGGACGTTGACGATCGTCTCCCGCCTGCTCCGCATGGCCGGTGCGGGCCAGATCTACCCGCTGGCGCTCGGGCTCGCCGGATAGCCCGAACGGGTGGCGCCTCTACGGCCTACGCATGGTGCGGGGCGAGGTCCAGTCGCTGCTCGCGGTCAGAGGTGCACGTTCGTCATGTCCGGGTACCGCTCACCGGCGGTGACCCCGGGCGGGAACACCTCGTCCAGCCTCGCCAGCTCCTCGGCCGACAGGCGCACGTCGTCGGCGCCGACGTTCTCTTCCAGGTAGGCGACGTGCTTGGTCCCCGGGATCGGAACCACGTCGTCACCGCGGGCCTGCACCCAGGCGAGTGCGAGCTGACCGGGCGTCACGCCCTTGTCGGCCGCGATCTCCTCGACACGGTCGACGAGCTCGAGGTTTTTCACGAAGTTCTCACCCTGAAAACGCGGGTTGTGCCGCCGGAAATCGTCCGGCGCGAGGTCCTCGACGGTGCGCAGCGACCCCGACAGGAAGCCGCGCCCGAGGGGGGCGTAGGCGACGAACCCGATGCCGAGCTCGCGCACCGTGTCGAGCACGCCGTTGGTCTCCGGGTCCCGGGTCCACAGCGACCACTCGGTCTGCACCGCGGTGATCGGGTGGACCGCGTGCGCCCGGCGGATCGTCTCTGGCGCGGCCTCCGAGAGGCCAAGGTGGCGCACCTTGCCCGCGGCCACCAGCTCGGCCATAGCTCCCACCGTCTCCTCGATCGGGGTGTTCCGGTCGACCCGGTGCTGGTAGTAGAGGTCGATGTGGTCGATGCCCAGCCGCTCGAGCGAGGCGTCGCACGCGGCGAGGACGTACTCCGGGCGGCCGTTGATCCCGAGGCGCGTCCCGTCCTCGGCGCGCTCGTTGCCGAACTTCGTCGCGACCACCACTTGGTCGCGCCGCCCGGCGATCGCCCGACCGACCAGGCGCTCGTTCGTGAACGGCCCGTACATGTCGGCGGTGTCGAGGAGCGTCACGCCGAGCTCGAGCGCCCGGCGGATGGTGGCGGTCGACTCCTCCTCGTCGTGCGCGCCGTAGAACTCCGACATGCCCATGCACCCGAGCCCGAGAGCAGAGACGGTCAGTCCCTGTCCGATCGTTCGCTGTCGCATGAGTCCGTTCTACACGCGGACCGGCGATCGGAGAGACGTGTCGGGCGTGCGCAGGCGGTCCGGGCACCTGGTGCGTGGCGATCTGCGGCGCGGGGAAGGAAGGGAACATGACATCGCCAGGGGCCGAGGAGGACGTCGAGCTGGGCAGCGCCGGGCGGATGCCGATCGTCGGGTTCGGGACCTGGCAGCTACGCGGCGACACCGCCTACCGCGCCGTGCTCGCCGCGCTCCAGGCCGGCTACCGCCACATCGACACCGCCACGATGTACGGGAACGAGCGCGAGGTCGGACGGGCGATCCGCGACTCGGGACTCGCCCGCGATCAGCTCTTCCTCACGAGCAAGCTGCCGCCCGAGCGGGCCGGGCACGAGCAGGCGACCATCGAGGAGAGCCTGCGCGACCTCGGGACGGACTACCTCGATCTGTGGTTGATCCACTGGCCGCCGCGTCGAGGACGATCGCCAGCGGTCTGGAGCCAGTTCCTCGCGATCCGCGACGCAGGGCGCACACGCGCCATCGGCGTCAGCAACTACGGCGTGGGCGAGATCGACGAGCTCGTCCAGGCGAGCGGCGTCTCCCCGGAGGTGGACCAGGTTCGCTGGAGCCCCTTCACCTTCGACCCCGGATTCCTTCGGGAGTGCCGCCGCCGCGGGGTCGTGCTCGAGGGCTACAGCCCGTTCAAGGCGAGCCGCCTCCGGGACGCGACGCTCGCCGACGTCGCACGCGCGCACCAGGTCTCGCCCGCTCAGGTGATCGTCCGCTGGCACGTCCAGCACCGCGTCGTCGTGATCCCGAGATCGTCGGAGCCGGCACGCATCGCCTCGAACATCGACGTCTTCGGCTTCGAGCTCACCGATGCGGAGATGCAGCGCCTGGACGCCCTGTCGGCGAGTC
Source organism: uncultured Actinomycetota bacterium (assembly GCA_963765505.1). Taxonomy (GTDB): domain Bacteria; phylum Actinomycetota; class Acidimicrobiia; order Acidimicrobiales; family Bog-793; genus DATKQY01. The sequence continues at coordinate 118,153 of CAVXWO010000009.1, forward strand.
GCTGACGTGCCCGCGGCGAGAGCTAGCTCCGGACCACCCCCGACCGCGGCGGCGGTACGAACGTGAATCCCGCGTAGCCCCTTGCCGCCACCTCGTCGCACTCCTTCCGGTACGCCCCGTAGCCGCCGGCATAGGGGGTGAACCCGCCCTTCTTGCCGGGGATGTTCCTTCCGTTGAACCAGTTGTCCGCGAGGTTGAACAGCGTGCGGTCTGCGAGCTCGCGGACGTGGTTGACCCAGCGGTCCTCGGCTTCGACGGTCGCCTCGACGAGCTCGATGCCGTTGGCTCTCATGAACGCGATGCAGCCCGAGACCCACTCGACCTGCTGTTCGATCGCCTCGAAGTTGTTGCCGAGGACCGAAGGGCTGCCCGGCCCCATGAGCATGAACAGGTTCGGGAAGCCCGCCGTCGAGAGCCCGAGGTAGGTTCGCGGCCCCTCCGCCCACTTCTCCGACAGCGAGCGCCCCGATCGCCCGCGCAGGCCGATCCTCTCGAGCGCGCCCGTCATCGCGTCGAAGCCGGTCGCGAGCACGATGACGTCCAGCTCGTACTCGGCGCCGCCCGTCCTCACGCCATGCGCGGTGATCTCCTCGATCGGCGTGCTCCGCACGTCCACGAGCGTCACGTTGTCGCGGTTGAACGTCTCGTAGTAGCCGGTGTCGATGCAGAGGCGCTTCGCCCCGATCGGATGGGTCGTCGGCACGAGCAGCTCCGCGACATCGGGGTCCCGCACGATCTCGCGCACCTTGGCCCGCACGAACTCGGACAGGGTCTCGTTCGCCTCGAGATTGGCGCTCAAGTCGTTGTAGCTGTTCATCAGCGTGAACGGGCCATGGCGCCACGCATGCTCGAAGGCGGCGGTGCGCTCTGCCGGGGGAACCTCGAGCGCCGACTGCTCGAGGTTCGCGTGGCTCCAGTAGACGCCGATCGCCGAGTCGCGTTGCCGCCTCCGGTGCCCGGCGTAGTCGGCCTTGTACTCGCGTTCGAACGCCGGGTCGGTCGGGACGTTCCAGGCGGGCACGCTGAAATTGGCCGTGCGCTGAAACACGACGAGATGGGCCGCTTCGGTCGCGATGACCGGGATGCACTGGACGCCGGACGAACCGGTGCCGACGACGCCGACGCGCTTGCCGGCGAGCTCGACAGGCTCTCGGGGCCAGCGGGAGGTGTGGTAGCACTCGCCGGTGAAGGCCTCGAGGCCCTTCAGCTCCGGCACGTTCGCTGCCGAAAGCGCCCCTGCCGCCGCCACGAGGTACGACGCGGTGACGAGTTCGCCGTGCTCGGTCCGGACGCGCCAGCGACCATTGGACTCGTCGAAGTCCGCGCCGACGACCCGCGTGCTCAGCTGGATGTCACGTCGCAGGTCGAACCGGTCCGCGACGTGGTTGGCGTAGCGCTCGAGCTCGGGCTGCGCGGGGAAGCGCTCGCTCCAGCTCCACTCCTGCTCGAGCTCGGCCGAGAAGGAGTACGAGTACCACATCCACTCGCCGTCGGTGCGCGCCCCGGGATAGCGGTTCCAGTGCCAGACGCCTCCGACGCCGTCTCCGGCCTCATAGACACGGGTGGCGAGTCCCATCTGGCGCAAGCGGTAGAGCATGTACATGCCAGCCCACCCGGCGCCGACGACGACGGCGTCGTACTCGGATGGGGATGTGGTCGCCACGGTGAGGCGGGTCCCGCCGATCAGGCTCGCGGCAACGGCGGTTGGGCCCTCGCTGCGCCGTGCCCGGCGCGTCGCGGCGAACGCGAGCGCCGAGCCGATCGTCACGCCGCCCGCGGGGTACGTCGGGCCGAAGACCGAAGCAGCGGTGTTCCCGGCCGCGAAGAGCCCCTCCACGCTCCCGCCCTGCGAGGCGCGCACCCGGCCGTGCTCGTCGATGCGCAGCCCGCCGGCGGTGCCGAGGGCGCCGTCGTAGAGGGCCATCGCATAGAACGGAGGCTGGTCGATGGCCGCGAGCGCACGTTCGGGGCTCGGTCCACCGCTCGAGAAGCCTTCGAACCACACGGTGCCGCGGTGGAAGTCGACGTCCTCGCCGCGGGCCACGTTCGCGTTGAAGCGGTCGACCTCGGCGCCGAGCGCCTGCGCGGGGACACCGATGCGCTCGGCGAGGGCGGCGAGCGAGTCGGCTTCCTCGACCCACGCCGGCGTGGGGCCGCCGGGGCGGAGATCGTGGAGCTCGATCCGGTCACGCACGCGCTGGTCGAAGATCATGAAGACCGGCGGCTCGTTCGGGTACTCCGCGGCGACCGGGTCGTAGGTCCTGAAGGTCTTCGGGAGGTCCATGTAGGACACCCCCTCGTTGACGAAACGGCGTCCGTGCCGGTTGACGGTGATGCACCCGGCCTCGTTGCGCGGGCTCGCCATGCGGTACATCGGCTTGCCCTCGAAGGTCGCCTGGCCGTCCGAGGTGACAGGGTGCGACCACGCGACGGTCATGTTCGCGAGCGCCGCGCCGGCGCGCAGGCCGAGCAGCAACCCGTCACCGTCGGAGACCGGTGGGCTGAGCGGCCGCAGGTCACCGACACCGAGAAAGGCGCGGACGAGCTCGGCGTTCCATTCGAACCCACCGGCTGCGAGCACGACGCCACCCCCGGCTTGGATCGCGACGTCCTCGCCGCCGATGCCGGCGACGACGCCCGCGACGCGGTCGCCCTCGAGCACGAGTCGCCTCACCCGGGCCTTGGTCTCGACCACCGTTCCCCGGTCGAGCAGGGCTCGCAGCAGCGAGGCGACGAGTGCTCCTCCGCCGGTGAGGATCCCGGCCGCGTCGCGCTCCGCCGCCAGGGCACGCAGCTCGGAGCTCAACGAGATCGCGCCCGTGTTGCCGGATGTGGCCGCCGCTGTGCTCGCCACCTCGTCGATCGTGAGGTTCGCTCGATGTGGGCTCTTGCGGATCCGGTCGTGCCACGGGCCGAGCTCGGCACGCGACGGGAACGGGAGGCACTCCATGCAACGTCCGAGGCGCTTCGCCCCCGGCAACCCGCCGAAGTAGTCGCTGAAGAAGCGCGAGGCGGCGAAGCGAACCGGCGTCGTCGCCTCGAGGAAGTCGACGGCCTCGAGCACGCCGTCCACGTACGCCTCGAGAAGCGTGGGATCGGTCTCTCGCCCGCCGGTCACGGCGCGGAGGTAGGCGAGCGCGTCCCCGCGGGTGTCGGGCACGCCCAGCTCGGCCATGCGCCGGTTTCCCGGGACCCAGACGCCCCCGCCCGACACCGCGGTCGTGCCGCCGATGAGCTCGCTCTTGTCGAGCACGGAGACGCTCGCGCCGTGCTCGCGCGCCGCGACGGCCGCTGTCAGCCCGGCGGCACCGGATCCGACGACGACGACGTCGGTGCTGCGGTCCCAGCTCGTTCGCGCCACGACGCCCTCCCCCCCCGCCCGGCCGTGGCCAGGTCACGACATCGAAAATCCTATCAGGAAATCATATTCGATACCGGGGACAGCGCGCTCGGGGAGAGCGCGAGAGCGCCCGCGCGCGAGCGCGGCCGGCGACGTTCGTCGAGCCTGCCGCCACCTGCTCAGCAGCCGCGAGTGGCCTGACGCGGGATCCGCGGACATGATGCTCGGCGCCGGGGCGAGGATCCCGGACTCCGGGGGCCCCCGGCGCGAGACGAGGTTCGGAGGGCCGCGTACGCGATCGAGCAGAGGAGGACGCATGGAGTACGTGCGGCTGGGGAAGACCGGCCTCGAAGTCTCTCGGATCTGCCTGGGTTGCATGAGCTACGGCGATCCTCGCCGTGGCAGTCATGTCTGGACCCTCGACGAGGAGGCGACCCGACCGTTCATCGAGCGGGCGCTCGGGCTTGGCATCAACTTCTTCGACACCGCCAACGTCTACTCCGACGGCACCAGCGAGGAGTCCGTCGGTCGGGCGCTCCACGACATGGCAAGGCGTGAGGAGGTCGTGATCGCGACCAAGGTCCACGGCCGGATGCGACCGGGGCCGAACGGCGCGGGACTGTCGCGCAAGGCCATCCTCGCCGAGATCGACAACAGCCTTCGGCGGCTCGGCACCGACTACGTCGACCTCTACCAGATCCACCGCCTGGACGACCGGACGCCGATCGAGGAGACGCTCGAGGCCCTACACGACGTGGTCAAGGCCGGCAAGGCGCGCTACATCGGCGCGTCGTCGATGTACGCATGGCAGTTGGCCAAGGCGCTCTACCTCGCCGACCAGCACGGTTGGACTCGCTTCGTCAGCATGCAGGACCACTACAACCTGCTGTACCGCGAGGAGGAGCGGGAGATGCTGCCGCTCTGCGCCGACCAGGGCATCGGCGTGATCCCGTGGAGCCCGCTTGCGCGCGGCCGGCTCGCGAGGGACTGGGACGAGGCCACCGAGCGGATGCAGAACGACGACTTCGGCAGGACGTTGTACGAGGCCTCGGACCGCACCGTCGTCGAGCGTGTCGGCGAGGTGGCCCGGGAGCGCGGGGCGCCGCGCGCACAGGTGGCGCTGGCGTGGATGCTCTCGAAGCCGATGATCACCGCTCCGATCGTGGGTGCAACGAGGCTGGAGCACCTCGAGGACGCCGCGGCGGCCGTGTCGCTGGAGCTCAGCGAGGCCGAGATCGCGTTACTCGAGGAGCCCTACCGACCGCACGCCGTCGCGGGGATCGTCTGACCGCCCGCCTCGTCCCCGCGTAGGATGGACGTGGTTGCAGCAGCGGGCGTCCTCAAGAGCCTGGGCTCACGAACGTCATCCAGCGCTCGACGGTCTCGAAGCCCAGGCGGCCGTAGGCGGCGAAGCCCTGCGCGCTCGCTTGCAGGAAGGCCCAGCGTGCCCCGGCGTCGCGGCCCACCCGCACACACTGGGCGGTGGCCGCGGACGCGTAGCCGCGGCGTCTGAAGTCCTCCGGCGTGGCGACGTTGAAGATGCCGGTCGCTTCGCCGATAGTGATCGCCATCGCGGTCGTCACGGCCTTGCCCCCGACTCGCCCGACGACGCAGTACAGCCCGGGAAGCGCCAGGGTCCTCGGTGTCACGAGGCACGCGAAGAGCTCTTCAGGCGCACCGAAGCCTTCGGCGACGAGTCGGACGTAGCCGTCGAGCTCGCCTGTGGCGACCGGGTGCCACGAGAGGCCCTCGGGCTCGGGGCGGGTGCCGACGGCGTCGAGGTCGACCAGCTCCATCAACGGAACATCCTGCGTCAAGGTCATGCCCCGGCGGGCCGCGAGCTGCTCGAGCCGTTGGCTCCCCGGTCGTATCTCGAGGCAGTGCGGTACGCCGCTCGCGGCGATCTCGTCGAGGAGCGCGTCGACGAGGGCGGGATCCGCGTCGGGCCCGGCCCCGAAGACGCCGTTCATCGCGGCGGCGGGCGCGCCCGTGAGACCTGCGACGAAGCCGCCTTCGTGCCGCAACCATCCATGTTCCAGGGCCGGTCCGAGGCAGGCGAACGCGGCCGTGAGGGCTGCGGTGACCCGTTCCCCGCGAGTCGCGGCCGCACTCGACATCACCCGCCGAGACTACCGCGTACACCGTTGCCGAGCGGGGCAAGTGGGGGTCGTTCCACCGTGCTCGGCAGTCGACGATCGCAGCGGCCGGGGCCGCGAGCTCCGACCTGCTCGTTGGGTCGTCGCGCCGCGTCGTAGATTGCGGGCACGTTCGCTCAGTCGTCGGTCCGCGACGCCTGCGGACCATGCGTCGCCGATTGGCGCGACGCTGGAGCGAGCGAGCAGAGGGGACTGGCGATGACCGATGAGACGAGGATGACGCCGCTCGCTGGCAGCGAGCGCACGCCGCTTGCCGGCGCGCGCTCGACGGGTCGGCTCGAGCCGACGACGCCGGTGGAGGTGACCGTCTACCTGCGACCTCGGGCCGACGGCGACCTCGCCGCCCGGGACGAGCCCAGCGGGTCGATCATCTCGCGCGCCGAGCTCGCCGAGCGCCGCGGCGCCGATCCCGGCGAGCTCGGCGCCGTGGAGGAGTACGCGACCGGACTCGGCCTGGAGGTCGTCGAGCGCGACCTCGCGGGCAGGCGGCTGCGACTGCGCGGACCGGCCTCGGCGATGGAGGCGGCGTTCGGCGTCCAACTGGAGCGCTTCGAGCATGAGCACGGCAGCTACCGCGGGCACAGCGGGGCGGTCCGGCTTCCCGGCGGCCTCGCCGGAAGCGTGGTCGCCGTCCTCGGCCTCGACGACCGGCCCCAGGCGCACACGCACTTCCGGCCGCTCACGACGCAGCCCGCCGTGTCGTACACCGCCGTCGAGGTCGCCGCCGCCTACGGGGCCCCAGCGTCGCTGAGCGGCAAGGGGGTCTGCGTCGCGCTGATCGAGCTTGGCGGCGGCTTTACGACCGCCGACCTCGCGGCGTACTTCACGGGGCTCGGCCTCGCCGTGCCGACCGTCGAAGCGGTGGCCGTCGACGGCGGATCGAACTCGCCGACCGGCGACGGCTCGGGGCCCGACGCCGAGGTCATGCTCGACATCGAGGTGGTCGGCGCCGTCGCGAACGGCGCGACCGTCGCCGTCTACTTCGCGCCCAACACCGACCAGGGGTTCGCCGACGCGCTCGAGCGCAGCGGTCCACGACACCACCCGTTCGCCCGCGGTCATCTCGGTCAGCTGGGGCGGTCCCGAGAGCTCGTACACCGCGCAGGCGGTCACGGCCTTCGAGCAGGCCTTCACCGACGCCGCGCTCGTCGGGGCGACCGTTCTCGTCGCCGCGGGCGACTCCGGGTCGTCCGACGGGGTGGACGATGGCCAGGCCCACGTCGACTATCCGGCCTCGAGCCCGCAGGTCGTCGGCTGCGGCGGCACCCGGCTCACGCTCCAGGCTGGCGCGATCGAATCCGAGGTCGTCTGGAACGACGGCGCCGACGGTGGCGCGACGGGCGGCGGCGTGAGCGCGACCTTTCCCCTGCCGAGCTGGCAGGGGTCGGTGGGTGTGCCGACATCGGCGAACCCCGGGGGCGGCGCCGGGCGCGGCGTCCCCGACGTCGCCGGCGACGCCGATCCCGAGAGCGGCTACGACGTCAGGGTGGACGGGTCGGACACGGTGGTCGGCGGGACCTCCGCCGTCGCGCCGCTCTATGCGGGCTTCGTCGCGCTTGCTGTCGAGCGGGCCGGACGGCCTCTCGGCTTCATCAACCCCCGCTGCTATGCGGCGCAGGCGAGCGCCTTTCGCGACATCACGTCGGGCAACAACGGCGCGGTATGCTGCCGGGCCCGGCTGGGACGCCTGTACGGGCCTCGGCAGTCCGATCGTCGCCGCGCTCCTGGACGTGCTCGCCGCTCCGGCTGCCAGCAGTTCGACCGGCGCCGTCCCCGGATAGCCCGACGGGACCATCCGCGATCCAAGGGGCAACGTGCCCGGCATCGTGCAGGACGGGGCGCGTTGAGGTCTGTGGGACATCTGGGGACGTCGCTCGCCGCGCCGGGCTGATCGTCACCGTCAAGTGGCGGGGCCCGCCACCGTCCTCGGCAGGGGCCCCGACCACGGCCCCCGGTAACTGGTCGCGCGAGCCCATCGACACCGCCTGAGCAAGGAGGCATCGTGGAGGTTCCCATGACCAAGCTCCGGGCGGTGCTCCATGAACGCTGACGCTGACGCTGAGGCTGGCGCGACAGCGCCCGCCGCCCGGCCGTCCGCGCTCGCCGCGCAATGTCGGTCCGACGTTCCCCAGGAGCCGGCCGGCAGCCGTCCCCTCCTCGGAGAGGCACAGCTGGCCGTCCTGCGACGCTACGCGACCGAGCACCACGTCGGCGCCGGGGACGTGCTGTTCGCGGATGGCGACCGGACCTACGACCTGATCGTGCTGCTCGAGGGCGAGGTCGAGATCGTCGAGCGCCACGGCCAGCCGGGCGAGGTCGTGATCGCCACCTACGGGCCATCCCAGTTCCTCGGCGAGATGGGACTGCTCACCGGCCAGCGGGCCTACCTGACCGCCGTGGCGACCACCGCCGGGCGCATCTTGCGCATCCCGGTCGCCCAGGTGCGCGTCATCATGGCCGAGGAGGTCGACCTGAGTGAGCTGATCCTGCGGGCGTTCCTGGTCAGGCATGCGAAGTTGACCCACCGGGGCACCGGTCTGACCCTCGTCGGCTCCCGATTCGACGTGGACACCCGAAGGCTGCTGGAGGTGCTGGCCCGTAATCGCCTGCCGTCGAGGTGGCTGGAGCTCGAGGGCGCGCCGGAGGCGGAGCAGATCGTGCGGGAGCTCCGCGTGCCGCTGACGGACCTGCCCATCGTGCTCGTCCCGGGTGGCCCGCTGCTCCGCAATCCGAGCAGTCGGGCGCTGCTCGACGCGCTCGGCCTCGCCTCCGAGCACGAGGTCGAGGCGGACCGTTCCGAGTTGTGCGACCTGCTCGTCGTGGGTGGCGGCCCGGCGGGACTGGCCGCAGCGGTCTACGGTGCGTCGGAGGGCATGACCACGACGCTCGCCGAGGACACCGCGCTCGGCGGGCAGGCCGGCACCTCGTCTCGGATCGAGAACCTGCTCGGCTTCCCCGCCGGACTGTCCGGGGAGGAGCTGGCGGCTCGGGCAGCCCTGCAGGCACAGAAGTTCGGGGTCCGCATCAAGTTCGCATCACGAGCGATCGCGCTGAACTCGGGCCTCGACTCGCACCAGGTCCGCTTCGAGGACGGCGAGGTCGTCACGGCGAGGTCGGTGATCAGCGCCACGGGCGCCCGCTACAACCGGCTCCCCCTCGACCGGCTCGGTGACTTCGAGGGTGTCGGCGTCTTTTACGCCGCGACCCAGATGGAAGCCGAGGCATGCGCCGGTGGACCGGTCGTCGTGGTCGGCGGCGGGAACTCCGCGGGTCAGGCCGCACTGTTCCTCGCTGGCACGTGCACCGAGGTCCACATCGTCATCCGCGCCGAGGCGCTCAAGATCTCGATGTCGCGTTACCTGATCGACCAGATCGAGGGGCACCCCCAGATCCGTCTCTTGCCCCGCACCGAGGTCGTCGGCCTTGTCGGCGACCAAGGGCTCGAAGGTGTGCAGCTGCGCGACAACAGCAGCCAGGAGACCTCGACGCTGTCGTGTTGCGGGCTGTTCGTCTTCATCGGTGCCAAGCCGAGCACGCAGTGGCTGGAGGGCCAACTCGCAGAGGACGAGCACGGCTTCCTGCTCGCCGGCGCGAATGTGCCGGTCTCCTCCCTGGAGGGTGTGGGCCAGGCGCCGCTGTTTCTCGAGACGAGCCGGCCGGGCATCTTCTGCGTCGGAGACGTCCGGAGCCGATCGGTCAAGCGCGTCCGCGACGGCCATCGGCGAAGGTGCGATGGCGGTGCGGCTCGTCTTCGACCGCCTCCAGGCGACCGGCCTCGCGGTCGCGGACCCACCACGGGCGGAGAGCTAGGGCTGGCGCGCTCACGACGCGGTCCGCCGCGCGACCATAGGCTGACCTTATGGTGCGTCCTGAAAGCTGGACCGGACCAGTGGGTGCAAGTCCCACCCGGGTAATCGCCGGAGAGCCCGGTAGCAGGCCCCAGTCCGTCGCCGAGAGGCGGCGGGCCGAGCGGGGCGTCAAGAGCCTCTTCGGAGGGAGCAAGCGCGTGGGCCGTAGTGCCACCAGGCACGAGTCCTGCAGCCTCGTCACAGTCACAACGGGGGAGCCGAGCCGCTCATTTCACGGCGAAGGCCCATGTCCGACCGACTGGCCAGTTCCGGAGATGCCCATGGTCGGGTCCTCTCGGGGTAGGGGGAGCGGCACGCGCGCACGGTCAGGTTCGGAACAGGAGAGACCCGTCTCGCCAGCCCAGTCAGCAAAGACCGGACGTATAAGCCAGTGGTGAAATCGTTCGGAGGCGAGCGGGAGTCCGACGGGGTCGTAGTACTTGGGAGAGCAGAGCACCGCTCGTCAACACCAAGGAAGGACCCCGACTTCGGTCATGCCGGAGGAAGAGGAACGCGGAAGGGCATGGCTCGGATCTCCGAGCCCAACTACCCCGGCGGGCGATCGCCCGACGCAAACGTCCGACGCCTCCAGAACCGGCTATGGGCTGCGGCCAAGCAGTCAGAGGAACGTCGTTTCCACGCGTTGTATGACCGCATCTACAGAAGTGACGTTCTGTGGGAGGAGGTATGACCTGAAGTTGTGGATCGCCCACTCGCCCGGAGACGCGGCGTACCTTCCTCGTTGAGATCAGAACGAGCAGCCGGCGTTGACGCGCCGGCGAGGAAGGAACGCCAGTGCTGAGCGTAGTGAACGACGAGACCGCCGTGGCGGACGGCCGGTCGATGCTGGACGAGATCTGCCGGGAGGGCGCGAAGCAGATGCTCGCCGCGGCGTTGGAGGCCGAGGTGGACGCGTACCGCGCCGAGCTCACGGCCGAGCGCGACGAGAACGGGCGTCGGCTGGTCACACGCAACGGTCACGCCCGGGCGCGCAAGGTCCAAACGGTGGCCGGTGCGGTGGAGATCACCGCGCCGCGGGTCGACGACCGCCGTGTCGACCCCGAGACGGGGAAGAAGCAGCAGTTCAAGTCCTCGATCGTCCCGCCGTGGTGTCGGCGCAGCCCGAAGGTCACCGAGGTGCTCCCGCTGCTCTACCTCCACGGACTGTCGACCGGCGACTTCGCGCCCGCCCTCGAGGGCTTCTTCGGCTCAGCGGCCGGCCTGTCGGCCTCGGTCATCACCCGGCTGAGCACCTCCTGGCAGGCCGAGCACCGCGCCTTCATGGATCGCTCGCTCGCGGATCGGGACTACGTCTACGTCTGGGCAGACGGGGTCCACTTCAACGTGCGCTTGGAGGAGGAGCGGCTCTGCTGCCTCGTCATCGTCGGCGTGCGCCTCGACGGCAAGAAGGAGCTCGTCGCGATCGCGGACGGCTACCGGGAGTCGACCGAGTCCTGGGCGGCGCTGCTGCGCGATCTCCGCCACCGGGGCATGCGAGCCCCCGTGCTCGCCGTCGGCGACGGTGCGCTCGGGTTCTGGGCGGCGCTGCGCGACGTCTTCCCCGAGACCCGCGAGCAGAGATGTTGGGTGCACAAGTCAGCAAATACCCTTGACGCGCTGCCGAAGTCGATCCAGCCCCTCGCGAAGAAGATGCTGGCCGAGATCCGCGACGCCGAGGATGCCGACCACGCCCGGACGGCCGCGAAGGCCTTCGACGCCGAGTTCCGGGCCAAGTGGCCGAAGGCGGCCGACAAGATCCGCGACGACCTCGACCAGCTCCTCTGCTTCTACGACTTCCCCGCCGAGCACTGGCTCCACCTGAAGACCTCCAACCCGATCGAGTCGACCTTCTCGACGGTGCGCCTTCGAACCAAGGTGACGAAGGGCCCGGGCTCGAGGGCGGCCGGGCTCGCGATGGCCTTCAAGCTCATCGAGGCCGCCCAGGACCGCTGGCGCTACGTCAACGGCGCCCATCTCGTCGCGCTCGTGCACGCCGGCGCGAAGTTCCGAAAGGGGGTGTTGGTCGAGAGCGAGCTGCAGGAAGAGGAGGTCGCCGCGTGATCAGCGGGTCGGGCCGATCCACAACTCTTGACTATTCCTCCTGTGGGAGGCGTGGGAACGGGTTCGTGCCAATCGTGGAGCGGCAGGGGTCGATGGTCTGACCCTGGCCGTTGTGGAGGAATACGGAACCGCTCGTCTCATCGACGAGTTGGCCGGAGACCTCCGTGCAGGCAACTACCACCCGGCGCCAACCCGCCGGGTGGAGATTCCAAAGCCGGACGGGCGAACCCGCCCGCTCGGCATTCCCACCGTGAAGAGGACCGGATCGCCCAGCAGGCGGCGAAGCTGATCCTCGAACCAATCTTCGAGGCGGACTTCCTTCCCTGCTCGTTCGGGTTTCGCCCGAAGCAGTCGGCGACCGACGCCATGGAGAAGCTCCGGGTCGGCTTCACCGGAGGCAGCCAGTTCGTCTTCGAGGCCGACATTACGAACTTCTTCGGCGAGATCGACCACGAGAAATTGCTCTCACTGGTCGAGAGCCGGGTGTCGGACCGACGGGTGCTAAAGCTCCTTCGTGGATGGCTGCGTGCGGGTGTGGTGGCGGATGGGTCGTTCTCTGAGACGGTTACGGGAACGCCTCAGGGCGGGGTCATCTCCCCCCTCCTCGCCAACATCTACCTGCACGCCTTCGACCGGGCCTGGGCGGAACAGGGCACGGGAGAGCTCGTCCGCTATGCGGATGACTTTGTCGTGTTGTGCAAAACCCAGGCTGAGGCCGAGCAGGCCAGGGAGCTCGCAGCTGCGCTCCTTTCCGACCTCGGTCTCACCCTTCATCCGGACAAGACGAGGACCGTCGACCTCCGTGAGGGCAAGGAGGGCTTCGACTTTCTCGGGTGTCACTTCCGAGCCCGCATGTCCGGCAAGGTGTGGGAGATGTACGGCAAAGTCCGCTACTACCTCCACCGCTGGCCGTCGGTGCGGTCAATGAAGCGTGCCCGGGCAAGGATCAAGGCCCTCACGGCGAGAAGCCAGGTCGGACAGCAGTTGGAGGTGGTCATTGGCCGCCTCAACCAGTTCCTTCGGGGCTGGGGCAACTACTTCCGCACCGGGAATGCTGCCATCAAGTTCCGCAAACTCGACCGCTACGTATCGTGGCGGCTTGTCGCTCGCCAGCGACATGGGACCACCCTGAGCTGAACTTCGCCAGCAACATGGGACCACCTCGTCGCCAGTCATGGGACCACCCGGTATCCACCAGCAGCGGTGCTGCTGCCGGTGGACTTGCCGCCACACCGACCAGCAGATCGGGAAGGCGGCGATGGCGTTCCGGGAGGTCCACGTGCACGAGATCCGAGAAGTCCTACGCGTCTGGCTGCGAGGCGAGAGCCTGCGCTCGGTCGAGCGGCTCGCCGCACTCGACCGCAAGACCGTCCGCCGCTACGTCGCCGCGGCCGAGGAGGCCGGGCTCGATCGCTCAGGCGGTGAGAGCCAGCTCACCGACGAGCTGATTGCCCGGGTCTGCGAGTCGGTCCGCCCGCACCGCGGTGACGGCCATGGGTCGGCCTGGGCACTCGTCGTCGCCCACCACGACGAGGTCAAGGGCCTCGTCGAGGACAGCCTCACCGTCCGGAAGATCCATGAGCTGCTCGCGCGCCGCGGCATCGTCGTTCCCGAGCGGACGCTGCACCGCTACGTGCTTCAAGTCCTTGGTCACGGGCGCAGCGCGCGCATGACGACCGTCCGGGTCGCCGACGGTGAGCCGGGGGCAGAGTGCCAGGTCGACTTCGGCAAGATGGGCCTGCTCTTCGACCCTGAGACCGATCGTCGCCGCGTCGTCCAGGCGCTCATCTTCACCGCCTGCTACTCGAGGCACTGCTTCGTCTTCCTGAGCTTTACCCAGACCACAGAGGCGGTGATCGCTGGCTTCGAGGCGGCCTGGGCCTTCTTCGGTGGGGTCTTCAAGGTTGTCATCCCCGACAACATGGCAACGATCATCGACAAGGCGAACCCGACGGACCCTCGCTTCAACCAAGCCTTCATCGAGTACGCGCAGAGTCGTGGCTTCCTCGTCGACGCCGCCCGGGTCCGCCGGCCACAGGACAAGCCCCGGGTCGAGCGGACCGTGCCCTTCGTGCGAGGAAGCTTCTTCGCCGGTGAGCACTTCGTCGACCTCGCCGACGCGCAGCGTCGGGCCGAGACCTGGTGCACGACCCGCGCTGGGCTGCGCATCCACGGCACGACCCAGTGTCGCCCGGCCGAGCTGTTCGCCCTCGAGGAAGCGCCGCGGCTGCTCGAGGCTCCAGTGTTTCCCTACGACCTGCCGCACTACGCGAGCCCGAAGGTGCACCGGGACCACCACATCGAGGTGCAAAAGGCGCTCTACTCCGTCCCGGGGCATCTGATCGGGCATCGCGTCGAGGTTCGCTCGGACCAGAAGCTCGTCCGGGTGTTCTTCCGTGGCGAGCTCGTGAAGGTGCATCCCCGGAGCTCACCCGGCGGCCGGGTGACCGACCCGGCCGACCTGCCGGCGGAGAAGACGACGTACGCGATGCGCGACCTCGAGCACCTGAAGCACTTGGCCTCCTCGGCAGGTCCGGCGGTCGGCGCGTACGCTGCGGCGCTGCTCGAGCACCCACTTCCCTGGACCAAGATGCGCCAGGTCTACGCGCTCCTTGGCCTCGTGAAGAAGTGGGGAGCGACCCGAGTCGAGCAAGCGTGTGCCCGCGCCCTCGAGGCCGAGGCGGTGAGCGTCGGGCTCATCACCCGGATGCTCGAGCGAGGTGCCGAGGCCGACCAGCCGGTGGCACCACCGCTGCCCTTCTCAGCGGCATCAGGGCGATTCGCCCGCGACGCGCAGCATTTCCGCACAACACAGCGACAACACGAGGATGCGAGTGACGCGAACGGCGGCGTCGCATGAGCGCGCCCGCCCCGTCGGTCTCGCCCGAGCTCTCCTCGCTGCTTCGCCGCGTGAAGCTCGGCCAGCTCCTCGACAGCCTCCCCGAACGGCTCGCCCTCGCGCGCGCCCGGGACCTCGGCCACGCCGAGTTCCTCGAGCTCGTGCTTTCCGACGAAGTCACGCGCCGCGACGCCACCTCGGCCGAACGGCGCGCGAAGGCCGCCGGGCTCGATCCGGCCATGCGCCTCGAGCTGTTCGACAATGACACCAAGATCACCTACGACCGCTCGGTCCTCGACGAGCTCTTCTCGCTCCGCTTCATCGAGGCCGGGCACAACGCGCTTGTGATGGGACCGGTCGGCGTCGGCAAGACCTTCCTCGCGACCGCGCTCGGGCACGCCGCGATCCGTCGGCACTACAGCGTGCACTTCGAGCGAGCAGACGTGCTGCTCAAGCGGCTGAAGGCTTCGCGGCTCGACAACAGTCACGACGTCGAGCTCCGCAAGCTGCTCCGCGTCGATCTGCTGATCTTGGACGATTTTTGCCTGCAGCCAATGGATGGCGCCGACACAGCGGACATCTACGAGGTCATCGTCGAGCGCCACCGCAACGCGGCCACGGTGACGACCTCGAACCGGGAGCCCGTCGAGTGGCTCGGGCTCATGGCCGACGGCCTGCTCGCCCAGTCCGCGATCGACCGCCTGCAGTCAGCTGCCTACGAGCTCGTGCTCGACGGGGAGTCCTACCGGCACCGGCAGCGACCGGCTCTGACCGCCACGTCTGACAGCCCGGTGGCGGCACGGCGCGGCCGGCGTGCTTGACCGCGGCTGAACCGCCGGTCATCATCACAGCGCCGCGCTGATCGACCCCGGACCCGGTCCCATGTGACTGGCGACGAGCCGGTCCCATCAAGCTGGCGAGCGACAGCGGCTCTTCCGCTTGCTCGTGAAGAAGCGGGGCCGCAACCTCCACGCCGGTCAGGCGGTTCGGTGGACTGAGGACTGGTTCTACGACCAGGGTCTGCACAAACTCTCCGGCACGATTCGTTATCCGAAGGCTGCGTAATCATGTCCAGAACGACCGTCGGCGAGCTGTATGCGGGAAAACCGCACGTACAGATCGAAAGGGGGATGGGGAACCGGGCCGTTGTGGCACCGCGCCCCTGACTACCAATGCCAAACGACCAGATCGACCCGACGGTGCCACCGAGCGGCACCGGCTGCGTCGAGTGCATCACGGCTGCGGGCTGGTGGTTCCACCTGAGACGCTGCGCCCGATGCGGCCACATCGGCTGCTGCGACTCCTCTCCGAGCCAGCACGCTACTGAGCACGCGAGAAGCACCGGTCACACCGTGATCCGGAGCTTCGAACCGGGTGAGGACTGGTTCTGGGAGTACACGACCGATCAGATCCTCGAGGGGCCGACGCTCGCACCCCCGGAGCACCATCCGGTCGACCAGCCGGTACCGGGCCCCGCGGGTGGCGTGCCCACGGACTGGCAGCGGCACCTCCATTGAGCGATCGGGCACTGAGCCATCGGGCACTGAGCGATCGGGCACTGAGCGATCGGGCACTGAGCGATCGGGCACTGAGCGATCGGGCACTGAGCGATCGGGCACTGAGCCCTGTCTGTCAAGCTGAAGTGAGACAGCTGCAGTAGCAGTTCATCCCTCAGGGCGAGATCGGATCCACGTGACCCCATGACCTTGTCCACCTCGACGATGGAGCGCGCCCATGATGACGTCATGGACGGCGAGCCGACGCTTCCCGAACGACCGCAGCGGCGCCACTTCACCGCTGCCTACAAGCTCGCCATCCTCGAGCAGTACGACGCGTGCAGCGGCAACGGCGACAAGGGCGCCCTCTTGCGACGAGAAGGTCTCTACTCGAGCCACGTGACCGAGTGGCGCCGTGCGCGCGACATCGGGGCACTCGGCGGCCTCGAGACGAAGCCGAGGAAGGACCGGCCGGCTCCTCAGCGTGACGCGCTCGCCCGGGCGACCCGTCGAGCCGAGCGCGCCGAGGCCAAGCTCGCGAAGGCCCAGCAGGTCATCGAGATCCAGGGAAAAGTCTCCGTGCTCTTGGAGCAGCTGCTGGCCGAGAGCACGACGGACGACAAGCAGTCGAGATCATGAACGACGCGTTCTGTGCGCTCGAGCCGCTCGTCGGGACGAGGGCCGCCTGCACGGCGCTCGGCCGCTCCCGGGCGACGCACTACCGGCGTTGTCGGGGGCCGCGCCTCGGTCCACCGGCACCCCGGCCGACACCACCGAACGCGCTTGTCGCCTCCGAGCGCGACGCGGTGCTCGCCGTACTGCACGGCCGCTTCGTCGACGCCGCCCCAGCTCAGGCCTGGGCGACGATGCTCGACGAGGGCACCTACCTCGCCTCGGAGTCGACGATGTACCGCCTGCTCCGATCGGTCGGCGAGAACGGTGAGCGCCGCCGCCAGGCCACCCATCCGGCCCGCACCATCCCCGAGCTCGTCGCCGACGAGCCGAACCGCGTCTGGTCCTACGACGTGACCAAGCTCAAAGGTCCACGTCGCGGCGTGCACTACGACCTGTTCGTCATGCTCGACAT
This sequence comes from uncultured Actinomycetota bacterium, assembly GCA_963765505.1. Classification (GTDB taxonomy): domain Bacteria; phylum Actinomycetota; class Acidimicrobiia; order Acidimicrobiales; family Bog-793; genus DATKQY01. The sequence continues at coordinate 134,980 of CAVXWO010000009.1, forward strand.
CTTCAGCCGCTACTGCCCGGGCTGGATGGTCGTCGACCAGGAGGACGCGGAGGTCGCGAAGGCCTGGCTCGCGGAGGTGACGACCTCCCAGCACATCGCACCGCACCGCCTCACCATCCACGCCGATCGGGGCAGCTCGATGACGTCCAAGCCCGTCGCGGCGCTGCTCTCGGACCTGAAGATCGGGCGGACCCACAGCCGTCCGCACGTGAGCAACGACAACCCCTATAGCGAAGCCGGGTTCAAGACCCTCAAGTACTGCCCGGCCTTCCCCGAGCGCTTCGGCTCACGCCGAGGACGCCGTCGTGTTCTGCGAGAGGTTCTTCGTGCACTACAACCACGTGCATCGTCATTCGGGCATCGGGCTGCACACGCCCGCCTCGGTCCACTACGGGAGCGCGAAGGCCATCCAGAGCCAGCGAGGCGTCGTCCTCGATGCCGCCTACGCAGCTCACCCCGAGCGGTTCTTCAACAAGGCCCCGACGCCGCCAACGCTCCCCGACGTCGCGTGGATCAACAAGCCACACGAAGACGAGGATGCACCGAAGACACCCTGATTCGTTGTCTCAAAGAGCTTGACAGGTTCCGGAGCGATCGGGCACTGAGCGATCGGGCACTGAGCGATCGGGCACTGAGCGATCGGGCACTGAGCGATCGGGCACTGAGCGATCGGGCACTGAGCGATCGGGCACTGAGCGATCGGGCACTGAGCGATCGGGCACTGAGCGATCGGGCACTGAGCGATCGGGCACTGAGCGATCGGGCACTGAGCGATCGGGCACTGAGCGATCGGGCACTGAGCGATCGGGCACTGAGCGATCGGGCACTGAGCGATCGGGCACTGAGCGATCGGGCACTGAGCGATCGGGCACTGAGCGATCGGGCACTGAGCGATCGGGCACTGAGCGATCGGGCACTGAGCGATCGGGCACTGAGCGATCGGGCACTGAGCGATCGGGCACTGAGCGATCGGGCTGGCCAGCGCGTGCTGAGCGACGCGGTGCCCGCCTCCGGGCGACCGGGTCTTGTCGCGATCCCGCCGTTACCAGCTTCCGCGATGGTCGGGGACCGCCGCCGTCAACACCGTCGCCACGACGAGTAGGAGCGCCAGGACCCAGAACGCGTGGGCCTGGGCGATGCCGGGGTGTCGGCTCCTCGCGAGCACCGCGGTCACGACCGAGACGCAGAGGATCGAACCGGTCTGGCGGAAGGTGGCGCGCAGTCCTGAGATCGCGGCTACCCGGTCGGGCGCAAGCTTCAAGGTCGCGTTGTTCGCGGCGGGCGCCACGCAGCCGAGGCCGACGCCGGTGAACATCGAGAACAGGCCGAGCCACCAGTACGGGCTGAGGCCTCGCGGGGCGATCGAGAGCATCACCAGACTGAGGGCGACGATCGTAAAGCCGATCGCCATCGGTCGCCGATAGCCCGTACGACGGAGCAGCATCGACGCTGCCGCGGCAAAGATCGTCATCCCGACGGCCTGGGCCGAGAGCACCGTGCCGGCGCTCGAGATCGCGATGCGGTAGCGGTTCTCCGCATAGAGCGGGATCAGCACGCCGAAGCCGAAGCCAGCGCCGCCGAAGAGGACGTTCACGACGTTCATCACCGCGAACCCCTTCCCCTTCAGCAAGACGAGCGGAATGATCGGTGCCTCACTCCGGCGGACGTGGCGCACGAAGACGAAGCCAAGAGCCAACGCAGCGGCTGCGGGGAGGAGCACCTCCGGGCTGACGACGGACGCGCTGGCTTCGCCGAGAGTGGTGATCGAGAGCATGCCGGCCACGATGGTGCAGGCGAGAAGGGCGATGCCGGCGACGTCCAGGCGGCCGGTGCCGTGGCGCTCCGCCTTCGGGACGAAGCGCGCCGACGAGCACGATCAGGACGATCCCGATGGGTAAGTTGACGAAGAAGATGCCGCGCCAGTCCCAGTACTGCGCGATGAGGCCGCCGAATATGGGGCCGGCGACACCGCCGATCGGGAAGATCGAGGAGAACATCCCGAGCGCCCGGTCGCGCTCGTGTCCGAAGTGGTCGGCGACGATCCCGCTCGCCGAGGGCAAGAACCCACCGCCGCCGAGCGACTGGATCAGCCGGAGCGGGATGAGCATGTAGATGCTGGTCGACAGCCCGCAGGCGACGGACGCGGCGGTGAAGCACACGGCACAGACGAGGAAAAGCCTTTTTCGCCCGAACTGGTCGCTGATCCGCCCGGCGAGCGGGAGCATGATGATCTGGCCGAGGCTGTAGATCGTGATCGTCCAGCCGAGCCAGTTGATCCGGGCGTGCAACGCGCCACCGATCCTGGGTAGCGCCGTCGCGACGATCGTCGAGTCGACCGATGCCATGAAGAGCGCGATCGCGCAGATGAAGAAAATCAGGCGCCGGCGAGGGAGCGACTCAGGGCGTGACGACGCCTCGCCGTCAGGCGCAGGGGGAGTGCGCTTGGGCTTCGCGGGCTGCACGAGGTGCGAGATGTCCGCCGGGATGCCTTCAACGTGCTCCTCGGGCTCGCCTGCGTCCCAGGTCGAATCGAGCGCGGGATCATCAATGGGGACGACGTGCTCGGTTGCTTCGTTTCGCGGCGCGCAGGTCACGCGTTCCGGTCCGGACGAGGATCGGACGACGCGCTCGTCTCAAGGCCGGAGCGTGCGGTCACCGATCCTCAACCTATCGAAGGGGCGCTGTCGCTCGAAAATTCGGCGATGTGTCCGTTGGTGAACCCAAACTGAGGCCCGCCTCGCTAGCGCCTCCAGTACCGTCGTGGTCGCCCACGCCTACGCGGCAGCGCGCCACAACCAGCGGGAGGGGCGGTCGTGAGAGCAAAGGTGCAGCTGTTCCTCTCTGCGGTAGCTTGCTGCTCGCTTGTGGGGGGCGGTACCGCAAACACGGTGGATCGACCTCAATCGCGTGGAGCGAGCGCAACCAAGTCAGCTCCGATCCGGCTTGATGGGAACGGTCTGGGCGTCGTGGGTTTTGGAGCAACCGTCTCCACAGCCACCAAAGTCCTCACCGCCAGGCTCGGTGCACCGACGGGACACCCTTCTGCGGGCTGCACCTCTGCCTATAACCAGACCGCATGGCACGACTTGATTATCCAATTCAAGGCCGGCCGCTTCACTGGTTACCGGTACGTCGCCGGTGGATGGAACGGGATCAGCCCGTCCTCCAAGACGCTGCATGCCACCGTGACACCCAAACTCGCTACCTCTGCCGGGATCTCCCTTAGAAGCACCATGGCCGAAGCAACGCGCGCCTATCCGTCCCTTCGACGGAGCGGCACCGACTTTTGGCGCCTGTCCAACGGGATCGTATTCGCGTTCTACACCGGCGCGCACGCAAACCCCTCGTCGACGTCGCCCATCTACGAGATCAAGAACAACGTCTGTCCGGGGTCGCTCTAGTCGCAGGTAGTCGACCCCCGCCATTGACCTCTTCTGGCGTGGTTCTGTTGGGTTCGCCATCGAACACAACGCCGAACATTCACTCCGGTGGGGAAGGTACGGAAGGAGCACGCTCGCCATCACGATCGACTGCATGAGCCGCAGCCCCGGTAGTTCCCCGTTGCGGCCCGACCCCCGTCCTCGCCGCCCACGACCGTCCGGCCTGGCCGGCGCGGTGCGGTGTGGGTTCAGACCGAACGAGTAGATAGCATATGATATAGGATCAGCACGCGCAGATCGCCTGCCTCGGCGCCGCGTGCGCCGGCAGCTCGCGGTGCTTCACGCCCGGCGACGGTCGGCCTCGGCGCGGGGCATCGCCCATGCGGTACTCGCGGGTGAGCTCGTCGAGCCGGCGCTTCAGGTCGACGTCGAGGACGAACTCGGCTCCCGCGAGGCTGGCATCGAGCTGCTCGGGGCAGCTGCGCCGATGATGGGCGCCGTGATCGCGCGGGTTCGCGAGGACCCAGGCGACCGCGAGCGTCACGAGGCTGCCCCCGGCCTCGTCAGCGAGGGAACGGAGCTGCTCGACGGTGTCGAACTCACGGTCGTGCCAGTAGCGGCTCTGGTAGCTCTGCGCCGCGTTGCCGAGGGTGAAGCGGGTTCCTTCCGGCGGCGGGGCGCTGCGGGTGTGTTTGCCCGAGAGGAGGCCGCCCGCAATCGGGTTGTAGGGGATCACGCCGACGCCCTCCTCGCCACAGAACGGAAGCATCTCTCGCTCGATTTGGCGAAACAGCAGGTTGTAGCGAGGCTGCACCGAGTCGAAGCGCGCCAGACCGAGTGTCTCGCTCCGGCCGATGGCCCGAACGAGCTGGTAGGTGAGGAAGTTCGAGCAGCCGATGTAACGGACCTTGCCCTGACGGACGAGGTCGTCGAGCACGCCGAGCGTCTCGTCGATCGGCGTCGCCGCATCGAAGCCGTGGAGCTGGTAGAGGTCGATGTAGTCGGTCTGCAGGCGTCGGAGGGAACCCTCGATGGCGTCGAGCACGTGCTTTCGGGAATTGCCGGCGTCGAAGGGCGACGGCCCGGTGCGCCCGAAGCACTTCGTCGCCACGATGAACCGGCTCCTCTTGCCCTGAAGCCATCGACCGAGGATCTCCTCGGTGCGACCCTGGGTCGTGAGATCGCCTCCGAGCGGATAGACGTCCGAGGTGTCGATGAAGTCGATGCCCCCCTCGGCCGCCCGATCGAGGATCGCGACCGAGGTCGGCTCGTCGCACTGCAGCCCGAAGGTCATCGTTCCGAGACAGAGCTTCGACACGGGCAGACCCGTCCGTCCGAGGCGCGTATGGTCCATGCCCTGAAGATAGCGCTTCGGGCGAACATCGCCCCAATGTGGTGAACGCCGCCCCGGGTCGCGGACAGCAGTGCTTCGACGCCGACGCTGCGTCAACTGGTGCGCACCCGACGGCTCGTTCCAGAACGCCCAGTGTCCCGGTCGAGGCGCGCTCTCGACGCCCGACGTGCCCACTACGTTGGGAACCCGCGAGCCGATTCGTGGAACGAATAGCCGGAAAGGGGAGTGCGAATGGCCATCACCTCGATCGGGGTGCTGCATCCGGGCGAAATGGGTGCTGGAATCGGTGCGGGCCTTGTCGAAGTCGGGCACACGGTGAAGTGGGCGTCGTCGGGTCGCAGCCCGGCCTCTCGCCGGCGGGCAGAAGCTTCTCACTTCGTCGACGCGGGTTCGATCCAGACGATCATCGCGAGCTGCGATCTCATCCTCTCGGTCTGCCCACCGAGTGCCGCGCTCGACGTGGCGAAGGAAGTCGCCGGTTTTGGTGGCCTGTACCTCGATGCCAATGCCATCGCGCCCAGCACGGCACGCCAGGTCGCCGCCGTCATCGAGTCAGGTGGTGGCCGTTACGTCGACGGCGGCATCATCGGGCCGCCCCCAGGCGGAGGGAGCGTCACCCGCCTGTACCTCTCGGGGCCGTCGGCGCCGGAGGCGAGCGAGGTGTTCTCCCGGACCGCGGTCGACGCCCGGGTGATCTCAGAGGACCCGTCGGCGGCGTCCGCACTGAAGATGTGCTTCGCCGCGTGGTCGAAAGGCACGACCGCCTTGCTCCTCGACATTCGGGCGCTCGCGATCGCCGTAGGGGTGGAGGGGCCCCTCCTTGCCGAGTGGCGGTCGTCGATGCCCGATCTCGGTGCCCAGAGCCTGAAGGCGGCCCAGCAGGCTGCAAGCAAGGGATGGCGTTGGGTGGGCGAGATGGATCAGATCGCCGCGACGTTTCGAGCGGTCGGGCTGCCCGACGGCTTCCACCGCGCAGCCGCGGAGGTCTATGCGCGGCCCGCGCGACGAGCGGGCCGCGGCGGACGCCACCACGCTCAGCTCGGTCCTCGACGCGCTCGGCGACCGACGGGCCAAGTGACCTTCCAGGGCAACGAACACCGAGCCGGTCAGCGCAGCGGACACGCCTGCTTGAGCGGCGAAGTAACCGAACCAAGGTGCGATCACGAGTCGTTCGTGCTGGACGATGGAGCGGAGTTCAATCGAACACGAGGAGTCCCTGACGCGCTGGATGCGACCACGTTCTTGGCCTGGGCCGTTCGAGCGCGCTTTCGCGCCGGCGGTGCCGGGGGAAGCTCCGAGCGCGAGCGCCCTTGGCCGGCGACCTGCCGCTCGACGGACACTCCGTTCCGCCATGTCGGGAACTCTGGGCGTGCTGACTGGAGACGGCGTACGGCGCTGGGGTGCTGCTACAAGCCGAAGCGCAGGAGGCATGCGACCCCGAACAGCAGACAGTAGACGGCCATCGGGAGAAGCGAACGCGTTCTGAAGTACCGGGTGAGGAACCACACCGAGACGAAAGCGACGACGAAGGCGGCACCGCTGCCGGCGAGGATCTGTGGACGGATCCCCGTGCCGAGCGGTCCGAGAAGGTCGGGGAGCTTGAGCAGCCCGGCGGCGAAGATCGGCGGGGCCGACAGGAGAAAGGCGAATCCGGCGGCATCCTCACGTGATAGCCCGCGCCACAGCCCTGCCACCATGCAGATGCCGTCCCTGCTGATGCCGGCGCAAAGTGCCGCCGTCTGTGCGACGCCAATGCCGAGCGCGTCCGCGACGCTGAGACCGGCGGGCTTGCGCCTGTCCCCCTCGCCCGATTCGGCCACGCCACCCGGGCACGGATCGGTGTCGGGGACGACGCCGACGCCGGTGGCGCCGGCCGAGCGAGGCTCGGCACCGACCGCCACCAGCGGAGCTGCGTGGGCGCCGTCGACGGTCGGGCGCCGTCGCCGACGGCCTCGCGCCGCCGCCTGCCCGACGCCGAGGAGGACGCCATTCGCCGTGAGAAACGCTGCAGCGGCCACCGGCTTGGCGAAGAGCACCCGCAAGGGATGCTCCAAGACGAGACCGAGGAGGCCCACCGGGACGGACGCGATGAGGATCAACCAGGCCAGGCGTTGGTCGTCGGTGTCGATGCGCCGGTGGATCGCGCTTACGCACAATCCTCGGAGGAGGCGCAGCCACTCCCTCCAGAAGAACAGGATGAGGGCTGCCGCGGTCGCAACGTGCAGCCCCACGACGAACGCCAGGTACGGCGATTCGGGCGAGGCCTCCTGAGCGACGAGCTTTGCCCACGAGCCGCCGATGAGCGCCGGGACGAGGACGGTGTGGCCGAGGCTGGAGACGGGAAACAGCTCGGTCACGCCCTGGACGATCCCGATGACGATGGCTTGGAGGAACGTCAACTCCAGAGTCCTGCTGAAGGCCGGCGGAGGCTCTCGGGCGCGACCCTGGCACGCGGGTGCTGATCGGGCCGCCCGTCGGTGCCGGTGCCACTCCTGAGGCGCCGGGCGGCGGGACGGGACCCCGGCGCGGGGCTGGTCGTCCTGTGCGCGCGGGAGTTGGCCACCGCCCGGGGGTTGACGACGTTGCTGGCCGCCAGGGGAGCGCTGGGTTGCCTACCCCGGTCGCCACCGCCGGGGCCCTCCCGGCGTCCCAGGCGACCGATGCCGGCGAGGAACAGCGCGCTCGCGGCCCCGGCGACCCAGACGCCGACCACCGTCGCCGCGACCTCGCTGCCGTCCCCTCGGGCGTTGATGCCGGTCCTCAGCAACGCCGCGCTTGCCGCAACGAGCAACGCGGCACCAATGAGACAGAGCAACGTCAGGCGGAACGCCGCCCGCCGGCCGGGCCGCTGCTCCAGTTCGCTCTGCGCCGGTTCCCGCCGGCCGGATCCAAGGCCGCGGTGCAATGGTGTGGGTGACGGTGTGGTGGCGAGAGCGGCCGCGTCCGGCCCGTCCGTGGGCCCAGTGCCGGTGGCGGCGGTGCGGAAGGTCGCGGTGCGCGACGAGACCAGACTCCCTGCCAGGTGATCGTCCCGGCCCGAGTCGGGGTGCAGTCTCGCGTCGAACCCGTTCGGGGCCCCGGCACGACCGTCGTCGGCTGCCCGGTCCTCGGAGCCGGCCGGTCCCGGACCGACGGGGGAGTCCGAGTCGTCGGGTCGGACGCCTTTCACCACAGGATGCACCTCCTCGACCTCGTGGGTCGACGGCGCCGGAGCGGGCCCCGCCCGCACGCGGGACCGACCAGCACGCGAACTCGTCGAGCCCGGCGACGGACTGTACGAGCGGAAGATGCACGGACTGCGACCGGCGCGCGATCGTGAGATGAACTCTTGCGTCGCTGATGCGTCGCCGCTCCCTCGTCGCTCAGCCGAAGGCCGCCTGGCGCGTTGGGGTGAGGGGCCGTCGCCGGTCCGTCCCGTCCGGAGCATCCACGGCCCGGGCCGACTTCGTGGCAGCGCCATGGCGCCGGTGAACAGATGGGCGCGTGGACATACGATCTGCCGCGCGGTCGGCACCTGGTGCTGAGCGACTGGACGGACAGGACGATCGCGTATACATCCTGTGCAGTGGCTCGGGACCCGGGATCGCGGCCTTTCGGCGCTGCGCCGCGCCGGTTGAACCACCCTCGTCATGCCGGCGATGTTCGCTCTCAGCGACAAGGTCATCGGCAATCCGACAATCGCGACCTTCGCCGCATTCGGCTCGTTCGCAATGCTGCTGCTCGTCGATTTCAGCGGTCCGATGCGCGTGCGGCTGCAGGCGCAGGCGGCGCTCGCCGCCGTGGGCGGCATATTCGTGTGTATCGGAACGCTCGCCTCTCGAGCGACCTGGCGCGTGGCCGCGGCGATGGCGCTCGTGGGCTTCGGTGTGCTCTTCGTCGGGGTGGTCAGCTCCGTGCTCGCGGGGGCCAGCACATCGCTGCTGCTGGCGTTCATCCTTCCCGTCTCACTCGCGGGACCGATCTCGGCGCTCCCGGATCGGCGGGGCTGCTGGCTGTCGCGCTGCTGTGGCCCTCACGACAGCACGAACGGGAGGGTGTGCCGCCGCGAGCAGATTCCCATGCTCGTACTCCCGTCTAGCCGGGGCGGGATCCGCTCCGGCCTCGCCGACCTGCATGCCCGGCCCGGTCAGCCTTGTTCCTTATGTGACCGGGCTCCGCACGCCGCCAGCTCCGCTCAGCCGAACAGTCGGGCTCGGGGCGCTGGCTGTCCCGGCTCCGCTTCGTCGAGCAGCTGCGTGATACTGGCCCGTTCCACCGACGGGTCCATGGTGGTGCGGCCGGTGCGGATCACCAACCGGAACGTGTCGGTCTTCTGGTCGTTGCGCTCGGAGAGCGCGGTCGAGACGTGCTTGACGACGACGTCGGCCTGGGCCGAGCTTGTTCTCGGGAGCAGCACCGCGTATAGATCCTCACCGACGCGGGCGACGACGTCGCTCTTGCGCAGCGCACCACGCAGGATCTCAGCGAACTCGAGGAGCGCCTCGTCGTACCCTCGACGCCCGAATGCCTGGTTGATCTCACGCAGGTGCTGGAGCTCGTAGCAGATCAGGGTGAGGCATTCCTGGTAGCGCAGCGCTTGGCGGACGACGTGCTCCGCGACGGCGCGGAACACCTCCTCGTTCAGGAGGCCGGTCTGAGGATCGCGCGACGTTCCGAGGTTGCGCGAGGTGACAGCCATCGGATCGCCCTCCTTCCTCGTATGGATGTTCGCGACAGCTCCCGGCGGTGCCGTTCTCTTGCCCTGCTGCTAACGACACGACCGGGCCAAGGATGAAGGGCGCCGACCCGGCGTCACCCGAGCCGGCACAGGGCGGTCCCGACGGGGGCTGCACTTTGGTGGGGCCTCATCGCCGCCGGAGGATGTCGCTGCCAAGCGCGTCGACGCCCACCTGAGTACGAGGCCAGCGGACTCGGTGAGCTCATCCTGTCTGCCTACCCGCACCCGGAGGAGCCGTAGGCGTTCGGTGAAGGAGTGCTCCCGCTGCTCGCCACCGGGCGCAGCTTCTCGTTGCTTCGACATGCAGCGGTCTCGTCGGCCTCGCCAGGATCGACATCCGTCCGTCCACGAGTCCGAGCGGTGGCTCTTCACCGGCACAGATACGGTGGAGGCATGCGTGTCGGCATCACGTCGGAGGCCCGGTCGTTCGCGTTGGAGCGAGGTGCGGTGCTCTACGTGCGCACACGAGGATCTCGACACTGCAACCGGGGTCTCACACTGCTCGAGGTGTCGACCGCTGGGCCTGACGGGCTGGGTAGCTACGAGCGCTTCGAGGCTGACGGCGTAACCGTGATGTTCCCGTCGTGCATCGGTGCAGCTCCTCTCGAGCTCTCGATCGAACTGCGCGGTAGGCGCCGCAGGAAGCTGACGGCGTACTGGGACGGTTGCGCTCACGCGCTCTGAGCGTCGGCCCGCATCAGTGTGCACCCGCATCACCGTCCAGCGGTCCGGTTGCTCCGCTTGCCGGGCCAGCGGCTCCATGGGTAGCTGCCGGCATGCGCGCGAGGAGGCCCTGTCGCGCTCCCTCGGGCCGGGGTTCGGCGGAACGGGGCGCAGCGGGGCGGAACGACGCGAGGCCGAGTCGGCCGGCGGGAGCCGACTCGGCCTCGTGTGGCAAAGGCACCGGGGTCACGCCTAGGGGAACGTGCCTTCTGTCGTCTCCAGGGTCAAGCGCCGGGCGTCGACGCTGCCCGGGGCGTTCGGTCGTCCACTCGGTGCGACGACGCGCTGGTCACCATCGGCAAAAGCTGGTCACCATCGATAAAAACGGTGCCGTCCAGCGCTCTCGCCGCGACCGAGCGCGAAGCCGAGAAGCCACAGGACGAAGAACACTACGGCGACGATCCATAGGAAATGCAAGGCGAATCCAAGACCCGCAAAGAGCAGGACCAGTAGAAAAGCTAACAATATGATCATCTTCTATCCCTCTCGTTTGCCCAGCTCCGGCCCCAGATGGGACAGGAAGCCCCAGTTGGGAAAGAACACCGCTCGCTCCGAAGCCCTCGGCAGCTCACCCTGATTACCCCTCCCTTCGAATGGTAACCCTCGGTGGTGAGGCCCTCCTGTGGATCCAGTGGGGGAGCGCTGTGCTTACGTCGGGCGAGGTCCGCTGGCGTATGGCCGGCATCGGAAGGGGCGACGATCCCCACGGGCGAGAAGCTCCGTTTCCGGACGAGGCGGTTTGTGCTGGCGTCGGGCGTTCGTCGATCAGCGATTGAGCGGCGAGAACAGGTCGCCGTGGCGTTCAACACGCTCGAGCACATCGCTGGAGAGAAACCGCAAGCGATCCGGATCACCCCGCCGTTCGCACTCCTCCACCTCGTCCCACGTGAGGGGCGTCGAGGCGGTGGGCTCCGGTCTGGCGCGCAGCGAGTACGCGGCGACGGTCGTCTTGGACGGGCTGTTCTGGCTCCAGTCGATAAGCACCTTGGACTTGCGGAGCTCCCTGCGCATGTTCATCACGACGAGGTCGGGATGGTCACGCTCGACCGCCTGTGCGAAGTCGCGCGACCTGTCGCGAAGGGTGTCCCATTCGACCCGGTCGTCCAGCGGCACATAGAGCTGGAGCCCCTTTGAGCCACTCGTCTTCGGCAGGGGCTGAAGGTGCTCAGCCGCTAGACGCCGCCGGATCCACGACGCGACCCGGCAGCACTCGACGATCGAGGTGCCGGGGCCCGGATCGAGGTCGAAGACGAGGTGATCGGGTGGGCCGGGCAGCGGGTCTCCGGCTCCTACCCGCCACAACGGGACATGGAACTCGATCGTCGCGAGGTTCGCCGCCCAGATGAGGGTCGGCAAGTCGCAGACGACCGCGTACTCGACGCCGTCGCCGGCCTTGCGACGCGAACGTCCTGTCGCCGCCGACGGCACGCGGACCGTCCGCACCCAGTCGGGGGCGTGCCGAGGCACGTGCTTCTCGAAGAAGGACTGGCCATCCACTCCGTCCGGATAGCGGCGAAGCGTGAGCGCTCGGTCCCGCACGTGGGGGAGCATCGCCGGGGCGATGCGCGCGTAGTAGTCGATCAGCGCCCCCTTTGTGAATCCCGTCGCCGGATAGAGCACCTTGTCGAGATTGGAGAGCGAGATCGAACGACCGTCGACCTCGGTCTCGATGCGCTCAGGGCTCATGGACGACGTCGCTCGGGTCCTTGTCCGGCCGAAGGCCCCGCCACGACGGGTGGCGAAGTCGTCCGTCGGAGGTCCACTCGCCGTATTGCACCTCGCCGACCACGGTCGGATCTACGAAATGTGCGAGGGCTCGCTCCGACGCGCTGAGCCGCGAGGAGAACGGAGTGTCGCGCGCCTCGAGCTGTCGGAGCAGCTCGAGCAGCTCACGGCGGTCCTCCTCGCTGAACCCGGTGCCGACCTTGCCGACGAAGGTCAAACCGTCCGGGCCGGGAATCCCGAGCAACAGCGCGCCGAGGCTTCCCTGGCGTTCACCCTTCCCGTCGGTCCATCCGCCGACAACGACCTCTTGGGCCCTGAAGTTCTTGACCTTGCGCCAGTCCGCGCTGCGCCTACCAGGCCGGTACGGCGAATCGCGCCGCTTCGCGACGATGCCTTCGAGACCGCTCTCGCGGGCGGCCGCGACGACGTCGGGCCCATGCACGCCGCGGAGGGAGTCGGTGGTGGCGAAGGTGCGGCCCGCCAGCTGGAGCGATTCGAGCTGCACTCGACGCTCGTCATAGGGACGGCCGACGAGCAGGTGCCCGTCGAGATAGAGCAGGTCAAACAGCATGTAGGTCACGGGAACCTCCCGGGCCCGCCGGGCGACCGCGGCACTGCTCGTGACGTGCAACCGGTGCTGCAGCCGCCCGAAGCTCGGGCGACCGTCCTCCTCGAACGCGACCAGTTCGCCGTCGAGCACGGCCGACCGGGCGCCGAGGAATTCCCCGAGCTCCCGCAGCTCGGGGAAGGTAGAGGTGACATCCTTGTCGTTGCGAGTGAACGCTCGGACCCGGCCGCCCTCGACATAGGCGATGGCGCGTACGCCGTCCCACTTCGACTCGTACGCCCAGCCGTCGTCGTCCGCCGGCAGCTCGGCGGCGTGCGCAAGCATCGGGCGGATCCGGTCCGGCATCGGCTCGTAGCCTGCTGGGGGCGGATCCATACGGTGGATCATCCAGTTCTTGCCTTTGGTCGGGAAGAGGACGTAGCGGCCCGCCGCCTTTGACCCGCGGAGCACGACCTTCACCTCGCGGTCGGTCCATTTCTCGAGCTCGTAGTCGCCTCGATCCCAGATGCTGACGTGGCCACCGCCGTACTCGCCCTTCGGAATGTCCCCTTCGAAGTCCGCGTACTCGAGTGGATGGTCTTCGGTGTGGACGGCGAGGCGCTTCGTTGCTGGATCTTCGGGGAGTCCCTTCGGCAGCGCCCAGGAGACGAGCACGCCGTCGTGCTCGAGCCGGAAGTCCCAGTGCAGCGCCCGCGCGTGATGCTCTTGGATCACGAAGGTCGGTCGGCGAGCCCGACCCTTCGAGCTGCGCCGGGCGCCCATCGGCTCAGGAGTCCTTGACGAGTCCCGCTTCGAGCGGTACGTGGCGAGCTTGGAGCCCCCGTCCGCTCGGGTGCGCGCCTGGCGTCTCGGAGGCTGCGTCGTCACGGCTACGCCATACCCACGGTCTCTCCGGTCCGATCCACCTGTTCGGCCCGATCTACTCGGAGATGGTCCAGTGCGGGTCCGGCATGACGATGGGCGTCGTCAGTCGCCGTGCCCCCGAGCGGCGTGCACCCCTCAGGCGCCCGGTTGCCTGCGCCCGATGACCCCGCGTACGAATGCCGCCTGGCCGACGTGCTGCAAGTCGTCGGTGATGACGCTGACGAGCCGGACGCCGAGAGTGACGGGAGGATTCCACCGCGTGTCCACGATGCGATCGAGGTCGGCGTCGGTCAGGCTACTGACGAACGGGAGCGTCGTCTCGTAGACGGCGTCGTGGTAGTCGCCCAGCATCTCGGCATCGCTCATGACGACGGCGACCTGGTTGTGATCGTGACCGTACCCGGTGTCCGAACGATCGAGCGGTAGGCCGAACCGGGTCACCCAGCCATCTGACGTCCACGCCTGCTCCCCGCCTGCCACGTCCGCGACGTGGTCGTCCTGGACCCGGGTGAGATGCCATACCAACCAGGCGATCGTGTTCGCCTCGGCATCCACGCGAAACGCCAGCTCTTCGGGCGTCAGGCCCTCGACCACGTGGTGCACGGACTCGTGCACCCGTCCGAACGCGTCGAGCAGGACATCAGCGCTCTTCATCGTGGCTTCTCCTTCGCACTCGTGGCCCGGCAGCGCTTCCTGCCGTCTCGCCCCGCCGTCCGTCGTGGAGCGGCAGCGCCTACACGCCTAGCAGATGCTGCACCGCGACGAGCTCCCCGCACGGTCAGCCCCCGGACGCCGCGCGCCGATACGAGACGTCCGCCGGCGTAGCCCGCCGCGGACGGCCCGACACGCTCGAGTGGCGCCGGCCGAGATCAGCCGACGATCACCTGGCCGAACACGCTGCAAAGGCCCAGGACTTCGAGCGTGAGCAGGACCGCGACGATCACGATCACCGCCGGAAGGCGCCAGCCCCGGCGCGGCCACGCCATCGCGGGCGGCATGTACCACGACCGCAGCAGCCCGGGGACGGCACCGCCGTGGAGCAACAGCGGCACGGCGTCGGGATCGAGCCGCGGGTCGGGCTTTGCAGCAAGCGCCAGCTGGGTGAGTTCGGCGTCGGTGAAGTTGGCGGTGGGCCCGGCTCCGGTCGCTTCGAGCACGTCGGCCAGCCCGGCGATGGCATCACCACCGCTCCCGGCGGGTTCGCCCTACTCACGCGTCGCCCTGGCTCCCGCTGCCCTCGCCTCGGTCATGGGAGTCCTCCCCGGGTCGCTCACTCAGCAGCGGGCTCACCGGCAGAGGCTCAGCCACGACGACGCCCTGGCTCGAAAGCGAGCTCGTTCCTCGGCTCGCCTCGTTTAGACGACCCGCCGTTGGGCAGCTCCCGGCCTCACGCCGCCCGGAGGTGTCGGCGAGGTGCAGGCGGGAGCGACCCGGGCGCGCCCCCGTGCCCACCAGGAGGTGAAAGCGGATTCCCGCACTGCGGGGACCGGCGTCGTCTCTCGGCGGCGCGCCGGTTCTCGCGCTCGACCTCAGGGTTCGATGAAGAGACCAGATCGAGCGATCCCCGGGGTCGATCCCTTGGTAGTGGCTGGACAGCACCTCGTCATCCCCGCCGACGAGAGGTGCTGCCACGGCAATGGACCTGGCGGTCGACTCCTAGGGTGCGCGGTCGGGCCGCGGCCCGACCGAGCGGCCCAGGTGGCAATCTGGCCCGGTCTGCTAATCGTGGGCAGCGTGCCAGGCGTTCGCGTCTCGCTCTCGAGGGGTGATCGTGCCACGAACGCCGAACATCGCCGGCATGGCGACCGTCCTTGTGGCGGCGATCGCGTGCCCGCTCATCGCACTGTCGCTTCCCCTGGCGACGGCTGGGGGTCGACACTCGGCGGCCGGACCGGTGCCGCGTGCCGATCACCCATGTGATCGAGATCATGCTCGAAAACCACACCCTCGACGATCTCTTCGGCCACGTGAAGGGCGTGAACGGGATACCGCCGGGCGCCACGTTCGCCAATCCGCTGGCGCCGGCGGGTTCGACGAGCCGCACCGCCCCGCTGGTCGCGCCGCCCAACGAGGGTGACGTCCAGGGAGCGCTCAACAACTCGAGGTCGGCCGAGCTGACGATGATGGACCGCCAGCCTGGACAGGGCTACCGGATGGACGGTTACACGGCCTTCCCCGGTGAGGGGCTGTCGGCGGTCACGAGCTTCTCCCCGCAGGTCGATCCCGACGAGCAGTACCTGGCCAGTCACTTCGAGCTGGGGGACCGTAATTTCCAGCCGGCGATCGCGCCCACGATGCCGAACGTGCTGTATGCGCTCGGCGCGGACTTCGCACGGCTACCTGACGAACACGGTGCCGGCGACCGGCGCAACCTGGTCGACGATCTTCACCGAGCTCAGCGCTGCACACCGCTCGTGGCGAGTCTACGCGGGCGTGCCGACCTCGGTGCTGCAAGGCACCGTCTGGACAAAGCTGGTCCCGCCCGATGCGGAAGCCGGCCTGACCTCGGCGTCGGCCTTCTTCACCGATCTCGCGGGGTGACTTGCCCGCGTTCTCCTTCGTGCGCCCCGGTGTGGGGTACAGCGAGGAGCCCCCCGAAGACATCGGGGAGGGCGATGCCTGGCTCGGTCAGCTCGTCGATGCCGTCGCACGGAGCCACTACTGGCGATCGACGGCCATCTTCGTCACCTACGACGAGGGCGGAGGCTTCTGGGACCATGTCGCGCCACCCGTCGAGACCGCGTACGGGTACGGCACGCGGACGCCGATGGTGATCGTCTCTCCATGGGTGCGCGGCGGTGTCTATCGTGCCTTGACCACCAACATCTCGATCCTCTCCTTCATGCAGCGCCTCTGGGGCCTCGCGCCGCTGAATCCCCTGAACGCCAGGCAGAACGACCTGATGGCCGCGTTCGACTTCGCGCGGCGGCCGCTTCCGCCCCCCGTCCTGCCGGTCGTGCCATCGGAGACGATCGGGTTCTACGGCGCGAACACGCTGACGGACATCGGCGCGCCGGCCCCTGGCCGTCCGCTCACGCTCAACCTGCAGGCGAACACCCGTGGGCTCGCCCCCGATCCGGACACGGCCGGTGCGGTCGCGCTGACGGTCACGCCGCCGGCCGGCGTTGGCGTCCCGCCAGGCTTTCCGCGCAGCGTCGAGCTCGCCGGGGGAAAGGCCAGCGTCACGGTTGCCTTTCCTCAGGCCGGCTACTACCGAATCGAGGCGCGCGGCCCTGGTGGAAGCCTCGGGTGGACGACGGTCGACGTCGGGGTCGGACCTGACACGCCCTGAGGCTGCGGCACGGCTAGGCGCTCCCACGTGTCCACATAACCTAGTAGACAGATAGGTATACGCTGCAACTGTGACACTCGGCCAGCCCACCGATGAGCTGACGCGCCTCGCCGGGCCCGAGGCGTTCCGGCGCAGCTCGCAGTGGTCGCCGCGCCAGCTGCTCGCCCTCGCGAAGTGGTCTGCGGCGCAGGTGAAGCCGTGGGCGGAGCAGTGCGACGAGCCGCTCGCGCAGCGCCAGTACGAGCTGCTCGAGCTGACCGATCACTACGAGCTGTGGCTCATCCACTGGCCGACCGATCGTGGCCTCGTGCTGCACGATCACGGCGGCTCCCGGGCGCGTTCCAGGTCGTCTCGGGCGCCCTCGAGGAGACGAGCACCACGCGTCGAGGACAGCTCTTCCGCCAGAACCGTCTCGGTCGCTGGGAGGGGATCGCGTTCGGTCCGGAGTACATCCACAGCGTGGTCAACACCGAGTCGGCGCCGGCGACGAGCGTGCACGCCTACTCACCCCGGCTCACCTCCATGACCTTCTACCGGGATTCCCCCGCCGGCTTGGTCGTCGACCGGGTGGAAACCGATTGGGAGGGTGCCCCGTGACCACGAAGACTGCTGCCAGCCGCGTCGATGAGCTATTGGAGCGGGCGCGCGCCAGTTACAGCCGGGTCGGACCGCACGAGGCGGCAGCGATCGGTGCATCGGGCGGCCTGATCGTCGACACGCGTCCCTCTGCCCAACGGGCGGAGTTCGGCGAGATACCCGGCGCGCTCGTGATCGAGCGCAACGTGCTCGAGTGGCGGCTCGACCCGACCAGCCCCGACTGTCACACCGCGGTCACGGGACCCGAGCAGCACATCGTCGTCGTCTGTCAGGCCGGCTTCGCGTCGAGCCTCGCTGCCGCGTCGCTCCGCCAGCTCGGTCTCGTGAACGCCACCGACCTCGCCGGGGGATTCGAAGCCTGGAAGCAGGCCGGACAGCCGGTGGCGGTTCGCTCGGCACGACGGGCGCCGGTGAGCACGTGAGAATCTTGACCGACGGCTCGTTGCGGGTTATACCCGACTGAACCAATGGAAGATCTGGCAGAACGGGAGGAGACGTGACGGCCACAGACGACCTGTTGCAGCATGCGGAGGCGTACGCTCGGTCCTTCGACAAGGGCGATCTCCCGATGCCCCCCGGCACGAAGGTGGCGGTGCTGGCCTGCATGGACGCGCGCCTGAACGTCTACGGCCTGCTCGGACTCTCCGAGGGGGACGCCCACGTGATCCGCAACGCCGGAGGGGTGGTGACCGACGACGCGGTGCGATCGCTCACCATCTCCCAGCGCCTGCTCGGCACCGAAGAGATCATCCTGATCCACCACACCGACTGCGGGATGGTGACGTTCAAGGACGACCAGCTCAAGGATCAGATCGCCGCCGACACGGGGATCCGGCCCCCCTTCGCCCTCGAAGCCTTCCCCGACGCCGACGCCGACGTGCGCCAGTCGATCGCCCGGATCCAATCGAGCCCCTTCATCCCGAAGAAGGACAAGATCCGGGGATTCGTCTACGAGGTAGAGAGCGGTCGTCTCAGGCCGGTCAGCTAGCTCGAGCGGCCAACCCGGCGTAGCCCGATCGCCCGATCACCGCGCACCGACCAGGAGCATCCTTGATGCGTACCGCCGGCGTCGTTGGAAACGCCATGGTCGGTTCGAGGACGCTCGGTGACGCACCGACCGTCGCAGACGCGCGTCGGTGGTCGAAGCGCTTGCGCCCGGCACGGCTCTTTCCTCAAGGGCTCTTCTCGTCAGCTAGCCAGACGTCGTGAAAGGGGAGGAAGACCTGCCCGAGAACCCCCTCATCGAGGCGGACGCGCTGTCGGCGTTGCTCGAGGCCGACCCGCCTCCGGCGCTCCTCGACGTCCGATGGCGGCTCGGCGGGCCCGACGGCCGCCAGGAGTTCGAAAAGGGGCACCTGCCGGGCGCGGTCTACCTGGACCTCGAACGAGACCTGGCCGCGCCACCCAGTCGTGTCCGGGGGCGCCACCCGCTTCCCGACCCTGCCGATCTGCAGGTGGCGCTGCGGCGACTCGGCGTTCATCGCGACCGGCTCGTGGTCGTCTACGACGACGTCGGAGGACTCAGCGCCGCACGCGCTTGGTGGGTGCTCAAATGGGCGCGTCTCGCTGACGTCCGCCTCCTCGACGGTGGATTGTCGGCATGGATCGCCGCCGGTCACGCGACCACGACCGAGTCTCTGGCCTCCGAGCCGGGCGACGTGCTCGTCCAGCCGGGCGGCCTTGCCACGTTGGACGCATCCGACGCCGCGCTGCTCGCTCGGTCCGGGATCTTGCTGGACGCCCGGGCGGCCGAGCGGTACCGGGGCGAGGTCGAGCCGGTGGACGCGGTCGGCGGGCACATCCCGGGAGCGATCTCCGCGCCGACGAGCGAGAACTTGGCGCCCGACGGTCGGTTCCTCGGGCCGACGCAGCTACGGAGCCGGTTCGAGGCTCTCGGCACGCACGAGGGCGTCCGGGTCGGCGTCTACTGCGGCAGCGGCGTCACCGCCGCGCACGAGATCGTTGCCCTTGCGGTCGCGGGCATCGACGCGGAGCTCTTCCCCGGCTCCTGGTCGTCGTGGGTGGGTGATCCCACCCGACCGGTGGCCACCGGGGCCCCGCCGGGTTGAGCAACGCTGGCACGCTCCGCGTCTGGCGCATCGCCGAGCGGAGCGGGCGAGGGTCGAGTCCTCGACGAGACCGCGTGCACTGCGGCCACAGTGCGAGTCGACGAGGCGTTCGCCGTTCGGAAGCGGATCTGGTGGACCCGGAGTCCCGCGGCTGCAGCGCAGCGCGCCGCTGGCTCCCGCTGTCAAGGGCCGTCGTCGTCTCAGTCGTCGACGCCCGCAAGGACGCGCACCGCGATCTCGCGGCCCCTCGGCCCGGTGCTCACGAACGCCACGGCGGCGAGGACGATGCCCGCGGCGGTGCACAGCCACCACCCGGCGTGCGTCGCGTCCGTGAAGACCTGGCGGACGACGCCTGCCACGGCATTCGCCCCCCGTACGTGCAGCGAGCGGGCGAGTCGGGGAGCACCGGCGCCCGCGGCAGCGAGAGCCGCCACCGTCTGGGCGGGAAGATGGAACACGGCGAGCCGAGCAGGCAGGTCCGTACGGAAGCCGTCGGCTAGCAGCGAGCCGAGCAGCGCGATCCCGAGCACGGCGCCGACCTGTCGTGACGAGGCGGCCACTGCGCCCGCGACCCCGGCCTGGTTGACGGGCATCCCCGACACCGCGGTGTTGGTGATCGGCGGGTTCACGAAGCCCATGCCGATTCCGATCAGACAGTAGGCCGCGATGAGGAGCGAGTAGGAGGAGTTCGCCTCGGTGAGCACGAGGACCGCCGTGCCTGCCGCCATGGTGAGGCCACCGACGACGAGGGGGATGCGCGGCCCGTGGTGGCCGACGATGTGGCCGGCGACCGGGGACAGGAGCGCGATGAAGACTGTCGCGGGAAGGAGCGCGAGCCCGGCGAGTAGGGCCGATTCACGGCGGATCTCCTGCAGGTAAAGCGTGTTGACGAAGAGGAAGCCGCCCATCACGAAAAAGCAGAGAGTCGCGGCAATCCCGGCTGCCGAGAACGGCGGGCTCTTGAAGAAGCGGACCTCGACGAGTGGCTCGCTCACTCGAAGCTCGATCGCGACGAACGCGGTGATCATCGCCACGGCGAAAGCGAACAGCCCGATGATCTCGGCGGACGCCCAGCCGACCGTCGGGCCTTCGATGATCGCGTAGGTCAGGGAGCCCAGCGCGGCGACGATGACCGTCTGCCCAGGAACATCCACTCGCCGCGGCCGGGCTGCCCGGGACTCTGGAACAAAGATCGTCGTGAGGATGAGCGCTGCTGCGCCGATGGGGACGTTGATCCAGAACACCCATCGCCAGCCGAGGGAGTCGACGAGCAGGCCGCCGACGACCGGTCCGGCGGAGAGCGCGATCCCGTACGTCGCGCTCCACAGCCCGATCGCCCTCGCCCGCTCCCGCCGGTCGTCGAAGGTGTGCGTGATGATCGACAGCGCGTTCGGGTTCAGCATCGAGCCGCCGACCGCCTGGAGCATCCGGAACCCGATGAGCGTCTCCACGCTTGGCGCCAGGCTGCAGGCGAGGGAGCCGACCACGAAGATCACCAGCCCGTAACGGAAGACCCGGCGCCTGCCGACCCGGTCGCCCATCGAGCCTGCGGCGAGCATCAGGATCGAGATGATCAGCACGTACGCGTCCGTCACCCACTGAAGACTCGAGAGGCTCGCGTTGAACGTCCGCTGGATCGCGGGCAACGCCACGTTGAGCGCGGTGGAGTCGATGTTGACGATCAGCAGGCTCAAGCTGCAGATGTACAGCACCAGGAAACGCCGCTTCCGCGCGCGGCCCGCCTCGTCGGAAGCGGCGCCCGGGCGCGCAGCGATCAATTCCGCCACGGCATACCCACGTCCTCAAGGTTAGGGTGCAGTCCGCGCCGCCAGCGAACCCGGCGCCACCATCTGCGACAACTGGCAGTCCCCGCACGGAAGTGTCCCCCTCGGCACCCTCCGAAATCGGGCTCGCTCGCGGCGGTAGCCTTTCCGTCGCCAGGGAGCTGCCCCTCCCGAGCTCTGGCGGGTGCAGACAGCGCTCGAGGTGGAGTCTTGTGGACAAGATGGAACACCTGCGCATCCTGATTGCTAACGAGCGCCGCGACCGGCTAGGGCTGCTGGCCGATCTCGTCGCGGGACTCGGCCATGAGGTGATCGCTCGCGAGGTCGACGTGCGCGAGGTCGCAGCCGTCACGGCGCGAGAGCAGCCCGACGTGGCGCTCGTCGGTCTCGGTCTGTCGTCGGAGCACACGCTCGAGCTGATCTCGGAGATCGTGCACGAGGCGTCCTGCCCGGTGATCGCCCTGCTCTCGGCCAGCGACCCGGCGTACGTGCTTGAGGCGGCGAAACGGGGCGTCTTCGCCTACATCGTCGACACCACCCCAGAGGAGCTGCAGAGTGCGATCGACATCACCCTGCAGCGCTTCGGCGAGTTCCACAACCTGCAGGGCGCGTTCGGGCGCCGAGCGGTGATCGAGCAGGCGAAGGGGATCCTGATGGCCCGGCACGGCGTCGACGCCGACAAGGCGTTCGCCCTGCTCCGCGACCATTCCCAGCGCCACGGTGACAAGCTCGCCGATGTCGCCGCGGCGATCGTCGCCAGCTACCAGCTGCTAATGCCGTCGATGGCGCCGCCACCCGAGCAGCCGCGTGACCTGACCGGCCAGCTGGACTAGCCCTCCGACTCAGGCGTCGCGTCTCGACGGTCCGGACCGCTTCGCCGAGCGAGTTCTCGTGGAGTTGGGCCCTTTCGGACAGAACGGCGGTCCACGCTGCGGATCGGCGCGGCCACCACGGTATGCAGTCGGCCGACCACGCAGAGTCACGCTATACTGTTTGAGCACGGCACCTTAGTGAATGGTGTCGAGCATGAGGCGGCACCCGAAGCGACGGGTGACGCGGATGATCCGCCCTCAGCAGAGCAGGCCGGAGCAGGGACGGCCGACGTGGCGTCGGCAGTGTTCAGCCTGAGGGAAGGGTCCATCATCATGAAGCTCCCGAGATTCGGGAAGATACATTCGGCGCGTTCCACGGTCGTGGCGCTTGGAGTGACGGCGCTGGCGCTGGGGATGGCGGTTCCGCTGACCATCGCCGACAGCGCCTCGGCGGCGACGCCAACCCCGGTGTTGCTCGGAACCTCCAGCACCTACGCGGTCCTAGCCGGCTCCGGCATCACGAACACGGGTATCACCACCATCGTCGGCGACGTCGGATCGTCGCCGACCGCGTCCGACGGGGTTCGCGCCCTGCCCGGCGGCGGACTGCGTTGCCCTGACCGGGACGAACCACACCGATCCCGATCCGAACGACACGGCGACGCAGAACGCGAAGGTGGACCTCACGACCGCCTACAAGGCCGCGGCGGGACAGACGCCGACCGTACTTGCGACCGAGCTCGCCGGCCGGACCTTGACCGCCGGCGTCTACAACTCGGCGTCGGGCACGTTCGGGATGAGCGGGACACTCGTGCTCGACGGTCAGAACGACCCGGGCTCGGTCTTCATCTTCCAGACCGCGAGCACACTGATCACCGGGAGCGCCGCGAACGTCAGCCTGATCAACGGCGCCCAGGCGTGCAACGTCTTTTGGCAGGTGGGCAGCGCTGCGACGCTCGGCGCCGGCTCCACGCTGCAGGGCACCGTCATGGCGCACGACAACATCTCCCTCGGCGCCGGCGTCACCGTGTACGGGCGCGTGCTCGGTGGTGAGCAAGCGTCAGGTGCGGGCGCGGTGACGTTGATCAACGACACGATCACGTCGCCGTCGACCTGCCTCGCGTCCTCTCCGACGACGACCACGGCGACGCCCAGCACCGTTGCCGCGACCACGACAACGACGGGCGGCACCGCAGCGGCGCTCAAGGCCGCCGAAGCCAAGGCCGCTGCGCTGAAGCTCGCCAAGGCGAAGGCTGCGAGGGCAAAGGTCGCCAAGGCCAAGGCTGCCAGGGCCAGGGTCGCAAAGGCGAAGGCCGCGAGGCTCGCCGCGAAGAAGGCGGCGACGACCAATCTTGGCCATGGTTTCGCCCATCCGACTCGCACACCGGCCGGCTTTACCGGCTAGCCGGCACAGACCTCAATGCGAGCACGTAACTTCCGAGGGCGGGCGGCGCTGCTGTCCGCCCTCGGCGCACTTGTCGCCGTGACCCTCGCCGCCTCTTTGTGGGCAGGCGCTGGCGCCACGGCATCGGCAAGCGCCGCCGCACCGGTCGTCGTCCCGCCCACTCAGGAGCTGGCCCTCCTCCTCGGGCCGCACGAGGCGATGTCGGGGCCAGACGCGCGCTCGACCCCGATCCAGCTCGTGAACGCTGAACGCCCCTTGACCGGGGAGCAGACCGCCCTCCCGGTGATCGGGCACGCGACAGCGGCTCACGGGGCGAAATGGCTGCGCGTCATGCTCCCGGGGCGACCAAACGGGCGCACGGCATGGATCGAGCAGGCGGGGACGGTGCGCGGTCACGCCCTGGCATATCGTCGTCGACACCACGGCGCGCCGCGTCACCGTCTATCAGGACGGCCGTGCTGTGCGGGCCTTCGAGGCGATCGTCGGCAAGCCCTCTACGCCGACCCCCGACGGGGAGTTCTTCGTCGAGGAGGCGGTCCAGCTCCCCCCGAGCGCCGTCGGCGCACCGTACGCGCTCGCGCTGAGCGCCCGCTCCACGGTGTACCAGGAGTTCGACGGCGGTCCGGGCCAGATCGCTCTTCACGGGCTGGAGAACATCGGCGGAGTGCTGGGCACTGCAGTTTCCCACGGCTGCGTGCGGCTCGACGGGAGCGCCATGACCTGGCTGGTGGCGCGCATCGGGCCGGGTGTGCCGGTGACGATCACCAGCTGAGAGGCCTCGACCGTCCTCCCGGGTGATCGACGGGGCGCGGCCCACTGGGCTCACGTGCGCGGCGACCGGCCGGGCTCGGTCGAGCGGTGGCGGTGAATGATCTTCCTAGCGGGAGTTTCCGGGATCTCCCCGAGCCGATCGCTGTTGTCCCTGCTCTGAGGCGGTGCAGGAGCGCTCGGCGCGTATTACCTAAGCGGACGGTGCGAAGGCCTCGAGCTCGAAGAGGCCGAAGAGCCGCTCCTGGGTGGGACTCATCTCCGTGAGCATCCGCCGGGCCCGGGGACGTCCTCCCGTCGAGGGGTAGACGAGCACGGTCTCCTCGATCCGGCCGAGCTCGCAAAGCACGTCGCAGGCACTCATCACGAGCCCCTCCGTGCGGACCTCGCGCACCATGAGGCGCAGCACGCTGAGCGCGAGCACGCAGCAGAACAGGTGCACGGCGATCTTCTGGTCGGTCCAGTGGAACATGGGAGCCACCGCCACGCAATCGGGGTCCTTCATCGGCGGAAGCCGTCCTCCACCTGCCACTGGGATCGGTAGGCGAGGATCACCTCGGCAACCGACCACTGGCGCCGGTCGGTGATGAGGATGCGCTTGCCGAAGACCTCGTCCTCGAGCGCCTGGCGGGCCTCGGCATCGATGGTGAAAGAGAGCGAGAAGTCCTTCGGGCCACTCCCGGCGAGCGCGGTGCGAAGCACCCGGGCAACCCAGCGTGGGCGCAAGATCTCGGCAATCTCGGCCTCCACGGCTTCGCGCGGCCTGCGGCTGTGCCCACCGGCGAGTCGCCGGGCGAGATCGGCGAGCTGCGCGGCGGCCTTGGCGAGGGTCTGGTCGAAGCCCCGTGACTGCTTTCGGTGGAACTCGGCGGAGTGGGTGACGACGACGCGCAGACGACGGCCGAGCACCTGCAGCTCGCGCTCGAAGGCGCTCACGCCGGGGAGGGTGGCCTCGTCGACGACGCGGAAGTCGCTGCTTCTCACCGCGAGGAGCTCGGGGTGCTGGTGCGGGGGGACCGAGGCGACGAAGTGCAGACCGAGCTCGTCGAGCAAGCCCAGGTTGGCGGCCGAGTCCATGCCGGCGTCGAAGACGACGGTGAGCTGTGCGGGATCGCTGACGCCGGCGAGCTGGCGAGACAGCTGGGTGATCGCCGTGACGAACTGGGTGACGTCGGGTCGGTTGCCCGGATAGGCATGGGAGGCGATCGGCACCGCCCCGTCCTTGGTCACGACGAGCGAGAGCCCGACGATGCGCAGGTCGTGACGCTTGTTCTTCGCGTGGCCGCGCCGGGCGATCGTGTTGCGGTCGTTCGAGGTGTCGACGTAGGTGGAGACGTTCGTCATGTCGAGCACGAGCCCCTCGGTGGAGAGCGCGAACTCGTCCGCCATCTTCGTCACGACGAGGCGGTGGATCTCCGACAGCGTCTCGTCGTCCAGTGCGTCCATCGCGTCCCAGAACCGGCGATGATCGAGCGCCGATGGGGGCAGCTTGACGAGACGATCGCCGGCCGTCGTCGCCCACCAGTCGCCAAAGGCCAACTTCGAGCACGGCGCCACCACCCGGTTCGCCACCATGAGCTCGACGTAGGTGCCGACCGAGGCCGCAGCGTCCTCTCGCCGGGCACCGACCACCCGATCGACCGCGTCCTTTACCCCGATCCGCCCCAGCACCGACAACGCGGCCGCGAGGTCGCCGAAGCCGAGGTGCCGGGTGCGCTCGGGGAGCACCGTCGCGCCGGCGATCGCCGCTTCGATGTCGGCCGCCTTGCCGAGGTAGCGCTCGGAGACCATCTTCGGCTTGCCGCCGACCCGGGCCATCTCGCGCAGGTAGTAGTAGGTGCTGCCGTTCACCTTCTTTGAGATGATCGAAGCCATGCTTTAGGTAATACACCATCGTGTTCCGCATCGCGAGCTTTTGAGCAGGACAAACGCGCTGGTCACGCGCGATTTTCCGAAGATCCCCCGAGCCGGCCGGCAGTCACCTCACGGCGAGAGCCCGGAAACTCCCGCTAGCTGGAGGATGCGGATCGAGCCCAAGGCGAGCACGAAGAGGCCACCGAGCGCAGCAGCGACGAAGAGCGCGAGAGCGAGTGGCACCGAGCCTGATGCGCCGAGGAAGCTCAGCTTGGCCTTGTGCAAGTTTTGGAACGCGAAGACCAACAGGCGCTCGCACAGGAGGTCGCGGGCTTCGGGATCAAGGTGACGCTGATCGAGCCGGGTGGCTACTCCACGGACTGGGGCGGTGCCTCGCCATGGCACACGACCCCGCTGCCCGCGTACGACGAGCTGCGCGACCGGGCGGAGCGCTGGCGCGCCCGCCGGCAGGTGTCGCGCGGCGACCCCGTGGCGACGCGTCAGGCAGTGCGTCGCACCGTCGACGCCGAGGAGCCTCCGTTGCGGGTCTTCTTCGGGGACGGCCCGCTGGAGCTCGCCACGGCGGACTACGAGGCGTGGCTGGCGACCTGGAGGGCATGGGAGCCGGTGTCGATCGCGGCGCACTCGCTCGGGGAATGACGACGACGACGCCGGGAAGGATCCGGGCGCACGGTCCTTCGGCTGGCGTGTTTCCCCACGCTCGCGATCGGGCCTAGCCGAGCCCGCGCGCCGAGCACGCGCGCCCGCGGCCAGGGAACGAGGTGCGCACCCTCGCCGAGCCAGCTCCGGCGCGCCACCAGCAGGCCCACCGTGACGACCAGTTCGGCGGTGAACCAGGCCAGCGCGACCCCGGTGACGCCCATCGAGGGCAGCAGCACCCAGCTGAGCGGCATCGAGATGAAGAACAGTCCGCCGTTCAGGGCGACGAGCGGGCGCGTCCGCCGGCGCGCACGGTACGCGCTCTCGGCCGTGCCCGTCAGGATGTAGGGGATGGCCGAGAGCACCAGCAGGCGCAGCGCGGTCGTCCCGGCGCGCTCGTACGCCGTTCCGAAGAGCCGGAGCAGCTCGGGCGCGAGGAGGACGATGAGCGCCACCGCCGGCACGACGATCTTCGCCAGGTGCGTCATCATCCGCCGGCACGCCGCATCGAGGCCCGACTGGTCGGCCGCGGTCTCGACGACGAGCGACGAGCCGATGTTCAGGCTGACCGTGTAGAGCGCGTAGGCGATCATCCAGGCCAGCGAGAAGTACGCGCTGGCCGCGCCGCCCGCACGCCGCAGGACGAGGAGCGGGAGGAGCGACGTCGTCGCGAACCAGAACAGCGACCCGATGTAGTCGTAGGTGACGAAGCGCCCCAGCTGGATCAGGGAGAAGTCGGCATGGGCGACCGAGGTGCGCTCGTGGTGCGGAAGGGCGCGCCCGAAGATGTAGCCGTTCGTCGGGATCACGGTCGCGACGGTGGCGATCGTCCAGGCCAAGAAGATGCCGGCGTTCGGCACGAGCCCGGCGAGCGGCAGGAGCAACGCGACCTTCACGATCGCGAAGCCGGCGTTCTCGATCGGCACGGCACCCGTGCGGCGCAGCCCCGTGAGCACACCGTCCTCCATGACGAAGATTGTCCAAATCGCCGTCACGCCCACGAACGAGAAGGCGAGCAACCGGTTCCTCACCAGGAAGTCGAGGCGCGGCTCCACGTGCGTCACGATGACCAGGAAGCCGAACGCGAGGGTCCCGGCGATCGCCGCGCTGATGGCGTACGCGCCCGCGACCAGACGACGTGAGCGGTCGCCGGCGGCGGGGACGAAGCGGGTCAGCGCGATGACGAGGTTCAGCTGGGAGATCGCGCCGATGAACGTGAACGTCGAGATCGCCACGGAGTTCCGGCCGACGAACTCGGGAGCGTAGCGGTGCGCTGCGACGATCCAGAACACCACGCCGATGGCGGCAGTCGCGAGGGAGCCGGCGATGAGCGTGTGACCGTTGCGGATGAGCGGGTCGCGCCGGGAGTTGACCAGCTCGGTCGCGAGCCTTCGCACGCTCAGCTGTCGTCCTAGCGTGCGCCGTGGGCCGGCTGCGCGCGGCGCCTCGGCGCTCGTCACGCCCGGCTGGGCCGGGGCCGCACGAGACTCGGCGGTCCGTGTGGCCGTGGCGAGAGGCTCGCACTGGTCGGGTGTTGCCGGCGCGCTCACCGTCGCGATCCACGCAGCGCGGGACCCCGCCCGGGGGCGTGCGCGTCCGGGCACCGTTCCGGGACGGCCAGGGCAGACGGCATCGGGAGAGTGTGCAGTCCGATGATTGAATTGGCTAGCGCCGCCGGAATGATCTGATCTCCCCACATCTGTTGAAGCCGCTCGCTCACCATCGCGGATCAAGATGAATTCATTGCGACGCTCCGTCGACCGTCGCGCTCACTGGCGGCATCGCAGCCGACACATGCCGATGACATGTCCAGCTCACGACAGTGCAAATACGGTCGGGATTCGCCGGAACACGTGGATTCTGGGTGATGCGAATCCTCCGGGAAGTCCGTATCTTGCCCAGTAGGGCGACCGCGCCGCGACGCCGGGAGGCCAGAAGACGAGTGAGGTACCCCTGCCGATGAGACCACCGCCCGCCAACTTCGATCGCTCGGTGCCGGCGCTCCTCTTCAAGGTCGGCCAGTACCCGATCCACCACGGAGGCGTCGGCGCGATCCGGACGCTCGGCCGCGTCGGCGTACCGGTGTACGCCGTCACCGAGGATGCTGCGACGCCAGCGGCGGCCTCGCGCTACCTAGAGGGGTACTTCGTCTTCTCCACGACCGGCGCCGAAGATGAAGAGGAGCTCGTCGCAGGTCTCGCCTCGATCGGCCGCCGGGTCGGTCGGCGGTCGGTCCTCGCCTGCACGGACGACGAGGCGGCGGTGCTCGTCGCGGCGCACGCCAGCGAGCTGGTCGAGTGGTTCATCACGCCGGGCGTCGCGGCGGCGCTGCCGGGGAGGCTTGCGAGCAAGCGCGGCGTGTTCGAGCTCTGCCGCGAGCTCGGGACCCCGACGCCCGACGCCCAGTTCCCCGTCACGCTCGGCGAGCTCGAGGAGTTCGCCGCACGCGCGACGTTCCCGGTCGTGGTGAAGAACCTCGAGGCCTTCACCCGGATGCGCCAGCCGGTCGTTGGGGCCAGCACGATCGTCGCGTCACCCGAGGATCTGCTCGCGCTCGCCTCAAGTTGGCCCGAGCCGTTCAGCGCGATCGTCCAAGAGTGCATCCCCGACGAGGTCGGCGAGGACTGGATCTTCCAGGCCTACTTCGACGCGGACTCGGCACCGCTGGTCGCGTTCACCGGCGTCAAGCTGCGATCGTGGCCGGTGAGCGCCGGAGTGACGACGTGCGGGCGGGTCGTGGAGAACCCGCGGCTCGCCGCGCAGGCGATCGACTTCTGTCGCCGTGTCGGCTACCGGGGAATCGTCGACCTCGACTGGCGGCTCGACCGCCGTGACGGCGAGTACAAGCTGCTCGACTTCAACCCCAGGATCGGAGCGCAGTTCCGCCTGTTCGAGACGGATGCCGGCATCAACGTCGTCCGCGCCATGCACCTCGACCTGACGGGCCGGGACGTGCCGAGGGGCCGCCAGGCGAACGGCCACAGCCTCGTCGTCGAGCACCTCGACGGGCCGGCGAGGCTCGTCGCCCGCCGCTCGCTCCTCGAGGTGGCGTCCCCCTACGGCCGATCCGAGACTTCGTACGCGTGGCTGGCGCCCGACGATCCGCTTCCGTTCGTGGCCATGGCGGCACGCTTCGCAGACCTCGTGCTCCGCCGCGTGCTCGGGCTCCCGCCGAGCGCGGTGCGCCCGACGGCGGTGCCGGGTGGCCCCGAGCGACCGCAGCGTGCTCTTCAGTTGGTCCGCAGCGCGATCGCGGTGCTCGCCCTCCGGCCCGCGAAGCCGGTGCCGGCGACGAACCTCAGCAGCGGTCCGAAGGTGGGGGCGGCGGCGAGCCCGACGAAGTACAGGCCTGCGACCGACGACTCGAACGACTTCCTGAGCCGTGGAGCGCCGCCGGTCCGGCGGAGGCGGGAGCGGAGGTCGGCGTCGAGGAAGTCGAGGGTGTCGACCTCGATCCGGTAGCCGGTCGCAGCGAGGACGTGGTCGACGCTGAGCCACGAGCGCCCGCCGTCGACGTTGCGCAGGCTGAGGGCGACCTCGTCACCGGTGAGCACCATCCCGTCGACCTGCTGTCCGAGGTGGACGTCGATGTCGTCGGTGAACCGGTCGTGGAGCCACCACGCGCCTGAGGGCCCGAGGATCCTCCGCACGAGGCCGAGCCGCGCCTTCTCCGGCAGGAGGCGCACGGCACCTGCGCCACTGCTGACCGAGCGATGCGACCAGCCAGGCCCGAGCGGTGATTCGGGCTGGGCGAGCCGGCGCAGGAGCGGCGTCGTCTCAGCGGGTGGGCTTCCCCAGAGGAGGTGCGCCTTTCGCACGACCAGGTGGACCTTGGCACCGCCCTCGCGGAGGAGCACCGCGCTCTCGAGTGCCGACTGGCCGCCTCCGATCACCGCGACCCGCTTGCCGGCAAGTCGAGCGAGGTCGCCATGGTCCGATGCGTGCGAGATCGGTCCACTCGGTGACAGGCCGTAGCGGGCGAGCGGCGCCAGCTCCTCCGGGACGTGGGCGAATGGCACGACTCCGGAAGCGACGACCACCGCCGCGGCGTCGACCTCGTCGCCGGCATCCAACGTGACGCGGTAACCGCCGTCGGTGGCGGCAGCCATCTTCACCTGCTCGGAGCGCAGTTCCGGAACGAGCTCCTCCTGGAACCATCTCCCGTAGCGGACGAACAGATCGATGGGGACCGGGGTGTTCTCGCCGAGCGCGGGCAGCCCGTGGTGGGCGAGGAAGTCGCCGAGGCCGTATCCGGAAACCGGCGCCGACAGGCTCGACGCGCCCGGCGTCGACTTGAGGAACATCCCGACGGGCATGTGGTCGGTCCACGTCGACATGGGCTTCCCGAAGACCGCTGTCTCGACACCTCGATGGCGAAGGTGGGCGGCGACGGACAGGCCGTAGGGTCCTGCGCCCACGACGACGACGGTGCGAGACGGGTTGCTCATGGCGGCCTCCAGTGCTGACGCAGCCTCCGACCGGTGGCTCGTTCACGAGTCTCGCCTGTGACCGTTGCTCCGCGGAATCGTCAGCAGGGGGACCGGGCTACTGCGCTTGACTGATGGCGTGGCCTGCCAGTTGCACGCAGGTCGCGCTGCGGACGACAGAACGATGCACAACTGTGGCAATTGGCCCGTCCGAGCTGTGCGAGCGGCGACGGCGCGCCAGGGCTCGAACCATCTCGGAGCACACCCCCACGGTGCCGGTTCGCGGCGCGTTCGCCAGGTTGCGAGGTGGAGCGTATGCGCCCGAGTTAGGGCACTGCTGAGGCCGAGTACCAGTGACGAGCCGTAGTTCGAGCACGCAGCAGAGAAGCTGGAACGAGTGTAAAAGCCTCGCCGAGCCCGCCTTCATTCCCATCTGAAGAAGCATTTGGCCACCAACACAAAGATCATCGCGTATGCGGCCAAGACCAACAGCGCCGTTGCCGGAGGGAACACGCCTTGCATCGAGTCTTGGACCGCCTCCACCGATGCTCCGAGTGGAGTGAAGTTGCTGATGCCTTGGAGCGCCCCGGGCATGAGCTGTCTCGGCACCCATAAACCGGCGAAGAACATCAGCGGAAGGAACGTGGCGGAGCCGAGTGCGGCCGCGCCATTGGCGGTTCGAGCCACCGCGGCGATGGACAACTCGATGGCGAAGAGCGCGGCGATGGAGAGCACGATCGCCAGCAAGAGACCGCCAGGGCTCTTCGGGGCGTCAATCCCGAACGCCGCTATACCTACGACTACGAGGATGAAGAGCGCGATCACCACGAGGCACAGATGAACGATGACCTGTGCGGCGAGCACCCAGGACGGGGGCACTGGCGTCGTTGACAGGCGCCGCAATATCCCTTGCTCGCGGTAGGAGACAAGGGGACCCGGGAGGCTCCAGAGCGCGAGCGCTGCGATCACGAACGCGATGAGGATCGGGACATACACATTGAACGCGGTGAGACCCCCGAGGCTCGCCTTGTGCTTTTGGAACGCGGGAATCTCGCCGAAGATGACCAAGAGCAGCACAGGGAGCCCAACACCGAAGATCAATCCGACCGAAAGTCTCCAGGCGAGTCTCGCCTCGTTGAGGACGATCTTGCCGAACGCCCGACGGGGCAAATGTTTCGGAAGAATCGACCACGAGGCGCTCACTCCTTGTCCCCCTCGCTGTCGTGGAGATTGCGCCCGGTAAGTCTCAAGAAGGCGTCTTCGAGCGTCGCCTCTTCGAGCTTCACCTCCTTCGCGACGACGCCGGCAGCCACGAGCGTCAGGATGACGGCGTTGACCAACTCTCCGGTCCCGGTCACCACCACCTGCTGGCCACGCCGCTCGACGCTCCGCACCTCGGCAAGTGCGGTAAGCACACGGTCCTCGAACGGACGAGAAGGTACGAAAAGCACACGCTTTCCACCGCCGGCACGCTCGGCCAGAGCGGCGGGGCTGCCGATCGCGGCGATCCGTCCTTGGTCGATCAGCGCCACTCGGTCGCATAGGCGCTCGGCCTCGTCCATGTAATGCGTCACCAACACGATCGTGACGCCTCGATCGCGCACTCCTTCGATGAGTTCCCACGTGTCGCGTCGTGCCTGGGGGTCGAGACCCATCGTCATCTCATCGAGTACGGCGATCTTCGGCTTGCCGATGAGCGCTAGCGCGATCGACAACCGCTGCTTCTGGCCACCTGACAGGGACCGGTAGTAGTCGGTGAGCTTCTCAGCGAGGCCAAGGGCGTCGATGAGCTCTTCCAGCTCAGCGGGGTCGCGGTAGAAGGATCGATAGAGATCGAGTATCTCGCCCACCCGGAGCTTTGCCGGCAGCGCGCTCGCTTGAAGCTGGACTCCGACAAGCGAGTGCAACTCCTCCCGATTGAGCTGAGGGTCGACGCCCATGACCTCGATCGTCCCCGAGTCTGGTTTGCGGAGACCAACGGCACACTCGATGGTGGTGGTCTTGCCTGCTCCATTTGGGCCGAGGATGGCGAAGATCTCACCTCGATCACCGAAAGCGACACGTCATCGACGGCGACGGTCTGGCCGTAGGTCTTACGCAGATGCGAAACCTCGATTGCTGGCTCGTCCTCACTTGGCTCCGCGCTCATGCTCGCAGTCATCGTCCACCCATCCTTGTCCGCTCAGAGCCGAACCGCGACCGTATGACGAGGGACCCGGGCTCGGTCAGTCGACGGGGGGACCGGGCGCCGCCGGCCCGCCGCGTCAGTCTTCGAGGCGCAGGGGAGGCGCGAGGCGGTCACGTCGTTCGCGTGTGCTCTCGGGGCGTGTTGCTGACCGGGTGCGCGGCACAGACCTGTGCCACGGCAAGGGAGTCACCGCCAGCACGCCCGAGGCCCTCGTGGATCCGCCCGAGGCACTCGCCGCCGTCCACCCTCTCGGTGTGACCGAGCGGCCGGACGATGTCGTGATCGTCGCGTGCTTAGGGACCGCTCGTCACCCGTGTCGTCTACTCGCGACCCGGGTCGGCCTGGCCGGGCCGGGCCGGGCCGGACGAGTATGACCTCGTACGCGAGGATCACGGCCTGCACTCGGTCGCGAAGATCCAGCTTGTTGAGGATGTGGCCGAGATGGGTCTTCACAGTGCTCTCGCCGAGGTACAGCTCCGCGGCGATCCCCGCGTTCGACAGACCGCGCGCGAGGAGCTGAGGCACCTCGATCTCGCGTTCGGTCAGCACCTCGAGCCGGGTCATCGCATCGGTCGGCGGACACAAGGGCAGCGTGCCGAACGGTACCGTCACCAGGGCGACCATCCGTTCTGCGCCGCCTTCGAGCGCAGCGCGCCATGCCGCCGGTACGGAGAGCAGGAGGGCGGCCGCGACCACGAACCAGTCGACCTGTCGAGGCGAGAAGCGTCCGGCCAGCCAGAAGCCCGGACGTGGAGCGCCGTGCGCGTCCATCTCCTCGACCTTATGCTCGATGCTCCCGCTCGGCATCCGCCTTGATGAGGATCGGGCGTCGGCCGCCGTCCACCGCGAGGATGAGGCCGAATCAGCCCTCAGCCGATGGCAAGCGACCTGCCGATATCTAGCCTTGGCCCCGGGGTCGAGGCAAGGCGCGAAGAGGAGAGCGATGAGCGTCATCGAGGTGCGCGGGCTGACGAAGCGGTTCGGATCGGTGCTCGCGGTCGATCATGTGAGCTTCGACGTCGAACAAGGTTCCATCAGCGGCTTCCTCGGGCCGAACGGTGCAGGGAAGACGACGACCCTTCGCATGCTGCTCGGTCTCGTCGAGCCGAGCGAAGGGACGGCGCTGATCGGCGGAAACTCCTACCGCGAGCTCTCCGACCCCCTGCGTCGCGTCGGTGCCGTCCTCGAGGCGTCGAGCTTCTACCCGGGGCGCACTGCCCGCCACCATCTCCAGATCCAGGCGATCGTCGCGAAGGCGACGCCAGCCCGAGTCGACGAGGTGCTCCACCTCGTCGGGCTCTCGAGGGACGCCGACCGACGTGTTGGCGACTACTCCCTCGGAATGCGCCAACGGCTCGGACTCGCTGGCGCGTTGATCGGCGATCCGGAGGTCCTGCTCTTGGACGAGCCGGCCAACGGGCTCGACCCCGAAGGTGTCCGGTGGCTTCGCGAGCTGTTGCGATCGCTTGCGGAACGAGGCAGGACCATCCTCGTCTCGAGCCATATCCTCGCCGAGGTCGCCCAGACCGTCGACCGGGTCGTCATCCTCGATCGTGGGCGTCTGGTGGCGCAGTCCTCGCTGGACGAGCTGACCTCGGGAGCCCGTCAGATCGTCCGGGTGAGGACGCCGCGAGCCGACGAGCTCCAGAGCGCGCTCGGCGCCGAAGACGTGCCGACCCGGCTCGTCGGCAACGACTGGCTCGAGGCGAAGAACACGACGCCGGAGCACGTGGGCACCCTCGCCGCCAAGCTCGGGATTCCGATCTTCGAGAGCAAGACGGAAGCCGAGAACCTGGAGGAAGTCTTCTTGAAGCTGACGGCGACAGACCAGGAAAGGGGCTCTCGATGATCCGATTGATCCGCGTCGAGCTCCTGAAGCTCCGCACGATCCGGCTCCCGTTCGGCTTGCTCGCTGCGGCGGCAGGGCTGACCGCCCTCGTCACGGTGCTCAAAGCGTCCCGTGCCGGCAGTGGCGGCAGGCGGATGTCGATCGCACCGCTTTACACGGTGCACGGTCTCACCTCGGTGCTCACGTCCACGGACTTCGCGATGATCATGGCGCTCGTCTTCGGCGTCATCGTCTCCACCGGTGAGTTCCGCCATTCGACTGCGACGACGACCTATCTCGGCACGCCGAATCGCGTCCAGGTGCTTGTCGCCAAGGCAGTCGCAGCTGCGGTGGGCGGTGCGCTGTTCGGCGCCGTGGCTGCGGCGATCACCACGGGCGTCGCGCTCATCTTCGTGTCCTCCAAGGGCTACCCGCTGGTGCTCGGAGGTGCGACGATCGCCCGCTACGCGCTCGGCGCGGTGCTCGGCAGCGCGCTGCTGGCGGCTGTAGGCGTCGCCGTCGGCTCACTGATCCGTAGCCAGGTCGTGGCCATCGTGACCGTGTTCGCATGGGGCTTCATCGTCGAGCAGGTGATCGGAGGCCTCTACAACGCCGCGCAGCCCTACCTGCCGTACACCGCGGCGAGGACGCTCGCCGGCGCGACCTTGGACGGCGGCACTGCGCCGCTTCCTTTCCTCGCGGCGACGGCGTTGCTCGTCGCCGTCGCCGTCCTGGCTTCGGTCGTGGCGGCGGCGACGACGGTGCGTCAGGACGTCGCCTGAGGCAGGGCGTCACGAGGGATCCGGTGGTCGCAGCGCGTGCAGAACGGTGAACGGCGTATGACCGGAACGCGAACGACGCTGGAGAAACATGCGACCGGGCACCCCCGAGCCGATGTCGAGTGCAGGGTCCGCCACCACTCCCGCGGCTGTGGGACGCCCCGCGACTCGACCCCGGTCGGGTCGACGATCAGCACGGAGCAAGGCGCGTGGTGTGCGATGGAGTTGGGAACGCTCCTGAGGACGCGGCGCGCGTCGCTTTCATGCCCTTGTTGCCGACGACGATCAGATCGGCGTGGATGCCATTTGCCACGCGGACGATCGCGTCACCGGGCTCGCCGGTGGCGGCGTGGAACTCGGCCTCGAGCCCGGACTTCTTGGCCAAGCTGCGGAACTCTTCCACCAGCAGGTCCGCCGGGTTGGTGATCTGGTCCCGGAACTCGGCGGGCACCTGCGAGATGCGCAGGCTCTCAGGCTTGTAGGCCGTGACGACGTGCAGTCTCCCACCCAGCCGCTGGACGAGCTCGATCGCGGTCGTGACCGGCACCCGGAGACCGGGCGCAGCGCTTCGGCGCGCCCCTCGTCGCGTGCGTGCGGGGGAGCCGCCGCACTCCGTCCCACGGTCGTCACTCTCCGTCGTGCTTCGTGCCCCTAGTGATAGGTGGGTGCCAATCAATGCCACGACGTGAGGAATTTCGTGGCGCGATATCTGCATGCCACATAGCATCGATCGACCGGCAAACTCGTGGACGGGCGCGGCGGCGGATGACCGCCGCACGGGGGGAGGCGCCGACAGCCTCCGGCGGATGGGGTGCAGATGAGATCGGCCAGAAGACGTCTCGCAGTATTCATGACCGTGGGCGGTCTCGCTTCGTGCGCGCTGCTCGCTGCCGCGCTCGCTTCCCGCGTCGGCGGCCTCGGCGGCGCCGACCCCGTTCACGCAGTGCCCGGCGCTCGGAGCGGAGACGGGCTGCGCCGTGCTCGTGACGGTGAACCCGGACGGGAGCGCGACGACCCAGGTCGACAGCTCCCAGCCCGCCTACGACCTACAAGAGGACGTCCTCGTCGGTGTCGTGAACACCTCGGGCGCCTACGTGGCGAGCATCGCTCTGTCGGGAGCGGACAGCTTCGGCTTCGACGGCGACGGGCTGTGCACCGAGAGCGGCCATCCGGCGGGCTGCCCGTTCGGCCCGACCGGCTATGAAGGACCGGGCACGTCCCTCACCGCCACCGATGCGAGCGACGGCTCGGTGTCCTTCGCCGGGCAGGGCCTCGCACCGGGCGCATCCGCCTACTTCTCGTTGGAGGAGAAGGCGACGGCGGGGGCGGTGACGCTCGCCTCGGCGCTCACCGGCGCGCCGAGGACCGTCTCGGCCGTCGAGGGCAACGCCTTCTCCAACCAGCCGGTCGCCGGATTCACCGACGCCGACCCGACGGCCACCGCGACCGAGTTCACGGCGACGATCAACTGGGGTGACGCGAGCACCTCGCCGGGGGTGGTGACGGGTCCGACCGGCGGTCCCTTCGTCGTGTCCGGCTCCCACCTCTACGCGGAGGAGGGCAGTCACACCGTGACGGTCCAAGTGACCGACTCGGCGCTCGCGGTCAACTCGGTGACGGTGCTCAGCACCGCGAACGTGTCTGACGCCCCCCTCAGCGGCTCGGCGAGCTCGCTCGTGGCGACGACGGGGGTAGCTACCGGCACGGTGCAGGTGGCGAAGTTCACCGACGGCAATCCGACGGCGCCCCTGTCGGACTTCTCGGCGACGATCAACTGGGGCGACGCCAGTACTTCGGTGGGCACCGTCAGCGGACCACTCAGCGGCGTCTTCAGCGTGTCGGGCGCCCACACCTACGCCGCGCACGGGACCTACACGGTGACCGTCACGGTGCACGACGTCGGCGGCGCGTCGGTCATCCTCACCGGCTCCGCGATGGTCTCCGACGCGGTGATCAGCTGTCCAGCCGGGAAGTCGTGCACGAGCACCGTCACCGTCCCGAACAAGATGTCGACCCAGGTGGTCGGGACCTCCTCGACGAACGGACAGATCTTCCTCTCGGTCGGACTCGACACGTTGAGCTGCGGCGACCCCTACGACCACGCGCCCGAGGTGTCGACGATCACCGAAAGCGACTACACGTCGCCGATCGGCAAGGTCATCTTCTTGACGATCGACAAGTCGGTGGTGGCGAAGTTCGCGAATCCGCGGCTCACCAACTTCAGGATCTGCTATTCGTCGCCAACTCCGTTCAAGGACATCTACGGGCACACGGTGACGACCGGGCTCCTGCCGTACTGCGTGGCGAACCGGTTCCAGACGCCCTGCGACCTCCTCACCTACTTCGACCTGAAGGGGAATGTCGTCGAGGTGTTCGACGCCCCTTCGGGTGACCCGAAGTTCTGGTAGGCGCCCCGCAGGTGAGCTTTCCTCGTCGCCTCTAGCGCCAACTCGACGGGGGCTCCTGGTGGGGCACGGACTGGTTGGCGCCGGGGAAGCTCGGCAGCGGCAGCGTCGAGGTGTACGCGGCGAGGGTGGCGGGCCCGCTCGCATCGGGGAGGACGGGCGGTGTCCCGTCGCCGGGACCGAACTGGAAGGCGGGGTGAGGTCGCCGAGGGTCTGGCGGCGTTACTCGCTGATGTTCGTCTCGACGACGCCGGTGAGGCGTTCTGGAAGCGCAGGATCGAGGTGTGGTCGAACGGGTCGCTCACGACTCGTCCGCCGGTCGTCCGTGGCGAGACGATGAGGCCGGCACCCGGAGTCCCGGACCGACGGGCAGCCCGTTCGCGGGCGTGCCGCCCGGCGAGGCGAGCTGCACGAACTCGTCGGGCGTCCCCGCGGGTGGCGTGGGCGGCGGCACGCGGTCGAACAGGCCGTCGTTCTCGTCGTAGCTGAGGATGAACACCGTCTTCGCCCAGACCTCGGGGTTGGCCGC
Organism: uncultured Actinomycetota bacterium; assembly: GCA_963765505.1. Classification (GTDB taxonomy): domain Bacteria; phylum Actinomycetota; class Acidimicrobiia; order Acidimicrobiales; family Bog-793; genus DATKQY01. The sequence goes on from CAVXWO010000009.1 coordinate 173,708, forward strand.
GATGGCGTCGATCTTGCTTGCGACGAAGGCCGCGCTGTTCGCCGGCAGGTCGGCCGGGTGCTCGCTGCCGACACTCGTCGGGAAGATCCAGCTCACCGTCGGTAGCTGGTCGTTGATGGCGTCGTACTCGAATTTCCCCACCGGGTAGGCGACCATGGCGTTCTGGTAGAGCGGCGAGCTCGTGGGCGCCGCCTGGTACTGCTTCATGAACTCGAGGACGTTGGTCCCGTAGTTGTCGGCCTCCTGGTAGCAGCGCCAGCTGACGCCGGCTGCGGTGAGGCGCTCCGGATAGGTGGTCCAGGAGTACCGACCGTTCGTGACGTTGTTGTCGAGCGCGGGGCCGCCGTCCTCGCCGTTCGGATCGATTGTCCCCGTGAGCCACATGTAGCGGTTCGGGTGGGTGGGCCCGAGCATCGAGCAGAAGTAGTTGTCGCAGAGCGTGAACGCGTCGCCGTGCGCCCACTGGAAGGGGATGTCGGCGCGCATGTAGTAGCCCATCGTGAAGGGACCGTTGGTGCCGTCGGCGGCCAGGTGCGCGGCAGCCAGTTGTCCATCTTCCCGTCGTCCCACGCCGAGTGTTGCACGAGCCAGGCGTGGCTCGTCGACGGGATGGCCTTGGCTCCCGATGCGAGCGTGTCGAGGTGGTAGGGAAGCAGGTAGCCGTCCGGGTTCTGCGGATCGGGCTGGTAGAAGACGTTGCGGCCAGTGCTCAGCTGCAGCGCACGCCCCGACCATGGTGGGGAAGAGCAGCACAACGATGACGCCAGCGTGCCCCCGGAACCGCACTGGCAGATTGGCCCGGGAGTTTCCGGGTCCGCACGACGACCTTGGAGGGATGCTGGGTCGCGTGACGAGCGGGTGACCAAGCACCTCAGGCTGGGTCTGGCGCGGCTGGGAAGCCGCCCGGCCGGACCATCCAGGCGGCATCGTCGCCCCGAGGGACGCGCTCGGTCGGTACGTGACGCTCGCCGCGCTCCCCGAGTCGTGAACGGCGTCGGCTGGCCGTTCGCCTGCGGAGTCCTCGCCACGATGGGCAATAGTTAGGGCCTCGCGGGACCGACCGCCGACAGGGAACAGGTGACAATGGCAACCATTAGCGATGCTCGAGCGATACCGATGGCGTTCCACGTCGGGACGGACGACCTCCCCTACGTCGACGACTTCGGCGGCATCGAGGGTGTCAGGCTGAAGCTCCTCCTCGCCGACGTGGAGGGCGGCGTGTTCGTCGTGCGGATCCGGTTCGCCCCGGGGGTCGAGCTGGCGACTCATCACCACACCGGAGCTGTCCATGCGTTCACGTTCTCCGGCGAGTGGAGCTACCTGGAGTATCCCGAGTCGCCGTCGAGCGTCGCGGGCTCCTATCTCTACGAGCCCCCGGGGTCGACGCACACGCTGAAGGTCGCCGATCACAACGACGGCGAGACGGACGCGCTCTTCGTGATCTACGGGGCCATGCTCATCCACGACGGCGACGGGAACGTCGTCGCGGTGCTCGATGCCGCGAGCCACCGGCGCGACGACGTCCTCGCGCTCCGTGAGCAGGGAAAGCCCGTGCCGCAGTTCATCGAGGGCGGCTCCATCCGCTACACGACGAGCGACTGACCCCGGCAGGGGCACGCTTGGTCGTCGGGCCCGGCGGGGTGTCGGTGACGTCGGGAGCCGGCGTGGTCAGGGAAGCGCCGGGACCGTGCCCCGTACGAGGGAGCGCCACCGCCGTCCGAGCAGCAACGTGCGCGCCGCGAGCCAGCACAGCAGCGCGAGCCAAACGCCGGTGAGCCCGACGCTCGGGATCTCGAGCGTGAGCACCGCCAGCGGGGCGAACGCGACGAGCGCGAGGAGCATGGCCCGGCGCAGCGTCCCGTACTCGGCGGCACCGAGGATGAGCCCGTCGACGCCTGGCACTGCCCTCCGCCTAGCGGGCCGGGGCTGGTCCGGCCGCCGGGCCCCCGGGCGTTTGCCCCGCGACCGCTGCCCGCGTCGTCGACGACGCGTGGTGAGCGGGGAGGTGGGACTCCTCGGACTCGACCTCTGCTCGGGTCGAGAACCAGGCGATCGACGCCGGCAGGATGAACGGCATGAAGAGCAGCCGCATCCACTGGAGCAGGGTGTTGCCCTGGAAGCCGGTCCAGGTCCAGTTGAGCGCGTAGCCACCGATGACGATCACCACGAACGTCGAGGCCACGAACGCGAAGGCGATCCGCCAGCGCGCTTCGAGCCGACGGTGCGTCTCGAACCACAGCGGGAGCAAGGCAACGACGATCGGCAGCGCCAGCAGCTCGAGCCAGTCCCACAACGTGTTGCCCTGGAAGCCGGTCCAGCTCCATCCGAGGGCGTAGCCGCCGATGATCAGGACGACGAAGGCCGCCAGCACCGCGGCGAATACGAGCCGCCACTGCACGCGCCACCTGGCCCGGGTGCGGAACCATAGCGGGAGCGTTGCCAGCACGAGCGGTAGCACGATCAGGTGGAGCAGGTCCCACAGCTGCCGGTCCTGCTGGAAGCCAGTCCAGTGCCATCGCAGGATGTAGCCGGCGGCGAGGACGACGGCGAAGACGCCGACGAGCGACCAGCTGATCAGCATGCGCCTCGCTACCGTCGGGTGCACGTCACCGCTCGCGCCGTGCTCGAGGGATCCCATTCCCGTTCACCACCCTTGGATCGGCCTCCGGTCGTCAGCTTGCGGGACCATGATGGCGCGACCGGCCGCGTGGTGCCGCGCCCGTCGGCACTGCTGTGCCGCACGAAGGCGCACCACACCGCTGCCGTGGGAGCGAAGACGATGATCCGGCTGCCATCTGCCAGACACGGGTTCGTGCCGTCGTTGCTCGGCATGTCGCTCCCGGACGCCGTGGACCGCTGCGAGGCGAACCGCTTCGAGCTCGCAGGTGATGGACGACGTCGCCGACCCGTGGAGCGCGTACGTGGTCGAGCAGTTCCCGGAGCCTGGCGATCTTGTCGAGGCGTTCACGACCGTCATCGTCGGCTCCGGCGGTGGCGAGCCCGACGGGGGAGCGGCCGGCGTGCGCGAGCCGCGGCGGCCGGTCGTTCCGAGCTCGACATCCGGTGCGGCGGCCGACTGAGGACGCTGCGGACTCGATCGCCTAGTACGCGTCCGGATCCGCCTGCACCGTGGCAGGCACCGGGTGCCGGAAGAGCTCCGCGGCGTTCTGCCAGGTCACCCGCCGCACCTCGTCTTCGGCCAGCGACGTGAGCATCTGGCCGAGCACGGTTTGGCTGTCGGGCCAGCTGCCGTCGGCGTGGGGGTAGTCCGATTCGAGCATGATGCGGTCGACGCCGATGCGCTCCCTCGTCGCCATCGCGGAGGGCTCGTCGAGCGCGCACAGCCAGAAATTGCGGTGGAAGACCTCCGACGGCGTCAGCTCGCACGTCCACGGCTCCGCCCACTGCTCGTCGTACTTGTTCATGTGATCGAGGCGGTCGTGCATGGCGGCGACCCAGCCGATGCCTCCCTCGGAGAGCGCGATCTTCAGCCGTGGGAAGCGCACCGGGATCTCTGCGAAGAGCCAGTCCGTGGCCGAGAGCATGGACGTCGCGGCCGCGTAGGCGATCAGCGCCCGGGAAACGGCGTCAGGCGACCAGATGACCGAGGTGCTCGCCGAGCCGAAGTGGATGCAGACCGCCGTCTCGGTCTCCTCGCACGCCTGGAAGAAGGGGTCCCAGTACGTCGTGAAGATCGACGGCAGGCCGAGGTGCCCCGGGCTCTCGGTGAACGCCACCGCCTTGAAGCCACGTGCGGCGTTGGCCCGGATCTCCGCCGCGCCGACCGTGGCGTCGAGGAGGTACGGGAGCTGCATCGGGATGATCCGTTCCGGATACTTGCCGACCCAGACCTCCAGCACGAAGTCGTTCCAGGCTCGGATCGTGGCGAGGGCGAGCTCGGGGTCGTGGCCGAGCTGGAGGCGCTGGCCGCCGAATCCCGCCAGCATCGACGGGAAGTTCACCGAGGCGTAGACGCCGTTGATGTCCATCTCGCGGATCCGGTAGTCGATGTCCCAGGCGCCCCGACGCATCTCGTCGAACCTGGTGGGCTCGACCGTGTACTCGGTGATCGGACGACCCGCGGTCGCGTTGAGGCCGACGTTCGGGATCTCGACGCCGTCGTAGAGCCAGAACTGTCGCCCGGAGGCCGCTTCGACCACTCGCGGCGCCTGGTCGGCGAACTTGGCAGGCAGGCGCCCGTCGAACATGTAAGGCGGTTCGACGATGTGGTCGTCGACCGAGATGAGGGTGTACTTGCGCTCGCGCTGGTCGGGCTCGGGCAGGAAGGTCACCGTGGTCACCTCCTTGGTGACCCGCTGGAGCCGTGCGACGCGGCGGTCGTAGTCCCGGTCGACGTCCTGCGCGGCATCAGCCATGGCGCACGCTCCTTCGGATTGGCGACCGAGGTGGATCGGCCGCAGTCACCTCGACGGGCGACGCGCGCTCGTCCGGTCGGACCGCCACGGGGCGACCGTCGGCCGTGGCGAGACACTGGCCCGGCGCGACCTGGTCTGTGCCACGGCGTTCGAGCGCACCGGAGCTGCAGCTGGCGCCGCTCGTGCGATCCGGCCCTGGAGCGTCACCCCACCCCCAACTCGGCAGATCCTGTAGGTGATCGTATATGATCAGCCGCCACGCACGGTACCCTCCGATGCGTCCGCTGTAAAGGGACATCTCGGCTCGCGCGACGCTGCCGGGCACCTCGACCGTGCAGGACGGCGCGACCGCGTGCGCGCGGCCCTGTCTGTGCTGCGGGGCGGAATCGGCAACGTCGGCGGTGGGACGCGGGAGCCCACCCTGCCCTCCGGTCCGCCCACGTGGGCCGGGATGGGTGCCGACGCCTGGTACGCTCCGGACACATCGATCGTCACCACGGTCGGTGCGCCGCCCGCCTCGTGCGGGTGAGCTGCCGGACATCGTGACCGGCGACGCCTCCGCTGCCGCGACACAGAGCCCGGCCCTGCCGGTCCAACCGGAGGTACATATCGGGGCTGTCGCCCCCGTTCACCGGCGCTCTCGCGCCCTACCTCCGGAGCTACCAGTTGTCTTCCAGCTTTCTTTCCCTCGGCGTGCCGAGCGATCTGGCCGCGCGCCTCGTCGACCACGGCATCACCGACCCCTACCCCATCCAGGCGGCCACCCTCGCAGAGTCGCTGCGCGGCGGGGACGTGTGCGCGCAGGCGCCGACGGGGTCCGGCAAGACGCTCGCGTTCGGCATCCCGCTGATCGCCCGCGTGCAGCGCGCCCGGCCGCGTCACCCGCGTGCCCTGGTGCTCGCGCCGACGCGTGAGCTCGCCGCGCAGATCGCGACCGAGCTCGCCTACCTCGGCGCCGAGCGCGGCATCCGTGTCGCCACCTTCTACGGCGGTGTCGGCTTCGGCAAGCAGCTCGACGCGCTCCGCAAGGGCGTGGAGGTCGCCGTGGCCTGCCCCGGGCGCCTCAACGACCTCCTCGAGCGGGGTGCGGTCGTGCTCGGCGATGTCGACATCGTCGTTGTCGACGAGGCGGACCGGATGGCGGACATGGGGTTCTTGCCGGTCGTCCGACGTCTCCTCGACCGCGTCGGGACGGATCGCCAGACGCTCCTCTTCTCAGCGACGCTCGAAGGCGACGTCCAGCGGCTCGTCGACCGCTACCAGCGCCGGCCGACGCGCCACGTGCTCGACGCACCGACGGACGCGATGGGCTCGCGTACGCACCACTTCTGGCGGACCGACGCTCACGACCGTGCTGCGCTCACCGCCGATCTGGTCCGTACGCACCCGTCCTCGATCGTGTTCTGCAGGACCAAGCGCGGCGCCGACCGACTGGCCCGTCAGCTCAGCCAGGCCGGGATCGCCTCGGCGCCGCTCCACGGTGACCGCACCCAGGTGCAACGGGACCGGGCCCTCGCCGCTTTCCAGGCCCGCGAGGTCCAGGTGCTCGTCGGCACGGACGTCGCCGCCCGTGGGATCCACGTCGACGACGTCTCCTGCGTCGTGCACTTCGACCCGCCGGAGGACGAGACCACCTACGTGCACCGCTCCGGGCGGACCGGGCGCGCCGGCGCCACGGGGATCGTGGTGTCGCTCGTGACGCGCGAGCAAGAGCGCGCGCCGTTCGCGACATCCAGAAGCGTCTCAAGATGCCGACCGGCGTCGTCGCGCCGACCGTCGAGCACCGTGTGACTGCGGCCGCCCCGGCGCAGGGCGCTCAGCCGAGCCGGCAACGCTCCGACGGGGAGCGTCCCCAGCACGTGCGCACCCGCGCACCCCAGGGGGGCAACAATCGCAGAGGCGGGGCCTCGTCCCAGCGCTCCGGCGCTGGGTCAAGGCGCCGTCGCAGCCCGCACGCCGCGGCATAGCGCGAAGCGGCCGCGCCTCGGTCACCCGTCCTGGGGGGTCCGAGTCCGCGGCCCGCTCGGTCATGGCCGTCACGCCGGCTGCCATGGCTGCAGCCACGGGCTCGCCGGCCAACCTTCCGCCGCCGCCATCAGCGGCAAGGCCGTGGCACCGTCGATGGACTCCCGGACGATGTCGGCGTGGCCGGCGTGGCGGGCAGCCTCCTCGATGAGGTGGAGCAGCACCCAGCGCAGCGACCAGGCGTCGACGTCCTCGGGGAACCACGGCAGACCCTTCGGTACCGGCACCGGATGGCCGAGGTCGGCGATGCTGGCGACAACCGAGTCGGTCCGCGCAGCGACGGCGTCATAGCGCTCGAGCACGTCGGCCAGGGTCTCGCCCTCGGCGAGGCGGAAGTTGGCCACGTAGTCCTCGAAGCTCTCCTCCGTCGAGCGCATGGGGCGCTGGAGGACGATGTCGATCCAGCCGTCCTCGGTCGTCGCGCAGTGCTTGATCAGACCGCCGACGCTGAGCGTGGAGCGGGTCGGGGTGGAGCGGACCTGCTCGTCGGTGAGCCCGAAGGCCGACAGGCGCAGCACGTAGCGCTGCTGGGCGAGGTAGTCGAGCAGGCCGGCGCGCTCGTCGTCGAAAGGTGGAACGTTTCCGGGCATGGGACCCTCCTTGTCGCGCGGTGGACGCTGGCCAGTATCGGCTCGCGATGTGGACAACTACTGACTGCTTTTCTGCAGATGTCCGCGGCCGTCTCGCCTGGCCAGGCGGCGACCGCCGACGCGACGCCGACGATCAGCCGGGCGGGCACGACCCTGCGCCGGCGCCTCGACCGTCGAGCGCGTTGTTGAACTCGGTGGGAGGCTCCAGCGGGCCTCGCTCACGATCACCTACGAGGTCCGCCAGAAGGGTCTCACCCGCGTCCTCACGCCGACCTCGACCTCGACCTCGACCTATAGCAGCGACGGCTCGGCTCCCGAGGTGCGCCCGCCCTCCCCAGCCCGCCTCGTCAGCTGCTCCAGCCCGCCACGCGACTCCGGGATCCTTCGCGAGCTCCTGTGCCAAGGGACGGGTTCCACCGCCTCGAGCTAGCGAGCTGCGCGTCGCTCAGCTCGGATCGGACGACGTGAGCACGCCGATGAGATGGCCCTCCGGATCCTGGAAGAGGCCGATCTCGAGGCCCTCCATGACCTTGTCCGGGCCCATCATCCTCGTCCCGCCGAGCTCCTCGGCCTTGGCGAGCGCGGCTTCGGCGTCGGGGACCGCCACGTAGAACGTGACGTGACCCGGGTAGCCCTCCGGCGCCTGGCCGATGCCGCCGCCGATGCCGGTGCCGTCGGCAGCGACGTTCTCGTCGCGTGGCACGATCCCGTAGTGCATCGGGTTGTCGGTCGTGATGGCCCACCCGAACAGCTCGCCGTAGAAGGAGCGCAGCGCCGCCGCGTCCGAGCCGAGGACCTCGAAGTGAACTACCGGCTGTCCCACGGTGCCTCCCCTGTGCGCCGCTCGTGATCGCCGGCGCTCGCTCCCTGGCCGCTCCCGGTCACTGCCCAGAGCTCGACGCTATCCCGCCGAGCTGGCTCGTTTCCCGGGGAGGACGCGGCGCCGCACCCGCCGGCGAGCAGCGTGGCATCGGGCCTGGCGCGTCACGGCCTCACGTCAGCTGCTCGATCATCGCAATGAGGTCCTGCGGCCGGTAGCCCTGCCGCCGGCCGAACTCGACGAGAGAGTGCACCCTGGCGAGCACCGCGCCACGCTGCGGCGTCCCCGCGACCGTGGCGCCGCGACCCCTGCGGAACTCCAAGAGCCCCTCCTCGCGCAGGATCCGCAGCGCCCGCAGCACCGTGTTGTGGTTCACCCCGAGGACGGCGGCCAGATCGCGCGCCGGGGGAAGCCGCTCGCCGGGCGTCGCCTCGCCGTCGGCGATCGCCCGGCGTATCTCGGCTGCCACCTGCTCGTGGAGGAACGTGGGCTCGCTGGTGTCGATCTTGACGGGAATCATGGTGCTAGCCACAGTAGGTCCATCAGGCGGCACTGCCAAACCTCGCCCGCCGGACGGTCGCCCTCCAGCCAACGGAGCCGTCGGCCGGTCGCCGGCGTTCGGCGTCCGCCGCTGGGGGACGGTCCTCGTCGCCCGCGTGACGGCGGGCGTCGCTGTAGTCGATCCAACGTGATCGGGGCGCGCCTCGTGGCGGGAGGCCTGCTCGTCAGCGGCCGTGACCGACTCGCTCGACGGCGACCGAGGCGAAGAGCTCGTGATGGTCGCTTCCCGGCCCGGTCGCGGCGTTGATGCGTGTCGCCGAGATGCCGGCGCCGACAAGGACGTGGTCGATGCGGACGAGCGGCGGGAACCACCTGCCCTGTGGCCAGGTCATGTCGAACGGCGTCCCGCGGGCCGCCGCCGCGTCGGTGAGGCCGGCGTCGAGGATCTCCCGCAACCCCTTGCTCCCCCAGCTCGCGTTGAAGTCGCCGGCGACGAGCAGGCGGCTCGCTCCTTGCGACCGGGCGAGCCCGGCTATCCGCCCGAGCTCGGAGCGCCAGAGGGGGAGCGAGGCGACGGGCGCGTAGTCGTGCACGACCCAGAGCCGGATATCGCCCGAGGGCAGCTGGAGCGTCGCGGTGACGAGGAACGGGTAGCCGCCGCCGTACACGACGTGGATGTTGCGCATCGGGTAGCGGCTCGCGATGACGAATCCCCAGGGGTCGTCGCGGGAGACGAGGACACGGTGGGGGAGGCGGGCGAAGGCGCCGGCGGCGCTGAGGCCGGCGTAGTCGGACGTCGTCGCCTCTTCGAAGGTGACGAGGTCCGGCCGGAAGTGGGCGATGTCGGCGGTGTAGCCGCCCATGTCCGTGTCGTCGTCGTCGGCGGCCACGTTGGCGTCGAGCAGGCGGATCGTCGGGGCCGCCTGGGCCCACGCCGGCACGCTGCGCGACGCGAGCAGCTCGGGCGCGGCGAACGCGAGCTGCGCGACGACGATCGCGAGGGCCCCCAGCACGAGGAGGGGGCGGCGCCCGACGGCTGCGACGAGGAGCACGAGCCAGGAGGGCAGATAGAACAGCCCGTTCAGCGAGTTGCAGATCGCGAGGAGCGTCGTGCCGTCCCAGTCGACGATCCGGAGCAGTGCGACCAGGGCCAGCACGGCGACGACCGCCCAGCCCACGGCGGTCGCGAGCCAGTGGAGCCGCCAGGAGCGCCAGCGAGCGAGCCTCCTACGCTCGCGGAGCTCGAGGGGCCGAGGAGCCCCGGTCGCAGGCGGTGCGAGCGTCACTCGCGCAACGTGCCGGGGCTCGCAGGTCCGGTCCTGCTCGCCGGCGCGGTGAGCTCGACCATCTCGCCATGATGACAGAGCGCGACCGGCGTTCCCGGCCGCCCCGGCCGCGACGGACGGCGCCTCGCGCGCCGGATCGCCCCGGCGTGGCGGCGATGGAGTGCGTTCGGCGAGCGGGCTCATGGCGACGGCGCAGTCGAGGGCGGCCCCTCGGGCGGGCCCTGCGGCCAGCATCCGGTCGGGCAGGCTCGTCCGGCGCTGCTAGCACTATCGGCGCCCATCGCTGCGCCGCGTCGAGACTGCATAATCCTGCCTGCAATTGAGCAAATAGCAACGCGGCGAGTGCCCGTCGGTGACATATGTGACAGCGACCGATCGGTCGCCCAGCGACAAAGGACGGCGGTACCGCAACCACTGCTCGACGTGCTCGGTGCCAGCGGCGTCACGCTCAGTGGCCGAGCGTACTTTCCCCTAGATCATTGACTTTCCACCGTTCGCGCTAACGCACCTGTCGGAAGATTTTGAGAGAGGCGCACCGTAGCATCACCGTGTGCTCCTCAGTGCCGACGCCCGTCTCGCGGCTGATTCGTCACATGCGATCGACTTCGCTCCGATTCAGCCGCTCGAGTGGGAGCCCAGCCGATTCCTCATCGCGTGCCTCGGGATGTCCGAAGCCAGCATGACGTCGTTCGACGCGGACGGGCAGTGGGAGATCGTCCACCGCGCCCCCGGTTCCGGCCTCGTCCCGGTCCGGCCCGGTGGCGGCCCGGCGCCGACGATCAACGACGTCCTGTTCCTGGCCGACTGCATCTCGTTCGATCACGACCTGCCGACCGTCGTCCGGCCGAGCGCCGAGACGAACGTCGCCGGCATGCGCCCTTCGGGGTCGCTCCTGCCGAGCCCGGCCGCCAGCGCAGGCCTGTGGTACTCCGACGTGCTGCCCGAAGCGCAAGGGCTGGCGGCGGAGATGCGCCTCGGGGCGCCAGTCGTGCTCCGCTACGGCGAGGGGGAGCGCTCGCTCGTCCAGTTCGAGTCGCGTTTTGCCGGCGTCGGTGAGGCCCTCGGCTTCTACGCGATGGCGTTGCGCGAGCTCGACGAGCCCGGCGAGTACCTCGGCATGTACCGCCTGCTGGCGTGGGCGGACGGGGACGACGGCCGGTCCTTCGTCGCCACGCACCTCAAGTCCGTCGCCGAGTTCGACTTCGGCATGCTGCGCACCGAGCCGAATCGCCACGGCACGTCGGTCGACGTCTTCGAGCACTACCGCGAGCTCGCGCGTCGCGCCTCCGCGCGCTCCGTTCGTCCGGCATGTCCGACAGCCGGATCGCCGACCACCTCCTCGGCGTACGCGCCGGCCTCGCCAGGAGCGGGCGCTTGCCCGGGGCGAATGCCGGTGGCGCCGTCGTGAGCGGCGTCGCCCATGACCTGCCCGTCGTGAAGCTGCTCGCGCGGATCGCCCTCGACGGCGCCTGATCCCGGCGGCGGACCGCCGCCGACCCGGGCCGGCGGGGTACCGTACGGATCTTCCGCCCTGGCAGCACCTGCGCGGCCAGGGGTCCGAGGCCCATGGGGAACCGGTTGGGATCTGTCGACAGCGCGCGCCGTCACCTGCTGCCGGGCGATCGGCGGCTGCTCGGCGCCGGCGCGCTGCTGACCGGCGCGACCGCGGCGACCCACTACGTCCACGCCGGACGGATCGCCCCCTTCGTCGTCGCCGGCGTCGCGCTCGGCGTGCTGGCGGCCATCGTCGGCCGAAGCGTCGACCGGCTGGGGAACCGGCTCGGCTCCGGGACGACCGGGGTCGTGCAGTCCGCGCTCGGCAACCTGCCGGAGCTGTTCGTGGGGATCTTCGCCCTGCGTGCCGGCCTCGTCGGTGTCGTGCAGGCGGCTCTCGTCGGCTCGATCCTGGCCAACGTGCTCCTGGTGCTCGGCGCGGCCTTCATCGTCGGGGGCCTTCGCCACGGGACCCAGCGCTTCACCCCCGAGGCCGCGCGGACGCCGGTGCTCCTCCTGGTGCTGGCGGCGTCGATCGTCATCGTGCCGACGCTCTCTTCCCACCTCGGCGTCGCCGCCGCACGCCACGAGCACGCGCTCTCCGACGTCGCCGCCGCCGTGCTGCTCGTCGTGTTCGTGCTCTCGATCCCGGCCTCGCTGAAGGCGGGCACGGTCGACGACGGCAGCACGCCGCGCGCCGGCCCGCGCTGGCCGCTCCAGCTGGTGCTGTGGGCGCTGCTCGGCTCGAGCGTGGCGGCGGCATTCGTCTCGGACTGGTTCGTCGCCGCCCTGACGCCGGCGCTGTCGGCGCTGCACATCTCCCAGGCCTTCGCCGGGCTCGTCATCGTCGCCATCGCTGGCAACGCGGTCGAGAACGTCGTCGGGATCAAGCTCGCCGCGCAGAACCGCGCCGACTACGCGATGTCGCTGATCCTGCAGAGCCCGGTGCAGATCGCGCTCGGGCTGATCCCTGTCCTCGTCCTCTTGTCGAACGTCCTCGGCGGAGCGACGCTCACGCTGGTGATGCCGGTGATGCTCGTGGCATCGCTCGCCATCGCCGTCGTCGTCGCCGTCGTCGTCGTGTTCGACGGCGAGTCGACGTGGCTCGAGGGCGTCACCCTCGTCGGCCTCTACGTGGCGGTCGCGGCGTCCTTCTGGTGGGGCTGAGCGGCCGGCTCGGCGGTACGCCGTGAGCAGCCGCTGCAGCATGGCCCCGGAGGTCTGGTAGAAGGCGGGGAACTCCGGGCGACGGTGGGGCTCATCCCGATCTCGAGGTGCAACGCGGACGACTCGCCGACGTCGCCGCAGCCGACGTCGGCGGCCGGCTGGCCCGGGCTCACGTGCCGACCGACGGTGACGAGCGGCGGCAGGGCGTGCCCGTCGTAGACGTGGCGGCCGGCGCGCGGCCCCAGTCCACCCGGATCACTGGCGCTGCCGGCCCGAATCCGCAGATCCCGATCTGGGTGACGGTGCCGCCGGCGATGGCAACCTCGACGACGCCGGGGCCGCAGGCGTTGCCGACCGTCCCGATGTCGACACCCATGTCGAGGGTCCACTCGCCCGGCGGCACGACGAGCGAGGGCTTCCGGAACGCGAAGACGGTGCCGCCGGAGCTCGCCGGCGAGCTGGCGCCGACCGTCGTGGTGGCCGTCGTGGTCGTCGTGCCCTCGGTGGTTGTGGTGCTGCCCGACCGACCGGCGGCCGCAGGCGGACTGGTGGTCGAGCCGGAGGCCGTCCCGGCCTCGGCCGGGGGTGGCGCCGCGCTTGCGAGGACCATGGCGCACGTGCCGGTGCGGAGAGCACACCGGGCGCAGGTGGTGAGCCTGTCCAGCGATCGCGGGAGCTACATTGGTGCACACCAAGGCCAAGAAATTGCGGCCCAGCCCGCTCGCGTCAGTGGCGCGCCCGCCGTGGGGCGCGGCGAGCAGGTCGGCCGGAGGCGACCACCGGGGCACGTCCGGGGCGCCGAGTTCAACGACGTCGGCGGGCGGGCGCCGACACGCATACGAGGGAGTGGGACGTGAGGACGACGAGGAGCGCACTGCTCGCTGTGACGATCGGCGCTTCGCTGGTCGTGATCGGGGCGGCGGTGCCCGCCGCCGCGGCGACCCGGCACGTCGCGGCCGCCCTCAGGGTGATCTCCGCGTCGACGTTCTCGACCGCCGGCGGCGTCTTCCACCTCGTCGGCGAGGTGAAGAACTCCGGCCCGACGCCCCTCGACGCGGTGCGCGTCGACGTGACCTACGAGAACGGCGCCGGGACGGCGCTCGGCAAGGGCGTCGGCCACGCCCTGCTCACCACGGTCAACCCGGGCGAGGGCTCGCCGTTCGAGCTCGTCTCCACCGCCCCGGCGGGAACCACACGGGCGGTGGTGACCGGCGTGAGCTCCCGGCCCGCCGCCGCGCTCGGCAACCAGCGTTTCGTCGCGACCGTGACCGGCACCTCGACCGACAGCTCGGGAGCCACGAACATCGTCGGGACGGTGACGAACCGGAACAAGGTGGCGGACTCCTCGGTGCAGGTGGTGTTCAGCTTCCTCGACTCGGCGGGCCGCGTCGTCGGCGTCGGCACGGCCGACGTGACGACGGGGACGGCCGTGGTCGACCCCGGGCAGAGCGCGGCCTTCGACGAGGTCGTCCCGAGCGGCTTCACCTTCGCCACCTACGACGTCACCACGCAGTCCGCCACGGCGCTGTGGACCCCGCCGAAGGCCTCCGCGGTCACCCTCAGCCTCGCGGCCTCGGCCATCGAGCGCGGGCGGCGGGCCGAGATCATCGCCTCGGTCGTCCCGCCGGCGGCCGGACGCGTCGTGACCCTCAAGCGTCAGATCGGGAACCGGCTCATCGGTGTCGTCCGCGCGACGACGAACCGCCTCGGCCAGGCCGTGCTCCGGGCGTCGTTCGGCAGTACGGGCCAGGTGGTCGTCCGGGCGACCGTGGCGGCGTCGCCGAGCTTCCGGGCCGGGTTGAGCGCCCCGGTCGTCGAGCTCGTGACCTCGAGCACGCCGTTCGTACTGCCCGCAGGGACGACCCTCGTGCCCGGTGACAGCGGCCCGACGGTCACCTCGCTGCAGAACGCCCTCGGCGCCCTCGGCTACTGGGTCGGCTCGCCGGACGGCTACTTCGGCGACGCCACCGAGCAGGCCGTGTACGCGTTGCAGAAGGCCGCGAACCTCCCGACGAACGGCGCCGTCGGGCCGCAGACCGCCGGGGCCCTCGATAGCGACGTGCTCCCGCACCCGCGCAGCACGTCGGGCTACGTGATCGAGGTCGACCTGCAGGACGACCTCGTGATGTTCGTCAACGACGGCGCCGTCAAGTACGTGCTGAACACCTCGACCGGCGGTGGCTACACCTACACCGAGGACGGCGTGACGAACGTCGCGATCACGCCGACCGGCGTGTTCCAGACCAACCGCGTCGTCGACGGGCTGGTGGTCGACTCGCTCGGGTCGCTGTGGCGGCCCCGCTTCTTCGACGAGGGCTTCGCGATCCACGGCGACAGCTACGTCCCGCCGGTCCCCGTCTCGCACGGCTGCGTCCGGGTGAGCAACGAGGCGATCGACTGGATCTGGGCGAACAACCTCGACCCGGTCGGCACCGAGGTCTGGGTCTACTGATCCCGCCGCCGGCCGGCGGGTGCCGGCTCGCGCGGTCCACCACGGTCGGCTGCAGCTGACTCGCGAGCACGGCGCGCGCCGCTGAGCGCGGAGGCTCCGTCCGACGCGTTTTGGCTGGTCGGGGCCGCTCAAATTTGGCAGGTACCCGGTCGTTGTGCACCTTATGACAACGATTCGGGTGGCCCCTGGCGCGATGGCGCGACTCCCCTGGCACAGACGTGTCAAGTCGAGCGCGCGCGGCCTCGGTCCGCGCGTTCCGCACGCCGGGAGCCCGGCGTGATCGTCCTCCACACGGTCAAGGGCGACGCCTTCGCGATCAACGCGGGCCTCATCGAGCGCGTCGAGGGAGCGGCCGAGACCCACGTGACCCTCGTCAACGGCACGAGCTACCTCGTCCAGGAGCCCCTCGACGAGGTGGTCCGGCTGCACCGTGAGGACCGCGCGATCGTCCAGGCGATGGCGAGCGGCCACCGGCCGATCGGTACCCCGAACGTTGGTCCGCCGGTCGACGGGCCGCTGCCCCTCCGCCTGGTCGAGACCGAGAAGCAAGACGGCGAGCGTGAGCGGCCATGAAGGACAACTGGACTGCGATCGGCATCGGCGGCGCGCTCGGGTGTGTCTTCATCTCGATGTTCATGGACGGCGGGAACCCGGCCGTGCTGATCAAGCCGTCACCGCTCCTGCTCGTGTTCGGCGGCACGTTCTTCGCCGCGACGGCGGGCTACATGAAGAGCGACCTGAAGAGCATCAAGGTCATGATCAAGCTGGCCACCAAGTCGAACGTGGCGGACGCCGACTTCGTGATCCAGGAGATGGCGCGCTTCGCCAGTCTGGCGAAGACGAGCGGCATCCTGGCGCTCGAGAAGGAGGCCAAGAACATCGAGGACCCGTTCCTCCGCAGGGGCCTCGAGCTCGCGGCCGACGGCACGAACTCCGAAGAGATGCGCGAGGTGCTGGAGACGGAGATCTCGAGCACCGAGGCGCGCCACCGCATGGGGGCGAAGATCTTTGCCGACATGGGCGGCTTCGCGCCGACCCTCGGGATCATCGGCACCGTCCTCGGCCTCGTCCACGTCCTCGGGAGCCTCAACGACCCCGGGTCCCTCGGGCCCGCCATCGGGGCGGCCTTCACCGCGACCCTCTGGGGCGTGCTCAGCGCCAACCTCGTCTGGCTGCCGATCTCCAACAAGCTGAAGACCGCCAGCGAGCGGGAGGTCCAGGTCAAGAACATGATGGTCGAGGGCCTGCTCAGCATCCAGTCCGGTGCGACCTCGCGCTCGGTGCGCACGAAGATGGAGTCGTTCCTCGCGGCGAGCAGCCGGCCGGGGGCCGAGAAGAAGGAAGCGGCGGCATGAGCGCCCGGCGTCGCCACAAGGGCCCCGGTCACGCGGAGGCCGAGAACCACGAGCGGTGGCTGCTCACCTACGCCGACATGATCACCCTCCTTTTGGCGCTGTTCATCCTGCTGTTCGCCATGAGCACGATCAGCCAGAAGAAGTTCATCGCCTTCCGGATGGGCCTCACCCAGACGTTCAACCCCTCGGCCGTCTCGACGAAGGGCGGCAGCGGCCTGCTCCAGCAGTCGAGCCTCATCGCGCGCCCGGGCACGAACCCGAGCCCGACGCCGGTGCTCGCCGGGACGTCCGCGCCCACCTCCGCCGAAACCCCCGCCGACAGGACGGCCGCGCTGCTGAAGGTGGCGCTCGCCAAGGCGGGCCTCGCGAAGGACGCCTCGGTGACGGTGAGCGACCAGGGTGCAGTCGTCCAGATCCTGGCCGACCAGGTCTTCTTCCAGTCCGACTCGGCCAGCTTCGACGGCGTCGGCAACCGGGTCATCGACACGATCGCGGGCGTGGTGCAAGCGCAGCCCAACAACCTCGAGGTGGAGGGATTCACCGACAACGTGCCGGTCACCGGTGGCCCGTACACCTCGAACTGGGAGCTGTCGGCGGTCCGGGCCGCGAACGTGGTCAACCGCATGAACACCGCTGACGGCATTCCGATGAGCCGCCTCGCCGCCGTCGGCTACGGCCAGGCCCATCCCCAGGTCCCGAACACCACGGCGGCGAACCGGGCGAAGAACCGCCGCGTCGACGTCGTGGTCCTGAACAGCTGAAAGCCGGAAGAGATGGCCAGGACCCCCAAAGAGCCGATGGCCGCCAAGGCTGCCGAAGGCGACAGCGGCGAGAAGGCGAAGAAGAAGAAGCCGATCAAGCCGATCATCATGGTCCTGGTGCTGCTGCTCGTCGCCCACGTCGTGATGGGCAAGGTCATCAAGCCGCACTACCGTCCCGGGGCCAAGGTCCCCGCCGGGGCGATCGTGGACCTCGGCAGCATCACGACGAACCTGGCCGACGGCCACCTGGCGCAGGTGGCCGTGAGCATGCAGACGACCGTCGCCGCGAGCTCCAAGCAGGTCGACAAGCTGACCCCCGAGCTGATCGGCTCGACCGTCTCCGTCCTCGGCGGCGAGACCTACGCCGAGCTGCTCCCGGCGGCCGGGCGCGCCGCGCTGCGCCGGGACCTCCTCCGGATCTTCCAGCACGAGCTCGGGCCCAACGAGGGCGCCCAGCAGGTGTCGGCGGTCTACTTCACGAGCTTCGTGCTCCAGTAAGGGGCGGCCTCCCGCGCCTGGCACGTCTCGGCTCGTGGCAGCGTCTCGGTGCGTGACGGCGTCGAAGGTCACCGCCGCCGGCAGCACGAGGCCCGTCACGACGCGCTCGGCGGCGGCGCTCAGCTCCATCGGTCTTATGCCGTTGGCGATGCTCGCCACCACTTGGCCGCCGACCTCGGGCCGGGGGAACAGTTGAGCGTTCCGGCCAGGCGCGACCCATGCCCTTTGGCGTGCCAGACTCGGACGGGTGAGGCGTCGCCGAGTGGATCCTGGCGAGCATCCACCGGACGTTGCGCGAACGGTGATGATCGTGCGTCAGCCCGCCGACCAGCTGGTGGCGATGTCGACGCTCAGCTTCCGCGGCGCCGCGGTGGGTGCCGCGCTCCACGCGATCGACGGCGTCATGTCCAACCCGGCCGGGCTCGCCGCACCCGTGCCCGGTCCCGCCCTGCACACGCCCGTCCACGCGAGGGCGCACCGCTGAGGCCCACGGGCCCGGCGGCGAGCGCAGCACCGACCAGTACGGGGCCGATGAGGCCGATCAGAAAGGAGCTCGACCCATGCCGTTCGCCAAGGTCGGTGATGCCCGCCTCTTCTACACCGACGAGGGGTCCGGGGACCCGCCACTCCTGCTTGTCCACGGCTGGACGGGTGAGTCGCACGACTGGTGCTTCCAGCTCCCGGCGTTCACCGCCCGCCACCGTGTCGTCGCCTACGACCACCGGGGTCACGGCCGCTCGTCGGTCACCGAGCACGGCTACGACTCCCGCCAGCTCCTCGCGGACATGGTCGGCATGCACGGCCAGCTCGGGCTCGGGCCGGTCGTCGCGATCGGTCACTCGCTCGGCGGCGTGCTGGTGTCGATGCTCGCGGCCGAGCATCCGGACCTCGTCCGGGCCGTCGTCGTGGTGGACCCGCCCTACGGCTTCGACGAGCAGGCCGTCGCGGCCTCGCAGCGGCTCGGTGCCACCCTCCGCCAGCTCGGCTCCGCCGCGCCGATCACGGACCGGCCCGGCCAATCAGGTCCCGCGACCCCAGTGTGGCTCGAGACCTGGCACCGCAGGCGCGTGCTCGGCCTCCCCTCTCACGTCGTGGTCGAGACCTTCTTCGGCATGCACGAGGGCGCCAAGGAGTACGTGGTCCGTCCGGCCGCCGACGAGCACCTCCGCCGCCGTGCCTGTCCCGTCCTGGCGTTCCACGCCGACCCGGGCAAGGCCGACTGGGACGCGTCCACCTTCGCCCACGGCTACAGCGAGGCCATCGGGTGGAAGGGCTCGGGCCACGTCCTGCACCAGGAGCGGCCCACCGAGCTCAACGCCCTCGTGCTCGACTGGGTCGCAGGGCTGCCTCCCGCCGGGGCGCCGTGACGGCACGCCCACGACCGGCGCGGCGCTCGCCCACCGGTCGCAGGGCGGGCGGGCTCAGGGCGCGGCGATCGAGGCCGCGAGCGGCAGGTGGGCCGAGGAGTCGCCGACGCTCAGCACGTAGCGGCCCGGGACGGCGGTGAACCCCGACGGCTGCCAGATCGAGAAGGCCGAGGCCGGGACGCTCAGCTGCACGGTCCCGGACTGGCCCGGCCCGAGGGAGGCGCGGCCGAACGCCGCCAGCTGCAGCGGCGGCTCGCCCGCACCCGCCGGGAAGCGGAGGTAGGCCTCGACGATGTCGCTGCCCACGCTCGCCCCGGTGTTCCGCACCGTGACCGAGGCCACGTAGCCCGAGCGCGTGCGCCTCACGGCGAGGCGCGACAGCGAGAACGTCGTGTACGAGAGGCCGAAACCGAACGGGAAGAGCACCGGTACGTGGTGCGCCTGGTACCAGCGGTAGCCGATGTCGAGGCCGCCGCCCCCCGACGCCGCGAGGTTCACGGTGCTCGCCACGCCGGGCCAGAGCGCGCTGGACGAGGACACCGACGTCGTGCGATCCGAGGTCGGGAAGGTGACCGGGAGCTTGCCACCGGGGTCGACGTCACCGGCGAGCAGCGCGGCGGCCGCGGTCCCGTCGACCTGCCCCGGATACCAGGCCTCGAGCACCGCCCGCACCTGTGCGAGCCAGGGCATGAGGACGGCGCCGCCGGTGTTCAGGACCACGACGGTGTCGGGATTCGCCGCGGCGACCGCCTCGATCAGCTGGTCCTGGGCCCCGCCGAGGTCGAGCGTCGTGTTGTCGGCTCCCTCGGTGCTCTCCGACCCGGCGAACACGATCGCGACCTGGGCCTGGCGTGCGGCCGCGGCGGCCTGCTGGATCATCGGGGTCGTGTCCTGCCAGCCGACCTCGGGGACGTTGCCGTCGTAGTCGAACCAGCGCATCGTCATCCGGTACTGGCGGCCGGCGACGAAGTCGTAGGCGACCTGGTCGAGGGTCGGTCCGTCCGCGCCCGGGTCGTCGAGGAGACGCACGCCGTCGATCGACAGCTGGGTCCCGCCGTGGCAGAGCACGCTCAGGCGGTACAGCCCCGTGACGGGCGCGCTGAGCTGCCCGCTCCAGCTCCGCCAGGTGCCCGTCGGCGGCCGGGTCGTGTGGTACTCGGGATGCTTCGGCGGGGGAGGGGGCACCGGGAGCGGCGGCTGCACATCGCTGCTCGGGATCTCCGCGCCCGGTGGAGCGGTGGGCTCGCCCGGCGCGGCGACGATCCGGGCGCGCGGCCAGCGCTTCTCGAGGGCGCTGAGCGGCGTGACGACCGAGGCCACGGTGACGTGGGAGCTGCCACCTCCCGAGCTGATCGGGTCGGCGTTGGCGTCGGTGCCGATCACGGCGACGGAGGCCGGCGAGGCCCCGAGCGGGAGCAGGGCGCCCGCGTTCTTGAGCAGGACCGCGCTGCGCTCGGCGACCTGCAGGGCAACGCGCTGGTCGCTCGTGGCCTGCACATCGGTCGAGGTCGTGCCGGTCGGGGGCTGCTGGATCAGGCCGAAGCGGAACATCTGGCCGAGCACGCGCCGGGCCGCGTCGTCGATGTTCGCGAGGCTCTGGGCGGACAGCTGGGGATCGCCCTTCGACCAGGGCGAGGGCTTGATCATGTCGAGCCCGGCCTGGAACGCTCCGAGCGCATCGGGCGCGGCGTTGATGTCGTCGCGCACGAAGCCGGCGAGGCCCCAGGAGCGCACGGCGGCGAAGATCGTCGGGTCCTGGCAGGTCTGCGTGCCGTTGATCTGGCCGAAGCCGCACATGAGCGAGGCCGCCTGCGCCTTTTCGACCGCGGCACGCGGAAGGGCGCGAGGTACACCTCTTGCAGGGCGCGTTCAGGGACGAGCTGGTTCAAGAAGTCTCGGGTCGTCTCCTGGGTGTAGACACCGAGGTCCTTGGCGTCGGCGAGCCGCGCCTGCCGACTGGATGCCCTCGATGTCGGCGACGCCCATCGCCGAGGTCGAGCGCGGGGTCCTCGCCGAAGCCCTCGAACACCCGACCTCCCTCGGGGACCCGGGCCAGGTTCAGGTACGGGCCCTGCAGCGCGTCGACGCCCTGCGCGCGGGCCTGGGAGCCGACGGCGGCCCCGTCCTCGTAGGCGAGCGCCGTGTCGAAGGTGGCCGCGAGCCCGATCGGGGCGGGGAACTGGGTGACGCCGGAGTCCTTGTAGGCGAGGCCGGCGGGCCCGTCCTCCATCGTGAACGCCGGGACGCACAGCGAGGGGACGGCGATGGTGCTGTTCTCGTACGCCTTCGTGCTGATGAGCGTGACGACGTCCAGCTTCTCCTGGAGGGTCATCCGGGCCACGACCTCGGCGGCCAGCTGGGCGTCGGACTGGCCCGGGGTGGGGTGGACCCACGGGCACGCCGTCGAGGTGGCCCGCCTGGCGCCGGGCGCCGGTGCCCGGCCGGCCACCGCGCCCGCGGCGGAGCCAGCGGACGCGAAGGCGCCGAGGAGCGAGAGGGCGAGCAGAGCTAGGGGGCGGGAACGCACAGGCCTATTCTGCAGAGTAGACGACGCGCCGGCGCACGCGCGATCCGGTCGCGCGAACGCCGCCCGCGGGCACCCCGATCAGCGGGGGACGAACGGTGCGCCGTGGCCGGGCACGATCCGCACGGGTCCGAGCGCGAGGACCTTCTGCCGTGACCGCCGGAGCTCGTCGGGGTCGCTGGCGAGCGGGTCGTCCTCGGGCCCTTCCTCCGACCACCACAGGTGCGTGCAGGCCACCAGGCCCTCGTCGGTCTCGACGAGGGTGGTGATGTCCTGGGGCGTGTGCCCGGGCGTCGCCATGAGGCGCACCGACGGCGACGAGCGCGAAGCCGTCCGCATCCCGGTCGGTCCAGCTGTCGCCTTGGTAGATCGCCCAGTGGTCGTGGGTGCGAGCGCGACCGAAGAGGGCGACGTTGAGCGTGTGGTCGGGGTGGTGATGACTGAGGACGACGTCGGTCACGTCCTCCGGCCGTACCCCGAGCGACACCAGCGGGTCGAGGATCTGCCCACGGTCGGCGACCATGCCCGGGTCGATGACGATCACGACGTCGCCGTCGCGGACGAGGGTGACGGTGCTGGCGACGCGTTCGTCGGCGTAGCCGTTCACGAGGACGTCGAGGCGCGCGGGCATCGGCGCATCTTGGCAGCACGCCGGATCGGCCGGCATCCCGACCGGTGCCGTCGCCCGGCCCTCAGGTGCGGCCGTCGACGGGGAGCGGCCCGGGCGCCTTGACGGTCTTCATCGTCAGCTGGGTGGTCAACTTCGCGACGCCGGGCAGGCCTGCCAGGCGGTTCATGTAGAACTGCTCGTAGGCGGCGACGTCGGCCACGGCGACCCGGATGAGGTAGCCGGGGTCGCCGAACATGCGGTGGCACTCGGTGACCTCGTCCAGCGCCGCCACCTGGCGGTCGAACTCCTCGATCGTGTCCCGGTCGGCGACGGCCATGTCGGCGTGCACCACCGCCAGGAAGCCCCGCCCGACGCGGGAGGGGTCGACGGAGGCGTGGTAGCCGGTGATCACGCCGCTCGCCTCGAGCTGGCGGACCCGGCGCAGGCAGGGGGAGGGGCTGAGGCCGATCCGGCTGGCGAGCTCGGCGTTCGTCATGCGCCCGTCGCGCTGCAGGTGGAACAGGATATCCCGATCGATCTGGTCCATGGCAGAACATGCTACAAAATGGCCGAACGAGGGCGGGAACACCAGGTTCTGCCGGACCAACCTGGTGATAATGACTCCGTGGGTGGGAGAAGGATGCCCTGGCGGGGCGAAGCAGGCCGGCGGCGGGTCGTCCTCAAGGCGTTGACCATCGGCGCCGCGACCGGCGCCTACGGGCTCTCCTTCGGTGCGGTGTCGACCGCGGGCGGCCCACGCTGCTCCAGACGGTCGCGTTGTCCCTCTTGATGTTCACCGGCGCATCGCAGTTCGCGTTCGTCGGTGCCGTGGCCGGGGGCGGGAACCCGCTGACGGCGTCGGCTGCCGCGGTGCTGGTGGGCGGCCGAAACGGCCTCTACGGCCTGCGGCTCGCACCCGTGCTGCGCGCTCGGGGCTCGTGGCGGGCCTTCGCCGCCAACCTGACGATCGACGAGAGCACCGCCATGGCGCTTGGCGCTCGCGACGGCGGCGAGGCGCCGCTCGCCTTCTGGGCGACCGGCGCGGCGGTCTTCGTGCTGTGGAATCTGGCGACGCTGCTCGGGGCGCTCGGCGTACGCGCCATCTCCGATCCGGCGGCGTTCGGTCTCGACGCCGCAGCGCCCGCCGCGTTCGTCGCGCTGGTGGGCCCGCGGCTGCGCTCGGCGGAGGCCTGGGTGCTCGCGCTGGTGGGCGCGGCCGCCGCCCTCTGCGCCGTGCCCTTCACCTCGGCCGGGGTCCCTATCCTGATCGCAGCGGCGATCGCCGTCCTGGCAGGCGGGTCGCGGGGCGAGGTCCGGGAACGGGCGGAACCGCGTGGTGAGGTGGCTCGCGATCATCGCCGGAGCCGGCGGTTGCTACGCGCTCAAGCTGGCGGGCCACTCGGTCCCTTCCCGCGTCCTCGAGAGCCGGCGGGTGCGGCGGGTGGCGGCCCTGCTCCCGATCGTCGTCCTCGTCTCCCTGACCGCCACCCAGACCTTCTCGGAGGGTCACCACCTCGGCGTCGACGCCCGGGCCGGCGGCCTCGCCGCGGCCATCGTCGCCCAGGTGCTGCGCGCGCCGTTCCTCGTCGTCGTGGTGGCCGGGGTCGGAGCGACCGCGCTGCCGCGCCTGCTCGCGTAGGGGCGGCGACGCCACTAGCCTCACGTCGCGCCATCCTTCGTCCGACAGGAGGAGCGGAGTGAAGCGAGCCCTAGCCGCCGCGCTGGTCGCGGTCACCTCTGCCGCCGTCCTCACCGGCGGCACCGTTGCAGCCGGCGGGGCGACGGGAGTCGGGTGGACCGGCTACGGGGCGAAGCTCGCCGCATGGAGCGTCGCCCACCCCGCCGCGACGTCGGACTGCCCGCTCGGCCACTGCTACGGGCCGCGGGTGGACTATGCCGGTCAGACCTACGAGTTCGAGAGCGTGACCACCTCGGCCGGCCGCGTGAACGGCTACACCCAGGCGCTCCGACCGGGCACGACGCTCGCGCAGGCCGAGGTGGAGGCGCTGGCGCTCTTCCCGGACGACACCCAGCCGTCGACCTTGAAGCTCCAGCGGCGCGACACCTACGGCGGCTCCTGCGCCTTCCTCAACGTGTACAGCAAGACCCTGCGTCGCCTGTTCGGCGCGAAGGCGTTCGGCGGCGCGAGCGGGACCGTCGGCATCGAGCTGTCGACGGCGACGGCGAGCGGCAGAAGCGTCTTCCGGCGCGGCGACATCAACCAGGTCCTCGTCTCGCCGATCCCCTGGAACACCGGCGACAGCTGCTGAGGCGCCGGGGCGACCGACGCGCCGGGGGCCCGTCCGGCTCACTCGAACGAGGCGAGCCTGTCGAGCAGGTCGAGCGTCGGTCCGGCGGCGAGGAGAGTACCGGTGGCCCCGCCCACCCGGACCGCCGAGTGGCGAGGGCCGGCGGGAGCCAGGCACGCCGAGCACCCGAGGATCGTCGCTGCGGAGCCGAGCCGGCACCGCCCGTCGACGATCTCGACAGGAAGACGGTGGTTGGGCGGCGGTGGAGCACTGAGGTCGCGGCCTTAGTGGGCGACGGCGGACGAGGTCTGCTCGTTCGCGACCCCGGGCCCGCGCTCGGGGTCGCGAACGACGAAGTCGCGCCGTCGGACGCAGACGAAGGCGAGGATCGCCCCGACCAGGGCCACGGCGCCGCAGATGTCCGCGAGGTCGTTCAAGCTGCCGGAGAAGCCGACGCGGTACGCGTGGAGGAGCACGCTGCGCAGGTCGGCGGGAAGCCCTCTCGACAGCGTCGTGACCTCGCCGGAGGTGACCGCCGCCGCGAGCGCCCCGCCGCCGTGGACGACGATGACCCTGCCCGCAAGGCTGGCGTCGAGCGCCGTCGTGACCCGGTGGGTCATCTGGCTCTGGAAGACGGCGCCGAGCCCTGCGATGCCGGTGGCGATGCCGACCTGGCGGAACGTCGAGTTGATGCCCGACGCCATGCCGCTGCGGCTCGGCGGCACGACGCCGATGGCGGCCGAGGCGAGCGGTGGGTTGACGAGACCGACCCCGATTCCGCCGATGACGAAGCCGGGGAGCAGGTGGCTCCAGCCCGTGCCCGGCATGGTCGTCCCCATCAAGAACAGCGAGGCGGAGACGAGCGCCATGCCGACCCCGAGCAGGGTCCGGATCGGCACCCGAACCGTGAGCCTGCCGGCGATCGGTGCGACGACGAACGCGAGCGTCGTGATCGGCAGGAACCGCAGGCCGGCGGCGAGCGGCCCGTAGCCGAGGTCGTCTTGGATGTAGAGGGTCAGGTAGAGGAAGAGCGCGAACAGCGAGGCCGACAGGGTGAAGGCGACGGCCGAGACGCCGATCACCGCCTGTCGCCGGAAGAGCGACAGGTCGAGCATCGGATCGCTCTGCACGTGCTCGGCCACCAAGAAGGCGGCGAGGAGCACCCCGGAGCCGACGAGCAGCCCGATGATCTCGCCGCTCTCCCAGCCCGCGTCGTTGCCGCGGACGAGGGCGAACACCAGCATGAACAGCGCGGCGGAGAACGTCACGAACCCGATCCAGTCGATCCGGCGCTGGTTCGGCTCGCGCGATTCCTCGACCCGCAGCAACGTCACGACGATGGCGACGACGCCGATCGGCACGTTGACGAAGAAGATCCAGCGCCAGCCGATGCTGCTCGTGATGGCGCCGCCGACGAGCGGCCCGACGGCGACCGCAGCCCCGTTGACGGCTCCGTAGACACCGAACGCGACGCCCCGGTCTCGCCCGTGGAACGCCTGGGCGATGAGCGCGAGCGACGTCGCGAACATGATCGCCCCGCCTACGCCCTGGACCGCGCGGGACAGGTTGAGCATCAAGGAGCTGGTGGAGAGCCCGCAGGTGAGCGAGGCTGCCGAGAAGAGCGCCAGGCCGCCGGCGAACACCCCGCGTCGGCCGAACATGTCCCCCGCGACCCCCGAGGTCAGCAGGAAGGCCGCCAGGGTGAGGGCGTAGGCGTCGACGACCCACTGCAGGTCGCCGAAGCTGGAGTGCAGCGAGCGCTGGATATCGGGCAGCGCGACGTTCACGACCGTGATGTCCAGGATCAGCATGAAGATCGCCACGGACACGGCCGTGAGGGTCCACCACCTGCGATCCATGGACGTCACCGTGCTCCTCGGGCTTAGCCGTCGGGGGTCGTGCGCTCCGGGTCACGGTAGCGCCGCACCTGAACGGCGATCGCCACGCCCGTGGACCGCCGTGAACGGGGTCCGGCCGCGCCCCTCCGCCCCCGCTCGCACGTTGCGCGGGCGCCGGTGCTGGGCGGGCGCCGCCCGGCCGTCGGGTAGTTGCGAAGAGTGGAATGGATAAGGTAGTAGTTGCGTAAGAGGAAAGCAGTTCGGGATCCAATGGCAAGTCATGGGGGAAGCGGTCGTTGGTGTCGTTGCGAGAGCCGTGCCCCGTGGCAACGTGATTTGTCTGCGCGAAGTGGCGGCCCACCGATCCGGGGGAGCTTGCTCGGGTCCGCGCCCCGGAGCCCGGTTCGTGTCGCCCCCGGTCGAGGAGCTGTCGCCGGACCGCGCGCCGTCCGCCTTGCCAGGCCCTCTCCGGCCGGTGGCTGACGAACACCGAGGCTGGTAGGAAGGACGCGAACGGACAGCCCCGGCCAGGCCGGGGCGCTCCCGCCCGAGGACCGGATGACAGCTGGAGGACCGGGACGCGAGGTCTCCGCACCGACGAGAGGAGTAGGACCATGGCCACGAAGCTTTCCGAGTCCAGGGCGCCAGCCAGGGTGGACGTTCACGCGCTGCTCGACGACGGCCTGCACCTGATCGGCGGCGAGTGGGTGCCTGCCCGCAGCGGCGACACGATCGACGTCATCAACCCGGCCAACCAGGAGCTGCTGCTTCGCGTGCCGCGGGGCGCGGCGGAGGACGTCGACGCCGCGGTCAAGGCCGCCGCGGCGGCGTTCCCGGCGTGGCGGGACACCAGCCCGACGGTGCGCGGACAGCTGCTCGTGCGCTGGGCCGAGCTCTGCAGGGAGCACGACCAGGAGATCGACCTGCTCGAGCGCCAGGAGGTCGGCCGCCCGCACTGGGGGCCGTCGCCGGTACCCGGGATCCTCACCTACGTCGCCGGCATCGCCGACAAGGTGACGGGTCAGACGCTGCCGACGGCCGTGCCGAACATGCTCGGCATGACGCTGCGCGAGCCGTACGGGGTCTGCGGCAGCATCATCCCCTGGAACGTCCCCGGGCCGATCATGACGAGCGACGTGGCCCCGGCGATCGCGGCGGGGAACACCATCGTGGTGAAGCCGGCAGAGGACGCGCCGCTCAGCTGCTTGTACCTGGCGCGCCTCGCCGAGCAGGCGGGGATCCCGCCGGGCGTGATCAACGTCGTGACCGGCTACGGGGGCGAGGCCGGCGCGGCGCTGCCGGTGCACCCGCTCATCCGGCGCATGAGCTTCACGGGCTCGCCCGAGACCGGCAGCCGTGTGATGGAGGCCTGTGCCAAGAACCTGGTGCCGCTGCACGTGGAGCTCGGTGGCAAGTCCCCGCAGGTCGTGCTGCGCGATGCGCCGCTCGACCAGGCGATCCCGACGATCGTGCGCAGCATCACGATGAACACGGGCCAGATCTGTGCCGCCGGATCGCGCGTCGTGGTGGACGAGCACGTCCGCCAGCAGGTCGTGGATGCGCTGGTGAAGGAGTTCGAGAAGATTCGCGTCGGGCCGTGGTACGAGGACGTGGACATGGGGCCGCTCATCAGCGCCAAGCAGGAGGCGCGGGTCCTCGGCTACATCGACATCGGCCGCGAAGAGGGAGCCCAGGTCGTCACGGGGGGCCACAAGCTCTCCGGCGACAAGTTCGCGAACGGCTTCTTCGTCGAACCGACGATCTTCGACCGCGTCGAGCCGGGGATGCGCATCGCCCAGGAGGAGATCTTCGGGCCGGTCCTGTCGGTGCTCGGCTACGAGAGCGAGGAAGAGGCGCTGTCCATCGCCAACGGCACCCGCTACGGTCTCGTCGCCTCGGTCTGGACGAGCGACGTCGGCCGTGCGGTGCGACTGGCGCGCTCGATCGAGGCCGGACAGGTCGCGATCAACACGACCGGCTCACGCGGGGTCATCGGCGCGCCCTTCGGCGGCTACAAGCACTCCGGCTTCGGCAGGACGATGGGCATGGAGACGATCCTCGAGTACACGCAACTAAAGAGCGTCATCATCAACGGGGCCGTCTAGCGCATTGGACGTCTCGCTGGAGGGGAAGGTCGCGCTCGTCACGGGCGCCGGGCCGAACATCGGCAGCGGCATCGCCCTGGCGCTGTCACGTTACGGCGCCAAGGTCGCCTGCAACGACGCCCGTGAGGACACGGCCGGCGCCTGCGCCCGCCGCATCGAGCGCAACGGGGGGACCGCGATGGTCATCCCAGGCGACGTCACCGACGAGGCGACGGTGAGGGCGTACGTCGCCGAGGTGCTCGAGCGGTGGGGCCGCATCGACATCCTCGTCAACAACGCCGCGCTCCTCGGGGGGCGGGGCCTGCTGGAGGAGAGCCTCGAGAACTTCAACCGGGCGGTGAACGTGGCCGCGGCGGGCACGTTCTTGAACACCAAGCACGTCGCGATCTCGATGATCGAGCGGGAGATCCGCGGGAGCGTCGTCTGCGTCCTGTCCTCGAACGCGTGGCAGGGCGCGCCCGGGGTGATCGCCTACGCCTTCCACAAGGGCGGCCTGGCGAACTTCGTGCGCGCCTCGGCGATGGACCTCGCCCCCTACGGCATCCGGGTGAACAGCTTCTCGCCCACGGCTCCCGAGCCGGACAACCCCGAGCTCCTCGCCGAGTGGGCGGCGACCGGGCGCCCGCGCCGGGACATGGGATCCGACGACCGGCCCCCGTGGTGGCGCCCGATCGGCACCTTCGACGTGCGCCGCAACATCCCGATGGGTGCGGCCTCCACACCGACGGACATCGGCCACTGCGTCGCATGGATGAGCTCGGACTTCGCCCGGCTCATCACCGGCTGCGACTTCGTCATCGACGGCGGGGCACGCGCGAAGTACTGGGCGTACACGCCGCCGGAGCAGAACGCCGGACCCGTGCCAGTGGTCCCGATCGACGTGACACCGCCCGCATGAGCGCCAAGGTCCGGGCTGCCGTGCAGACGGGGCCGCGCGCGATCGAGGTGCGCGAGTTCGACCGCCCGACGGTCGGGCCCGACGAAGGCCTGCTGCGGATCGAGGCCTGCGGCATCTGCGGCAGCGACGTGGAGCAGTACAAGGGGGCGCTGCGCCGGGAGGGCATGTTCCCGGTCATCCCCGGTCACGAGCCGCTCGGGATCGTCGAGGAGGTCGGCGAGCGCGCCGCGGCGCGCTGGGGCGTCGAGCCCGGCGACCGCGTCGCGCTCGAGATCCTCATCCCGTGCCGCTCCTGCGAGCTCTGCCTCACCGGGCGGTACATGTCGTGCCGCAACCGCGGCGGCAGCTACGGCTACACGCCGGTCTCGCGCCGCGCCGAGCCTGTGGGGGGGCCTCGCCGAGTACGTGTACCTGCACCCGAACGCCATCCTCCACAAGGTCCGCAAGGACCTGCCCCGAGAGGTCGCGGTGATGTTCAACCCGCTCGGCGCCGGCGTGCGCTGGGCGTGCGACCTCGGCGCGACCAAGCTCGGAGACACCGTCCTCGTCCTCGGACCGGGCCAGCGGGGGATCGCCGCGGTCATCGCGGCGAAGGCCGTCGGGGCCAGCACGGTGATCGTCACCGGTCTCGCCCGCGACCAGAGGAAGCTCGACCTTGCCCGGGAGTTCGGGGCCGACCACACGATCAACGTCGACGAGCAGGACACCGTCGAGCGCGTGACGGAGATCACCGACGGCGCCATGGCGGACGTGGTGCTGGAGCTCACGCCGATGGCCGCCAAGCCCGTCGTCGACGCGATCGAGGCGGTCGCCCACGGCGGGCGCGTCGTCCTGGCGGGCCTGAAGGGCGGCCGGCCGATGGAGATCGTGACCGACCGGATCATCAACAAGGCCGTCACGATCGTCGGCGCCTACGGGGTGGACGCCCGCTCGTACAGCGAGGCCATCCGCATCATCGAGTCGGAGCGCTTCCCGCTCGCGAAGCTGCATACGCACACCTACGAGCTCGCCGACACGGCGCGCGCCATCGAAACGCTCGCAGGCGAGGTCCCCGGCGAGGAGGCGGTGCACGTGGCCGTCTGTCCGGGAGCCTGAGCCAGCCAAGGGGGGCAGATGCTGATCGACATGCATGCGCACGTCATCCCCGACGAGCTCGCCGCGATCGGGGGATCCGGAGGCGGGCACGCCGGGCCGAGGATCGAGCGCGGGGACGACGACGACACCCGCCTGCTCGTCACCGAGCAGATCCGCTTCAGCGCGGCCAGCGCCTTTTTCTCCGCCGACCGCCGGATCGTCACCATGGACGAGAGTGGCGTCGACGCCGAGGTCGTGTCGCCGATGCCTCCGCTGCTCGACTACACGCTCACCCCGAGCGATGGCAGGTCGCTGGCGCGTCGCGTGAACGACTTCGTCGCCGGGCTGTGCGCCGCCCACCCCGAGCGCCTGCTCGGGCTGGGCATGATCCCGCTCCAGGACCCGGACCTCGCGGCCGCCGAGCTGTCGGAGGTCGCCGCGACCGGCCTTCGCGGCGTCGAGATCGGCTCGAACATCAACGGCCTCTCCCTCGGCGACGAGCGGTTCCTCAGCTTCTTCCAGGAGGCGGAGCGCCTCGGGATGGCGATCTTCGTTCACACGCTGAACCCGACGCTGCGCGACCGGCTGCCGGGGCCGGCGGTCGGGTCGTTCGGTTTCGCCGCGGAGATCGCGCTCGCCGCGGCCTCGCTCGTCGCCGGCGGGGTCCCCGAGAAGTGCCCGGGCCTGCGGCTGGCGTTCAGCCACGGAGCGGGCGGCTTCCCGCTGATGCTGACGCGCGCGCAGTACTTCTGGGGACGGACCTGGGACGAGCAGCCGCCCGCCGAGCCGGCGGACGGCGCCAACGGCGACATCGGCCCGTCGCCTACCGAGCTGGCGCGCCGCTTCTACTACGACACGCTCGTGTTCGACCGGCGTGCCCTGCGCTACCTGATCGACATGATCGGTCCGGAGCATCTCCTCATCGGCACCGATTTCCCCGCGATGCCGCGGGAGCAGCCAGCGGGCAAGACGCTGTTGTCGATGGGTCTCGCCCCGGAGGTGGTGGAGGACATCACCTGGAACAACTGCTTCCGCTTCCTCGGCGTCACGCCGCTCGCGGGGACGGCGGGGAAGGGTCGCTGACGATGGGCGGCGCAACCTTCCTCCCCGAGGCCGACCGTGACCGAGTCGCGGCGCTGCTGCGCCGCCAGCTCGAGTACGTCCAGCGCTCCTCGCCCATGTACGCCAGGCTCTTCGCCGAGCACGGGGTCGGGCCGGAGGACTTCGTGGTGGTGGAGGACCTGGGGCGCTTCCCCTTCACGACGAAGCAGATGCTCCGTGACAGCCAGGCCGCGTCGCCGCCGCTCGGCGAGCATGCCGCGGTGCCGATGTCCGAGGTGGTCCGGCTCCACGCCTCGACCGGCACGACCGGGACGCCGAGCTGGGTCGGCGTGACGGCCGCCGACGCCGAGGCGTGGACCGAGGTGGTGGCCGAGGCGATGCGCACCCAGGGACTGACCCGCGACGACGTCGTCGTGCACGGGGCGGGGCTGACGCTCTTCGTTGGCGGCCTGCCGGTACGCGACGCCATCGAGCGCGTCGGCGCGACGATGGTGCCGATCGGCACCGGCGCATCGGAGAAGGCCGTGCAGGCCATGTCGATGCTCGGCGTCACCGCGCTGCACTCGACGCCGTCGTACGCGCGCTACCTCGCGGAGTACATCCGCGACAAGGTCGGCCGCGACCCGAAGGAGTTCGGGCTCAAAAAGATCATCGTCGGCGGCGAGCCGGGCGGTGGCGAGCCGGAGTTCCGACGCCACCTCCACGACGAGTGGGGGGCGACCGTGACCGAAGGCCTCGGCAACGCCGACATGGCACCGATCATCTTCGCGGAGCGACCCGGGACCGCGGGCATGCGTTTCACTGCCGGCGAGCACGTCCTCGTCGAGCTGGTGGACCCCGAGACGGGCGAGACGGTCGTGCCCGACGAGGGGGCCACCGGCGAGCTCGTGTACACGGCGCTCGATCGCGAGTGCTGCCCGCTGGTCCGGTTCCGCACGCGCGACCGTGTCGTCGTCGCGGGCGTGGAACCGGACGGGACGCCGATGATCCGATGCATCGGCCGCACCGACGACATGCTGATCGTCCTCGGCGTGAACGTCTTCCCTTCGGCGCTGCGGGACCTCGTCCAGAGCCTGGGGCCGCGCACCTCCGGCGCGATGCAGGTCGTCCTCGCTGCGCCCGGCCCACGGGTCGAGCCGCCGCTCAGGCTCGAGGTCGAGACCGGCACCGAGCCCGGCGACGCCGACGAGCTGCGCGAACGGATCGAGGCAATGGTGAGGAGCCGCCTGTCGATCTCGGCCCGGGTCACCCTGGTGCCGGCGGGGACCCTCGAGCGCTCCGAGATGAAGTCGCGCCTCACGCGTGTCGAGGGCGGATCGTGAACGGGTCGACGTGCCCGCCGCGGGGGCGCCCTTGCGGGGGAGCGGTACGGGGAGCAGCATCGCAAGTCGCGAGCATTGGAGGGAGAACACGGCCATGGGCACCATGAAGACGAGAGCAGCAGTCATCCGAGCGCCGGGCAAGTGGTGGGAGATCACCGAGCTCGACCTCGACGAGCCGAAGGACCACGAGGTCCTGGTCAAGATGAAGGCGTCCGGCCTGTGCCACTCCGACGAGCACATCCGGGAGGGCGCACCCCACATCCGCTACCCGCTGGTCGGCGGCCACGAGGGCGCGGGCATCGTCGAGGCGGTCGGCAACGGCGTCACCCGGGTGAAGGTCGGCGACCACGTCGTCACCTCCTACATCCCCGTCTGCGGTCACTGCCGTTACTGCTCGACGGGCCACCAGAACCTCTGCGACGCCGGGAAGAACGCGGCGATCGGCTGCCTCGAGGACGGCACCTTCCGCTTCCACGAGCACGGCGAGGACCTCGGCGGCATGTGCGTCCTCGGCACCTTCTCCGAGCGCGCCGTGCTCTCCGAGAACTCCTGCGTGGCGATCGACGGCGACCTCCCCTTCGAGGTGGCTTGTCTCGTCGGCTGCGGCGTGACCACGGGTTGGGCCTCCTCGGTCTACGCGGCGGCCACCCGAGCGGGCGACACGGTCGTGGTGATCGGCATCGGTGGCGTCGGGATCAACGCTGTCCAGGGCGCCCGCTTCGCGGGCGCGAAGAACGTCATCGCGATCGACCTGGTGCCGTTCAAGCTGGAGAAGGCGCTCGAGCTCGGTGCGACCTTCGCCACCTCGGACCCCGAGGAGGCGCGTCAGCACATCGTCGAGGTGACGCGCGGACAGATGGCCGACCACGCGGTCATCACCGTCGGTGTCATGGAGTCCGAGGTCATGAAGCTGGCCGTCAGCCTGATCGGCAAGGCGAGCGACGTCATCGTGACTGCGGTCGGCCGACCGAACGACATGACGATCCAGCTCACGGGCTCGCCGCTCACCGGCTGGCAAAAGCGCATCCAGGGGGCGCTCTTCGGCGGGGCGAATCCGCTCTATGACATCCCGAAGATCCTCGGCCTGTACCGCTCGGGCGACATGAAGCTCGACGAGCTGATCACCCGCCGCTACTCCCTCGACCAGGTCAACGAGGGGTACCAGGATATGCTCGATGGTAAGAACATCCGCGGGGTCATGATCTTCGACGACTGAGCCTGCGACGTCGGCGATAGTGCGAATCCGATCCGACGCCATAGCCGGCGGGAGGCGCACGGGCCGAGCATCCGAGCGACGTCCGCGGGGCCGTCGGGTGGTCGCAGGCCCCCGCCCGGCGGACCGCCCGGCCGCCCGGCCGAGCCCGGAGCACGAGACGAAGATCCGGAACACGCAAAGCGAAGAACGAGCGAGGAGAAGGGAGCGAGGATGCCGAACGCGATCTTGGACCCGACCGGCCAGGCCGGTCGGAGCGAGGCGGGGCTCCGGCTCGCGCCGAGGCGGGCCGACCTGCAAGGTGCCACCGTGGGGCTGCTCGACAACGGAAAGCAGAATGCCGCGCTGTTCCTGAAGGAGATGGGCGATGTCCTGGTCGAGCGCTACGGCGCCTCGAAAGTGCTGATGCGCAAGAAGACAGTCTTCGCGGCGCCGGCCCCGCCGGAGCTGCTGGAGGAGCTCGCCGGCGAGTGCGATGTCGTGATCACCGGCGTCGGCGACTGCGGCTCGTGCAGCGCCTCGGCGGTCGCCGATGGCGTGGCATTCGAGCGCCGGGCGATCCCGGCAGCGGTCGTCTGCAGCGACGCTTTCCAGGCGAGCGCCGACGCCATGGCGGCGATGCACGGGGCGCCGGGCTACCGGTACGTGACGACGGCCCACCCCGTCGCAGGGCTCTCGCCGGAGCAGGTTCGCGAGCGTGCCGAGCGGGCGGCGGCCGAGGTGGTGTCCCTTCTCCTCGCCCGCGCCGAGCGCGGCGCGGCCTGAGCTGGTGACGGGGGAGGGGACGGCCGAGGAGGGGCAGCTCGACCCCGACGCCGCGGCAGGCGGCGATCGAGTACTGCTACGCGCAGGGCTGGTCGGACGGCCTGCCGTTGGTACCTGCGACGCGGCCGCTCGTCGACCGGTTCTTGGCGCAGACCGATCGTGACCCTGACGAGGTGATCGGGCGCATGGACCACCTGGGCCGAGTCTGCACGGTCGAGCTGGCCGCGATCAACGCGGCGATGGCGGGCTGCTTGCCGGAGTACTTCCCGGTGGTGCTGGCCGCATGGGACGCCCTGCTGCGCGACCGGGCCGCCAAGGGCGGCGCCTGGCAGAGCACGAGCGGCCCCGCCCCGCTCATCGTCGTCAACGGGCCGATCCGTCACGAGCTCGGCTTCAACAGCGCCGGCGGGGCGCTCGGCCCTGGCTTTCGCCCGAACGCCACGGTGGCGCGCTCGATCGGTCTCATCATCCGCAACGCCTTCGGGCTGGAGCCGCACGTGCTCGACCAGGCGACGCAGGGGATCCCCGGACGCTGGTCGATCTGCGTCGGCGAGAACGAGGAGGAGAGCCCCTGGGAGCCCCTGGCGGTCGAAAAGGGCCTCCCGCCGGGAACGGACGCCGTGTCGGCGACCCTCACCCGCACCTTCGAGTTCGTCGACAATCGCCACACCCAGGATCCCGAGCAGATCCTGTGGGACTTCGCCGACACGATCTCGCGCATCGGGCCGCTCATCTTCCGCGACCAGTCCTGCGGGGTCATGTTCGGCGTCGAGCACGCCCAGCTGCTGGCCAAGGCCGGGCTCTCCAAAGCGGACGTGAAGGCCTGGTTCGTGGAGCACTGTGCCCGCACCGAGGCCGATCTGCGCCGGGCCGGGAAGGACGGCGTCAGCGACAGCGGGCCGGGCGTCCGCTCGGCGAGCCCGGAAGAACGCGTGGGCGGGGACGTGCTCACCCACGTCATCCCGACGCCCGACCACGTGCCGATCATCGTCGCGGGTGCACGCAACGCCGCCATGTCGATGGTCTTCCGTGTCTTCGGGCTCTGGTCGAACACCTCCTGCGCCATCGAGCGCCGGCGCGACGGCCAGCCCGGCGCCGCGGACCGCCCCGCACCGGGCCCGGTGGCGAAGCGTCCCGAGCCGGCAGCACAGGGAGGATGAGCATGGTCGACCAGGCCGGTCTCCAGTCGATCCGGACGGCGCTCGAAGCGGACGGCTACGCGATCGACGTGCAGGAGGAGGCGGAGCGCGTCGGCGTGGTCATCTCGGCCACGCCCGAGGCGTGCCCCGAATGCCTCGTGCCCCCCGAGCTGATGCGCTCGATCCTCGAGCAGGCGCTGAAGGTCCCCGCAGGCGAGATCGATCTCACCTACCCCGAGGGCGAGGACGCCCACGGCGGGGCCGCCGGCGACGGCGCTCCGTGACCGACGAGGCGAGCTCCGCTCCGCCGCCGGGGTTCCCCGGAGGGCCCCCGCAGACCGAGTGGATGGCGGGGAGGACCGCCATCGTGACCGGTGGCGGAGGCCACCGAGCACCGGGGGGCAGCGTCGGCTACGCCATCAGCCGCCTGCTCGCGCAGCACGGGGCGCGCGTCGCCGTGGTGGACCGGGACCCCGACGCCGCCGAGCTGACCATCGCCGAGATCCGCGACGCCGGCGGGGAGGCGTTCGCGGTCATCGCCGACGTGACCGACGACGAGGCCTGCGCCAGGGTCGTGCGGGAGGCCGTCGAACGCTTCGGCAGCCTCGACACCTTGGTCAACTGCGTGGCCTCGTGGAGCGCCGGCACCCTCTTCGACTCCTCGCCGGAGCGCTTCGACGAGCTGGTCGAGGCGAACGTGAAGTCCGCCTGGATGGTGAGCCGCCATGCCGTCGCGGCGATGGGGCCGGGCGGTGCGGTCGTGAACATCTCCTCGGTCGCGGCGCAGCGGCCCGGCACCCTCTATGGGCTCGCCAAGGCCTCCATGGAGGCCATGACGCGGGGGGCGGCCAGCCTGCTCGGGCCGCGCCACATCCGCGTGAACTGCGTCCAGATCGGCCAGATCTGGACGGCCGCCGTCGCGGGCAACCTCCCGGCGGAGGCGCGCGAGCAGCGCCGGCTGGGCGTGGCGCTGCAGACCGAGGGCACCTGCTGGGACCCGGCCTACGCGGTGCTGTTCCTGGCGAGCGCGCACGCCGGATGGATCTCGGGCCAGGTCCTCACCGTGGACGGCGGCGGTCCGTACCGACCAAGCCCGCCACCGGCGGCGCCGGCGGCCGAACGAGCAGGAGCGACGGCACGATGACGACGACGCGCGTGGCGCTGATCACGGGGTGCGGCAAGCGGGACGGCGTCGGCCAGGCGACGGCCCGGCTGCTCGCCTCCTCCGGAATCGCCGTCGTCGTGACCGACAGGCTGCCCGCGGGCGTGCCGAACCGTCGCCAGGAGGTGATCGGCGCGACCGACCAGGGGTCCTGGCACGGCCTCGAGACCCTGGTGGAGGAGATCGCATCGGAGGGCGGCACGGCCTCCTACACGACCGGTGACATCGGCCTCGAGGCCGACGCCTCGCGGATGGTCGCCGAGGCGGCCGATCGCCACGGGCGGCTCGACATCCTGGTGAACAACGCCGCCGCGCCCCAGGGCCTCGATCGGCGCGACATCGAGGAGGTGCCGGTCGAGGTCTGGGACGAGGTGATCCGGATCAACCTCCGCGGCACGTACTTGATGTCGCGAGCCGCCGTGCCGCACATGCGACGCCAGCGGTGGGGCCGGATCGTGAGCATCTCCTCCATGGCCGGCGTCATCGCGGCCCCGTTCTCCACCGCCTACGCAGCCTCGAAGGCGGGCATCATCGGCTTCACGAGGGCGTTGTCGCTGGACGTTGCCAAATGGGGCATCACCGTGAACGCCGTCTGCCCCGGGGGCATCGGGACGAGCCGGGCGATCCTCAGTGAGGACCCGGATCTCGACGTGGAGGCGGAGCTCGAGCGACGTGGCGATCGGATCCCGGTCGGGCGCTTCGGACGCCCGGAGGACATGGCCGGGGCCGTCGCCTACCTCGCGAGCGAGCAAAGTGCCTACATGACGGGCCAAATCATGGTGCTCGACGGCGGGGGGCCGACGGCGTTCCCGCTGCCTCGACCGAAGGACTGACACGGGTCCGGACGCGATTCGGGATCCACGACCGTGCGCGTATGTCGGCAGTCAGAACGCTGTGCGCACAGCGGGGCGCCTTGCGGAAAGGGGTCCGCTTGGCTACCGTGCGATGGGTTGGTAGGGGGTGTGCGGTGCGGTTCCACCGGCAGTCGTCGGGGCGGCCGTCCGCACTGAGAGGGGGGATTGTCTAGTGAGACAACGATTTCGGTCCGTCAGGTTTGTCCTCGCAGCCGTATCGTCCGTGCTGCTCGTCGTCGGGCTGGGCGTCGGAACGGGTGTCGGCGCGAGCGCGGTCGCAGCGCGGATTCGCGCTCGACCGCCAGCGCGCAGCACGCGGGTGGATCGCTCACCGTGCTGGAGGGCTCCGGCTACGCCGGCGTGTGGCCGGCCGGTCTCGACCCGTCCTCGAACATCGACGGCGCGGCCGACCAGAGCTACATGTCCGCCATCTTCGGCCAGCTCTTCGAGCTCGGCACCGGCGGCAAGATCATCGACGACCTGGCGACGGGCTACTCGTTCGGCCAGGGCGGCAAGCTGGTCCTCATCAACCTGCGCCAGGGTGTGAAGTTCTCCGACGGCACGCCGTTCAACGGCGCGGCGGTCCTCTTCAACTTCAAGCGGGACCTTGAGTCCTCGTGCTCGTGCAAGCCGACGTGGCCGATCCAGATGGTCAACGGCGTCCCGAACGTCCAGCAGACGGGCCCGTACCAGGTGGCGATCCACCTCTCCACGGTCTTCGCGCCGATCATCTCGTCGTTCATCGACGCCAACGTCAACTGGATCGCCTCGCCTACCGCGATCCAGAAGATGACCCCGACGGCGTTCGCGCAGGCTCCGGTCGGCGCGGGGCCGTTCACCGTCGAGAGCGACTCGCTCAGCTCGGTCCTCGTCCTGAAGAAGAACCCGAACTACTGGCAGGCGGGCCACCCGTACCTCGACACGCTGACCTTTAAGGCGGTCGGTAGCGACGAGGCGGCGCTCGAGGCGATGCAGGCCGGCGAGGGCCAGGTGTACGAGGGCATGTCGACCCCCTCGCTCATCCAGGAGGCGAAGTCGAAGTTCCAGGTGGTGTCGTCCGGCTCGACCTCGCCGTACGACCTCCAGCTGAACACGGCGATCGCACCGTTCAACAACATCCGGGCCCGTGAGGCGATCTACTACGCGACGAACGCGGCCCAGATCGACAAGAGCATCTTCGGCGGGCAGTTCCCGCTGACGGAGTCCTTCGAGGGCCCGGCGGGCCTCTTCTACGAGGCGACGGTCCCTGGCTACCGCCAGTACGACCTCGCCAAGGCGAAGCAGCTCGTGAAGTCGATCGGCGGACTGAAAGTCAACCTCGGCACGATCGACGTGCTCGTCGCCAAGGAGACGACCGAGGCGCTGCAGACCGAGTGGAAGGCCGCGGGGATCCACACGACGCTCGCCTCCTACGACCTCGCCGCGCTGATCTCGGCGTTCGTCGGGAAGAAGTGGCAGGCGATGGTGCAGACGGCAGGGTCGTACGACCCGGCGGCCGGCGTCGGCGTCGGCTTCCGCTTCAGCTCCACCTCGCCGTTCAGCGGCGTCCACGACCCGCACCTCGACGCCCTGCTGAACGCGGCGGCGTCGACGCTGAACCCGCGGGTCCGCAAGGCGGACTACGCGGCCGCGGCCGAGTACATCAGCCAGAAGGCGTACGGACCCTTCTACTTCGCCTTCGCCGGGGCCAACGTCTCGACGAAGGGCGTGCAAGGCCCGGGCATCAGCACGGCGCTGCCGGCAGTCGTCGTCAACCCGAACATCCCGTGGGAGGACGTGTCGGCTAGCTAGTCGAGCGACCGTCGAGCAGCTCTGACGGTATTGGGACGTGGGTCCCACGGCTACACAGTGGAAGCAGTGGGGGGACGCAGGGTGGCTCGCCGCCCTGCGTCCCCCTGCGTACGGAGCGTTGCGACCGAGGGGGTGTGACCTCCCGTCCGATGCGGACGGGGCGCCAACTCGGCCTGCGGCGCCAGGCTGGAGAAGGACGCAATGAGCACCTCCATCCTCGAGCCGGTGGGCGTCGGGGCCCTCGGCCCAGGCGATCGGGCGACGGCGATGGCGAGGACCATCCTCCGATCGCCGAGCCTGCGGCTCATCGGGCGGCGGCTCCTCACGGCGATCCCGGTGCTGTTCGGGGTCACGCTCCTCGCGTTCATCGTCATGAACCTGCTCCCCGGCGATGCCGCGCGCGAGCTGAGCGGCATCAACGCGACGCCGGCGGAGGTCCACGCCCTGACGATCAAGCTGCACCTGAACTATCCGTTCTGGGTGCGCTACGGCGACTGGCTGGGGGGCGCGTTGCAGCTCCACTTCGGGACGTCGCTCACGAGCGGCGTGTCGGTGACCTCGATCCTCGCCCAGCGGCTGCCGGTCACCTTCGAGCTGGTCGGCTACGGCTTCGTCATCTCGCTGGTGCTCGCCGTGCCTCCTGCGGTGCTCGCCGCGCGGCGGCCGAACGGCCTGTTCGACCGCATCCACCTCGCCGTCAGCCTGACCGGGCTCTCGATCGCTCCCTACGTGCTCGCGCTGCTGCTCGTGATCGTCTTCGCCGTGCACCTCGGCTGGTTCCCGGCGATCGGCTTCGTCTCGGTGAGTCAGAGCGTCGGCGGCAACCTGAGATCGCTCACGCTGCCGGCGTTCTCGCTCGGCTTCGGGCTCGCCTGCTTCTACACGCGCTTGTTGCGCGCCGACATCGTCGAGCAGATGCAGAGCCAGGACTACGTCGTGACGGCGCAGGCCAAGGGGCTCAGGCCGTCGCGGATCCTGGTGCGCCACGCCCTGCGCAACTCGCTGTTCGGCTTCCTCACCGTGGTCGGGGTCAACCTGGGAAGCCTCATCGGCGTCACCGTCATCACCGAGCAGATCTTCTCGTTGCCGGGCATCGGCTACGAGCTGCTGCAGGCGATCGACAACCGGGACGTCCCGGTCGTGCTCGCCACCGTGGTCGTCTTCGCCGTGATCGTCATCGCCGCGAACCTGCTCACCGACCTGCTCTACGCCGTCTTGGACCCGAGGATCCGCTATGGCCGCTCAGCTGCCTGACGTCGCCCTGTCGACGCCGGTCGCCGACACCCCGCTCAGCGCCGTCCCCGAGTCCGGTCGGCGCGGACGGGGGGCGCTGCACTCGCTCGACATCTGGATCCCGGCGGGCTTCCTGATCCTGATGATCGCGGCCTGCTACCTCTGGCCGCTCGTGTACCACATGCCGCCACCGGTTGGCGGGAGCATCCTCGCCGCCAATCTGCCGCCGCTCTCGCCGGGCCACATCTTCGGCACCGACCCGGTCGGCAACGACATCCTGTCCCGGATCTTCTACGGCGGACACGTCTCGTTCGAGGTCGGCATCTCGACCACGCTCATCGGGCTCGTGATCGGTGGCCTGCTCGGAACCGTCGCCGGGTACCGCGGCGGTGCGACGGACGCGGTGATCTCACGCGTCCTCGACGTGCTCATCGCCTTCCCGTCCCTGGTGCTCGCCCTCGCGATCGCCGAGGCGCTCGGCCCGAGCGAGCTCCACACCATCTGGGCGCTCTCCTTCTACAGCATCCCGCTCTTCGGCCGCCTCGCCCCGCGGCCACGCTGCCGCTCGGGGAGCAGACGTTCATGCTGGCGGCACGGGTGTCGGGCACCAAGGCGCGCCGCGTCCTGATGCGCCACGTCGTGCCGAACATCCTCCCCCAGCTGATGACCTTCGCCCTGCTCGGCGTGGGCGTCGCCATCATCTTGGAGGGGGCGCTCAGCTTCCTCGGCCTCGGCGTCCCCGCACCCGGGCCGAGCTGGGGCAACATGATCGCCCTCGGCTTCCGACGATGACGTCCCAGCCGGACCTGGTGCTCATCCCGAGCGCCTTCTTGTGCGCCACCGTCATCGCCATCAACGTGCTCGGCGACGCGCTGCGCGCCCGCGGGGCCACGCGGTGAGCGCGGCTGAAGGCGCGGCCGTCACCGACGGCACGACGGTGGCACGGGCCGCCGCGCCCGGCACCGGTGCCGGCACCTCGGCCACGCCGGTGGCCCGGGGCGGGCCGGCGGCGCCGTTGCTCGAGATCGCCGACCTCCATGTCCACTTCCGCCAGCGGGGCCAGGACGTCGCCGCCGTGAACGGGCTCAGCTACGCGACCGAGGCGGGACGGACGCTCGCCATCATCGGCGAGTCGGGCTCGGGCAAGACGGTCAGCTCGCGGGCCATCGTCGGCCTGCTGCCGCCGAGCGCCAAGGTGACGGGCTCCATCCGCTTCCTCGGCGAGGAGCTCATCGGTCTCCCCGAGCCGCAGATGCGCCGGCACCGCGGACCCGACATCGCGATGGTCTTCCAGGACCCGGCGCGCTCGCTCCACCCGACGATGCGAATCGGCCAGCAGATCGTCGAGGCGATCCGCGCCCATCTCCCCCTCGACCGCAAGGCGGCGCGCGAGCGCGCCGTGGAGCTGCTCCGCCTCGTGCGCCTCCCCGCCGCGGAGCGACGCTACGAGGAGTACCCGCACCAGCTCTCCGGCGGCATGCGCCAGCGCGTGATGATCGCCATCGCGCTGGCCTGCAAGCCCAAGCTGCTCATCGCGGACGAGGCCACGACCGCGCTCGACGTGACCACCCAGGCGCAGGTCATGGAGCTCCTCCTCGACCTGCAGCAGCAGCTCGGCATGGCGCTCGTGATGATCAGCCACGACATGGGCCTCGCCGCCACCTACGCCGACGAGGTCATCGTCATGTACGCGGGGCGCGCCATCGAGCGCGCCACGACCGCGGAGCTGTTCAGCCACGTCCGGATGCCTTACACGAAGGCGCTGCTCGAGGCCGTCCCGCGCATAGACCGGCCGGCGCACGCCCGGTTGCCGGTCGTCGAGGGACGGCCACCGGACCTCTCGGCGCTCCCGCCCGGCTGCGCGTTCGCGCCGCGCTGCCCCGGGGCGCAGGACGACTGCCGGGAGTCGAGGCCGCCCCTCGAGGAGCATGAGCCGGGCCATCTGTGGGCGTGCTGGCACCCGTGCATGGGGGGTCGCCAGCCATGACGACCGTCGCGACGGGACCGGGCACCGACGCCCGGGCGCAGTGGCCCGACCCCGGTTCGGTCCTGCTCGACGCGCACCACCTCGTGCAGGAGTTCGTCGTCCGCGACCACGGGGGCGTGAAGGGTGGCGTCGTCCAGGCGGTCTCCGACGTCTCCTTCGAGGTCCGCGCCGGCGAGACGCTCGGGGTCGTCGGCGAGACGGGCTCGGGCAAGTCGACGCTCGCCCGTTCCGTCCTGCAGGCGCCGCGCCCGAAGTCCGGCGAGGTCTACCTGCAGGGCGTGGACCTCGTGAAGCTGCACGGTCGCGAGCTGCTCGAGACGCGGCGGCACATGCAGATGGTGTTCCAGGACCCCTTCGGGTCGCTCGACCCGAAGTGGAAGGTGGCCGAGATCGTCGAGGAGCCGCTCGTCGCCTACGGCGCGGGCGACCGGGCCGCTCGCCGCAAGCGCGTCGGCGAGCTGCTCGACCTCGTCGGCCTCGATCCCGCCCGCTACGGCGCCCGGCGCCCCCGGCAGCTCTCCGGCGGCCAGTGCCAGCGCGTGGCCATCGCCCGGGCGCTCGCCCTCAACCCGGCGCTGATCATCTGCGACGAGGCCGTCTCCTCCCTCGACGTGCTCGTCCAGGCGCAGGTGCTGAACCTGTTCGAGCAGCTGCGCGACGAGTTCGCGCTCTCCTACCTGTTCATCGCCCACGACCTC
This sequence comes from uncultured Actinomycetota bacterium, assembly GCA_963765505.1. Lineage (GTDB taxonomy): Bacteria > Actinomycetota > Acidimicrobiia > Acidimicrobiales > Bog-793 > DATKQY01. Next base: position 216,924 of record CAVXWO010000009.1, read on the forward strand.
GCGCTCGTGAAGCAGGTCAGCGACCGCGTCGCGGTGATGTACCTCGGCAAGCTGTGCGAGGTCGGCCCGGCGCAGTCGATCTACCTGGAGCCGTTCCACCCGTACACGCTGGCGCTTCTCGACTCGATCCCGAGCCCGGACCCGTCGAAGGCGCGTGCGCTGCGGCCACCACACCATCAGCGGCGAGCCGCCGTCGCCGATCGACCCGCCGAGCGGCTGCCGCTTCCGGACGCGCTGCCCGAGGGCGCAGGAGCGGTGCGCCCTTGAGGAGCCCGAGATGCGCACGCTTGGGCACGACCACGCCGTCGCCTGCCACTTCCCGCTGCCGCGGCGCGTGGCCGGCGGGGAGGCGACGGATCCGACAACGGCTGCCCCGGCCGCGGGCAGCGCCTGAGCGGCGCGGCCGGGCGCCGCGACGTGCCGCGCGACCGAGCACCGGCAGCGAGGGAAGGGAGAGCAGCGTGAAGCTACGGGTGCTGATGGAGCCGCGCCACGGCGCGACCTACGACCAGATCCTGGCGCTGGCGCGCACGACCGAGGAGGCGGGCTTCGACGCCTTCTTCCGCTCGGACCACTACCTCGGGGTCGACGCCGACGACCTGTCGTACCTGCCGACGGACTCGTGGACGACGCTCGCGGGCCTGGCGCGCGAGACGAGCCGGGTCCGCCTCGGCACGCTCATGACCGCCTCCACCTTCCGCCTGCCGGGCCAGCTCGCCGTGAGCGTGGCGACCGTCGACGCGATGAGCGGCGGGCGGGTCGAGCTCGGGATCGGCGCCGCCTGGTACGAGCGCGAGCACCAGTACTTCGGCATCCCGTTCCCGCCCCTCGGCGAGCGCTTCGACCGCTTGGAGGAGCAGCTCGCCATCGTCACCGGGCTGTGGACGACGCCCCCGGGCGGGCGTTTCAGCTTCGAGGGAACGCACTACCGCCTCGACCAGTGCGCCAACTTCCCCCGGGCCGCGCAGCGGCCCCGGCCGCGCATCGTCATCGGCGGCGCGGGCCCGAAGCGGACCCCGAGCCTCGCGGCGCGTTTCGCCGACGAGTTCAACAGCGGGTTCACCGAGGGCATCGAGGAGCGTTTCGCGAACTTCCGGCGCGTCTGCGCGGAGGTCGGGCGCGACCCGGGCACGGTCGAGCTCTCGACGACCCTACCGGTCTGCTGCGGCGCGACGCCCGCGGAGACCGAGCGCCGGGCCGAGGCGCTCGGTGCGGCCGGGGCGAGGATGCTGCGGATGGGCGTCGTCGGCAGCCCGGGCGACGTGACGCGTCGCATCGCCGAGCTCGCGGGGCTCGGCGTCGACACCTGCTACTTCCACCTCTACGACGTGGACGGCCTCGACCACGTGCGCCTCCTCGGGAGCGACGTCCTCCCGCACTTCACCTGAGGCAGCCGCCGGCGGCGCGCGCCGGAGCAGTGCAGCGAAGCAGGAAGCAGCGCAGCGAACGACAAGGAGCAGGGGCATGGACAAGGTTGTGGGCTCGCCGGCGGAGGCGGTCGCAGACGTGGTCGACGGCTCGAGCGTGGCCATCGCCGGCTTCGGGGTGTCGCACCGGTTCCCGTCGAGCCTCATCGTGGCGCTCCGCGACAAGGGGTCGCGTGACCTCTGCGTCATCTGCAACGGCCTCGGCCAGCCGGGGCACCCGACGGCGCACATCCTGGCCGAGAACCACCAGCTGAGTCGGTTGATCGCGTCATTCTCGGCACGGCCCGGCGTGCAGTCCGAGGCGGAGAAGCAGATCGCGGCCGGCGAGCTCGAGGTCGAGCTCGTTCCCCAGGGCACCCTCGTCGAGCGCATGCGCGCCGGCGGCGCCGGGATCCCCGCCTTCTACACGCCGACCGGGGTCGGCACCGACATCGCGAGGGGCAAGGAGGTCCGGGAGTTCGGCGGGCGGCCGCACGTCCTCGAAGAGGCGATCCGGGTCGACTTCGCCTTCCTGCGCGCTGGCGCGCGCCGACCGGCTGGGCAACCTGCAGTTCCGAGGCGGCTCGAGGAACTTCAACGTCAGCTTCGCGAAGGCGGCGCGCGTCGCCATCGCCGAGGTCGACGAGATCGTCGAGGTGGGGGAGATCCGCCCGAGCACGTCGACCTGCCGGGCGTCTTCGTGTCTCGCGTCGTGAAGAGCACCGTGCACATGGACGTGCAGAACCTGCCGATGCGCCACAGCCGTGCCGCCGACAGCGCCCGGAGCTACCTCGACAAGCCGGCGCTGACGAGGGAGCAGATCGCGCACCGCACGGCGCTGCTCCTCGAAGACGGCGGCTACGTGAACCTCGGCGGGGGATGCCGACGCTCGTCGCGAAGTTCCTCGGCGGGCGCGACGTCGTGCTGCACAGCGAGAACGGGATCCTCGGCTACGGCGAGATCGTCGAGGGTCCCGACTTCGACCCCGACCTCCACGACGCCGGCGGCTGGTTCGTCACGGTGAAGCCCGGGGCGTCGTTCTTCGAGAGCGTCACGTCGTTCGAGATCGCCCGCTCGGGCCGCCTCGCGGCGGTCGTGCTCGGCGGCTACCAGGTGTCCGAGCGCGGCGACCTGGCGAACTGGGCGACGCCTGAGATGATGGGCGGCGGCATCGGCGGGGCGATGGACCTCGCCGTCGGGGCCCGCCAGCTCATCGTCACGATGGAGCACACGGACTCGAAGGGCCGGCCGAAGCTCGTGCGGGAGTGCAGCTACCCGCTGACGGCGCCGGAGCGGGTCGACACGGTCGTGACCGACCTCGCCCTGCTCCAGCGCCGCGGAAGGGCGCTTCCACCTGCTGGAGGTGGCGCGGGGCTTCACCGTCGACGAGGTGCTCGGCCTCACCGCAATGCAGGTCGACGTCGACGGACCGGTCGGCACGCTGCAGGACTCGATCGACGCGGCCGGATGAGCGCGCCAGCCCCGCGACCGGGATCCGAGACGCGCTTCGCCGACAACCCGATGCTGTCGGGGTTCGGCCACCCGGTGCGCATGGAAGGCGACATCTACGACCTCGAGGTGGCCCAGGGAAGGGTGCCCGAGGAGCTCGACGGCACGTTCTTTCGTGTCCAGCTCGACCCGCAGTGGCCGGCCCGCGACGGCAACGACATGCCGTTCAACGCCGACGGCATGATCACGAGCTTCCGCTTCGAGGACGGCCACGTCGACTTCAAGTCGCGCTACGTGCGCACGCCCCGCTTCCTCGCCGAGCGGGCGGCGCGCAAGGCGCTCTTCGGCGCCTACCGCAACCCCTTCACCGACGACCCGAGTGTCGCCGGCATGGTGCGCGGGCTCGCCAACACGAACGTGTACTGGCACGGCGGCCGGCTGCTCGCCTCGAAGGAGGACAGTCCGCCGATCGAGCTCGACCCCGACACCCTCGAGACGATCGGCCAGTTCGACTGGGACGGCGCCCTCACGAGCTGCACGGCCACCGCCCACCCGAAGATCGACCCGAGGACCGGGGAGCTGGTGTTCTTCGGCTTCGCCGCCAAGGGCGAGGCGACGCCGGATATCGCCTACTACGAGGCGGACCGCCTCGGCAGGGTCGTCCACGAGGCGTGGTTCGAGGCTCCCTACGCCTCGATGGTCCACGACTTCGCCGTGACCGAGCACTTCGTGGTCTTCCCGATCATCCCGCTCACGAGCGACCTCGAGCGGCTGAAAGCGGGTGGCTCGCACTACGTCTGGGACGGCTCGCGCGACGTCTACCTCGGCGTGCTGCCGCGGCGGGGGTCGGCGGCCGACCTCAGGTGGTTCCGGGGTGCGAACCGCTTCGCGAGCCACGTCATGAACGCCTTCGACGACGGGCGCCACATCTACGTCGACACGCCGGTCGGCGAGTCGAGCGCGTTCCCCTTCTTCCCCGACCTCTCCGGTGCCCCCTTCGACCCGCGCCGCGCGGCCGCCTACCTCTCCCGCTGGACGATCGACACCGAGTCGGGCACGGAGGAGTTCAAGGAGGCGCAGCTGACCGATCATCCGGGCGAGCTGCCGCGCATCGACGACCGCTTCGCGACGCGCGCGAGTACCGCTTCGGCATGATGGCGCTGAGCGAGCTACCGGGAGCGCCCGACGTCGGGCCGCCGACGGGTGGCTACCGCTTCGTCGGCGTGGTCGATCCGCGCTCGGGCGAGGTCGTCGCCTACCGGCCAGGCGAGGGCACGCTGCCCCAAGAGCCGCAGTTCGTGCCGAGGAGCGCCGGGGCGCCAGAGGGCGACGGCTACGTGCTCGTCGTCGTCGGGCGCCCGGCGGAGATGCGCAGCGATCTCGTCGTGCTCGACGCGGGCGACGTGGCGGCCGGGCCGGTCGCGACGATCTCGCTGCCGATCCGGCTGAGGTTCGGCCTGCACGGCAACTGGGTGACGCGCGAGCAGCTGGCCGCGCGCCGCAGCCGAGGACGAGGAGGAGACGGGTGAGGGGGGAGCGCGAGAACGCGGCGGGGCTCGAGCGGCGGCTGGAGGAGCTCGGCCAGCGCGTCGGCATCTTGGAGGACACGCTGGCCGTGCAGCAGCTGCAGCACGTCTACGGCTACTACCTCGACAAGTGCCTCTACGACGAGGTGGTCGACCTGTTCGCCGACGACAGCCGGGTGATCTTCATCGGCGGCGTCTACCACGGGCGCGCCGGAGCGGCCCGGCTGTACGCGGGCAGGTTCCGGGAGCGGTTCGCGGAGGGGAAGAACGGGCCCTCCTTCGGCCGGCTGCTCGACCACCCGATGCTGCAACCCGTCGTTCACGTGGCGGCCGACCGCAGCGTGGCCCACGGCCGCTTCCGCACGCTGATGCAGGCCGGCATCCACCACAGCGTCGGCGAGCCCCGCCAGTGGTGGGAGGGCGGCATCTACGAGAACACCTACGTGCGCGAGGGCGGCGTGTGGAAGATCGGCGTCCTCAACTACCGGGCGTTCTGGCACGGCACCTTCGAGAAGGGCTGGGCGTTCACGCCGCCGAACTACGTGCCGAACTCCAGCGTCACCTACCCCGAGGATCGCTTCGGCCCCGACGAGCTGCTGGAGGGCGCTCCGGAGCTGTGGCCGAACACCGAGGTGGTGCCGTTCCACTACCCGCACCCGGTCACTGGCGCGCCGCCAGGAGGCGCCGGCTGACACCGCCGGGATCGGCGCCCCACGAGCCGGCGCCGCCCGCACGCGTTCACGCGGCTCGCGCCGCTCTGGCCCGGGGCGGGGGAGTGCCGCTCAGGTAGCGGCGTGCTCCCGGAGGTCGTCCAGGCTCACCCACTCGAGGCTGGACGCGTGCGTCGCCTCCAGCACCACCGGAGGGGCCATGCCGGCGTCGAGGGCTTCCTTCCAGCGCGGGGCGCACAGGCACCACCGGTCGCCGGGTTGCAGGCCCTCGAAGCCGAAGCCCGGCTGGGGCGTGCTGAGATCGTTGCCGACGCCCTTCGAGAAGGCGAGGAACCCCTCGTCCACCTGGACGCACACGGTGTGCACACCCGTGTCCTCCGCGCCGGTGTTGCAGCAGCCGTCGCGGTAGAAGCCGGTCAGCGGGTCGAATCCACAGGGCTCGAGATCGCCGCCGAGCACGTTCTTCGCCATGCACCATTCCACCACGCCCCCGCCGGCACCGGGTGTGGGGTGTCTAGCCTTGGCTCCGCGGCCCGCCGGTAGCGGGTTCGACCCGTCCCGGCCGTGCGGGCCGCGCCGCGACCCGGAGGAGCAGAGCCGATGCCGCCCGAGTGCCTGACGCTGCTGACCGACTACGGGCTCGACGGCGGCTTCGTCGGGATCCTGCACGCGGTGGCCCTACGCATCGCCCCGGCGCTCCCGGTGATCGACCTCGACCACAGCGTCCCCCGCCACGACGTGCGCGTCGGCGCGCTCCGCCTGGAGCGATCGATGCGCTACGTCCCCGTCGGGGTGCACGTCGCGGTGGTCGACCCCGGCGTCGGCGGCGGGCGCCGCGCCATCGCCGTCGAGGCCGGCGGGCGCGTCTTCGTCGGCCCGGACAACGGCCTGTTGAGCTGGGCCGTCGAGGCCTGTGGCGGGGCGGGGCGCTGCGTCGCGCTGGAGGCCGAGCGCTACTGGCTCCCGGCGCGCTCGGGGACCTTCGACGGCCGTGACGTCTTCGTGCCCGTCGCCGCCCACCTCGGGCTCGGGACCGACCTCGCCGAGCTCGGCGGCGCGATCGACCCGGCGACGCTGGTGGAGCTCGCGCGCCCGGTCGTGCGCGCGCGCGGCGACGGCTCGGTCGAGCTCGAGGTGCTCCAGGTCGACGGGTTCGGCAACGTCCAGCTGAGCGGCGACGCCGCCACGGTGGCCCAGCTGGAGCTGCACCGTGGCGATCCCGTCGAGCTCGCGGCCGGAGCACGGGCCGTCCGGGCGAGCTTCGGCGCCACCTTCGGCGACGTCGGTGCCGGCGAGGCCGTGCTCCTGCTCGACAGCGACGCGGCGCTGGCGCTCTCGGTCAACCGCGGCCGGGCCGACCTCCTCCTCGGCACCGGCGCCGGCGGGTCCGTGACGCTCCGCCGCCTGCCCGGGCGCCGGTGACCGGCGCCGCTGCCGCCGCGCTCGCCGTCTCGGCGGACCACCTGCTCGCGCCGGCCGAGGCCCGGTGCGAGGCGGCTGGCGCGGCGCCGCACCCGGCCTCATCCGCTCGCCGCGGCGCGACAGCGGGCCCGGCCCCCGCTCGGGTGAGCGGAGGCCGGGCCCGTTGCGATGGCCCGCCGGCGTGCCGCCGGCGTCCAGCTGCTCAGTTCGAGAGCTGGAAGACGGTCGTCTGCGAGTACACCTGCCCGGGGTCGAGCTCAGTCGTCGGGTAGGACGGCTCGTTCGGGGAGTCCGGGAAGTGCTGCGTCTCGAGCGCGAACCCGTCGCTCTGGCGGTAGCAGTGGCCGCTGATGCCGCAGACGCCCTGGCCGACCAGGTAGTTGCCCGAGTAGAACTGCAGGCCGGGCTGGGTCGTGTAGACGGTCAGCGTGCGTCCGCTGGCGGGGTCAACCGCCTGGGCGGCCTCGATGAGCGACGGCGGCGAGGTCTGGTTCAGCACCCAGTTGTGGTCGTAGCCGTGGCCGCCCTCGAGCTGCGCGTTGTTGTCGTAGATGTCCTGACCGATCGGCTTCGCCGTGGTGAAGTCGAACGGCGTGCCGGTCACGCTCGCCTGCGGTCCGAACGGGATCTGGACGGAGTTGACCGGCGTGTACTGGTTGGCGTTGATGTACAGGGTCTGGTTGTAGACCGGACCCGAGGACTCACCGGCGAGGTTCCAGTACGTGTGGTTCGTCAGGTTGACGACCGTCGGCATGTCCGTCGTGGCGTGGAAGGTCAGCTGCAGCTGGTTCTTGTTGTTCAGCGTGTAGGTGGCGATCGTGTCGAGATTGCCCGGGAAGCCCTCCGAGGCGTTCGGGCTCACGTACTCGAGCTTCAGGCCGACCCATCCGCCGGCGCCACTGCCGCCCTGAAGCACCGTCGGCGTCCAGATCTGCTGGTCGAAGCCGACGAACCCGCCGTGCAGGGCGTCACCGACGAGGGGCTCCGTCACATCGTTGTTGAGCGGGACGTTGTAGGTGACGCCGTTCAGCGTGAACTGCCCGTTGGCGATCCGGTTGGCGTACCGGCCGATGAGGGCGCCGAAGTACGTGCCGAGCCCGTTCGGGTCGTTGTAGTTGGCTGCGGAGTTGTACTCGACGTAGTCCTGCAGCGTCGGGTAGCCGAGCGTGACGTCAGCGACGGTGCCGGCGGCGTCGGGGAAGTCGATCGCCTGGATGATCCCGCCGTAGTTGAAGATCTTCACCACCATGCCGTTGCAGTTGCTCAGCGTGTACAGGTTCACCGACTGGCCCCTCACGGTGCCGGCGAGCGCCGAGGTGATCGTCGGGGCGCCCGGTGTGGAGCAGGCGTTGCCCATGTGGTGCTCACGGACGGTGGCACCGGTCGTTGGGGTGAACACGACGAGCAGCCCGACCGCGGCCGCGGCTGCGGCCAGGACCGAACCGAGTCGTAACTTCCCCCGGCGGCTAGAGAGCATGCGGGACATCGGCACTCCCCTCCCATGGTCTGTTTCTGTTAGCTGGTCTGTTTCTGTTAACGCTCACCGTACGGAGGGCGTGTCAGCGGCTCGTCACGGCCGCGTTAGTGCCGCGTCACGGGGCCGTCACTCGCGCCCGGTCGCCTCGGCAATCCAGGAGCGGACGACCTCGAGCACGTCTTCGACGCGCGTGAGCGGACCGGTCTCGGCCGCGTCCTCGTTCGGGTGCGTGAACGCGGACACCCGTGCCACCCAGGGTGCGGCGCCCTGCTCGTCGACGAAGAGGCGGACCATGAGGAGCGCCGAGCGGGGCGAGCTCGTCGGCATCGTCCCAGAGTGAGGGTGCTGCGTCGACGCGGCCGTCACGACGGCTCGCCTCACGGTGCGCCCGGCCGACGCGGCGGCATGTGGCTGGCCGGGCGCGCCGCCGTCAGCGCAGCGCGAGGCCCTCGAGCAGGGCGGTCATCTTCGGGGACGGGTCGACGCCGAGGTCGTCCTGGGCGAGCTGCTCGTAGAGCCGGAAGCGGCGCATCGCCTCGGCGACGTTGCCATCGGCGAGGTGGGCGCGGATCAGGGCGCGATGCGCGCTCTCCCGGAGCGGCTCGCGCTCGACCGCGGCGAGCGCGGCCAGGACGGCGGCGTCGAAGCGCCCGATGTCGGTGCAGTGCTCGGAGAGCGCCTCGAGGGCCAGCAGGACCAGCTGACGATGGCGCTCGCGCTCGAGGAGGATCCAGTCGTCGTACCAGCCGGGCAGCAGCTCCTGCCACAGGCTCGGCTCGGCCATCTCGGCGCTGTCGTCGTCGAAGCGCCCGGCGAGGACGTCTGCGCGCCACTGTGGCGGCGCGGTGGACGTCGACCTCGACCGCCGGCGCCAGCCGGAGCTCGTCGTGCGCCGAGTCGACGACGTGCAGCGCCGCCATCCGCAGCCGCCACAGCGCAGAGCGCAGGCTCCCGTTGGCGTGCTCCTCGGAGGCGTCGCCCCACAGGGTGCCCGCGACGTAGCTCCTGCGCAGCCATTTGCCGTGCAGCGCCAACAGCGCCACCAGCCGCTGGGCACCCTGGACGAGCGGGACGCCGTCGGACTCCGAGCGCAGCGCGAACTCGCCGAGCAGGAAGAGATGGAGGCGTTCCGGTGGCTCTTGAGGTGCGTTGTGCCGACGTTGCCGAAGGTCGGTAACCATGCGCACCGTCCCTGATCGGAGGTGGAGGGTTCCGGGGTCGGAGTCCGGGACTCCACGGCGCGTCCGAGATGGCTGCACAGGGCGTGCTAACTCTGGCGCCGCTCGCGAACCTTAACGCGTCGCGCATGGCGCCGCGGCGCCGCTCCGGTGACGAGCTCGTGACGGCATCCGCCGGATCGGCCGCCGTCGGCCCCCGCGATGCATGGAACTGCATTGTAATTTCACGACATGCATCATGAGGCTGTGGCGGGCGCCCGGGTGACCTCGCGTCGCTCAGGAGCGGTGCCCGGCGAAGAAAGACCAGATGAGCGCGTCGGCGTCGACGTCCTTGGCCGTCGCGCCGAAGTAGCGGCGCAGCGCGGCGGGCAGGGCGACTCCGCCCGGCCAGGTGTGGCCGTCCCCGACGAGCGAGTAGAGCTCGACCGCGCTGGCCGAGGCGCACGAGCTCCACGACGTGAAGCTTGACGTCGCGCACCGGGTTGGTCGACCGGGGCGTGGCGGCGCAGCCGTCGTGCGCGGCCCAGGCCTTGGCGGAGGAGGGCACGCTCGACGTCCAGTACTTCTGCCCGCCCTTGCCGTCGTAGGGATCGACGGGATCCGCGGTGCCGTGGAACGCGATCACAGGCATCGACCGGCCGGTCGTGCAGTGCGCCGGGAACTGGAGGCCGCTCACCGCAGCGATGGCCGCGAACACGGTCGGGGCGTCGCAGCCGAGCACGCTCGCCATGCGCGCTCCGCCCGAGAAGCCCGTGACGTAGACGCGGGACATGTCCAGGCAGACACGCTGGGCGAGGAGGGCCGGCAGGCTCGTGAGGAAGCTGAGGTCGCTCACCGAGTGGGCGGGGACGCTCTCGCCACCGACAAGAGGCTCCCCGGGGACGTTCCAGTCGAAGCCAGGCACCCCGAGGAGGTCGACCGGGATCGAGCCGTCGGGATACGCGACCACGAACCCCTCGGCGTCGGCGGTCGCGTCCATGCCCGAGAACTGCTCCTGCTCGGGAGCGTTCGACCCACTCCCGTGGAGATTGAGGACGAGGGGGGCCGGCGTGGTCCGCGAGTAGTGGAGCGGCACGTGCAGGCGAACGCGTCGCTGTGCACCGTCGACCTGCAGGGTGAACGTCGTGCTCCCCGCTGCTACCGCCTTGCCGCAGCCGGCGCTCCCCGATGCATGCGAGCGCGGCGTCGAGGCCGCTTCGGAGCTCGCCGGGACGCCGAGCGCCAGGAGCAGACCGACGAGGGACGCGCAGGCGGCGGTCGCTGCTGACCTCCGGCACCTCCCGCGGCGGCCGGGCGGGCGGCGGGGCTGCCAGATCATTTCCGCAACATAGTTGTTAGACAATCAGATTGCATAATGTGGAGAGGTGGAACGCTCCCCGCGTGACCTGCCGCCGTCGAGCTGGCCCTGGCCGCGGCTGCTGCGCGCGGCGGGTCAGGTCGTCGAGCTGCGGGTGCGCGCGGCGTTGGCGGCCGTGGGCTTCGACGACCTGCGCCCCGGCGACATGCTGTTCCTCGCGCTGTTGGGGCGCGGCATCGACACGATCGACGGGCTCGCCCGCAGCCTGGAGGTGACGCGCCAGGCGGTGGGCAAGACCGTCGACTCGCTGGTGCGCAGGCACTATGTCGAGCGCGAGGCCGCCAGCGCCGACCGGCGCCGGGTGGAGCTCCGGCTGAGCGACAAGGGTGCCGAAGCCGCCGGAGTGGCCCGCTCGACGCGCGAGCAGGAGGAGCGGCGGCTCGAGGCGGCGCTCGGACCGTCCGTCGCCGCCGAGGCGCGGGCCGCGATCGCGTCGTTCATCACCGACGCGCCCGACGTCCGCCCGCAGCCCGCCTACACGCGTCGCCACTACCGCTGACGGGCGGTGCTCTCCTTCCATGCGCTGCGCCACGCGCTCTCGGCGCTGCGCCACGAGCACTCTCGGGCGATCAGCCCGTCGCGGAAGTCGAACACGTGCAGGACCCGGAAGAGCGCTGGCCAGCCCTGCTCGTCGGTGGCCTCGACGAACGCCTCGTCGACGGCGAAGTCCTCGCCGTAGTTGCGACGCTCGGACACGATGCGCTTCAGCGGGTACGTCGCGAACAGGTCGACGTAGAAGGCCTTGGCCGCGGCCTTGCCGCGTGAGCGGTGCACGCCGGCGACCTCGAGCTCGACGTCGTCGGCGAGGTCGGCGATGGCGGCCTCCTCGTCGCAGCGTTCCTCGGCGCGGAAGTGGCGGTCGATCAGCGCGTCCATCTCGTCCTTCGTCAAGGCTCCACCTCCTTCGCGGCCGGGGTCCGCTCGTCGAGGCCCCACGGGGAGCCGTGCTCCGCCAGCAGCTCGAGGAAGGGCCCGGCCGGCAGTGCCTCGGGTCCGAGCACGCCGGCTCCGGACCAGGCGCCCGAGTCCAGGAGCTGGAGGGCGATCACCGGGTTGATGGCGGTCTGCCAGACGACCGCCTGCGAGCCGTACTCGGCCATCGACTGGGCGTTGTCCACTGCGTGGTAGAGGTAGACCTCCCGGGGGGCACCGTCCTTGCCCGCCCCGGTCACCCAGGTTCCCGCGCACGTCACGCCGTGCATCTTGTCGCCGAGGGTGGCGGGGTCCGGCAGGCAGGCGGCGACGTCGCGCGGCGACACCTCCGACGGCCCCGACGCGCACCGGTGCCGTGCGGTCGAGCCCGAGCTTGTGGAGCGTTCGGAGCACCCCGATGAACTCCTCGCCGAGGCCGTACTTGAAGGTCACGCGCTTGGCGTCGAGCCACCGCGGCACGAGGAGGACCTCCTCGTGCTCGACGTTGACGCACTCGATCGGCCCGATCCCCGCCGGGAAGTCGAAGACCTCCAGACCGCTGAAAGGCTCGGTCGTGTACCAGCCGCGGTCGCGCTCCCAGACGACGGGGGGGTTCAGGCACTCCTCGATCGTCGTCCAGATGGAGAAGGTCGGCGCGAACTCGTAGCCCTCGACGACGAGGTTCGCCCCGTCGCGCACCCCGATCTCGTCGACCGAGGAGAACAGCTCGTCGGTGGCGTGGCGGGCGAACACGTCGGAGAGCCCCGGCTCGACCCCCATCCCGACGAGCGCCAGCAACCCCCGCTCCTCCCAGGCGTCGGCCTCGGCGAACTGCTCGTCACCGAGCTTGACGCCGGTCGTCGTGTACGGCTCCTGCGGATCGGGGTGCGAGAGGGACATCGCCATGTCCACGTAGTTGACGCCGGCGGAGAACGCGGCGTGAAACAGCGGCATGACAAAGCGCGGGTCGACGGCGTTCACGACGACGTCGCAACGCTCGGCCCGTACGAGCTCGGCGACCGCCGCCTCGTCGGAGGCGTCGATGCGCACGGCACTGACGCCGTCCGCAGCCGGCCCGGCGGCGCGCCTCGCCCGGTCCAGGTCGTAGTCGGCGACCACCAGGTGCTCGAAGGCCCCCCACCGTTGGGCCGTCCGCGCCATCGCGGCCCCGACGCCACCCGCACCGACCAGCAGCACCCGCATGTCGTCCTCCGGTCACTCGGCGAGGGGCACACCCGGACGGCCGAGCCGGTGCTCGGGCTCGCCCCCAGTTCGCCCCCGGGATGCTACCCGGCGCCTCCCGGCGCACGGCCCGTGGGCAGGGCTTCGGGGCACGCGCCGTGGGCTTCGCCCGGGAAGGCCCCGCCCGGGCCCCGCGAATAGCTCGACCGCGGGCCCGATCGTGTCGTTATGAGCGATCGGAGGGCCGAGGTGGCCATCCGACGTGCCGGAGCGCCGGCCCGGTCCTCGCCGGGCGCCCACCGGTCGTCTCCGCGACAAGGCATGATCCGGGGTGCGCGGGCGTCGACGACGCCACGGTCCCGCGGTCGTGCCGGCTGTGACGAGCGGACAACGAGCGCCGTCCCCCCGGGGGCGGTCGAGGAGCGATGACCCGATGGGTACCGAAGGAAACAACCTCACGGCGACGCACGACGGGCTGACCGGGCTCGTGAGTCGCAGCGTCTTCACGGTCGTCGCGGACCACGCCATCCGCAGGGCGCATCGCGAGGGCGAGTTCATCAGCCTGCTCTACCTCGACCTCGACGACCTCGAGGGGATCAACGCGCACTTCGGACGTGACGTCGGGGACATCGCGCTCATCGAGTTCGGCGAGCTCCTGCACCGGGAGCTGCGCGGCAGCGACGTGGTGGCACGCGTCGGCGGCGACGAGTTCGCCGTGCTGCTTCCCCAGACCGACCCGCGCCAGGCGACCGTGGTGATCGAGCACTTCACCGCCGTGCTGATGGCGCGCAAGCAGGATCTCGGGCACCCCTACGTGCTGACCGCCCGGATCGGCTCGGCGACGATCGATCCCTCCTTCGAGCTCGGGTCGCTCTGCGAGCTGTTGGAGGAGGCCAAGCGCGACGCGGCACGAGAGACCGAGGACCCCCCCGGCTGGGAGTGACGCCCGGTACAGTGCAGGCGGTCTGGGACCTGGCGAGAGCCGGAGCCGGGCCGCCCGTCACTGAGTGAGAGGAGCCGTCGACCATGCGGTGGAACCTCCCGTCCGAGCGCGTCCCCGAGGCGCGGTTCAACGTCGTGCCGCACCTCCCCGAGCCGCTCCAGCCGCCGCTGCACCCCGCGACGCGTCAGCCGGTCGGACCCGACGACCTCGCCCCGCTGTTCCCGATGGCGCTCATCGGCCAGGAGGTCACCGCGGAGCCCTGGGGCGAGGAGAAGGTAATCCTCTTCAACTACTCGGGCCACGGGCTGGTCGACCTCGGCGCCTACGACGACTTCCTGCACGGCCGCCTGGTCGACGCGTGAGCTCGGCGGCCACCGGCCGGCCGGGCCGGCGCGCAAGGGCGCCCGTCCGCCGCCGGACGGGCGCCCTTGTTCGCACGCCGCCGCGACGTGAGCGGCGCGTCGTGCCCGGCTAGCTGGCCCGCTGCTGGCGCACGTCCGGGTGGTCGACGGGGAGCGGGTTGTACATCAGCCCGAGGTTGACGCCGAACACGAGGTGCCACACGTAGATGGCGAAGACGAGCTTCCAGCCGTAGCCGGAGGCGAAGATGCCGGCGCCGGCGTGCGGGAAGTACACGTACGGCACAAGGAAGCCGGCGGAGAGCGTCCCGAGCACCAGGCTGAACGCGAGGGCCCTCGCCATGTTCATCACCGGAGTCACCGACCCCTTGATCAAGGGGAAGATGAACAGGGCGAAGATCAACGTGAAGACCAGGCCGTCGAAGCCGTGGATGAACTCGCCGATCGCGAACCGCACGATCGGCGAGCCAGTTGGGTCGACCACGGCGCCGTTGGCGAGCGGCCAGTCGAGGTCGGGAAGGCCGATCCCGTGGAACCAGATCCCGAAGACCGTGGCGATGTGCGTCGCAACGAATCCCGAGACCAGCCGCGCCGCCGATGGGGTGTCGGGTGATCCACACCCGCCACGCATGGGCTGCGTTAGTGGATCCCGGCACCACCGTGCTACTTGTTGGTCTGGAGGGCACTTGCGCACCCGTGTCTATCGACATCGCATCTCCTCCTGGGGCAGACCGGACTGTCACCTACGGCGCGCCGTTGACCCGGCGCGTGGTACCGACGTGTCGCGTGCAACTGGTCGCTCGAAGGCGACGGATCGCTGGCTCTGCACCGGAGCGGGGGACGGGCTCGACAGCGGGGTGGGAATCTGCACGAGGTCCAAGCCCGCACCAGGTCCTAGCCCGGTCTCGTGGCGAGGCTGCCGGCACGCGACACGACCCGCTGGACGCGAGGTCGCATGCGACAACCGGGCCTCCTCATGTACGCACTACGGATGCACGTGCGGTTCCCGAATGCTCATCATCGCCTGCCGTTGAAGAGGTGTCAACAGAAATGCGGGAATCGTCACGGATCGACACAGGGTCCGACGCCGGGGGGATCGCGGGCGCTCGACTCCGCGGCACCAGCGGGAGGGCGCCCGCTCACCAGGTGGCGTCGAGCAGCTCCAGGATCTGCGCGGCGGACGCCGGCCGCGGGTTCGCCTTGGCCGCCGGACGGGCCGCCGCCGCCTCCGCGATCTCAAGCAGCTGGGAGCGTTCCACCCCGTGGTCGCGAAGCCGAGTCGGACCGGCCAGGCGCGGCGAGCTCCTCGACGCGCGTGAGCGGGTCCCCTGCAGCCATCGCCTCGCCGAAGCGGGCGATCTCCGCCGCCGCCACCTCGCTGTTGAAGCGCAGCGCCGGCGCGAGGCAGACCGCGTTCATCGCGCCGTGGGAGAGGCCAAGGACACCCCCGAGCGCCTGCGCCATCGCGTGGGCGAGCCCCATCCCGGCCCGCAGCGCCGCACCCGCGTGCATCGCACCCTCCAGCAGGCCGCGACGGGCGTCGCGGTCCTGCAAGTCGGCCAGCACGGCCGGGAGGTGACGCGAGATCAGTGCCGCTCCGGCGAGCGCCTCGCTGTCGGTCTCCTCGCTCCTGCCGGGCACGTACAGCGCCTCGGCGCAGTGGGCGAGGGCGTTCATCGCCGTCCCCCCACTCTCGCGGGCCGGAAGGCCGAGCGTGAGGTCGGGGTCATAGACGATGGCTTCGGTGCGAGCCCCGCCGGCGCCGTCCTTCGAGCGAGTGGCGGGGTTGCGCACCCCGAAGAACTGCGTCCACTCCGCCCCCGAGTAGGTGGTCGGGATCGAGATCACCGCAAGCCCGGTCGCAGCCGACACGGCCTTCGCGGTGTCGATCGCGCTGCCGCCGCCGAGCGCCACGAGGCCGTCTGCGCCCTCGGCCGCGGCGGTCGCCGACTGCACCCCCTCGAGCCCGGCGTGGGGGAGCACGCCGGCGAAGCGGCGCTCCACCGGGAGGGGCACGTCGCCCCAGCGCGGCGACGTCACGAGGAGCGGCCGGGTGACCCTCAGCTCTGCGAGCACATCGGGGAGCGAGTCGAGGCCCCAGCGGACGATCATGCGGCCCTCCAGGCAGCTCAGGGCGCGCCGAGGTCGCGCGCCGTGCATGTCCCGCCATTATCGCGCCAGGTGGCCGGTAGCGGCCGCGGAGCGCGCCGGTCTAGGCTCTGCGGGCGCCGGGGGCGCGGCCCTTCGACGACTGCGACCGCTGCGAGGTGCGAGGGACGTGAACGGCAAGATTCCCTGTTTCTCCCGTGCTCGGCATGCCGATGGCTGAGGGCCGGCGCATCCTCACGACCCACGTCGGCAGCCTGCCGCGCCCCGACGACGTCGTCGAGGTGGTGATGAAGGAGGACCGGGGCGAGCCGGTCGACCGCGAGCTCTACGAGCGCGTCGTCGGCGCCGCCGTGGCGGACCGCGTCCGCCGCCAGGCCGAGATCGGCGTCGACCTGGTGAGCGACGGCGAGATGAGCAAGATCGGGTACGCCACGTACATCCGACACCGCCTGAGCGGGTTCGAGATCGGCGACGTGCCACGGGCGACGCCGGCCGACCTGGACGCGTACCCGCGCTTTCGCGATCGTCTCGCCCAGTCCGGAGCGACGGCGAAGTACCTGCGCCCGATCTGCCGGGGCCCGATCACCTACGAGCACCGCGAGCCCCTCGAGCAGGACCTCGCGCGCCTGGGGCGGGCCCTGGAGGGCCAGCCGGTGGTGGGCGCCTTCATGAACGCCCCGTCGCCGGGGATCATCGCCCTGTTCCAGCCGAACGAGCACTACCCCTCGCTCGAGGAGTACCTCTCGGCGATCGCCGAGGCGATGCGGGTGGAGTACGAGCGGATCGTCGAGGCGGGCTACGCCCTGCAGATCGACGCCCCGGATCTGGCAATGGGTCGCCATATCATGTACCGTGATCGCCCAGACGAGGAGTTCGTGGACCGTGCCGCCCTCCACGTCGAGGTGCTGAACCACGCGCTGGCCAACGTCCCGGCCGACCGGGTGCGGCTGCACGTCTGCTGGGGGAACTACGAGGGACCCCACCACCTCGACATCGGGTTGGAGAAGATCGTCGACGTCGTGCTGCGGGCCAAGCCCGCGACCCTCGTGTTCGAGGCCTCGAACCCCCGTCACGCCCACGACTGGGCCATCTGGTCCGAAGCCAAGATCCCCGACAACAAGGTCCTCGCGCCTGGCGTGATCGACTCGACGACGAACTACATCGAGCACCCCGAGCTCGTCGCCGAGCGGATCGGGCGCTACGTCGACATCGTCGGGGGCGAGCGGGTCCTCGGGGCGACGGACTGCGGTTTCGGCACCTGGTCCGGGTTCGGCGCCGTCGACCCGGACATCTGCTGGGCGAAGTTCGGATCCCTGGTCGAGGGCGCCCGGATCGCCTCGGCACGCCTCGGCTAGCGACGCGCGCCGGGAAGCTGCGGGCGGCATGAGGCCGGTCGGGACGCCGGCGGGGAGCGGCGGTCTACAAGAAGCCGAGCGTCGGCCAGGACCGGCCGAGGAACGGCTTTGCGTCGACGCCGAGGATCTGCTCCAGGCAGGTGGCGTAGATCGACCGGAAGTCGGTCGACACGACGAGGTTGCCGTCGACGTCGAGGCGCGTCAGGCTCGGCTCGTCTCCGTAGAGACCGCCGCGCACCGAGTGTCCCATGACGAAGGCGTCGTTCGCCGCGCCGTGGTCGGTCCCGCCGCTGGCGTTCGCCTGCACCCGGCGGCCGAACTCGGTGTAGAGGACGACGACCGCCTTCTGGCCCCGGGGGTTGCCGGCGATCGCGCCGAGGAAGCCCGTGACCGAGGTGTCGACCTGCTGGAGGAGCTGCGCCTGGGTGACGAGCTCGCCGGCGTGGGTGTCGAAGCCCTGCAGGCTGACGTGGTAGGCGCGCGTCGGCAGGCCGGCCCCGATGAGCTGGGCGACGACGGCGAGCTGCTGGCCGAGGTAGCCCGCCGCGGAGCTGCCGAGCACGGCGGGTGCCGGAACGTGCTGCAGGGCGTTCGCCACGACGCGGCTGACCCGCAACATGTTCGTCCCGGACTGGGCGACGAGCAGCTCGAGCGGGCTCGGTCGGCCAGACGGGTGCTCCAGCAGCTTGTAGACGGAGCGGAAGGCCGGATCGCCCGGGGGGAGCTGGGAGTACGGCGAGGAGCTCGGGGCGATCGCGCTCGCCTGCTGGTGGGCGCCGGCGAAGGCGGTGGGCACGTTGGCGCCGAGCGAGATGGCGCGCATCGGGTTGGCGCCGGTCGCGTCGAGCCAGCGGCCGATCCAGCCGGTGGTGACGTCGTTCGCGGTCGTCCCGGCCTGCCAGATGTCCATCGAGGCGAAGTGGCTGTAGTTCGGGTCCGGATAGCCGACGCCCCGGACGATCGCCAGCTTCCCCGCGTCCCAGAGGCTCTTCATGCCGACGAGCGATGGGTGCAGGCCGAGCCCGTTGCCGATGTCGAGCACCGTGTCGGGCTTGATGGCGATGGCACCGCGCTGCGCCTCGTACGCCGGGTCCTGGTACGGCACGACCGTGTTCAGCCCGTCGTTGCCGCCGTACAGGGTGACCAGCACCAGCGTCGGCTCGACGGCCGAGCTGGCGGCGTGGGCGCTCGGGGGCACCGCCGCAGCCGGGGAGAGGGCGCGCGGGCGCGTCGAGCGCCGAGCCGAGCGTCCCGTGCAGCGCACCGGCGGCGCCGAGGCTGGCGGCTCCCTGGAGGAAGCGCCTGCGGGACAGGGGCGTGGGCATCGTCGCGTCCTCTCAGTTCGCCAGGTACTCGGGCGAGACGAGCCCCAAGGTGACGAGCTCGGGGGTGACGTGGCGGACGTGGTTGAGGGCGGCCAGCGTCTCGTTCGACCAACCGTCGATCGAGAGCAGGTTCGCGAGCGCCTCCGCACGAAGCGCGACGGGCGGGCGCTCGATCTCGGAGAGGTCGGCGACCTCGCTGACCGTCAGGGCGAAGTCGAGCTGGGCGAGGCTGGCCGCGGTCGAGAGCCAGTAGTCGTTGTCGCCCCACCCACCGACGTTCGGCGGGTCGAAGGGCACCTGGCCGAGCTGGCTGAGCACGTAGTGCAGGTAGTCGGCCTTGCCCTGCTTGCGGAAGGAGGCCGTGCTCAGCCCGAACGCCCGCATCGTCCCTGCGACCCACTCGATCGGCTGCTTCACGAGCCCCTGGCGTGACGCCGGAGCGACGAAGAGCGGGTGGGTGAGGATCGCCCGGAGCAGGTTGGCGACGTTCAGGTCGGTCGCGTAGCCCGGCGCCAGCTCGGCGACGACCGGGTCGGCCGGGGTGACCGGGTAGGCGAGCCAGCTCCACAGCCGCGAGGTGACCCAGCGCGCGGAGACGGGGGTGTGGGTGACGATCTCGACCACGTCGTCGCCGGAGAGGTCGCCGACGTGGCCGAGGAAGTGCTTGCGGCCGTAGTCGTGGTCCCACTCGTAGATGCGGAACTTGCCGGTGTTCCAGTCGAGCGCCCAGCCCGTAAAGGCGCGGGCGCTCTGGCGGACGTCCTCCTCGGTGTAGGT
The DNA here is from genome assembly GCA_963765505.1 of uncultured Actinomycetota bacterium. Taxonomy (GTDB): domain Bacteria; phylum Actinomycetota; class Acidimicrobiia; order Acidimicrobiales; family Bog-793; genus DATKQY01. Next base: position 236,372 of record CAVXWO010000009.1, read on the forward strand.
GCCGACGCCCATCGTGAAGCGCTCCATCAGCTCGCGGGCGAAGTTCTCGTTCGGGTCGTACTTCTCGTCGGTGCCCGTGTCGAGCCAGATGAGCATCGCCGGATCCTGCGACACCGCCTTGGTCAGCACGTTGAACGGTCCCGGTCCGAGCGTGCGGAAGATGACGTTCTGGCGGTACATGAGACTGGCGTAGCCCACCTTGTCGTAGGCGGTGGGGAACTGGCAGTGCAGCAGCAGCACGAGCTTCTCGCGAAGGGGGGTGCGGGTCGTCGTCATCTGCTCGATCCACCAGCCGCCGAGGTTGATGTACTCGTCCCACCCGTTGCCGCGTCCCCGGTTCGCCTCGGTGAAGGACGTCAGGCCCGCCGGCGGCGCAACGGTCCCGGGGCCGTTCAGTCCGGCCAGGAGCTCCTCGAGCGTCGCGCCCCAGCCGAGGGCCTCGGCACGGTCCAACTCCGCGGGGAGCGCGCCGAAGCCGGCGCGCCGGTACAGATGGGCGAGCTGTGAGCGTGCGGCCGGCATCCCCCCAGTGTTACCCGATCATGCAACCTCGTCATGCATTCGCAACAACAACGGCATGCAGGCGAGCCGCCGGCACGCCCGGGCGCCATCCGGGCACGGCCCGGCTCGTCGTCACTACGTCGCCGCTCTCAGGACGACGGCAAATACCAGGTTGCGAAGCGTGCCGGAGGTACGCTGCGGTGCCAGAGCGACGCACGGCCGGAGGCATCCCGGGTGGAGTCCTACGATCGTTTCCCTCCGACGCCCGGCAGTCCCGCCCTCATCCGCGAACTCGTCCGTGAGTCGCTGGCGGGCGTCGACCCGGCGGTGCTCGAGGACGTGCTCGTGATGGCGTCGGAGCTGGCCGCCAACGCCGTGATGCACGCCCGGAGCCCGTTCCTCGTGCACCTGTACGCCGACGCGGCGCGGATCTGGCTCGGCGTGGAGGACGCCAACACCCGCATGCCCCGCTTCGCGGTCGTGCCCCAGGGCGCGACCGGAGGGCGGGGCCTCGCCCTCGTCGAGGCCCTGGCGACGCGCTGGGGAGCCGACCGAGTGCCCGGCGGCAAGCTGGTCTGGTTCGAGGTGGCGCTGGCGGCGTCGAGGGCGGCGCCCACCTCGGTGACCAGCGGTGCACAGGAGCTGAGAACGGTTGCCGGCCGGCCCAGGAGCTCGGCGTGAGCGGGGAGCCGGAGGGCGCCGCGCCGGGCGGCGAGCCCGGAGCACTCTGGCGCAGCGCGCCGGACGCGTTCCTCATCGACATGGACGGGGTGCTCGTGCACGAGGCGCACCCGATCCCCGGCGCCGGCGAGCTCATCACCCGCCTCCAGGAGTCGGGGCGCAGGTTCCTCGTGCTCACGAACAACTCGATCTACACCCGGCGCGACCTCTGCGCCCGCCTCCGCCGGGTCGGGATCGACGTCCCGATGGAGTCGCTTTGGACCTCGGCGCTCGCGACGGCGCAGTTTCTCCACTCCCAGCGCCCGGAGGGCACCGCCCACGTCGTCGGCGAAGCCGGACTCACGACGGCGCTCCACGACATCGGTTACGTCCTCACGGACTCGGACCCCGAGTACGTCGTGCTCGGCGAGACGCGGACGTACAGCTTCGAGGCGATCACCCAGGCGATCCGGCTGGTGCGCGCCGGGGCCAGGTTCATCGCCACCAACCCCGACGCCATCGGGCCCTCGCCCGAGGGCGTGCTGCCCGCGACGGGCTCCGTGGCGGCATTGATCAGCAGGGCGACCGACGTCCAGCCCTACTTCATCGGCAAGCCGAACCCGCTGATGATGCGCTACGCGCTCAACAAGCTCGGCGCCCACTCCGAGTCGACGGTGATGATCGGCGACCGCATGGACACCGACATCGTGGCCGGCCTTGAGGCCGGGATGGAGACGGTCCTCGTGCTGTCGGGCGTAACGTCGCGCGCCGAGATCGAGGTCTTCCCGTACCGCCCGACCCACGTCGTGGACTCGGTGGCCGAGATCTCGATCTGAGCGGCGGCGCGGTCCGGGTCGCAACTGGGGAGCGGCGCTACGGAGGCTCGGCGGCACGGTTTGCGCTACGGCACGAGCGCCGGCCGCTGGGTGCTGGTCGCCACCATCGTCGGCTCGTCGATGGCGGCGCTCGACAGCACCGTGGTCAACGTTGCCCTGCCGGCGATCGGAAGGAACCTCCACGCCGGGGTCGCGGGCCTGCAGTGGCTGCTGAGCGGCTACCTCGTCACGCTCTCCGCCCTGCTGGTCCTCGGTGGATCGCTCGGCGACCTCTAGGGGCGCCGCCGCGTGCTGCGAATCGGCGTCGTCTGGTTCGCCGCAGCGTCCCTGTTGTGCGCTGTCACGCCCGATCTCGCGGCGCTGCTCGCTGCTCGCGCCCTGCAGGGGGTCGGCGGCGCGCTGCTCGTCCCCGCGAGCCTGGCGATCGTGCAGGCGAGCTTCGTCGAGGAGGACCGGTCGCGTGCCATCGGCGCCTGGTCCGGGCTCGGGGGCATCGCGGCGGCCATCGGCCCCGTCCTCGGCGGTTGGCTCGTGCAGGCCGCCTCGTGGCGGCTGATCTTCGTCCTCAACCTGCCGCTCGCGCTGATCGTGCTCGTGGCGAGCCGGTACGTTCCGGAGTCGCGCGGCGAGGACGCCGCACCGGCGGTGGACGTCGCCGGCGCGGTGCTCGCGACCGTCGGGCTCTCCAGCGCCACGTACGCGCTGATCGAGGGATCGGGCGCGTCGGCCGGGGGAGCCGTGGTGGTGGCGGCGGGGGCGCTGGCGGCCGTCGCGCTCGTGGCGTTCGTCGTGGTCGAGCGCCGGAGCGCCCATCCGATGCTTCCGCTGGCGGTCTTCGCCTCCCGCCAGTTCAGCGCCGCCAACGTCACCACGCTCGCGGTCTACGGCGTGCTTGGCGGGACCTTCTTCCTCCTTGCCGTCGACCTGCAACAGGTGCTGCACTACACGCCCGCGGATGCCGGGGCGTCGCTGCTGCCCGTCACCGCGATGCTGCTGGCGCTGTCCTCGAACGCCGGCCGCCTGGCCGCCCGGATCGGGCCCCGCCTGCCGATGACGCTCGGCCCACTCACCGTCGCGGCGGGACTGCTGCTGATGCGCCGCGTCGGCCCGGGGGCGACCTACCTCTCGGGTGTCCTCCCGGCCGTGGTCGTCTTCGGCCTCGGCCTCGCGCTCACCGTGGCGCCGCTCACCTCGGCGGTGCTCGCCTCGATCGACGCCAGCCGGGTCGGGGTCGCCTCGGGGGTGAACAACACGGCCGCCCGGCTGGCGGGCCTGGTGGCGGTCGCGCTGCTGCCCCCCCTCGCTGGGCTGACGGGCGATGCGTACCTGCACGCGACCCGCTTCTCCACCGGCTTCCACACCGCGGTGACGATCGCGGCAGGCCTGTGTGTGGTCGGCGCCCTGGCATCGTTCATCGGCATCCGCGACGCGGCGCCGCGCCGGCGCCCCCGAGACGGTCGCGGCGGCGCCCGTTTCGCCTGCCCGGTCGACGGGCCGGGGCTCGGCTGAGGTTCGACGGTCTAGGCCAGGGTGACGTCGCGGCGGCGGCCCTTTCGGGCCGCCGCCCTTGCGACGCCGTCCCCCGGAGGGGGCGGAGGGAAGGAGTACCCGGAGCGTCGCTGCCGCGTCACAGATCGCCCTTCACCGCTGCGAGCGACGATCTGGCGGCCCAGGGTCAAGAGGCCGTCAGATCGGTGCCCGCAGCGACGTCATCCGTGCGCGGGACCGGCGGGCGTACCAGTCGGGTCAGCGGCACACCGACGTGCCGGTGCACAACCTCGAGGGCGAGGCGGCCGACGGGCCGCTCCGGCACAAGCGGGGAGCAACGGGATGCGGGCGTCCCGACCGGGCGAACCTCATGGGCTCGGCCGGTCGTGGCGAAAGAACGCCCGACACGCAGCTCCCTGCTTCCGGGGCGACGTGCGCCGTGAGCACGCGCTGCCCCATCCACCTCGTGTCGTGCACCGGCACTATCAGTACTCCTTCCCAGGACCCTGGCAAACCTCCCCGCCAGGACCCCGGGACATCGTCCTCCGTGACGGGGGTGCGGGGGATCGCCTGCCTGCAGGTATTCGCTACCGCAAGTGGTGGAATGCACTCGGCTGGGATGGAGTGGGATGGAATCGCGTCAACGGCCCGATCCGGGGATCCTGCGCCGGGCAGCGCTCGGCGCGAGCTCAGCTCCCGATCGCCTCCACCGGGAGCAGGGCATTCTCGCGGACGACCCGCGGGTAGTACGCCGCGCTCCGCTTCGGGATGCGCCGCTGAGTGCCGAAGTCGACGAAGACGATGCCGAAGCGTCGCGAGTAGCCCTGTGCCCACTCGAAGTTGTCGAGCAGCGACCAGACGAAGTAGCCCTTGAGCGCGACACCGGCCGCGATCGCCTGGTGCGCCGCGGCGAGGTGGTCGTGCACGTAGCGGATGCGCTCGTCGTCGTCGACGCCACCTTCCGGATCGACGTAGTCGTCGGCGGCGCAGCCGTTCTCGGTGATGTAGAGCGGCAGGCCGGGCGCGTCGCGATGCAACCGGAGCAGCAGCTCGCGCAGCCCGTCGGGGTCCACGAGCCAGCCCATCGAGGTCCGAGCGAGCTCGTCGGGACGGATCGTGACGACGCCGGGGTGCCCGTCGAGGGGCTGCTCGTTACGGCGCAGGTCGGACCAGTCACGCAGCCCCACGATGGTGGGGGCGTAGTAGTTCACGCCCAGGAAGTCGAGCTGGCTGGCGACGAGCTCCATGTCGCCCGTGTGCACGAGCCGGTCGGGGGGGAGTAGCACGGGCCGGGCCTCGGCCGGGTAGGCGCCGACGACGATGGGATCGAGGAAGATGCGGTTCGCCTCGGCGTCCACGGCCGAGGCGGCGGCCGTCGCGTCGTCCCCGGCCGGGCGCACGTGGGTGAGGTTGAGCGTGACGCCGACGGGGGTGCCGGTCGGGAGCACGGAGCGCAGCGCCTGGGTGGCCAGCCCGTGGGCGAGGAGCAGGTGATGCGTCGCGGCGGCGGCTCGGGCGGGGTCGCGCAGGCCGGGCGCGTGCCTGCCGGTTCGGTAGCCCTGGTTCGCCACGACCTCGGGCTCGTTGAGGGTGATCCACAGCGAGACCGTGTCGCCGAGCGCCTCGCCGACGATGGCGGCGTACTCGGCGAAGCGCTCGGCCGTCTCGCGCTCCGGCCAACCGCCGGCGTCCTCGAGCGCCTGGGGAAGGTCCCAGTGATAAAGGGTGACGGCGGGGGCGATGTTGCGGTCGCGAAGGCCCTCGACGAGCGAGCGGTAGTGGTCGAGGGCCGGCTGGTTCACCGGGCCCTTGCCCGTGGGCTGGATGCGCGGCCAGGCGATCGAGAAGCGGTAGGCCCGCAGCCCAAGGGAGGACATCAGGTCGAGGTCGTCGCAGCTGCGGTGGTAGGCGTCGCAGGCGACGTCGCCGGTGTCGCCGCGCCGGACCTTGCCGGGCGTGTGGCTGAAGGTGTCCCAGACGGACGGTCCGCGCCCGTCCTCGTGAGCAGCGCCCTCGATCTGGTAGGCGGCCGTCGAAGCGCCCCACACGAAGCCCGGAGGGAAGGCAAGCACCGTCTCCGCGGCGGCGCCCGGTGGTGTCGTGGTCATACGGCTTGCCTCCTCGAGCGGCGGATAACGCTCTCCGCACCGGGCGGTGGGCCTGGCGCGCCGGACCTTGACGGCTCGCCGGGCGGTCTTTAGTGTAAGCGCTTAGACATGCAGATGTAAGCGGTGAGATCGGGCAGTCGGCAACCGGCGGCGACGACGCAGCCCCTGCCGGGCGCGCGAGCCCCCGAGGGGATCGGAGCTTCGCTCTGGCAACGCTCTATGACGTCGCACGGGTCGCCGGCGTCTCGACGGCCACGGTCTCGAGGGTCGTCCACGGGCACGATCGCGTCCGCCAGTCCACGCGCGACCGGGTCCAGGGCGTCATCGACGAGCTCAGCTACGTCCCCGACGGGGCGGCCCAGAGCCTCTCGAGGCGGCGCAAGGAGGTCATCGGTCTCGTCGGTGTCGAACGACCCGCGCCGGAGTCCGACGTCGAGAGCGCCAGCCTGCTCTTCGCCGACGAGATCTTGCGCGGCGTCGAAGCGACCGCGCCGCGGGGGGCTGGTCGGTGCTGATCTCGTTCGTGCGCGCCGGCGAGGAAGCCTTCGGCCGGCTGCGGACACTTTCGGGCAAGGTCGACGGTCTGCTGATCGCCGAGGGGATCGTGCCCACCCCGCTTCTCGGCCGCCTCGCGGGGAGGGTGCCGACCGTGGTCCTCGCCGGAGCGCGCGACGAGTCAGGGGCAGATGTCGTGGCTGCCGACAACCGCGCCGGGACCGTCGCGCTCGTCAGCCATCTCATCGAGGTGCACGGTGCCACGCGCCTGTTCCTCGTTGCCGGTCCGAGCGAGGCGCCCGACGCCCGTGAGCGCAGCGCGGCGTTCGACGAGGTGCTCGTGGCGCACCCGGGAACGACGAGTGCCGGCAGCTTCGAAGGCGTGTTCAGCGCGGCGAGCGGTGAGCTCGCGGGACGCGCAGTCCTGGCCCGTCTCGAGGACGGCACCGTCGACGCGATCGTGTGCGGCAACGACCAGATGGCGATCGGCGTGATCCGCGCGCTCACCGCCGCCGGCGTCCGCGTGCCGGAGGACGTCGCGGTGGTGGGCTTCGACGACATCTATCCGGGTGCCCTGTGGGAGCCACCGCTCACCACGGTCCGTCAGCCGATGCGGGCGCTCGGCGAGCGGGCGTCGTCGCGCCTGTTCGAGCGCATCGCCGACCCGTCCCTTCCGACGATGTTGGAGGTGCTCCCGACCGAGCTCGTCGTGCGGGCGAGCTGCGGGTGCCCCCGCCATGGCGCGCCCGATGGGGCGCGCGGCGCCGGCGGCGCGCCTCAGGTGGGGCGAGCCGCACCGTGAAGCTCGTGGCGCGCGATCGTGCAGCGCGCGGCTCGATCGACCCCCGCTCCGGGTGCAGGCCCGGGGGCGGGGGTCGGCCAATCTCCCCGGAAGGCTCGCCCGGGGCGGGGTGCCGCGGCGTTGTCGAGCGCCGCGCCATGCCGTATGCATGGACGGTGATCCGCTCGGATTGGCCGCAGCGGCGTGCAGGAAGTGCGGCCCCACCCTCCACCAGCCGCCGCCCCTTCCGGGCCGCGCCCGGAAGGGGCGGCTCGGAGCTGTGGGCGAGCTGGCAGTCGACGCACTTTCATGCCGTGGGGTGACGCGTGGATGAACGTGGGCGCGGCAGCGGGTAGCCGTAACGTTGCAGGTCTGTTGCTCTTCGCCCAAGACGCGCGCAGACGGCTCGGCTACCCGTATCCTTGACCTAGGCCTCTTCGCTGAGCGTCCCGATCCCCCCCTCGAGGCAGCTCGCGAGGTCGCAGCACACAGCCCGGGCACCCCCCGCCCGGGCTGTGGCGCGTCCGGCGGCCGGTCCACCTCGCGCCGGGTGCCGCCGAGTCGCGCCGGCGCCCGCGCCATCCGGCCGACGCTGCCCGTTGCCGCGTCCCCGTTGCCCTGCGCGTCCCCTCGGGCGGAGGGGCGAGCCCACCGCGGTCGGGTGCGGTTTGGTGCCGGTCTCGGCGGCGGTGGGAGCGCCGGGGACGGCACGCGCCGTGAGAGCCGACCTCCGGCAGCAGCCAAACGCGCACCCCCCGGGCTCCGGTCGCGCTGGCCTCTCCGCAGCCGCCCGGCGGCGGTCCCTGTCGGGCAGGTTCGTGCGTCACACCCGCCGACGATGCGCCGGGGGTGTTGACGCGACGGAACCCGCGCCTCCGACGAACGCGGGTCCCGTCCGCTCGGGCGGGGAGCTCGTGGCGTCGCCCGGGCGATCTCTATGGCTGTGAGGCAGGGGCCGAACGGAGCACCGGTGGCCCTCGACGTCTGGTCCTGCTTGATGCAGCAATCCCACGCCCGAGCGCCGGCAACGCGAAGGGCTCAGGCCACGGGGTCAGCGAACCCCGGCGGGCCTCAGCTGGCGCGTCCGCCGACGACGCGGAGGTTGGCGGCTCCCAGCCGCACGTGCTGCTGCGCGGCCGCGTTGAGGAGCTCCTCCCAGGCAGGCCGCACGCGCTCGTGCTCTTGGCGGTGGCGGACACCGGTGGCAAGCGAACGCGCGGCATGCGCGGCCCGCGCTCGGCGTGCCTCGCCCTGCTCGGGGTCGAAGAGGTAGGCCGCGACCGCGCCGAACCCCGCCTCGAGGCCCAGCCGAGCCACGCCGCGGGTACGTCGCACCAGGTGCATCGACTATTTCCTCCCTGCCGCTCGCGTTTTCGCCGCTCGCGCTCGTTGCTGACCAGACGGGGCGCGTGCCCTGTCCGGCACGCGCCCCCGGCCCTCGTCAGCTGTCCTGGCAGTCAACTACCCGGGTAAGGCGGTTGCGAAACGCATTTCCCCTCGTGGCGGTCGGTTCGCAGCGACGTCCGGCAGCTCGCGGCGTCGGGGTTCGCGGCGCCGCTTCCAGCGCGCGGCACCCGGCACGGCCGGAGCCGCCGTCGCCGGCAGGAGTGAATCGGGGCATTCAGGGCATGAACCGTTCGCAGCACGGGCCCGAGGCATTTCGGTCCAATACACGGTCGATCGTGCCGTAGGTACTGCATGAGGCTTCGTCCCCGCCGCAGGACGGTGTCGCACGCGACATCGGAGATCCCCATGGTGGTCGGGATGTGAGACGTGAGATGGTCAGGACGAGTCGATCGCTGAGCGGCAAGCGGGCGGCGCGAGAGGCACGCGTGGTCGTCCGCGAGGAGCTGCGCGGCAGGCCCGCCGAGATGGTGGAGACCGCCGTGCTCCTCGCGGGTGAGCTCGTGACGAACGCGATCGTCCACGGTGGCTCCGAGCTCCGTCTCGATCTCGACCTCGACGGCAAGATGCTGCGGGTGGCGGTCTCCGACGACGACCCGGCGCGCCCGACCCTCCAGCCGCCGAGCGCCGATCGGGAGAACGGCCGGGGCATGCTCATCGTCGACTCGCTTGCCACCGCATGGGGCGTCGACGGCGTCGGGCCCACGCAGGACAGTGGCAAGCGCGTCTGGTTCGAGCTCGACGTCGGGGAGAAGGCCTGAACGGCCGCCTCCGCCTGACGGAGTCTTCGTTCAGTCCTCGCCGTAGGCCTCGTGGAGCTTCGCCAGGCTACGTGCGAGAAGTCGCGACACGTGCATCTGGCTGATCCCGACACGCTCCGCGATCTCGGACTGCGTGAGGTCGTCGACGAAGCGGAGGTGCAGGATGTATCGCTCCCGCTCGGGAAGCTCCGCGATGTGCGGGAGCAGGATGTCGCGCTCGTCGATCTTCGTGTACGCCTCGTCGACCTCCCCGAGCCGGCTGGTGAGGGGCTCGCCCTCCGGCCCGGGCGTGTCGAGCGACGCCGAGCGGTAGGCGTGCCCGGCTTCGAGCGCCTCGAGGACCTCTTCCTCCGACGCACTGGTCGCCTCGGCGAGCTCGTTCACGGTCGGGGTCCTGCCGAGGCTCTGGGAGAGGTCGTCGACGACCTGGCCGAGGCTCAGGTAGAGCTCCTGCACCCGGCGCGGCGCGCGGACGGACCAGCCCTTGTCGCGGAAGTGCCGCTTCAGCTCCCCGACGATGGTCTTCGAGGCGTAGGCGGCGAACTCGAAGCCGAGATCGGGATCGAAGCCGTCGACCGCCTTGATCAGGCCGATCGAACCAGCCTGCACCAGATCGTCGTAGGACTCACTGCGCTTCACGAACCGGCGGGCGAGCTGGTGCACGAGGTCCAGGTGAGTCTCGATGATCTCGTCGCGAAGCGCTCGGTCGCGCGATCGGGAGTACTCCCTCAGCTTGTCGTCGATCGAAGCCACCCGTTCTGACGTGCTCGACATCAGTCCGCAAGCGACCGGCGAATGGTCAACCATCCCCGCCGCTGCCCACCTTTGATGTCGCCGATCTCGTGCTCGTCGACGAGTGCCTCGAGGATCCGCTCGGAGAGCTCCAGGGGGTCGAGGGGCCCGTCGCGAGACAGCGCGTGTTCGGTGACCGGGGCGACCGAGCAGGCGACGTGGATCGCGTCGTCGTCCCAGGTGTAGTCGAGTCTCAGCCGGCTCTCTGCGAGGGCGCCGAGCGCGCAGGAGTTGCACAGCTCGTCGATCGCCAAGCGGAGGTCCTCGACGGCGTCCACGCCGAAGTCCAGGCGTGAGGCGATCGCGCTCGCGCTCATCCGGGCGAGCAGCCATAGCTCGGGCCGCACGGGCAGCACGAGCTCGACGCGGTCCGCCGCACTGCCCTGGTGGCGCGCGGCCGCCGGATGGGGCGAGATGGTTCCCTCGCCACTGCTCGCAGGGACGGTCATTTCGCGATCGCCTCTTCGACGGTGGAGAAGACGGAGAAGACCTCGGAGAGCCCGGTCACTTCCAGGACCTTCGTGATCTGCGGGCGCGTCACCACGAGGCGCACGTCGCCGCGCTTGGAGGCGGCGACGAGGACGCCGAGGCCGGTCGAGTCGAGGAAGGTGACCTGCGACAGGTCGACGACGATGGCTCCCTCGCTCGCGTCCTGCAGCATGGCTCGCAGCTCCGGGGCGGTCGAGACGTCGACCTCGCCTGCTGCCGTCACGACCGTGACTCCCTCGCGTGCTTGTGCGGACACCTGGAATAGGTCGTCCATCTCGTGCATCTCCCTTAGGGTCGATCTCGCATCCAACGCAGCCCAGCGCCCCAACCCTCGCCGCCGCCTAACGTGCTGGCCGCCCGTGCGTGGTTGTGTGCCTCCACGGTAGACCGCACGCGCCACCTCGCGTGCCGCCAACCTGGTACGGACCGGCGGCAGCGCTTGCGCCGTCGGGCCCGTCGCCGGTCTCCCCGGAGGGGTTTCTCGGCCTCGGCGCGCGGGTAGCAAGCAAGTTTCCCCGCCTCGACGCCCGGGTAGCTACCTCTCAGCCTGTAGCCACCGTACCGGCGGGCGCGTGCCGGACGAGCGAGAGCGAGGAGTTGCCCGTGGTCACGATGGCTGACGGTCGGCAGGATGCGCGAGACGTGCGCCGACCGCCCGAGGTGATCGGCGCCCCGGGACGCCCGACGCTGGCGGGCCGTCTGCCGGCCGCGACCGAGCGCGGGCCGCGGGTGCGGCGGGTCCGAACGACCCGGCCCCGAGCTGGCCGGCTGGCCGGCACCGAGGGCGCGCAGGGACGGCAGGTCGTTGCCGCCGCGGTCGTCCGCGTCACCCGCGATCACGGCTCGCTGGCCTCGACCGAGCCCGGCACGGGCGCCTTCGGTGGCAGGGTCACCGTGCAGACGGTGACGGCCGGGGCGCCGACCGCGCGCACGGCTCGGCCGCCACGCGACCAGCAGGGCGCGGCCTGAAGCTCGGACGGCCGTCGTCGCGGCCGGGCGCCGTGCACCGCTGGAGCGGTCTCGGGCGCCGCAGCATCAGAGCCGGCGCCGGTAACGCGTCTCTACCAGTCCGGACGCGCCGAACTCCGCCGTCCGACACCGCCCGTCCTCCGCCCACCCGAGGGCCTCGCAGAAGGCGCGGGCTGCGACATCGGCCTCGGGGATCCACAGCGTCGCGGAGGCGAAGCTCGCGTCCGCCAGGGCGGCGAGCGCGCCCGTGAGCAGCAGGCGACCGACGCCGTGCCGCCACCGGCCGGGGTCGACGTAGAGCGCGTAGATCTCGCCGTCACCCTTGCCGTCAGGGTCACGGCTTCCGCCACCGGCGACGAAGCCGGCGACGTCGCCGGTCCCGTGCTCCTCCGCCACCAGCACGAAGTGGTCGTCGCCGGGAGGCAGTGCGAGGTGCTCATTCCAGCGCGACTCCCGCTCGTCGACCGAGGGAGCCTCAACGGCGTCCGCGGCAGCGACCGAGCGCGACGCCTCCCGTGATGCCCAGACGTGGAGCTCGGCGACGCTCCGGGCGTCCCGAGGCGCCGCCTCGCGTAGCACGAACTGTCCCGGGATCGGCCCGCCACGCGGCACAGTGCCGCCGGGCCCGCGGGGCGGCATGCTAACGGCCGGTGGAGGACGCGACGGGCTGGAAGCGTCGCGCACCGAAGCGCCGTCGTGCCCGGCCTTCCCACCGCTGCATCTCCGGCGCACCTCCTCCGAGGGGGTCGCCCGGCGCCTCGGCGCCAGTCGCTGCCTGCCCGCTCGGGAGGCGTCCGCACGGTACTCCGAGCGTCGCCGTCACGCCCGTCGGTGAGCCCGCGCTGTTCTCGTCCAGAACACCGGGCTCGGCGCCCGGGGCCATGGGCGAGGGGAGGCCGGCGGTGCACCGGCGCAGTGCGGAGGAGCGCCGCGACGCACCGCGTCGCGCCCGATATCGCAGGCGTCTGACGGCATAGGATTAGACATGTGACGCGCGAAAAGCTCGGCGATGCCGAGTACGAGCGGCTGCTCACGCTGAGGACGGGCCTCCGACGCTTCCTGCGCTGGAGCAGCGACCGGGCCGAGGAGGCGGGCCTGACCCCCGCGCAGCACCAGCTGCTCCTCGTCGTCCGCGGCTTTCCCGACGGCCGGGGCCCGACGATCGGCGACGTCGCCGAGCAGCTGCTGCTGCGCCACCACAGCGTCGTCGGCCTCGTACAGCGCGCGGAGGCGGCCGGTCTCGTGCGGCGGGTCCCCGACGACAAGGACGGGCGCGTGGTCCGGCTGCGGTTGAGCGCCGCGGGGGAGGCGGCGTTGGAGGGCCTGACCGCGCTCCACCTGGAGGAGCTGCATCGCCTCGCCGACGACCTGCGCCCGCTCTGGGAAGGGATTGAGCCCGCATCGCGCACCAAGCGCGACGCCGGCGCTCCGGCGGCGCGGCGGCGCGTGAGGCCTCTGCGGGGCGCTCCCGCACGTCGGGCGGCTGAAGGCCCGAATCGACCCGCCGGCCGCTCACGCGTGACGGGCGACGTTCCCGCGAGGCGCACGAGGCCGCGCACCGGCGACGTTGCCGGCTGAGCAGGTGACGATGAGCGCTCCTCGCGGCCGAGGCCGCACCTGACGCCGGACGTCGAGGTGAGCGACGGCCGCGCCGGACGATCTCGACCGTAGGTTTCGTCTCCGTGCACGGGGCGGCCCGGTCCGGGACGGTCCATTGACAGGCAGGCAGTGGGTGCCTACTATCCGGTTACGTAAGCGCTTACTTGTAAGCGCTTACGTTGGGGGGATGGGGTGCGGGCTCCAACGATCTACGACCTTGCCAAGAGGACGGGCGTCTCCATCGCCACCGTCTCGCGGGCATTGAACGACAAGTCCGGTCTCAGCCAGGCCACGCGGGATCGGGTGCTCGCTGCGGTCGAGGAGCTGGGCTACGTGCCGAACGGCACGGCCAGAGGTCTCAGCTACGGCTCGACCGAGACGATCGGCGTCGTCGTCGCGACCCGGACCCCGAACGTCGCGCAAGCTGCCGAGGAGCACGAGAGCCTGCTCTTCGTCGACGCGGTGATCCGCGGCGCCGAGCGCTCGGCCCAGCGCAGCGGCTATGCGCTCCTGCTCGTGAGCATCCGGCCCCGGTCCGGGTGGGAGGCCGCCAAGAAGATGGTCGGCCGAACCGACGGCCTCGTCATCGTCGACCGCGCGGTCAGCGAGGAGGCAATGGCGTGGCTGGCGGCCCGGCATCCGGTCGTGGCGCTCGCCTGGGACAGCCCGAAGGGCAACGAGATCGTGGTCCGGATCGACAACGTCGGCGGGACGCGGCTGCTCGTCGAGCACCTCGTGAAGCGGCACGGTTACACCGAGCTCGGCATCGTGCGCGGCCCGGTCTCCAGCCCGGACGCGACCGTCCGCTGGCACGCGGTCGAGGAGATTGCTGCCACGCTCGGGGTCAGGATCGTCGGCACCTGGACCGGGGACTTCAGCGCCTCGAGCGGGCGGCGCATCGCACGGAGCATCGTCCGGGCGGGAGGGCCGTTACCCCGGGCCCTGCTGTGCATGAACGACCAGATGGCCGTGGGCGTCCTGAGCGTGTTCGCCGAGGACGGCATCGACGTGCCGGGCCACGTGGCGGTGACCGGCTTCGACGACATCGTCGTCTCGCGCTGATCTGAGCCCTGCGCTCACCACCGTTCGTCAGCCCGCCGAAGAGCTCGGCGCCACGGCCGTCACGAGCCTCTTCGACGTGGCGCGCGGCACGGCGCTGCCGAGCAGGGAGATCGTGCTCCCCACCGAGCTCGTCGTCCGGGCCAGCTGCGGCTGCGACCCGTCGTCGCGGCCTGCGGGCAAGGTGTAGTTCGGCCGTGGCGTTCGTCGCGAGGCGGCTCGTCTTCTACGTCGTAGCGGCCTGGGTTGCGGTGACGGTCAACTTCCTCATCCCGCGCCTGATCCCGGGCAACGCCGTGACCGTGATGATGGGCAAGTACCCCGCGCTGCAGCCCGCGGCCGAGCACGCCCTCGACGTGCTGCTCGGGGTCGGCAAGCACAACGGCGGGATCGTCCGGCAGTACTTCAGCTACCTCGGCGACCTCCTCCACGGAAATCTCGGCACCTCGCTCAGCCAGTACCCCGCGAAGGTGTCGACCCTCATCGGCCAGTCGATCCCCTGGACGCTCATCCTCGTCGGGACCGCGACAGTCGTCAGCTTCGTCGTCGGGACGCTGCTCGGCATCCTGGCCGCCTGGCGCCGCGGCGGCTGGCTCGACCAGCTGCTCCCGATGCTCACCTTCCTCCAGGCGACGCCGTACTTCTTCCTCGCGCTGCTCGCCATCGACGCCTTCGCGTTGCACTGGCACGTCTTCCCGATCGCTGGGGGCTTCAGCAACGGGCTCGCCGAAGGCTGGCACTGGTCGTTCATCATGAGCGCCGTCGACCATTCGCTGCTCCCGGCGATCACGCTCGTCGTGACCTCGATGGCCGGCTGGATGCTCCAGATGCGCAACGTCATGATCACGACCATCGGCGAGGACTACGTCCTCGCCGCCCAGGCCAAGGGCCTCTCATCGCGTCGGGTCGTCTTCACCTACGCGGCCCGCAACGCCATCCTCCCGAACATCGCAGGATTCGCGCTCTCGCTCGGCTTCGTGATCGCCGGCGCCTTGATCATGGAGATCGTCTTCTCCTACCCAGGTGTCGGCCAGCTCCTCTACAACGCCGTCACCTCGGACGACGGACCGCTGATGCAGGGCGTCTTCCTCGTCATCGCGTTGGCCGTGCTCGCGGCGTCGCTCATCGCGGACGCGGTCTACGTGGTGGCCGACCCCCGGGCACGTCGGCAGGCGGCCTACTGATGGCGCTCGCACGGCTCGCGCAGGCAGTGACGGCGACACGGGCCGGAGCCCGGGCCGCCTGGCGCGCCCTGCCGACGAAGGCGCGGGTCGGCGCGATCTTCATCGGCGTCTTCGCCTTCGTCGCCATCGCCGGTCCCTACCTCGCCCCGTACGACTACACGGCGACGATCGCGACCGCCACGGGCGCGACTGCGCCGAGCACCGCGCACCTGCTCGGCACGACCTCGACCGGCCAGGACGTCCTCTCCCAGCTGCTCGTCGGGACGCGCTCGACGGTGTTCATCGGCCTGCTCGCCGGCGTCATCGCCACGTTCCTCTCCGTCGTCGTCGGGGTCTCGGCCGGCTTTCTCGGCGGCTTCGCCGACGAGGGCCTCTCGCTGCTCAGCAACGTCTTCCTCGTGCTGCCTGCGCTCCCGCTGCTGATCGTGATCTTCGGCTACCTGCCGACCGCGGGCAACGTCGTCATCGCCTTCATCTTGAGCCTGCTCGGCTGGCCGTGGGGCGCCCGGGTGATCCGGGCCCAGACCCTCTCCTTGCGCAGCCGCGACTTCGTCGCGGCCTCGAGGGAGACCGGCGAGCACACCTGGCGCCTGATCTTCTTCGAGATCCTGCCGAACGAGGTCAGCCTCATCGCCGCCAGCTTCGTCGGAACGGTGCTCTACGCGGTGCTCAGCTCGGTCGGCCTGGCCTTTCTCGGATTCGGCGTCGGCGGGTCGAGCTGGAGCCTCGGGACGATGCTCTACTGGGTCCAGAACCAGGATGCGATCCAAGTCGGTGCCTGGTGGTGGTACGCGCCGCCCGGGATCTGCGTGGCGCTGTTCGGCATGGGCCTCGTCCTCATGAACTTCGGCCTCGACGAGCTCGGCAGCCCGCGGCTGCGGGCCGCCGCCAGCAAGAAGCGCATCGGGGGTCGGGCCTGGCGACTGCCCGAGCCCACTCGAGTACTGCGCGAGTCGCGTCGTCCGCGGCACCTCGCCGGCATCCGGCCTCACGGCGGGGGAGCGGCGTGACCCGGGCCGTTGGCTCCGGCGCCGCGCCGGCGGCGTCGCGGGCAGCCGCCGCCGCGACGGGTCGTCCGGCCCCCCCCGCCGAGGCCCTGCCAGTGCTCGAGATCCGCGGGCTTTCGATCACCTACCTCGCGACCGGCAGCGGCGTGCGTGCGGTCCACGACGTCGACCTGTCGCTGCGTCCCGGGGAGGTCGTCGGCCTGGCGGGCGAGAGCGGCTCGGGCAAGTCGACGCTGGCGTACGGCGCGTGCCGGTTGTTGCGTCCGCCCGCGGTCATCACGGCCGGCAGCGTGATCTATCGCGGCAGGCGGGTCGAGCCGGGCGGCGTCGAGGTGCTCGATCAGTCAGCGGCGCAGCTGCGCGCCCTGCGCTGGCGGGAGATCGCCATCGTGTTCCAGAGCGCGATGAACGCGTTGAACCCGGTGCTTCGGGTGCGCGACCAGCTCGTCGACGTGATCGACGCGCACCTGCGCCTCCCGAGGGACGAGGCGCACGAGCGAGCGGCGTCGCTGCTCGATCTTGTCGGCATCCCCCGCGACCGGCTGGCGAGCTATCCGCACGAGCTGTCGGGCGGCATGCGCCAACGAGTGATGATCGCCATGGCGCTCGCCGTCGATCCCGAGATCGTCATCATGGACGAGCCGACGACGGCGCTCGACGTCGTCGTCCAGCGCGAGATCCTGTCCCAGATCGTCGAGCTCAAAGAGCGTCTCGGCTTCTCGATCCTCTTCATCACCCACGACCTCTCGCTGCTCCTCGAGCTCGCCGACCGCATCGCCGTGATGTACGCGGGCCAGCTCGTGGAGGTGGCGAGCGCCGCGGACCTCCACAAGCGGCCGGCGCACCCGTACACGCGGGGATTGCTCAACTCGTTCCCGTCGCTGCGCGGCCCGCGCCGCGAGCTCGCCGGCATCCCGGGTTCGCCCCCGGACCTGCGCAGCCCGCTGGAGGGCTGCCCGTTCGTCCCGCGTTGCGGTTTCGCCACCCCAGCATGCCTCGAGGTGGACATGCGGCTCGCCCCCGTCGGCGGTTCGGATGACCAGTCGCACGTCTCGAGCTGCCCCTTCGTCTCGCCCGACGAAGCGGGCGGCACCGGAGCGGTGGACCAGTGAGCGGCCAGGCGCCCGAGCGCCAGGAACGGTCCGGCGGGCCGGTCGCGATCCGCTCCCCGGCCGCGGACCGCGGTGCCCTCGTGCTCGAGGCCGTGCAGCTGTGCAAGGACTTCCGCCTCGGGCGCCGCCGGGACGCGGCGGTGCTCGCCGCGGTGAGCGACGTCTCGTTCGGGCTCTACCGCGGCGCCGTCGTGGCCCTCGTCGGGGAGAGCGGGTCGGGCAAGTCGACCGTGGCGCGCCTGCTCGCCGGCCAGGATGAGCTCACGAGCGGTGAGGTGCGCCTCGACGGACGGGCGATGCACCTCGACCACCGCAAGGCGTTCCGGTCCTACAAGCGCGATGTGCAGATGGTCTTCCAGGACCCGTTCGCCTCCCTCAACCCGGTGCACACGGTCCGCTACCACCTCGAGCGCCCGGTCCGGCTGCAACGCGGGACGAAGGGACGTGCCGCGGTCGAGACCGAGATCGTGCGGGTGATCTCCGAGGTGGAGCTGAAGCCGGCGCAGCAGTACCTGGCGAAGTACCCGCACGAGCTCTCGGGCGGCCAGCGCCAGCGGGTCGCGATCGCGCGCGCGCTCGCCGCGCATCCCCGCGTCCTGCTCGCGGACGAGCCGGTCTCGATGCTCGACGTCTCCATTCGTCTCGAGGTCCTCGCGCTGCTCGACGGGCTGCGCCAGCAGCGGGACCTCGCCGTGCTGTACATCACCCACGACATCGCGTCGGCCCGCTACTTCGCCGACGAGACGCTCGTGATGTACGCCGGTGAGATCGTCGAGCGCGGGCCGTCGGAGGAGCTCACCCAGCGCCCGGCGCACCCCTACACCCAGCTCCTCGTGGCCTCCGCACCGGACCCGGATGCGCTCGGCAGCACGCTGCGGACGGGCACAAAGGTCTCGGCCCGCCAGGCGGGGAGCGCCCTAGCGAGCGTGAAGGGGTGCCGCTTCAGCGCCCGTTGCCCGTTGGCCGACGAGCGGTGCCGGCGCGAGGCGCCGCCCCTCGTGGCGATCGGGCCGCGACGGGCGGCGGCCTGCTGGCGGCTCGACGTCGCCGCACCAGATGTCATGTCGGACAACAGGCAGGAGGGGGATGAGTGCATGAGAGCTTGACGCCGGCCAGTCCGGCCGGCGGGCACCAAATGGGGAGCATTACGCAGAGAAAGGTTCAACACCTATGAACAAATGGACCAAAGCGAAGGGGCTGGGAGCGGTCATCGCTTCGGGCCTCATCACCGCTGGTCTTCTCGCCGGCGGCGTGGCTGGCCCGGCGGCGTCGAGCGCTTCGGCAAGCTCGACCTCCGTGCTGACCATGGAGTCGAGCCAGGAGAGCTCGTTCACCGACAGCTTCAACCCGTTCCTCACCGGTTCGAACCAGACCGGTGTCGGCGCGACCTCGTTGATCTACGAGCCGCTGCTCCAGTTCAACGTGGCCCAGCCCTTGAAGGCACCGTACAACTGGCTCGCGACCGCGTATTCGTGGGGCAGCGGGGGCACGTCGATCACCTTCGCGATCCGTTCCGGCGTGAAGTGGTCGAACGGCAGCGCGCTCACGCCGAGCGACGTCGCGTTCACGTACAACCTGTTGAAGCAGTACCCGGACGTGAACGTCAACGGTCTCCCGATCACGGGTGCGACCGTGTCGGGGGACAACGTGACGGTCGACTTCTCGTCGTCGCAGTACGCCAACCTGCAGCTGGTGGCGAGCGTGTACATCGTGCCCCAGTCGATCTGGAGCAGCGTCGGGGACCCGGGTACGTACCTCGACGCCTCCCCGGTGGGCTCCGGGCCGTACACCCTGGACAACTTCACTCCTGAGGGCTTCACGCTGAAGGCCAATCCCCTGTACTGGGGCGGCACCCCGAAGGTCGGTGAGGTCTCCTTCCCGACGATCTCCTCCGCGGCGACAGCGCTGTCCGAGCTCGACACGAACCAGCTCGACTGGGCGGGGAACTTCATCACCGGCCTGCAGAAGGCGTTCGTGGGGAGCAGCAAGAGCCACCGCGTGTGGTTCAAGGGGGTCAACACGAACACGCTCTACCCGAACCTCGACAAGTTCCCGACCAACCAGCTGCCGGTGCGCCAGGCGATCAGCCTCGCGATCAACCGCACGCAGATCGCGTCGCAGGGTGAGTCGGGCTTCGAGCCTCCCGCGACCAACGCCAGCGGTCTCGTCCTGCCGAACTTCCAAGGGCTGCTGACGCTGCCGGCCAAGACCTCGGCGCTCAACCAGAGCCCGAACAAGGCCGCCGCGCAGGCGATCCTCAAGAAGGCCGGCTACGTGCTGGGCAAGGACGGGTACTTCCACACCAAGGCGGGCAAGACGATCTCGCTCGAGATCATCGAGCCGGCGAGCTACAGCGACTACGCCGCTGACGCCACGCTCATCGCGAAGGAGCTCCGCAACGTCGGGATCCAGGCGACGTTCGTCGGCACGTCGGTCCCGGCATGGAGCAGCGACCTCGGCGACGGTGACTTCCAGCTGGCCATCCGCTGGGGGTACTCGGGAATCTCGGCCTACCAGCTGTACAACTACTGGTTGAACAGCTCGCTCTCGTCGGGCAAGAACGCCAAGACGGCGGCGGGTGACTACGAGCGCCTCGACAACGCGGCGATGAACCGCGCGCTCGCGAAGCTCGGGAGCGCCACGACCATCGCCCAGCAGCGTACCGACCTCGGCCCGATCGAGCAGTACGTGGCGACCGAGCTGCCGGTCATCCCGACGACCTACGGCGCGGCCTTCGACGAGTACAACACCGCGGCGTTCAGCGGCTGGCCGTCGGCGACCAACCAGTACGAGTCGGGCAGCCCCAACACGCCGACGAACGAGGTCGTCGTGCTCCACCTCTCGCCGAACAGCTGATCGGCGGTCCGCTCCCCGCTCCCTTTCGGGAGCGGGGAGCGGGGGCAGCTCCCGGCAGTGCCCTTCGGCCCTAGCACGGCTTGAGGCGCCCGGGAGCCGTGGCGGCTGGCCAGTCCCACTTCGGGGTGCGTGTCTGGCCGGCCGCCAACAACCTACAAGTCGGGGGAGAGCCCCGACCACTGAGAGGACGGTCCCCGCCTGGAGCCTTTCCGGGCGGGCGACCGGGCCCCGTGGGTGACGCCGCCCTTCCGGCGGACCGATACGACCTGTCCCGGGCGGCAGTTGGAGGATGGAACGATGGTGCACGCAGTTGAGGCGAGGCTCGACGGCCTCGAGCTCGAAGAGAAGGCCGCAATCGCCTGCGGCGTCGATCGCCCAGCCCGGCGCGGCGGGGCCGCACGGCGCCGGTGCGTCAGCGCCGCCGAGCCCGCGACCCCGCCAGTACCGCGGGGCCCGGGCGGCTCCCGGTGGGGGTCGGGCCCGCCCACCTCGTGTCACGTCCCAGGGCGGAAGTGAGCTGACCGGGCCCCGGCCCGCGGACCGCCTCCGCCTGACCCCCCCGCCGCGCCCGCAGGACGGTGCCCACCGCCCCGCCGGGCCCGGTGGACGGGGGCGCGGGCCGAGCCGTCGCGTCCCGCGAGGAGCAGAAGAGCTGAGCTACGGGCA
This sequence comes from uncultured Actinomycetota bacterium, assembly GCA_963765505.1. Taxonomy (GTDB): domain Bacteria; phylum Actinomycetota; class Acidimicrobiia; order Acidimicrobiales; family Bog-793; genus DATKQY01. The sequence continues at coordinate 257,139 of CAVXWO010000009.1, forward strand.
CTTCGACGACGAGCGCCGCGAGTACGTGATCACCCGTCCCGACACGCCGACGCCGTGGATCAACTACCTCGGGACCGAGGAGTACTTCGGATTCGTGTCGAACACCGCGGGAGGCTGTTCGTTCTTCCGCGACGCCGCGCCTGCGCCGGCTGACCCGCTACCGGTACAACAACGCCCCTGCCGACGTCGGGGGGCGGTACCTCTACCTGCGCGACGACGCCTCCGGCGCGTTCTGGTCGCCGACGTGGCAGCCGACACGGCGCGAGCTCGACGACTACGAGTGCCGGCACGGGCTCTCCTACACCCGCATCGCCTCCTCATGGGGCGGGGTGCGCGCCGAGACGCTCTACTTCGTGCCCCTCGGCGAGGACCTGGAGGTCTGGCGGCTGGCGGTCACGAACGAGCGCGACGCTCCCGTCTCGCTGTCGCTGTTCTCCTCGGTCGAATTCTGCCTGTGGGACGCCCAGGATGACGCGACGAACTTCCAGCGCAATCTCTCCGTCGGGCAGGTCGAGGTGGAGGACGGGGTCGTCTTCCACACGAGCGAGTACCGGGAGCGGCGCGATCACTTCGCCTACTTCGCCTGCTCGGAGCCGCTCGCGGGCTTCGACTCCCAGCGGGAAGCGTTCCTCGGCCCCTACCGGGGCTGGGAGCGGCCGCTCGCCGTCGAGGAGGGCCGGAGCTCCGGCTCGATCGCCCACGGCTGGGCGCCGATCGGCTCGCACCACGTCCGGCTCGACCTCGCCCCCTCGGCGAGTGCCGAGGTCGTCTTCCTCCTCGGCTACGCCGAGAACCCGGCGGAGGACAAGTTCGACCCTCCTGGCTCCGTGACGCTCAACAAGCGGCGGGTCCGGCCGGTCATCGACCACTGGCTGCGCACCGACGTGGTGGACGAGGCCTTCGACGCCCTTCGGTCGCACTGGGGCGAGCTCCTCTCGGTCCTTGAGGTGGCCACGCCCGACGAGGACACGAACCGGATGGTCAACATCTGGAACCCGTACCAGTGCCTCGTCACGTTCAACCTGAGCAGATCGATCTCGCTCTACGAGTCCGGCATCGGCCGCGGGCTCGGCTTTCGGGACTCGAACCAGGACCTGCTCGGCTTCGTCCACCTGCGCCCGGCACGCGCCCGCGAGCGCCTGCTCGACCTGGCGGCCACCCAGCTCGCGACCGGTGGTGCGTACCATCAGTACCAGCCGCTCACCAAGCGGGGGAACGACGGCATCGGCTCGGGGTTCAACGACGACCCGTTGTGGCTGATCCTGGCGGCAGCGGCCTACCTAAAGGAGACAGGTGACGCGCCGGTGCTCGACGAGCCCGTGCCGTACGACAACCTGCCCGGCACCGAGACGACGTTCTACGAGCATCTGCGACGCGCCCTCGGCTACACCCTCGGCCGGCTCGGCCCGCACGGCCTGCCGCTGATCGGCCGGGCGGACTGGAACGACTGCCTGAACCTCAACTGTCTCTCCGACACGCCCGGCGAGTCCTTCCAGACCGCCGAGAACCGTGCCGGCGGCGTCGCGGAGTCGGTCTTCATCGCCGGCCAGTTCGTGCTCGCCGCGGCCGAGCTCGCCGGCATCGCTCGCCTGCGCGGGCTCGTGAAGGAGGCCGAGTCCTACGAGGGGGCGGCGCAGCAGATGACGGCGGTGATCGACCGCCACGGCTGGGACGGCGAGTGGTTCCTGCGCGCCTACGACCACGCCGGCGGCGTCGTCGGATCGCACCGCAACGACGAGGGCCAGATCTTCATCGAGCCGCAGGGCATCTGCATCCTCGCCGGCGTGGGGGTCAACGACGGCAGGGCCGCGAGGGCGCTCGCCAGTGTCCGTGCGCGTCTTGCCACCGAGCACGGGATCATGCTCCAGCAGCCGGCGTACTCGAGGTACTACCGCGAGCTCGGGGAGATCTCCTCGTACCCGCCCGGCTACAAGGAGAACGCCGGGATCTTCTGCCACGCGAACCCGTGGATCATGATCGCCGAGACGATCGTCGGCGACGGCGACGCGGCGTTCGACTACTACCGGCGGATCAACCCCTCGGCGCGCGAGGCGATCAGCGGGGTCCACCGCTGCGAGCCCTACGTCTACGCGCAGATGATCGCCGGCCGGGACGCCCCCGCCCACGGCGAGGCCAAGAACTCCTGGTTGACCGGGACCGCGGCGTGGAACCTCGTCGCCCTCACCCAGTGGATCCTCGGGATCCGCCCTGAGCTCGGCGGCCTGCGCATCGACCCGGTGCTCCCCTCGCACTGGCCGGGGTTCACGGCGCGGCGGCGCTGGCGCGGCGCCACCTACGAGATCGCGGTGACCCAGGCGGCCGGGGCGAGCGGGCGCGTCCGGCGGCTCGTGGTCGACGGCACGGACGTGGAGGGCAATCTCGTGCGCCCGGCACCGCCCGGGACGACGGTGCGGATCGAGGCGTCGATCGGCTGAGCGGCCAGGGCCGCCCCGCTTCACCGGGGGGCGGCGCCCTCAGGAGCGCCTGAGGAGGATGGTGGCGTCGAGGCCGTGGCCGCCGGGCCCGTCGCGCAGCTCGACGGTGCCGCCGCTGTTGCGGACGAGCTGGTCGACGATCGCCAGGCCGAGGCCGCTGCCGCGGTCGGCCCTGCCGGTCCAGAACCGGTCGAAGGCGTGCGTCCGGTCCTCCGGCGCCATCCCGTGCCCCTCGTCGACCACGTGGATGGCGACGCGGCCGCCCTCCTCGCCGAGGTCGAGCCGGACGGAGCCACCCTCGGGCGTCGCACGCAGCGCGTTGTCGATCAGGTTGTCGAGCGCCTGGTCGAGATCGGCCTGGACGACAAGGGCGCGGGTGGGGCGGAGGGGGCTCGTGAGGAGGCGGACGCCCTGGTCGGCGGCGACGCTCTGCCAGGCGACCTCCCGGTTTCGCACCACCTCGGCCACGTCGACCGGCTCGGGGATGGCGCGGGTCTCCTCCGCGTGCGCGAGCGCCAAGAGGCCCGTCACGAGCCGGGCGAGGCGCTCGATCTCGCCGAGGACGCCGTCCACCTCCTCGGGAGCGGGCGTGGCGTCGGCGCGCAGGTTCTCGAGGCGCAAGCGCAGCGCCGTGAGCGGCGTGCGCAGCTGGTGGGACGCGTCGGCGACGAACGCCCGCTGCGCGGTGATCAGCTCGCCGAGCTGGAACGCCATGACGTTCACCGTCTCGGCCAGCTGTACCAGCTCGCCCGGCCCGGTGTCGGTCGGCGCCCGGGCGGCGAGGTCGCCGTGCCCGAGGTCGGCGACGGCCAGCTCGATGCGCTTCAGCGGGCGCACAAGGGACCGCACGACGGCGAAGCCCGCCGCGGCGGCGAGCGCGAGCGCCGCCAGCCCGAGGCCGAGCAGCGCGAGGGCGATGTCGCGCACCTTGTCGTTGACGACCGAGGACGGCTCGGCGACGAGGAGCACCCCGGCGGCCGGCGGCGGGCTCTCGTGCGGGCTGTCGTGCTCGGCGGTGTTGGAGCGCTCGTAGGTGTTGGCGACGGGGACCGCGGCGAAGAGCAACGAGTCGCCCGAGCCCCCGACGGCGACCGTCGCCGAGCCGGTGACCGTCGCGCCGGCGCCGGCGCTGAACAGCTGCGTGTGGCTGAGGAGGTGGGACGCCTGTGCGCGCGCCGCGCCGCTCGACACGATCGGGCGGCCGCTCGTGTCGAGCAACGCGACGAGCGTCACGTCGCCGGCGGCGAAGTCGTCGACTCGCGAGGTGAGCGCTGCCCGGTCGGCCGCCGTGATCACCGGTGGCCCGGGTACGGGGGCGTCCCCGTCGTCGTCCTGCTTGTCGGACTTCATGTCGTCGATGCCGAGGGAGTGGTTGAGCGGGGGTGCCACGAGTCGGGCGGCATCGGCGGCCGCCCGGCCGAGCGCCCCGAGCTCGTCGCTGCGCACCTTGCCCGACCAGAGGATCCCGAACGGCACGCCGAAGGCCACCAGCACGACGAGCGTGAGGCCGATGTAGCCGAGGAGCAGACGCCGGAGCACCGGTGGGCGCGCCGCCTAGCCTCAGGCGTCCGGCTGGAGCCGGAAGCCGACGCCGCGGACGGTCTCGACGAGCTGGGGGTTCCCGAGCTTGCGGCGGAGCGAGCTCATGTGGACGTCGAGCGTCTTCGAGGGGCCGTACCAGTTCATGTCCCAGACGCGCTCGAGGAGGTCCTGGCGCTGCACCACCGCTCCCGGGTCCTCGGCCAGCACCGCGAGCAGGTCGAACTCCTTGGCGGTGAGGGTCAGCTCGCCGTCGCCGACGAAGACCCGCCGGCGCCGGCGGTCGATGGTGATGGGACCGACCTGTTGGAGGTCGGCGACGTCGCTGGCCGTCGAGGCGCGGCGCAGCACGGCGCGGATGCGGGCGATCACCTCGCGCAGCCCGTAGGGCTTCGGGATGTAGTCGTCGGCGCCGAGCTCGAGCCCGAGGACGCGGTCCGTCTCGTCGGTGCGCGCCGAGAGGATGAGGATCGGCAACGAGCTCTTCGCCCGCAAGGCGCGGCAGACGTCGAAGCCGTCCATGTCCGGCAGCCGGAGGTCGAGAAGGACCACGTCGGGCAGCTCGGTCGCGAGCGCCGCGGCCCCGGTGGTCACGTGCTGGACGTCGAAGCCCTCACGCGTCAGGCCGGCGACGAGGGGTTCCGCGATGCCCTCGTCGTCCTCGACCACGAGCAGGCGCACCGGGCCGCCTCGTACCTTGCCGCCGTCGGTCACGGCCAACGTGTCTCCGCCATCGCCGGGTCAGCCTACGGCCAGGTGGCGCCGGGCCGGCGGTAGGGTCGTCCCGTGTCCGGCGGACCCCCGGTCGTGGTGAGCGCGCGCGGGCTCCGCAAGGAGTTCGGGGAGTTCGTCGCGGTCGACGGCGTCGACTTCGACATCGTGCGCGGCGAGGTGTTCGGCTTCCTCGGCCCGAACGGGGCCGGCAAGACCTCGACGATGCGCATGATCGCGTGCATGTCGCCGCCGAGCGGGGGCGTGCTGCGCGTGCGCGGCATGGACCCGGCGCACGACGGCCCGGCCATCCGTGCCGGCATCGGCCTCGTGCCCCAAGACGACGCCCTCGATCTCGAGCTCAGCGTCCTCGACAACCTCCTGATCTACGGCCGCTACTTCGACCTGCCGAGGCGTGCCGTCGCGCGAACGGGCGTTGCGCCTGCTCGAGTTCGCCCAGCTCTCCGAGCGCGCCGGCGCCAAGGTCGACTCGCTCTCGGGCGGGATGCGGCGGCGCCTGACGATCGCCCGGGCGCTCATCTCGGGGCCCGAGCTCGTGATCCTCGACGAGCCGACCACCGGGCTCGACCCCCAGGCCCGCCACCTCGTCTGGGAGCGCCTGTACCGCCTCAAGCAGGAGGGCGTGACCCTCGTCGTGACGACGCACTACATGGACGAGGCGGAGCAGCTCTGCGACCGCCTGGTCGTCATGGACGGCGGTCGCATCGCCGCCGCAGGCTCGCCGCGGGCGCTCATCGACGAGCACGTGAGCAGGGAGGTCCTCGAGGTGCGACTCGCCGACGACACCTACGCCGCCGCGGCCGAGCAGATCGCCAAGGTCACCGAGCGGGTCGAGCTCCTGGCCGACCGGCTCTGCTGCTACGGCGAGGACGGCGACACGATGCTCGCCGAGCTCCACGCGCTCGGCCACCGGCCGACGAGCGTCCTCGTGCGCCGGGCGTCGCTGGAGGACGTCTTCCTCCGGCTGACGGGCCGGCGCCTCACCGACTGAGCGCGCCCGCGTGGTCCCGTCGATCTTCGCCGGCCTCCCGGCCGCCCCCGAACGGCGCCGGGCGACGCCACTTTGGCGCCGCGCCTTCGCCTACTGGTGCTTCCAGTTCGCACGGACGTGGCGCTCGACGCTCACCGCGAGCGTCGTCTACCCGACGCTGTACCTCGCGGCGCTCGGGGTCGGCCTCGGCAGCCTCGTCGACCGCCATCTCGGCGCGACCAGCGGCTCCGCCGGGCTCGACGGCGTGACGTACCTCCGCTACGTGGCGCCGGGGATCCTCGCCGGATCGGTGATGCAGATCGCCGTGAACGAGTCCACCTACCCGGTGATGGCCGCCACCAAGTGGGTCCACACCTACGACGCGATGCTCGCCACCCCGCTTCGCGTGCTCGACGTCCTGGCGGGCCACGTGGGTTTCGTCCTCCTGCGGCTCGTTGTCACCTCGGCGACCTTCTGCGCCATCGCGGCGGGCTTCGGCGCGCTCGTCTCGCCCGAGGCGGTGCTCGCCGTCCCGGCCGCCGTCCTCACCGGCCTCGCCTTCGCCGCGCCGGTGATGGCGTTCGCCGTCACCCAAGAACGCGACAGCGGCTTCTCGGTGATCCACCGGCTCTTCGTCGTCCCGCTCTTCCTGTTCTCGGGGAGCTTCTTCCCGATCAGCCAGCTTCCGGGCTTCTTGCAGGCCGTCGCGGTGGTGACGCCCCTGTACCACGGCGTCGCCCTCTGCCGTGCGTGCACGCTCGGCAGGCTGTGGACGCTGGCGAGCCTCGGTCATGCCGCCTACCTCGTGGCGCTCGCGACCGCGGGCTGGGCCGTGGCGCGGGTCACCTTCCGCCGCAGGCTCGCGCCATGAGCACGGTCACCGGGCCGGCGAGTACGGCGCGCCGCGCCGGTCCATCGGCGCCGGCCCGCCTGCGGCGTGCGCTCCACATCGTGGAGCGCAACTTCCAGGTCTACCGGCGCGGCTGGATCTACTTCGTGTCGGGCTTCCTCGAGCCGTTCTTCTACCTGCTGAGCATCGGGGTCGGCCTGAGCCACCTGGTGGGGGACGTGCGCGTCGGCGGCCAGGTCGTGAGCTACACGCTGTTCGTGGCCCCGGGGCTCCTCGCCTCCTCGGCGATGAACGGCGCGATCTTCGACACGACCTACAACCTGTTCTTCAAGCTGAAGGTGGCGCACACCTACGACGCGGTCCTGGCCACCCCGCTCGGCACGGCCGACGTCGCCCTCGGCGAGATCGGCTGGGCGCTGGCCGCGGGGATGACCTACGCGGTGGCCTTCCTCGGCGTGATGGCCGCCCTCGGGCTCGTCGGGTCCCCCTGGGCGATCTTGTGCCTGCCGGGGGCGGCGCTCGTCAGCCTCGCCTTCGCCGCGACCGGCATGGCGGCGACGAGCTACATGACGAGCTGGCAGGACCTCGACGGCGTCTTCCTCGCCATGCTCCCGATGTTCCTGTTCTCCGGGACCTTCTACCCGCTCACCGTCTACCCGGGCGCGATCGCCGAGCTGGTACGGATCACGCCGCTCTACCAGGGCGTCGCGCTCCTCAGGGCGCTCGACACCGGCACCGTCTCGTGGTCGCTCCTCTGGCACGTGGCGTACCTGGCCGCCCTGGGCGGCGTCGGCGCCGTCGTGACGGCGCGGCGCCTCCGGCGGCTGCTCGCGCCCGAGGCGCGGCTGCTCAGCGCCGCCAGCGCTGCAGCGTGCCGGACATCGCGTAGGTCCACTCGCCGGCGGCGCGGTAGCCGGCGGCGCGCAGGACCGCGGCCTGGCGGGCGATGTAGCGGCCGCTCAAGCCCCACCAGTCGTAGAGGAGCACCTGACGCGCTCGGGCGTGGGCGTGCAGGAAGCCGGCGGCGCCGCTGACGCCCGAGGCGTCGTCGGTGGCGAACCAGGTGGCGGCGAGCGGCAGGCGCGGCGCCCGCCCGACAGCGCCCGGGTAGTCGTAGGAGTCCATGTAGAAGGTCCAACCCTTGCCGCGACGGCCGAAGCCGCCCTGCCCGTCGAGGAGCACGATGGCCACGGTGCTCGACGTGGCCTCCTGGCGCGCCTGTGCCACGGCGGCCCGGACGCCCTGGTCCCAGCGGGTGAGGGGGAGGTCCCGCGCGATGGCCAGGTCGCCGCGCACGCCATAGGAGGCAAGGGCGGCGAGCATGGCGAGCGCGAGCAGGAGCGCGACGCGCCCGAGCCAGCACGACCACGACGCGGACCGGGTCAGCGCCACGGCCCGTCGTCGCGCCGCGACGTCGGGGGGACGCCGGGCGGTGGCCGCCCGGGCGAGCGCCGCCAGGCCGGCGCCGCTGAGCAGGTACACGACCGGCACGAGGAACAGGTCGACGCGGGTGAGGCCGAAGGGCCACTCGCGAAGCCCCGAGGCCACCAGCTGGAGGAGGCCCCCGCCGAACAAGACGGCGACGAGCCCCCGCCCGAGCGGGTGCCGGCGCGCGCTCCAGGAGCCGGCCAGCACGAGCGCGCCGACGACGAGATTGCCGCACAGGCCGAGCGCCCAGGGGAGCGAAGGCGGGACGACCTCTTGGAAGAACGGGTCGCCGAAGAGCGGCAGCCCGGTCCACGAGCCGGAGAGGAACGTCGGGAGCTGCTGCGCGACGACGTGCACGGCCGAGATCCCGTGGGGGAGGAAGAGCCCCTGCCAGTTCGGGTAGTGCAGGTCGAACGTCTGGGGGAGGACGAACGCGACCATCTCGGCGAGGACGACGGCGCCCGCCAGCACGGGCGCCGCCAGGCGACGGGCCGACGCCCGCCAGCCGGCGCGCCAGCGCGTTCGCGACCCCGAACAGGTCGAGCGCGAGCAGCGGCGCGACGACGAATGGCGCCGGCACGCTGAGCAGGCCGAGGAGTCCGACGGCGACGTACCAGGAGCGGCGGGCGACGGGCGCGCTCGACGCCCGGGCGCGCGACCACGCGAGCACGGTCGCCACGGTGACCAGGGCCTCGACGACGTACGGCTTGAGCTGGATCGCGTAGTAGAGGACGGCGGGGTTGACGGCGAGCGCCGAGGCGAGGGCGGCGGCGATCCAGCGGGGGGCGAGGCGCCGACCGAGCAGGTACGTGGCCGGGCCGAGCAGGACCCACGCGACGACCATCGGCAGCCGGAACGCCCACTCGTGGTCGCCGAGCACGAGCACGGCCAGCTTCTCGAGGAGCATCCATCCGAGGGCCATCGGCGCGTACGTGCTGTGCAGGTCGGTCCGGAGGCCGGGCAGCGTCAGGTCGTAGGCGCGCCCCTGTTCGTCGAACCAGAACGGCGCCGTCGCGAGCTGCCAGTAGGCGGCGGCGGTCCCGGCCGCCAGCGCCGCCAGCATGCACGAGGCGACGAGGTCGATCCGGCCCGGCGTCCATCGGGCGCGGCGGGGGGGACCCACGCTCGATGTGGCCGCCGCCGGCCGCCTGGCCGCGGCGGCTACGGCCGGTGCGATGCTCGCCATGACCCCAATCGTCGCGTCTTCTGCAACCGCGCAGGGGACCCCGGCCTGTGGGCGGGGCGCGAGGGGGGAAGGGGCACCCGAGCGCACCCGTCCGCCGGGCCCGGACGGCGCGCGCCGGGCCCTGCTGCACAGGCCCCTCCCAGGGGAACGGCTACGTTGGCGGGCGGCGTCAACCCGAGGAGACCCACGCGTGCGGACCGCCAGCGATGTGTCAATCGAGCGCTCGGCGGCCGGGCGGACGCCGGCGGCGGGCAGGGAGGGCCGGGTCCGCTTCGCCTGGCTCGCCGGGCCCTGGCCGCCAGCGCTCGCGGCGTCCGGATGGTGGCTCTGGGCGTACTTGCACACGCGGCCGCCCAACTCGGCGCTCATCACGTCGCACGCGAGCACCGCCGGCAACGCCTACCACTCCTGGTCGTACGCGCACCTCGCCTACTCGGACGTGGTGGCCCTGTGGTATGCGCACCATCTCTTCGACCACGCGGCGCCCTACGTCCACACGGTCATCGAGTACCCCGTGCTCACGGGGCTGTTCATGTGGCTCGCCGCCTGGTTCCCGGGCATCCAGGGCTACTTCCTCGCGAGCGCGCTCGGCTTGCTCGTCTGCCTGCTCGGCTCGATCTGGCTGCTGCACCGGAGCTCCGCGCTGAAGGCGTGGGCGCTCGCGTGCTCGCCGCTCCTGCTCGTGTACACCCTGCTCAACTGGGACCTGCTCGGCATCGTCTTGATGCTCGCGGGCTACGAGCTGTACCGGACCAAGCGCTACGCAGCCAGCGGCGCGCTGTTCTCGCTGGCGGTCTTCGCCAAGTTCTTCCCGGTCGTCCTGTTCGCCTACTGCCTGTTGGCGCTGTGGCGCGACCGCGCCCAGCCGGGACGCGCCGCCGGCGCCCGCTCGATGCTCGCCTGGGCGGTCGGCGCCGGCGTCGTGGTGAACGTGCCGTTCGCCATCGCCAACTTCGACGGCTGGGCGCACTTCTTCGGCTTCAACGCCACGAGGGGCGGCGGCGGCGGCGTGCTCTCGGCGCTCAACATCGACAACGGATGGTCGGTGACCGCGGTCGACCTGTTGAGCGCCGCGCTGGTCCTCGGCGTGATGGCGCTGCTCGCCTGGAGGGTCCTTCGGGGTCTCAGCCCCGAGGTGGCGGCGGGTGTCGCGTTCGGGGTGTTCATGCTCATCAACAAGACCTACTCGCCGCAGTACACGTTGTGGGTGTACGTCTACGCCATCGTCGCCAGCTGGCCGCTGTGGTCGCTGGCGGGCCTCGCGCTCGCCGGCGTGGCCGACTACGCCAACGCGATGATCGTGTTGAACATGATCGCGGCCAAGGACACCGGCATCGGCTGGTACCTCGCCTGGGTCTTCCCGCTCAACCGGGCGCTCCGCCTGAGCGCGATCGCCGCAGGGATCGCGGGGTCGCTCTGGTCGCTCCTGCCGCGCCGCGACCGCAACGAGACGGGGGCCAGGCGGGTGGCGCTCGAGTAGGTGGGCACGGGCCTGCCCGCGCGCTCGCCGGCCTGGATCAGCCGCGCACGAGCTTGCGGGCGGCCGCGGCGATGTGGGGCGCCGAGATGCCGGCGGCGTCGAGGAGCTCTGCGGGCGTGCCCGAGCTCGACAGCGCGCGCACCGCCAGATGGGTGAGCCGCGGCGTGATCCCGGCCTCGGCGAAGGCGCTCATCACGGCCTCCCCGAGGCCGCCGGCGGGGTAGTGGTCCTCGGTCACGACGATCCTGCCGTCCGTCGCCCCGGCGCAGGCCGCCAGCGTCTCGATGTCGATCGGCTTCACCGAGTAGCAGTCGACCACCCGGGCCGAGATGCCCTCGGTGGCGAGGAGGTCCGCCGCGTCCAGGCTGTGGTGCAACGTGACCCCGGCTCCGATGAGGGTCACGTCGTCGGACGCGCCGCCCCGGAGGATCTTCGACCCGCCGATCGTGAACTCGTCCTCCGGGCCGTAGAGAACGGGGTAGGCGCCGCGCGTCGTGCGGATGTACGCGACGCCCGGGGCGTCGGCCATCGCGATGACGAGGGCCGCCGCCGAGGGGCCGTCGGAGGGGTAGAGCACGACGGAGCCGTTGACGGCCCGCATCGCGGCGAGGTCCTCGAGCGCCATCTGGGAGGGCCCGTCCGCGCCGATCTCGACGCCGGCGTGTGACCCGCAGATCCGGATCGGCAGCTCGGAGACGCCGGTCATGCGTACGAAGTCGTAGGCGCGCGAAACGAACGCCCCGAACGTCGCGGCGAACGGCACGTAGCCACGAGCGGCGAGACCGGCCGACGCGGCGATCATCAGCTGCTCGGCGATGAAGGCCTCCAGGTAGCGTTCGGGCGCCACCTTCAAGAACTCCTCGGCGTGGGTCGAGTTGCCGACCTCCGCGTCGAGTACGACGATCTCCGGCCGCGCCGACAGCGCCGCGAGCGCGTCGCCGTAGGCCTTGCGCGTCGCGACCTTCGATCCGAGCTCGTAGGCCGGCCGGACGACCTTCGCCTTCGGGTCGGGCGTGATGGCGGGCTTGCCGGCCGGTGGCGCGAGCGAGGTGATGACGAGGGAGGAGATCCCGCCAAGGCCTGCGATGGCGCGCTCGGCGAGCTCCGCCGGCAGGGCGGTACCGTGCCAGCCCTCCTTGTCCTCGACCTCGGGGACGCCCTTGCCCTTCACCGTTCGGGCGAGGATGACGCTCGGGCGCTCGGAGGCGATCGCGGCGTCGAGGGCCCGGTCGATCGCCTCCAGGTCGTGTCCGTCGACCGGGAAGGCCTCGCAGCCGAAGGCCTCGACCCGGCGGGCATAGGCGTCGAGGTCCCACTGGAGCTCGGTCGGGCCGCGCTCGACCGAGCCGGTTCACGTCGACGATCGCGATGAAGTTGGAAAGGCCGTAGTACGAGGCCTTGTCGAGCGCCTCCCAGACCGAGCCCTCGGCCATCTCGCTGTCACCGCAGAGCATGAAGACCCGGTAGGGGAGCCGGTCGAGACGCGTCGCCGCGACCGCGATGCCCACGCCTGCCGCGATGCCGAGCCCGAGCGAACCGGTCGCCAGGTCGACCCAGGGAAGCACCGGCGTGGGGTGCCCCTGCAGGCGCGAGCCGAACTTCCGGTACGTCGTGAGGAGCTCCTCCTCGCTCACGACCCCGACGGCGCGGTAGAGCGCATAGAGCAGGGGCGAAGCGTGCCCCTTCGAGAAGATCAGGTGGTCGTTCGTCGGGAGCTCAGGGTGCTCCCAGTCGTAGCGCAGGTGCCTCGCCGCCAGCACGGCGATGAGGTCGGCCGCGGACAACGACGAGGTCGGGTGGCCCGAGCCCGCCTCGGTGCTGCAGCGGATGGCGTCGACGCGCAGCTGGCGGGCAACGTCGGCGACGGTGGCGAGGTCGGTGGTCGTCATCTGGGGCACCTCGTCAGCAGCGTGGGGGGCGGTGGTGCGGACGCTTCGTAGGCTATCGGGACCGCGGCCCCCAGGGTCGCCCGCGGCGCGCGCTCACGATCGGCCGAGCGAGCGATGTGATCGCACCGGGTCAGACCCGGTGCGCCGGGCCTCAGCGCCCGGTGCGCCCGCCCCGTCGCGGGGCGAAGAGGTCGATGAGCATCCGCATCAGGATCTTCTCGGTGGCCCCGGCCGAGCGGGCGAGCCCGGCGCGCAGGTAGTTCCACGTGTCCCACGAGGTCGCAACATCGATCGCGTCGAGCAGGACGCGCCCTTCCTCGGCCCGGCGGGCGAGCTCGGGAGCGAACGCCGCGGCGACGTGCTCACGTCGGATCGCTCGCATGCGGCGGATGCCTTCGGCCATGTCGTGGGAGGCATGCTCGTCGAACATCGCCGCCCGGCGGATCGGCGTGATCTGCTCGAACAGCCGGCGGTACTGGCGGGTGAGGATCTGCACCCGCTCGTCGATCGGCAGCTTCGGATCGATCGGCTGCAGATTCTCCAGGTGCCGGTTCATCTGGAGTGAAAGCGCCATGCTCCGCAGGGCCTGGACGTCCTCGAAGTGGTGGTACACGGTACGCAGGGCCACGCCGGCGCGCGCCGCCACCTCCTGAGCGGTCGGTCGCAGCTCGCCTTCCTCGACGAGCGCGAGGAGCGCCTCGAGGACGCGCATGCGCGTCCTCTCGCCTCTTGCCCTCCGCCCGTCGACCGGCGGTGTCCTCACCATTGCGTCACGCGGCATTTCCCTAGGTTACAGCGGCGGACGGGCCCGATGCTGAATTGGCACCACTCGTTACATGTGCAGTGAAGCGGCGGGTGGCTGCCGGTGCCTGCCAGGAGAACGGCGGCGCCACAGCGCGAACGCGCACAACGACGCCAGGCAGATGACGCCGAGCGCCGAGAGCACCAGGCCGATGAGCAGGTTGCGCGGCGCGTAGCGCCACGTCACGCGGTAGCGGCCTGCCGGTATCGAGACCGCTTGGACCAGGCCGAAACGGTGGGAGGTGATGACTCGGGTCGGTCCCCCCGCGACCGGCGTGAGCCGTGCGGTCCACCCCGGCGCGTACGTCTCGCTGCGCACCAGCACTGCCGGGCGCGGGCTGTCGACCACCATCGTCTGGGCCGCGTAGGGGGCGCTGAGGGTGGTCGTCACCGTTCCCGGTGCCCGCTCGAGCGTGTTCGGCGTCGTCGAACTGGCGGGCTGCAGCCAGGCGAGTCCGAGGGTCTCGGTGTTCACGAACACGTCGTAGTAGCCGCGGATCACGCCCCCGAAGACCCAGTGCGGCGGCTCGAGCTGACCCTGCAGGGAGCCGTCGAGGAGGAGGCGGAGGCTCGGTGCCCGGGTGACGACGACGACCGCGCCGACGATCGCAGTGCCCGTCGACGGGTTCAGCACGGCGATCTGGTCGGCGCGTTCGGCGGCGGGCAGTGCCAATTGCGCCCGGCCCTCGCGCACGGGGACCGAGACGAAGTGCGGGGTTCCACCAGGGGGCACGACCGCGATGCCGACAGCGCGGCGGTCGCCCGTGGAGCTGTGGGTTGATCACCACGCTCAGGCGGACGACGGTCTCGGGGGCGGCGAGGAGCCAGGTCTGGCTCTGGTGGGGCTCGAGCGTCCACGGACCGGTCGCGCCGGGCGCAGGCGCCGGTGCGTCGGTCGTCGGCCCGGGCGCACCCGTTGCGGTCACCGCCGGCGCTCCGGCGACCGGGATCGCGCTGTGCGGCGGGAGGGCCTCCTGGAAGTAGGTGGGCAGCGTCACGAGGGCCCGGGTGTCGAGCGTGTCGAAGGTCGTGTCGTCGAGCCTCGAGGTGTCGAGGTCCTCGTACTTGTGGGTGTCGGTCGCGTCCTCGTAGGTGTTGTCGACGATCGATCCGTACCCCTGCACGCTGGCGTTGCCCTGCAGGACGTTCATGTCGCTCACGCCGAGCTCGAGCAGTGCGAACGCGTCGGGGCTCGGCTGCTGGAACAGCGGGTTGTAGATGGCGAAGCGCCCGTTCGGACCGGTGTAGCGGGCGACGGCGGTGCTCCACGGATTGGCCTGCCCGAGGATCGAGCTCGGGGCGGTGGCGTAGCTGGCGAAGGCCACGTAGATCCCGAGGTCGGCGAGGATGAGCGCGACGAGCGCGAACCGCGCCGCCCGCCGCGGGAGGCGCCGGTGGAACAGGACGTAGAGGCCGATGGCGCCGGCGACCGTCAGCTGGGACGCGAGGTACGGGGTCACCTCGTCGAACAGGGACGGGTTCACCACCGCGAAGCCGAAGTGGAGCTCGACCGCGACGGGCGCCGCGTACGCCCAGCCGACGAGGGCGAAGGCCGCCAGCACGGGCGCCAGCGCGAGCAGGCGGCTCGTCCACGTGGTGAGCGGCGTGACTGTCCGGGCGGTGGTCGCGTCGGCGGGTCCGCCAATGGTCGCGGCGGGCGGACCGATCTCATCGGTCCCGTCTGGCCGGTCCGGCCCGCCGGCCTCGTCGGAGCGGCTGGCCCGGCGGGTGCCGGGGCGCCGGCCGAAGAGGTCCTCCACCAGATACGCGAGCAGCACCACGAGCGCCAGGTCGAGCATGACGACGTTGCGGTTCTGCAGGCGCTGGCCGCCATAGAGGGGGATGTGCACGAGCAGGTGGCCGAGTGGGGTGTGGATGCCGAGTCCGAGCACGACGCCGAGCGCGGCGAGCACGTACCAGACGCCGAGCGGGCGGCGCCCACCGGCGGCGCCTGATCGGGCCCTGTCGCCGCGCAGGTAGGCGAAGAGGGAACGGGCGAGCTCGGGCAGGTACGCCATGAAGGCGACGAGCGCCATGATCCCGACACCGATCGTCAGCTCGGGCAGGTTGTACACGCCGCCGTAGACCGGCATGCCGAAGTTGCTGTTGCCGCCGAGGAGGAACGGGGCCACCAGCAAGCTCCCCATCTCCGAGGGTGTGATCAACCCGGTCCCGAAGAAGTCGTACACGGTGACGCCCCGCTGCGAGGAGTGCAGGAATCCGAGGCCCGGGAGCCACTGCATCGCGGAGAGGAAGGCGCCGAGGGCGGCCGCCACGACGACGGCGCCGACCAGCAGCCCGGCGCGGCGGCGGTCGCGGACGACGAGGGCGATCAGGTAGACGAGGAGCACGATCGCCGCGCTCGACACGGCGCGCGGGTCGCCGGCCAAGGTGGCGAGCCCGCAGGAGACGCCGAGGAGGATGACGTAGCCGAGCAGGCCGCGGGCGCCAGAGCCGGAGCGCAGGCGGCGGACGATGCCGTCGAGGGCGACGAGCATCCACGGGAGCAGCGCCGTCCCCTGCATCAGGCCGATGTGGACGATCTGGCCGTTCATGAACCCCGCGTAGGTGAACGCCAGGGCGCCGAGCGTCGAGGAGAGGGGCCCGCAGGAGAGCCGGCGCAGGAGGAGGTAGGTGCCCGTTCCGGCGACGATGGGGACGGCGATGTAGTTGACGGTCCACGCCGCGATGGGGGGGAAGGAACGCGAACAGCCAGGTCCCGGGGAACATCGACCCGCCGTTCCACCCCGCCACGAGCGGCGTGCCGCTCCAGATGAGCGGGTCCCAGACGGGGAGCCGTCCGGACCGGATCACTTCGCCGGACAGGACCCGCAGCGGGAAGTTCTGCACAAGCGCGTCCCCGGGCAGCAGCGGGTGGCCGGCCAGAGAGAACGGGAGGTCGATCAGAATCGGGAGCAGGACGAGGATCGCGACCGCGATCCGGTCGGCACGCGCAATTCGCCGCCGCGGTGGCGCTACGGGCGTGGCCGAGGGCGCGACGTCCGTCCGGATCATTCGGAGGAACCTACTGGCCGCGTCTGGTCCGGCGCAGGCTCCCCTCCGACAGCGGACCGCCAGAGCAGGGAGAAAACCCGACTGGCTCGGTCGACATTTGTGCTGGTCGCCGGTATCATCGCCGGAGCGGAGCGTTCTCGAGAAGAACGGCACAGAGGAACGAGGAGAGTCACATGGCACTGCAACTTGGCGACGTCGCGCCGGACTTCACCGCCGATTCGACCGAGGGGCCGATCCACCTGTACGAGTACCTCGGCGATGGCTGGGGCGTCCTGTTCTCGCACCCGAAGGACTTCACCCCGGTCTGCACGACCGAGCTCGGCGAGGTCGCCCGGCTGAAGGGGGAGTTCGACAAGCGGAACACGAAGGTGCTCGGCCTCTCCGTCGACCCCGTCGAGTCGCACACCGGCTGGGTCGGTGACATCAAGGACGCGACCGGCCAGACGCTCAACTACCCGTTGCTCGGCGACCCCGACCGCAAGGTCGCGGACCTCTACGGGATGATCCACCCGAACGCGAGCGACACGCTCACCGTGCGCTCGGTCTTCGTGATCGGCCCGGACAAGAAGGTGAAGCTCACGATCACGTATCCGGCGAGCACCGGCCGGAACTTCGAGGAGATCCTGCGGGTGATCGACTCGCTCCAGCTGACGTCGGGATACTCGGTGGCGACGCCGGTCAATTGGCACGAGGGTGAAGAGGTCATCATCGTCCCGGCGATCTCTGACGAGGACGCCAAGGAGAAGTTCCCGAAGGGCTTCCGGACGGTCAAGCCCTACCTCCGCTACACGCCGCAGCCCAACCGCTGAGCCGTGCGGGCGACCGCCGCGGCCCCGCCCGCGACGGCCGCCGGGAGCGCACCGCCCCCGACGGCGCCAGCGGGCGTCCGTCCGGGGGCGGTGGCGCGTTCCGGGTCACGGCCCCCACCCCGGGCTACGATCTCGCCGTGCGCAGCGCCGTGCTCGCCCCTTGGCGTCGTTGCTGCGCCATCCCCGTGCTGGAGCAGGACGCGCTGCTCTATCTGGCCTCGGCGGTCTTCGCCCTCTGCACCGCGTTCGTCGCGATCTCGGCCGACTACCGCCAGTGGGGCCAGATGGCGGCCGTCGCCTACGCCGCCGGCGCCGGCATCTGCCTCGCGGTGTCACGGCGCGCCCGGCGGCGCGGGATGGCCGCCGAGCGGATCGGCTGGACGCGCCGGCTCGTCGTGCTGCTTCTCATCGTCGGCGCCGTCCTGCTCCCGCTGTTCGCGCAGCTGACCTGGCGCGCCGAGGCGCGCCCCGGCGCGCACGCCCAGCCCGAGGTCGCGGTGCTCGAGCGGGCCGGCGACCGCGCCGTGCACGCGCAGGATCCCTACCTGAAGGACCCGAGCTCGGTGGGCGTCTCGCCCTCCAGCGACTCGCCGACGGTCGACCAGAGCTCGTTCTTCCCCTACCTGCCGGGGATGGTCCCCTTCGGCCTGCTCAATGCCGTCGGCGGGCCCCCCGAGCTGCGTGACGCCCGCGTCGCGCTCGGCGGTTTCACGCTCATCGTCGGTGCGATCGCCCTGCTGGCGAGCGACGCGACCCTCGGCCGCCGGGGACGGGCGCTGCAGTTCCTCGTCATCCTGCCCTCGGGGGCCCTCCCGATGGTCACCGGCGGCGACGACCTGCCCGTGCTCGCGCTGATGCTCCTCGGCCTGGTGCTCGCCCAGCGAAGACGTCCCGTGCTCGCCGGGCTCGCGCTCGGCTGTGCCGGGACGCTGAAGTTCACGGCGTGGCCGCTCCTGCTGCTGCTCCTGCTCTCCGTGCGCGACCGCGAGGGCCAGCGGGCGCCCCTGCGCTACGGCCTGGCGGTGCTCGTCATCGTGGTGCCGGTGATCGGTGCCGGGGTCGTGCTCGACCCGACCGCGTTCTTCGACAACGTCGTGCGCTTCCCGCTGGGTCTCGCCCGGGTGAAGTCTCCCGCCGCGAGCCCGCTGCTCGGCCAGGTGCTGGTCACGGTGTTCCCCCATCACAAGACGCTCATCACCGCGTTCTTGGTCGTGGTCGGGGCCGTGATCGTCGCCGTCGCGCTCGCCCGCCGCCCGCCGCGCACCGTCGCCGCGGCGGCCCGGTTCACGGCGTTCGCAATGCTGGTCGCGACCGTCCTCGCGCCGGCGACGCGCTTCGGCTACCTCATCTACCCGGCGAACCTGTTCGTCTGGGCCTACGTCCTCGACGGGATGCGCTTTGCCCGTGGCGCGGCGGGCGCGGGGAGGGGCGAGGATCAGCTGGCGTCGTCGATCTCGAACACCGTGAGCACGAGCGAGCTCGTGGGCGTCGTCTCGCTGCCGCCCCCGAGCGCCGGGGTGATCGACGGGTTCACGGGCTCGACGGTCACGCCGAGCTCCCAGTAGTACCCGTCGGAGCTCGGCCGCTTCGCCAGGATCTCGGTGCCGCGACCGTCAGCCGTCGCGACGACCGACATCTTGGCCCAATGCTGGTGGACGAGCTCGGCGTCGTAGAAGGCGACGACGTTCTGCGGCTTGGACGGCACCGCCAGCGTCACCTCGCAGTCGTAGAGGTAGGTGCCGCCAGCCGGGCACGACGAGCTCTTCCTCGTCGTGTGCTCGGGTACGACGAGCGCGTTCAGCACGTCCGGCGGCGGCTCCCCGGCCGAGATCACCGGGCGCAGCAGCGCCTTGGCCCCGACGGCGGCGAGCTTGACGCCCTTCAGGCGGCTGAGGTTGGCGGGCGGGGTGGTCTGACCCGGGCCCGAGGTGATCGCTCCGGCGACGAAGCCCCCGCCGCCGATCACGACCGCGAGCCCGAGGACGATGAGGGCCGGCCCGCGGCGGGGCCGCTGGGCGAAGCTCGGGGGCGCACCGCCGACTGGGGCCGTCGAGCCCGCCCCGAGGCGCCTGGCGCCGTCGTCGGCCGGGGTGGCGCCGTTGGTCGCGTAGCGGTCGGCGGCGCCCGGGAGGTCGGGATGGGCTGGCGGGTGGGGTGGCACGGTAGGCGTCCGGCGGGCAGTCTACCGGCGGGCGCCCCGGGCCACCTGCGGACAGGGGACGCGTGGGCGGCGCGGCGTGCAGCGGTAGCCTGGGACATGGCCGTCGTCGACCCGCTCACCAGGGGAGGTACCCCCGCCGAGCGGTCCCGCGCCGGCGGCGGAGCGCCGACCGAGGCGGTCGAGCCCCTGCTCGCCGAGCTGGAGCTTCACCGGCCCGGCGAGGACACCGGGATCGTCCGCCGGGCGCACGATCTGGCGAGCAAGGCCCACGCCGGCCAGTTCCGGCTCTCGGGCGAGCCCTACGTCACCCACTCGATCGCCGTCGCGATGATCGTCGCCGAGCTCGGCCTCGACGCCACCAGCGCGGCCGCCGCGCTCCTGCACGACGTCGTCGAGGACTCCGAGGTGACGCTCGCCGAGATCGAGGACGACGTTCGGGCCGACGGTCGCCGCCATCGTCGACGGCGTCACGAAGCTCGACCGGCTGAAGTTCTACTCCAAGGAGGCCCAGCAGGCGGCGACGGTGCGCAAGATGCTCGTCGCCATGGCGAAGGACTGGCGGGTCCTCGTCATCAAGCTCGCCGACCGCCTCCACAACATGCGCACGCTCTCGGCGATGCCCGAGTGGAAGCAGCGCCGCACCGCCCAGCAGACGCTCGACATCTTCGCCCCGCTGGCGCACCGCCTCGGGATCCAAGAGGTCAAGTGGCAGCTGGAGGACCTCTCCTTCCAGGCCCTGCACCCGAAGCGCTACGCCGAGATCGCCCAGATGGTCGCGACCCGTGCGCCGCGGCGCGAGGTGGAGCTGACCCAGGTGGTCGAGCTGCTCCGAGGGCGGCTGGCGGCGCTCGGCGTCGAGGCCGACGTGACGGGCCGGCCGAAGCACCTCTGGAGCATCTACGAGAAGATGGTGGTCCGGGGCAAGGAGTTCGACGAGATCCACGACCTCGTCGGCATCCGGATCGTGGTCGAGTCCGAGAAGGACTGCTGGGCGGCGCTCGGCTCGGTCCACGCGCTGTGGCCTCCCGTTCCCGGCCGCTTCAAGGACTACATCAACTCGCCGAAGTTCAACCTGTACCAGTCCCTCCACACGACGGTGGTGGGGCCGCGCGGCAAGCCGCTCGAGATCCAGATCCGGACCCAGGAGATGCACCGGCGCGCGGAGTACGGGATCGCCGCCCACTGGGGCTACAAGGAGGCCGCCGCCCACCCCGGCAGCGCCCGCTCCGCCGACGACATCGCCTGGCTGCAGCGGATCGTCGACTGGGAGCGGGACATGCCCGACCCGATCGAGTTCTTGGAGACGCTGAAGCTCGACCTCGAGCAGGACGAGGTGTACGTCTTCACGCCGAAGGGCGAGATCGTCACGCTCCCGGCCGAGGCCACCCCGGTGGACTTCGCCTACGCCATCCACACCGAGGTGGGGCACCGCTGCGTCGGCGCGCGCGGTGAACGGCCGCCTCGTGCCGCTCGACGCCAAGCTGCAGTCCGGCGACACCGTCGAGATCTTCACCTCGAAGGTGCCGTCGGCCGGGCCGTCACGGGACTGGCTCCAGATCGTCGTCTCCCCACGGGCCCGCAACAAGATCCGCCAGTGGTTCTCCCGCGAGCGCCGGGAGGACGCGATCGAGACCGGGCGGGAGGAGCTCACCAAGGCGCTGCGCCGCGAGGGCCTCCCGGCGCAGAAGCTCACGGGCTCGCCCGCGCTGTCCGAGCTGTTCGGCTCGATGGGCTACGCCGACCTCGAGGCGCTCTACGCCGCGATCGGCGAGGGCCACTGCTCGGCGCGCGGCGTGGTCCAGCGGCTCCGTCGCGACCTCGTCGGGGGCGAGATGCAGCTGCCGACGACGGCGCTGCCGACGCGGCGCCCGACCGCGCGGCGCTCGGGCACCGCGGGCGTCTACGTCGAGGGGCTCGACGACGTGATGGTTCGGCTCTCCCGCTGCTGCACGCCGGTGCCGGGCGACCCGATCATCGGCTTCATCACCGCGGGCCGCGGCGTCTCGGTGCACCGCGAGGACTGCATCAACGCGCTCTCGCTCGCGGGCGGCGACCGCGAGCGGCTCATCGAGGTCGAATGGGACGAGCACCGTGCCGGCATGTTCGTGGCCGGCGTCGAGGTGAAGGCGCTCGACCGCTCCCAACTGCTCGCCGACGTGGCGCGCGTCCTCGCCGAGCACCACGTCGGGATCGTCTCCTCGTCGTCCCAGGCGACGGCGGATAGGGTGGCCCGCATGCGATTCGAGTGCGAGCTTGCCGACGCGTCGCACCTCGACTCGGTCCTCACCTCGCTCCGCCAGCTGGAGGGCGTGTACGACGCGTACCGCCTGCTCCCCGGCAAGAGCGGCTCGCTTCGCGCCTCCACCCGGTGAGCTCCTTCCAGGCGCCGAGAGGCACCCGGGACGTGCTCGCGCCGGAGAGCGCGCGCTTCGAGGCCGTGGTGGCGCGCTTCGCCGGTCATGCGCATCGCGCCGGGTTCGGCCTGTACATCGGCCCGATGTTCGAAGACGCCGCCGTGTTCCGGCGCGGGGTCGGCGAGGAGTCCGAGGTCGTCGCGAAGGAGATGTACGAGTTCGAGGACAAGGGCGGCCGCGTGCTCGCCCTCCGGCCCGAGGGGACGGCCTCGGCCGTCCGCGCCTTTATCCAGCACCGCCCGCCGGTGCCCTGGAAGGCCTGGTACGTCACCCCGGCGTTCCGCTACGAGGCGCCCCAGGCCGGCCGCTACCGCCAGCACCACCAGCTCGGGGTGGAGGCGCTCGGCACCGAGGACCCCGACGTCGACGTCGAGGTGATCGCGCTGCTCTCCAGCTTCCTCGGCTCGGTCGGGGTCTCGCGCGTCGAGCTGCGGGTGAACTCGATGGGCGACGCCGACTGCATGCCCGCGTACCGGGAGGCGCTCGCCGCGTACCTGGCGGCGCACGATTCCGAGCTGTGCGACGAGCACCGCGAGCGCTGGCGGCGGAACCCGCTGCGGGTCCTCGACTGCAAACGGGACGAGTGCGTCGCCGTACGTGCCGGGGCGCCCCGGATCACCGACTACCTCTGCGAGCTCTGCCGGCTCCACTTCGCACGGGTGCTCGAGGGCCTCGACGCCCTCGGCATCGCGTCGGCGGCGGGACGACTGGCTGGTCCGGGGCCTCGACTACTACACGCGCACCACCTTCGAGTTCAGCAGCGCTCGCGCTCGACTCGGCCCAGAACGGCGTCGGCGGCGGCGGGCGCTACGACGGGCTGGTGGAGGTGCTCGGCGGTCCGCCGACCCCGGGCGTCGGCTTCGGGAGCGGGATCGAGCGCATCCTCCTCGCCTGCGAGGCCGAAGGGGCCCTCGCCGACGTCGAGCTCGGGGTCGACGTCTTCGTCGTCGATCTCCTCGGCGGCGCGGCGGCACGCGACCTCACCCATGAGCTGCGCCAGGCGGGAATCGCCGCCGACCGCGCGTTCGACGGCCGTTCGCTGAAGGCGCAGCTGAAGGTGGCCGACCGCTCGGGGGCCCGGCTGGCCTGCATCGTCGGGCCGGAAGAGGAGGCGTCGGGGAAGGTGACGCTCAGGGTGCTGCGAGGCCCGGACGCGCACCACCAGGAGTCCGTCGCGCGCGACGAGCTCGTCGGCGCGCATCGAGAGCGCGCGCTCGTGAGGGCCGCCGACGGCCGGGAGCTTCCCGGCGGGCTGGCGGGCTGGCCGGCGGTCGCCGCCGGGCAGGCGCCCGTGGCCGTCGGGCTGCGCAGCCGCTACTGCGGGACGCTCGGCGCCGCCGACGTCGGGCGCGAGGTGACCCTGTGCGGGTGGGTGGCGCGCCGGCGCGAGCACGGCGAGCATCTCGCCTTCCTCGACCTGAGGGACCACACGGGCGTCGTGCAATGCGTCGTCGACGGCGCCCATGCGCTCCGCTCGGAGTTCGTGGTGCGGGTGACGGGCACGGTGCGGTTGCGCCCGGAGGGGACGGCCAATCCCTGGCTCGCCACCGGGGAGGTCGAGCTCGGCGAGTGCAGCGTCGAGATGCTCGCGGCCGCCGAGCCACCCCCGTTCAGCCTCGACGGCCGCGCCGAGGACGGACGAGACCGTCCGCCTCCGCTACCGCTACCTCGACCTGCGCAGCGAGCGGATGCAGAAGAACCTGCGGATCCGCGCCGCGGTGAACTCGGCACTCAGGCGGGCCATGGAGCGCCACGGCTTCCTCGAGATCGAGACGCCACTGCTGTGGACGCCGACGCCGGAGGGGGCACGCGAGTTCGCCGTCCCCTCCCGCCTCCAGCACGGCTCGTTCTACGTCCTGCCCCAGAGCCCCCAGATCGCCAAGCAGCTGACGATGGTCGGCGGGGTCGACCGCTACTACCAGATCGCCCGGTGCCTGCGGGACGAGGACCTGCGTGCCGACCGCCAGTTCGAGTTCACCCAGCTCGACGTGGAGGCCTGCTTCGTCGAGCAGGAGGACGTCTGGGGCTTCGTCTCCGAGGCGGTGCTCGACGCCACCGAGGCCGTGACGGGGGAGCGACCGGCCGAGATCCCCCGGATGACCTGGAACGAGGCGATCGACCGCTACGGCAGCGACAAGCCGGACCTCCGCTTCGGCATGGCCCTCGTCGACCTGAACGCAGCCCTGGCGACGACGGAGTTCCGCGCCTTCCAGGCGCCGAGCGTGAAGGCGATCCGCGTCGAGGGCGGCGCCGGCCTCCCCCGGGCGCGCCTCGACGCGCTGATCGAGCGCGCCAAGTCGCTCGGCGCGAAGGGCCTGGTGTGGATGCGGGTCGTCGCCCCGGAGGCGCCGGCGGGCGCTCCGGCGCGCTCGACCTCGACTCGCCCGTCGCCAAGTTCTTGAGCGACGCCGAGCGCGCCGGCATGCTCGCCGCGACCGGGGCCGTGGAGGGCGACCTGTTGCTGATCGTCGCCGACGAGCACCGTCGGGTCTGCGAGGTGCTCGGCCAGCTCCGGCTCGACCTCGGTAAGCCGCCCGTATGGGAGGGGCCGTACCGGTTCGTGTGGGTGATCGACTTCCCGCTGTTCGACGGGGTCGACGAGGAGGGCCGCCCCCAGGCGGCCCACCACCCGTTCACGATGCCGCACCCGGCCGACCTCGACCTGCTCGAGACCGACCCCCTCGCGGTGCGTGCCCAGGCCTACGACCTCGTCCTGAACGGCTGGGAGCTCGGTTCGGGGAGCATCCGGATCCACCGCGCCGACGTCCAGCGCAAGGTGTTCGCCGCGCTCGGGATCACCGACGAGGAGGCCGAGGCACGCTTCGGCTTCCTCACGGGCGCCTTCCGCTACGGGGCGCCTCCCCACGGGGGCTTCGCGTTCGGCCTCGACCGGCTGGTCGCCATCCTCGCCGGCGAGGAGAACATCCGTGAGGTGATCGCCTTCCCGAAGACCCAGTCGGGGGCGGACCTGATGACCGGGGCGCCGAAGCCGGTCGACGCCCGCCAGCTGGCCGAGCTGGGCATACGCGTCGTGACCCCTCCGGTCAAAGGCTGACGCTCCGGCTCGGGCGGCGGCCGCTCGGCTCGCATCGCGGCGCGGGGTCGGTGAGGATGGGTCGGTGAGCCGATCCGACCAGCACGGTCCCGACCTGTTCGACTCGGCCGCGGAGGCCGAGCTCGGCGTCCGCGCGCACCGCTGGCCGCCCGGATGCGCCCGCGGACCCTCGACGATCTCGTCGGCCAGCGCCACCTCCTCGGGCCCGGGGGGCCGCTGCGGGCCCTCGTCGAGGCGGACGCGCTCTCCTCGGCGATCCTGTGGGGGCCGCCCGGCACCGGCAAGACCACCTTCGCCCGGATCCTCGCCGCGAGCAGCGCCAAGCACTTCGAGCCGATCTCCGCGGTCACCTCCGGCGTGAAGGAGGTGCGCGAGGTCCTGGAGGCGGCCCGGCGCCGGCTCGGCCGGCAGGGCCAGGGCACGATCCTGTTCATCGACGAGGTCCACCGCTTCAACAAGGCGCAGCAGGACGCGTTGCTGCCCGGCGTGGAGGAGGGGGTCATCGTGCTGGTCGGCGCCACGACCGAGAACCCGTTCTTCGAGATCAACGCCCCGTTGCTCAGCCGCTCGACGTTGTGGCGCTTCGAGGCGCTCACCCACGAGGACCTCGGCGAGCTCGCGTCGCGTGCGCTGCGCATCGAAGGGGCGGAGGCCGACGACGACGCCCTCGCGCGGCTGGTCGATCTCGGCGAGGGCGACGCGCGGGCGGTCCTCACGACGCTCGAGGTGACCCTCGCGCTCGCTGGAGCCCGACGGCGGGCGGCGCACGGCGGCGGCGACGGCGGGCCGCTTCGGGTCACCCTCGGCGACGTCGAGGCGGCGCGCACGACGAGAGCGCTCCGCCACGGCAGGGACGAGCACTACGACCTGATCAGCGCCTTCATCAAGTCGATCCGCGGCTCGGACCCCGACGCCGGTCTCTACTGGCTCGCCCGCCTGCTGGCGGCGGGCGAGGACCCGCGTTTCGTCGCCCGCCGCCTCGTCATCCTGGCGAGCGAGGACGTCGGCATGGCGGACCCGCTCGGCCTCGTCGTCGCCGAGGCCGCCGCCGCGGCCCTCGACCGCGTCGGCCTGCCGGAAGCGGCGCTCAATCTCGCCCAGGCCGTCGTTCACCTCTCGACGGCGCCCAAGTCGAACCGGTCCGCCATGGGGCTGTGGGCGGCACAGGCCGATGTGCGCGACCAGCCGGCGGCGCCGCCCCCACCGGAGCTGCGTGACGCGCACTACCCCGGGGCCGCCCGGATCGGCCACGGCGCCGGCTACGAGTATCCTCACGATGACCCGAGGGGGTTCGTCGAGGCGCAGTACCTGCCCGCCGCCCTCGCGGGGAGGCACTACTACGAGCCGTCCGAGCACGGGGCGGAGCGCGACGTCGCCCGTCGCCTGCGTCTCCTCCGCTCCGGCGGTGGCGAGGACGGTGGTGCCAGCGGTGGCGAGGGCGGCAGTCGGGACGCGACCCGTCCCGGCCGGCCGGGCGAGCCCCGGTCGTCGGCAACGCCAGCGTGGTCCGGGGAAGAGGAAGAGCCGGTGGAGCCCGGCGAGCCGAGGGAGACGTGACGCGATGACCTGGCACGGGGACGACCTCCGGTCGGCGTTCACCCGCTTCTTCGTCGACCGCGGCCATGCCGCGCTCCCGCCGGCGGGCCTCATCCCCCATGACCCCTCGGTCATGTTCACGATCGCCGGGATGGTCCAGTTCAAGCCGTACTTCACCGGTCAGCAGCCGCCGCCGGTGCCGCGGGCGACGACGATCCAGCCGTGCTTCCGCATGGTCGACATCGACATCATCGGCACGACCGCCAGGCACAACACGTTCTTCGAGATGCTCGGGAACTTCTCCTTCGGCGACTACTTCAAGGAGCTGGCGATCCCCTACGCGTGGGAGCTCGTCACCGAGGTCCTGGGAATCGACCCCGACCGGCTCTGGGTGACGGTGCACGAGTCGGACACCGACGCGACCGGCATCTGGCAGGACGTCGCCCACCTGCCCGTCGAGCGCATCCAGCGCATGGGCGAGGACAACTTCTGGAAGATGGGCGACACCGGACCGTGCGGCCCGTCGTCTGAGATCTACTTCGACAAGGGCGAGCGCTTCGGCGAGGAGGGCGGGCCTGCCCACGGAAGCGCCTCGCGCTACATCGAGATCTGGAACCTCGTGTTCATGCAGTACGAGCGCTCCGTCGACGGGGCGCTCGCCGAGCTGCCGAAGAAGAACATCGACACCGGCGCCGGGCTGGAGCGGATCCTCGCGCTGCTCCAGGGCGTCGACAGCGTCTTCGACACCGACGTCGTCGCGCCGGTGGTGGAGGAGGCGGCGCGCCTGAGCGGCCGGGCACCCGGCCGCTCTGAGGAGTCGGACGTCGCGCTGCGCATCCTGGCCGACCACGCCCGGGCGATGACCTTCCTCGTCTCCGACGGGGTCTTCCCCTCGAACGAGGGCCGCGGCTACGTGCTGCGGCGGGTGATCCGCCGGGCGGTGCTGCGGGCGCACCAGCTCGGCGTCGCCGAGCTCGTCACCCCTTCGCTCGTCGACACCGTCGTGGCGACGATGTCGAACGCGTACCCGAAGCTCGTGCGCGACGCGTCGCTCGTGACGAAGATCGTCGGTCACGAGGAGGAGGCGTTCCGCCGGACATTGCGGGCCGGCACGGCGCTGCTCGACGAGGAGCTCGCCCGTGGTGCGGACCGGCTGCCGGGCGACGTCGCCTTCCGCCTCCACGACACCTACGGCTTCCCCGTCGACCTGACGGTCGAGATCGCCGAGCAGCGGGGCGTCGAGGTCGACCGCGAGGGCTTCGACGCGGCGATGGATGAGCAGCGCCGTCGTGCCCGCCAGGCGGGCAAGGCCGGCGCCGGGCCCGACGAGCTCGGGCAGGAGCGCTGGCGCTCCGTGCTCGAGCAGTTCGGCCCGACCGAGTTCGTCGGCTACCGCGAGCCGGAGGCCATGGCCCGCGTGCTGGCGGTGTCGCCGAGGGACGACGCGGCCGGGTTCGTCAACGTCGACGGCGAGCAGCCGCCGCCGGGCGCGGAGCTCCTCGACGTCGTCCTCGACCTCACCCCCTTCTACGCCGAAGGCGGTGGCCAGGTCGGCGACACCGGCACCCTCGTGTCGTCCACCGGGACGATCCGCGTCCTCGCCACCGACCGCGCGATCGAGGGGATCACGCGCCACGTCGGCTACGTGGTCGAGGGCGAGGTGCCCGAGGGCTCGGTCGTCACGGCGGCGATCGACGCGCCAGCGGCGCGAGGCGATCCGGCGCAATCACACCGGGACCCACCTGCTCCACTCGGCGCTGCGCCAGGTCCTCGGCGAGCACGTGAAGCAGCAGGGCTCCCTCGTCGCGCCCGACCGCCTGCGCTTCGACTACAGCCATTTCGCAGCCACCACGCCCGCGGAGCTCGAGCGCGTCGAGGACCTCGTGAACGAGGCGATCCTCTCCGACGAGCCCGTGCGCGTCTACGAGACCTCGAGGAACGAGGCCGAGGAGGCGGGCGCGATCGCCTTCTTCGGCGAGAAGTACGGCGACGTCGTGCGCGTCGTCGAGGCCGGCGGTGGGTCCGTGGAACTGTGCGGCGGCACGCACGTCCGCTCGCTCGGGCGCATCGGCCCGTTCCGGATCATCTCGGAGAGCTCCATCGGCGCGAACACCCGGCGGATCGAGGCGACCACCGGCGTCCGGACGCTGCAGGAGATGCGGCATCTCGGCGACGTCGTGGCCCGGGCCGCGGCGTCGCTGCGGACCACGCCGGCGGAGCTGCCGGAGGCGGCCGAGCGGATCGTCGAGCGCCAGCGCGAGCTCGAAGACGAGCTGAAGCGGCTGCGCGGCGCACAGCTTCGGACCGAGGCCGCAGAGCTCGGCCGGCGAGCACCGGACGGCCGGGTCGTGGCGCGACGCGACGGGCTCGACCCGAACGAGCTGCGTGAGCTGGCGCTCGCCGTGCGCGACCAGCCCGGGATCGGTGCGGTCGGGCTGGTCGGGAGCCCAGAGGGCGAGCGGGTGGCGCTGGTGGTCGCCGCGGTGAAGGGCTCGGGGATCGATGCCCGTGCCGCCGCGAGCGCGGCGGCGCGCGCGGTCGGCGGCGGCGGTGGCGGCTCGCCGGAACTGGCGACGGCCGGTGGTCGGGACGTCGCGGCGATCGATGACGCCCTCGCGGCGCTGCGCACGGCGCTCGGTGCCGGCTAGCGGCGCTCGGCCGAGAGGCTCGGCGGCGATGGCGGAGACGGCCGGAGATGCGGGGCCGGCGGGCCGGCCGGGACGGGTGCTCGGCCTCGACCTCGGCGAGCGCCGCATCGGCGTGGCCCTGTCGGACTCCGAGCGGAGGCTGGCGGTCCCCCACAGCGTGCTGGAACGCTCGGGCGACCTCCCGACCGACCGGGCGCGCCTCGTCGAGCTGGCGGCGGAGCTGGGCGTGACGGCGGTCGTCGTCGGGATGCCGGTCTCCCTAGCCGGCGGCACGGGCCCGGCGGCGAGGGCCGCCCAAGCCGAGGTCGAGGCGCTCCGCGAGCGGCTCGACGTGCCGGTGGCGACGGTGGACGAGCGTCTGACGACCGTCGAGGTGCAGCGACGCCTGCGGGAGATCACGGGCGAGCGCGACGCGTCGCGCCGGGGTGGGCGGGGGGGCCGCGCCGGCCGCGCGGCCGGGCGGGCACGGCCGGAGCGCGCCGTCGTCGACGACGCCGCGGCGGCCGTGCTGCTCCAGGCGTGGCTCGACGCGGGCGCCGGACGGCAATGACGAGCGGCGATGCGGGCGGGCGGCCGGCGGTCGCCTGGCCCGGCGCGCGGACCGAGCTCGTCGGGGTGATCGGCGATCCCGTGCGCCACTCGCTCTCGCCGGTGCTCCACAATGCCGCCTTCGCGGCGCTCGGCCTCGACTGGGCCTACGTCGCGTTCCCCGTGGCCCGCACCGACGTGGCCGTGGCGCTGGCCGGCGCACGAGCGCTCGGGATGCGCGGGCTCTCGGTGACGATGCCGCACAAGGAGGCCGTCGCCCGCGTGGCCGACCAGCGCTCGCGGGCCGTGGAACGCCTCGGCGCCGCGAACACCGTCGTGGTGCGTTCGGGCATCGCCGTCGCCGAGACGACCGACGGCGCCGGCCTGCTCGACGACCTGCGCGAGAACGCCGGCTTCGACGCGACCGGCCGTACGTGCGCGGTCGTCGGGGCGGGGGGCGCGGCGAGAGCCGTCGTCCTCGCCCTCGCCGAGGCCGGGGCGCGCTCGGTGGTGGTCGTGAACCGCACGGCGGATCGTGCCGAGCGGGCGGCGGCCCTCGCCGGGTCGGCGGGCCGCGTCGGCGGGGTCGAGGACCTCGCCGGCGCCGCGCTCGTCGTCCAGGCGACGCCGCTCGGCATGACCGGCGGTGCCGGAGCCGCCGATCGGCTGGGAGAGCCAGCGCGTGCCGAGCTCGCCGGGGTCGAGCTCGCCGGCCGTCTGGGCGCCGGCCAGCTGGTGGTCGACCTCGTCTACCACCCCCCGACGACGCCGTTCCTCGCCGAGGCGGCCTCTCGTGGCGCGACGGTCCGCAACGGCCTCGGGATGCTCGTCCACCAGGCGGGCCGTCAGTTTCTCGTTGTGGACCGGGGAGCCGCCGCCGCTCGAGGCGATGTGGGCGGCCGTCGGGGGGCGGGTGGCGGAGCGGCCCGCGGCGCCGTAGGCGGCGACCGCTCGCCGCACGGCCCCTCCCGGAGCGGCACGGCGCCGGCACGCCCCGCCTCGGCAGATCGCTCGGCGCGACCGGCGCGACCGGCGGTCCGAGCGGGCGCCGACGGTGGGGCGACCGGCGGCCAGTATCCTTTCGCAGCGTGGCGGTCCACCTGCTCGAGCGCGGCGCCGCGTGCGGTCTCGCCGGGACGAGAACCCCCTGCTCACCGCGCTGCGTCACGTCGACTACGTGCTGCTGGCGGCGACGCTCGCGATCTCGGCCTTCGGCGTGATCATGGTGTACTCGGCGACCCGCAACGTGTACCCGAACGAGCCGACCTACTACCTGAAGCGCCAGATCGTCTACCTGGTCCTCGGGATCGGGCTGATGCTGCTGTGCATGGTGATCGACTACCGACGCCTCGAGCAGTGGGGCTACATCCTCTACGGGCTGGTCGTGCTCTCCTTGCTGGCGGTGTTCGCGATCGGCAAACAGGTCGCGGCGGGATCGGGCGCCGCCAGCAGCGGCGACACCCAGCGATGGATCCAGTTCGGTCCGATCCACATCCAGCCGTCGGAGTTCGGGGTGCTGGCGGTGATCGTGGCCATCGCGCTCTACGTGAGCCGCCACGAGACCGAGCTCGGCCTCCGTCGCCTGATCGTCATGGTGGCGATGGCCCTGCTGCCGATGGTGCTCGTCTACAAGCAGCCCGACCTCGGGACGACGATCGTCATCACGGTCGTCGTGGCGGCGCTGCTCGTCTTCGCCGGCGTGAAGCTGCGCTACCTGATCGCGGGGGCCGCGCTCGTCGCGCTCGCGGTCGCGCTCGATCTTCCAGTTCAACCTCCTCAGCGGCTACCAGATGGCTCGCATCCACAGCTTCTTCAACCAGAGCCAGGCCGCGTCCGGCGCGAACTACAACCTGACCCTGGCGAAGGAGGCGATCGGCTCGGGAGGGCTGACGGGGCTCGGGCTCTTCCACGGCCCGCTCACGACCCTGCAGTACGTGCCGGTCGCCTACGCGGACTTCATCTTCTCGGCGATCGGGGAGCAGACGGGCTTCATCGGCGCCACCGTCGTGCTCGGCCTGTTCGCGGTGATCGCGTTCCGCATCTTCCGGGCCATGCAGGTCGCCCGTGACACGCTCGGTCGGCTGATCTGCGGTGGTGTGCTCGCGTTCGTGGTCTTCTCGGTGTTCCAGAACGTCGGCATGAACGTCGGGCTGATGCCGATCACGGGGATCCCGCTGCCGTTCATCTCCTACGGCGGCTCGGCACTCCTGGCCTTCTTTGCTGCGATCGGGCTGGTCGCGAACGTCGAGATGCGCCGGTTCCGGATGCGATGAGCGCGCGACGAGCAGGGAAGGCAAGCGCCGCCGACGAGGGGGCGCCGGACGACGCCGCCGAGGGCGTCGCGGCGGTCGAGGTCGCCACCCCTGACGGTGCTTTGGCCGACGGCGGCGCGCTCGGCGACGGGAGCGTCGTCGGGCCCGGGGACGTCGGCACCGACGGTGTCGGAGACGAGCTGCACGGGGCCGGGACCGAGCCCTTCACCGGGGCCGACGCGTCCGGCGAGCTGGACGCCGAGGTCGGGGGGACGCGCCCGCCGAGGCCGAGGGGGACGCGTCGGAGGTGTGGAGCAGGTCGAACCTTCCCGGGGAGGACGCCGCCGGCGAGGAGGTCGACGACTCGCTCGGCGCGTGGCCGGACACCCAGCTCCAGATGAGGTTCGTCGAGGTGGCGATGGTGCTGCCGAGCACGAACCCTGTCGTCGTGCTGGAGGAGATCGACCCCCCACGCCGGCAGCTGCTCATCCCGGTCGGCACGCCCGAAGGCGTGGCCATCGCCTACGCCGCCCGGCGCATCCCGACCCCGAAGCCGCTCACCCACGAGCTGTTCACCGACATCCTCGAGTCGTTCACCCTCACCCTCGAGGTCGTGCGGATCACCGACGTGGACGGGACCGCCTTCTCGGCGGAGCTCGTGCTCGCCGGGCCGTCGGGCACACGGGTGGTCGCGTGCCGGCCGTCCGACGGGATCGCGCTAGCGCTGCGTCAGCGCCTGCCGGCGCCGATCACGACGGCCGCAGAGGTCCTCGACCGGGCGGGGGTCGGCACCGCCGACGGCTGATTGCCCTCGTTCGACATCCGCATGAGGAGGGCGAGCAGCGCGTAGTTCGCCACGAGCGAGGACCCGCCGTACGAGACGAACGGCAGCGTGACGCCCGTCAGCGGCAGCAGCCTCACGTCGCCCGCCATGATGAAGAAGGCCTGGATGCCGAGCGTCACCGTCAGGCCGACGGCCGCGAGCCGGGCGAACTCCGAACGGGCCCGTAGCGCGATGCGCAGCCCGCTGCCGATCAGGAGGAGGAAGGCGACGACCATCGCCACGGTGCCGAACAGGCCGAGCTCCTCGCCCATCACGGAGAAGATGAAGTCGCTGGTCGCGATGGGCACGGTCCCCGCGGCGAGGCCGAGGCCGATCCCCGTGCCGAAGAGCCCGCCGCGCCCGAAGGCGAGCTCGCCCTGGACCGGCTGGTAGCCGGCGTAGTAGCCGGTCGAGGAGTAGTACTTCCACGGGTCGAGCCAGATCGCGATCCGGCCGTTCACCTGCCCGAGGAGGTGGGCGGCGAGGAACGTGGCGAGCGTGAAGGCGACCAGCCCGATGGCGACGTAGGTCCAGCGCCCGGTGGCGAGCCAGATCATCGTCAGGAACACGACGAACAGGATCAACGAGAAGCCGATGTCGCGCTCGGCCAGGATGATCAGCAAGGCCATCGCCGCCGCGACGGCGATCGGTCCGAAGGCGCGCAGGTCCGGGAGGAGATGATCGCCGACGCGGCGCGTCGGGATCGTGAGCAGCTCGCGCTTTTCGATGAAGTACGACGCGAAGAAGATGACGAGCAGGATCTTTGCGATCTCGATGGGCTGGAACTCGATCGAGTGGAAGTGGACCCACAGGCGCGCGCCGTTGATGGAGAGTCCGATGCCCGGCAGGAGCGGCGCCACGAGAAGCAGGAACGCGATCAGGACGATGAGGTAGCGGTAGCGCTCGAGGTCGCGCGAGCGCTTCACCACGAACAGGACTGCGGCGTAGATGACCAGGCCGAGCCCGGTCCAGGCGAGCTGCTGACCAGCCGCGTGCGGATCGAGGCGCTCGATCATCACGTAGCCGATGCCGTTCAGCAGGAGGGCGATCGGCATGATCACGGGGTCGGCGTGGGGCGCGAGCCAGCGGTTCACGATCTGGACGCCGGCCCCGATGAGGACCAGGCCGACGATGAAGGTGGTCAGGTGGCGAGGGAGCGCGTTGGTCATCGCGAGCGACTCGAGGAGCGTCGCGAACAGCACCGTTACGCCGCCGACGAGCAGGAGCCCCAGCTCGCTGCGGCGGCGCGGCTTCGCCCGGTGCAACGACGCAGGCAGAGTCACGTTCCGTACGCTAGTTGAGCGCGGACATGTCACCCGGGGCAGGTAGCCTGACGCGCGTGACCAGCGACGTCGAGGTCGAGAGGCGCGAGCCCGGGCTCGTCGCGGCGCCGCCCGCTGCAGCACCACGCCCGCCACACGCCTTCGGTCCGGAACGCTTCGTGAACCGCGAGCTCTCCTGGCTCGACTTCGCGGCGCGCCTGCTCGACCTGGCCCAGGACGAGCGGGTCCCGCTGCTCGAGCGCGTGAAGTTCCTGGCGATCTTCTCGACCGGCTCCGACGAGTTCTTCCAGGTCCGGGTGGCCGGCCTGAAGGACCAGCTGGCGGCCGGCGTCCGGGCGCTCTCACCCGACGGCAGGACCGCGGCGGAGCAGCTGCGCGACGTGAGGGTCGCCGCGGCCGCCCTGGTCGAGCGCCAGGCGCGCATCTTCACCCACCGGATCGTGCCGGCGCTCGCCTCGGCCGGCATCCACCTGGTCGACTTCCCGGCGCTCGATCCCGAGGCCGCGAGCCCAGCTCGGCGGGATCTTCGAGCGGGACATCTTCCCAGTGCTCACGCCGCTCGCGGTCGACCCGGGCCACCCGTTCCCGTACATCTCGAACCTGTCGCTCAACCTCGCGGTCTTGGTGGAGGACCCGGTGACGAGCGAGCGCCGCTTCGCCCGCGTGAAGGTGCCGCCCCTGCTGCCCCGGTTCGTGCCGCTCCCGGACGGCGAGCGGTTCGTCCCGCTCGAGCAGGTGATCGCGGCCCACCTCGATCACCTCTTCCCGGGCATGCTGATCGGGGCGCACCACGCCTTCCGGGTGACGCGCAACGCCGACCTGGAGCTGGAGGAGGGCGAGGCCGACGACCTCCTCGAGGCCGTCGAGGTCGAGCTGCGCAGGAGGCGCTTCGGCCGTGCGGTGCGGCTGGAGGCCGCCCCCGAGATGGGCCAGGAGGTGCTCGACCTCCTGCTGCGTGAGCTCGAGCTGGAGCCGACCGACGTTTATCGACCCACGTCGCCCCTCGACCTCGGCCAGCTGTGGCAGATCGCCAACATGGACCGGCCGGATCTCTCCGAGCCGTCCTGGACGGCGACGACCCAGCCGCGCCTCGCCCCGGTGGCGGACGAGCCCGTGGACATCTTCGCCGTGATCCGAGAGCAGGACGTGCTCGTGCACCACCCCTACGACTCGTTCGCCAGTTCGGTCGAGGCGTTCATCTCCCAGGCCGCGTCGGATCCCGACGTGCTCGCGATCAAGCAGACCCTCTACCGCACCTCCGGCGACACGCCGTTCGTCGCCGCCCTCGTCCGGGCGGCCGAGGCCGGCAAGCAGGTTGCGGCGCTCGTCGAGCTGAAGGCGCGCTTCGACGAGCAGCGCAACATCCTCTGGGCCCGCCAGCTGGAGCAGGCCGGCGTCCACGTCGTCTACGGCGTCGTCGGCTTGAAGACGCACTCGAAGACCGCGCTCGTCGTGCGCCGCGAGGAGGACGGCATCCGCCGCTACTGCCACGTCGGCACCGGCAACTACAACTCCGGGACCGCCAGATCGTACGAGGACATCGGCCTTTTGTCCGCGGACCCGGCGCTCGGCGCCGACCTGACGGACCTGTTCAACCACCTCACCGGCTTCTCGCGCCCGTCGCGGTCGCGGATGTTGATCCTCGCGCCGGATCGGTTCCGCCCCTGGGTGCTGGAGCAGATCGCGACCGAGCGCGCGGTCGGCCGGGCGGGCCGGATCACGATCAAGGTGAACGGCCTCACGGATCCCGAGGTGATCGACGCGCTGTACACCGCGGCGCAGGCCGGCGTGCGGATCGACCTTGTGGTGCGCGGCGTCTGCTCGCTGCGCCCGGGCGTGGAGGGTCTCTCCGAGACGGTGACCGTCCGCTCGATCGTGGGCAGGTTCCTCGAGCACTCGCGGATCTTCCGCTTCGGCACGCCGACGGCCCAGGTCCAGGCACACCGGATGCTGCACGACCCGGTCGGCGACCCAGGCGGCGGCACCCGTCACGACGCCGACGACGGCGGCTTCCCGGCCGCAACCGACCGTGACGGCTCCGAGTGGCCCGACGGGGTGGCCGCTCCGGCCGAGGTGGCTGAGCACCCCGTGGCGTCGGAGGTGCCCCCGGGCGTGCACGCCGGGCCGCCCCGGCCCCCGCACGGCTCGGGACCGGCCCGCTACTTCATTGGCTCGGCGGACCTGATGGAGCGCAACCTCGACCGCAGGATCGAAGCGCTGGTCCCCGTCCGCGATCCCGAGCTGTGCGCGCACCTCGAGGACGTGCTCGCTCTCAACCTCGCCGACGACACCAATTCGTGGTCCCTCCGCCCCGACGGATCATGGGAACGGGTCCCGACCAGGATCGGCTGCTCCACTCAGCATCGCCTGCAGGACCTGGCGATCGAGCGGGCGCGGCGCCGCCGTTCGCCCGAATCCCTGGTCTGATCGGGCACCGTGCGGATCGCGGCCCTCGACCTCGGCAGCAACTCGTTCCACCTTCTCGTCGTTGAGGCGAGGCTCGACGGGAGCTTCGTCCCGCTCGCCGCGAGAAGGAGATGCTCAGGCTCGGGGATCTCGTCGCCCGGACCGGGAGCATCGGCGAGCGGGCGACCGTGTCCGCCATCGAGGTCATCCGGCGCTTCAAGGCGATCGGCGACGCGCAGCGGGTCGACGAGGTCGTCGCGCTCGGCACCGCGGCGATCCGTGAGGCGTTGGACGGGGGCGTCTTCGTCGACAAGGTCCGCACCGAGACCGGTGTCGAGATCGAGGTCGTCGACGGGGTGCGCGAGGCCCGGCTGATCTTCACCGCCATCCGCTCGAGCGTGCTCATCGACCCGGGGCCGGCGCTCGCCGCCGACCTCGGAGGTGGGAGCCTCGAGCTGATGGTCGGCGACCGGACGGGGCTGTCGTTCGCGGCGAGCGTGCGGCTCGGGGTGGGACGACTCACCGCAGAGCTCGTGTCCTCCGATCCGCCGAGCCCGAAGGACCGGGAGCGCCTGCACCAGCGCATCTCCTCGGAGCTCGCGCCGGTGCTCGCGGAGATCGCCGACCTCCAGCCGAAGATGCTGATCGGTTCCTCGGGAACCTTCGTGTCGCTCGCCCGCATGGCGGCGGCGATGCGGGACGGCTCGCTGCCAGAGGCGGTGAACCAGCTGACGGTGAGCGCCAAGGACCTGGCCGCGGTGTCCGCGAAGATCTTCGAGCTGACGGTCGACGAGCGCGCCAAGCTGCCCGGCTGCGACGTGCGCCGCGCCGAGCTCGTCCCCGCCGGCATCTCGGTGCTCGGACACCTGATGGCCGCGACCGGGCTGAACGAGCTCACCGTCAGCGAGTGGGCGCTTCGCGAGGGGATCGTGCTCACGGCGATCGGCGCGCACGACCCGGCGGAGCTCGGGAGCGATCCGCGGGCGCTGCGCCGCTCGTCCGTGCTGGCGCTGTGCCGCCGTTCGAACTGGCGCCAGCGCCACGCCCGGCAGGCCGCTTCGCTCGCGGTCCAGCTCTTCGACGCCACGGCCGACCTCCACCGCCTCGGGCCGGAAGAGCGAGAGCTGCTCGACCTCGGCGCCCTGCTCCACGACATCGGCGAGCACGTCAGCCGGTCGGGGCACGACCGTCACACCGCGTATCTGATCGAAAACGGCGGTCTGCGGGGCTTTTCGCCGGACGAGGTGCGGATCCTCGCGGTCCTCGGCCGCTTCCACATCCGTGGCACGCCGAAGCCGAGCTACGAGCCGTTCGGCGCGCTCGGGCCCGGCGACCGGTCGCGGGCCGTCACCTTGACGGCGCTGCTGCGGATCGCGGATGCCCTCGACGCCACGCACTCGTCGGTGGTCGAGACCGTGGCGAGGGCGGGCAAGCCGGCGCCGCGGCACGGCCGGCCGGACGTGGTCGTCCTCCACGTGCGCCGCGGGGCGACACCGAGCTCGAGGAGTGGATGGTCCGGCGCAAGCAGGAGCTGTTCGAGCGGAACTTCGAGACGTCGCTGTCGCTGGAGGTCGAGCGCATCGCCCGGGGCGACCTCGATCTCGCCCACGCCGAGGGCGTCGGACTGGGCTGAGGCCCGGGACCGGCGGAGCGCCTCGCAGTCCGGGCCGCCGACGCGTCCGGGGCTTACCGGTCGGTGCTCCGGCGACGCGGGTGCTTCGTCTCGACCGCCGAGGGCTCGCCGTGGCCGTCATCGGTCGCAGCGGGCGCCGCGGGGCGTGTCGTGCCGCCCTTGCCTTTGGCACCCGGCGGCCGTCCGGCGCCCGGCCTCGCAGGCCCGGCCGCTCCGGCACCCCTCCGGGCGTCGTTCGTGGCGCGGCGAAGCGCCCCCACGTGCTCGCCGGCTCCAGCCGGCGTGCCCTCCGGGCTCGCCTCCTCGGCCATCGCGTGCAGGGCACGGCGGCGCGCCCGGAGCCCGGCGCCGCGCGGCACCTTCAACGAGATGTACGCGGTCGCGCCGACCGGGATCGGGAGCCAGAAGTTCACCAGCCGCCACCCGATGACGCCGAGGTAGGCGACGTTCTTCGTGAGGCCGAAGCTCACGAGCAGGGCCGGAGCCGACGCGTCGATCACGCCGAGCCCGCCCGGGGTGATCGGCAGGACCGCGAGGACGTTGGCGATCCCGTACGCCGAGAAGAGCTCGATCGGGTTGACGAAGCGACCGAGGGCCCCGATGAAGGCCAACAGGGATGCCGCGTCGAGCAGCCAGTTGAGCGAGGCCCACAGGATCGCCCGCTTCAGCTGCCGGCGGTCGCGCGCCAGCTCGCGCAGCGACCCCCCGATGTGGCGCACGATGCGCTCCAGGCGCTCCTCGCCGACGCCCGGGATCCGGCGGCCGATCGCCCGGACGATCCGTGCCGCGTTGTCCTCGCCGCGGGTGAAGCCGACGACGAGCGCGGCGACCGCGAGGAGCGCCAGCATGCTGACGAGCGCGACGACGACGTAGATCGGGTGGAATCCGGCGAGCGGTATCGAGATGACGAGGGAGAACCAGAGCATCACGTTGAGCACGACCGCGGAGCCGATGCCCTGCGTCGCCATCGCGAAGCCGGCGTCGGATCCCTGCACCCCGTTGGCCGTCATCAGCCGGTAGCCGAGGCTGGCGCTCCCGGCGGTGCCGGCCGGTATGACGTGCGCGACGGCGGTCGTTGCGAGGTCGATACGGAAGATCTTCGAGAGGCCGGGACCGCCGCCGGGCAGCAACGTGCGCGTCAGCATCGCGTAGGCGAACAGCGCTAGGCCCTCGAGCAGGATCCCAGCGATCAGCCAGCCGATGTTGAGGTTGTGCAGGAGCGAGAGGTGCTTTCTCGCCAGCACGAACTCCGGCACGACCAGGTACTCGATGACGAGCAGGACGATGAAGATGACGATCCCGTGCCGGAGCGGCGCCGGGATCATGGAGCGCCAGCTTCGACGGCGCTTCGACTCCCCGCCGTCCGCGGCCGTCGCGTCCGCGGCCGTCGCGTCCGCGGCCGTCGCGTCCACGCCGGCCGTCGCGTCCGCGGCCGTCGTAACCGCGCCGGCCGTCGCGTCCGCGGCCGTCGCGTCCGCGGCCGTCGCGTCCGCGCCGGCCGTCGCGTCCGCGCCGGCCGTCGTAACCGCCGTGTCGAGCCCGGGGGTGGTGCCCGCCGGGTCGATCTCCACGGTCGGGGCGGCGTCGGCCGCAGCCGACGCGCCGGTTGCGCGCCTCGGGCCGTGGTCGACGGGAGGATCGCCGTCGTGCGCCCGCCCCTCGGCGGGCGCGTTGGGCGTCGGCGATGCTCCGGGCCCGCGACGCTGCGCACCTCGCCCCGGCATCCCCCTATGCTTGCACGCCACGGAAGGAGCAGTCCCTTTCCCGCAGGTCGCGGGGTCAGCGCCCACGGCCCGTGGGGGCGGGACGCCGGGTCGGAGCCCCGGGGGCGGGCGGTGCTTCGCATGGCGCGCTCGAGGGGTCGTGACGCCGTGAACGCGCCCGCGGGCGACCGCTGTCGCCAGGGGCGTCTCCTCCTGGCCGGTCGCTGCTCCGGGGGGCCGCGGCAGGCGTCGCGCTAGAGGGACTTGCTTGCCGTGATCGGCGGTCGGGTCCGAGGTGCCCGCGGAGCCCGTCACCTTCCCGCTCTCGTGCCACGTGGTCGCGAACCACCTCGCCAGCACGTTGATCATCCGCCGGAAACCGCCGAGGGTCGCCAGCGCGGCCGGCGGGCGATCGCCTGGCTGCCTGGGGATCCGCGACGCGGCCCGGCTAGGGTTGGCGGCCGTGCGCGTGCTCGTCGTCCTGCCGACGTACAACGAGGCGGCGAACATCGTCCGCATCCTGGAAGAGGTGCGGGTCGCGCTGCCCGACGCGAGCATCCTCGTCGTCGACGACTCGAGTCCCGACGCGACGGCCAAGCTCGCGCAAGAGGCCGCCGATCGTCTGGGCGAGATCCACGTGGTCGTCCGGCCGGAGAAGAACGGCCTCGGTCAGGCGTACCGTGCCGGCTTCGCCTGGGGGCTCGAGCGGGGCTACGAGGCGTTCGTGGAGATGGACTCGGACTTCTCCCACGACCCGGCCGCGCTCCCCGCACTGGTCGCTCCGCTGAGCGAGGGCGTCGAGCTGGCCATCGGCTCCCGCTACGTGCCCGGGGGGGAGATCCCGGACTGGTCATTCTCACGGCGGCTGCTGTCGCGTGGCGGCAACATCTACGCCAAGGTCCTCCTCGGGCTCGGCGTCGAGGACTCGACGGCCGGCTTCAGGGCCTACGCGGCGACCCTGCTCCGCCGGATCGACCTCGGCAACGTGCGGGCCGACTCCTACGGCTTCCAGGTCGAGATGACCTACCTGTCGGTCCTCGCCGGGGCGGAGATCCGGGAGGTGCCGATCCGCTTCGTCGACCGCAAGGAGGGCATCTCGAAGATGTCCGGCCACACGGTCACCGAGGCGCTGTCGCTCGTCACCGTCCTCGGCTTGCGGCGCCTGCTGCAGCCGTCGCGCTGGCGGCGGGCGTCGGCGCCGAGCAGCATCTCGCGCGTCTCGACCGGCGCGCCGCGGCTCCCCTTCGGCGAGCCGCTCAGGGCCGGACGGCAGCGGCGAGCAGCGCCTGCAGCTTGAGCTGGGTCTCCGCCAGCTCGGCGGCGGGGTCGGATCCCTCCACGATCCC
The DNA here is from genome assembly GCA_963765505.1 of uncultured Actinomycetota bacterium. GTDB lineage: Bacteria > Actinomycetota > Acidimicrobiia > Acidimicrobiales > Bog-793 > DATKQY01. The sequence goes on from CAVXWO010000009.1 coordinate 298,061, forward strand.
GACGCCCGCGATCAGGCGGGCGTCGCCGCCGTCGAGGATGGCGCTTCGGATGCCGATCCACCATGCGCCGTCGCCCCGGGCGTCGACCCAGCCGACCGGCCCGGCGTAACGGTCCCGGTCGAGCTCCTCGGCCTTGGCGAGGTACTCGAGCGCGGGCTCGCGCGGCCAGCCGCCGACCGCGGGCGTGGGGTGCAGCGCCGCCAGCAGTTCGAGGACGCTCGGCGCCCCCGCCGCGTCGGCTCGGAGCGTGGCGCGGACGGGGCTCGCGAGGTGCGCGACGTTGCGCAGCTCGAGCAGGTGCGGCACCGCGGGCACCTCGACCTGTCCGCACCACGGTTCCAGGGCCGCGACGATCGCGTCGACAACGATCCGGTGCTCGTTGCGCTCCTTCTCCGAGGCGAGCAGCTCCGCGGCGAGGCGCGCGTCCTCGTCCGGGTCGCCGCTCCGGGCGACCGTGCCCGCGAGGGGCTGGGAGGTCACCTCGGCGCCTTGCCGGCGGCAGAGGAGCTCCGGGCTCGCCCCGACGAAGCCGTCGACCGCGAACGCCGCGCAGGACGGGTGCAGGGCGCGCATCCGTCGGAGCAGGTCGTGCTGGCGGAACGGCCGGTTGGCGTGGACGGCGACCTCGCGGGCGAGCACGACCTTGTCGAACGCGCCGGAGCGGATCGCCTGCAGGGCGAGGGCGACCCGTTCGCGGAAGTCCGCGTGGGGGCGCACCGAGACGAGCTCGAAGCGATCGGGCGGCTCGCTCGGCGGCCAGGGCACCGGTGGCGCCACGCCGTCGGCGAAGGGGAAGCCCGCCAGGATCCGCACCAGCTCGTCCGGCCTGCCGACGGCGGTGGCGATCGTCGTCCCGTGTTCGTCGTGGACCACCGACACCGCGGGCAGGACGAGCGTCGTCGTGGCGTTGCGGTCGAAGCCGAGGGCGCCGAGGGCGAGGGGGCCCCAGCTGAGCCCCCCCTCGGGCGAGTGGCCGGGCCGCTCCAGCGCGGGGATCGCCGCCAGCAGCGGGGTCGCCTGGCTTGCGGCGCCCGGCTCGGCCAGCCCGTAGGTCAGCTCGACCCGCGCCGCCTCGCCCCAGGTGAGCACAGCGGCACCGTCGCGCTCGAGCACCCGACCCCGTTCGAACGCGAGCGTACGGGCCGCCTCGAGCGCGGCCTCGTCGAGCGGCTGAGCGGTCCAGCGCAGCGCCGTCGGCGAGAGGTCATCGCCGGAGGTCGGTGCTACAAGGCGCGCCGCCGGCTCGCGAGCGGCGCTCACCGCCGGGCCTCGCCGCTGTCGCGCCCTTGGAGGCCGTGCAGGAGCGCCCGGGCACCGGTGCGCGTCGCCGTGACGACCTGCGCGATCCCACCCGAGAGGCGGTGCTGCTCGACGGCGACGAAGCCGGCGTCGGCGAGGAGGGCACGCATCTGCTCGAAGGAGGGCAAGTAGGCGAGCGATCGCGGCAGGTAGCGGTAGGCGGAAGCCTCGGAGAGGGCGGCGCCGATGCGCGGCACGACCGCGTTGGTCCAGATCCGGTGGCCGAGCCGGAGCAGGGCGGGCCTCGGCGTGTCGACCTCGAGCAGGGCGAGCCGCCCGCCGGGGCGCAGCACGCGGGCCGCCTCGGCGAGCACCGCCGGGATGTCGGCGAAGTTCCGCACGGCGAAGCCGCTCACGACGCCGTCGAGGCTGGCGTCGCGGAGGGGGAGTCCCGAGCCGTCGGCCTGCACCAGCGGTGCGCCCCCGGCGCGCGCCGCGGCGAGCATCCCGAGCGACAGGTCGGCGCCGATCGCCGGCAGCCCGATCGCCTGGAGCTCGCGGGCGAGGTCGCCGGTGCCGCAGGCGAGGTCGAGCACCCTCGAGGAGGGGGCCAGCTCCAGCAGCGCCACGGTACGGCGCCGCCAACCCCGGTCGAGGCCGAGGGTCATCAGGCGGTTGACGAGGTCGTAGCGGGGGGCGATGGCGTCGAACATCGCGTGCACCATCGCGACCTTGGCGTCGCCGACCGGCAGCTCGCCGTCCGCGGCGAGACCGCCCGGGCCCGTTGCCACCGTCGTCTCCGTCGCGGGGATGCTCCGGATCAGCGGAACCAGATCTTGTAGTAGCTGCGGCTCATCGGGTGCAGCAGGAGGACGATGAGCGCGATCTGGAAGATCAGCGAGAGGAGCCCGCCGCCGAAGAACCCGCCGATCGCGATCAGCAGGATGAACGGGAGGAAAGCCGCTCCGATCGCCGTGATGTAGCCCCACTTGCGCTCGTTGGCGATCCCGAACGCGCCCGCGACGTCGAGGAGCAGCAGCAGGAGGGTGAGGCGCCCGAAACCGCCGGTGATGAGGCCCACGATCAGGCTGAGGAAGGCGTTCCAGTAGAGGAGCACGACCGCGATCTGCAAGGTCTGGGGCTGGCGCGTCGGGAACCAGCGCCGCTCGGTCAACCGCCCGTGTGCCATGCCCCCAGTCTGCCAGCTCCGCGGTCCGTCCCACACGCCACCAGGGTCGACCAGCCGGCTCGCGTCGGCTCGCGGCTCGCCGTGCACCCCGGCCCGGCCTCGCCGGCCGGGGGGCTCAGGCCGTGCGGCCGGGGGCGAAGCCCATCGCGGAGATGATCTCGTAGGCCACGTGGGCCGCGGCGATGCCGGTCAGCTCGGCGTGGTCGTACGCGGGGGCGACCTCGACCACGTCCGCACCGACGAGCTCGAGCTCCGCGAGCTCGCGCACCATGGCGAGGAGCTCGCGCGAGGTCATCCCGCCAGCCTCGGGCGTGCCGGTCCCCGGCGCGTGCGCCGGGTCGAGGACGTCGATGTCGACCGAGACGTAGACGGGTCCGCGGCCGAGCCGCCCGAGCGCCTTGTCGATCGCTGCGGCGAGGCCGAACCGCTCGATCTCGGGGCACGTGATGATCCGGTAGCCGAGGCGCTCGTCCTCGCTCAGGTCGTGCTCGCGGTAGAGCTGGCCCCGGATGCCGACGTGCAGCGACCGCTCCTGGTCGATCAACCCCTCCTCCGAGGCGCGCCGGAAGGGCGTCCCATGGGTGTACGGCGCCCCGAAGTAGGTGTCCCAGGTGTCGAGGTGGGCGTCGAAGTGCACGAGGGCCACCGGGCCGTGGCGCTCGGCCACGACCCGCAGCAGCGGGAGCGCGATCGTGTGGTCGCCCCCGAGGGTGACGAGGCGGGCGCCGGAGGAGGAGAGCTCGCGCGCCCCGGCCTCGATCTGGCCGATCGCCTCGAGGAGGTCGAAGGGGTTGCAGGCGATGTCGCCCGCGTCGGCGACCTGCTGCAGCGCGAACGGTGCGACCCCGAGCTCGGGGTTGTAGGCGCGCAGCCCCCTCGAGGACTGCCGGATGTGCGCCGGGCCGAAGCGAGCTCCGGGTCGGTAGCTCACCCCGCTGTCGAAGGGCACGCCGACGATCAGCACGTCGGCGTGGTCTACCTCGTCGAGGCGGGGCAGCCGGGCGAACGTCGACCAGCCGGCGTAGCGGGGCACCCGCGTCCCGTCGGGCGGCCCGACCGGCCCTCTCCCCGTGCTCATGCCTCGCGTCGTGCCGACAGCGCGAGCCGGGCGGCGAGCTCCAGGGGAGCGCCGGGAGCAGGCGGGGTCGCGGCGGCCAGCTGCCCGCAGGCCGCGTCGATCTCCCGGCCGCGTGTCCGCCGCACCGTCGCGTTCACCTTCTGGCGGAGCAGGTCGTCGCGGAACGCCCGGACCCGGGCGGGCGGCGAGCCGAGGACCGGGTAGCCGGGCGTCGGGTTCAGCGGGATCAAGTTGACGTGGGCCCGCAGGTCGCGGGCGATGGCGGCGAGCTCGGCGGCGTCGGCCGGTCGGTCGTTCACCCCGTCGATCAGCGCCCATTCCAACGAGATCCGCCGGTGCGTCGTGTCGGTGTACCGCCGGCAGGCCTCCACCAGCACGTCGAGGGGGTAGCGACGGTTGAGCGGCACGAGCTCGTCGCGCAGCGCGTCGTTGGCGGCGTGGAGGGAGACGGCGAGGCTCACCTGGAGCCGCTCGCCGGCGAGGCGGAGGATGCCCGGCACCACGCCGACCGTCGAGACGGTCACGTGACGCGCGGCGAGGCCGAGCTCGTCGACGATCCGCTCCGTCGCGGCCCAGACGCGCGCGTAGTTGGCGAGCGGCTCGCCCATGCCCATGAAGACGACGTGGTCCAGGCGACGGCCGTCGCGCGCTCGCGGCGCGCGCCGCCAGCACGACCTGCTCGACGATCTCGCCGGTGCTGAGGTGGCGGCGGTAACCGGCCTGGCCGGTCGCGCAGAACGAGCACGCCATGGCGCAGCCTGCCTGGGAGGAGACGCACACCGTCGAGTGGCGGGCGTGGTGCATCAGCACGGTCTCGACGCGCTCGCCGTCGTGCAGCGCGAAGAGCCATTTCAGCGTGGCCCCGTCGTCGGCGACGGCCTCGCGCACCGGCTGGAGGGCGGGCGCGAGCTCGGGAGCGTCCGCCAGGCGGCGCCGGAGCGAGCGCGACAGCTCGGTCAGCTCCTCGGGGTCGACGAGTCGCTTGTACAGCCCGTCCCAGAGCTGACGGGTGCGGTAACCGGGGAGGTCGGCCAGCAGCTCCGCCACCTGGCGCCTGTCGAGGTCGTAGCGGCTCATGGCGACGGGGCCGCCGCGATGTCACCGACGTAGGCACGGTCCCGGTGGTCGAGGTGGAAGCCGGCCGCGGTGTACAAGGCGATGGCGGGCGCGTTGTCGGCGTCCACGTAGAGCATCACCGTCGGGACCCCCCTCGCCGTCAGATGGTCGCAGCCGGCGACGAGGAGCTTGCGACCGAGACCATGCCCCTGCATCTCGGGGTCGACCCCGAGGACGTAGATCTCGCCGAGCGGGGGCTCGTCGTCGTGGATCTTCGTCCAGCAGAAGGCCGCCAGCCGGCCCTCCCGCTCGTGCAGGAGGAAGCCCGCCGGGTCGAACCACGGCTGCTGCTCGCGCTCACGAAGCGTGGCCAGCCCCCAGGCGCCCTGTTCGGGGTGCCCGTGGAAGGCGCGGTTGTTGAGCTCGAGCCACGCTGCCTCGTCCTCTCCCACCCGAAAGGCGCGCGTCCGCGCGTCACCCGGGACGGCGAGCTCGGGCTCGAGGGGGAGGGACCGGCGCAGCTGCAGCAGCTCGCGGCCGCGCGCGAGGCCGGCCGCGCTCGCGATCTCGTCGTGCATCGCGGTGGGCTTCGGCACCCAGACGTGGACGTGGCCGCCGCCCTCGCGGCCGATCTCGGTCAGGGCGGCGCGGAGCAGGTCGAGCCCGACCGGGTCCTCGTGGTGGCGGTGGGCGGGATGCACGACGTACTCGACCGCCCAGCTGTCCGGGCCGCGGCTCAGCTGGGCGTAGCCGACGACGCGGTCGTGGCCGGGCTCGCGGGCGACGAACCCCGCGAAGCCGGCACGCCCGCCGTGCACCAGGTCGAGCCACTTGTGCTCGCCGAGCGGGGCATGGCCGTCCGCGGCCTCGGCGACGCGCAACAGCGCGGCGACGGCCGCGATGTCGTCCTCGCCCATGCGCCGCTTGATCTCGACGTGATGCACACGTCGAGGGTACCCGGTGGGCTCCCGACGGCTCCCCCTGCACAGGGCGGTCCGGATGGCCCGCTCGCTACCATCCCGGTCATGGGTCGGCCGAGGAGCGCACCGGGCCGGGCGAAGATCGTCGTCGAGCGCCTCGGCGACCTCTACCCGGGAACCGCAGCGGGGCTGTGCGCGCTCGCGGCACGCGGATGCCTTCCAGCTCCTCCAGGCGACGATCCTCTCTGCGCAGTGCACCGACCAGCGGGTGAACATCGTCACCCCGACGCTGTTCGCGCGCTACCCGAGCCCGGAGGACCTCGCCGGCGCCGAGCCGTCGGAGCTCGAGGGGATCATCCGGTCGACGGGCTTCTTCCGCGCCAAGGCGGCCAGCCTGATCGGGATGGCGGGCGCCCTGGTCGAGCGGTTCGACTCGATCGTGCCGGACCGTTTGGAGGACCTCGTCTCGCTCCCGGGCGTCGGACGCAAGACGGCGAACGTCGTCCTCTCGGTCGCGTTCGACAAGCCGGGGCTGCCGGTCGACACCCACGTGGGGCGGTTGGCGCGGCGCCTCGGCCTCACGACCGAGGACGACCCGGTGAAGGTGGAGCGCGACCTGTGCGCGCTCGTCCCGCCCCGCCAGTGGGGCGCGCTCAGCCTGCGCCTGATCCTCCACGGACGCGCCGTCTGCGTGGCGCGCCGACCGCGCTGTTCCGAGTGCGTGCTCGCCGACGTCTGCCCGTCCGCGAGCCCAGGGACGACAGCCCCGGTGCACGAGGCCGGCAGGTCGCGCCGCACGGTCCAGCGCGGCCGGGGGGACCCTGGGCTAACAACGTTGCGCCAACGACGCGGGCTAACGACCGGGCGTGAGGAGGCGCTCCAGCCGGCGCCTCGCGCCGTCGAGCGCGCGCTCCACCCCGAACAGCTCCGAGGCCAGCGCGTCGTCGCGTCCCGCGGCGGCCGCCTCTCCCATCGCGACGACGCGCGTCGTGAGCTGCGCGAGGAGGGACGCGATCGAGGAGATCTCTGAGCGGTCGGGCGCCATCGGCCCATCCTTGCCGATGCCGCGCGCCCGGCGGCGCCCCTCGGCCGCCTCGGGCCGGTCGACCGCTTCGCTACGCTGCGCGGGTGCTCCGGATCCTCGACCTGCGCGGGCTGCCGGCCGACGCACTGCTCGACCTTCCCCGGCCCGATCTCGGTGCCGAAGGGCCCGTCGAGCAAGTCCGGGCGATCCTTGCCGACGTGCGCGGCCGCGGCGACGTCGCCGTGCGGGAGCTGACACAGCGCTTCGACGGGGTCGAGCTCGGCGACCTGCGCGTGCCCGACTCGCAGGTGCGGGCAGCGCCTTCGCAGCTCCCGAGCGAGCTCCGGCGGGCGCTGGAGGAGGCGCGCGAGGCCATCGCGGCGTTCCACGCTCACCGCTCGCCCCCGCCACCGCGCTACGAGCGCGGCGGTATCTCCGTGACGCACCTGTTCCTTCCGGTCGAGCGGGCTGGCGTCTACGCGCCCGGGGGCCGCGCCAAGTACCCGTCCAGCGTCCTCATGACCGCGGTGCCGGCGCGCGTCGCCGGCGTCGACGCGGTGGCGTGCTGCGTGCCACCCGGGCCCGACGGTGAGCTCCCGGTGGAGATCCTCGCCGCGGCCTGCCTCGCCGGCGTCGACGAGGTCTACCGGATCGGCGGCGCCCAGGCGATCGCCGCGATGGCGTACGGGACCGAGTCCGTCCCGAAGGTCGACGTCATCGTCGGGCCGGGCAGCAAGTGGGTCTCCATCGCGCAGCGGGAGGTCCGCGGGGTGGTGGGGGTCCCGGCAGCGTTCGCCGGGCCGTCCGAGGTCGTGGTGGTCGCCGACGACGCTACGCCGACGGAGTGGGCGGCCGTCGACGTCGTGGTCCAGGCCGAGCACGGACCGGACGGGCTGGCCTGGCTCGTCACCTGGTCCGAGGAGAAGGCGCAGGCGGTCAGCGAGGCGGTCGGCCGCCTCGTCGCGGCATCGCCGCGGCGCGAAGAGACCGAGTCGACGCTGAAGGGCGGGGGCTACGCCGTGATCGTCGACGGGCCGGAGCAGGCGATGCGCGTCGCCAACACGATCGCGCCCGAGCACCTGGAGCTGCTCACCGACGACGCCGAGGCCGCGCTCCTGCCGCTCGTCCGCCATGCGGGTGCCGTCTTCCTCGGGCCGTTGGCGCCGGCCTCGGTCGGGGACTACATCGCCGGGCCGAGCCACGTGCTGCCGACCTTCGAGACCGCGCGGTTCTCGAGCGTGCTCGGGGTGGAGGACTTCATCCGTCGTGTCCACGTCGATCGGCGTCGACGAGCGCGGCATCCGACGCGTCGCCCACGACGTGGCGGCGATCGCCACGGCCGAAGGGCTCCCGGCGCATGCGGAGTCGGTGCTGATGCGGATCGGCGAGCCGACCTGGAGCGTGCTGTGAGCGGGCCGCGCCCGACGGCGTCGGCCTCCGGAGCGCGACGTAGCGTCGACCCCCGCCCCGACGTCGTGCTGATGGCCGGCTACCACTCGCCCCAGCTCGACGTGGAAGTGCGCCTGAATACCAACGAGGCGCCGGAGCCCCGCCCGCGGCATTCCTCCAGGCGCTCGAGGAGGAGCTCGGCCGCATCGCGTTCAACCGCTACCCGGACCGGGCGGCCTCGGCGCTGCGCCGCGCCATCGCCGAGCTCCACGGCGTGACCCCCGAGCAGGTGTACTGCGCCAACGGCTCGAACGAGGTGATCCAGTCGCTGCTCCTCGCCTACGGCGGCCCGGGGCGCTCGGTGGCGCTGTTCGAGCCGACGTACGCGCTCCACTCCCACATCGCCCGGGTGACCGGCACGGCGGTGGTCGAGGGCGAGCGCGACGAGCAGTACCTCGTCGACGAGACCGAGCTGGAGCGGGTGCTCGCCGAGGCGGGGCGCACCGGACCGGGCAACCCCGTCGTCACCTTCCTCTGCTCCCCGAACAACCCGACCGCGCGCCTCGAGCCCCGGCCGACGATCGAGCTCGTCCTCCGGCGGGCGCCGGGCCTCGTCGTCGTCGACGAGGCGTACGGCCAGTTCGCCCCGCGGTCCGCGCTCGAGCTGCTCGAGGAGAACCCGCACCTCGTCGTGATCCGGACCTTCTCGAAGACGTGGTCGCTCGCCGCGCTGCGCCTCGGCTACGCCGTCACCTCACCGGAGGTCGTCGAGTCGATGCTCCGCGTGACGCTCCCGTACCACCTGGACGCCGCGAAGCAGGCGGCGGGCGTGGTGGCGTTGCGCTTCGTCGAGGAGATGCGCGAGCGCGTCGCCCGCCTCGTCGAGGAGCGGGGACGCCTCGTGACGGCGCTCGCCGACCTCGGCGTCGGAGGTGGTGCCGTCGGACGCCAACTTCGTGCTCTTCCGCACGGTCCGCCGCGACGCCGTCGAGGTCTGGAAGGCGCTCGTCGAGCGCTCGGTGCTCGTACGCGACGTCTCGTCATGGCCCCGCCTCGAGGGGTGCCTGCGCGTCACGGTAGGCACGCGCGCCGAGAACGACGCCTTCCTGGCGGCGATGCGCGCCGCGCTCGGCTGATCGAGCGGGCGGGCGCGGCGACAGGGGTTCGCGAGGCGGGCGCCGCCGCGTGCCAGGCTAGGGAACATGGACGACGCCACTTCGACGGTCCCGGCGCCGGCGCCGGCCGCAACGGGCGACGACGGGGGCACGGGGGCGGGGCGGGGAGCCGCCCCGGCGCCGTCGCGCCGCGGCGAGCGCCGCCGCACGACGAAGGAGAGCGACGTCCTCGTCGTCGTCGAGCTCGACGGGAGCGGCCAGACCGAGATCGCCACGGGACTGCCCTTCTTCGACCACATGCTCAGCCAGCTCGGCCGCCACGGCGGGCTGGACCTCGTCGTGCGGACGACCGGCGACCTGGACGTCGATGCCCACCACAGCGTGGAGGACACCGGCATCACGCTCGGCGAGGCGTTCGCCGCGGCCCTCGGCGACAAGGCGGGGGTCCGTCGGTTCGCCTCGGTCTCGGTGCCGCTCGACGAGTCGCTCGTCGACGTCGCGCTCGACCTGTCCGGCCGCCCGTTCCTCCGCTACGACGTCCCGCTACCGCCGGACGCCTCCCCGCTCGGCGTCCCCGGCTTCGAGCCGCAGCTCGCCGAGGAGTTCTGGCGGGCCTTCGTCACCTCGGCGGGGGTCACGCTCCACGTGGGCCTGCGCTACGGGAGGAACACCCACCACGTGCTCGAGGCGTCCTTCAAGGCGGTCGCGCGGGCGCTGCGCGACGCGCTCCGCGTCGAGGGCAGCACGATCCCCTCGACGAAGGGGGTGCTCTAGGCGCGTGATCGCGGTCCTCGACTACGGGATCGGCAACCTGCGCTCGGCCGAGAAGGCGCTCGCGCACGTCGGTGCCGACGCGCGGCTCGTCACCTCCGCCGAGGAGGCTGAGGGGGCCGCGGGCGTAGTGCTGCCGGGTGTCGGCGCCTTCGGCGCGTGCGCCGACGCGCTGCGTGCCAGCGGGCTCGACGCCGTCGCGCTGGCGGCGATCGAGTCCCGAGTGCCGTTCCTCGGCGTGTGCGTCGGCTTCCAGCTCCTGTTCGACGACGCCGAGGAGAGCCCGGGCGTGCCGGGCCTCGGGGTGCTCGAGGGCACCGTGGAGCGGCTCGACGGCGATGTGAAGCTCCCCCAGATGCAGTGGAACGTGCTGGACCGCGTCGGGCCCGCCTCGTCGCTGCTCGCCGGCCTCGCCCCGTCGCCCTGGTTCTACTTCGTCCACTCCTACGCTCCGGTCCCGCGCGGGGCGGCGCGCGACTGCGTCGCCGCGACGTGCGAGTACGGCGGGACCGTCGTCGCCGCCATCGAGCGCGACAGCCTGTTCGGGACGCAGTTCCACCCGGAGAAGTCCGGGCTCGCAGGTCTGCACCTGCTGCGCAACTTCGTGGCGGTCTGCGACGTCGCCGGGCGGCGGCTCGGGTCACCGGTCGGGAGGGTCCGGGGAAGATGACCGGGCCGTTGGCCTTCACCATCCCGGCGCTGCCCGCGATGGAGTGCATCCCCGCGCTCGACCTCCGGGGTGGCCGTTGCGTGCGGCTGCTGCGCGGCGACTACGCCGCCGAGACCGTCTACGGCGACCCGATCGAGCAGGCGGAGGCGTACCGCGACGCGGGGGCGACCTCGCTGCACGTGGTCGACCTGGACGCGGCCCGCACCGGCGAGCCGGTCAACCGGGACGTCGTGCTGCGGATCATCGAGGCCGTGCAGATACCGGTCCAGCTCGGCGGTGGCATCCGCGACGCGCAGGCCGCCGCGGACGCGCTCGAGGCCGGTGTCTCGAGGGTCGTGCTCGGCACCGTGGCGGTGGAGGACCCCGCGATGGCGCGCCGCCTGGCCGACCGCTATCCGGGGCGCGTCGCGCTCGGGCTCGACCACCGTCGCGCCCCCGTCGGCCGCGGGAGCCGGCGGCAGCGACGTGAGGTGGCGCTTCGCGGCTGGAAGGAGGGGAGCGGGATCGAGCTCACCGAGGCGCTCGCGGAGCTCGAGGACGCGCCCCTCGGCGCGGTGATCGTCACGGACATCGACCGTGACGGGACGCTCGAGGGTCCCGACCTTCCCGGCTACGAGCTGGTCCTCGGCTCGAGCAGCCTGCCGATCGTCGCCTCGGGCGGGATCGGCGGAGTCGACGACCTGCGGGCGCTCGCCGCCTTGGAGGTCGAGGGCCGGCACCTGGCCGGCGCCATCGTCGGGCGGGCGCTGCTGTCGGGGGTCATGTCGCTCGAGGAGGCGATGGCGGCGTGCGCCCGATGATCCCGCGGCGCGCCGGTACGGGTCGAGGCGAGACGCTCCCGCCGAGGCGCTCGCGCCTCCTCGCAGCGGCCCGGTAGTCCGGCGTGCGCACGGTGCGGGTCATCGCCTGCCTGGACGTCGACGCGGGCCGCGTCGTGAAGGGCGTGCACTTCGTGTCGCTCAAGGACGCCGGCGATCCCGTCGCCCTCGCCCGCCGCTACGACGCCGAGGGGGCCGACGAGCTCGTCTTCCTCGACATCACGGCGTCGAGCGACGACCGGGAGACGATGGTCGACGTCGTGCGGCGCACCGCGGACGAGGTGTTCATCCCGCTCACGGTCGGCGGCGGCGTGCGCAGCATGGAGGACGCCCGGGCGCTGCTGCGCGCCGGCGCCGACAAGGTCGCCGTCAACTCGGCCGCGCTCGCCCGCCCCCAGCTCGTCGGCGAGATCGCCGCGACCTTCGGCAACCAGTGCGTGGTCGTCGCGATCGACGCCCGGCGCCGTGAGCGCGGCGGTGGCTTCGAGGTCTACACCCACGGCGGCCGCCGGGCGACGGGGGTGGACGCGGCTCGGCTGGGCCGTCGAGGCCGCCTTGCTCGGAGCGGGCGAGCTGCTCGTCACCTCGATGGACCGCGACGGGACGGAGTCGGGTTACGACCTGGACCTGCTGCGGGCGATCACCGACGCCGTGGAGGTCCCGGTCGTGGCGTCGGGGGGCGTCGGCACGCTCCAGCACCTCGTCGAGGGCGCGCTCGAGGCCGGGGCCGACGCGGTGCTGGCGGCGTCGATCTTCCACTACGGGACCTACACCATCGCCGCGGCGAAGGAGTACCTGGCGGCCCACGGCGTGCCGGTGCGCCCGCCGGGCGCCTGAGGGCGACGGCCGCCCCGAGCGGGGTGCCCGGCGCCGGGGCCGGGGCGCGGACGCACTACCGTGCATGGCGTGACGAGCGATGATGCGAGCCGGGAGGACGTCCACCTCGGCCAGGCCAAGCAGGCGATCACGATGCTCAACGACCGCGTGCTCGTCCAGGTCCCGCCCGCCGAGGGGGAGCGCCGCTCGCGCGCCGGGATCCTCATCCCCGCGACCGCGCAGGTCGCGAAGCGCCTCGTCTGGGCCGACGTCGTCGCGGTCGGCCCGCACGTGCGGACGATCAAGGCCGGGGACAAGGTCCTGTTCAACCCGGAGGAGTGCTTCGAGGTCGAGGTGCAGGGCGAGGCGTACCTGATCCTGCGCGAGCGGGACATCCACGGCATGGCGTCCGAGCGCCTCGACGGCGGCACGGGGCTGTACCTGTGAGCGTGCCGGCCGGCGGCGCGGCGACCCGCGGCACGGCCGGCGCCCGATCCGTGGAGGCCCCGCTCCAGGCGACGGCGATCGACGCCTCGCCCGACCAGCTCGCCGAGGTGCGCTTCGGCGCCGACGGCCTCGTCGTCGCCGTCGTCCAGGAGGTGGCGACCCGCGAGGTGCTGATGGTCGGCTACATGGACGCCGAGGCCCTCCACCGGACGCTGTCCAGTGGCCGGACGTGGTTCTGGAGCCGGAGCCGGCGCGACTACTGGTGCAAGGGGGAAACCTCGGGCGACCGCCAGTGGGTGCGCTCGGTCTCCTACGACTGCGACGGGGACGCGTTGCTGGTCGAGGTAGTCCAGGAGGGCCGTGGCGCGTGCCACACCGGCGAGCGGACGTGCTTCCACCGCTCGTTCGGCACGTCCTAGGCGGCGTGCGATGGCCGTCACCGGCTTCGACCGCTTCGTCGAGCTCGCCCGCGACCACACCATCGTCCCCGTGTGGGAGGAGCTGCTCGCCGACACGTTGACCCCCGTCGGCGCGTTCCGTGCCGTCGTCGGCGACGGGCCGGGCTTCCTGCTCGAGTCGGCGGAGCACGGCGAGCGCTGGAGCCGCTTCTCGTTCCTCGGCCGCTCGCCGGTCGCCACGCTGTCGGCGCGCGGGCGCGAGCTGACCGTCGTCGAGGGCGCCGTGGCGCGCTCGGTCCCGCTCGACGCGGGCGTGTTGGCCTGCCTGGAAGGACTGCTCGGGGCGTACCGCTCCCCGGAGCTGGCGGAGCTGCCGCCGCTGCACTGCGGGGTCGTCGGCTACCTCGGCTACGACGTGGTCCGCGAGATCGAGCGGCTGGGACCCCCACCGACCGACGACCTCGGCCTGCCGGATGCCGTGGTCTCCGTCGTCGGCGAGCTCGTCGCGTTCGACCACTGGCGCAGCCGTGTCGTGCTCGTGGACAACGTCGTGCTCGACCCCGACGGCACCGGCTCCGCCGAGGGCGCCCCGGCCTCCCGGAATCGGGCCGGCCTGCGGCGGCGCTACGAGCTGGCGCTCGAGCGGCTCGCGGCGCTGCGGCGCGACCTCGAGCGTCCCGTCGCGGAGCCGCTGACCGCGCCGCCCGACCGCACGGAGCGCCTCGAGGACGGCTCGGTGCGCCGCGTGCTCAGCTCGCGGGGCTACCAGGACGCCGTCGAGGCCGCCAAGGAGTACATCCGCGCCGGGGACGCCTTCCAGATCGTGCTCTCCCAACGCTTCGACCTGGAGCTCGGGGCCGATCCGTTCGACGTCTACCGGGTCCTTCGCCAGGTGAACCCGAGCCCGTACATGTTCTTCCTCCGCCAGGGAGGGGTGTCGGTCGTCGGGGCGTCGCCCGAGCCGATGGTCCAGCTGCAGCAGGGCCGGGTCGTCTCTCGCCCGATCGCCGGGACCCGGCCACGGGGGGCGAGCGAGGAGGAGGACCGCCGACTCGCCGCCGAGCTCCTCGAGCACCCGAAGGAGCTCGCCGAGCACGTCATGCTGGTCGACCTGGCGCGCAACGACGTCGGGCGGGTGGTGCGCTTCGGGACGGAGAACGTCGACGAGCTGATGACCCTCGAGCGTTACAGCCACGTCATGCACCTCACCTCGGAGGTCTCCGGGGAGCTCGTCGAGGGAAAGGGGCCGATCGACGTCCTCCGGGCGACGATGCCGGCCGGCACGGTCTCGGGAGCGCCGAAGGTGCGGGCGATGGAGATCATCGACGAGCTGGAGCCGACGAAGCGCGGTCCCTACGCCGGGATCGTCGCCTACCTCGACTTCTCGGGCAACCTCGACACGGCGATCGCCATCCGCACGCTCGTGGTCGGCCCCGACGGCAGCGCCTCGGTGCAGGCGGGCGCGGGGATCGTGGCCGACAGCGACCCGGTGGCCGAGGACGAGGAGTGCCGGAACAAGGCCCAGGCGATCCTCGCCGCGGTCGCCGGCGCCCGGCGCATCGCGGCCGAGCGGCAGGGCCCGGGCGAGCCGGGCGCCGGGGTCCTGGCGTCACGGCCGGCCGCCGGCCGGGGCAAGGACGTGCCCGGCGGGCCGGGCGTCGTGGGGGAAGGCCGGCGGGCCGGCGCGGGCGTCGGCGGTGCCGCCCATGCCGCGGCCGGGCGCGCCGGGGAGGAGGGGCCGTGAGCGCGGCGCGCCTTTCGACGGCGGAGACCTACCAGGCGCTCCACGACGGCGTCGTCGGACGGGTCACCGAGCGCGACGTGGTGCGCGTCGCCGGCCCCGACGCCGTCTCCTACGTCCAGGGGCAGGTCAGCCAGGACGTCGCCTCCCTCGCGCCGGGCCAGTCGGCCGAGGCGCTGCTCCTGTCGGTGCAGGGCAAGCTCGAGGTCTACGTGCGCGTGACGCTCCTCGGGCCCGAGGAGCTCCTGGTCGACGTCGAGCCCGGCTGGGGCGACGTGGCGTTCGAGCGCCTCCGTCGCTTCAAGATCCGGGTCAAGGCCGATCTCGAGCAGGCGACGTGGCGACTCGCCGAGCTGCGGGGCCCCGCCAGCGCGGCGGCCCTCGCCGCGGCCGGCCTCGATGCGGGCGCGATCGGCGCGGTCCCGATCCCCGTCGCGTGGCCCGGGCTGGTCGGCATCGACCTGCTCGGCCCGTCGGCGACCCTGCCCGACGGCGTGCCCGAGGGTGACGAGGCTGCGTTCGAGGCGGCCCGGATCGAGGCCGGGCAGCCCCGCATGGGCAGCGAGCTGACCGATCGCACGATCGCGCAGGAGGCCGGCGTCGTCGAGCGGACGGTCAGCTTCACGAAGGGCTGCTACACCGGCCAGGAGCTCGTGGCACGCATCGACTCACGAGGCAACCGCGTCCCGCGGCTGCTGCGCGGCCTCGTCTTCGCCGAGTCGTCGCCGGACCGACTCCCGGCGGTGGGGGACACCGTGGCGATCGACGGGAAGGAGGTCGGCGTGCTGACGAGCGTGGCCTGGTCGCCGCGGACCTCCTCGCCGGTGGCGCTCGGCTACCTGCGCCGTGAGGTCGTCCCCCCGGCCGAGGCCGTCGCCACGTCGGCGTCCGGCGAGCTCGAGGTGGCCATCGAGGCGCTTCCCCTCGTACCCTGAAGTCCGGCGCGAGGAGGCGGGCATGACCGAACCGCTGGCGGAGCGAGCGGCCGAGGTGGCCGACGCGACGGACGTGGTCTTCCGACCGGTGCGGGCCGGCAACGCCTTCGAGGAGACGGTCGAGCGCCTGCTGAGCGTCGTCAAGCTCGGTCTCGTCCAGGAGGGCGAACGCCTGCCGCCCGAGCGCGAGCTGGCGGGGCGCCTGGAGGTGAGCCGGATGACGCTGCGTGAGGCGATCCGCGCCCTGCAGCAGGCCGGCTTAGTGGAGTCCCGCCGGGGGCGCCACGGCGGAACCTTCGTCATCGCGCGACCGCGCGACGCCTCGGCGGCGTCCCTGCCGCGCCCGGCCGGGGCGGGCGAGGCAGGCCTGGTGGACGCCCTCGTGATGCGCGACATCCTCGAGGTCGGTGCGGTCGGCGTCGCCGCGGCGCGCTTCGCCGCCCGGGGGCACGAGCCCGCCGCGGAGCGGGCCCACCTGGAGGGCCGCCTGCGTGAATGCCAGCTGGCCGAGCTTCGCGGGTACCGCCGGGCGGACTCCCGGCTGCACCTGGCGGTCGCCGAGGCGACGGGCTCCCCGTCGCTCGTCGCCGCGATCGCCGACGCCCGGATGCGCGTCAACGACCTGCTCGAGAAGATCCCCCTCTTCGCGGTCAACCTCGCCCACTCGAACGAGCAGCACGCGGCGATCGTCGAGGCGTTGCTCGGCGGCGACGTCGAGGGGGCCCGCGCCGCCATGGCCGACCACCTGGAGGGGACCGCCGCGCTCCTGCGTGCCTTCCTCGGCTAAACGTTTGGCGCTGTGTCCGATGGCGGACAACGAAAACAGCGCCAAACCTTTGCACAAGCCTTGACACTGCCCCGCACCCCTGCGACAGTGGCGCAAAGTTCGCTAAGGGCTCGCAATAGTCCATTTGGCGCTCTACGCCGGCGGCCGCGCCGCGGACCACGGCAAGGGGGTGGGTGCGATGGCGACCGTTCCGGGGACGGCTGCTCCGAGACAGCCCGGGCACATCGACGAGGACGTGGCCAAGCTCCATGCGCTCGGCTACGCGCAGGAACTCCGCCGCCGAATGGGCGGCTTTTCCAATTTCGCGGTCTCGTTCACGATCATCTCGGTCCTGTCCGGGTGCCTCACGCTCTACTACTTCGGGATGCAAGAAGGCGGCCCCGTCGACATCGTCTGGGGCTGGATCCTCGTCGGGGTCATGACGACGGTCGTCGGCCTCGGGATGGCGGAGATCGCTTCGGCGTACCCGACGGCGGGCGGCCTGTACTACTGGTCGGCGAAACTCGCGAAGAGCCAGCCCGGCGCCTGGAGCTGGTTCACGGGGTGGTTCAACCTCCTCGGCCAGGTCGCGATCACCGCCGGCATCGACTACGGCTTTGCCTTCTTCTTCACGTCGTTCCTCAACATGACGACGGGCTACCCGACGACGGCTGGCTACATC
This sequence comes from uncultured Actinomycetota bacterium, assembly GCA_963765505.1. Lineage (GTDB taxonomy): Bacteria > Actinomycetota > Acidimicrobiia > Acidimicrobiales > Bog-793 > DATKQY01. The sequence continues at coordinate 315,115 of CAVXWO010000009.1, forward strand.
CTCATCATTTACGCCGGCATCCTCTTGATCCACGGTTTCCTGAACACCTTCGGGGTGCGCGTCGTAGCCCTTCTGTCGGACATCTCGGTCTGGTGGCACCTCCTCGGCGTGTTGATCATCGCTGGAGTGCTTGCCTTCGTCCCGAGCCACCACGCCTCGGCCTCGTTCGTCTTCACGAAGTTCGTCAACCTCTCGGGCTTTCACTCCGTGCTGTACGTCTTCTTCATTGGGCTGTTGATGGCCCAGTACACGTTCACCGGCTACGACGCCTCCGCCCACATGTCGGAGGAGACGAGGAACCCCGACTTCGCCGCTCCGAGGGGGATCGTCAACTCGATCGTCGTGTCCCTCATCGCCGGCTGGATCCTCATCCTGTCCATCACGTTCGTCATCCCCACGAACTCGGCTGTCTACACGAAGTACGGCCTCCAGGAGTTCGCTCCCGTGCTCATCTGGACTGCCGCGATCGGCCGCCACGGCGCCGAGCTCCTGCTCGTGATCGCGTTCATGGCGCAGGCTTACTGCGGAATGGCGTCGGTCACGGCCAACTCTCGCATGTTGTACGCCTTCAGCCGGGACGGCGCGGTGCCGGGCCATCGGCTCTGGCACCGCATCAACCCACGCACGAGGACGCCCACGAACGGCATCTGGTTCTGCGTCGTGTTCGCCTTCATCCTCGCCGTCCCGTCGATGTGGAGCGGCGTCGCCTATGGCGCCGTCACGTCGATCGCCACCATCGGGCTCTACATCGCCTACGTGACGCCGACACTGCTCCGCCGGCTCCAAGGCAAGAGCTGGGAGGGTGGTCGTTGGAGCCTTGGCAAGTGGAGCCCGTTCATCGGATGGCTCGGCGTCATCTGGGTGGTGATCATTGCCATTCTCTTCATGCTGCCGGAGTTCAGCCCGATCAACCGCGATACCTTCAACTACGCGCCGATCGCCGTCGGCGTCGTCCTGCTCTTCTCGGGTGGCTATTGGCTGCTGAGTGCCCGCAAGTGGTTCACTGGTCCGCGCTGCTCAGGGCGACATGGCCACGCTCGAGAGAATCGAGCAGGAGTTCACGCACATCGAGCATGAGCTCGAGGAGGTCGATTGACGGGACGGCGCGGGTGACGGCCGGGCGGGGCTGGCTGAGGCCGGAGGAACTGACAGCGCTCGTAGACGCGGGACAGATCGACACCGTCATGGTCGCGTTCACCGACATGCAGGGCCGCCTGCAGGGCAAGCGCTGCGCCGCGCGGTACTTCCTGGACGAGGTGTCGCGCCACGCCACGGAGGGCTGCAACTACCTGCTCGCCGTCGACGTCGACATGGCACCGTCGACGGGTACGCGATCTCCTCGTGGGAGACGCGGCTACGGCGACTTCGTGATGCGCCCGGACATGGCGACCCTGCGCCACGTTCCGTGGAACGAAGGCACCGTGATCGTGCGTCGCCGACATCGAGTGGCAGGACGGCGCGCCGGTGCGCCCCTCGCCGCGCCAGGTGCTCCAGGCCCAGGCTCGACCGGCTCGCCGAGCGGGGCTGGCACGCGCTCGCCGGCACCGAGCTCGAGTTCATCGTCTTTCGACGACACCTACGAGGAGGCCTGGACCAGCGGGCTACCGGGGCCTGACCCCGGCCAACCAGTACAACGTCGACTACTCGATCCTCGGCACGGCGCGCGTCGAGCCGCTGCTGCGGCGCGATCCGCAACGACGATGGGCGCCGCCGGCATGGTCGTCGAGTCCGTCAAGGGCGAGTGCAACTTCGGCCAGCACGAGATCGCCTTCCTCTACTCGGGGCTGGTCGAGAAGGCCGACGAGCACTGCGCTCTACAAGGAGGGCGCCAAGGAGATCGCGTCGCAGGAGGGCTGCAGCCTGACCTTCATGGCGAAGTACGACGCCAGGGAGGGCAACTCCTGCCACATCCACCTGTCGCTTGCGCGACGACGACGGGGCCCCGGTGTTCGCTGGTGCGGGGGGCGAGGGCCGTTCGGCGGTCTTCGAGCACTTCCTCGCCGGTCTGCTCGCCTCGGCGCGCGAGCTCTCGCTCCTGTTGGCGCCGAACGTCAACAGCTACAAGCGCTTCGTCGAGGGCTCCTTCGCCCCGACGGCGGTCGCCTGGGGCTACGACAACCGCACGTGCGCGTTCCGCGTCGTCGGTCACGGCCCCTCGCTCAGGATCGAGACCCGCGTCCCGGGCGGTGACGTGAACCCCTACCTCGCCTTGGCGGCGCTCGTCGCCGGCGGGCTGCACGGCGTCGAGCGCGAGCTCGAGCTCGCGCCGGCCTTCGGCGGCAACGCCTACGTCGGCGACTTCCCGCGAGTCCCGTCCACCCTCGTCGAGGCGGCCACAGCTGTTCGAGGCAGAGCGCCGTCGCGCGCGCCGCGTTCGGCGACGACGTCGTCGACCACTACATGAACATGGCCCGGGTCGAGATCGCCGCCTTCTCGGCGGCGGTGACCGACTGGGAGCGCTACCGCGGCTTCGAGCGAATGTGAGCGGGGGGACAGGCATGGGCGGGTCGCCGGCAGAGCACGTGGTGCTCAACCCGGCCGACGAGCGTGCCATCGCGACGGTGCCGCTCGCCGGCCTGGAGGAGACCGACGCGGCGATCGCGCGCGCGCGAGACCGCCGCGCCGGCCTGGCGCGGCCGTCGGCGCCCGGCGACCGGGCGCGACTGCTCCGCCGCTTCGCCGACGCCGTCGACGCGCGCATCGAGGAGCTGGCGCAGCTGGAGGTGGCCAACGCGGGCCACACGATCAGCAACGCGCGCTGGGAGGCGGGCAACGTCCGCGACGTGCTCGCCTACTACGCCGGGGCGCCCGAGCGACACAGTCGGCCGCAGATCCCGGTCGCCGGCGGCGTCGACATCACGTTCCACGAGCCGCTCGGCGTCGTCGGCGTGATCGTGCCGTGGAACTTCCCGATGCCGATCGCCGGCTGGGGCTTCGGCCCCGCGCTCGCGGCCGGCAACACGGTCGTGCTCAAGCCGGCCGAGCTGACGCCGCTCACGGCGATGCGCGTCGGCGAGCTCGCCCTCGAGGCCGGCATCCCCGAGGACGTGCTCCAGGTGGTCCCCGGCAAGGGCTCGGTCGTCGGCGCAGCGCTTCGTCGACGCACCCGGCGGTGCGCAAGATCTGCTTCACCGGCTCGACCGAGGTGGGCAAGGCAGATCATGGCGGGCTGCGCCGAGCAGGTGAAGCGGGTGACGCTCGAGCTCGGCGGCAAGAGCGCCAACATCGTCTTCGCCGACGCCGACCTCGACCGGGCCGCGGCCAGCGCGCCCCTACGCGGTGTTCGACAACGCCGGCCAGGACTGCTGCGCGCGCTCGCGCGATCCTCGTCGAGCGCTCGTCTACGACGCAGTTCATGGAGCGCGTTCGAGGCGGCGGTGCGCGGCCGTGAAGGTCACGGACCCGACCGACCGACGACAGCCGAGATGGGCCCGCTGATCACGCGCCGGGCAGCGCGACGTCGTCGCCGCGCTACGTCGAGGGCGCCGACGGTCGCGTTCCGCGGCAGCGCCCCGCAGGGCCCCGGCTACTGGTTGCCCGCCGACGGTCGCTCGAGCCGATCTCGACCGCGCCGCGCCGGCGTTCCGCGAGGAGATCTTCGGGCCCGTCGTCGCGGTGGTCCCCTTCGACGACGAGGCCGAGGCGATCGCGATCGCCAACGACAGCGCCGTACGGGCTGTCGGGCTCGATCTGGACCGCGCGACCTCGGCCGGGCGCTGCGCGTCGCGCGCGCGCGTCGAGACCGGCGAACCTGTCGGTGAACTCGCACTCCTCGGTGCGGTACTGGACGCCGTTCGGCGGCTACAAGCAGTCGGGCCTCGGCCGCGAGCTCGGCCCGACGCGCTCGTACGCGTTCACCGAGGACAAGAACGTCTTCATCGCGACCGGAGGAGTCGAGCGCGTGGCCGTGGCAGGCTCGAGAGGCAAGGTCAGCGGTCGATCACGGGTGCGGCGAGCGGCATCGGCTGGCCAGCGCGCACGCGCTTCGTCGCCGAGGGCGCCCGGGTCGTCATCGCCGACGTCGCCGACGACGCCGGGCGACGGCGCTCGCGGCCGAGCTCGGCGTGCGATGTACGTCCACGTCGACGTCACCGACCAGGCGAGCGTCGCAGGCCATGTACGCCGCGGCGAGCGACGGCTACGGCGCGATCGACGTCGCTGTTCAACAACGCCGGCATCTCGCCGCCCGACGACGACTCGATCCTCGACACCGGAGCTCGACGCCTGGCGGCGCGTGCAGGAGGTCAACCTCACGTCGCGTCTACCTGTGCTGCAAGTACGGCATCCCGCACCTGCTCGAGCGCGGCGGCGGGCTCGGTCATCAACACGGCCTCGTTCGTCGCGGTGCTCGGCGCGGCGACCTCGCAGATCTCCTACACGGCCTCGAAGGGCGGCGTGCTGTCGATGTCGCGCGAGCTCGGCGTGCAGTTCGCCCGCCAGGGCGTCCGGGTGAACGCGCTCTGCCCCGGGCCGGTGAACACGCCGCTGCTCCAGGAGCTGTTCGCCAAGGACCCCGAGCGTGCGGCGCGCCGCCTCGTCCACGTCCCGATGGGGCGCTTCGCCGAGCCGGAGGAGATCGCCGCGGCGGCGTGCCTTCCTCGCGTCCGACGACGTCGTCGTTCATCACGGCCTCGACCTTCCTCGTCGACGGCGGCATGCACGCCGCCTACGTGACGCCGCTGTAATGGCCGCGGGTGCCCCCGTCGTCGGCATCTCGGCCTACGAGGCCGAGGCGACCTGGGGGGTGTGGCACACCCGGGCGGCGCTCCTGCCGCTGTCCTACGTGCGCCACGTCGCGGCGGCTGGCGGCGCCCCGGTGCTCCTCCCCTCGGCCGGGGACGCGGCGAGCGTGGTGGCGCGCCTCGACGCCCTCGTCCTCTCGGGCGGGCCGGACGTCGACCCCGCCCGCTACGGCGCCGAGGCGCACCCGCTGACCCAGCGGCCCCAGACGTCGCGCGACGAGCACGAGGCGGCCCTGCTGGAGGAGGCGGCTCGCCGGCAGCTGCCGATCCTCGCGATCTGCAGGGGTCTGCAGCTCGTGAACGTGGCGCGCGGCGGCACGCTCCACCAGCACCTCCCCGACGTCGTCGGCGACGAGGACCACGGGCCCGAGCCCGGGGTCTTCGGCAAGACCCCCGTCCAGGTGCGCGAGGACAGCATGCTCGCCCGCGTGCTCGGGACGACCAGCACCGTCGTCGCCTGCCACCACCACCAAGGGATCGACCGGCTCGGCGACGGACTCGACGCCGTCGCCTGGGGCGAGGACGGGACGATCGAGGCTCTGGAGGATCGGCGGGCGCCGGGCTTCCTCGCCGTGCAGTGGCACCCCGAGGAGGGGGAGGACCCCTCGCTGTTCACCTGGCTCGTCCAGGCCGCCGGCGCCCGGCGCTGACGCGCCGGGCGCGGCTCACTCGGCGGCCGCGACCTCGGGCATGCGGAGGGGGAGCGTGATCGTGATCCGCGTCCCACGGCCGTCGCCCACCGGCGACGTCACCTTGACCCGGCCGCCCATCGCCTCGGTGAGCTCGGCGACGATGGCGAGGCCGAGGCCGGTGCCGGCCGAGCGCGGCGAAGTGGCGGCCGGAGGTGAAGAGCCGCTCGAAGACGTGCGGCAGGTCGTCCTGGTCGATCCCCGGACCGTCGTCCGCCACCGCCAGTGCGACGGCTCCTCCGGGCTGCTCGGCGAGGGAGACCTCCACGGACGTGCTGGCGAACTTGAGCGCGTTCTCGACGAGGTTGGCCAGGATCTGCCCGATCCGGTCGGCGTCTGCGAGCGCCACGATCGGCTGCGCCGGGACGTTGACGAGGAGCGCGACCCCGGTCGCGTCGAACTCGTAGCGCAGGGCGTCCGCCGCGTTGGCGACGGTCTGCGACAGGTCGGTCTCGACGGGCGACAGCGTGAACTGGTGCGCCTCCAGCTTCGCCAGGTCGAGGAGGTCGCCGATCAGGCGCTCCAGGCGGGTCGCCTCGGAGACGACGACGCCGGCGGCGTGGCCGAGATCGGGCACCGCCCCCTCCTGGATCGCCTCGGCGTAGCCGCGGATCGACGTGAGCGGTGTGCGCAGGTCGTGGGAGATCGACAGCAGGAACTGCCGCTGCAGGTGGCGGACGCGGTGAGGTTCGCCGCCATGGTGTTGATCGAGGCGCCGAGGCCGGCGAGCTCGGGGTAGTCGTGCGCCGCCACGGCGACGCGGGCGTCGAGGTCGCCCGCCGCGATCCGCCCGGCCGCGACGGCCGCGGCGTCGACGCGCCGGGAGACGCGGCGGGCGATCACCGAGGCGGCCACCCCGGCGACGAGCAGCGAGATCCCGCCGGCCAGGACGAAGAACCAGACGTTGCCCGACGAGTAGCTGACTCGGCGCTCGAGGACGAGGGCGTAGGTCGTCGGTCCGGAGGTGACCTGATTGACCGACGGCAGCACGACGAGGGGTGCCGCGGCGAATGCGGTGTGGTGGTTCACGCCCGAGACGGCCTGGCCGCGGCGAGCGCCTTGGTCTCCGAGGCGGCGACGCTCACGTCGAGGGCGGGCACGGCCGAGACGAGCCGGCCGGTGGGCCCGATGGTGAGGATGCTCTTGCCCGTGATCCCGGCGACCTTCTCGATCAGGGTGAGGACGTCGGAGTTGGCGATGTCGCGCGACAGGTTGGAGTCGGCGCGGAGCACCTTGGTGACGTAGACGGTCTGGCTGTAGATCGTCTGTTCGGCGCTCGAGCTCGCCGAGCGCCGAACCAGGTAGTCGCTCACGAGGCCGGTGATCAAGAGGGCACCGACGAGGACGGCGACGACGCCGAGGGTGATGCGGGTGCGCACGGCTCAGCGCGCCCGGTTCGCCCGCCCCGGGGGGCGCCCCCCGCTCAGTCGCACCGGTAGCCGACGCCCCAGACGGTCGCGAGGGGGAGGGCGTCGCCGAGCTTGCTGCCGGAGCTGGCGGACGTGGACGTCGACCGTCCGCTCGTCGCCGAACCAGTCCGGGGCCCCAGACCGAGTCGAGCAGCTGCTGCGCGCGTGAAGACGAGGCCGGTGTTCTCCGCGAAGTGCGCGAGGAGGTCGAACTCGCGAGCGGTCAGGGCGACCGTCTCGTCGTTCGCCCGCACCTCCCGGCGCAGCGGGTCGACGACGACCCCGCCGACGGAGAGCGGTCCGTCGGTCGGCCGCCGGGAGCCCTCCGGCGCGGCGCAGGATCGCGCGCGACCCGCGCGACGAGCTCGCGGGGCGAGAACGGCTTGGTCACGTAGTCGTCGGCGCCGAGCTCGAGGCCGAGGATCCGGTCGACCTCGTCGTCGCGGGCGGTGAGATGACGACGGGGACGTCGCCGGTGCGCCGCAGCTCGCGGCAGACGTCGAGGCCGTCGATCGGCCCGGGCAGCCCGATGTCGAGGACACCAGGTTCGGGCTGCTCCTGGGCGACGAGCGCCAGGCCCCGTCTCGGCGTCCCCGGCCTGCAGCACGCGGAAGCCGTCGTTGCGGAGGTACAGGGCCACGAGGTCGGCGATGTGTCGGTCGTCCTCGATGACGACCACGGTGCCGTGCGGGCCGGTCGCCCGATGCGCGCTCCTGCTCACGTGACATTGCACAAGCATGGCGTCGCCGGCGGCCGGTCGGTGGTGATGTCCGGAGACCCGCCCTGGGGCGCCGGTAGGATCTGGTGGTGGCCACCTACCTGGACGGCATCGTGGCGTATCACCGCGCCCGGCTCGCGGCGGACGATCGCAGCATCGGCGACGTGGCGGCGGCCCTGGCGCGGGCGCCCGCGGCCCGGCCCTTCCTCGACGCGTCGAGCGGTGGCCGGGCGCCGGGGAGCGCCGGCCTCGCCGTCATCGCCGAGGTGAAGCGCCGCTCGCCGTCCAAGGGCGACGCTCGCCCCCGGGCTCGACCCCGCGGTGCTGGCCGCGCGCCTACGCGGCGGCGGGCGCGGCCTGCCTGTCGGTGCTGACCGACGGGGCGTTCTTCGGGGGCGCCCGGCCGACCTCGCGCGCGGCGCGTGACGCGGCCGTCGCTGCCGGTGCTGCGCAAGGACTTCACCGTGTCGGCGCACGACGTCTGCGACGCCCGGCTGATGGGGGCCGACGCGGTGCTGCTCATCGTGGCCGCGCTCGACGACGACGAGCTCGCGCGCTTCGCTGCAGCTGGCCGGAGCCCTCGGCCTCGACGCGCTCGTCGAGGTGCACGACGAGGACGAGCTCGAGCGGGCGCTCGACGCCGGCGCCGAGCTCATCGGCGTGAACCAGCGCGACCTGCGCACCTTCGAGGTCGACACCGAGCGCGCGGCGCCTGGCTGGCGGCGCCATGCCCCGCCGAGATCGTGCGCGGTGGCCGAGTCGGGCATCCGCGGCGCGCGACGACGTCCGCCGGCTGGCCGCCGCCGGCTACGACGCCGTCCTGGTCGGCGAGGCGCTCGTCACCGCCGCCGACCCGGCCGCCGCGCTGCGGGCGCTGCGGGGCCCTCGACTGAGGCCAGCGGCGACGTCGAGGTCGAGCGGGGCGGTGGCCTGAGGCGTGTTCGTCAAGATCTGCGGCATCACCAGCGAGGAGGACGCCCTGCTCGCCGTGGCGATGGGCGCCGACGCCGTCGGCTTCGTGTTCGCCCCCTCGCCGCGCCAGATGGCCGCGCGGCGCCGTGCGCCGACATCGTCGAGCGCCTGCCGCCCGAGATCGTCACCGTCGGGGTCTTCCGGGACGCAGCTCCCCGAGCGCGTCGTCGAGATCGTCCAGCAGGCCGGGCTGCGGGCCGCGCAGCTGCACGGCCGCGAGACGCCCGAGGACGTGCTCGCTACGTCCGAGCGCGTCGCCCTTGTCATCAAGGCGTTCGCCGCCGGCGACCCGGCCCTCGACCAGCGTCGACGACTACGGCGCCGACGCGGTGCTCGTGGACTCGCCCACGCCCGGCTCGGGCAAGGTGTTCGACTGGCGCTTGGCCGAGGGCCTCCCGCGGGCGCGCCGGCTGATCCTGGCGGGGGGCCTCACCGCCGACAACGTCGGCGACGCCGATCAGCCAGCGTGCAGCCCTGGGGCGTGGACGTGTCGACCGGCGTCGAGGCCGTCGCCCGGCGCGCAAGGACCCCCGCAAGGTGCGGGCCTTCGTCCAGGCGGCCGCGTGCCGCAGTCGCCCCCCGAGGAGTCACGAGCCCGGGCGGCCGACGGGCCCTACGACTGGCAGGAGGAGCGTGACGGTGACGTCCCGACTCGCTGATGGGCGAGCCCGGGCCCGGAGCGGCCGCTTCGGCGAGTTCGGCGGCCGCTTCGTCCCCGAGACGCTCGTGCCGGCCTGCATGGAGCTCGAGGCGGCCTTCCGGGAGGCCTGGGGCGACCCGCGTTCCGGGCCCGAGCTCGACGAGCCTGCTCGCCGACTACGCCGGGCGGCCCACGCCCGGTCACCGAGTGCCACCGGCTCTCGGAGCGAGCTCGGGGTGCCGGCGTGCTGCTCAAGCGCGAGGACCTCGACCCACACCGGCTCGCACAAGATCAACAACGTCCTCGGCCAGGCGCTGCTCGCCCGAGCGCATGGGCAAGACGCCGGCTGATCGCCGAGACCGGCGCCGGCCAGCACGGCGTGGCCACGGCCACGGCCGCGGCGCTGCTCGGCCTGGAGTGCGTCGTCTACATGGGCGAGGTCGACATCGCGCGCCAGGAGCTCAACGTGTTCCGGATGCAGCTGCTCGGGGCCGAGGTGCGTCCCGTCTCCTCGGGGAGCCGGACGCTGAAGGACGCGGTCAACGAGGCGATGCGCGACTGGGTGGCGACCGTCGAGACACCCACTACTGCCTCGGCTCGGTGATGGGGCCGCACCCGTACCCGTGGATGGTGCGCGAGTTCCAGCGGGTCATCGGCGACGAGGCGCGCGAGCAGTGCCGCAGCCTGCTCGGCGGCGCCGACCCCGACGTGGTGGTCGCCTGCGTCGGCGGCGGCTCGAACGCGGCGGGCATCTTCGCCGGCTTCGTCGACACGCGGCGGCCGAGCTGGTCGGGGTGGAGGCGGCCGGCGGAGCGGCGGTCGGCCAGGGGGACGCCCGGCGTCGTGCACGGGATGCGCTCCTACTTCTTGCAGGACGAGTTCGGCCAGATCCTCGAGGCCGCACTCGATCTCCGCCGGCCTCGACTACCCGGGGATCGGCCCCGAGCACGCCCACCTCGCCGACGTCGGCCGGGCCCGCTACGAGCTCGGTCGGCGACGAGGAGGTGCTCGACGCCTTCCGCGCTGCTCGCCCACACCGAGGGCATCATCCCGGCGCTCGAGCCGGCGCACGCCCTGGCCTGGCTGGCCCGGGCGGTAGCGGCGGGGAGTCGCTCGCCGGCTCGACCGTGCTCGTCGACGCTGTCGGGCCGCGGCGACAAGGACGTTCGGCCCAGGTGAAGGAGATGGGCCGTTGAGCGCGCCGCCGGGCGATCTGGCCGCGGCGCCGCCCGACGAGCGCGGCACGGCGCGGGACCGAGCCGGGCGCCTACCGGCGGGGCGCTCGAGCTAGCGCTCCGAGCCCGGCGCGACGAGCGGCGCAAGCTCCTCGTGCCCTACGTGACCGGCGGGCTCGGCGAGGACTGGCTCGACACCGTGCGCGCCGTCGCCGCGGCCGGCGCGGACGCCGTCGAGATCGGCATCCCGTTCTCGGACCCGGTCATGGACGGCCCGGTCATCCAGGCGGCGTCGCAGCGTGCGCTGCGAGGCGGGGGCGACGCCGGTCGGGATCCTCGACGAGCTGCGCGGCGCCGAGGTCGACGTGCCGCTCGCGGTGATGACCTACTACAACCTCGTCGTGCCGGGCCGGTTGCCGGCGCATGGCGTTCACGCTCGCGTCCTCGGGCGTCGCGGCCGCCATCCTGGCGGACCTGCCCGCTCGAGGAGGCCGGGGAGTGGGTCGCCGAGGCCGACGCCGCCGGCGTCGAGACGGTGCTGCTGGCCGCCCCGACCACCCCCGACGACCGGCTGGTGCGCATCTGTGCCCGTAGCCGCGGCTTCGTCTACGCAGTCGGCCTGCTCGGCGTCACCGGGGAGCGGAGCACGCTCGGCGCGTCGGCCGCGAGGATCGCCGCGCCGCTGCAAGGCGGTGACGGACCTGCCGGTGCTGGTCGGCGTCGGCGTCTCGAACGCCGGAGCAGGCACGCGAGGTGTGCGCCGTCGCCGACGGCGTGGTCGTCGGCTCGGCGCTCGTGCGCCGCCTGCTGGAGGGCGCCGGTCCCGAGGGGGCGGCGCGGCTTCGTCGGGGAGCTGCGCCAGGCGATCGACGCCGGCTGACTCCGAGCGGGACGGCCCGCCGGAGGGCACCGCGGGTCTCGGGCAGCGCCGGCACGGCGTTGTGCCCGTTGTGCCCGTTGTGCTCGTTGTGCTCCGCGATGTGCATGACTATGCGCTCTGCTGTATTCTCATTCCATGCCCACCTCGAGCGCCCCGTGAAGGCCGGCGTCGTCGGCGCCTCCGGTTACCTGGGCGCGGAGCTGCTCCGGCTGCTCGCCGGCCATCCCGAGCTGGAGCTGGTCGCGGCGCAGGCGGACTCGTCGGCGGGCTCGCGACTGAGCGCGCTGTACCCCGGGCTCTCGGGCGCCTACGGGGGACTCGTCCTCGGCGAGGTCGGACGCGGACGCGCTCGGCGGCTGTGATGTGGTGTTCGTCGCCGTGCCGTCGGGCCGCTCGCAGGAGCTCGTCGCGTCGCTCGTCGACCGGGCGGGCTGCGTCGTCGACCTCGGGGCGGACTTCCGGTTGAAGGACGCCGGCGCCTACGACACCTGGTACGGCTTCACCCACTCGGCGCCGGAGCTCCTGGCGCGCTCGGTGTACGGCCTGCCGGAGCTGTTCCGCAAGGAGCTGGCGGGCGCGTCGCTCGTCGCGTCACCGGGCTGCTACGTCACGGCGGCCTCGCTCGCGCTCGCCCCACTCGTGGCGGCGGGCGCGATCGAGCGCACGGGGATCATCGTCGACGCGGCGAGCGGGACCTCCGGGGCCGGGCGGGCGCTCTCGCCGGAGACCCACCACGGTGCCGTCAACGAGAGCTTCACCGCCTACAAGCTCCTGAACCACCGCCACACGCCCGAGATCGAGCAGACGATCGGTGCGCAGGTGCTGTTCACGCCGCATATGGCCCCGATGACCCGGGGCATCCTCGCCACCTGCTACGGACGGGCGAGCGGGCCGACGTCGACGGAGGAGGTCCTCGCGGTGCTGTCGACGGCCTATGCCGGCGAGCCGTTCGTCCAGGTCGTGGAGGAGGTGCCGGCGACGCGGGAGACCTACGGCTCCAACAACGTGCGCATCACCGCCCGCTACGATGCCCGCACCGGCCACGTCCTCGTGCTCTCGGCGATCGACAACCTCACCAAGGGCGGCTCGGGCCAGGCGCTCCAGGCCGCGAACGTCGCCCTCGGCCTGCCGGAGACCGCGGGCCTGCCGCGCGTGGCGGTGACCCCGTGAGCGTCACCGCCCCGCGGGGCTTCGCAGCGTCGGGGATCGCCTGCGGCATCAAGGAGGGTGGCGCGCTCGACCTCGCCCTCGTCGCCGCGGACCCGGCGGGACCGGTGGCGGCCGCGGCGACCTTCACGACCAACGGCGCCGCCGCAGCGCCGGTCCGCGTCAGCCGGGAGCACCTCCAGGCGAGCGGCGGGCGCGCCGGAGCGGTGGTGGTCAACAGCGGCTGCGCCAACGCCGCGACCGGCGCGCTCGGCATGGCCGCCGCACGCAAGAGCTGCGAGGCGGTGGCGTCCGCCCTCGGCCTCACGTCCGCGCAGGTGCTCGTCTGCTCGACCGGCCTGATCGGCATCGAGCTTCCGCTCGACCGGCTCCTCGGCGGGATCCCGGAGCTCGTCGCGGCGCGGGGAGCGAGCGAGGAGGCGTCGCTGCTCGCGGCCCGGGCGATCATGACGACCGACACCCACCCGAAGCAGGCGCTCGTCCGCCAGTCGGGCTTCGCCGTCGGGGGCATGGCGAAGGGCGCCGGCATGCTGGCGCCGAACATGGCGACGATGCTCGCCGTGCTGACGACCGACGCGGCGGTCGCTCCCGTGGACCTGGCCGTCGCCCTGCGGTTCGCGGTCGACCGCTCCTTCAACTCGCTAACGGTCGACGGCTGCACCTCCACCAACGACACCGTCGCGGTGCTGGCGAGCGGCGCCGCCGGCCCGGTCGACCTCGACGAGCTCGCCGAGGCGCTGGCGGCGGCCTGTGCCCACCTGGCCTTCCAGCTGGCCGAGGACGCCGAGGGCACGACGCGAGTCGCCCGGATCCACGTCGCCGGGGCGGCGAGTGACGAGGACGCCCGCCGGGCGGCGCGGCGCGTCGCCGAGAGCAACCTCGTGAAGACGTCGCTGTACGGGGCCGACCCGTACTGGGGCCGGATCCTGAGCGAGCTCGGCTCCGCCGGTGCCGCGTTCGACATGGACCGCGTCACCGTCGCCTACGGCAGCACCGTCGTCTGCGCCGGAGGCGTCGAGGTGTCCCATGACCGCGACGAGGTCGCGGCGTACCTGTCGGGTCCGGAGGTCGAGATCAACTGCGACCTCGGGATGGGCGACGGGCGGGGGACCATCCTCACCACCGATCTCGGGCACGGTTACATCGACGAGAACATGAGGACCTCGTGAGCGTCGCCCCGTCGCTCACGGCGGGCCTCGACCCGCAGACGAAGGCCGCGGTCCTCGCCGAGGCCATCCCGTACATCCGGCGCTTCTCGGGGCACGTCGTCGTCGTGAAGTACGGCGGCAACGCGCTCGGCGCCGCCGAGGGCGCCGAGGGCGAGGCGGGGGTGCTGGCCCGCTTCGCCGAGGACGTCGTGCTGATGCGCTCGGTCGGGATGCTGCCCGTCGTCGTTCACGGCGGCGGTCCCCAGATCGGCGAGCTGATGCGTCGCCTCGGCAAGACGCCGGAGTTCCGAGACGGCCAGCGCGTGACCGACGCCGAGACGCTCGACATCGCCCGGATGGTGCTCGTGGGCAAGGTCAACCGGGACATCGTCGGCGCGCTGAACGTGCACGGGCCGCTCGCGGTCGGGCTCTCCGGGGAGGACGCCGGGCTGATCACGGCCTCGGTGCGCGATCCGGCGCTCGGCTTCGTGGGCGACGTCGTCTCCATCGACCCGACCATCGTGAAGCGGCTCGTCTCCGAGGGGCTCGTGCCGGTGCTCGCGACGATCGGCTCCGACGCCACGGGCCAGGCGTACAACATCAACGCCGACACCGTGGCGGGTGCGGTCGCCGAGTCGCTCGGGGCGGAGAAGCTCGTCTTCCTGACCGACGTGAGCGGGGTGCGCGCCGATCGCTCGGACCCCGACAGCCTGCTCACCTCGCTCACCGCCGACGGTCTCGACGCCCTCGTGGCGAGCGGGGCGATCGAGGGGGGCATGATCCCAAAGGCGCGTTCCTCCGCGCGCGCCGTCCGCAACGGCGTGCGCAGCGCGCACGTCCTCGACGGGAGGGTGCCGCACGCCCTCCTCCTCGAGCTCTTCACCGAGCAGGGAGTCGGGACGATGGTGACGGCGCCGTGAGCCACCTCATGCCGACCTACCGGCCCGCGCCGGTGCGCTTCGTCAGCGGCTCGGGCAGCCGCCTCGTCGACGACGCCGGGCGTGAGTACCTCGACTTCCTCTCGGGCCTCGCCGTCACCTCGCTCGGCCACGCCCATCCGGCGGTGCGCGACGCGCTGTGCCACCAGGCGGGGACGCTCCTCCACGTCTCGAACCTGTTCGAGAACGCCTTCGCCGAGGACGTGGCGGCCCGCCTCGACGTCCTCATCGGCGACGGGACGCCGGCGGGCGGCAAGGTCTTCTTCTCGAACTCCGGGGCCGAGGCGAACGAGTGCGCGATCAAGCTGGCGCGGCGCTTCGGCGGCCATGGCCGTCATGTGGTGGTCTCGGCCTACAACTCCTTCCACGGGCGCACCCTGGCGACGCTGCACGCCACGGGCCAGCCGACCAAGCACGAGCCGTTCGCGCCGATGCCGGAAGGCTTCCGCCACGTCGTGTACGGGGACGTGGACGCGCTCGCCACCGCAGCGGACCCGACCGTCGTCGCGGCGGTGCTGGTCGAGGCGATCCAGGGCGAGGGCGGGGTCGTCGTCCCGCCCCCCGGCTACCTCGCCGACCTACGGGCGCTGTGCGACGAGCGCCAGATCCTGCTCGTCCTCGACGAGGTCCAGACCGGCCTCGGCCGGACCGGGCGGTGGTTCGCCTTCCAGCACGAGGAGATCCAGCCCGACGTCGTCACCGTGGCGAAGGCACTCGGCAACGGTGTCCCCGTCGGCGCCTGCTGGGCGCGCGCCGACGTGGCCGACGTCTTCGTCCCCGGCGACCACGGCTCGACCTTCGGCGGCCAACCGCTCGCCCTGTCGGCGGCGAAGGCCACGCTCGAGACGATGGTGGCGATCGACGCGCCCGCGCTCGCGCGCGACACGGGCGCCTACCTCGCCGCGGCGCTCGGGCGGCTTCCAGGCGTGACCGGCGTGCGCGGCGCAGGCCTGCTCCTCGCCGCGCTGCTCGAGCAGGGCCTCGACGCGAGCGAGGTGGTCCGCGCCGCGCTGGAGGAGGGACTCGTGGTGAACGTTCCGGCCCCTGGCGTCGTCCGGCTCGCCCCGCCCCTCATCGTGAGCCGGCAGGAGTGCGACGAGGCGGTGGCGATCCTGGCCGGGGTCCTCGACAAGTTGGTCTCGGCGGCCGGTGGGAGCGGTGGGGTGGCGTCGTGACCCGCCACGTGCTGCGGCTGAGCGATCTGGACGCCTTCGAGGTCGCTGCGGTCCTCGATCTCGCCGAGGCGTCCGGCGTCGACGCCGTGCTGGCCGGGAAGGGTGCAGCGCTCGTCTTCGAGCATCCCTCGGCGCGCACCCGCAACGCCGCTGAGATGGCGGTCGTCCAACTGGGCGGCCACCCCGTGACGATCCGCGGGGAGGAGATCGGCTTCGACCGCCGCGAGAGCGTCGAAGACGTCGCCCGCACGCTCGCCTGCTTCCACGGCCTGATCGCGGCGCGCGTCGCCCGCCACCGGACACTCGAGCGCATGGTGGCCGCCCTCGACGGGGCCGGCTCCGGCGTCCCGGTCGTGAACCTGCTGTCCGACTACGAGCACCCCACCCAGGCCCTCGCCGACCTGCTCACGATCCGGCAGTGCTTCGGCGGGCTGGCGGGGCGCCGCCTCGCCTACGTCGGCGACGCCAACAACGTCTGCCGCTCGCTCCTCGACGCCTGCGCGCTCACCGGTGTCAGCGTGCGCGTCGCGTCGCCGGAGGGGCACGAGCTCGGCGAGGAGGACCTCTCCCAGGCGCGCGAACTCGGGGGGACGGTGGAGCGCGTCGCGCGGCCCGAGGAGGCCGCTGAGGGTGCCGACGTCCTCTACACCGACGTCTGGGTGTCGATGGGTGAGGAGGCTGAGGCCGACGAGCGGCGCCGGAGCTTCCGCGGCTTCACGATCGACGAGGCGCTCGTCTCGCGCGCCGGGCCGGACGCCGTCGTGCTGCACTGTCTCCCGGCGCACCGGGGCGAGGAGATCACCGACGCCGTGCTCGAAGGGCCGAGGAGCCGGGTCTGGCAGCAGGCGGAGAACCGGATGCACGCGATGCGGGGGCTGTTCGCCCTGCTGCTGAAGGACGGCGCGGGGACCGCGGCGCCGGAGGCGACCCGGTGACGCGGTTCCCGAAGAACCGGCGCCAGCACGTCATCGCGCGGCTCCTCTCCGAGCACACGGTGACGAGCCAGCCCCAGCTCGTGGAGCTGCTCGGTGCCGAGGGGGTGGCCGCGACGCAGGCGACCGTCTCGCGTGACCTCGAGGATCTCGGCGCGGTGAAGGTGCGCCTGCCGGGCGTCGACCGCCAGGTCTACGCGCTCGCCGAGCTGCCGAAGGACCAGGTGGCACCGCTCGAGCACCTCCGGAGGGTGCTCGGCGAATGGGTGGTCGAGCTCGGCACCTCGGCGAACCTCGTCGTCGTGCGCACCCCGCCCGGCTCCGCCCACGTCGTCGCCTCGGCGCTCGACCGCACCGGCCTGGAGGGCGTGCTAGGCACGGTCGCCGGGGACGACACCGTGCTCGTCATCGCCACGGAGGAGCTCGGCGGCTCGGGCCTCGCGAAGCGGCTGGCGGAGCTGGCCGAGGGATAGGAGGCCGCGCCCCCGGGCGGCCGTGACGCCGGTCGTGCGTGCCGGCGAGGGCGACCGGCCGGCGGCGGCGAGCCGGCGGGGACCCGGGGCCGCGCCAGCGGGCGGGCGACCCCGAGGAGCATGATCAGGTCGCGAGAGCGGCAGGAACCACAGGAGAGGTAGGGGAAGTGACCAAGCGCGTGGTGCTCGCGTACTCGGGCGGCCTCGACACGTCGGTGGCGGTGCACTGGCTGCGGGCCGAGCACGGTTACGAGGTGGTGGCCGTCGTGCTCGACGTCGGCCAGAGCGACGCCGACTTCGAGGCGATCCGGGCCCGGGCCTTGGCGGCGGGCGCCGTCGAGGCGGTCGTCGTCTATGCGCGCGAGGAGCTCGCACGGGACTTCGTGCTGCCGTCGCTGCAGGCGAACGCGATGTACGAGGGCCGCTACCCGCTCGTCTCGTCCCTGTCGCGCCCGCTCATCGTCCGTCACCTCGTGGCCGAGGCACGCCGCCACGGCGCGAGCGCGGTCGCGCACGGGTGCACGGGCAAGGGCAACGACCAGGTCCGCTTCGAGGTCGGGACCCGTGCCCTCGCGCCCGACCTCGACATCGTCGCCCCCGTGCGGGACTGGGGCATGACCCGGGAGGAGACGATCGACTACGCCGCGCGCTACGACCTGCCGATCACGGCGAGCAAGGAGCGGATCTACTCGATCGACGAGAATCTCTGGGGCCGTGCCATCGAGTGCGGCATCATCGAGGACCCGTGGGAGGCCCCGCCCGAGGACGTCTTCACCCTGACCGTCCCCCGGGCGTCCGCGCCGGTCGAGGTCGCCGTCAGCTTCGAGGCCGGCGTCCCCGTCGCGCTCGACGGTCGCCGGCTCCCGCTCGTGCAGCTGATCGCCGAGCTGCAGACGGTCGCCGGGGCGTCGGGCTTCGGCCGCGTCGACATCGTGGAGAACCGCCGTGTCGGGATCAAGAGCCGGGAGGTGTACGAGTGCCCGGCGGCGCTCGCCCTCGTGATGGCCCACCAGGACCTGGAGGGGCTCACCCTTGAGCGTGACGTGGCCCACGAGAAGGCGCGCCTCGAGCCGCGCTTCGCCGAGCTCGTCTACGACGGCATGTGGTTCTCACCGCTTCGCGAGGCCCTCGGCGCGTTCGTCGCCCAGACGCAGCGGCACGTCA
This sequence comes from uncultured Actinomycetota bacterium, assembly GCA_963765505.1. GTDB lineage: Bacteria > Actinomycetota > Acidimicrobiia > Acidimicrobiales > Bog-793 > DATKQY01. Next base: position 333,337 of record CAVXWO010000009.1, read on the forward strand.
CCGGCGACGTCCGGCTCCGCTTCGCTCCGCCCGGCCACGCGAGCGTCGCCGGGCGGCGCAGCCCGGTCGGGCTCTACGACTACGGCCTCGCGACCTACGACGCGGCCGACGCCTTCCGCCACCAGGACGCCGAGGGCTACGTGCGCATCTACGGCCTCGGCATCCAGACGTGGGCGAGCCGCCAGGGCGGCGCGGCCGGCGCTGAGGGAGGCGGTGGCGCGTGACGCTGTGGGCGAAGCGGATGGGCTCGGGGCCGGCCGGGGCGATGATGGCCTTCACCGAGAGCCTCTCGTTCGACCGGGAGCTGGCGCTCGACGATCTCCACGCCTCCGTCGCCCACGTGCGGGGCCTCGGGCGGGTGAAGATCCTCACGCCGGCCGAGGTGGAGGAGCTGCTCGGTGCCCTGCGGGCGGTCCGAGCGGAGGTCTCCGCCGGGGCGTTCGCCTTCCACCCCGACGACGAGGACGTGCACACCGCGATCGAGCGGCGGGTCACGGAGCTGGTCGGGGAGACCGGGGCGAAGCTCCACACCGGGCGCAGCCGCAACGACCAGGTCGCGACGGCGCTACGCCTCTTCACGCGCCGGCGCCTCGGAGAGGTCGCCCGCGATGTGCTCGGGCTGGAGGAGGTGCTTCTCGGCAGGGCGCGCGAGGCGGGCGACCTGTACCTGCCGGGCTACACGCACCTGCAACGCGCGCAGCCGGTGCTCCTCGCGCACCATCTCCTCGCCCACGCCTGGGCGCTCGCCCGGGACTTTGACCGGATGCTCGACACCCTCGTGCGGATGGACGTCTCCCCGCTCGGCGCTGGCGCGCTCGCCGGGTCCTCGCTCCCCCTCGACCCCGACGGCGTCGCCGAGGACCTCGGCTTCTCGTCGCGCTTCGAGAACTCGCTCGACGCCGTGAGCGATCGCGACTTCGTCGCGGAGGCGCTGTTCGACTGTGCGCTCCTCGGCGTCCACCTCTCGCGCATCGGCGAGGAGATCGTCCTGTTCTCGACAGTGGAGTTCGGCTTCTACCACCTCGACGACGCCTGGGCGACGGGCAGTTCGATGCTGCCGCAGAAGAAGAACCCCGACGTCGGCGAGCTCGCCCGGGGCAAGTCCGGCCGGCTCATCGGGCACCTGTCGGGCTTCCTCGCGACGTTGAAGGGCCTCCCACTCTCCTACAACCGGGACCTGCAAGAGGACAAGGAGCCCCTCTTCGATGCGCTTGAGCAGGTCGGCCTGGCCCTCGGCGCGCTTTCCGGCCTCTTCGCGACCGTGGTCTTCGACGACGAGCGGATGCGGGCCGCCGCCGACGAGCAGACCCTCGCCGCGGTCGACCTCGCCGAGTGGCTCGTCGCCAAAGGGATGCCCTTCCGCCAGGCGCACGGCATCGTCGGTGCGCTGGCCCGGGAGGCGGCGGAGCGTGGCACGGACCTCGCCGAGCTGGTGGCGGGCCATCCGGACCTCGGGCCGGACGCGGCCGAGCTCCTCGCGCCGGGCGAGGCGGCGCGGCGGCGCCAGACGCCCGGCGGTGCCGGAAGCGCGGCGGTCGCCGTACAGCTCGAGCGGTTCGCAGGCCGGCTCGCCGACGACTGGGCGCGCCTGTTGAAGGCGCCCGGCGGGCCGCCGCCGATGAGCGCGAGGAACGCGCGACCCAGCCGGTGAGCGGCGGGGCGGACGGCGTCGGCGTGAACGCCGACGACGAACCGGGGGAGGGCGCGGGCGCCGCCGAGCCGGGCTCGGTGGCACCGGGTTCCACCGGTGCGGGGTCTGGCACCTGAGCCCGTCGCGCCGGCGCGTGACACGCCGCTTCCTCGACCGCGACGCGCTGGAGGTGGCGCCGGAGCTGCTCAACAAGCTGCTCGTACGTGGGCCCCTCGTCGGACGGATCGTGGAGGTCGAGGCGTACCACGGAGGGCTCGACCCGGCGAGCCACGCCTTCCGGGGACCGGGGACGAGGAACGCCACGATGTTCGGGCCCCCCGGGCACCTGTACGTCTACTTCACGTACGGCATGCACTTCTGCGCCAACGTGGTCTGCGGGCCCGGCGGTGAGGCCTCGGCCGTCCTCCTCCGGGCGTTGGCCCCGCTTGCGGGCGTGGAGCTGATGCGAGCCGCGCGTCCGGCCGCCCGGCGCGACGCCGAACTCTGTGCCGGGCCGGCTCGCCTCTGTCAGGCCTTCGGCATCGACCGCTCCTTAGACGGCGCCGATCTCGTCGGGAAAGAGACGGAGATCGCCCTGCTAGATGACGGCACCCCGCCGCCTGCGGCGCCGGCGAACGGCCCGCGCGTCGGGCTGTCGAGCCGTGCCGCGGAGGCGGTATACTGGCAATGGCGCTTCGCAGTACCGGGTAATCCAGCGGTTTCACGGCCGGCTCCGCCCGGGTGGCGCACCTCGCACCTCGTGGTTTGACACACAGGGCGCAAGTGATAAGGTTTGCAGCCGCTCCGGATGGCCTAGCCACTCGGACGGGCACCGACAGGACGGTTCGTCCGCCCGTCGGAGCGCAGTGGGACAGCCCGCCTGAAACGGGTGGGGCAGTTCCGCCGAGCGCACGGGCACCTCCTTCCGCAAGGAAGTGTGCCTGTCGTCGCTCCTTGAGAACGGAATAGGAACAGCCAAAAGCCAGTGCATGATCGTCGGCACCGCTAAACGCGGACGTCGGTGGTCACGAAGTCAATTGCACTGAACACGGACAACGTCCGTTTTGGTGCCAGTCGGTTCGGAGACATTTCTTGTTTTCGAGCCGGCTCTCTAAGATCAAAACGATGAACGCTTCGAGGATGATCGAGATCTCGATGGAGAGTTTGATCCTGGCTCAGGACGAACGCTGGCGGCGTGCCTAATACATGCAAGTCGAACGGGGTCCATTTGGTGGCAACACCAAGGAAGACCTAGTGGCGAACGGGTGCGTAACACGTGAGCAACCTACCCCGATGACCGGGATAACACCGGGAAACCGATGCTAATACCGGATATCCCCATGAGCCCGCATGAGCACATGAGGAAAGGATTCCGCTTCGGGTGGGGCTCGCGGCCTATCAGCTTGTTGGTGCGGTAACGGCCCACCAAGGCGACGACGGGTAGCTGGTCTGAGAGGACGATCAGCCACACTGGGACTGAGACACGGCCCAGACTCCTACGGGAGGCAGCAGTAGGGAATCTTGCGCAATGGGCGAAAGCCTGACGCAGCAACGCCGCGTGGGGGATGAAGGCCTTCGGGTTGTAAACTCCTTTCAGTGGGAACGAAAATGACGGTACCCACAGAAGAAGCCCCGGCCAACTACGTGCCAGCAGCCGCGGTGATACGTAGGGGGCGAGCGTTGTCCGGATTCATTGGGCGTAAAGAGCTCGTAGGCGGCTTGGTAAGTCGGGTGTGAAATTCTCAGGCTCAACCTGGGAACGCCACCTGATACTGCCATGGCTGGAGTCCGGTAGGGGACCATGGAACTCCTGGTGTAGCGGTGAAATGCGCAGATATCAGGAAGAACACCAGTAGCGAAGGCGGTGGTCTGGGCCGGTACTGACGCTGAGGAGCGAAAGCGTGGGGAGCGAACAGGATTAGATACCCTGGTAGTCCACGCCGTAAACGTTGGGCACTAGGTGTGGGGGCCTATCGACGGTTTCCGTGCCGCAGCTAACGCATTAAGTGCCCCGCCTGGGGAGTACGGCCGCAAGGCTAAAACTCAAAGGAATTGACGGGGGCCCGCACAAGCGGCGGAGCATGTGGCTTAATTCGACGCAACGCGAAGAACCTTACCTGGGCTTGACATGTGGGTTAAGGCGTGGAGACACGCTGACCTTCGGGTCCCACACAGGTGGTGCATGGCTGTCGTCAGCTCGTGTCGTGAGATGTTGGGTTAAGTCCCGCAACGAGCGCAACCCTTGTCCTATGTTGCCAGCGGGTAATGCCGGGGACTCGTAGGAGACTGCCGGGGTCAACTCGGAGGAAGGTGGGGATGACGTCAAGTCCTCATGCCCCTTATGTCCAGGGCTGCACACATGCTACAATGGCCGGTACAAAGGGCTGCTATCTCGCGAGAGTGAGCGAATCCCATAAAGCCGGTCTCAGTTCGGATTGGAGTCTGCAACTCGACTCCATGAAGTCGGAGTCGCTAGTAATCCCGGATCAGCAACGCCGGGGTGAATACGTTCCCGGGCCTTGTACACACCGCCCGTCAAACCACGAAAGTCGGCAACACCCGAAGCCGGTCACCCAACCATTTATTTGGAGGGAGCCGTCGAAGGTGGGGTTGGTGATTGGGGTTAAGTCGTAACAAGGTAGCCGTACCGGAAGGTGCGGCTGGATCACCTCCTTTCTAAGGAGTTATGGACGGTCCTAGGCGAATTCATTTTCGCTAAAGGCCCGTACACTCCCAGTCGATCACTGGTTATTCGACGATCTATTTATCTCCTGATTGGTAGAACGCCCGACGCTCCGGCATCGGGAATCCCTCTCGAGGAGCTCTGCGTGGATCGTGGGACTGTTCCTGTTCCGCTCTCAGGGAGCGACGTCGTCGCGTCGGCGCCCTTTGAGAACTCCATAGCGAGCACGAGCATCTGAAATTCTCCAAGCTACAAAGAGCCAACGGTGGATGCCTTGGCGCCTGAAGCCGATGAAGGACGTGGGAGGCTGCGAAAAGCTACGGGGAGCTGCCGACCAAGCTTCGATCCGTAGATGTCCGAATGGGGAAACCCGTCACCCGTCATGGGGTGTCACCCTGGTCTGAATGCATAGGGCCAGCGGAGGGAACCGGGGGGAATGAAACATCTGAGTACCCCGAGGAAAAGAAAGCAAAATGCGACTCCCTGAGTAGCGGCGAGCGAAAAGGGAAGAGCCTAAACCGGTCCAGTGTCAAGCCTGGTGGCGTTGCTGGGTCGGGGTCGTGGGAAATCGCTTGAGGGGGCACCAGACCTCTCGCGGAGTTAAAAAATCGCCGTCTAGTGGAAGTGTTCTGGAACGGCACGCCATAGGGGGTAACAGCCCCGTACACGAAAGGCGAGCGATCTCCGTTGTGATTCTCCCGAGTAGCGCCGGATCTGGGAAAGCCGGCGCGAATCTACGAGGACCACCTCGAAAGGCTAAGTACTAACAGGCGACCGATAGCGAACTAGTACCGTGAGGGAAAGGTGAAAAGCACCCCGGGAGGGGAGTGAAATAGTACCTGAAACCGTTGGTTTACAAACAGTCAGAGCGTCGTCGATATTTACGAATATCGGCCGCAATGGCGTGCCTTTTGAAGAATGAGCCAGCGAGTTACCGTGTGTGGCGAGGTTAACCCGAATGGGGTAGCCGGAGCGAAAGCGAGTCTGAATAGGGCGTTCAGTCGCATGCGGTAGACCCGAAGCCGGGTGATCTTGCCATGGGCAGGCTGAAGCGGGGGTAAGACCTCGTGGAGGGCCGAACCCACCATGGTTGAAAACATGGGGGATGACCTGTGGTAAGGGGTGAAAGGCCAATCAAACCCGGTGATAGCTGGTTCTCCCCGAAATGCATTTAGGTGCAGCGTCAGATGTTTAGCACCGGAGGTAGAGCACTGAATGGGTTAGGGGGCCTACAAGCTTACCGACCCCAATCAAACTCCGAATGCCGGTGCTCTAAGTCTGGCAGTGAGACCACGGGGGATGAGCTTCGTTGGTCGAGAGGGAAACAGCCCAGACCGCCAGCTAAGGCCCCAAATTCTTGACTAAGTGGAAAACGATGTGGGGACGCAGAAACAGCCAGGAGGTTGGCTCAGAAGCAGCCACCCTTTAAAGAGTGCGTAATAGCTCACTGGTCGAGTGGCCCCGCGCGGACAATGTAACGGGGCTTAAGTCAAGAGCCGAAGCTGCGGATTCCCGCGTAAGCGGGAGTGGTAGGGGAGCGTCGACTGTGCCGCGAAGCGGGGATGTGAATCGTCGTGGAGCGCAGTCGAGTGAGAATGCTGGCATGAGTAGCGAGAGAGGGGTGAGAAACCCCTCCGCCGTAAGCCCAAGGGTTCCTGGGGAAGGCTAATCCGCCCAGGGTCAGTCGGGAGCTAAGGCGAGGCCGAAAGGCGTAGTCGATGCACAACTGGTTGATATTCCAGTACCACCGTGTCCGCGCCCATTCCAAATCAGGGGTACTAAGGGGCTGACCTTCGGGTCGAACTGACCGACCCTGAAGAGGAAAGCGATGAGGGGACGCAGGAGGATAGGTGAGCCCAGGCGTTGGTTGTCCTGGGGGAAGCGTGTAGGAGGGGACCTAGGCAAATCCGGGTCCCGCATCTTCGAGACGTGATCCCGAGCCGTTTCAGGCGAAGTCATCAAGTCCATGCTGCCGAGAAAAGCCTCTAGCGAGCTGACATGGTGCCCGTACCCCAAACCGACTCAGGTGGGCAGGTAGAGAATACCAAGGCGATCGGGAGAACTGTGGTTAAGGAACTCGGCAAAATGCCCCCGTAACTTCGGGAGAAGGGGGGCCTCATTAGGGTGAAAGGGCTTCGCGCCCTTGAGCTTGAAGAGGCCGCAGAGAATTGGGGGAAGCGACTGTTTAATAAAAACACAGCAGCGTGCGAAGTCCTAAGACGATGTATACGCTGTGACGCCTGCCCGGTGCCGGAAGGTTACGGGGAGGGGTTAGTCCTTCGGGACGAAGCTCTGAACCTAAGCCCCGGTAAACGGCGGCCGTAACTATAACGGTCCTAAGGTAGCGAAATTCCTTGTCGGGTAAGTTCCGACCTGCACGAATGGCGCAACGACTTCCCTACTGTCTCAACCACAGACCCGGCGAAATTGAAGTACGAGTAAAGATGCTCGTTAGCTGCATCAGGACGGAAAGACCCCGTGGACCTTTACTGCAACTTGATGTTGGGTTTTGGGACTGATTGTGTAGGATAGGTGGGAGCCTTGGAAGCTTTGGCGCTAGCCAGAGTGGAGGCAACGTTGAAATACCACCCTGTTAGTTCTGGGACTCTAACCTCGGTCCGTGACCCGGATCAGGAACAGCGTCAGGCGGGCAGTTTGACTGGGGCGGTCGCCTCCTAAAAGGTAACGGAGGCGCCCAAAGGTTCCCTCAGGCTGGTTGGCAATCAGCCGTCGAGTGCAATGGCAAAAGGGAGCTTGACTGCGAGACCCACAAGTCGAGCAGGTGCGAAAGCAGGGCATAGTGATCCGGCGGTTGCTTGTGGAAGCGCCGTCGCTCAACGGATAAAAGGTACCCCGGGGATAACAGGCTCATCTTCCCCAAGAGTCCATATCGACGGGAAGGTTTGGCACCTCGATGTCGGCTCGTCGCATCCTGGGGCTGAAGCCGGTCCCAAGGGTTGGGCTGTTCGCCCATTAAAGCGGTACGCGAGCTGGGTTTAGAACGTAGGTACACTGCGTCCTCAGGAAGTAAATCCTGAGTGCTCACCGGCTCATATCGTGAAACCCTGAATTGATACTTCCGAACTGTATCTTCAGGGCAATACCGAGGGAAGGCCAACACACAGTGAACGCGTTCGACTCGTCCTATGTTGCAGGATTCCTAGACGGCGACGGAAGTATTCACCTCCAATTCGTTCGACAGTAGGAGAAGGTCCGGAGTCCAGAGGTTTTCCTGCAACTCGCAAGACAAGTCGATGCGTTCGCAACCAAACTATCGAATTCGAAGAGGATATACGCCGCAGATGTCGAGCAACATCTGCGTAGCATGGGAGTGTTGTGCCCCTGTAACGACTTCCTCGCCAGCAACAGCGAGGGGATGGCGTCGCAGCAACCAGATCGGTTGCAATTGCATGGACGACATGACACGCCGGCCCCAGAAATAGGGTGAAGGTATAGTCTATGCCCGAGTAAAACGGGAGAACATTCGTGAAAACAGTTCGGTCCCTATCCGATGCAGCCGTAGGAGATCTGAGGAAGGCTGTCCCTAGTACGAGAGGACCGGGACGGACGTAGCTCTCGTGTGCCAGTTGTCCTGCCAAGGGCACGGCTGGTTTGCGACCTGCGGGTGGGATAAGCGCTGAAAGCATCTAAGCGCGAAGCTCGTTCCAAGATGAGATCTCCCACAGGGTCAACCTGGTAAGGCCCGTGGTCAGACCACCACGTTGATAGGCCGGAGGTGTAAGCACGGTGACGTGTTCAGCCGACCGGTACTAATCGGCCGAGGGCTTGGATTCTCGCTCGTGCTCGCTATGGAAGGCTCAAAGGGACGCGCTCTCGCGTTCCTGAGTGAATGCGCCCGGGATTTTTGTAGCTCTTCGGGGGCGCGGTCGAGCCAAGGTTTCCGGTGGCCATAGCGGCGGGGAAACACCCGTTCCCATCCCGAACACGGAAGTTAAGCCTGCCCGCGCCGATGGTACTTGGGGGGAGACTCTCTGGGAGAGTAGGTCGCCGCCGGAATACTTCTCCGACGAAGCCCCTGCGCACCACCGTTCACGGTGCTGTGCAGGGGCTTCGTCGCGCCCGGGGGTCAGTCTCGGGTCCCGGCCCCGACGACTTGACCCGGGCCGTCCGCCGTCCCTAAGTTTGGTGACTGAACGAAATCAACCTGATGCCGAGAGGGCTCGTCGCAGGGACGGCTGTCCCGGCAGCGAGGAGGTCGACGATGGCACCGCAGCCGACACGTGAGGACCACTTCTCCTTCGGGTTGTGGACGGTCGGGTGGCAGGCCCGCGACCCGTTCGGTGACCCGACCCGACCGCCGCTCGATCCGGTGGAGTCGGTCCATCGACTCTCGGAGCTCGGCGCGTGGGGCGTCACGTTCCACGACGACGACCTGATCCCCTTCGGCTCGGACGATTCGACACGCGAAGCGCTGATCAAGCGGTTCCGCGACGCGCTCGACGAGACGGGCATCGTCGTTCCGATGATGACGACGAATCTGTTCACGCACCCGATGTTCAAGGACGGCGCCTTCACTGCCAACGACCGGGGAGTCCGGCGGTACGCGTTGCGCAAGGTGATGCGCAACCTCGACCTGGCCGCGGAGCTCGGCGCGACGACGTACGTGTTCTGGGGTGGCAGGGAGGGTGCCGAGACCGACTCGGCGAAGGACGTGCGGGCGGCGCTCGACCGCTACCGGGAGGGGATCGACCTCCTGGCGTCGTACGTCGTCGACCGCGGCTACGGGATCCGGTTCGCCCTCGAACCGAAGCCCAACGAGCCGCGCGGCGACATCTTCCTGCCCACGGTCGGCAGCGCTCTCGCGTTCATCTCGACGCTCGAGCACCACGAGATGGTGGGCGTGAACCCCGAGGTGGGCCACGAACAGATGGCGGGGATGAACTTCGTCCACAGCATCTCCCAGGCGCTCTGGCACGGGAAGCTGTTCCACATCGACCTCAACGGCCAGCGTGGAGCCGAAGTACGACCAGGACCTCATCTTCGGCCACGGCGACCTGCTCAACGCCTTCTTCCTCGTCGACTTGCTCGAGAACGGGGGACCAGGTGGCACCCCCGCTTACGACGGTCCCCGGCACTTCGACTACAAGCCGCTGCGCACCGAGGACATCGACGGCGTCTGGGCGTCGGCGTCGTCGAACATGGCGACCTACCTGCTCTTGAAGGAGCGGGCGAAGGCGTTCCGGGCCGACCCGGAGGTGCAGGCCGCGCTCGAGGCGAGCCAGGTGCCGGAGCTCGCCGTGCCGACGCTGGCCGAGGGCGAGACGTACCAGGAGCTGCTCCGGGACCGGGGCGCGTTCGAGCGGTTCGACATCGACGCGGCCGCCACTCACGGTTACGGCTACGCCCACCTCGACCACCTGGCCGTCGAGCACGCCCTCGGCGCCCGCTGATCAGGCCGGCACGCCCACCGTCTGGCGCCCGTGACCCTCGTCGCCGGGATCGACTCGTCGACCCAGTCCTGCAAGGTCGTCGTCCGCGACGCCACCGACGGGAGGCTGGTGCGCGAGGGCCGCGCGCCGCATCCCGACGGCACCGAGGTCGACCCGGAGGCGTGGTGGTCGGCGCTCGGGAAGGCCGCGGCGGCCGCCGGCGGGCTGGACGACGTCGCCGCGGTGTCGGTCGGCGCCCAGCAGCACGGGATGGTCTGCCTCGACGAGAGGGCCCAGGTCGTGCGGCCTGCGCTCCTGTGGAACGACACGCGTTCGGCGGCTGACGCCGAGGCGCTGGTCGAGGAGCTCGGGCCCGGGGTGGCAGGTGCCCGGTCCTGGGCCGAGGCGGTCGGCAGCGTGCCCCTGGCGGCATTCACGGTGACGAAGCTTCGCTGGCTGGCGCGCCACGAGCCGGAGCGCGCCCGGGCGACCGCCGCGGTCTGCCTGCCGCACGACTGGCTGACCTGGCGCCTCGGCGCGGCCCGCCCGGCGGACGCATCGGCCGCCCGGCCGCCGTCGACGCGCTCACCACCGATCGCGGGGACGCGAGCGGCACCGGCTACTGGTCGCCCTTCACCGGCGAGTACCGCCTCGACCTGTTCGAGCGAGCCCTCGGGCACGTGGCGCGGCGTGCCCCGAGTCCTCGGCGCGTCGGAGCCGGCCGGGCATACGCTGTCCGGCGCGCTGCTGGGCCCGGGTACCGGCGACAACACGGCGGCGGCGCTCGGCGTCGGAGCCGGGCCGGGCGACGTCGTCGTCTCCATCGGCACCTCGGGCACCGTCTTCGCCGTATGCGAGTCGCCCGTCGCCGACCCGTCGGGCATCGTCGCCGGATTCGCCGACGCGACAGGGCGGTTCCTGCCGCTCGTCTGTACGCTGAACGCCGCCCGGGTGCTCGACGCCATGGCCGCCGTCCTCGGGGTCGGACCCGACGAGCTCTCCCGTCTCGCGCTCTCGGCGCCACCTGGCGCCGACGGCCTGGTCCTCGTCCCGTACCTGGAGGGCGAGCGCACGCCCAATCGTCCCGACGCGACCGGGGCGGTGCATGGCCTCCGCCTCGCCAACGCGACGCCGGCGTGTTTCGCTCGCGCGGCCGTCGAGGGCCTGCTGTGCGGTCTCGCCGACGGGCTCGACGCCCTCCGCCAGCAGGGCGTGCGCATCGATCGCGTGCTGCTCGTCGGTGGGGGCAGCCGCTCCGAGGCGGTGCGGCGGATCGCTCCGGCGGTGCTCGGCCATCCGGTGCTCGGTGCCACCGCCCGGCGAGTACGTCGCCGACGGCGCTGCCAAGCAGGCGGCCTGGGTCGCGCTCGGCGGCGCGGCGCCGCCGCGGCTGGCCGGTCGAGGGCGAGCAGCTCTTCGAGGCCGAGCCGACGCCGGAGGTCCGCGAGCGCTATGCGGAGGTGCGCGACCTCACCGCGAGACGTCATGACCGCTGAGCTCTGGGCTGAGCAGGCCGGCGCCCCGATCCCCGCATCGCCGCCGGCTCGCCCTGACGCGGGCGGGCAGCGCCAGCCGGCCCGCCAGTCCTCGCTGAAGCGTCACAACCTCGCGCTCGTGCTCGGCGAGCTGACCGGGGGGTCGCGGCTGTCCCGTGCGCAGGTCGCCGTGCGGACGGGCCTCACCAAGGCGACGGTCTCCAGCCTGGTCGACGCCTTGCTCGACGCCGGGCTCGTCGTCGAGGAGGCGCCGGAGCGCGGTGCCGTCGGGCGTCCGGCGAGCCCGCTCAGCCTGAACCGGTGCGGGCCGGCAGGGCTCGGCGTCGAGGTCAACGTGGACTACGTCGCCGCTGTCGGTCGTCGACCTGACCGGCGAGATCCGCGCGGCACGAGGTCGCCGGCGGCGACGACCGCTCGGTGCCGCCCGAGCACGCGCTCCGCCGTGCCGCCGCGCTGGCCCGCCGGGTCGAGCGCGTCCTGCTGGTGCGGACGGGCTCGCGGTCGCTGGGGTTGGCGTCGCGCTGCCCGGGATCGTCGACGCCGATGGACGGCTCCGGGTGGCGCCGAACCTGCCGGGCTGGCGCGACTTCCCTGTCGTGGAGTGCCTCGGTGGGCTGCTCGGGCGCGAGTTGCCGCCGACCGCGGCCGGCAACGAGGCCAACCTCGCCGCGATGGCGGAGCTCTGGTACGGGGGCCGACCCGAACTGCGCGACTTCGTCTACGTGTCCGGGGAGATCGGCATCGGGGCCGGGATCGTGGTCGACGGCCGATTGTTCCGGGGGGTCCGGCGCTCCGCCGGCGAGCTCGGGCACGTCATGGTCGACTCCTCCGGCCCGCTGTGCGGCTGTGGGGCGTACGGCTGCGTCGAGCAGTTCGCTGGGCAGGAGGCGCTGCTGCGCTCGGCCGGCGTGCCCGCCGAGGCGGGCAGCGCGCTCGCCAACCCCACCGGAGCCGTCGCGGAGCTGCTCGGCCGGGCGCGGGGCGGCGACCCCCGGACCCTCGAGGCCCTGCGGCGGGCGGGCACGGCGCTCGGCATCGCGGTGTCGGCGCTCGTCAACCTGGTCGACGTGCCGACCGTCGTCCTCGGCGGCCTCCACGCGGAGCTCGCGCCCTATGTAGCGTCCGCAGTGGCACGCGAGCTCACGGATCGGGTCGTCGGTGCCGAGTCCTGGCCCGTCCGCCTCGAGGTTTCGTCGCTCGGTCCCGGCGCGGCCGTCCGGGGTGCAGCGGGCTCGGTCGTCCGAGACATCCTGGACGACCCCGGCGCATGGCTGCTCGGGGTGCTCGTGGGCGCGTGAGGGCCGCTCCGGAGCCGGTGGCGCGTGCGGCTGGGGACGGGGAAGAACGCGGGCCCTGCAACCCCCGGCCCGGAGACCGCGGCGGAGCGTGACGCGTCGGCGGCTAGCGTCTCCGGCCGTGCCTAGACCGACTCCCCGCCCTTCTGCTGACCCTTCCGGGTCCGACGATTCGCGGGCGGGCGGTCGGGTGCGGCCCGCCGCGAAGCCGCGCGCCGAGCCTCGTGTCGGGGGCGGTTCCGGCGGCACCGGCAAGCGGAGCGCTGTCGCCCGGAAGCAGTCGGGTGCTGTCCGCTACGAGGGCGGTGCGGCGCGCAAGCCCGCCGGCGCAGTGCGCAAGTCCCCCGGTGGCGGCGGTGGTAGTGGTGGTGGTGGTGGTGGTGCCGGCGGCAAGCAGTCCTCCTACGCCAGGCCGCCACGCGAGGGTGCAGGATCCGGTCGCTCGGGTGCGTTCTCGTCCCGGAGCGCGCCGCCCGGTGACCGACGCGCGCCTCGCGTGGGCGGGCGCGAGATCGCTCGGACCGGCGAGCCGCGATCGCCTCGGGCCGGCGACAAGCGCGCTGGGCCCCGCGAGCGTGCGGGGGCGCCGATGCGCACCAGCGCAGCGCGCACGGGCGAGGCGCGACTCGCGGCGGGCCTCGAACTTCGAGCGCGGCGAGGTGGCGCAGCGCGAGCGGAGGCGCCCCGCGCAGCGCTGCCCCGTACCCACGCGAGCCGCGGGGCGAGGGCTGGACCAGAGCGCCGAGGAAGCCGAGTGCGCCCCGGCCATCAGACGCCGCCCGGGCGTCGGGAGGACCCCGTCCGTCTGGCGCGACCGGTAGGGCTGGAGCGCCGAGGACCGCCGGTACGGCCGGCCGAGGTGGAGCACCGGGTCGCACCGGCACGCCCTCGAGGGCTGGAGCGCCGAGGACCGCCGGTACGGCCGGCCGGGGCGGAGCACCGGGTCGCACCGGCACGCCCTCGAGGGCTGGAGCGCCGAGGACCGCCGGTACGGCCGGCCGCGGCGGAGCTCCGAGGGGCGCCGGTGTCGGCGGGCCCCGTACTGCGGCTCCCCGCGCAGGTGCGTGGCGCGATCCGCGAGGGCAGTGCTCCGGATGCGGGGCTCCGCCGGGCCGCGGCGGGGGCCGTCGGCCGACAGGGCGGGCCGAGGCGCCGCACGGAGGGTCCCGCGCGAGCAGCCGCGGGATCGCGCGACGGAGGACTTCAAGCGCGCCGGCACCGCCGGCTGGGGCGGGGTCGCTCGGCGCGGCGCCATCGGTGTGCGCGCTTCGGGGCCGCCGGTCCGGCCCGGCACCGGGGGTGGCACATCTGCTCGGGGCGGGCGTCCGGTCCGCCGCGGTCCTACCGAGGGCGGTGGCCGGAGCTTCAAGGAGCGCCGCACGACCGAAGGCGAACGCCCGGCGGCGACAGGCCGCGGCGCGGGGGGAGACCGGGCGACTCACGGCGCGCCCGTCGGCGAGGGGGAGGCGCCGACCCGTCCGGTTCGTCCTGCCACGAGGTACGAGGTCAAGGGGGAAGGGAAGGGCCTCGACGGGACCGCCCGCGAGCTCGCGGCGGCGACCGCGAGCAAGGCCGCCCGTACCCGCCGCAGACGGCCCGTCCCCGCCGACGTCGTCACGGAGCTGCGCGCCGCCGGGACGCCGCGGGAGGTGGCACGCCTCGAGCTGCGCCTGGCCGACGCCTCACGTGCCTACGAGCGTGACCGGTACACCGAAGCACTCTCGATCCTTCGCGAGCTCGCCCGGGCGGTGCCAGGAGTGGTTGCCGTTCGCGAGCTGTACGGCCTCACCCTCTACCGCCTCGGCCGCTGGAAGGAGGCCATCCGCGAGCTGCGCGCGTTCGCCGAGCTGTCGGGTTCGGTCGACCAGCACCCGGTGATCGCCGACAGCGAGCGCGCGCTCGGCCGGCACGACCGGGTCGCGGAGCTCTGGGCCGAGCTGCGGAGCGCAGGCGCCGGGAGCGACGTCCTCGCTGAGGGCCGACTCGTGATGGCCGGCTCGCTCGCGGATCGCGGGCGGATCGCGGACGCGATCGAGCTACTGGCTCCCGCAGCGACCCGCGAGGTGCGCAAGCCGCTCGAGCGCCACGTCCGCCAGTGGTACGCGCTCGCCGATCTGTACGAGCGCAGCGGCGACGTCCCGAGAGCGCGGCGAGCTCTTCCGCAAGGTCGTCGCGGCTGATCCCGAGCTGTCGGACGCGCCGGAGCGGCTCGCCGCCCTACGCTGAGGCGGGCGCCGACATCGGTGGCCCCCGGCGGGACCAGGCGAAATCCCCCGCCCTACAGGCGGGGTAGCTTGTGATATCTGCGCGCTTGTCTGCGCACGGGACCAGCGACTGGAGGACCGCGGTGGGAGTCGACGTCCGTGAACTGCTCGGAGACGAGGCCGACAGCCTCCTGAAGCACGAATCGCGGACCATCGAGCGCGACAAGCTCGTCCTCCCGGGGCCCGACTTCATCGACCGGGTGTTCACCGCGAGCGATCGGCCGATCCCGGTGCTTCGCAACCTGGAGGCGATGTACCGCCACGGCAGGCTCGGCGGGACCGGCTACCTGTCGATCTTCCCGGTCGACCAGGGGATCGAGCACTCCGCCGCGGCGAGCTTCGCGAAGAATCCCGATCTACTTCGATCCGGCGGCGATCGTCGAGCTCGCCATCGCGGCGCAGTGCAACGCCGTCGCCACCACGCTCGGCGTCCTCGGTATCGTCGCCAGGCGCTACGCGCACAAGATCCCCTTCATCTTGAAGCTCAACCACAACGAGCTGCTCACCTACCCCGCGAAGCCGGACCAGGTGCCCTTCGCCCAGGTGCGCCAGGCGGTCGACCTCGGCGCTACCGGCGTCGGCGCCACGATCTACTTCGGCTCGGAGGAGTCGACCCGCCAGATCCGGGAAGTGAGCGAGACGTTCGCCGAGGCGCACCGCTACGGCTTGTTCACCGTGCTCTGGTGCTACCTGCGCAATCCCGCCTTCAAGACGCCGGAGGCCGACTACCACCTAGCGGCGGACCTCACCGGGCAGGCGAACCACCTCGGCGTGACGATCGAGGCCGACATCATCAAGCAGAAGCAGCCGGAGAACAACGGCGGCTACACGGCGGTGGGCTTCGGGCGCGACCGACCCCCTCGTGTACTCCGAGCTGACGACCGACAACCCGATCGACCTCACCCGCTGGCAGGTCGTCAACTGCTACATGGGGCGCATCGGGCTCATCAACTCCGGCGGCGAGTCCAAGGGCGAGGGCGACCTCGGCCAGGCCGTGAGGACGGCGGTCATCAACAAGCGTGCCGGCGGCACCGGCCTGATCGCCGGGCGCAAGGCCTTCCAGCGGCCCATCGACGAAGGCGTCGCGCTGATCAACGCGATCCAGGACGTCTACCTCGATCCCTCGATCACCATCGCCTGACGAAACGTCACCTGCAGCTCGCGACGGGACCGCGTCGCGACCGCGACCGGGTCCGAGGCCGACACGAGATCCCCGCAGCGCCGGCGAGGCTGCCTCGGCGCGGACCCGATCACCTGGACGGGCGCGCCGGTCTCCGGACCGCCGATGGCCAGGTCGGGAAGCCTCGGCCGGGTAGAATGGCTTTTCAATCTCGCTCAAGGGGAACTCTCTGATGAGCAGCACTCTCGACCGGCCCCGCGACTCGAAGGTCGCTCTGATCCGGGGCGTCGTCGTCCGCTTCGCCGGTGACTCCGGCGACGGCATGCAGGTGACGGGGGACCGCTTCACCACCGGAAGCGCCCTGTTCGGCAACGACCTCGCGACGCTGCCGAGCTTCCCCGCCGAGATCCGCGCCCCTGCCGGGACGCTCGCCGGGGTATCGGCCTTCCAGGTCCACATCGCCGACCACGACATCCTCACGCCCGGCGACGCGCCCAGCGTGCTCGTCGCGATGAACCCCGCGGCCCTCCGGGCGAACGTCGGTGACCTCGCCACCGGCGGGACCGTGATACTGAACGCCGACGCCTTCGACGAGCGGGCGCTCGAGAAGGCCGGCTATACGACCGAACCCGCTCCGACGGGAGCCTTGCGTCGTTCCTCGTCTACGAGGTGCCGATGACGTCGCTCACGCTCGAGGCGTGCAAGCCGACGGGCGTCGAAACCCCGCGAGGCCGAGCGGTAGCAAGAACTTCCTCGCCCTCGGCCTCGTCTCCTGGCTGTACCACCGACCGGTCGACGTCACGCTCGACTGGATCGCCGAGCGCTACGCCAAGAACCCGACGGTGGTCGACGGCGAACTCGCTCGCTTTCCGCGCCGGGTACAACTTCGGCGAGACGGCGGAGCTCTTCGAGTCGTCCTACGAGATCCCGGCATCGCACCTCGAGCCCGGGACGTACACCAACGTCACCGGCAACACCGCCCTCGCCTGGGGGCTGGTCGCCGCCTCGCAGCGCTCGGGCCTGCCGCTCTTCCTCGGGTCGTACCCGATCACCCCGGCGTCGGACTGCTCCACGAGCTGGCGAAGCAGAAGCACTTCGGCGTGCGCACCTTCCAGGCAGAGGACGAGATCGCCGGCGTGGGCGCGGCCCTCGGCGCGGCCTTCGGCGGCTCGCTCGGCGTCACGACCACGAGTGGACCCGGGCTCGATCTCAAGTCCGAGACGATCGGGCTCGCGGTCTCCCTCGAGCTGCCGCTGCTCGTCATCGACGTCCAGCGCGGCGGCCCCTCGACGGGACTGCCGACGAAGACCGAGCAGTCGGACCTGCTCCACGCGATGTTCGGCCGGCACGGCGAGGCGCCGGTGCCGATCGTCGCGGCCGAGGACCCCGTCGCACTGCTTCGAGGCGGCGATGGAGGCCGTCCGCATCGCGGTGCGTTACCGGACACCGGTGATCCTGCTCAGCGACGGCTACCTGGCGAACGGCTCGGAGCCGTGGCGGCTCCCCGATGTCGACACCCTGCCGACGATCGACCCCGGATTCGCCGTCGAGACCAACTACACCGACGCCGAGGGGAACCCGCTGTTCTGGCCGTATCTGCGCGACGCCGAGACGC
Organism: uncultured Actinomycetota bacterium; assembly: GCA_963765505.1. Taxonomy (GTDB): domain Bacteria; phylum Actinomycetota; class Acidimicrobiia; order Acidimicrobiales; family Bog-793; genus DATKQY01. The sequence continues at coordinate 350,830 of CAVXWO010000009.1, forward strand.
TGGCGCGCCCCTGGGCGGTGCCCGGCACCCCTGGCCTCGAGCACCGCGTCGGGGGCCTCGAGAAGGCCGACGGCACCGGCAACGTCTCGTACGACCCGGCCAACCACGAGCAGATGGTGCGGCTGCGCGCCGCGAAGATCGCCGGCATCGCCGAAGGACATCCCGCCCGTCGAGGTCGACGACCCGGACGGCGCGCGAGGTGCTCGTGCTCGGCTGGGGATCGACCTACGGCGCGATCACCGCCGCGGTGCGCCGGGTGCGTGCCGCGGGGCTGCGGGTGGCTCAGGCGCACCTCGTGCACCTCAACCCCTTCCCGGCGAACCTCGGCGAGGTGCTCGCCGGCTACGACCGGGTGCTTGTGCCCGAGGTGAACCTCGGGCACCTCTCGAAGCTGGTGCGCGCCGACTTCCTGGTCGATGCCGTCGCCCTCTCGAAGGTGCAGGGGACACCGTTCAAGGTGGCCGAGATCGAGCAGGCCATCGTGGACCTGATCGCCCTGGACGAGCACGTCGAACCCATCGTCGCGTCCGGCGAGGAGGAGCTCGTATGACCGATGTCGCTTCGCCGACGACCACCCGCAAGGACTGGGCGAGCGACCAGGAGGTCCGCTGGTGCCCGGGCTGCGGGGACTACTCGATCCTCGCCGCGGTCCAGTTCCTCCTGCCCGAGCTCGGCGTGCAGCGGGAGAACATCGTCTTCGTCTCCGGGATCGGCTGCGCGGCGCGCTTCCCGTACTACATGAACACCTACGGCATGCACTCGATCCACGGGCGGGCCCCGGCGATCGCGACCGGGCTGGCCCTCAGCCGGCCGGATCTCGACGTCTGGGTCGTGACCGGTGACGGCGATGCCCTCTCCATCGGCGGCAACCACCTGATCCACGCGCTGCGCCGGAACGTGAACCTCACGATCCTGCTCTTCAACAACCAGATCTACGGCCTGACGAAGGGCCAGTACTCGCCGACCTCGGAGAGCGGCAAGGTGACGAAGTCGACGCCCTTCGGCTCGCTCGACCACCCCTTCAACCCGCTGTCGGTGGCGCTCGGGGCCGAGGCGACGTTCGTCGCCCGCACCCACGACATGGACCGCAAGCACATGATGGAGACGTTCCGGCGGGCCCACGCCCATCGCGGCGCCGCGTTCGTCGAGATCTACCAGAACTGCAACGTCTTCAACGATGGCGCCTTCGAGCAGATCACCGGGCGGGACCAGCGCGCCGACATGCTGATCCAGCTCGAGCATGGCCGGCCGATCCGCTTCGGCAAGGACGCCGAGAAGGGGGTCGTGCTCGATCCTGACGGGACGCTGCGGGTCGTCGAGGTGGCCGAGGTGGGGGAGGACGCGATCCTCGTCCACGACGAGCGACGTGAGAACCCGAGCCTGGCGTTCATGCTCTCCCGGCTGGCGAACGGCCCCTACGAGCCCACGCCGGTCGGCGTGTTCCGCGCCGTCGAGCGCCCCGACTACGGGAGCCTCGTCGACGCCCAGCTTGCCGAGGTGCGCGAGCGGAAGGGCAGCGGCGACCTCGAGGCCCTGCTGCGCTCGGGGACGACCTGGACGGTCACCTGAGCTCGAGCGCGGGGCTCTGACCTCGGCGGGGCCTCCCCCGATCTGCACGTGTCCGGGCGGCGCCGCGTCGGAAGCTCAGCCGGCGATGGTGCGGAAGACCATGCCGGTGCGCGGCTTCGGGTGGAAGAAGGTGGTCTTCGGCGGCATGCGCCGGCCGCTCGACGCGGTCTCGGCGATCTGCTGCACCGTGGCCGGCCGCAGGAGGAACGCTGCCTGTGCCCTGCCGCGCTCGACGGCGCGCGCCGCCAGATTGGCGCCGTGCTGGTAGGTGACCTCGTGTGCCGGCAGCCCCGCGAGCGCCGCATCGAGGCGGCTCGAGTCGAGGTCCGCCTCGGCGGCCTCGTCGAGCTCAGGGCGCGGCACGAGCAGGTAGTTGCCCTTGGTCGACACCAGGCCGAGCGCACCGACCTCGGACATCGCCGCGACGAGCGCCGGCGTCTCGGCCGGCCCCGGCTGCACCTCGACCAGTCCGGCCAGCGCGCCGGCGAAGTCGAAGCCCTCGGGCATTCCCGACACCAGCCGATGGATCGGCCGGACGAAGAGCTCCTCCTCGCTGAGCTCGACGATCAGGGCCATGACGAGGTCGTAGTCGCCCGGCTGGTCGCCGTTCGCGGCGCGCCGCTCGGCGCGGTAGAAGGTCGCCGTCTCGTAGCGGTGGTGGCCGTCGGCGATGACGACCGGCGTGGTGGCGACCAGGCCGGTGATCTCGGCGATCGCCTCGGGGTCCACGACCGGCCAGAGCTCGTGGACGATCCCCTCGTCGTCGGTCGCGCTCATCGGCGCGGCTACGTCACCGATCGCCCGGATGCACGCCTGCGCGAGGCCGTCGGCGAGCGAGAGCGCCCAGATCGGGGAGAGGTTGGCCCGGCAGGCCCGCAGCAGGTCGAGGCGATCGCCCTTCGGCTTCGGCATGGTCCGCTCGTGCGGCAGCACCTCCGAGCCCCCGGCGGCGTCGAGGCCCAGCGCGCCGATCACGCCGGTCGAGGAGAGCTCCCTGCCGTCCTCGGCGGTGAAGCGCATGCGGTAGACGTAGAGCGAGGGGACGTCGTCACGGCGCAGGGCACCTTCCCGCTCCCAGGTCTCGAGCAGTGCCGCGGCGTGCGCGTAGCGGTCCTGGCCGTGTGCGGTGTCGTCCGTCGGCAGCTCGATGTGGATGGCGTTGTACGGGCTGCGCGCTGCCAGCTTCTCCCGGTCCTGCTCGTCGACGACGTCGTAGGGAGGAGCGACGACGTCTGCCAGGCGCGCGGCGTCATCGTCGTAACGCAGGCCGGGGAAGGCCTCAAAGCGGGGCATCTCTCCTGCGTAGCACATCGGAGCGTTGCCCTGTCCCGCCCGGAGCGGTGACGGCCGCCGGGCGGCCGGCGGCCTCGGGCTACTGGCGAGGTGCGCCGCCAAGCGTGCCGGAGATGCGAGGATGGGCCGGTGGCGCCTCCCTGCTGGCTCGTCGACCTCGACGGCGTCGTCTGGCTCGCCGACCAGCCGATCCCGGGGGCGGACCGGGCGGTCGCGGCGCTGCGCGAGCGCGGGGTTCGCGTCGCCTTCTTCACCAACAACTCCTTCCCGGCGCACGCGCACCACCTCGAAAAGCTCCGCCGCTTCGGGATCGAGGTCCCCCCGGAGGACCTCCTCAGCTCCGCCCAGGCGGCAGCCGCGCTGGTGGCCCCCGGCGAGCGCGCGCTCGTGCTCGGCGGAGCGGGGATCGTCGAGGCGCTCGAGGCGCGCGGGGTCGAGGTGCAGACCGCCGGCGCCCCCGGCGAGGACGCCCGGAGCGCCTTCGACGCCGTCGTGGTCGGGATCGATCCCGGGCTCGACTACCGCCGGCTGGCTCGCGCCGTCACCGCCGTCCTCGGCGGTGCCCGCCTGATCGGCACGAACGAGGACGCGACCTTCCCCTCCCCGTCCGGTCCGCTGCCCGGCGCCGGCTCGGTGCTCGCGGCCGTCGCCTGCGCGTCGGGCGCAGAACCCGTCGTCGCCGGCAAGCCGCACGACCCGGCGGTGGCGCTCGTACAGGAGCGGCTCGGCGCGGTCGAGACGGTGGTGGGGGACCGTCCGTCCACCGACGGGGCGCTGGCCCGGCGCCTCGGCGCCCGCTTTGCCCTCGTGCTGAGCGGGGTGACCCCGGCGGGCCACGGCGCACTCGACCCGGCGCCGGACATCGAGGCCGAGGACTTGGGCGCGCTCGCCACGCAGGTCTGAGCCAGCGCGTCCAGCTCGGGCGGCGCGCTCGCGGCACGTGGGTGTTCGTGTTGCGCGCCAGCCCCGACCTCGGCCCTCGGGGCTCGCGGGGACGGTGCGGCGGAAAGGCCGGTACGCTGGTCGGGTGCCCATACCGGGTGGTGAAGGATTCAAGGATGCACTTCGGCGCTACGTCGAGGCAGGGGCTTCCCTGTCAGGCATGAAGCCCGACGAGGTGGACGAGCTCGTACGCCAGCTCCTCGGCGACAACACCGAGCGCCGCTCCAAGGCGGAGGACCTGCTCGAGGAGCTGATGGTCCGGTCCCGCCGCGGTGCCGAGATGATCAGCGCGCTGGTGCGCGCCGAGATCCGCAGGGAGCTCGAGGCGCGCGCCGCCCGCTCGCGTGAGGAGCTCGCCGACCTGTTCGAACGCATGGCCGGCCTCGTTGGGGAGCACTTCGCCACGGGGCACTTGTCTGACTGGGCGCGTCGCTGGCGGGAGTCGGACGAGGGCGCCGCTACGGCGGAGCCGACCGACGGGCCGCCGGCCGGCGAGCGCCGCCCGGAAAAGGCCGCGGCGAAGAAGGCCGCGGCGAAGAAGGCCGCGGCGAAGGAGGCCGCCGCCGGCGCTCCAGCGAAGAAGGCGGCCAAGAAGGCCGCGGCGAAGAAGGCGGGAGCGAAGAAGGCCGGTGGTTCCACCCTCGCGGGGAAGAAGGGGGCGGCGCCGAGCGCTGCCAAGAAGTCCCCGGCCAAGAAGGCCGCCAAGAAGGCTCCGGGCTGATCGCGCCCCTCGGGACAGAGCGCCGACTGTGCTCGGCGGTCGGCCCCGGTGAGGCGGGCGGGCGCTGTCCCGGCGGAGATCGCCGCCGTCGGCGCCCTTCGGGGCCTGTCCGGAGGCCCTCCGGACCAGCCGTGCGCACCACGGCGTTGCCCGGCGCGCAGCCGGCCGCGAGGATGGCGGGGTGGCATCGACCGTGACCGGACGCATAGCCCTGATCGTGCATCCCACGCGAGCGGCCGCGAAGCAGCTCGCCGAGCAGGCCAGCACGTGGTGGGAGGGCCACGGCTACCAGGTCGTCGAGGTGACGCCGGTCGACGGCGCAGTCGTGCCGGAGGTCGCCAATGGCGATCTGGCGTTCGCGGTCAGCCTCGGCGGCGACGGGACGATGCTGCGGACCGTCCAGCTGACGGTGGGGCGTGGCGTGCCCGTGCTCGGCGTGAACCTTGGCAACCTCGGCTTCCTGACGCAGGTGGAGCCGGCCGGGATGGAGGGGGCGTTCGAGCGCCTGCTCGCCGGCGACTACGAGGTCGAGGAGCGCATGACGCTCGACATCGCGGTGCGCACCGGCGGCGGCCGGTCGTCCCGTCCGCTGCTCGCGCTGAACGAGGCGGCGCTCGAGAAGACGGGCCCGGGGCACACGATCCGGGTCGGCGTCTCGATCGACCACCGTCCGTTCCTGACGTACGCGGTCGACGGGATCCTCGTCGCCTCGCCGACCGGCTCGACGGCGTACAACTTCTCCGCACGCGGCCCGATCCTCTCGCCGCACCTGCGCGCGATGGTCCTCACGCCGGTCTCGCCGCACATGCTCTTCGACCGCTCCCTCGTGCTGGAGCCCGACGAGAGCATCGACCTGCAGCTCCTCGACGACCGTCCGGCAGCGCTCGTGGTGGACGGCTCGACGGTCGCGATGCTCGAGGCGGGTGACACCGTGGAGGTCTCGGCAGGACCGAGGCCGGCACGCGTCGTGTGCTTCGGCCGGCGGGACTTCCACGCCGTGCTGCGGGCGAAGTTCGGCCTCACCGACAGGTAGGGCGCGTGCTGACCGAGCTGCGCGTCCGCGAGCTGGGGGTCATCGCCGACGTCGACATCGTGCTCGGCCCGGGGCTCACCGCGCTCACGGGGGAGACCGGCGCCGGCAAGACGCTCATCGTCGAGGCGCTCGAGCTGCTGCTCGGCGGGCGCGCCGACCCGACGCTCGTCCGCTCCGGCGCGGACGAGGCGCTCGTCGAAGCGCGGTTCCTCGTGAGCGGGCGGGCCGGCGCCGAGGACGGCTCCGGTGATGACGACGGCGTCGGCCTGGCCTCGGACGGCCCCGACGGCGATCCCGTCGGCACGGGCGACCGCGCGGACGTGGAGGTGGTGCTCGGGCGCGCCGTACCGCGCAGCGGGCGCTCGAGGGCCTTCGTCGGCGGCCGCATGGCGCCGCTCGCGATGCTGGAGGAGGCCGGCCGCGACCTCGTCGACCTCTACGGCCAGCACGCCCACCAGTCGCTGCTGCGCCCGTCGACACAGCGCGCCGCGCTGGACCGCTTCGCCGGCATCGACCTGGCACCGGTCGTCGGGATGCGGCGGCGCATCGCCGAGCTCGACCGTCGCATCGCCGAGCTCGGGGGTGACGGGCGCGCCCGGGCGCGTGAGCTGGACCTGCTCCGCTACGAGCTCGCCGAGATCGAGGCGGCCGGGATCACCTCGCCCGACGAGGACGAGCTGTTGGCCGCCGAGGAGGAGACCCTCGCCAACGCAGCAGCGCTGCGCGACGCGGTCGAGGTCGCGCACGCACGGCTCGAGGGCGACCGGGCGTCCGGAGCGATCGACCTCGTCGGCGAGGCGGTCGAGGCGCTGGCGCACCACCCGGCCCTCTCCGAGCACGAGGCCCGCCTGCGCTCCGTGGCGGCCGAGCTCAACGACGCCACCACCGAGCTGCGCCTGGCGGCCGAGCGCTTCGAGGAGGACCCGGAGCGCCTCGTCGCCGTGCGCGAGCGCCGCCAGCTCCTCCGGGGCCTCGTCCGCAAGCACGGCGACCACCTCGCCGACGTGCTGGCTTTCGCCACCGCCACCCGGGCACGGATCGCCGAGCTGGAGTCCGGCGACGAGGTGCGCGCGGCGCTGGAGGCCGAGCGCGCAGCACGTGCGGCCGAGCTCGCCGCCGCCGAGGAGGCGGTCGGTGACCAGCGCCGAGCCGCCGCGCCCGCCCTCGCCCGCGAGGTGGAGGCGCACCTCCATGAGCTGGCGCTCGGTGCCGCCCGCATCGAGGTCAACCTGCCCGCGGCCGGGATCGCCGACGAGGTGGAGCTGCTCCTCGGCGCCAACCCCGGCGAGCCCGCCCTCCCACTCGCGAAGGTGGCGTCCGGTGGCGAGCTGGCCCGGTCGATGCTCGCGCTGCGCCTCGTGCTGACGAGCGCGCCGCCCACCCTCGTCTTCGACGAAGTGGACGCCGGCATCGGCGGCGAGGCGGCGCTCGCGGTCGGCCGCGCGCTGGCGGCGCTCGCCGAGGAGCACCAGGTCCTCGTCGTGACCCACCTTCCCCAGGTCGCCGCGCTCGCGACCCGCCAGTTCGTCGTCACCAAGCGCGAGGAGGGCGGCCGGACGATCGCCCACGTCGCGCCGGTCGAGGGGGAGGAGCGCGTCGCCGAGCTCTCGCGGATGCTCGGCGGTCGGCGCGACAGCGAGGCGGCCCGCCGGCACGCCGCCGAGCTGCTCGAGCACGGCGCGAAGCGCTGAGCCGCGGCAGGCGTCCGGTCGCGCGGGCGTCGCCGGTGGCGCCCCTGTGCAGGGAGGACGCGCGTGCCGCGCGCAGGTCCGCCAGATCGGCACAGCCGACCTGTAGTTTGGTTGGGGCCGATCAGCGGAGGAACCGTGGCGAAGTTCGTGTTCGTGACCGGAGGCGTGTCTAGCTCGCTGGGCAAGGGATTGACCGCTTCGTCGCTCGGGCGCCTGCTCAAGTCGCGTGGGCTGCGCGTCACGATGTGCAAGCTCGACCCGTACATCAACTTCGACCCCGGGACGATGAACCCCTTCGAGCACGGCGAGGTCTTCGTCACCGACGACGGTGGCGAGACCGACCTCGACCTCGGGCACTACGAGCGCTTCATCGACGAGGACCTGCCGCGCAGCTTCGAACGCCACGACGGGCCAGATCTACTCCTCGGTCATCCAGAAGGAGCGCCGGGGTGACTACCTCGGCAAGACGGTCCAGGTGATCCCCCACATCACCGACGAGATCAAGGACCGCGTCCGGCGGCTCGCGACCGACGACGTCGACGTCGTCATCACCGAGGTCGGCGGGACCGTCGGCGACATCGAGATCGTGCCGTTCCTGGAGGCGATCCGGCAGTTCCGCCGGGACGTCGGGCGCGACAACGTCTGCTACGTCCACCTGACCCTCGTGCCCTACCTCGGCCCGTCGGGCGAGCAGAAGACCAAGCCCACCCAGCACTCGGTGACCGAGCTGCGCAGCCGCGGCATCCAGCCCGACGTGATCGTCTGCCGCAGCGACCAGCCGATCTCCGACGCGCTCAAGCGGAAGATCTCGCTCCTCTGCGACGTCCCGATCGAGGCCGTGGTCTCGGCCATCGACGCCTCGAGCATCTACGAGATCCCGATCCTCCTCCACGAGGAGGGGCTCGACGACACGGTGTGCCAGATCCTCCGCCTGGACGGGCCGGGACGCGAGCTCGACCTGTCGACCTGGGAGCGCGTCCTGGAACGCGGTAACGAACGCCACCGAGACCGTTCGAATCGGCGTGGTCGGCAAGTACGTCAACCTGCCGGACGCCTACCTCTCGGTCGTGGAGGCGCTGCGCCACGCCGGCTTCCACTACGGCGCCAAGGTCGAGATCGAGTGGATCCAGGCCGAAGACGTCGTCGAGTCCTCCCAGGCGAGCTGGCTCGGCGGCCTGGACGGGATCGTCGTGCCGGGGGGCTTCGGCGAGCGCGGGGTCGAGGGGAAGATCGCGGCCGTCCACTACGCCCGCACCCACGACATCCCGACGCTCGGCCTCTGCCTCGGCCTGCAGGTGATGGTCGTCGAGTACGCCCGCTCGGTGGCGGGCCTGAAGGACGCGAACTCGACGCGAGTTCGACCCGGGCACGCCGTACCCGGTGATCGACCTGATGGACGAGCAGCACGACGTGGTCGACCTCGGCGGGACGATGCGCCTCGGCGTCTACGTCGCCTGCCTGAAGCCCGGCTCGCAGGTGGCCGAGGTCTACGGCGAGACCACGGTCACCGAGCGCCACCGGCACCGCTACGAGGTGAACCCGCGCTTCCGCCAGCGCCTGGAGGAGGCCGGGCTCGTCTGCTCCGGCACCTCCCCGGACGGGCGGCTGGTCGAGTACATCGAGCTGCCGACGCACCGGTACTGGGTCGGCACGCAGGCGCACCCGGAGTTCAAGAGCCGCCCCGACCGGCCGCACCCGTTGTTCCGCGAGCTCGTCGGGGCGGCGATCGAGCGCGCCCGGGCGCGCAACCCGCACCTGTTCGAGCTCGGGCTGGACGCAGCATCTTGAGCGCGGCTTCCAGCCGCCCGGCGATCGCGCCCGATGCCGAATCCTGAGGGGGAGTTCCGCCGGATCGGCGAGCGCGAGCGGCTTCCCGGCCACTTCATCCGCCTCGTGACCGGCACGTTCGTTGACCCGGACGGGTTCGCCTTCGAGCGCGAGATCGTCCGTCACCTCGGCGCGGTCTGCGTGGTCGCGCTGGAGGACGACGGGGAGCACATCCTCTGCGTCCGCCAGTACCGGGCGCCGCTCGACGCGAGGATCCTCGAGCTTCCGGCCGGGAAGATGGACGTCCCCGGCGAGGACGCCGAGCTCTGCGCCCGCCGCGAGCTCGTGGAGGAGGTCGGGCGGGAGGGAGCGACCTTCACAGAGCTCGTGCGCTTCTACAACTCGCCCGGCTTCACCGACGAGCTCACGATCTGCTACCTGGCCGAGGGCCTCGTGCCGGTCGCGCGCGCCGCGCACGGGATCGAGGAGCAGCACATGACGGTCGAGCGCGTCGCCTTGAGCGAGTTCTGGGACCTCGTCGCCTCGAGGGAGATCGTCGACGCGAAGACGATCATCGGCGTCAGCCTGGCCGAGCGCGTGCTGGGCTCCCGCCGGGCGTCGGGCTAGCAGGCCCCGTGCGCAGCGGCGCACGCCGCCCGTCGGCCTGAGGACCGGGGGCCGGGACGACGACGACCCCGCTCAGCCGGGACGCCGAGGAGTTCCTCTCGTACCTCGTCGTCGAGAAGGGCCGCGCCCCGAACTCTGTCCAGGCGTACCGGCGCGACCTCACCGCCTACGAGGAGTTCCTTCGCGCCCGGGGGCTCGAGGTGGGCGAGGTGAGCCCAGCGGTCGTGGAGGACTACCTCGCCTTCCTCCACGCGAGCGGCCTCGCCGCCTCCTCGAGGGCCCGTGCACTCGTGGCCGTGCGCGGCTTCCACGGCTTCTGCCACGACGAGCGCGGCGCCCCGTCGGACCCCACCGAGGACGTCGAGACGCCCCGGGTGCCCCAGGGCGTCCCGAAGGCGCTCAGCGAGGCCGAGGTGGAGGCGCTGCTCGGGGCGGTCACCGGGGACGACCCCCGTGCGGTCAGGGACCGAGCGATGCTCGAGCTGCTCTACGCGACGGGACTGCGCATCTCCGAGCTCGTCGGCCTCTCCCTCGGCGACGTCGACCTGCGCGGTGCGCTGGTGCGCGCCTTCGGCAAGGGCTCGAAGGAGCGCCTCGTGCCGATCGGCCGCCACGCGGTCGCGGCGCTCGGGGTCTGGCTCGGGCCCGGCGGCCGCCCGGCGATCCTCGCCGGGCGCACGCTCCGGCGCAGCGACGCCGAGGCGCTGTTCGTGTCCACGCGGGGTCGGCGGATGTCCCGCCAGGCGGCCTGGGCGGTCGTGCACGAGGCGGCGGGCCGTGCGGGGCTCGCCGAGAAGGTGACGCCGCACGTGCTGCGCCACAGCTTCGCCACGCACCTGCTCGACCACGGGGCCGACATCCGGGTCGTCCAGGAGCTGCTCGGCCACGCGTCGATCACGACGACGCAGGTGTACACGAAGGTCTCTCAGGAGCACCTCCGGCGCTCCTATCTGGCCGCGCACCCCCGCGCGGGGCCCAGGGGAGGCGGCGGGGCGCCTCGGGGCTGGCGAGAAAGTAGTCTGATTGTCGTGGCAAACGATGCACCACCCGTCGACTACCGGGCCTTCCTCGAGGAGGAGCGCGCGTCCCTTGGCGCGAAGCTCGCAGAGCTCGGTTTCGGCCAAGTCGGTGGCAACGGGCTCAACTACGATCCGAACTTCGCCGACTCGAGCCAGGTGACAGCCGAGCGCGGCGAGGCGGAGACGCTCGCGGGCGAGCTGCGCAACGCGCTCGGCGACGTCGAGCGGGCCCTCGAGAAGATCGCGAAGGGCACCTACGGCACCTGCGAGCGGTGCGGGAGACCGATCGCGCCGGCTCGCCTCGAAGCCAAGCCGGCGGTGAAGACCTGCATCGAGTGCGCCTCCGCGCAGCGTTGACCCGCTGACGTGGCTCCCGGCAGCAGGCCGCTGGCCACGCGCCTCCACCAGTACGGCCCCTGGATCCTCGGCGGGGCCGCCGTCGTCGCGGCGATCGCCTACGAGGCGGCCAAGCACCACGTGCTGCATCGCGAGGAGACCATCTTCTTCCTGGCGATCGTGCCCTCGATCATCTTGCACGAGGTCTCCCACGGCCTCGTGGCGTACTGGTGCGGCGACGACACGGCGAAGAACGCCGGCCGCCTCTCGCTGAACCCGATCCGCCACATCAGCATCCTCGGGACGATCCTTGTGCCGATCCTGCTCATCCTCACGACGGGCTACGCGTTCGGCTGGGCGAAGCCCGTCCCGATCTCGATCGGCAAGCTGCGCCACCCGCGCAACCAGGCGGTCCTGGTCGGCCTCGCCGGGCCCGCGGTGAACATCGTCATCGCCCTCGTGGCCGGCTTCGCCTTCCGCTTCGCCACGCACGGCGGCTACGTCCCGTACGGCGGACCGGACGCCTGGCCGCTCGGCGACGAGATCCTGTTCCTGATCGGCTACGCGAACGTCATCATCGCGGTGTTCAACCTGATCCCGATCCCGCCCCTCGACGGCTCGGCCGTCGTCGAGCGCCTGATCCCTACCTCGGCGCTCCCCGGCTACTATCGCCTCCGCTCGGCGGCGATGATCCTCGTGCTGCTCCTCGTCTTCGCGGCGCCGGGGGCCCTCGACAGCCTCTTCTCGCACGCGCTCGGTTACTGGGAGGACATCATCCTTTGAGGAGCGTCGCGGGACCGAGGCGCGAAGCGCCGGCGCGCCACGCACGTGCCCGCCGGGCGACCGGCGCAGCAGCAGCAGCTGTCCCGGCCGGGTAGCCGCCCGGAGGATCCTCCGGGCGCGGTCCCCCCGACCCGGCGCGACCCGCGTCCACTGCGCTCAGCGCCGCGTCCACTGTGCTCAGCGCCGCGTCCGCTGTGCTCAGCGCCGCTGGCGCTGCCGTGGCGGGGCCCGCCCGCGCACCTGGCTCTTCAGGACCTTCCGCCCCCGCGAGCGGTACTGGTACTGGGCGCGTTGCTGCTCGCGGCGCCGGCGCCGCGCCCGGGCCTTGCCGACGAGGATCGGCACGAAGTACGCCATCGCCACGAGAGCAGCCGCGACGAGGCCGTAGATCACGGACGCGAGCGGTGGGTCCGAGGTGGTGGCGATCGAGTAGTCGGGGGGAATGCTGAGGAGGTGGCGGTACTGCGCGCTCGCCACGGCGAGCAGCTGGCGCTCGGAGCCGGACGTGGTCGCGAGGAACTCGATGGTCAGGGCTCGCCCGACCGCGAACACCGCGATCCGCAGCTGTCCGGCCGGCGTGCTCGTCGACTTCGCCCGGACGTAGGTGGCCGCCCTCGCCCCGGGGATGCCCGCGAGGGAGTAGCGCGAGCGGAACGTGTACGACTCGCTGTTGTAGGTCGTCGAGCCCAGGTACGTCGTGCGCGCCTCGCTGGCCGCGCTCGCGCGCGTGGGCGGGATCGGCCAGCAGCATCACCGAGAGGGAGAGCGCGTCCTCGGGGGACTTCGTACCGTTCCAGCTGACCGTGTACCCACCGGTCGCGTTGGGGGCTTGCGCCGCCGAACGGCGGATCGCGCCGAGCGCGCTCTTCGAGGCCGGCTGGACGCTCGCGCCCGACGGCTTCGTCTTGAAGCCCGAGATGCCAGGGCGGGTGACGACGAGGCCTGCCAGGCGCGCGCTTTCGAGGTGCGTGATCGGGATGAAGAGGAAGTAGCCGCCGGCGGCGAGCGCGGCGACGACGACCGACCGCAACCAGGCCGCGCGCATGACCCGACCGAGGCCCTGGCTGAGTTTCACGGCTCCGGTGTAGCGGAACTGGCGATGCCCGCGCCAGATGTTCGCGAAGCCTGGTAACGACCTGAGGAAGGGCGCCGGGCGCTGTCGGACCTCGCCCGCCGAGCGCTCCGCCGCCGCCGGTCGCGCCGGTACGACGCGGCCTGCGGCGACGTCGTGGGCACGAACGCGCCCGGCGCGACAAAGTCCCACGTCAGAGACATTGCATTCGCGTTACGTTTCAGTTACATTTCGTGGAGCATGCTGATGGTGTGACCGCGAAGCGGAAGGGCCGGGAAGTCGCCACGCCCCCGCCAGATTCGCCAGCCGCGCGTCGCACCATTGGGGGGACGGCTGTGGGGGGCCCAGGCGAACGCCCGGGGCGGGCCCCCTGCACCCGCCCTGCGAGCGACGACGGGAACCAGACGAGGGATACGGGTCAGCGAGATGTCCGAGCATCGGCATTGGGATCCTCACATCGGCATGGACGTGGTGCGCTACGACCCGGTCGAGGGTGCGTGCGGTCGTTGCGGGGCTGCGCTCGACGGCTCGGGACGCTGCCCCGACCCGACCTGCCCGTACCACGAGCTCGCCGGGGGCCACGCCTACCTCGCCGGCTGAGCTCGCCCGGACCCCCCGCCGGCCGTGGCATCCCAGTCCCGCCCAGCAGTCGCGCTGCACCACCTCGCGACTTGATGCTTGCTGGCACGCAACTGGGTACGCGCGAATGCAGCTGTGGGCGCGTGCATCCGCCATGGCCACCGGGCCTCCTCCTGGCTGGCTAGCCTGCGGGGCCGGCGATGTCCAAGCTGACGCTCGACCTGCACGAGATCTTCAACAAGGGTGACGAGATCGACCGCGCCCTCCGGCGTGTCATCGACGAAGCCGTGCGCATCAAGGCGTCGTCGATCGAGATCATCCCCGGGAAGGGCTCCGGGCAGCTGAAGAAGCGCGTGCTTCGCTACCTCGACCAGCCCGACGTCAAGCCGCTGTACCACCGCATCGAGAAGGACTCGAAGAACTTCGGGCGGATCTTCGTCCACTTCCGCTGGAGGTAGGCGGTCCTCTGGCGGCCACGCGCGAGGTCGGCGCCGTGACCGTGTCGGCCGCAGTCAGTCCGTCGGAGCTCCTTGGTACGCGGACTCCTCGAGCCTCATCGCGAACAGGTCGGTCGGGATGGCGTAGATGCCGAGCCCGATCGGCTCTTCGGCCGCCGGCGTGGCGGTGGCGCCGCTGCGGGCGGCGACGGGGAGCGTCCAGATCTGCCAGAGGACGAGGAGCATGAGCAGCACCGACGCGAACCCGAACGGGTTCCTCGCGTACATGAGCCAGTAGCCGAGGTAGCGCGGCGCGGCCACCACGCCGCCGATGATGTTCGCGACGGGCGGATGCCACGGGTCGTCGGTCCTGTTCGCATCGCCCTTCGTCGTGATCGTCCCGTTCGCGTTGATCGCGACGAGCCGGTGCGTCACGATCTCGCCGTTGACGCGGAACGAGACGACCTCACCGACGTGGTACTGGTGCTCCCGCACGATCACGAGGCTTCGCGTCGGGATCGTCGGCGTCATCGAGCCGGTGTGGACGACGTAGACCTTGTACGGCAGCTGACCCGTGAGGAAGAGGAGGGCGCCGACCAGCAGGAGCACTGGCACCGCCGCGAGCAGCATCGTCTTCAGCACGCTTGACAACTGATCTCCCGTGAGTCGAGGCACGTCGCCATGACGAGCCGCAGGACCTGGTGGGGTGACCCACCAGGTCCTGCGACCGTGCGAGCGACCAGTCGGCGCGCTCGCGTGCACGGCGGAGCACTCAACAGAGCTGGCCGTTGCGGGCGTGCTACGGCGTCTGGCCCACCTGGGTGGCGACGATCTCGTACGGTAGGCCGTTGCCGCTGCCGTCGCTCGGGTTGACGGTCGTCTGGCCGTTGGTGTTGGTGGGCGGGTCGTACAGGCCGTCGGGGACCGGGTAGGTGTTCCACACGCCACCGCCACCGGTGACGTTGTATGCGTTGCCGAGCTTCCCGGCGTAGTTGAACGTGAACGCCACGTTCCCGGTGCCGCCCGGCGCCAGGTTCGAGGCGACCTGGTACTCCTTGAGCAGCGGCCAGCAGCCGGACGGCGAGAACGGGCCGCAGGTCGCCAGGTTGTCGTTCAGGTTGGCGGAGTCGAACAGGTGCGTGCCGTTGGCCACGAGGTGCACCTCGCCGTAGGTGCCGAGGTTGTTGAGCGCGCTGAGCGCCGTCGCATTGTCGAAGACGATCCAGACGTCCTCGTTGTTCGCGCCGGTGTTCTGGAAGCCGATGGTGGCGGTCTGAGGGACGCCGGGCAGCATGTTGGCGAACTGGAAGTCCAGGTTGCTGGTGCTCCCACTGTTGCCGTTCCCCCCGGACGTCGTCACCTTGATGGTGCCGATCGTGCCGGTGATCGTGCCGGAGTGCGTGTCACTGAAGTACGCCCCCGTCGCACCGCTCGCGACGGCTGCCATGCCGCCGGCAGCAACGAGGGATCCCAATAGCAACGCTACCTTCGTCTTTACCCCCATGCGCCCCGTCTCCTCCATGTCGAGTTGCGATACATGCCAACGTGGAGTGTGGCAGTAGTGGGCGCGCATTAGCTCCACCAATCAGGCGATGGCATCTACTGCACATGACGAGAATGTGTATCGCCTGATATCGACCCGTTCAGCTCATAAGAGGGTCGATCGCGTAACATGAGCGGGCGGCGGCTGTCGATGCGAGTGCGCCTGGCTCTCAGGCGCAGTAGCTGGGGCGATACCTCGGTGCGGCCCCTCGTTGAAGCCGTCGGCCTAGTGCTCTCATAGCGAGTCGACGCGCAACGACCTTTGGCTCTTGGGACTGCCACCCCTGGGTTGACGCCACCGCATATAGTTCATCACTCACTGCAACATCTCGGACCATTAATGAGCAACATCGCTCCAATAGACTGGTCGATATCAGGCATCAATACTGCAGGTTCTTGATCGATGGAATCGACCGGAGATGTCGGGCAGTTCCAGGGAGCTCACCCGCTTGGCGGGTTTCACCCGGCGGGCACGACTCGAGGCAACACGCGGATGAGGAGGTCGAACCCAGCGCCATGTATTTCGGCGCGGGGGCCGCGCGAGCCCGCCGAGCGGGCCGGGGCCTAGGCGCCTGGTGAGAGCAGCCCCATCGCCGTGCGGGCCCGCTCGAGCACGGGCGTGGCGACCGAGTGCGCCTTGTGCGCCCCCTTCTCGAGGGCCGCGGCGACGGCACCGGGGTCCCCGGCGAGCTCGAGCGCGCGCTCGCGGATCGGGCGGAGGACCTCGATCAGGGTCTCGGCGACGGCCCGCTTCAAGGCGCCGTAGCTGTCGAAGCGGCCAGCGAGCTCTTCTGGGGAGGAGTCAGTCGCCGCGGCCATCATCTCAAGCAGGTTCGACACGCCCGGGCGGTGCACGGGGTCGTAGCGGACGTCGGTGCCCGCGTCGGTCACCGCGCGCCGGACCTTGTGCCCGATCTCGTCAGGGGTGTCGGTGATCGAGATCGTCCCGAGGGGCGTGCCGGTCGACTTGGACATCTTCTTGTCCGGCTTCTGCAGGTCCATGACGCGCGCCCCGACCTTCGGGATGTCGGCCTCGGGCACGACGAAGGTGTGGCCGTAGCGGCCGTTGAAGCGGATCGCCAGGTCGCGGGTGAGCTCGAGGTGCTGGCGCTGGTCGTCGCCGACCGGGACCCGATTGGCGTCGTAGAGGAGGATGTCGGCGGCCATGAGGACCGGGTAGGTGAACAGGCTGGCGCGTACCGACTCCTGGCCCCCGCCCTTCTCCTTGAACTGCGTCATCCGGCGCAGCTCGCCGAAGGTGGCCGTGCACTCGAGCAACCAGGTGAGCCCCGTGTGCTCGGGCACGTGGCTCTGCACGAAGATCGTGCAGACGTCGGGATCGAGCCCAGCTGCGAGCAAGCCGATCGCCGTGTCGAGGGTGCGCGAGCGGAGCTCTTCGGGCGAGATGTCGAGCGTGAGGGCGTGCAGGTCGACGATGCAGTAGAAGGCGTCGTTCTCACCCTGGCTCGCGACCCACTGGCGGACCGCGCCGAGGTAGTTGCCCACGTGCAGGGCGCCCGACGGCTGGACGCCGGAGAGGATGCGTGCCATCGGTCCAGGTTATCTGGGGCGCGCCGGCCGGCCCGGGGACCGTCCACCTGAGGCGGGGGAGCGCCGGTTAGCCTGCAGCACATGGCCTACGAGGTCCACCTCGACGTCTACGACGGTCCCTTCGACCTGCTCCTGCAGCTCATCACGGCGCAGCAGGTCGACGTCTACGAGGTCTGCCTCGCCGACATCGTCGACGGCTTCCTGGCCGAGCTGCGCCGCCTCGAGGCCCTGGACCTGGAGCTCGCCACCGGCTTCCTCCTGATCGCGGCGACGCTGGTCGAGCTGAAGTGCCGGCGGCTGCTGCCCGGCCGCGACGACGTCGACCTCGACGAGGAGCTCTCGTTGTTCGAGGCGAGGGACTACCTGCTGGCCCGCCTCGTCGAGTGCAAGACCTTCTCCTCGGCGGCGGCCGCCTTCGCCGCGCTCGAGCACGCCGCGTCGCGTTCGGTCGCCCGGCGTACCGGCCCCGACGAGCGCTTCGCCGACGTCGCCCCGGACCTGCTGGCCGGCGTCACTCCCGAGCGGATCGCCCAGGCGGCGATGCGCGGGCTCGCCGAGCGGCCCCAGCCGGTGGTCGAGGCGTCCCACGTCATCGACGACGAGGTGAGCGTCGCGGCGACGCTCGAGGATCTCCGGGCGGTCCTGCCCGACTGGCAGCGCACGACGTTTCGCGAGCTCACCGCCCGTGCCGCGACCCGGGCGCACCTCGTCGCGTGCTTCCTCGCGGTGCTCGAGCTCTACAAGTGCGAGCTGGTCGACCTCCAGCAGGCGACGACCTTCGGCGAGCTCGTCATCGTCTGGACCGGTGACGCCTCCGCGGGGGGCGCCTCCCCGGACGCCCCGATCGAGGTCGACGAGTACGACGTGGAGCGGGTCCCGTGAGCGGCGTCCCGCCCGAGTGGCGGGCGGAGACGGCCGCCATCGAGGCCGTCCTCACCGTGGCCACGGACCCGGTCCCGCCGGGGCTGCTCGCCGAGCTGCTGGAGGTGCCTGTCGAGCGGGTCGAGGAGCTCTGCGCGGTCCTCGCCGCCTCGTACGAGGCCGAGGAGCGTGGCTTCGAGCTGGCGCGCGTCGCCGGCGGCTTCCGCTTCCAGAGCCACCCCGCCTACAGCGGCTACGTCGAGCGCTTCATCCTCGACGACGCCCCCCACCGGCTGTCCCCGGCCGCGCTCGAGACGCTCGCGATCATCGCCTACAAGCAGCCGATCTCCCGGGCGCAGATGGCGGCGATCCGCGGCGTGAACGTCGACGGCGTGGTGCGGGTGCTCACCCAGCGCGGCTACGTCGAACCGGTCGGGCGCGACGACGGTCCCGGCCAGGCGATCCTGTTCGGCACCACCGCGCTCTTCCTGGAGCGTCTCGGCCTCGACCGCGTCGAGGACCTCCCGCCGCTCCAGGAGTTCGTGCCCGACGCCGCCACGGTCGAGCGGCTCGAGCACGCGCTGCGCGCCGGCCCGGAGGAGTGACGGCGGCCGAGCCGGACGGCGAGCGGCTGCAGAAGGTGCTGGCACGGGCCGGCTTCGGCTCGCGACGGGCCTGTGAGGAGCTGATCGCCGAGGGGCGCGTCACGGTGAACGGCGGCCGTGCCGAGCTCGGTCGCCGGGTCGACCTCGAGCACGACAAGGTGGCCGTCGACGACGCTCCGGTCGGCATCCTCCCCGGGCTCGTCTACTACCTGCTCAACAAGCCGGCGGGCGCGATCACGACGGCGAGCGACCCTGGGGGACGCCCGACCGTGCTCGAGCTCGTCCCCGACGAGCCGCGCGTGTTCCCGGTTGGCCGCCTGGACGTCCCGACCGAGGGGCTGCTGGTGCTCACGAACGACGGCGAGCTGGCCCAGCTCCTCGCCCACCCGAGCCACGGCGTGGAGAAGGAGTACCTCGCCGAGGTCGAGGGGGACCCGTCGCCCGCGGCGGTCCGGCGCCTGCGCGAGGGCGTCCCGATCGAGGAGGGCGTCGTCACCGCCCCGGCCAAGGTGGCACGTCCCGCGGCCGGCGTGCTGCGCATCGTCGTCCACGAGGGCCGCTACCGCCAGGTGCGCCGGATGTGCGAGGCCGTCGGGCACCCCGTCGTCCGGCTGGTCCGCACCCGGATCGGCCCGATCGCCGACCGGCGCTTGGCCCCGGGGGCGTGGCGGGAGCTCACGGTCGAGGAGGTACGCGCCCTGTCGAGCGCGGCGGTCGCCAAGCCGTCGCGCCGGCGCGCGCCACGGCCGGTAGGCTCCCGGCCGATGACTGCCGTGCTGAGGGCCATCCGCGGCGCGACGACCGTCGACGAGGACACCGAGAAGCAGGTGTTCGAGCGCACCCAGGCACTCGTCCAGGAGATGCTGGAGCGCAACGGCGTCGCCAACGAGGACCTCGTGAGCATCATGTTCACGGCCACCGACGACGTGGTCTCGGCCTTCCCGGCCACCGCGGCGCGCGGCCTCGGCCTGGAGGACGTGCCCCTCCTCGGCGCCCGCGAGGTCGCGGTGCCAGGCTCGTTGCCGCTGTGCATCCGCGCCATGATCCACTGCTACAGCACCCGGAGTCGGGCCGAGATCCGCCATGTCTACCTGGAGGGCGCGCGCGTGCTCCGCAACGACCTCGCCGAGTGAGCGGGGCCCCCGTGCGTCGCGAGCCGGCGGTCCCCGCCGTGAGCACCCGCGGCGCGGCCGGCCGGGCCGAGGTCGTCGGTCTCGGCCTGATCGGCGGCTCGCTCGGGCTCGCCCTGCGGGCCGCCGGCTGGCACGTGAGCGGCTCCGACCTCGACCCGGTCCGCGCCGCCCGGGCGCTCGAGCTCGGCATTGTGGACGCGCTCGGCGAGGACCGCGAGGCGACGGTCGCCTTCGTCGCGACACCCGTCGCCGCGATCGCCGACGTCGCTCGGGCGCTGCTCGACCGGGACCCGGCCTCGGCGCTCGTGGTCACCGACGTCGGGGGCGTGAAGGGGCCCGTCGTCGCCGCGGTCGGCCATCCGCGCTTCGTGGGCGGCCACCCGATGGCCGGCTCGGAGCAGGAGGGGCTCGACGGCGCCGACGCCGACCTGTTCACCGGGGCGACGTGGGTGCTCACGCCGACCGAGCAGACCGATCCCCAGGCGTTCAGCACGGTGCGCTCGCTCGTGTCGACCTTCGGCGCGGACGCGGTCGCGCTGCCGCCCGAGCGCCACGACGCGCTCGTGGCGATCGTCAGCCACGTCCCGCACCTCACGGCGGCCAACCTGATGGCGCTCGCCGCCGACGCCTCCGAGGAGCACGCCGCCCTGCTCCGCCTCGCGGCCGGGGGATTTCGCGACATGACCCGCATCGCCGCGGGCGACCCCGGGATCTGGCCGGACATCTTCCGGGACAACGCCTCGGCCGTCCTCGTCGTCCTGGACGAGCTGCGGGCGCGGCTCGACGAGGCCCGCCGCATCGTCGCGGAGGGCGACCGGGCGAGCCTGGTGGCGCTCTTGGAGCACGCCAAGTCGGCGCGCCGGAACCTTCCGCCCGTGTGCCGCGACCCGACCAGGTCGTGGAGTGCCGCATCCCGGTCCCGGACCGGCCCGGCGTGCTCGCCGAGGTCACGACGCTGCTCGGCGAGCTCGGGGTCAACGTCCGGGACCTCGAGATCGCGCACTCGGCCGAGGGCGAGCGCGGCGTCCTCGTGCTCGCCGTCGACGCCGACGTGGCTGAGAAGGCCCGTGCCGCCCTGATCGAGCGTGGCTACCGAGTCGCGCTGCAGAAGCTGGCATGAGCGGGCCCGGCGCCGCCACGGCACGATCGCGATCGTCCGGGAGGGAGGCCGCGGCGGGTGGCGGCAGCGCTCGGGCAGGAGCCGGCACCGTCCGCCTGAGCGGAGGCCGGCCCCTCCGTGGACGGCGGCGGGTGCCGGGGGACAAGTCGATCTCGCACCGGGCGCTGATCTTTGGCGCGCTGGCCGAGGGCGAGTCGCTCGTGCGCGGGCTCTCCGACGGCGACGACGTGGTGCGGACCCGCGCCGCCGTCCAGGCGCTCGGCGCCGAGGTGGACGGCGAGGTCGTGCGCGGCGGCCGCTCTCGGCTTCGCGAGCCGGAGCGGCCGATCGACGTCGGCAACTCCGGCACGGGGCTCCGCCTGCTCACCGGCCTCGTCGCGGCGTTCCCGTTCCTCACCGTCCTCGTCGGTGACGAGTCGATCCACCGCCGGCCGATGGACCGTGTCGCCGAGCCGCTGAGGGCGATGGGGGCGTCGATCGACGGGCGCGACGGCGGGCGGCTCGCACCGATGGTGGTGCGCGGCGGGGGGCTCGTCGGCGTTGACTGGTCCCCACCGGTTCCGAGCGCCCAGGTGAAGGGCGCCATCCTGCTCGCCGCCCTCGGCGCCGAGGGCGAGACGGTGGTGCGAGAGCGGGTCGCGACGCGCCGGCACACCGAGGAGCTGCTGGCGCTCACCGGCGCTCCGGTCCGCGTCGAGCAGACCCTGGAGGGCTACGCGGTGCGCCTTCGCGCCGCTGCGCTGTCGCCGTTCGAGCTCGACGTGCCGGGCGACCCCTCCCAGGCCGCCTTCCTCGTCGTCGCGGCCTGCATCGTGCCGGGCAGCGAGGTGACGGTCGAGAACGTCTACGTCGGCCCCGGCCGCGCCGGCTTCCTCGGCGTGCTCGAGCGGATGGGCGCGGACCTGTCGGTCGAGCACCGGGACGCCACCACCGCCGACGTCACCGCTCGCTACGGGCCGCTGCAACGCGACCGTGGTCGAGGGCGCGGAGGTCCCGGACTGCATTGACGAGATCCCGGCCCTCGCCGTCGCCGCGGCGGCCGCCGAGGGCACGACGGAGTTCCGCGACGCCGCGGAGCTCCGCGTGAAGGAGAGCGACCGGATCGCGACGACCTCGGCGGGCCTCGCGGCGCTCGGCGTCGAGGTCGAGACCTCGCCCGCCGGCCTCGCCGTGCACGGCTCGGCGCCCGCGGCCTGGCACGGGGGACGGGTCGAGTCCCACGGCGACCACCGCATCGCGATGGCCTTCGCCGTCGCCGCGCGGCTGGCGGCGCCGAGGTCCTCGTCGACGGCTTCGACGCCGTCGCGACCAGCTGGCCGGGATTCCTCGCCGACCTGGAAGGGCTCCGGTGAGCGCTGGCGCGCTGCGGGTGCTCCCGGTGCTTGGCGCCGGGCGGACCGCGATCCTTGGCAGGAGCGCCGAGCGGGAAGGGGAGCGGCGATGACGACCGTCGCGATCGACGGCCCAGGCGGCGCGGGGAAGTCGACGGTGGCCGGGGTCCTCGCAGAGCGCCTCGGGCTGGCCCGTCTCGACACGGGAGCGATGTACCGGGCGGTCACCCTGCTGGCGTTGCGCAACGGGACGGATCCTGCCGACGGCGCTGCGCTTGCGAGCCTCGCCCGGGAGATGGAGCTGTCGCTCGGCGAGCGGGTCCTGCTCGACGGCGAGGACGTGACGGCGGAGATCCGCCTGCTGCGGACGTGAACGAGATCGTCTCGCTCGTCGCGGCGCATCCGGAGGTCCGCGCCGAGCTCGTCGAGCGCCAGCGTGCCTGGGTGGCCGCGGACGGCGGCGGCGTCGTGGAGGGCCGTGACATCGGAAGCGTCGTGCTGCCCGGCGCCGACGTGAAGGTCTTCCTCACCGCGAGTCCGGAGGAGCGGGCGGCACGCCGGGCCGCCGAGGCGGTCTCCGGCGACGCCGGTGGGGCGGCCGCCGACGTGGCGGCCGTCGGCGAGCAGATCGTGGCACGCGACCTCGTCGACTCCAACCGGACGGTCTCCCCGCTCGCCGTCGCCGAGGGCGCCGTCGTCATCGACTCGACGGGCCGCAGCGTCGACGAGGTCGTGGAGGAGGTGCTGAAGCACCTGTGAACGACGACGACCAGCCGCAAGCGGAGACCCCGCCAGCACGGCCGCCGGGGCCGGCGGGCGACGTCGCGGCGGCGACGGCGGCCGGCGCGCCGGGGCCTCGGGCCGCGACGCCCCCGCCCGCCGCCACCAACACGGCCTCCGCGCGGTTTGTCCCGCGACCCGGCGGGAGCTGCGCTTCTACGCGACCTGCCGCGTCATCGCCGTCGGGCTGAGCCGGCTCTACTTCCCGGGCCGCGTCGTCGGCGCGGCAGAACATCCCCGCCAGCGGGGCGTTCATCCTGGCCCCGATCCACCGCTCGTACGTCGACTGGCTCATCGTCGCCCGCGTCACGAAGCGGCGGCTCCGCTACATCGCGAAGTCGGAGGTGTGGAAGGTGAAGGCGGTCGGCCGCCTGCTCGAGACGCTGGGCGTGTTCCCCGTGCAGCGGGGCGCGGCCGATCGCGAGGCCTTCAACCGGGCACTGCAGGTGCTCGAAGCCGGCGAGCCGCTCGTGCTGTTCCCCGAGGGCGGCCGCTGCCTCGGTCCGGTGATCGGCGATCTGCGCGAGGGCGCCGCCTACCTGGCGCTGCGGGCGGGCGCGCCGATCGTGCCGGTCGGTCTCGGCGGCGCCGAGCAGGCGATGCCGAAGGGCTCGCTCTTCCCGCGGCCGCTGCCGGATCGCCGTCGTGGTTGGCGAGCCGATCCTGCCCGGCCCCGGGGGTCAGGGGGACGGCAAGCGTCCTGGACGGGTCGCCCGTTCGGCGACGCACGCGCTGTCCGAGCGGCTGCGCCAGGAGCTGCAGGTCGTGTTCGACGTGGCCGAGGGGCGTCCCCCGACACCGGTGTTGCCGGCCCCGCTAGGGTCTCGGCCCGGCAACGGGATCGTCGTCGGCAATGCGCCGGCAGCGGGCGACGGGCAACCTGCGAGCACCGGCGCTCCCCAGACCCTCGGCGGCGCCCCCGAGCCGGCGCCTCCGGCCGACGGCGGGAGCGGCGGGGAGGAGCGGGCACCTGAGGGGGCGTGCCGGGCGGGGCACGCCGGACGCCCGACGGCGACAGGGCAGCCAGAACACCAGGCAGCCAGAGGACCGGGCAGCCAGAGGACCGGGCAGCCAGAGGACTGGGCAGCCAGAGGACTGGGCAGCCAGAGGACTGGGCAGGACGAGCGAGAAGGGCGGCCGCGGTGCGCGTGGTGGTGACAGGAGGATCGGGGTTCATCGGCGGGCACCTGGTCGCGCTGGCTGCGTGAAGGCGGCCACGCAGTGTCGGTGGTCGACCTGAAGCCGTTCCCGGGCCTCGACGTCGACCACGTCGTCGGCGACCTGCGCGACGCCTCGGTGGTCGAGGAGGCCGTGCCGGAGGGGACGGACGCCGTTGTGCACCTCGCTGCGATCACCTCGGTGCTGCAGTCGGTGAAGGACCCCCACGGCGTGTTCCTGACGAACGTGCAGGCCACCGAGCTGCTCCTCGAGCGGTGCCGGGCGCTCGGCGTGCGCCGCTTCGTCTTCGCGTCGACGAACGCCGTCGTCGGAAACGTCGGCGCGACCCGCATCAACGAGTCCTCGCCGCTCCACCCGCTCACCCCCTACGGGGCCACGAAGGCCGCCGCCGAGCTGCTCTTCTCGGCCTACTCGGCGAGCTACGCGATGACGACCGTGGCGCTTCGCTTCACCAACATCTACGGGGCCGGCATGCAGGTGAAGGACAGCGTTGTCGCCCGCCTCATGCGGGCCGCGCTGACCGGCGGCGGCATCCAGGTCTACGGCGACGGCGAGCAGCTGCGCGACTACCTGTACGTCACCGACGCGGCGGCGGCCCTGGAGCTCGGCCTGACCCTCCCCGAGTCGACGGTCCTCACGACGGGCCTCGGCGAGTCGGTCTCGATGAACGAGCTGCACCGGATCGCCTGCGAGGTCACCGGTGTCGCGATCGGCAAGGAGCACGTCCCTGCCAAGCCGGGCGAGATGCCGACCGTGATCGTCGACACCGCGCGCGCCCGGGCCGCCGGCTTCACCCCGCAGTACGGCATCCAAGAGGGGATCGCCGCCACCTGGGCGGACTTCCAGGCGTCCCCGCAGTGATCCTGCCGGCCGGCTGAGGCTGAACGGCCCGACGCCGCCGGCGAGCGGCGAGGCCGCGGGTGGCGGCGGCGCACGGATGCGCCCTGTGCCGCAGAAGAGCTCCGCCGGGCCGCCATCTCTTCGCCACGGTCGGCCGTATCCCTGCGAGGCAGAGCGCCTCTACTTGCACGCAGGAGGCAACTGGTGAGATCGACCTCTGGTCCCGCGCGCCCGTCGCGCACTGTCGTCTCGGTGTCGGCCGCCGCCGCGATCGCGCTGCTCGGAGCCGCTGCGTCCGCGGCGGGGGCGACGAAGGCGGCGGGCCCGAATTTCCTCGGCTCGCTCGGCGCGCCGCTGCCAGCTCGGCTCGACGGTGCCGGCCAACGGTGACCTGAACCCCTACGGCATCGCCGTCGTGCCGGGCACGGCCGGGCGGCTGACGAAGGGCGACGTGCTCGTCAGCAACTTCAACGCCAAGTCGAACGTCCAGGGGACCGGCACGACGATCGTCGAGCTCTCCCCGAGCGGCGCCCGCACGACCTTCGCCGACCTCACGTCGCTCCGCGCGAAGCGCTCCTGCCCGGGCGGGATCGGCCTCACGACGGCCCTCGTGGCGTTGCCCGGCGGCTGGGTGGTCGTCGGGAGCCTGCCGTCGGGCCCTGGCGGGTCGCTGCCGGCGGCGAACCCGGCCGGCTGCCTGATCGTGCTGAACAGCGCCGGGACGCCGGTCGAGACGTGGTCGTCGCCGAACATCAACGGTCCGTGGGACATGACGGCGGCGAAGACGGCCTCGGGCGTGGCGCTGTTCCTCTCGAACGTGCTGAGCAGGCCGGCGGGCACGAAGGGCACGCCCCCGAGCGGGCAGTGCACCGTCGTACGCATCGACGTCGCGCTGGCTGGCGCGAGCGCCCCCCAGATGACGGGCTCGACGGTGATCGGGTCCGGCTACGTCTGGCAGGCCAACAAGGCGGCGCTCGTGCAGGGGCCGACGGGCGTCGCGCTCGGGCGCAACGGCACCCTCTACGTCGCCGAGACCCTGACGGACAAGGTGAGCGCCATCCCGGAGGCCCTGACGCGCACGACGGCGGTCGACGTGTCCTCCAGCACCCTCTCCTCGGAAGGGTCGCTGAGGGGTCCCCTCGGGATGACCCTCGCGCCGGACGGCGACGTGGTCGCGGTCAACGGGAACAACGGCGACGCGGTGGAGATCACGCCCGCCGGGCGCCAGGTGGCGACGGTGACGCTGGCTCACAACGGAGCCGGCGACCTGTTCGGCCTGACGGTCGCGCCGGGGGGCAAGGAGCTCCTCTTCGTGAACGACGGCACCAACGCCCTCGACGTGGCGAGCGTGCGGTGAGCCGCGGCGGCGGAGGGGGCCGGGCGTGTTGTCGGGTCAGAGGCGCTCCAGCATCGTCGTCGAGACCGGCGCATAGCCGAGGGAGTCGTAGAGGCGCCGGGCGACGGTGTTGTTGGCGAAGACGTTGAGCCCGAGCTCGCGCCCGCCGCCCCCGCGCACGACATCCTCGGCGAGGAGCAGCGCGGCGCGGCCAAGGCCCTGGCCGCGCCGGCGCTCGTCGACCTCGATGTCGTAGAGCCACCACACCTCGCCGGTCTCGTCGCGCGGTGCCAGCCAGAGCGCCCCGGCGACCTCGCCGTCGGCCAGCAGCTCGGCGAAGACGTGGCCGGGGATCGGCCGTCGGTCGCGGGTGAGCTCGGCGAGCTGGCGGGTGGCGACGGCCTTCGCGACGGCCCGGGTCTCGCCGCGTCGACGCGTGCCTCGATGCAGCGGGGGGCGAGCGCCGCCAGGCAGGCCGGGACGTCGGCCGGATGGAGCGGCCGGAGCTTCACCGCCCTGCTCCGATGGTAGGGCGCTCGGAGCGGGCCGACTGGCCCGCGCCCCACCCCGGCCGTCAGCGGCCCCGTCGCCGCCGGGCCTCGCGCCACCACGTGTGGAGCACGACGCGGCTGTAGCGGTAGCCGTAGGCGAAGTTGCCGCCCTTCTTCGACCGGCCGGAGGCGCGCCGGTGCATGGTGACGGGCCGCTCGGCGTAGCGGGCGCCGCGCATGATCGCACCGATGAGCAGCTCCGAGGCCTGGTACTGCGGCTCGTCGAGGGCGAGGCCCTCGCTCAGCTCGGCGCGGAAGGCCCGGATGGGGTTGGCGGTGTCAGTCACCTTCGTGCCGGTGAGGAGGGTGATGAGCACGCTGAAGACGAGGATCCCGATGTTGCGCACCGCGCCAGTCGAGTGCGTCGTGCCGAGGCGGCGCGAGCCGTTGGCGAAGTCGGCCTCGCCCGACGCGACCGGCTCGAGGACGCGCTCGAGGTCGCTCGGGTCGGTCTGGCCGTCGGCGTCGGCCGTCACGACGTAGGAGGCTCCGTGCTCGTGGGCGACCCGGTAGCCGAGGCGAAGCGCCGCCCCCTGGCCGCGGTTGACCGGTGCCACGATCGCGAAGTGGCCGGCGTCGCGGACGATCGCGGCGGTGCCGTCCTCCTCGCCGTCGACCACCACGATGACCGACGTCTCGAGGTCGCAGAGCTGCTTCGGGATCGACGAGACCACGTCGTAGATGTTGTCGCGCTCCTTGTAGGCCGCGATGACGACGGCCACCGGGGCGAGTCGCACCTCGCCGTGGGCCTCGCGCATCTCCTCGAGGGCCACGTCGTCGACGACGGCATTCAGGGCGCGCTGGCGCTGTTCTTCGCGGGCGTTCATCGCGAGGCGGCGCCTGGGCGGCTTCGGAGGAGGGTCGGGCGGATGGCGGAAATCCTGTCGACGTGGGGGATCAGGAGGCGAGCTTGCCTGGGTGCTCGGCGAGCATGCGGGCGGCCGGGACGCTGCGGTCGTCGGCGGCGGCCTTCGGGCCGGTCGGGGGCGCGCCGAGCGCCACCGCCGCTGCGGTCTCCACGGCACCGAGCAGCTCCCGCAGGTCGCGCGGCGGGGGGAAGTACTCGTCCTCCTCGACGGTGAAGACCGGCTCGACGCCGGCGGCGGGGGCGAGGCGGGCGACGACCTCGTCGACGAGCCATTCCGGTGCCGAGGCGCCGGCGGTCACGCCGACGACGCCCGCGAGGTCCTCGGGAAGCTCGTCGGCCGCGTTGACCCGCAGCACCCGGGGGCAGCCGGCCGCCGCGGCGACGTGGGTGAGCGAGACCGTGTTGGAGGAGTTCGCCGAGCCGATCACGACGACGGCGTCACAGCGCCCGGCGATCGCCTTCAGGGCGGCCTGGCGGTTCGTGGTGGCGTAGCAGAGGTCCGACCTGCCCGGCATCCACAGCTCGGGGAAGCGCTCTTTCGCCCGATCGGCGATGCCGCGCCACTCCTCGTGGGGGAGCGTCGTCTGGGCGAGCAGCGCGACGGGCGTGCCGAAGTCCTCGAGCGCCTCGACCTCCTCCTCGCTCTCGACGAGGCGCACCGCGCTCGGCGCGATGGCCATCGTGCCGATCGCCTCCTCGTGACCGGCGTGGCCGACGTAGACGACCGTGTAGCCCTTGGCTGCGCGCACCTTCAGCTCGTGGTGGACCTTCGTCACGAGCGGGCAGACGGCGTTGACGACGGCGCGACCGTGCTCGCCGGCCGCCTCCTCCACCTCGGGCGCGGAGCCGTGGGCCGAGAGCATCAGCGGGGCGCCGGCGGGCACGTCCGCGACGTCGTCGACGAAGACGACCCCCTGGCGCTGGAACTCCTCCACCACCAGGCGGTTGTGCACGATCTCGTGGTAGCAGTAGACGGGCGGCTCGAAGACCCGCACCATCCAGGCCAGGGCCTTGATCGCCATCTCGACGCCGGCGCAGAAGCCCCGCGGCTCAGCGAGCAGGACGCGTTCGACCTTCACGGGTCCGAGGTTAGCCGGGGTAGTCTGGGCGCATGCCGTTCCCGCAGGTGGTTGCGGTCGCGACCTCCTCGCCAGCGGAGCTGGCCGGTGTCGTGGTCGGCGACGAGATCCGTTCGATGAACGGTCGCGTCCCCCGCGACGTCATCGAGTACCGCTTCCTCGCCGACGAGGCGCTCGTCGAGCTCGAGGTCGAGCGCGGCGGGCTGACGCTCAGCCTCGTGGCCGACAAGGGCGATGGCGAGCCGCTCGGGATCGAGGTCTCCTCGGCGGTGTTCGACCGGGTGCGCACCTGCGACAACCACTGCGAGTTCTGCTTCATCTACCAGCTGCCGAAGGGGATGCGCCGGAGCCTCTACGTGAAGGACGACGACTACCGGCTCTCCTTCCTCTACGGCAACTTCACGACGCTCACGCGTTTCACCGAGCTCGACCTCGAGCGGGTCGTCACCGAGCGGCTCTCGCCCCTGTACGTCTCGATCCACGCCACGGACCCCGAGCTGCGCTCGCGCATGCTGCGCAACCGCCGCGGCGCGACCAGCCTGCGCTGGCTGCGCCAGCTGCTCGACCACGGGATCGAGGTCCACGGCCAGATCGTCGTCTGCCCGGGGGTGAACGACGGCGCGGTGCTGCACGAGACCTTCGCCGGCATCCTGGAGCGCTTCCCCGAGCTCGCCTCTGCCGCGGCCGTACCCCTCGGCGTGAGCAGGTTCTCGAAGGAGGCGGCGATGCGGTCGCACAGCCGCGCCGAGGCGGAGGCCGTCGTCGACGCCGTCGCGGCGTGGCAGGAGCGGTTCTTGTGGGGCACGGGCCGGCGCCTCGTCCACGCGGCTGACGAGTACTACCTGCTCGCCGGGAGGAGCTTCCCCCCGGCGGCCGCCTACGAGGACTTTCCCCAGGTGGAGAACGGCGTCGGCATGGCGCGCTCGTTCGAGGCCAGCTTCCTCGGCCGGCGCCAGCGCGGCGGCGACGCCCACGCCAGCGGCGGCTTCTTCCAGTCGGTCGACGGGGCCCCCGCCACCGGCTACCGGGCCGTGCGCGACTCCGCGGCCCTCACGCCCGCGTCCGGGCCGGTGCACCCGCGAGGCCGCCGCCGGGACGGCGAGGCGCCGCGCCCGGTGACGATCCTCACCGGCGAGTACGGCGCCCGCGTGCTCCGGCCGCTGCTCGACGGCGCCGGGCACGGCGACGTGGGGGTCGTGGCGGTGCGCAACGGCTTCTTCGGCGGCAACATCGCCGTGGCGGGTCTGATCACCGGGGCAGACCTCTCGGAGGCCCTCGCCGAGCTCCCCACCGACCGCCGCTACCTGGTGCCCGACGTCTGCCTCTCCGAGGGGCGCTTCCTCGACGGCACGACCGTCGCCGAGCTGCCTCGCGCGGTCGAGGTGGTTCCGGCCGACGGAGCGAGCCTTCGGCGCGCGCTCGCCGCCGTGCCCCGGCGCGAGCGAGCCGGCGCCGGTGCCTCCGCCACCGGGCCGGTGGCCGCGGCCCGATGAGCGCGACGAAGCTCACGCGCCCGCACGAGCGTGCGGAGGTGCCCGCGGACGGAGCAGCTGTCCGCGACCCCGTCGTCGTGATCGCCGGGAGGCCGAACGTCGGCAAGTCGACGCTCGTGAACCGCATCGTCGGTCGGCGGGTCGCGATCGTGGAGGAGAAGCCGGGGGTGACCCGGGACCGCCTGGAGCTGCGGGCGGACTGGCGGGGCCGCTCCTTCGTGATCATCGACACCGGCGGCGTGCTCGAGCGCGGCGACGCCCTCGACAAGAAGGTGACGGCGCAGGCGCTGCGGGCCGTGGGGAGCGCCGACGTCGTGCTCTTCGTGCTCGACGCGACGACCGGGCTCACCGCCGAGGACGAGGCGGTGGCGTCGATGCTGCGCCGCCAGAGCGACAAGGTCCTCGTCGTCGCCAACAAGGTCGACTCCACGCGCCAGGAGGCCGGCGCGTGGGAGCTGACCCGCCTCGGCTTCGGGGACCCGGTGCTCGTCTCGGCGCTCCACGGCCGGAGCGTGGGCGACCTGCTCGACCTCGTCGTGGAGCGCCTCCCGCAGGCCGGGTCCGTCCCGGGGGACGAGGCGGGGGAGGAGCGCGGTGACGGCGGGGGTGAGCCGGCCGGAGCGACGACGGACGAGCTCCCCGGGGGGATCCACGTCGGCGAGGGGACCGAGCTCGCGGGGGTGGCCATCGTCGGGCGGCCGAACGTGGGGAAGTCGACCCTGTTCAACCGCCTCGTCGGCGACGAGCGCAGCGTCGTCCACGACATACCGGGGACAACGCGCGACGCCATCGACACGCTCGTCGAGACCGACGAGGGCCTGCTCCGCTTCATCGACACCGCGGGGCTGCGCCGCAAGTCGAGGATCGAGGAGGGGAGCGAGTACTACTCGCTCGTCCGCTCGCTGTCCGCCATCGACCGCGCCGACGTCGCCCTGCTCGTGATCGACGCCTCGGAGGGGGTGACCCACCAGGAGCAGCGGCTGGCCGAGCGGGTGGACGCTGCGGGCAGCCCGATCGTCATCGTGCTCAACAAGTGGGACCTGCTCGACACCGAGCACCGGCTGTCGGTCGCGCGCGACGTGGAGGACCGGCTCGGCTTCCTCGACTACGCGCCGATCCTGCGGATCTCGGCCACGTCGGGATCGGGCGTCCACCGGCTGCTCCCGGCGGTGCGCGCCGCCATCGACGCGTACCACCGCAGGATCCCGACCGGGCAGCTCAACGATGCGATGAAGGCGATCCAGTCCGCGGACCCGGCGCCGGGCGCCCGGATCCTCTACGCCGTCCAGGGCGCGGTCGACCCGCCGACGATCACGGTCTTCGCCACGAGCCGGCTCCAACCCGGCTACCTGCGCTACGTCGAGCGTGGGCTGCGCGAGCGCTTCGGCCTCGGACCGACGCCGCTCAAGCTGCGGGTGCGCCTGCGGGGGAAGTCGTGACCGCCGGGACGCGCCGGCCGCCGACGGGGCCGGGGGCGGGCGCGCGCGGGCGCCGGGCGGCCGGGACGTGCGCTCGAGGAGTCCGTGGATGAAGAATCACACCGTGGCGTGGTGCGCGTCCTGCAGCCGACCCGTGGCGGACACCGAGGTCGAGCTCGGCGGCGACGGCCGCTCCCTCTGCCCGAGCTGCCAGCAGCCGCTCTCGCCCGGCCGGGCGCCGGGCGCGACGGCGGCGCCGTCGGTGAGCCTCGCCGGTGCCGGTGCCGGTGCCGGTGCCAAGGCGACGGCCACACCTGCGGGCGCCGGCGCGACCGAGCTGGCCGGAGCGTCCGACGACGAGGACGACGAGGAGCCGATCAAGGCGCCCTGGCACTTCAAGGTGCTGGTCGTCGGGACGGCCGGCTACCTCGTGTACCGGCTGATCTGGGTCATCTTCTGGCTCACCGGCCACGCCTGGCACGGCTGAGGCCAACCGGCCCGGGTGGTCGGCGCCGGGGCCGACCCCTCGCCGTGTGCGCCCGGTTCAGTGGGCCGCCGCCGCACAGGCGCAGCCCGCCCCGCAGCCGCCGGCGGGGACCTGTCCCGCCGAGCGGCCGGGCGTCGCGAAGACCGACAGGAGGCGGCGGGCGCCCTCGTGGCCCTCCGGGCACGCCGCCGGGGCGGACGAGAGCTCGGCCGGCCGGCGCAGCTCGAACGTCGTGGTGCACTCGGGGCAGCGGTACTCGTAGAGCGGCACGGTTCCCTCCTCCTGCTTTTCCTGCCAGGCGGACGATACCTCCATCCCCGTCGCGCCCCGCGACCGGCGGCGGGGCGACCCTTGCCGGGCGGCCCTACTGGTAGGTCATCGTGAATCCGGTGCCGCTGAACGTCGAGGGGAGGGCGACCACGGCGCCGCCCTGCACCATCTCGAACGCGTTCGCCGAGCCGAGGGCCGGCACCGCCAGGTTGGCGGTGACGCCCGAGAAGGTCGCGGTGCCGAAGTCGGCCAGGGGGAAGAGCGAGCCGGAGGTGGCGTCCGAAGGATCCTCGTTGATCCACTCGGCAGAGGTTCCCGGTCCGCTGTAGGCGGTCGGCTGGGAGAGGGTCTCCTGCCAGCCCGCCGTCTGGTCGGTGAGGGTGAACTGCCACTCGCCGGGAGAGACCTGCCAAAGGTGGGCGGCGACAACGTCACCGGCGGACACCGCACGGAAGTCGTACTCGGGGTCGGGGAGCTGTTCGACCCACGCCACGTTGCTCTGGACACCACCGGCGCACATCGACCGGGTCCCCGTCTGGAAGAGATCGCCGTTGGTGAGCCCGTCGACGCCCACCCAGTCGGAGACCTGGCTGTCCGGTGTGGCTGCGCACTCGAGGGTCGGAACGGTCCAGGTGCCCTGGACGTCGGTGGTGCCGCCGGGGGCGGACTCGAGCGCGTAGCCGGACCAGTTCGACGACTGGTTGCCGGGCGTCGAGGGCGACGGCACCGGCGGCGGCATCACGGGCGTCGTGGTCGTGGTCGAGGTCGTCGTCGCGGGAAGGACGTTCGGGCCGACGACGACGACCCAGGCACTCCTGCGGTGGACGAGCCCGCTGCGGACGAGCACCCGGACGGTGAAGCGCTTGACGGTCGCGGAGCGATTGGCCCGCACGGTACCGGCGTGGGCGAACAGGGGACCGCCGCAGCGGTACGTGCCGTGGAAGACGACGCCATGACCGGAGGACAACCTGCACGTGCTGCCGCGTGGAATGTTCCGCAGGCGCACCGTGAAGTGGCCACCCGTGCTCGGGAAGCTGACGGAGTTGCTCGACGCCGTCAGCACGTGGCTGACGCGTCGACTGGCGACGTGCGAACCGAGGCTCTCGGTGGTGGACGGACGGGCGCCGACGGGAACGTGCGCAGCGGACATCTCGAGGCCGTTCACGGAGGCCGCGCCCTGCGCGGACGCTGCTGCGGCAGCGCTCAGCGCGCCGGTCAGCAGCAGGCACGTCGCCGCTGCGGCGATGGCCTGCTGGACGCTGTGGATGTTCCTTCTGTTGAGCACGGCATTCTCCCCGTCGTGGGATTCCCGGGGAGCCGTCTGGCCGGCGGCTTGTCTGCCTGAGAACCCCGTAGGTGACTCGTTCATCGCAACTCGGCGGCGCCCGATTCGGGGTTCGGAAATCGGTGCCGGTGTCGTGTTCGGTGGTGCCTCGTGGTGCGTCAGGGACTGGCGGCGCACCGCCACAAGATGACCGGCGTCAGGACCGGCCGGGGAACATCTCCCCGTGTCGTCCGGAACAGCTCAGTACGGATCGTACGGCTCGTGTCTCGCTCGCGCCTCCACCATGGGCACTAGAAAGCCCGCCAATTTGCTGTATCTAGCGGGTCGATCTCACGATCGGTGGCGCCGTGATCACGCAATGCAGGACCGTCCACCGCCGCGTCCCGCCAGGTGGTGCGTCAGGTCCTTCTTCACCTGCTCGGACGAGGTCGTCGACCACGGCAGTCCCCAGTGCGCCCGGGGGAGTCCGAGAAGGCGAGGACCGCCTCCTTCGCGCCGGCCATCAGTGCTGCGACCGCGCCGATGCGTCCCGCGGCCGCTGCTCGACATGACCGTCCCGCCGGCTGGCGTTGCCGTCGAGCGCGGCGTGGGCGAGCATCGGCCAGAACCTCGCGACGGCGATCTCCCGTGGCCGTCTTGACGACGCGAGCGGGCGCGTCGTGATCTGGACCGGCGCCGGCGGCGTCGCCCTGCAGCACCGGACGGAGCCACGACCCGCCGTGTGGGTGACCATGATGATGCCAATGAGGGAACACATGTCACGCAACCGGCGGAAGACGTTGCCGGAGCGCGTTCGTACACTTCTTAACTAGCTGTGGCGAGCGCTGGGTGGCCAGACGTTGCGCCCTGATCTGCCACCCCGCGTGAGGGGCAACCGTTGCGGAGAGTCCATTCGAGGAACGCAAGACGGCGCGCCAGGCGCCGCCTCCGGTGGACGAGGCTCACGGCAATCGTGGTGCTCGCCGGGTCGGGCGCGGTGTCCTCCGGCGCAGTGGCGGCGCGATCGGCCTCGACGCTCTCCCTCGTCCAGGAAAAGGTGCGGGTGCTGGCCAAGGCGGGCGCGGCAACCGTCACGCTGTCTGCCGCCGCGACCGCGGGCGACCTGCTGATCGCCGTCGGTGTGAGCGCGCCCGGCCGCGCCTCCATCACCGGCCCGAGCGGCTTCACGCTCGACGGCAGGAGCGCCGGATCCCCGGCGGTCGGCAGCGCCGCCGTGTGGTCGATGACCGCCACCGGCGGGGAGAAGACGCTCCGCTTCTTCGCCCGCGGTGCCCGCGTGCGCAGGGAACTAGCGGTGTTCGAGATCGCGGGGCTCGCCTCGCCGGCGACCGTCGACGGCACGGTCGCCTGGACGCACAGCGGTCGGACGGTGCGCCACTACACACAGTCCTACGGTTCGTCGCCGGCCGCGGCCGGCGAGCTGGCCTTGGCCTTCTTCTCCTCTACCACCGCCACGAGCAGGACGCCGCAGGGATGGTCGAGGCTCGCCGGTCGGTCGAGACCGGACCAGTTCGCCAGCTTTTACTTCGAGGCGACGGGGACGACGCGCCCGTCCATCACCGCCGCGACGCTGAGGCCGTCCGGCCGATACCTAGCGGGGATGGTCGTCTTCAAGCCGGCGGTGCCGCCGAGCACGGCCGTCGCACTGCCGGCGACGACCACCAGCGATCCGCCGCCTTCCGGGTCGGTGACCTCGACGAGCGATCCGCCAGCCATGTCGCCGTCCACCACGACGTCCTCCTCGACGACGATCCCGCCATCCTCGA
Organism: uncultured Actinomycetota bacterium; assembly: GCA_963765505.1. Classification (GTDB taxonomy): domain Bacteria; phylum Actinomycetota; class Acidimicrobiia; order Acidimicrobiales; family Bog-793; genus DATKQY01. Next base: position 386,194 of record CAVXWO010000009.1, read on the forward strand.
CGTCCACGTCCTCGTCCACATCGACGCCCTCCACGTCCTCGTCCACCTCCACGTCCTCCACGTCCACGACAACGACGTCGTCGACGACCACGTCGACCACCCCGACAACGACGCCCTCCACGACCGCGACGACGCAGGCCACGTCGACGGCCGTGTGCGGGAACGGTCCTGCGGGTCAGGCGACCAAGGTGATGGTGATCTTCGAGGAGAACGAAGACGAGTCGGCCGTCGTCGGCTCCTCGAGCGCCCCGTACATCAACTCGATCGCGTCCCAGTGCGGACTGGCGACGAATTACACGGCGCTCGAGCATCCGAGCTTGCCCAACTACCTGGAGATGATGTCCGGCGTGTCGTACGACTCGTCGCCCTGGACCGCCGACTGTGGCCCGGGGGCCAGCGGGTGCACGACCGCGAACCCCTCGGTCTTCTCCCAGACCGCGAACTGGAAGTCCTACGTCGAATCGATGCCGTCGAACTGCGACACGTCCGACAATGGCGACTACGAGACTCGTCACAACCCGGCGGTGTACTACTCGAGCCTCACCGACTGCTCGACGAACGACGTCCCGCTCAACGACCTGGCAGCTGACGTCGACGGCGGCACGCTGCCGACGATCTCCACCGTTACCCCCAACGGTCTCGATGACGGCGAGAACGGCACGCTGGCCAGCACGGACAGTTGGCTCTCTGCCACCCTCCCGTCGATCCTCGCAGGGCCCGATTACCAGAGCGGCCGCCTGGCGATCATCATCGTGTGGGACGAGGGCTCCGGGTCTGGCGACGTGCCGAGCAACCCGCCGTTGATCGTTCTCTCAGAGGGCACACCGGTCGGCGCGACGGTGTCGACGGCGTTCAACGACTATTCGATCACCGCGACGATCGACTCGATCGCCGGACTGCCGCAGCTCGGTTCGGGGTCGCCGCTCAGCGGGTTCGGGCTGTAGCCCGGGCGGCCGCATCGGAGTCGGCACACAGCGTTCAGGTCCTTGGGGGATGGACCTGTGTCCTAGATGGAGCCTCTCCGCGCGCTGATCGCCGAGATATCCTCCTCGGTCCACAAACCGGATGCGCCCCGCCGACCCGGGTCCGAGGAGCTCAGAAGGGGGGTTGGCGCTACGCGAAGGTCTGAAGCGGGCTGAAGGCGTTGCGGACGTCGGGCTCGGTCGGCTGTGTCCGGTCGATCGCTCGTTCCCCGTCACCGGCGCTGACCACTCGCGCTAGGGTGAGGGACGGTGAGCCCGCCGCCCTGACCAGGGAGAACGGCGAGCAGAGCCACAACGGGCTGTGGCGCAGCTTGGTTAGCGCGCTTGACTGGGGGTCAAGAGGTCCCGGGTTCAAATCCCGGCAGCCCGACGCTTTGACCAGGGAGAACGGCTCGGAATCCCTACCGGATGGGTGGGCGAGCCGGGGCCTCTGCTAACAGGGCGCTAACAGGAGGTCGGGGTATGGCCGTCTGGATCACGACCGTGCAGCACTATCACACCGTGCTCGAAGAGACGCCGGCCGTCTACCACGATGGGCGCCACGCCAGCGGCTGGATCTGTCCTCGCGGTGGGTCGATCAGGGCCGAACATCTCGCCGAAGGCCTCGGCGAGAGGACTGATCGCCGGATTCCTTGCACGGATTGCGCGGTGCAACACGCCAAGGACCGCAAGGGGCGTTAGGCGCTCGCCCGCCGCATCACGCGCCGTTCCCGCTCCGTCGTCGCTCCCCACACGCCCAGCAGGCTCGGATCCGCGAGAGCGGTCGCCAGGCACACGCTCCGCACGCCGCACCGCCTACACGTCGCCATAGGGTCGCTCCTGCGCTCGGTGAAGGTTCCGAAGAACGCGGCTGGCCCATATCCACGGCACCGGGCCTTCGCGTGCCAGGCGGGGCGCTGGAGCAAGTCGAACAGGGCGCCCGCGTGGCCGAGCAGGTCGTAGCGGACATCATCGTCGAGGGCCGTCACTTCGGCCGCCTGCGCCGGTCGGGGATGCGCTCGGCGATCCACCGCTCGATCTCCGCCCGCTTCCAGAGGCGCACGCCACCGGGCACGCCCACCGGCGCAGGGAAGTTCGGATCGGTCTTGGAAAGCACGTCGAGGCGCTGGCGTGACACCTGGAGCATGGCGGCGATCTCGCGCGCCGTCACGTACTCCGTCACGGCTCGCACGGTAGTAGTTCGCGCCATTGACACGCTGCAACGATAGGCGTACCGTTCCGCGGTGTCAACGATAGGTGTCCCCGGCGCCGGATCAGCGGCCCGGGGACTGGCCGGAACCCCTGGAGGTCCGACATGAGCAACCGTACCTGTGACCCGTCCCCCGCAGCTGGACCCGCAGACCTGACGCCCGAGGAGCGCGACCGGGAGGGCCGTCTCCTGCTCGCCGAGCAGCTCGACGTCCGACTGCACCGCGTCGAGCGGGCGCTGCGGGTCCTCGCTGACGGGCTGCGCAACGAAGGGGAGTGGGACACGTCGAACCCCGAGGCCGTGCTCAGGCTGATGGGCTCAGCGCTCACGATCGTCATGGACGAGACGGGCAAGCTTGAGGCCATGATCATGCGCCCGGACCCGCCGGCGCGCTCCTGATGGCCGGGCGCCTCGGCCCCGTGCAGGACCCAGCCTCGGCGAAGCTGCTCGCCAATTACTTCACCGCGCAGCGTCGGCGCGCTCTCTCCCCGGAGACGATCTACTGCCGCGGCCTGCACCTCCGGCGCCTGGCGATCTGGCTGGAGCGCCACGACAAGACGCTCCCGACGGCCACGCGTGAGGACGTCGAACTGTTCCTCGACGCCTGCCACGTCTCGGCGAAGACGCGCTACGGCTACACCTCCTCGATCGACGTCTTCTACCGCTGGGCGCAGCGCGAGGGACGCCTCGGGGCGAACCCCGCCGAGCTGATCCAACGGCCCAAGCTGCCGCACTACCTCCCGCGCCCGGCGATCGACGACGAGCTGGCGGTCGCCATAGAGCTGGCCCCGATGCCGGAGCGCGCCATGATCCTGCTCGGGGCGTACGAGGGGATGCGCTGCAAGGAGATCGCCGGCCTGCAGTGGTCGCACGTCATGGACCACCTCAAGCCGCCGATGCTGATGATCTCGGAGGGGAAGGGCTCGCGCCAGCGGGTCGTACCGCTGCACCCCGAGGTCTTCGAGGCGCTCCGGCGCACGCCTGAGCCGTACGAGGGCTACGTCTTCCGCCAGCGCGCCGGCCGGTTCGGCACCAGGTCGGCCCCGGGGAAGATCGGCGACCGCTTCGACCCGGGCGTGGTGTCTCACCTCATCAACAACTACCTGCACGAGCTCGGGATCGTCTGGACGGCTCACTCGCTCCGGCACTGGTTCGCGACGGCCGTCTATCGGACCACGCCGCGACCTGCGCCTCGTGCAGTCGCTGCTCGGGCACTCAGACCCCGCGACGACTGCCATTTACACAGCCTTTGACCCCGGCGAGGGGATCGAGGCCGTCGTCCAGCTCTCGGCGAGAGCACGAGAGCCCGTCACCCTGGAGGCATCATGAGGAAGATCCTGGCTGCCGTCACACTCGCGGCGCTGTTCGTCGCCTGCGCCATCCTGGCCGGAGCTGCGACCGCTGTGAGCGCGTCGACGGCGTGTCGCACCGTCGCCTACGTCCACCACGGGACGCACCTGGTCTGGCGCTGGGAGACGCGGCACCACAAGCGCGTCCACGTCCGGGTGCGCGTCCGCTACGCCAAGGTCGCCCACCGGCAGGAATGCACGACGACGAACCCCGGCTCGACGACCGTCACGCTGGGCGGGACGACGACGACGCTCCAGGCGCACCTCGACCCGACGTTCACGCAGGACCCGACGAACCCGTTGGCGGTGACGTACAGCTACAGCGCGTCGGCCACGCAGCAGGTGACCGGTGGACCCGTGCAGCCGCTCTCCGACCTCCCGAGCGGGGTCCTCGAGCTGTTCAGCGACGGCTCGCTCGCGTGCAGCATGAACGTCGGGGGCGCGACGGACGGCGGGGACTGTCCCGTGACCTACGCGGCGACGGGGCAGCACACGGTGGTCACGACGTACACCAGCGGGTCAACCGCGGCGACGGAGACGGACAGCGAGACGATCTCGCCCTACTCGACGTCGACGACCCTCTCGATCTCGTGGTCGCCGTCCACCGCCGTCCTCAGCGTCGCCGCCACCGTGACGACCTCGGACGGCACGGCCCTGTCGCCAACAGCGGCCGAGCTCGGTTTCGAGGTGATCGATGGAACGACCGGCGCCGTGGCCGGGACCTTCAACAGCCTGGGCACCGATCCCGCCGCGTGTGACCTGAAGGTGACTAGGGGCCTCGTCGGGGACACGCGGATCAGCTACAACCCCAGCGACACTGACCCGATGCTCTGCACGGAGGACGCGGCCGACATCCCGGGCGCTGACACGCCAGAGGTCGAGGCTGTCTTCTCGGGGCAGCCCGGCTACGTCGGGTCTTCGAGCACGGTGGTGGTGATCCCGGGCTGATACGCGGTCCCCGTACGATCTGACCTGTTTCGCGACCCCGGGCGGCGCACGCCCGGGGTCGCTTCGCGTTCAGATGGCTCGGCGAGCCCACGGCGGCGCCGCGCGGTGCCCCCAGTAGGCGAAGGAATAGCCGGCAGCGCGCAGTTGGGCCGTCACGTCCGGATCGTCCGCGAGGCATTCGAGCGCCTCGCGCCGGATCAGCGACGGGTCGTGCGAGAACGGCAGCTCCCGGTCCTCGGTCCACATCAAGTGCCAGGTGCGCTCGATCGACGGATCGTCGGCGGCAAAGCGCCAGGTGAGCTTGGCCTCGCAGTCAGCGAGGAGGTGGCCCTGGACCGCGGCAAGCTCCAGCACCCCGCCGGCTGCCTCCTCGTCGGTCCCCGCTGGCTCACGCTTCACAACGAGCTGGCCGAGATGCGGCTGCGCCCGGAGGAGGGCGGCCATCGAGTCCAGGTGCACGGTGCGGGTGAGTGTCACTCCCTCCTCGAGGAGGAAGACGAACTCGATATCGGAGTCGACCAGCGCTGCCGTCCAGCCCGTGCGAGCCGCCGCGCTGAGCCCCCGGCGCTCCGGGTGGTGGATGTGCGCGAAGGTCGGGAACGTCGCTTCCAGGTATGCGGCGTGGTCAAGGTCGCCAGAGTCGTCGACCATGACCGTGTGGAAGAGGCGCCCCGTCAGGTGGCTCTGCGCGCCAGCGACGGCGTTGTGGAGGTGCTCGCGGTTGCCCTCGGTGAGGACCACAAGAGTGATAGCCGGCGCTCCATCCTCGCCTGCGTGGCGGGCGACGATGTTGGGCCTCGTCTGCAACGACATCGGCTAGTCCTTTCAGGTCAGGTGTTCAGCTTCACGAAGTAGTAGGAACCGGGCGACCCCAGTCGGTAGGCGAAGCCGGGGCCGGTGATGGGGTGGCTCGCCGAATCGAGGGTCTGTGCCATTGACGGGTTCGACGCGAAGGAGTTAATCGGGTACGTGCTGAGGTCGGGTCCGAACATCACGCAGCAGTTGCCGTCGGCGTCGAGGGTGTACTGCGTCTGCTGGAGGGCATGCGCCTGGATCGCGTCGCCATGCTTGTTGAGCAGCTGCGCCAGAGGGGCGAGTCCTTGCTGGGTAGGGATAGTCTTGGCCATTGGGTCATCCTTTCGGCTGCGAAACCTTCACGCCGCGGTGAGCGGGTGGTCATCATCAGGAGGGAGCGGCCCCATCACGGCAGGCGCCCTCGGGAGGTCGCCCACGACGCCAACAATCCCCGAGGGTGGGGGCGTCACGGCGAGGTCGAGGATCTCGGCCGGCTCGCGGTCGGGCGCTGGCGTGACGTTGCCGGGCGCACTCATGCCCCACCCCTGACCGGACGTCCCGGCGACCAGGTGACGCCGCTGAGGTCCAGGCCGGTCCACCGGTCATCGAGGCGCAGGAGGGTCTTCAGCTGGTCTGGCGTGGCTCGCTCGAAGTCGGGGCGGACCTCGCGCACCTTCGGGTGGAGCTCGATGTAGTGGAGCTGCGGCCGGGGGGGAAGGGCTTGTAGACGACGAGGCGCCCAGGCCCGAGCTCACGGCCAGTCGCGGCGGCCTCCCGAACATCGCGGTCGCGCTCGGCCCGGCGCGCTTCCTGGTCGCGCTGAATCTCAGCGTCCCACGCCTCCTCGGCCGCCTTCACGGCCTCGGCCGAGAATGTCGCAGCGATCGCCTCGACAGCGGCGCGCTGCTCGTCGGACAGGGGCTCGTACTGCTCTGGTGGCACGACTCGCTTCAGTTCCTCGTTCACCATGAAGCTCCCGAGGTGTTCATCGAGCATGGCGTTGCGCCGCTCGGCGGCGATTCGCAGGATGTCGGCTTCCTTCGGGTCGATGGCGAACCCGCTCGGCGCGGGCTTTGGGGGCGGCGCTGAGCCCCACGTCGCGGCGAGCGCGCCTGGTGCCTCGACCCGGCCGGTCTGGCGGGTGATCTTCCCGGTGCCGTCTCTCTCGGTGATTGTCATCGTCCACCTCCATTGATCCTGCGAGGGCTCCTGCGGCCCTCGATCCGTCGCAATGTTGCGTCGCACCGTCGAATCGCCTCGTCGCTCGAGCGTCGTCCGCGAGCATCGGCAAGACGGCGCACATCGGCGGCGAGTCGATGACTCTCGGCGCGCAGCTCGCGCGCCCTGAAGAGGGGATCGGTCCGACGCTTGGCGATATACATCGTCTGCTCGAGGCTGAGAAGCGCCGTCTCGGCGTCGTCGATGAGGTCGGCGTAGCCGGCCGATCGGATACCGACGAGGCGCGTGTCGGGGATGGCCGGGCGCCAAACGGGGCCGAACTCCCGCATGGTCGCCTTGGTGATGCGCACGACGCTCCGCCGGCCGGAAGGGTGAGGGACCATCTGACCGTCGACGTACTGGAAGCTCCAGCCCGGGTAGACGCCATCTCGCACGTCCGCGAAGGCACGCAGAGCCGGGGTCGTCTCGTCGAAGCGGCCGAGGAGGCGATGGCGGTCGCTGAGCGACTCGGCCGAGACGGCGCGGCCGACCGACGTCGCCCCGTGGTCGACGTGCATCTGAGGGAGGCTGCGGCGCCAGCCTTCCGCAAACGCGCCGGGGCCGAAGTCGCTCTTGTAGGAGTCGATCACAATCGGGATGTCAACGGCGACCATATGGCGCTTGTCGTCAAAATCGTGGAGTTCGACGTTGACCGCGCGGGAGCCGGCGTCGAGTCGATCGGTGGTCATTGTCATGGCTGCTGCCTTTCTGTCGATGAAGGGGGAGGGGTGAGCAGTCGGCCCATGAGCGGTCCAGCTGGCCAGGCCATACCGCTCCCCCTCCCCACACCTGTCGCGGGCTGTCTCATCGTTCCCGCCTTCGTCTGCGCGGCCGGAGCCCGTCCATGAACCGTTCGATTGCGGCCATCTCCTCCGGCGGTGGTGGCGGCCCTTGGTTGGCGTTGTGCCGTTCGTCCATGCCGATGACAGGCGCCGCGGGCGCAGCGACCTGCTCGCGAGCCGGCGAGACGCGGACCCGGGCACCTGGCGGAGGCGGCGGCCAGTTCATGAGCCCACTCGTGTCGATGTGCTCGACGTTCATGGGCTGCGTTGCCCGCTCGACGATTACTCGACCATCCGGACCCCGGGGATGGCCGCCCATCGTCAGCCGCGGCCTCGGGCGCGGCACGAACTCCAACAGGTGACTCGCCGCAAGCGCGAGGCTTATGGCTCGGTCATCGTGCTGGCCGGCGTCGTGGTCCATGCGGAACACGCCGGGCGAGGTCTCCCGAATCTTCACGAGTGCCAACTCGGCGAGGAGGTCTGCGTCGTCGCCGGGGAGGTCGAGGGCGTGCTCCGCGAGCAAGTTGTAGAGCCGCTGCGCCAGGCGACCCACCGACTGCTGGCCGAAGGTGAAGTCCGTGACCTTGATCCGGCGTCGCCGGAGGTTCTGCGCGAGCTGGGCGGACTGCCAGGGGTCGAACACGAACGAACAGCCGGCGTAGGTCTGGTGGACGTGGATGCACGTCGCCTCTACCTCGCCGAGGTCTACCGGGCGCAGCCGACTTCCCGCCCAGACGGTCTGGCGATCGAGGACGATCTTGCGCCCGGTCGGAAGCGCCTCGGCGTGGCAGACGGAGAGCACCGTCCGGTCGTTCTTGAGCCCGAGGTCGAGCCCGGCGACGTACCGCATCCCCGGCACCGGGTCGAGCGCGCCCTCGTGACCGCTGCAAGCGAGGAGGTCTTCGGCGCTGACGAGGCGATCCTCGGCCGCCGTCCAGCGGTTCAGGTGGAGGCGGTCGAACTCGGAGGGCATGAGTAGGGGGCGCTGCGCCTCCAGGTTGGCCGAGTCGGCCCACGACAGCGGTCCCGGCACTTCGGAGACCCGCCAGGCGCCGGACCTCCGCGCCGTCTCGAGCACCTTGTACGACCAGTGATTCGGCTCGCCGGCCGAGGTCAACACGACCAGACGGGCGCCGGGCACCTTGCCGGCGCCCGAGACGATGGCGGTCCAGACTCGGCGCAGTCGGCGGACGTCCTCCCACAGGGCGTACTCATCGACCACACAGAACGCGGGGCGCAGGCCGAAGGCTCCCCCGCCGTCCGCTGCTCGCACCTCGACGGTGGCGCCGTTGCGACCGATGAGCTTGAACGCCTGCACCTCAACGACGCCGCGCAGCTCCGGCGTGCGGTCGACGAACCCGGCCGCGGCATCGGCGAGCAGCCCCGCCTGATCCTTGTCCCCGGCGAACACGTAGCCGCGTGCGGCGGGCGCAGCCTCCGCGGCGAGCCACGCCAGACCGCAGCCGGCGAGGTCGGTCGTCTTCGATCCGCCACGGGGCCGCGTCAGGTAGTGCCAGCGCGGACCGTCCGCTGCGAAGATCGCCTCGGCGTCGGCGAGCTGGAAGTCGGCGGCCACGTCGCCCCATAGGCGCCCGTCCTCCAGCACGAGGGCCTGGAGTAGCTCGAGCGGGTTCACGGGGCCATCTCCTCGTCATCGGCGCTTGCGCCGCTCTCCGGTTCACTGAGCGCCCGCTGCGAGGCGATCTCAGCCAGCCGGCGTTCCCGGATCGCACGCCCGCGCTCGGCCAGCGCTTCGAGCGATGCCTGCCCCGCTGCCGTGCCCGTCGTGAGCGCGGCCAGACGAGCGCGGGCGAGCGGCGTGAGGCCCATCTCGGCAGCGGCCTTGCTGGCGGCGTTGTCGGAAGCCACGGCGCTCTCCCAGAGGCGCTGGGCGACCTTGCCGGCGCCCTTCTCCTCGATGACGGCGAAGATGTGCTCGCTGAGCAGCCGCGCCCTGGCCTCGGCCCGGCAGTAGCGCTGCAACGCGTCGGAGAAGATGGGCTCAACAATCCACGGCGCCTGGGCCACGACGTCATCCCGGACGATGCGGGCGACGGCCTCGATCACCCGGGGGGAGTTGGCCCCATGCACCAACGACAGCGTGTTGCCCTCCTCGAAGTCCGCGTGCCTGGGCGCGTGGTCCGGTCGGCAGGTCACGACGCCAGCTCCAGCACGAGCGCAGCACGGGCCACGTCGTAGGCCGAGCGGGCGTGGCGGAGGATGCCCCCGCCGTTGTCCCGAGGGCCGACGAGTGCCGGCGGGTAGGTGGCGAGCGGCGCTGAGCCGTTCCGTCCCGGCGGGATGATGACGACGTGGTGACCGTGGACGTGGGCGTGCGCCTCGACCACGCCCAGCACCCGAGCCGTCGAGATGAGCCCCGAGACGTTGGTGAGGCCGAGGTGCGGACAGGGCTTGGACAGTCCTTCGATGGCAACGACGAGCGGCGGCAGCGTCGCAGGCACGAGGTCGGTGAGCTCGGCGTAGTAGCGAGCCCAGTCCTCGCCGTCACGAGTGACGACGCCGGCTGAGAGCAGCGTGTCGCCGTCGAGCAGGCAGTAGCCGGTGGCACGGCCGCCGGGGTCGATGCCGAGGACGGGCGTCATCGGCCCGTCTCCTGGCGTCGCTTCGATGACGGCGCCGCGTCGGCGACGATCGAGACGTCGAGAGCGGAGTGACGCCAGCGCGAGGTGTCATGCGCACGCTGGAGGCGCAACGCCCGGAGCTGCTTGCGGGTGCGAGGACCACGACCGCGAGGTGCACGGGCCGGAACTGCGAAGTCGACGGTCATGGCTGCCCCCTTAGTTCCTTGCGCACCCGGACGCGGCCGGCGAGCGCCTTCAGCTCGTCATCGGTCATCCGGGCGAGCAGGTGGTCGGTGCGCGTAGCGGCCAGCACATAGCCAGCGACGAGGCCAGCGAGGAGAGCGAGGACGATCGCCAGGGCGAGGATCATCGCGGCCACCTGATCTCTTGACCACCGATCAAGCGCGGCGAGGATCGGCGCAGGTGAGCGGCATCGGATCGGCCCCCTGCTAACGGGCTGCTAACGGAAAGCGGCGCAGCGAAGGCGACGGGGCGACCGCGCTCGCGTGTGCGCGGGGGGACGTGCGGGGCAAGGCGCCCAGGCGTGAGCGTGCGGCGCGGGGGCAGTTGAGGAGTCACCAGATCGGCTTCTCCTGCTCAAGATCCAAGGCGCTCAGGTCGCTGCCATCGCCCCCGTTACTGCCATACTGCCAAGCCCCTAAAGGGGGGGCTTTGGCAGGCAGTGTTGGGACGTTGCCATGGCAGTCTTTGGCAGTGTTGGCAGTGTTGGCGTCGTCTCCGACCAGCCGAGGCCGGCCAGGAGTGCCGACATTGCGCACGATCCCCCGGTCACGCAGGGACTTCATCGCGCGGTAGAAGGATCGCTCGGGTAGTCCGCTCATCCGCTGGAGCGCCGTGGGCGAGAGCCCATCGCTGCCACAAGACTGCCAAACGAGGTCGCGCACGGTCCGCTCGACGCCGATGACGTCGGCAACACTGCCACGGCCGTTTGGCAGTGTTGGGACGACGCTCGCTCCGACCTGGTGGAGCTCGAAGACCATCGGCTCGGGGGTGGGCAGATCCTTCTGTTTCGGCGCCGTCAGGGTGATCTGCGAGCCGTTGCGCTCCAGGAGCAGGGCGGTGTCGACGGCCCCCTCGAGCGCGGAGTGCCCGCGAGGGGTCGAGCCTTCCTTCGGGGTGTGGTGCACGAGGTTGACGGTCGCTCGGCTCGCTTCCCGGACACGATCAGAGGCCGCCACGAGAGCGCTCATGTCGGCCGAGGCGTTCTCGTCGCCCCCCGGCATCGAACGCGCCAGGGTGTCGATCGTGACGAGCTTCGGCTGCAGGTCCTCGACCAGCCTCACCAGCGCCGAGGTCCACGTGGCGTCGAGCAGGTTGACCGCCATGGGCAGCCAGTGCATCCCGCCGAGGTCGGGCCAGCCACATGCCTCGCGCCAGGCCCGCTGGCGCTGCGCGAGCCCGGACGTGCCCTCGCCGGCGATGTAGAGCACGGGGCCCTGCCCCACCGGATGGCCGAACCACGGCGTGCCCGTCACCACGGCGAACGACATCGTCATGGCCATGAGGGTCTTCGCGGTGCCCGGTCGGCCGAAGGTCGTCATCAGACTGTTGAGGCTGCAGTAGTGCTCGATCAGCGGTTCCGGCGGGGGCAACTTGTCGAGCTCGTCGGGGGTGAGCAGTCGGGAACGCAGGAGCTGGTAGCGCGCCTCGGTGACCTCCGCGACGCTCGTTTCGATCTCGCCCGGGGTGCCGGTGTTCGCGATGCTGCGTACGGCGCCGGTCACTTGCCCCTCCGTTCAATCCGGCGGAGGGCCGGACACCACTCGTCGTGGTAAACGGTGATGTTCCAGATACCAGCGGTGACGGCCTCGACGGTCTGGTAGGCGTCGCACTGGTCGCAGCCACCGGGGATCTTGGCGCCGTCAAGCGGCCCCAAGATGTTGACGAGCGGGTTGGCCTTCATGCCGCACCGCTCGCGTCCGGCGTTCCCCAGTAGACGTTGGGGATCAAGCGCTTGTAGTCGGTAATGAGGATGTGACGGACCAGCGACGGGGCCAACTCGCCCATCGCCTCCAGCTCGAGCAGCGCGCGGACGTCGGTGTCCGCGTGCTCGCGGAGCGCGTCGGCCCGCTCGCGGCGAGCGTCCTCCAGCAGGCTCGCGATGGTCCGCAAATCCGCCGGGGACAGTAGGTCGAGGTCGCCGAGCATCGCGGCAGCCGCGTTCGTGGCGATCGCCTCAAGGCGGGGTGCCACCTCAGCGAGCAGGTGGCTGGTAGAGTGCCGCTTGGCATGGTCAGGTAGTTCTTTGGCGAGCGCCCCGGTTTCGGCCGGGGCGCTGCCGCGTTCGGAGTTCGGAGGGGCGCGCACTACACGGCCTCCTCAAGGCCGATCGTGCGCAGCACCGTCGCGGTGGGCCACCGGAGGTTGCGCCCGAGGCGGATGGGTTCGACCGGGCACACCCCGGCCTTCACCTGCTCGAGCAGCGACCAGTACGAGCAACCGAGGATTTCGGCCGTCCGGTGACCGTCCAGCGTCGGCGGCAGGTCCGCAAGGTCGGCGAGCCTCATGCCGCCACTCTCTCGAGTTCGCCCATGAGCCGGGCCCAGCGCACGGCTGCGTCTCGCCGGGGAACGACGCGCCCCATTTCCCATCGGAAGACTGACGCCGGATCGGTGCCGACGCTCAGCGCGACATCGGTGAGGGAGAGCCGTGCCGCGATCCGGATCGACCGGCCGCGCCCGCTCGCCGAGAGTGCCCGGGCCAGTGCGAGCTCTACAGCGGTGTCCATGACTGCTGATCCTAATGCGCAATGCGCGTGCACACCTAGTGCGTAGCCGTAGGCTTAATGATGGGCCGGCGGCAGGAAAAGACACCGACCGCATTGCTATTGCATTGCCATTGCGCAATCGCTAGGCTGCTCTCATGGCCGCTGCACCATCGCCTGACCGGGTAGTCACCAGCATCGCCGGAGACACGGTCCTCGTCGAAGTGTTCCGGATGCGGGACGATCCGTCACCGACGACAGTGGTCGAGGTTGCCTTCGCGCTGGGCGGCGGCGTGCCGCTCGGCGTGCGAGCCGTCCGCGTCCAGTCGATGGGCGACCCTCTAAAGCCGTCGACGCTCCAGCGCCTCCCGTGGGCTCGCTATCTGGAGATCGCCGATGGCGCGATCCGCTGGCGGTACGCGAAGGACCTTCAGGCAATGAAGGGCCCGCTCGCTCGCCAGGCGAAGGCAACGCGGGGGCTCATGGGGGAGAAGTCGCGCCCCGGCCGCAAGCCGTTGCCCGACGATCACTACCGGCGCATCGCGGACCGGTACCTCGAGCTCCGGGCGAGCGGGGAGAACCCAATCGCGGTGATCGCCGAGGAGGAGAAGCAGAACCGGAACACGGTCGCCGGTTGGGTGAGGAAGGCACGAGAGCGCGGTTACCTGCCGCCTGGCCGCACGGGCCGGGCCGGCTGAGGAAGGGGAGGCACGTCGTGAGAGGTTCGATCGTCAAGCGGGGGAGTGGGTACAGCATCGTCTACCGAGCGCCGGACCCGAAGACCGGTCGCACACGCCAGATGTGGCGTGGCGGCTTCACGAGCAAGAAGGCGGCCGAGAAGGAACTCGGGAAGGTCGTCGCCAGCCTGGACGAAGGCACCTACATGGCGCCGAGCGACCTGACGGTGCACGACTTCGCCGAGACGACATGGCTCCCGGGGCTCAGGACCAGCGACCTCCGCGAGTCCACCGTCGAGATGTACGAGCGCAGCGTGCGCCGCTACGTGCTGCCGCACCTCGGCGGCCTTCGCCTACGCGATGTCCGCCCGGTGCGCCTGAAGGCATGGCTCGACGAGCTGAAGGGGTGGGGCATTGGGGACCGCACGGTGGAGATCGCCGGCATCACGGCGCACAAGCTGTTCAAGGCAGCCGTCGACCTCGAGATGATCCCTCGCAACCCGGCAGACAACGCGGCGGTGCGCGAGGCGCGGCCGAAGGCGAGGGCTCCCGTTCCGACCGTCTGGACAGCAGAGGAGACGCGAGCCTTCCTCGACGCACAGCGCGACGATCGCCTCTTCGGCCTCTGGCGGCTGGCGGCCATGACGGGCCTGCGCCGCGGCGAACTGGCCGGGCTGCGGTGGGGCGACGTCGACCTCGACGCCGGCACGCTCCGGGTGACCGCGACGCGCGTCGTCGTCGGCTACCGGGTGGTCGAGAGCGAGCCGAAGACGGAGAAGTCCCGTCGCACGATCGGCCTCGACCCGGCGACGGTCGCGGCGCTGCGCCAGCACCGCGCGCGCCAAGCGGCCGAGCGCCTCGCGGCTGGCGCGGCGTGGGAGGGGAGCGAGCACCTCTTCGCCGACGCGCTCGGGCACCCGTACCACCCGCAGCGGCTCACGCAAATGCTCGCAGCGCGGGCGAAGGCGGCAGGGCTGCCGGCGGTCAAGCTCCACGCTCTTCGCCACGGCCACGCCACGCACGCCCTGGAGGCCGGCGTCCCAATGAAGGTCGTACAGGAGCGACTCGGGCACTCGTCGATCGCGATCACGTCGGACACCTACAGCCACGTCTCGGCCGCGGTCGACCAGGCGGCGGCGGCGAAGGTCGCGGCGTCGGTCGACGGTTGCTAACGTCCGTGCTAACAAGCCGCGCCGAAAGCGCCCCAACGGGAGCCGATGCCAGCGGCCGAGGAAGGCTCTCGCACCACGCCTGGCCTGCGCATACCTAGCGGCGCCTAGCGAGACTTAGTGGTAAGTCACTGACTGGGGGTCAAGAGGTCCCGGGTTCAAATCCCGGCAGCCCGACCACGTAGGCGCAGGTCAGCGGCTGTCCGGGCCTGCAGGTGAGGATCCGCATACCGCGGCACAGGCGCGCCTAGCTCGCTGTACGCTCCGGAGCGTGGGCTTCATCCTTCGCAAGCTCCGCCGTCTCGTGCTGACTCGCCGGGAGCGGCGACGCAGGACTCGCCGCTGAGGGGAAGTGCCGAGACGTCGGGGCGCGCAAGCGAAGCGTCGGCGCCTTAGAGGCCAGTCACACGAGCTGCGAGCGCTTATGTGTCGCCTTCCCATCCAGCGGTGCAGTCGTACCGGCCCTGCCCAGGTCGCGCGCTCTTTGGTCGACGCACTGGGCCATCGTCGTTCCCGTCCACGCCTGGGCGGGCGGAATGGCGCCGCACTCGTCATTGGCGCAACGAGGAGGCGCGGGCATTCATCGACGGGGCACCGATCAGCCCGACGGACAAGGAGAAGATGGCCCACGGAAACGCCGAGCGGCTGCTCGGTGTGTGATCTGGACATGGCCACGTGAGGGTCACGGGAGCGGTAGCGGACGAAGGACGGCTCTCTCGTCGAACGCCCCATCGCCGGCGGATACTCGGCGCGCTCCGTGAAGCTCATGCGGACCGTGCTCGTGAACGCCATCGGCTACGCGGAGCGGTGGGGGCTCGTGCAGCGCAATGTTCGCGCTCACCGACGGGCCGAAGCAGGACTGCACCGAAGGGCGCACGCTCACCCCGGTCCAGGCGCGTCAACTCCTAGAGGCCGCCAAGGGACACCGACTCGAGGCTGCGATCGTCCTCATGCTCTCGCTCGGTCTCCGCCGCGGCGAGACCCTCGGCCTGCGCTGGGTCGACGTCGACCGGGAGCGGCGCGTGCTCACGATCTCGCAGTCGCTGAAGAAGATCGGCACTTCGGTCGTGCTCGGCGACGTGAAGACGGAGCGGAGCCGGCGCCGTGTCAATTTGCCAGTCGAAGTCGTCGACGTCCACGCCCAGCACGAGCTGCGCCAACGAGAGGAGCGCGTCGCCTCGGGATCCGACTGGCACGAGAGCGGCCTCGTTTTCACTTCGACGCTCGGGGGCAGGCTCGATCCCTCAAACTTCCGGCGGGCGTTCGACGGCGTCTGCGTCCGGGCGGGCCTCGCCGGATGGCACCCGCACGAGCTCCGGCACTCGGCGGCGTCGATCATGCTCGCCGAGGGGGTGCCGCTAGAGGTCGTCTCGCGCGTCCTCGGCCACACGTCCATCAGGGTGACGAGCGACGTGTACGCGCACCTGCTCGAGCCACAGCGGGAGCAGGCCGCGGCGGCGATGAGTTCGGCTCTGTGGGGAGATGGCACGTAACTCGGCATCGCCTGGGCGTGATCAGCGCGCCAGCCGCTGAATGGTGGCTCCCGAGGTGCTCAGTCAGTGGGGGCTCGCGTGCCGGTTCGGTAGTTGCTGGACGGGGCCATCGAGGGCGGACCGGGCGTCGTTCTGTACGGCGATGCCGGCGACCGGAGCGAGGCGCAGATCGGTGCGCGCGTTCGGTGCGGCCGGCAAGTTCTCCGACAACGGCCAGGGATTCGACGGGCCGTACCCGAGCCATCGTTCGGTACAGCAGCCCTACGGGGACGGCTCGTCGTCCTGTACGCGCGTTCGGGTGAGCGAGAAAGGTGAAGTCGGCGAATCGAGTCCGATCACCTTCACAATTTCGCCCATAGGCAGCTGGGTCCCATAGACAGCAGAGACAAAGCTCGACGCCCCATCGCCGACTTGTCGTCCTGAGCAGCCTGTCGGCGGCACGTGTGATACTGGCCGAAGTGACCGAGGTCGATGCCGTACCTTCAGCACGCCAGGCGGGCAAGGCGGCCCGCCTGCGCCGCATCTTCGGCGGCGACGGACGCTGCGTCGTCGTGCCGCTCGACCACGGCACGATCCTCGGCCGCGTTCCCGGTCTGGAAGACCCCATGGCCACCCTGCAGCGCTTTATCGAGGCGCCTTGCGACGGCTTCCTGCTCGGTCTCGGGGTCCTTCGCCGATCAGCCGAGCTCTTCGGCCGCCGCTCGGCTCCGGCGCGGATCCTGACAATGGACGTGTCCTGGCGCGACGCGAGTGGCGGCGACCATCGCTTGGTAACGAGTGTCGAGACTGCCGCCGCCCTCGGCGTCGACGGCGTCAAGCTGCTCATGCCCTGGGACGTGCCGTCCTCGGAGCGGGCGAGGACCGCGGCGCTCATTGCCGGCGTCGTGGAGGATGCGGACCGCTTCGGCCTCCCCGTCATGGTCGAGCCGGTGGCGCTCGAGGCAACCGGCCCGGAGGCGGTCGAGGTGGCAGCCCATGGCTGCAGAGTCGCCGCTGAGATCGGGGCGGACATCTTGAAGGTCGCCCATCCCGGTGACGACGGTGTGCTGCGGTCCTGGTGCGAGGAGATCGGCGTCCCCGTCGTGCTGCTGGGCGGTGGCGGCAGCGCCTCGAGTGCCGAGCTGGTCTCGCTCGTGAAAGGAGCGATCGAGGCCGGAGCGAGTGGGATCGTCATCGGGCGCAAGCTGTGGGGACGACCGGCGGACGAAGCGGTCGCTCTCCTCGCCGAGCTGCACGCGCTCGTCCACGGCTGACCGGCGCCGTCAGCGACGTACCAGGGGCTCGAGCGGGGGGGCCGGAAACCCTTCCGGACCGGGCAATAACCCGGCGGCGCAACCCGCCGAGAGCGCGGCGCCGCGGGCGCCCGGCTCACGCACCGAGACGAAGCACGCACCGGGGAACCGCTCCGTCTTCCGCCTCCCGAGCGGCTCGACTCGGGCCCAACCGCCCGTCATGACCACCCGTTCGACGGGGCCGCCGAGTCGCTCCACGGCGCCGTAGAGATTGAAGGAGCGACGTAGGACCTCCTCGATGGCCAGCGCTTTGGCCTGCGCGGCGCTGACGCCAGGTCCGATTCCTGAGAATAACGAGCGGCCGGTCAACTCGTCGAAGGTGAACGACAGGGCCACGTCGAGCCGCTCGCCAGCCCCGACGCCGGAGGTCCCGGCAGGCGGCGTGCCAACGCCAGGACCTCCGGCTCTCGCCGCGCTCGCCGCCTCGGTCCCGGGAACGCCGTTCCAGCCGAGGAGGTCGTACACGGGTCCGAGCACAAGGCCGAACGGTCGACCGCCGAGGATCGCCTGATGCCCGGGAACGACGTGGCGACCGACAGAGACGCCGGTCGCCACCGCGGCGATGAGACCGGCCGGGTCGAGCGGGACGACGCTTCTCACGTAGGCCTCGGCGGTGCCGCAGGAGTTCAGCACCTCCCGAGGGGTTACGACCCCCGCACCGACCGCCGCGGAGAGGTGATCGTGGCCCCCGACTGCGATCGTCGCCCCACGCAACCGCTCCAGCCGGGACGGTGGGTCGACGACCGCACCGAGCAGGCTGCCGGCGGGGAGGGCGACCGGGAAGAGGCCGTCAGGCAGCCCTGCCCACTCGAGCAGCTCGGTCGCCCAGCGTGCCCGGTTCACGTCGAACAGCCCGGTGCGGGAGGCGAGCGACAGCTCGGCAGAGCGCTCTCCGCCGAGGCGGTGGGCGATGTACTCGGGAACGCTCAGCGCGGCAGCGAGCGGTCGCCGCGTCGGGCAGGTGACGGAGCATCCAACGCAACTTCACGATCGTCGCCAACCTCGAGACCGGCAGCCCGGTGAGGGCGGTGAACCGAGCAGCTCCAACCTGCCGCTCGAGCTCCGCCTGTTCCTGCTCGCCACGCTCGTCGTACCAGGCGATCGTCGGCACCACGGCCTCGCCCCGCCTCCCGAGGAGCGCGACGGCCTCAGCCATTCCCGTCACGCCGACACCGACGACGCGCCCCTCGGGCGCCGCGCCGAGCGCCGACCTAGTCGCCGCCAGCGCCGCTTCGTAGAGATCGTCCGGCTCCGCCTCGGCGCCGGAGGAGGTGATCCGCCAGGGCGTCTCGACGCGACCGTCGGACAACTCCCGTCCGTCGAGGTCGACGACGAGCGCCTTCACACGGGTCGACCCGACGTCGATGCCAACGAGACAGCCTTCCGG
Source organism: uncultured Actinomycetota bacterium (assembly GCA_963765505.1). Taxonomy (GTDB): domain Bacteria; phylum Actinomycetota; class Acidimicrobiia; order Acidimicrobiales; family Bog-793; genus DATKQY01. The sequence goes on from CAVXWO010000009.1 coordinate 404,783, forward strand.
CATCGGGCGTGTCACCTACCTCAGCGCGCTGTCCGCGGCGGCGAAGGGCACGGTCCGGCCGACGGTGAACCCGGAGCGCCTTCGCTGCTGCACGCCTCGACGACGGGACGTTCGAAGTCGGCAAGACGCATCCGTGCCGAGATTCTGGCGCCCTCAGGCTGTTGCGTCAATCGCTTGCGTGCGCACCGAGTTGGGGTCGCGACAGAACGACGTGCCGACTCCGAGGGCAAGCGTGCGGAAGTCGCGCCCGAATGGGCGATCTCGCGTGACCTGGTCCTCGACGAGGCGCGGCGGCTGGCGGCACACAGATCGCGCGGTTGCCGGACGGCTGAGCCCGCAGGCAGGTGCCCTACGGTGATGGTCTCATCCACCTGGGGCCCGGTCGCCTCGGCTCCCGAGTCCCATGACCCGGGTGGCATCCCATGACGACCTCGCCATCGACAGCTGTCGTCATGTATGACCCGGAGCTCACGGATCCTGAACATGTCGCGCTCGCCGGGTTCCTCGGCGGCTACCGAGGTCTCACCCGCGACGCCTACGCTCTCGACCTACGCCAGTTCGTCGGCTTCTGCGACCAGCACAACCTTCACCTCTTCGATGTCCGACGCTCCGACATCGAGGCCTACGGCCGAGAGCTGGAGGCCCGAGGTCGAGCGAGGGCGACGATCGCTCGCCGGCTGTGCACCGTGAGCGGCTTCAACCGCTACGCGGAAGAGGAAGGACTCCTCGCCCACTCCCCGGCGGTCCACGTCCGTCGACCTCGCCTCGACTACGAGTCTCACGCCATCCGCCTCGACCGCAACGAGGTCGGTGCGCTGCGCGTCGCTGCCGGGCTCGGAGCGGCCGCCGAGCACACGTTGATCTCGCTGCTGGCGCTGAACGGGCTGCGGGTCTCCGAGGCTGTCGGGGCCGACATCGAGGCCCTCGGCGTCGAAGGGGGGCATCGGACACTCACCATCGTGCGCAAGGGCGGCAAGACCGTCACCATCCCGCTGGCGCCGCGCACCGCCATGGTCGTCGACCTCGCCGTCGGTGAGCGTGACAGCGGACCGATCTTCACCGCAGCAGACCGACGGCGCCTCGATCGTCACGGAGCCGGCCGCGTCGTCCGACGTGTCGCCCGGCGAGCAGGGATCGTCAAGCCGATCGGCCCCCACCCGCTTCTCACGCATTTCACCACCGCCGCGCTCGATGCTCGGGTGCCGTTTCGCGACGTGCAAGAGGCGGCCAGCCACGCCGACCCCCGCACCACCATGCGCTACGACCGCGGCACGAGTCTTCCTCGACCGGCACGCCACCTACATCGTCTCCACCTACATCGCCGGCGCACCAATGTTTACAGCCGCCGAACGGGATCTAGACACCGCAACGTCCCTAGTGCTGACTCGCCGGGAGCGGCGACGCAGGACTCGCCGCTGAGGGGAAGTGCCGAGACGTCGGGGCGCGCAAGCGAAGCGTCGGCGCCTTAGAGGCCAGTCACACGAGCTGCGAGCGCTTATGTGTCGCCTTCCCATCCAGCGGTGCAGTCGTACCGGCCCTGCCCAGGTCGCGCGCTCTTTGGTCGACGCACTGGGCCATCGTCGTTCCCGTCCACGCCTGGGCGGGCGGAATGGCGCCGCACTCGTCATTGGCGCAACGAGGAGGCGCGGGCATTCATCGACGGGGCACCGATCAGCCCGACGGACAAGGAGAAGATGGCCCACGGAAACGCCGAGCGGCTGCTCGGTGTGTGATCTGGACATGGCCACGTGAGGGTCACGGGAGCGGTATACGAGCTCGGTGAGCGGCAGGGCCATTCCCTTGTCAAGACGCTCACGTGTCGCTGTGAGTTACAAACGTGTTGCGGTGCGCGAAGCGTTCGAGTTCTCGGCGGACGCGCAGGTACCGGCCCGGTTCAACTGACGGGTAACCGAGTCGGCACGCGGAACGCGATCTTGAGGTACTCAGGAATGGACAGGATCTCGCGTAGCTCCTCCTCGACGCGTTGACCGCTGAAGACGCTCATGATCTGCATCCCGATCCCGAGCGCCTCGGCCGTGAGCCACATGTTCTCCATCACACAACCGAGACTCATGATGCCGAGGAAGTCACCCTCTGATGCCGGTGCGCGCTTTCGCGTGTCGTAGATGACGATCATCACGACTGGGCACGAGCGCATCGTCGCGTCGAGGAATCCGTGCTCGGCATCTATGGCTTCCTCGGAACCGCCATCTGGCGTTCGCCATGACGGCGGGAACATCGTGGCGATGAGCCCGGTGCCCTTTCGAATCAGCTCCTCCTCGCTGAAGGAGAGCTGGGCGTAGTTCTCCCGTACGAAGTCCTCCGAGGTGCCGCCGTGTACGCGACCGATCGCCGCGAGCGTCGCTTCGTCGTCGACGACGATGATCTCGAAATTCTGCATGTTGTGCGCCGTCGGCGCCCACCGAGCCGCCTCGAGGATCGCCTGGATGTCGCTGTCCGCAGGATGGCGTTCAGGATCGAACGGGACGCGGTCCGAGTGGCGATTGCGGATCAGCTCACTGATCATGGCGATCTCGCTCCTGTCATTGGAAGCGGTCATGTCTGGATTTCCCTTCTACTTGGCCACCGGCGGCGGTGTCGGGCACACGATCGCACGGAAGCGAACCGTGGAATTGATCATCTGTTCGTAAGCAACGCCGGCCGCTTCGAGCGGGAACTCCTCGACGAGTGGCCGCACGCCAGCGAACAAGCTGACCGCGGGTGAACGCAGTACGGCAAGGCGGTAATGTCCTTTGAGCTCGATGCGAACGACGAGTCTGCCGACCGCGAAACCGTCGAACTCGTCGTCGAGATGTTCGGTCGTCTCGACGTCGTCGTGAACAACGCCGGCAACGACAGCCCGGGATCGTTAGAGGCGCGTGAGGGATCTCGCTGCACCGCAGATGAGCAACCGTATGCCTGATGGGCCGTGGCGCGCCTGGTAGGGATCCGCGAACCGATCGACGAGCGCCGTCGGGCTCAGTTTGACCCCGGTGCCGGTCGATGTGACGGGCCGCCGAGCGGATCAGCGTCCATCCGATCGGAACGCCACCGATTGCGAGAGTGCTTGAATCCCGCGTCCACGGCTCTGCCTGACAGGTAGAGAAGACCGCCCGCACCATAGGCAAGTAGCACCGCGACGGTGGTCGACACCGAGGCATAGATCACGACCGACCTCCGTTCACTCCGCGTCGGGCCTTCCGTGCGTCAGGGTAGTTCACTGGGCGCACGTGGCCCCCTGTGAGCACCCCCAGGGGGGCTACGACCCGAGCCAGATGCTGATGCTCGAGGCCAGATGGGAATGATCGCGAGCGCTGCGCCCAGAAGTCCACGGGCTTGGCTCGGGCCTGACGACTGATCGTCCAGGTTGGCGCTCGGGCGGCGCCGATGTCCGCGGAAGGAGGGGGACCTTCGCCACTGTCGCCCGCGGAGGGAGCCGCAGAGGATGGGCGAGATGATCGTGGGCAACCCCTCCGCTGGCGCGACGCGGAGAGACGAATCCGAGGTCACTCCTGACGCCCGTTGGCAAGGATGGCAGCGTCTTCGGAGCCTGGTTCGCAAGGAGTTCATCGAGATCCGTCGTGATCGGCGCACGCTCGCGCTCATCGTGGCCGTGCCGGTGATCCTCCTCGTCATTTTCGGCTACGCCGCGACCTTCGACGTCCATCACGTGCCGACCGAGCTCGTCGACCACGATTCCCTGGCGGTACGGGCGGCGCTCGGCGCGCACGGTGACTTCGCCGTGCGAAGCGGCGTGGCGGGCAATCTCGGGACCGCCGAAGCGGACATCCAACACGGTCGCGTCGCGGTGGCCGTCGTGGTGGGTGCCGATGGTCGACCAGCGCAGGTGCTGATCGACGGCTCCAATCTCCTCACGGCGATGACCGCAGAGCGCGAGCTGACGGCCCTGCAACTCCAGAGTGAAGGCGCCTTGCCCGCGATGAGCGTCGTGGTCCTCTACAACCCCTCGCTCCGCTCGACGACCTTCATGGTCCCCGGCCTGGTCGGCATGATCATGGTCCAGGTCGCGCTCGTGCTGACGGCTCTCGGCGTCGTGCGCGAACGCGAGCGGGGCACGATCGAGCAGCTGATGATCACGCCGCTGACGAAGCTCGAGCTGATGATCGGAAAGACCATCCCGTACCTGCTGATCGCGCTCGCGGACCTCTGCTTCGTGCTCCTCGTTGGCTGGGGCCTGTTCGGTGTGCCGATACGCGGAAGCGTGTTCCTCCTCTTCGGTGAGGCGTTCCTGTTCCTCACGGCGACGCTCGGGATGGGACTGTTGATCTCGACGGTCGCCCAGACCCAGCTCCAGGCGATGCAGATGTCGGTGTTCGTCCAGCTGCCGCAGATGCTGCTGTCCGGGCTCATATTCCCCGTCGCCTCGATGCCGTGGGGGGTGCGATGGCTGAGCTACGTCCTCCCGCTCACCTACTTCGCCTCGGTCGCCCGAGACGTCATGCTCAAGGGCCTCGGGCTCGGGGACCTGTGGTCGGAGACGATCGTGCTCGCCGGCATGGCCGTGGTGTTCGTGAGCCTCGCCGCTTTCCGGTTCCGGAAGACCCTTGATTGAGATCCTGGCCGACGGCGTCGTGAAGACGTTCGGGTCCACCCGGGCCCTCGACCGGGTCGACCTGGCCGTCCCTGCCGGTGAGCTGTGGGGGGTGGTCGGAGCCGATGGGGCCGGCAAGACCACGCTGCTCCGCTGCATCGCCGGGTTGCTGCGGGTCGACACCGGGAAGGTGCTGCCCGGCCAGGCAGGTCAGGCGCGCCTCGGCTTCGCCCAGCAGGGCTTCCACCTCTATCCGGACCTCACCGTCGAGGAGAATGTGGCGTTCTTCGGGGCGGTCTACGGCCTGCACCCTTCGGCGGCGGCCGCCAACGCCGAGGAGCTCCTCGCCTTCGCGGGGCTCACGGACCGGCGGTCGTCGCTGGCGGGGCAGCTGTCGGGAGGGATGAAGCAGAAGCTCACGCTGGTGTGCTCGTTGCTGCACCAGCCTCCGGTCCTGCTGCTCGACGAGCCGACCACCGGCGTCGATCCGCTCTCGCGCCTTGAGTTCTGGGATCTCGTCGAACACCTTCATGTCGCCGGCTCGACGGTGCTGCTCGCCAGCGCCTACTTCGACGAGGTCGAGCGCTGCGATCGCATCGTGTATCTCGACCACGGGCGTGTCGTCGCGTCGGGCACACCGCGTGACCTCCGCGGCGAGCACCCGACGCTCGAGGACGCGTTCTTGGAGATGATCTCGTGAGATCCGCCGTGCTCACGGAGGGCTTGAGCCGCCGCTTCCGGCGCCAGGTCGCGGTCGACCATGTGGACGTCGACATCCCTCCGGGGGAGATCTTCGGCCTGGTCGGCCCGAACGGTGCAGGGAAGACCACCCTCATCCGCATTCTCTGTGCCATCCTGCGCCCGAGTGCCGGATCCGCGCACGTGCTGGGCCTCGATGTCGCCACGGACGCCGAGCGCATCCGCCCGCGGATCGGCTACATGTCGCAGACCTTCTCCTTGTACCAGCAGTTGACCGTCGCGGAGAACCTGCGTTTCTACAGCGACCTCTACGGTCACGTTCCCGCGAGTCGCCAGGGCGATGTGTGCCGACTGGTCGGGCTCGGCGAGGAGGAACTGACGCGCAAGATCGCAGCGCTCCCGACCGGGGTGCGCCAGCGGGCCGCGCTCGCTGCCGCGGTGCTGCACCGGCCGCAGCTGCTCTTCCTCGACGAGCCGACGAGCGGTGTCGACCCTGTCGGGCGACGGGACTTCTGGTCGCTCATCCGCGACCTGGCGGCGGCCGGCACGACCGTGGTCGTGACCACGCATGTGATGACAGAGGCAGAGCGCTGCGATCGGGTCGCGCTGATGGTCGAGGGCCGAGTGCTCGCGTGCGGCCCCCCCGGCGAGCTTCGAGAGGCGACCGACACGATCGTCGCTGTCGTCGACGCCGAGCCGTGGCAGCACGCCTACGCCGAACTCGCGGCCCGCTGGCCGGGGACGACGCTGCGGGGCACCAGCGTCCACGTGCCCATGCCTGCCGGCGCCGATCCGGGGTCCGAACTCGCCGCCGCGCTGTCCGACACCCGAATCGTCCACATCGGTCGCACGGAGCCGAGCTTCGAGGACGCCTGCATCTGGTTCATCCGCCACGACCGCGCCATCGCGCGTTGAGGCTCGCAACGGCCATCTCCGGGGCCGAAGCCCACCCGCCCTGCGCAACCGGCCGAAGACTCCGTGCCCTCCGGCAGCCTCCCGTCACCGGGGTGGCTCGCTACGATCACGGGTACCCAGCTCAAGTGCTCGCCGTCGTGGCCACCGTCGTGCTTCAAGCACTTGGCGACGGCGCGTACTTCGCTGGTCGCGCGAGCGCCGATTGCGGGCCGTCATCAGGTGCCTGACCGCGGACTCCACCAGGCTCTGTCGAGCCGGTCGCGACAACCCCTGCGACGACCTGCTTCCCTCGCTCGACAAACCGGCGGAGCTCGTCTAGCGGTGCAGCTCGGCCTTGAAGCGCTGCTCCCCGACGACACAGCCCTGGAGGAAGCTCTGGCCTTGCTGGCCGGCGAGCGTCCGGGCCAGCGCCTGACAGTCACTCTTCGGGCGAATCGGCGTCGACGAGGCCGATTCGAGCCCGGCGTTCAGCACGCCATCGTTGAACCCGACCTGGTAGGAAGCCGCCGCGCGGTACCGGCGTGGTCACCGTGGTCGAGGGCGAAGTGAGGGCCCGCGTCAGGAAGAAGCCCAGGGCGAGGACGAGCACGATAGCAAGCAGCACCGCCTGGGTCCGCCTACGAAGGCGCGGTCGGGACGGGTGCCAACTGGTTACCGTTCCGTGTCCCTTGAAGTGCGATCTGACGTCGATATCTACATTGTGCCGTAACGAAGTCGCAACGTCCGCGTAACTAAGCAATCTCGCCTCTCGCGCCACGACCCTGTGCTCCTGTGGTGAGCTCATCCCACCGCCTCCGAGCCCATCTTCCCCATGAGCGGTGATGGAAACCAGGTACCTTGGTCATCTGGCGCCTGCGCCGGGAGCACGCAGCTGGGGCTGATCGCGAGAGCGCGCAGCAAGGCCGGCGGTCCCGCGGACGCCGGCTCCTCGCCGCCTAGTGCCAGGCAGCCGGCGGCGGGTGGCCTCGCGACGAGGCGGACGACCCCCAGCGCCCCCTGGCTCTACGGCGCAGCGCCGTCGACCGCAGCGCGGGCGGGGTCCCCGTTGCCGTCGGTCCACGCCCAGTTCGACCGTCGGTCGAGCTCGGCCGCCGCCGGGGGGTCGGCACCGGAGCGCTCGCACGTGATCGCGGCCGCGGCGGCAGCGGTCGTGAGCGCCGCCCGGAGGGGTTCGCGTCGGGCCAGGTCGGGCCGCCCGAGCTCATGGGCGAGCCACCACGCGAGGAGCGTCCCGCCGAAGGCATCGCCGGCTCCGACGGTGTCGACGACGTCGGTCGCGGGGATCTCCACCACGAGCTCGCCTGCGGCGAGATCCGCGCGGACAGGCCGTGGTCCGTCCGTCACGACGACCGCGGCCGGCCCGAGGGCGAGGAGGGTCGAGGCGGCGTCGGAGCGGGAGGCGCCGGGGAAGAGGTACTCGAGATCCTCGACGCTCGCCTTCACCAGGTCGGCTCTTCGGAAGATCCTCGCAAGGCGCGCCTCGTAGGCCGCCTGGTCGCCGATCGCCTCGGGCCGGCAGTTCGGGTCGACGAGGAGGAGCGTCTCCGCGGGGAGCTCGCCCACGAGCCGCTCGAGGCTCGTCGCCATCGGATCGATGGCGAGGCCCAGGGTCCCGACGTGCAGCGCGGCTGGGGCGGACCGCAACACCGCGATCGCCGAGGCGGCGTCGAGCTCGAAGGCCGCGGTGCCGCTCAGGTGGAATCGGTAGCGGGGCGTTCCTTCGGAGTCGACGTCCACCACCGCCAGCGCGCTCGGGGCGTCGAGGCCCTCGGGCAGTGCGATCGTCACGCCGTCGCGCTCGAGGCGATGGCGCAGCATCTGCCCGAAGTGGTCGCGCGAGAGACGCCCGAGGAACGTCGAGGCCATGCCGAGGCGGGCGATCGTACGCGCGACATTGAACGGACCGCCGCCTGGGCTCGCGAGGACGTTCCCGTCTTCGTCGACGAGCAGGTCGATCAGGTTCTCACCGGCGACGACGATCATTGGGTCGCCGGGACCGTCCCTTCGGTCGTGACCTTGGCGCCGACCATGATCGCCACTGCGTCCTCCATCGAGTGGCTCTCGGGCGTGACGATGGCGGCACAGCGGCCGAGGCGCTGGATGAAGATCCTGTCGGCGAGCTCGAACACCTGCGGCATGTTGTGGCTGATGAGGATAACCCCGAGGCCACGCAGGCGCAGGCTCTTCACGAGCTCCAGCACCTGGTGCGACTCGCGCACCCCGAGCGCGGCGGTCGGCTCGTCGAGGATGACGACCTTCGTCCCGAATGCCGCGGCCCGGGCGACGGCGACCGCCTGGCGCTGACCGCCCGAGAGGGTCTCGACCTTCTGGGTGATGAACCTGGTCGCCGGCTCCGACGACACCTACCTCACCGTCGCCGGCGGCCGGCACCTGGCCTACGGCCAGCTCGACAGCACGTGCGAGGTGGCGGCAGTCGATCCTGCGACGCTCCGCACCAGCTCAGCGCGGCGGTTCGCCTGCGAGGCGTGCCCTCCGGGCCGACACGTCGTGGCCGTGCAGGGGCCCGTCGGTGGCGGGCGGGATGAGGACAATGGGAAGCACAACGCCCAGGTCAGGATCGGCCGGGTGAGCGAGAGCACGGGCCGGATGACCCTCGGCCCGGTGGTGATGACCTTCGGCGACTACTCCGACACCCACCTGGAGGAGGTGTACGGCGGGAGCTCGCTCTGGGTCTACGACTGCAACACGACGCACGGGTCGGCGCTGCTCCGCATCTCGGCGCTGCCCGGCGCCGTCCAGGGCCGAGTGCCGATGCCCGACGTCTGCCGAACCGTCATCGCCGCGACGGCGACGTCGCCCGTGCTCGTCGCCAAGACGGCGTGGTTCGTCGATTGGATCCTCGCGAGCGGCAACGACGCCTGGATCGACCTGTTCCACTTCAGCACCGTATGCAGGTGCTCACGCGGCGAGCTGCTCCGGTTCGACACCGGCGCCACGGACCGGTGTTTCACGTCGGCGACGACGGCACCTACGGGGGCGAGCCGCTCGAGGTTGCGGCCGTCGGCGGCCCAGTCGTGGGGATCTGGACGGTGACAGGTCTGCAGAGCTCGGCGGCGACGGCCGAGACGGACAAGGAGTCGATCGCCCGCATCGGCCCGCGACTTGACAGGTCGCCCGGATCGCGCAAATGGCGCCCATCGGCGGGGCCCCCGCCTAGGACCTCGGCCTCGGAGAGGACTAGGGCGTGTTCTTCGACGGCTCGTTCTTGTTCCTCGAGCCGCCGTGCCACTACGAGGGCTACGCCCGTGCCAGCACCCTCGTCCGGGTGACGCCGTAGGGCGAGTGCAGCGGCCTAGTCGGCGACCGGCAGCGCGAGTGGAGCCTCGGTCCGCACCTGGCGTTCGGGCGCTCGGCGATCCTTCAGCGCCAGGAACGGTCGCTCGACCCCGTAGTACGAGGCGCACGCGAGGACGAAGGCGAGGCCGAATCCGACGACGCCGCGCGCCCATGGGTTGCTCGTCGGCCTCGCGCGCTCGAGGGCCTCGAACAAGAACACGTGCCAGAGGTACAGCGAGTAGGAGAGGCGGCCGATCCAGCGCAGCGGCCGTACGGCGAGGACACGGTAGGCAAGCCCCTTCGGCTCCAAGGTCCCGAGGATGACCACGGCGGTCGCGAGCCCCGAGACGGTGTACACGAGCCCGTACCGGCCGAGCTGGGGCGCCGTCGTCTGGGTCACCCAGGCGAGGAAGCCGACCGCCGGCCACGCCAGGATGCGTGCCGCCCACCACGGCGGGCGCCATTCTGCGTGAAGTGCCCAGGCCAACAGGGCGCCGATCATCAGCGTGTCCAGGTGGTCGGACGTCTCGGAGATCGGCTTTATCCAGCTGCCCGAGGTGAGCACGAGATGCCAGCGGAACGCCGCCCCTGCGACCGCGGCGGGGATCGCCACCGCGGGGACGGCCCAACCCCGGCGGGTACGCAGGAGCAGCATCAGCAGGATCGGCCAGAGGAGGTAGAACTGCTCCTCGACCCCGAGCGACCAGGTGTTGTCCAGCCCGAACGGGATGGGCCAGCCGAACGTCCACGCCCAGTTCGAGGTGTAGGCGGCGATCAGCCCGTCGCCCTTCAACGCGTAGCCGAGCGGGTCGTGCATCAGGACCGTGTAGAGCAGCTGCGCGGCCATCAGCACGTAGAGCGCAGGGAACAGCCTGAGCGCCCGCCGGCGCCAGAAGGATCCGAGCGAGATGCGGCCGCTCCGCTGGTACTCCTCGATCAACAGCGACGTGATCAAGAAGCCCGACAGGACGAAGAACATGTCGACGCCGATGACGCCACCGACGAACAACGAGCCGTTGAGGGTCGGCACGAGGACCGTCGACAGGTGCACGCCGAGGACGGCGATGATCGCCAGCGCCCGAAGCCCGTCGAGCGCCGGCCGCCGGCCGAGCAGCCAGGCACTGTTCGCGTCGGTCGCCCCCACCGCCAACAGCCAACAGGGGGCGCGGCCGGTTCGTCAACCGGCGCCCCCGCTGGCGCGCAGCGCCGGAGTTCGGTCGAGGCAGTGATGATCGCGGTCGACCTCGTCGCCTCCGGCGGCCCGCGCACCGCGGGCCGCCCGGCTGAGCCGCGCCGGCTGAGCGTGATGACCCGACGATCGCGTCGGTCGGCCGTCGTCCACGGACATGCTTGTAGCACCCGCTCGCCAGTTGTCTAGGGCGTCTACCTCGGTATTCGGCTCGCGTGCCTCGCGAACGTCGCCGACGATTTGGCGGAGCGCGTGCTCAAACATCGAGGCGGCACTGCCGTAAGCACGTAGTGCCCTGGGGCAACCTCGGTGCATGACATGACGTTGCGCGCAGGGGCGCCGGGCGCTTGTCCGCGGGATCGGCATCGACAGGGAGCGGGTTCGATGACGCAGGTCGACACGGAGGGACAAACGGGAGGAGGCGAGACCGACGCGGTACCGGCGCGCGAGGAGCTTGACCGCATCTGCATCCGCAACCTCCTCACGACGAAGGAACGGATCTACTTCAAGGACCGCGAGAGCCGCTTCCTCCGGGTGAGCGAAGGATTCGCTGCCACGATCGGACCGAAGGTCGATCCCGAGCACCTCGTCGGCAAATCCGACCGCGACCTCTACACCGAGGAGCACGCCCGGTCCGCCTTGGACGACGAGCAACGCGTGCTCCGCACCGGGGTGCCGATGGTGGACGTGATCGAGCGCGAGACCTGGTCCGACCGCCCGGACAGCTGGGTGTGCACGACGAAGGCCCCGCTGCGAGACGGTACGGGGCAGATCATCGGCACGTTCGGCATCTCGCGCGACATCACGGCCGAGATCGAGGCGGCCCAGCTCATCGAGCGCGACGCCGACGAGCTCGCCCGGTCGAACGAGGAGCTGCGCCAACTCGAGTCGGAGCTGCGGATCGTCCTAGAGTGCTCGCCCGACGCCATCGCCCGCTACGACCGCGACCTGCGCTACCTCTACATCAACCCCTCGGCCGAGGCGACGCTCGGGCGCTCGCGCGACGAGGTCATCGGGCGCGCCGACGCGGACTTGGACTGGCCCGAGGAGCTCCTCGCCAAGTGGGTGAGCGGGCTGCGCCGCGTCCTCGCCACCGGCACGGGATGCGAGGTCGAGTTCGCCACTGACGTCGCGGGGTTGAAGCGCTGGGTCCAGGCACGGATGGTGCCCGAGATCGATGCCGACGGTGCTGTTATCGGGGTGCTCACCTGGACCCGAGATCTGACGGAGGTCAAGCGGGCCGAGCAGGCGCTCGCCCACCAGGCGCTGCACGACCCGGTGACGGGGCTCGCCAACCGGGTCCTGCTGCTCGACCGGCTCACGCAGGCGCTGCTCGCCCTGGAGCGCAACCCCGGGCGGATCGCGCTCTTCTTCGTCGATCTCGACAACTTCAAGGTGGTGAACGATTCTTACGGCCACGGCGCCGGCGACCGCCTCCTGATCGAGATCGGCCGGCGACTGTCATTGTCGGGGCGTCGGATCGACACCGTCGCGCGCTTCGGGGGCGACGAGTTCGTCGTCCTGTGCAGCCGGCTGCGCGAGGACGACGACGTGCGGATGATGGCTGGGCGGATGATGCGCGCGCTCGCCCAGCCGTTCCGCGACGAGGGCCGGGACCTCTCGGTCACCGCCAGTGTCGGCATCGTCGTCGCTGGGGACCACCGCGCGGACCCGGGCGAGCTCGTCCGGGACGCCGACGCCGCCATGTACCAGGCGAAGGAGCGCGGCCGCAACCGCCTCCAGCTGTTCGACCCGGTGCTCAGAGATCGGGCTCTCGCCAAGCACGCGCTCGAGAGCGACCTTCGCCGGGCCATCGAGCGCTCCGAGTTCTTCCTCCTCTACCAGCCGCTCTTCTCCCTCTCGAACCAATCGATCCGGGGCGTCGAAGCGCTGATCCGCTGGCGGCACCCGGCAGCGCGGCGTGCTCCTGCCCGCCGAGTTCATCAGTGTCGCGGAGGAGCGCGGGCTCATCTGCGAGATCGGCGCCTGGGTCGTCGGCGAGGCGTGCCGCCAGCTCGCCGAGTGGAACGGCGTCGGGGACCCTGACAGGCCGCTCACGATGGCGGTGAACATCTCCGGCCGCCAGCTGGCCGACGCCGATCTGGTGCGCGTCGTCGCGAACGCGATCGCCCGCAACGGGATCCAGCCCGCCCAGCTCTGCCTGGAGGTCACGGAGACCGCTTTGATCGAGGAGATCGGTGACGCGCAGGGAACGCTCGCGGCGCTCTCCCATCTGGGCGTGCGCCTGGCGCTCGACGACTTCGGGACGGGGTACTCGTCGCTGGCGCACATCCACAGCTTCCGGGTGGACACGTTGAAGATCGACCGGAGCTTCGTCGAGCACCTCGGCCGGAGCGAGCGTGACCGGGAGATCGTCGGTGCAGTGACCGCGATGGCCCACGTGCTCGGGATGACGGTCGTCGGCGAGGGCATCGAGACCGACGATCAGCTGAGCGAGCTCGCCGGACTGTCGTGCGACGACGGTCAGGGCTTCCTGCTCGCCCGACCGCTCCCGCCGGACGGAGTCACTTCACTCCTGGGCTCGAGCTGATCCGCGCCGCTCGCTTACGGGTCCCGTGAGGTGAGCGCTGGACGCGGCGATCTGATCGGCACAGCACCGCTGGAGGAACGGCTGCAGCTGTCGGTTATCGGACGAGCAGCCGACAGGGGCGAACCGTCACGCCACAAGACGTCCATCACCGGCAGCGCGAGTTGCTCTCGCGCAAGGACGACAGCGTGCCTTGGGCACGGCTCGATCTGAGGCAAAAGGCTCTCGTTAGGCGCTGGGCGAGGTGGAAGGCGAGATAGGCAGACCGTGCAGATTGCATGACCGCGGGGGCACGCGGCCTACTGCAGACGGATGATCTGCAGAGGGCTTTCGGCAGCCCGTTTGGGCACCGGACATGTGACAGAAGAGCTGTGTCGTTGCTGGTAGCGGCACCTGTCGGACGGTCACTGCCTGGGCTCTCGTGTCGCGAGAGGAGTGAGGTGCGTTCGGGCAGCGGGCTCTCCATCTCGGACGGAGCACGGAACGAAGAGCCCCACCAAATTGAGTAGGCGTTGTCACGCACCCTGCCGATGTACTTCGGGTGCCAGTAGCGGAGGATCACCCCTTGAGTGCGCCGCAGTGGGTCTCGGTGCACGTACAAGCAGGACTAGAGACCGGGAGGTCGTGTTGCTAAAGGGTCTGATCCATCGTTCTCCCAAGGAAGCGAGATCGGTCGATCGGTTGCGGCGCGGCCGTCTCCGCTCCGTAGCCGTCGTGGCCGCCGGGCTCGCTTTCGCATCGACGCTCACCGCCGGGCTCTCGCTCGGAGCGGCGGGGGTCGCGTCGGCGGCAGTGCCGACACCGCTGTATTCGACATCGACCAACACGCTGCCGTCGTCGGGCTCCCTCACCGCCGGGACCGTGCTGCAAGTGAACTTCAACGAACCACCGGTTTCTCGCGAGCGCCTACAGCTTGACGCTCACGGACGGGACGAACACCGGGACGCTCAGCACTGCGGACGGCAGCCTGGCGGCCTCGGTGAGCGGCGACAGCATCGTCTACACGGTCACCAAGAACCCGGTTCTCAACGGATTCAATCCGGTGTCGCTCTCGAACATGGAGATCCTCAGCGAGACCGGTGTCACGGATGGTGCCGGCAACCCCTGGAACCTCGCAGCGAGCGGTGAGGTCGACAAGTACTACCTTCTCGGAAGCAACGACCAGATCCAGGTCGTCTTCAACGAAGTGGTCACCGTCGGTTCGACGTGGTCGTTGAGCCTCGCCAACTCGGTGGGGTCCAACACCGGTTCGATCAGCAACACGGACGCGACCGTCGCAGGAAGCGGCACGACGACGCTCACCTTCACCCTCACCGGTGCCCCGCACCTGAATGGCGGATCGTCGAGCCTCGCAGCGGACGGCGTGAAGGTGACGGGCGCGACGGGCTTCTCGGGCCCGGCACCGACGACGATCGTCAGTGGTGACACGCTGACCGCGACCTCCACGCAGCATCTGAGCCTCGCCTTCTCGTACGGCGTCACGCTTTCGGACGGCACCAACTCAGCCACGCTCACCTCGGCTTCGGGTCTGAGCAGCGGTCAGGCGAATTGGAACGGGATCCACACGACCCTGACCTACAACGTCACGACGACGCCCTCGACGAGTGTCTCGACGGCCGGTACCGTGAACATCACTGCGCAGACCGGTCTGAGCGTGGTCCCGCCGGGCACGGTCACGTTGCCGCTTGCCGTTACGGTGACCCCTCCGGCGGGAGCGGCTCCGACAATTGTCAGCTACGAGCCCCTCGACGGAGGCGCGCCGACATGCACGCAGATCAGTGCCCACACGCGGTTCTTCAATGCGGCGAACGGAAACTGCAGCATCGGCTTCGGCGACAACTCGCAGCCCACGTCGCCTGACGTGTACGACGTCATTCCGTACCCGACCGCCGATCTGCCCGGCCCGCCGAACGACAACGCACCAGAGGTCATCACCAACTGCCAGGCCACCTCGACGGATACCGTCTACGACGTGAACACGTCGGCGGTGCTCGGGACGAATGCCTGTGGCAACAACCCGCCTGGCGAAGTGTCGATCGGCAACACGAATTCGGACACCCTCAACTACATCCCGACGCCCAACATCGCGAACTTCGAAGAGATCGGAGTCGTCGAGACGCTGCCGGGCTCGACGTACGTGAGCGCTACCGCCGTGCCGCCGCAGCTGGAGAACATCTCAGTGAGCGGCAGTCAGGCGCTGTTCACCTACTACAACAACGTCAGCTGCCAGAGCACGACGTCGCCGAACACGCTGGCGCAGTTCAGCTACGAGACGCCGTACACGAACCTCAACGCGGTGGACAAGCAGTACCCTTCGACGGTCGCCTGCCCTTCGGGCAACGACGGCAACACGATCCTCGCCACGTTCGCCTCGGCGATCCCGTCGAACGTCCGCTTCAAGTTCGAGGGGTACGGCCCGGACTTCTTCATCGTGGGCGCGGCGGACAGCCCGTTCGCCAACGAGCGTGAAGCATCCGAAAGCGGCTACGTCGGTCCTGAGGCAGCCGTCACCTCGTTTACCCCGGCGTCGACCTCGCTCGCCTCCGGCGGCGGCACGGTGAACATCGCCTACACGACGTCTGGCGCTCAGAGCTGCACGCTATCGGCCACTTCGCTCCCATCGAGCGCACCAGGGCTCACGCTTCCCGCGGCGAGCACGTGCCCCGGCTCGGGGTCGGTGACCGTGCCGGCGAACACCAGCACGACGTCGAACAACCAGTACACGCTCACCTTGACCGCGGAGGGTGTCTCGGGCACCCCCGCGAGCTCAGCGGAGATCACCATCACGGTCGCCGCGGCGCCGGCACCGTCTACGCCGACGTCGTCCGGCGGCGGCTCGTCGTCGAGCTCGTCCAGCTCGTCGTCGACCACGACACCGACCACGGTGGCGCCGGTGATCCTGCCCGCTAAGGGGCACCTCCTCCTGCCTGTCCTGCATGCGTTGGCGCCGAACCACGCGCCGCTCGCCGGTGGGGTGTGGGTGACCATCAAGGGCACGGGCTTCACGAAGCACGTGGTCGTGCGCTTCGGCAAGAAGGTGGCGAAGAAGGTCCGCTACATCTCCTCGACCAAGCTGCTGGCGCTCGCTCCGGCCGGCAAGGGCTTCGTGACGGTCACCGTCCACACGGCCTACGGGACGAGCAAGGTGCTGCGGTTCCACTACGTCGCCGTGGTGAAGGCGCACAAGGGCTGACGGGGCTCCGACCTCCGACCGGACGGCCCGTCTGAGAGCCGCACCCGCGTCGCGGAGGCCCGCTAAGGGCGCCGCGACGCGGGTGCGGCGACAAGCCAAGCAGTAGCTGAGCCCGGGTGCCCCCTGCAGGGGCGCCCGGGCTCAGCCCTTTTCGGCGAGCTCCTCCAGGGGGGGGCACGTGCACACGACGTGGCGGTCGCCGTAGGCGTTGTCCACCCGGGCGACCGGGGACCAGTACTTGCGGGCCCGTGTCGCGACGCTCGGGAAGGCGGCCTCGTCCCGGCTGTAGAGGTGCTCCCACTTCTCGGCGGTGATCGACTGCGCGGTGTGCGGAGCATGGGTGAGCGGGCTCTCCTTCGCGTCCACGTGGCCGGTCTCGACCTGCGCGATCTCGACGCGGATGGCGATCATCGCCTCACAGAAGCGGTCGAGCTCGCCCTTCGGCTCGGACTCGGTCGGCTCCACCATCAGCGTTCCTGCGACGGGGAAGGACATCGTCGGCGCGTGGAAGCCGTAGTCGATGAGGCGCTTCGCCACGTCCTCGGCGGTGATGGCCGTGCGAGCGGTGATGTCGCGCAGGTCGAGGATGCACTCGTGCGCCACCCGCCCGCTCGCCCCCGTGTACAGCACCGGGTAGTGCGGGGCGAGGCGGTGGGCGACGTAGTTCGCCGCGAGCACCGCGGACTTGGTGGCTGCCGTGAGTCCCTCGGCACCCATCAGGCGGATGTAGGCCCAGGAGATCGGGAGCACGCCGGGCGAGCCGAAGGGCGCAGCGGCGACGGCACCGCCCGTCGCGTCGGGCCTCGCGTCGGGAACGAGGCGGCTGCCCGGCAGGTAGGGCGCGAGGTGCGCCCTCGCCCCGACGGGCCCGACCCCCGGTCCGCCCCCGCCGTGGGGGATGCAGAACGTCTTGTGCAGATTGACGTGGGAGACGTCGGCGCCGATCTCGGCGAGGCGGACCAGCCCGACGAGCGCGTTCAAGTTGGCGCCGTCGATGTAGACCTGGCCACCGGCCTCGTGCACCGTTGCGCAGACGTCGGCGATGCTCTCCTCGTAGACGCCGTGGGTGGACGGGTAGGTGAGCATCATCGCCGCGAGCTCGGCGCCGTGGCGCTCGATCTTGGCCCGCAGGTCCGCCAGGTCGACGTTGCCATGGTCGTCACAGGCGACCGCCACGATGCGCAGCCCTGCCATCGCCGCGCTGGCGGCGTTGGTGCCGTGCGCCGAGGTGGGGATCAGGCAGAGATCCCGGCCGTTCTCGCCGCGCGCCTCGTGGTAGCGGCGGATGGCGAGCAGGCCGGTCAGCTCGCCCTGGGACCCGGCGTTCGGCTGGAGGGTCACGGCGTCGTAGCCGGTGATCTCGGCGAGCCAGCGTTCCAGATCCTCGATGATCCGCAGGTAGCCCCCCGCCTGGGCGAGCGGCGCGAACGGGTGGACGTCGGTGAAGGCCGGCCAGCTGACGGCCGCCATCTCCGCGGCGGCGTTGAGCTTCATCGTGCACGAGCCGAGGGGGATCATCGACCGGTCGAGGGCGAGGTCCTTGTCCGACAGCGCGCGGACGTAGCGGAGCATCTCGGTCTCGGAGTGGTAGCGGTTGAAGACCGGGTGGGTGAGCACGGGGGAGGTGCGGAGGAGACCGGCACCGAGGGGACTCGCCACCTCGCGGTCGAGCTGCTGGACGCTCGCGGCCGGCAGGCCGAAGGCCGACCAGACCTCCTCGACGACGGCCGGCGTGGTCGTCTCGTCGAGGCTGATCCCGAGGGTGCGCTCGTCGACGCGCCGCAGGTTGATCCGCAACGCCCGCGCGGCCTCGACGATGGCAGCCGCCCGATCGCCGGCGTCGACCTGGACCGTGTCGAAGAAGCGCTCGGTCGTGACATGGTGCCCGCCACGGCGGAGCCCTTCGGCGAGGACGGCGGTGAGGCGGTGCACCCGTTCCGCGATGGCGCGCAGGCCCTCCGGACCGTGGTAGGCGGCGTACAGGCCGGCGACGACGGCCAGCAGGGCCTGGGCGGTGCAGATGTTGCTGGTGGCGCTGCTCGCGGCGGATGTGCTGCTCACGGGTCTGGAGCGCCAGCCGCAGGGCCGGGCGACCCTCCGCGTCCACGGAGACCCCGACGAGGCGCCCCGGCAGCGAGCGCTCGTGCGAGGCGCGGGTCGCGATGTAGGCCGCGTGCGGGCCCCCGAACCACAGCGGCACGCCGAAGCGCTGCGAGCTGCCGACGGCGATGTCGGCGCCGAGCTCGCCGGGCGCGGTGATGAGCGTCAGTGCCAGCAGGTCGGCCGCGACGACGGCCAGCGCCCCGGCGTAGTGCGCCCGGGCGCAGATCCCGGCCAGGTCGCGCACCTCGCCGTCGGTGCCCGGGTACTGCACGAGCACGCCGAAGACGCCCGGCACGTCGGGGCTCGCCGCCGGGTCGCCGGTGGCGACCGTCAGGCCGAGCGGTCGGGCCCGCGTCTCGAGCACCTCGATCGTCTGGGGGTGGCAGGCGGCGTCGACGAGGAAGGTCCCGCCCTCGCCCGCTACGAGCCGGCGGCACATCGTCATCGCCTCGGCCGCCGCGGTCGCCTCGTCGAGGAGGGAGGCGTTCGCCACCTCGAGCCCGGTCAGGTCGCTGACCATCGTCTGGAAGTTGAGCAGCGCCTCCAGACGGCCCTGGCTGATCTCGGGTTGGTACGGCGTGTACGCCGTGTACCACGCCGGGTTCTCGAGGACGTTGCGCTGGATGGCCGGTGGGGTGATCGTGTTGGAGTAGCCGGTGCCGACGAGCGAGGTCCACGTCTCGTTGCGCTCGGCCAGGGCGCGCAGCTCCGCGAGCACTTCGTGCTCGGCGAGCGCCGGAGGCAGCTCGAGCGGGCGGGACGAGCGGATGGTGGCCGGGACGGCCTCGTCGATGAGCGTCTCGAGGTCGTCGTAGCCGAGCTCGGCGAGCATCGCTCTGGCGTCGTCCGGCGAGGGCCCGATGTGCCGGCGGACGAACGGGGCGACCGTCGCCAGCTCGGCGAGGGTGCGAAGCGGCCGGGTGCGGGGAGCTTCTGGGGTGGGCGAGGCAGGCATCAGCGGGGGACCTCCGCGCTTCGACGGGCGCTGCGGGCGCCTCCCGTCCCCCTCTGTCCTTCCACCTGAGAGCTTCGCCGACGCTGCGCCGGTTTGTTCCTTCGGTGAGCAGGCCGTCCGTGGGCGACCCACTGCTCTTCAGAGGCGACCTCGCACTGCGGTCCTTGGGCCTGAGAGATTCCGGGGAGGTTGCTCCTTCGGCGTCCCGTTCGGGACTCTCCCGCAGTGGTCGCTGGCCGGTGAGCCGCGACGTTAGCGGAGCTCCCCGGCGCCTGGGGCGATCGTGGTCCGGCTCCTCCGAGCCGGACCACGATGCAGGCGGCGCTGCCGTGGTAGCCGGCTGCTCAGCTCGCGGAGGTGACGCCGGGCCGATCGTCGGCGGCGCGTCGCCGGGCGCGTACGCTGCGGGCCGTGGAACGGCCGGTGCAGCGCAATCCCTGGCTGGAGGGCGGCGGCGAGCGCGGCGCGCACTACGACCGCCGCTTCGCCGAGCTCGCCGCGGCCGGCCACGACGTCCACGGCGAGGCCCGGTTCGTGGCGTCGTTGGGCGTGGGCTCCGTCCTCGATGCCGGGTGCGGGACCGGGCGGGTGGCGAGCGAGCTCGCCCGGTCGGGGATCGACGTCGAAGGGGTCGACCTCGACCCGGCGATGCTGGAGGCGGCGCGGGTGAAGGCCCCGTCGCTCCGCTTTGTCGAGGGCGATCTCGCCACGGTCGACCTCGGCCGGCGCTTCGAGGCCGTCGTGGTGGCGGGGAACGTGATGATCTTCCTCACCGCGGGCAGCGAGGAGGCGGTGCTCGCCAACATGGCGCGCCACCTCGACGACGGCGGGCTGCTCGTGGCGGGCTTCTCGCTCGGCGGGGGCCGGCTCGACCTCGAGACCTACGACCGCCTGGCGGAGGGCGCGGGCCTGGTGCTCGCCGAACGCTGGTCGACCTGGGAGCGCGAGGTGTTCCTACCGACCAGCACCTACGCGGTGTCCGTCCACCGGAAGCTCCCCGCCTCGCTCAGCCCGAGACGTTCGGGCCCGCCCGCCTGACGGCGATGCGGACGAGGACCCGGCGCTCGCGTCCCATCGCCGCCCGGTACTCGTCCCAGTCCGGATGCTCGCCGGCGACGCGCCGGTAGTAGTCGACCAGGCCCTCCATCGCGTCGGGCAGCGACACGACCTCGGCCTCGCCCTCCACCTGGACCCAGGGGCCGAAGAAGCGGTCCGTGACGACGCAGAGGGTGGCCCACGGGTCGCGCCGCAGGTTGTGGACCTTCACCGCCGTCTCGCGGGTGCTCACGACGACGCGACGCTCGGCGTCGACCGTGGCGACGACGGGCGTGAGCTGGGGTCGGCCGTCGGCCCGGCCCGTCGACATGACGGCGTGATGGTTGTTGCGCACGAACTCGATCGCCTCGTCGACGTCCATTCCTGCACGTTACCGAGAACCCTCCTGAGCTGCGCCGTCCGGTACAGTTCACGGGCGCGCCGGAGCGCTCGGTCGTTCGGGGCCGGGGCCGCTGCCCGGCCTTGCCCTAGGTAGACGCGAGCGTGACGGCAGGCGACATTTCGATCCACGAGACGGCGATCGTGGAGCCGGGTGCCCGGATCGGCACGGGCACCCACGTCTGGCACCAGGCCCACGTCCACGACGGTGCCGCGATCGGCCGGGACTGCGTGCTCGGGAAGAACGTGTTCGTCGACGCCACCGTCGTCATCGGCGACCGTGTCAAAATCCAGAACAACGTCTCGGTCTACCGCGGCGTGACGCTCGAGGACGAGGTCTTCGTCGGGCCGAGCGCCGTGTTCACGAACGACCGCCAGCCGCGTGCCAACAACCCCGGCTGGGAGATCACGCCAACGCTCGTGCACGAAGGTGCCTCGATCGGCGCCAACGCGACGATCGTCTGTGGGATCGAGATCGGAACGTGGGCGATGGTCGGTGCCGGGTCGGTGGTGACGAGATCGGTCGAGCCGTACCAGCTCGTCGTCGGCGTCCCGGCGAGGCCGGCCGGGTGGGTCTGCCGGTGTGGCGCCATCGTCAGTCGCGAGGCCGGACGCCCCGCGTCGCTGGAGTGCGGACAGTGCGAGGGAGCCGACCGGTGAGCGAGCAACAGATCCCCGTCTCGAAGGTCGACGTCGGCCCGGCCGAGGAGGAGCTGGTGCTCGCGCGTGCTCCGCTCGGGCCAGCTCGCGCAGGGGGCGATGGTCGCCGAGCTGGAGGGCCGCTTCGCCGAGATCGCGGGCGTCCGCCACGCCGTCGCGGTGAGCAACGGCACGGTCGCCCTCGAGGTGTCGCTCGAGGCGCTGCGCCACCTCGAGGTGGTGCGGGCCGGCGACGAGGTGCTCACGAGCGCGTTCACCTTCGTCGCCACGGCGAACACGATCGTGCACGCCGGTCTCACGGCGCGATTCGCCGACATCGGCCAGGACTACTGTCTCGACCCGGCCGTCGTCACCGAGCGGCTGACGGACCGCACGCGGGTGCTCCTGCCGGTGCACCTCTACGGTCTTCCGGCCGACATGACCGCGCTGGAACAGCTCGTCCGCGAGCGGGGGCTGTTCGTCGTCGAGGACGCGGCGCAAGCCCTCGGGGCGACGGTGGGCGAGCGGGCCGTCGGCTCCTACGGCCTCGGTTGCTTCTCGCTCTATGCGACGAAGAACGTCACCTCCGGTGAGGGCGGGATGATCACGACCGACAGCGACGAGCTCGCCGAGCTGCTCCGGCTGCTGCGCAACCAGGGCATGCGCGACCGCTACGAGTACCTCGTCGTCGGCCACAACCACCGCATGACCGACCTCCAGGCAGCGGTCGCCCTCGGTCAGCTCGGGCGGTTCGAGGCGACGAACGCCGCCCGGCGCCGCAATGCCGAGCGGCTCTCGGCGGCGCTCGCCGGGCTGCCCGGCCTCGTGCCACCGGCCGAGCCCGCCGGGCGGCGCTCGGTATGGCACCAGTTCACCGTCCGGGTGACCGAGGAGGCCGCCCTCGGCCGTGACGAGCTCGCGACCGCGCCTTCGAGAGCACGGGATCGGCAGCGGCGTCTACTACCCTCGCGCCGTGTTCGACTACGGCTGCTTCGACGGCCATCCGCAGGTGGTGCACGACCCGGCGCCGCTGACCGCGACCGCTGCCGAACAGGTGCTCTCGCTGCCGGTGCACCCGCTCGTCGGCGACGACGGCATCGATCGCATCGGCACCGTCCTCAGGCAGCTGCTCGATGCTTGACGTCGCCATCGTCGGCGCCGGGATCATGGGCACCAATCACGGTCGTGTGCTCGGCATGATCCCCGACGCCCGCGTCGGGGTGGTCGTCGACGCCGACGCCGCGCGCGGGGGAGCGCTCGCCCGGGCGCTCGGCGCCGAGTACTCGTCCGGGATCGACGGCGTCGAGGCGCTCGCGCAGGCCGCGGTCGTGGCGACGCCGACGGCCGTGCACGAGGAGGTGGGCGTCGCGCTCTTGGAGGCCGGGCTGCACGTGCTCGTCGAGAAGCCCTTCGCCCCGACGATCGCCGCCTGCGAGCACCTCGTCGAGACCGCCCGGCGGGAGCGGCGCTGCCTCATGGTCGGCCACGTCGAGCGGTTCAACCCCGCGGTGATGGAGCTGGACAACTTGCTCCACGACATCGTGCACATCGAGATCGCGAGGATCGGGCCGCGCTCGCCAGCGCGTCACCGACGACGTGGTGCTCGACCTCATGATCCACGACCTGGACCTCGCGCTCGCGCTCGCCCGCTCGCCCGTCTCGCACATCTCCGCCGTCGGGCGCCAGCTCGACCGGGACCGCTGCGAGCTCGCGTCCGCGCTCTTGCAGTTCGAGAACGGGATCACGGCGAGCATCACCGCCAGCCAGGTCGGCCAGAACAAGATCCGCCGCATCGACGTCACCCAGCGCGACAGCTTCGTCACGGTGGACCTGGTCAAGCAGGACATCTCGGTCAACCGGGTGACGCATACCGAGTTCGTCTCGGACGAAGGGACCCGCTATCGCCAAAGCGGCATGACGGAGATCCCCTTCCTCGAGCACCGCGGCGAGCCGTTGCTGCTCGAGCTGCGCCACTTCGTGGAGTGCATCAGCTCCGGGGCGACGCCCCGGGTGAGCGGCGAGGACGGCACCGCGGCGGTCGCCCTCGCGCTACGGGTGCAGGAGCTCGTCGGCGAGCGGTGAGCCGCGCTGCGCCGCCGCCGGCGGAGGCGGCCGAGGTGGCGCCGGGTGCTCCACACGCCGGCGGCGAGCTCAGCTGACGTGGTAGAGCCGGGTGAGGAGGTGCACGAGGCTCGTACCGTTCAGCGCCCCGAGGTACTCGCCGACGATCGTGGTGCCGCTCGGGGAGAGGAAGTAGGTCGTCGGCAGGCCGACGATGCCGTAGAGGTTGCCCACGCTCTCGGCCGGATCGAAGCCGATCGGGTACGCGGCGCCGTGCGCGCGGGCGAAGGCCACCGCGGCCGCCCGGCTCGAATCCTTGGTGTCGACGCCGACGAAGTGGACCTTGCCGGAGAGCGCCCGCGCCACCGAGGCGATCGCCGGCATCTCGCGCTGGCACGGCGGGCAGGTCGAGGCCCAGAAGTTCACGACGATCGGCTCCCCCCGCAGCGACGCGAGCGACGCGTCCGGACCCGCCGATCAGGGGAGCGCGAACTGCGGTGCGCGGATCGAGAGCTTCTGGAAGCCGACCGGTGGGAGCACGCCGCTGCCGGCGTTGGCGATGCGCTGCACCTGGGCGGGGGTGAGCGTCTCCGGCTTTTGCTGCTGGGCGCTGTTGAAGCCGGAGGCGACGACGGCGACGGCGACGACGAGGCCGAGGCCGGCGACCCCGAGGAGCACCAACGCAAGCACCGGCAGCCGGCGTCGGCGGGGCCCGGGCTCCTCGGGCGCCCGGCCCTCGCCCGGCGGCCCGCTGGTCGCGGCGGTCGGGTCCGGCTCCTCGGCCGGAACGTGCCCGCTGACGAGCGCGTCGCCGTTCAGCTGCTCGCCGGGCACCTCAGCCTCCACCCATTCCGGTCGAGAGGCTACCCAGCCCACCAGCGCCCGTGGGCGCGAAGCGCACGCGCGCCGCGTCCGTGAGCTCGGTCACGCACCGCCAGTCCCGGCGTCGCGGCGCGCCGCACCACTCCGGGCGGCGAAGAGGAGCGCGACGCAGCCGAGCGCGATCGCCCCGGCGACGATCTGCACGGCGCGGACCATGCCCACGTGCACTGCCAGCAGCCCGACGCCGACGACGGGGATCCCGCCGCCGAGGTAGCTGACGACCCAGTAGGCGGCCGCCACGCTCGCCTCCTCGCCGTGCGCGGCGATCTCGTGCGCCTCACGGGTCGCGCCCATGAAGGCGCGGCCCTGACCGGCGCCGGCGATGGCGATCGTCGCCAGCGCCAGCGCCAGCGACGAGAGCGCGCCGACAAGGACGAGCCCGGCGAGCCCGGCGACGAGCAGCGCCAGGCCGGTCCGCTCCGCCCGGGCGGCGTCCCACGCGCTGAGCGTGAACTGCGCCGACGCCGCGGCGAGCAGGAGCAGCCCGGCCGCCGCCCCTCCGACGAGGTAGGGGGCGCCGTGGACGCGAGCGGTGACGTAGGAGGGGGCGAGCGCGAGCACGATGTAGGCAACGGCCCACGCGAGGAAGCTGATCGCGCCGGCCCGTGCGAAGGAGCGGCGCGCCCCGGCGGGGACGCAGCGGGACGCGCGGCCGCCACGACCGGTGCGGCCCCGCGGCCTGCGGCAGGCGGGCCGCGAAGGCGAGGGCCGGCACGAGCAAGGCCAGCTCGGTGAGGTAGGGGAGTCGGAGGGGCACCGGCCCCAACTGCGCCAGCAGCCCGGCCCGGTGACCTCAGCCGGGCCAGGGGCGAACGAGCAAGAGGCGTGCCGCCGACTTCGGGAGCCACCAGTTCCAGCGGCCGAAGACGGAGACCAGCGCCGGCACGAGCAGGGCGCGCACGACCGTGGCGTCGAGCAGGATCCCCGCGCCGAGCCCGGTGGCGAGCACCTTGATGTCGGTGTCCGGCGCCGACGCGAGCGAGGCGAACGCGAGGAACAGGATCAGGGCCGCGCTCGTGACGAGGCGGCCGGTCCGTCCGATCCCCTCGACGACCGCGGCCTTCGTGTCGCCGAGTGCGGTCGTACTCCTCGCGCACCCTGGTCAGGATGAACACCTCGTAGTCCATCGAGAGGCCGAAGAGGAAGGCGAAGACCATGAGCGGCACCCAGAAGGTGATCGCCCCGGTCGCCGGCATGCCGAAGATCGCCTGCGAGCCGTGGCCCTCCTGCCAGAACCAGGTGAGCAGGCCGAACGTGGCGCCGAGCGAGAGGAGGTTGAGCACGACGGCCTTGACGGCGAGGAGCAGGCGACCGGAAGGCCCGGGCGAGCAGCAGGAACGTCACGATGGCGATGAGCGTGAACATCAACGGGAAGTTCCCGAACACGGCGTGGCTGTAGTCCTGCTGGACGGGCCCGACGCCGGTGACCCCGATGACGCCCGGCTGGTGGTCGACTGCCGCCTGCACGGCGCGCACGGGCGCGAAGGTGACGTTGTTCACGGTCTCGACGTCGGGGATCGCGATGATGTCGGAGGTGCCGGCCCGGCTCCCCGAAGGTCCCGCGGGCAGGACGACGGTGGAGATGCCGGGAGCGCCGCGCAGGCGCGCCGCGATTGCCGGCCCGGCGGCGGAGGTCGTGAGCACCTCGATCGGGCTGAGCACGCCGTTCGGCACGCCGCCGTCGAGCAGGGTCTCGTAGGCGGCGTGCGCCGGCCCGGTCTTGGAGAACGCCGAGGCGCTGGTCTGGCCGACCTTCAGCTGGAAGATCGGAAGGAGCGCGACGACGAGCACGACGAGCGCGACCCCTGCGGCGAGGAAGCGGTGACGGGTCACACCCCTCGCCCATGCGCTCCAGGTGCGGCTGGCGTGGGTCTCGGTCCGGATCCGGGGCCAGTCGATGCGGGGCCCGACGCTCGCGAGGATCGCGGGCAGGAGCGTGTTGACGACGAGGATCGACACAAGCGGGATGAGCATGCCGCCGATGCCGGTGCTGCGCAGCCCGGGGACCGGGAGCACGACGAGGGCGACGAGGCCGATCGCGACGGTGACCCCGGAGAGCGACGACCGCCCGCCCGGCGGTCTCGACCGCGGTGACGACGGCCTCGGCGTTGTCGAGACCCTTGGCCCGCTCCTCGCGCCAGCGTGTGACGAGGAGCAGCGAGTAGTCGATCGCGATCCCGAGGCCGACCAGGGCGACTAGGAACTGCACGATGAACGAGACGTCGGTGAGGAACGTGAGACCGAGGACGACCAGGAAGGTCGCGAGGATCGACACCGCCGCGACGAGCAACGGCACGAGGGCGAGGAACGACGCGAACACGAAGGCGAGGACGGCGAGCGCACCGGCTCCGCCGATCATCGTCTCGACGAGCACGCCGGGCCCCGAGCTCGAGCTGCCCGATGCCAGCTGGTTGAGGCCGGTCATCGCCACGTGGTCGCCGGGGAGCGCGCGGGTGAGGACGGCCTCGGTGACGCTCGAGTACTTGTCGGCCCCGAAGGACTTCGCCGGCGGCTCGAACACGAGCGCGAACGTCGAGCGCCCGTCGTTCGTGACGAAGCGCGCGTCGTGGGTCACGGAGTAGTCGACGACGCGGAGCTCGGGCTGGTCGTGGCGGAGGGTGGCGAAGCCCGCCGCGATGCGAGCCTCGTCGGCACGCACGCTCTGCCCGGGCGGCGTCGTGACGACGGCGATGCTCGGCGAGTTCTCGCCGCCGTTGTGGTAGGCGGCGAGCACCTTCACCGCCGTCTCGTAGCCAGGCTGGCCGGGCAGGGAGAAGTCGACCGTCAGGCGGCTGGAGACTCGGCTCGCCGCGGCCCCGCCGGCGACGAGGACGACGAGCCAGAACACCACGACGGCGCGTCGGTGGCGGAGCACGAAGCGGGCGAGACGGCCGAGGACCGTCGGGACGACGACCTCGGCCACCGGGCGGGGGGTGCGAGCACGGACATCCGACTCCTCCGTTCGCCGTGGAATCGTTCGGTCCCGAACCGTTCTACCACGATCGATGACGGGGTACCATCCCTCTGTGCCTGCGACGGCGTCTCGGAGCGACGGTGGGAGCGGGCCGACGACCGGCGCCCCGCTTCACCCGATCGTGCTCGGCCCCTTCGGACGTGCGGTCGGCTTCTTGGTCTCCCAGACCGGCACCGCGACGTCCCGGCGGTTCAAGGAGGCGCTGGAGGACCTCGAGCTCGAGCCGCGCCAGTTCGCACTGATGCGGGCGATCGACGCCGCGCAGTCGCCGACCCAGCAGTTCCTGAGCGACGTCCTCCAGATCCCGGCCAGCAGCATGGTGGCGCTCCTCGACCACCTCGAGGCGATGTCCCTCGTCGCCCGCCGCCCGCACCCGACCGACCGGCGTGCCCGCGTCGTCGTCCTCACCGAGGCCGCTCGTGCCGTACTCGTCCGGGCGACCGAGGTCGCCATCGCCACGGAGCAGGCGATCTGCCGGGGGCTCAGCGAGCAGGAGCGCGAAGCGCTGATCGAGCTGCTGCTCCGCGTGGCGGCGAACCTCGGCCTCGCCGAGGGCGTGCACCCGGGGATGCCGACGCGCGCGCCGTGCGGCGGCGAGTGACCACGCGCGACCGGGCCTGACGTGGTCGGGCCTGACGTCGTCGGCCCCGAGGTCGCTCGCCCCGGTGCGGTCCCACCTCCGCGCGGCGAACCCTGGGCGCTCGCCGCATCGGTGGCGGCGTCGGTGCGCGGCCTGCCGGATCCGCCTGCCCGCCCGAGGCGAGCCGGCCCCCCGGCTCAGCGCCCTAGCTGGCGTTGAAGCCGCCGTGCGGTTGGTCCGGCGAGTGGATCCATGCCCACGCCTCGGCCAGCTTCAGGATGGTGTCGCTCGTCGCGCGCAGCTCCAGGTGCTCGACGATGCGGTCGCCGATCGCGGCGAGCAGCTCATCTTGTCCTGCCATCGTCCTCGACCTCCCAGGTGAGCGCCGGGCCGACGAGGTGCGGCCGGCGGGCGCGAGCGTGCACCGTAGACGCTCACACGCCTCGCCGGTGCGGGGTGCCCAACCTCGGGTGCCCAACCTCGGGTGCCCAGGGTCGGGCGACCCGCGCCGAGAGGTCAGCGCCCGACGGCCACGGCTGACCCGTCGGCACGGTCGCTTGCGCGCTGCCGCAGGTAGCGCGTCGTCGACGAGTACGCCTTGGCGGGACCGCGCACCGTCCAGCGGACGACGAGCTGGTCGGGTCCACCGACGACGAACAGCCCCGCATAGCGGTCCGCTCCGCAGCTGACGAGCGTGCGCCAGCGCCCGCGGGTCAAGTCGAGCTCGTGGAACGGGCGACCGTCCGCGTAGCGCACCTCGGCGCGCCCGCCATCGAGGCGCGCGCGTAGGAGAGGTTGCGCCAGGCGTCGTCCCGCCCGTCGGCGCGCTCGAGCACGCCGTGCTCCTCGTAGCCGAGCTCCGCCGCACCTCGCGGCCACCAGCGTGCGGTGCCGACGAAGCGCATCGCGCCGCTCCCCGCCAGGTCGTCGAGCTCGCGCGCGACGTCCCACGAGCCGCCGAGGAATGCGGCGAGGTCGCTGATCCGGCACGTCGATGCCACCAAGGCGCCAGTTTGTCCGTCCTTGGCGCGGCGCGCCGGAAACCCCCTGTGGAGTCGTGGCGCGACCTGTCGCGTAGACTGCCCGCCCGATGGCCAATACCAATGCCCGTTTCGCCCGCTACCTCCAGCGCTGGTGGGACGCCCAGCTCCAGGGCGGCACGTACCCGTCCGACTGGCAGCGCGGGCGTGACGCCTCCGCGCTCGCCAGCGAATTCCGCCGGGACGCGCAGTTCGCCGTCGCGCAGGCGGCCTTCCTCCACCGTCGCCCCGGCAAGGACACCGCCCGGGAGGTCGTCGACCGGCTCGTCCCGGCTCCGACCGAGTCCGACGTGGAGCTCCTCGTCGAGGCTGTCGTGCGGGCGGGCGCGACGGCACAGAAGGTGCGGGCGACGACGCTCCTCGGCGGGATCGTGACGGTCTTCGCCCTGGTCCTCCGCAACATCTTGCGCGGCCGTTAGCCGTCGCGCTCGGGCCGCTCAGGCGGTCAAGCATGCAACCACGGAGCGATCGGGCCGTGGTCGAGCACGACGGTCGACCAGATCGTGCCCGAGGCGCCATGACGGGGCCGGTCTCCGTCCGACGACGGTCGGCCTCGCCGGCGGCGACCGGCTCGGTGAGCGTCACGACCGCGCCTGGCGCGACGCGACGGCGCGAGGCCCGGGCGCGCCGAGCCTTGCCGTGGCGAGGGCGTCGGCGGACGCCGAGCGCTCCGTCGGCCCATAGACTGCGCCGGTGGAGCACGCGGCGGCCGTGCGCCGCCCCGAGGCGGCGGACGGCTTGGACAGGATATGGACCGTCCCGAACCTGCTGTCGGTCGGTCGGCTCGCCCTGCTCTGCGGGTTCTTGGTGCTGCTGTTCGGCGAGCGCGAGCGCGTCGCCGCAGCCGCGCTCCTCGCCGTCGCGGGGATCACAGACTTTCTTGACGGCTATTTCGCGCGGCGACTGAACCAGGTGACGACGATCGGCAAGGTGCTCGACCCGACGGTCGACCGCATCGTGCTTGGCACCTCGGTGATCGCGATGGTCGTCTACGGTGCCGCGCCGGTGTGGCTCGTGGCGTTGGTACTCGGCCGTGAGGCCCTCGTCAGCATCGCGGTCCTGGTCCTGGCCGCGCTCGGGGCGCGCCGCATCAACGTCCTGTTCATCGGCAAGGCGGGCACCCTCGGCTTCATGGTGTGTTTCCCGCTGCTCCTGGCGGGGCACGGTCCTGGCACGCTGGCGGAGGCCGTGAGAGACCTCGCATGGGTGCTCCTCGTGCCGTCGCTCGTCTGCTCGCTCGCCGCCGCAGCCGCGTACGTGCCCTTGGCGCGTCGTGCGCTCGCCGAAGGACGCGGCGCATCGCCGCCGCCACCGGTGCCGGACCCCCGACGATGAGGGACGGCAGCGGCCCGCGCGGCGCGGGGCTGGGAGGCATCGGGCACGACCGGCCGCATGCGGCCGGGGGAGGGAGGCGCGGTGAAGGCCGTGATCATGGCGGGAGGCGAGGGCACGAGGCTGCGCCCCCTCACGATCAACCAGCCGAAGCCGATGCTCCCCATGGGCAACCGGCCGATGATGGAGCACATCATCTCGCTGCTGCGCCGTCACGGCTTCGACGAGATCGTCGTGACGGTCGCCTTCCTCGCCAACACCATCCGGACGTACTTCGGCGACGGGTCGGACTTCGGCGTGCGCATCGTCTACGCGATCGAGGAGACCCCGCTCGGCACGGCCGGCTCGGTGCTGAACGCCCGTGCCGAGCTCGGCGAACGCTTCCTCGTCATCTCGGGTGACGTCCTCACCGACGTCGACCTCTCCGCGCTCGTCGCCTTCCACGAAGAGCGCGGTGCCGCGGCGACGATCGCGCTGAAGGCGATGGAGAACCCGCTCGAGTTCGGGATCGTCATCACCGACGAGAAGGGGCGGATCGAGCGCTTCTTGGAGAAGCCCACGTGGGGCCAGGTCTTCTCCGACACGATCAACACCGGCATCTACGTGCTCGAGCCCGAGGTGCTCGACTACATCGCCGCGGGCCAGTCGGTCGACTTCTCCGGCGAGGTCTTCCCGGCGCTGCTCGAGTCCGGCATGCCCCTCTACGGCTGGGTCACCGACGGCTACTGGGAGGACGTCGGCACGCTCGAGGCCTACCTGCACGCTCACGAGGACGTGCTCGACGGCAAGGTCGACGTCGAACTCGGAGGCTTCCCGATCCGCCCGGGCGTCATCGTCGGCGAGGGCGCGGAGATCGACCCGACGGCGGTGATCGAGGCGCCCGCGCTCATCGGCGACAACTGCCGGGTGGGGCCGGGTGCCCGCCTCGGCGCCTACTGCGTGCTCGGTGCCAACGTGCGCGTGGGCGACGGGGCCGAGGTCGACCGGGCGGTCGTCCACGACAACTGCTACCTCGGGCCCGGGGTGAACGTCCGGGGCTGCGTCATCGGCCGTTCGAGCGAGCTGCGCCAGGGCGTCCACCTGGAGGAGGGCGTCGTCCTCGGCGACAACTGCCGGATCGGGCGCCAGGCGGTCATCACGTCGGGCGTGAAGGTCTACCCGCACAAGACGGTCGAGGCCGGTGCCACGATCACCTCCTCGATCATCTGGGAGTCGCGCGGCTCGCGCGGCCTCTTCGGCCGGCTCGGCGTCACCGGCCTGGCGAACGTCGACCTCTCCCCGGAGCTCGCGATGCGCGTCGCGCTCGCCTACGCCACGCTGCTCCCGAAGGGCGCGACCGTGACGACGGCGCGCGACTCGAGCCGCGCGGCGCGCGTGCTGAAGCGCGCGGTCATGGTGGGGCTGAACGCCGCGGGGCTGCACGTGGAGGACCTGGAGGCGGCCACGGTGCCGGTGACCCGGTTCCACGTGGCGACAGGCCAGAGCCAGGGCGGCGTGGCCGTCCAGCTCGCGCCCGACGACGCCCAGTCGATCGTCATCCGCTTCTTCGACGCCAACGGGCTCGACGTCGACGAGGCCGTGCAGCGACGCATCGAGCGCGTCTACAACCGCGAGGAGGCTCGCCGCGTGCTCGCCGCCGAGATCGGCGACATCGACTTCCCGCCGCGCACCGCCGAGCTGTACGCCGCGTCGCTGATCGACGGGGTCGACCTGAAGGCGGTCAACGCGGCGCGCTTCAAGCTCGTGCTCGACTACGCCTTCGGGACCGCGAGCTTCGTGATGCCGATGGTGCTCGCCAAGCTCGGCGCCGAGGTGCTCGTGGTGAACCCAATGCTGTCCACCGCCGGCCTCCTCAGCTTCGACCGGTCGGTCCATGCGAACCGCCTCGGCGAGCTGGTCCGCTCGTCGGGGGCGCATCTCGGGGCGGTCATCGGCCCCGATGGCGAGCAGCTGACGCTCGTCGACGACACCGGGCGCGTGCTGAGCGACGACGAGGCCCTGCTGGCGCTCGCGAGCCTCGTGGCCCGCTCCACCGAGCACGCCTCGATCGGGGTCCCGGTGAACGCCAGCTGGCGGGTGAATGAGATCGCGGCGGACCTCGGCGCCGAGGTCGCCTGGGCGAAGCTCGGCAGCTCCCACCTCATGGACCTCGCGCGCGAAGGGAGCGTCGACTTCGCGGCGAACACCGAGGGCGGCTTCATGTTCCCGCGATTCCTCGCCGCCTTTGACGCCGTCGCCACCCTCGTCCGGCTGCTCGGCCTGCTGGCGGTCCAGGGAACGCGCCTGTCGTCGGTCGTCGCCGACCTCCCCGAGGTGCACGTCGTGCACGAGGAGGTGCGCACGCCCTTCGAGCAGAAGGGGACGGTGATGCGAAGCGTCGTCGAGCGGGCGCGCTCGGACGAGGTGATCCTTGTCGACGGCGTGAAGACGGTGGACGCCACCGGCTGGACGCTCGTCGTGCCCGACCCCGAAGAGGCGATCACCCACGTGTACGCCGAGGGCGACAGCGAGCGTGCCTCGGCGGACCGGGCGGCGCGTGCCGTCGCGGAGATCAACTCGATCCTCCGCGGCGACTGAGGGCGACCACAGCCGCCGGCTGTTCGCCTCAGGAGGGGCGCGCCGCGGGCGCAGGATCGGCAGGGGCGGTGGGGCCGCGGCGTGGGTACCATGGCGGCCGTGAATCTCCCTGACGAACTGCGATACACCTCCGACCACGAATGGGTGCGGCTCGAGGACGGGCGGGCCGTCGTCGGCATCACGGACTTCGCGCAAGAAGCGCTCGGCGACGTGGTCTTCGTGCAGCTGCCGGAGGTGGGCGCCGACGTCGAGCGGGGCGCCACCCTCGGCGAGGTCGAGTCGACGAAGTCGGTGTCGGAGATCTACGCGCCGCTCGCCGGCCGCGTCGCCGAGGTGAACGGCGAGCTGTCCTCCAAGCCCGAGCGGCTCAACGAGGATCCGTACGGTGCCGGCTGGATCTGTGCCATCGAGCTCGCCGGCGATGGCGCCGCGGAAGGCCTGCTCGACGCCGAGGCCTATCGCGCGCTGACCGCTTCCTGAGGGCCGAGGTGGCGTCACGGCCCCCGAGGCGGCCGGGGCGCGAGGGGGTACGAACGGCTACCGTGGTTGACGTGTTCTGTCACAACTGCGGCCACCGGAACCCGCCAGGGGTGAACTTCTGCTCGTCGTGCGGGGCGGTGCTCGCGGCCGGCACGGACACCACCGTCGCCTTCGTCCCCGACGACGCGTCGGGCGATGTCGGGGAGGAGGAGCTCGGGGTCGCCGTCGGCGAGCTGGCCGAGGGAACGGGTGTCCTCATCGTCAAGCGCGGCCCGGCCACCGGCTCGAAGTACGTGCTGGACCAGGACGTGACGCGCGTCGGGCGCCATCCCGAGAGCGACATCTTCCTCGACGACATCACGGTCTCGCGCCGCCACGCGGAGTTCCAGCGCACCAACGGCCAGTACCGCCTGCGTGACGTCGGCTCCCTGAACGGGACGTACGTCAACCGGGAGCGGATCGAGGAGGCCGCGCTGTCCAGCGGCGACGAGGTGCAAGTCGGCAAGTTCAAGCTTGTCTTCCTCGCAGCTCGCGCGGGGTGAGCCGGGCCGTGGGGCGCAACGGCGGAGAGCGGAGCTACCTGTCGATCCGGGAGGTGCTGGAGCTGATCGTCGAGGAGTTCCCCGACGTCACCATCTCCAAGATCCGGTTCCTCGAAAGCCGCGGCCTGATCCACCCGGAGCGCACGCCGTCGGGCTACCGCAAGTTCTACGAGCCCGACGTCGAGCGGCTGCGCTGGATCCTCCGCCAGCAACGTGAGCACTTCCTCCCCCTGAAGGTGATCAAGGGGCGTCTGGAAGGCGGCGTCACGGCGCTGCCGTCGTCCCCCTCCCTCTTCGACGAGACCGACGAGGACGGCGAGGCCGACGAAGACGGCGACGACGTGCTCGACGCCTCCTCGACCGGCGGGTCCGGCGGCCCCCGCGAGCTCGTCGCGAGCCACGTCGGCGCGCCTCCCCAGGCGCACCCGGCAGGCGAGAACGGGTTCGGCCTGCACCACGACGCCGCCATCGGCCTCGGCCGCCACTCGCGCCCGGCGATCGTCCCAGCAGCACCGCCTGAGGGCGAGTGCGACCCGGAACCGGTCGCCGCGCCGGCTGGCGCCGCAGCGGCCGCCGAGGACGACCCTGGGCGGTCCCGCGCGGGCCGTGGGGCGAGCGCGCCTCGCTCCAGCAAGCCCCCGTCGCGGCAACGGTCGCGGCACGGGCCGAGGGGCCGCGTCGGGCCACGGCGGTGCGCGCGGTCCCGGCGGGTGGGGCACGCCTGTCCGCCGAGGAGCCCGGCGCGAGCGCCGGCGGCGGGAGAGCCGGGCATCCCTCGACCGGGCCGAGGATCGCCCGCTCCGGTGCCCGCACCGGAGCCGCGGCCGCGACGGCCGGCGCGATCGAGGTCGCCGTCGAGGTCACCGCCGAGGCGCCCGCGGACGTCCCCGCCAGCGCCCCGCCGCCGGTGGAGCCGGGACCGGCGGCCCACCCGCCCGGGTCGGTTAGCGGCGCCAGCCTGACCGCCGGGGAGCTCGCCTCGGCGATCGGCGAGGGCGTGGAGCTCGTGGCGGAGCTGGAGGAGTTCGGCCTGATCGCCGGGCGGGAGATCGCCGGCGTGCGCTGCTACGACGAGGAGGCCCTGATCGTCGCCCGGATCGCGGCCGGGTTCCGGCGGTTCGGCATCGAGTCGCGGCACCTGCGGACCTTCAAGCACGCCGCCGAGCGGGAGGGGAGCCTGTTCGGGCAGGTGGTGACCCCGTTGCTGCGCCAGCGCAACCCCGCCGCTCGTGAGCGCGCGCACGCCGACCTGGCCGAACTGGCCGAGCTCGGCTCCTCGCTGCAGGCGGCGCTGCTGCGCGCCGAGCTGCGCGACCTCACCGGCGGCTAGGCGCCGCAGGCTTCGCCGCGAGGTGGGGGAGCGGTGAGCGGCAAGCCGCGGACCCTGTTCCGGGCGGAGGAGATCGCCGAGCTCGTGCGCAGGCTCGGCGCGGAGATCTCCGCAGACCACCCCGAGGGGCTGGCGCTGGTCGGCGTGCTGAAGGGCAGCGTCTGCCTCGTCGCGGACCTCGCGAGGGCGATCGACGTGCCGTGCGTGCTCGACTTCCTGGCGCTCAGCGCCTACGCAGGCGGCTCGGCGCGCGTCCGCATCCTGAAGGACATCGACATCGACGTACGCGGCCTCAACGTCGTCCTCGTCGAGGATGTCATCGACACCGGGCTCTCCTCCGGCTACGTCGTCGGACTCCTCGCCCAGCGCGGGGCGCGCCGGGTCGAGGTCTGCGCGCTCCTCGACCGCCCGGCGCGCCGGATCCTGCCGGTCCCCCTCCGCTACGTCGGGGCGGAGGTTCCCGACGACTTCCTGGTCGGCTACGGATTGGATGCCGCCGAGCGATACCGCAACCTGCCGGGGATCCACGTCGTCGACCCGGCCCGCCTCGACGAGGAACGGGCCCCGGTGGAGGCTGCGCTCTACGGCAACGGGGCGGCCTACCCGACGCCGCTCCAATCAGGGTAAATTCGTTACATGATGGAGGTGCGGCTGACAGCGGTCCAGGTGGACCTGCAGTCGAACAACCCGGTCATCCTTCTGCAGGAAAAGGAGGGTGTCCGGTCGCTGCCGATCTTCATCGGTGCCCCCGAGGCGACGGCGATCGCCTTCGCGCTCCAGGGGGTGGAAGTCCCCCGGCCGATGACCCACGACCTGATGAAGGATCTCCTGGAGGCGCTTGGTGCGCGCCTCGTCCGCGT
Organism: uncultured Actinomycetota bacterium; assembly: GCA_963765505.1. Lineage (GTDB taxonomy): Bacteria > Actinomycetota > Acidimicrobiia > Acidimicrobiales > Bog-793 > DATKQY01. The sequence continues at coordinate 440,965 of CAVXWO010000009.1, forward strand.
CGTCGTGACCGAGGTGCGCGACGACACGTACTTCGCGGAGATCCACCTCGACGTCGGGGGTCGCCACGTGGAGATCTCCTCCCGACCCTCGGACGCCGTCGCCCTCGCGGCGCGCACCGGCTCGCCGATCTACGTCGAGGAGGGGCTGATGGAGACCGCCGGCATCGTCATCGAGACCGAGGAAGAGCCGGACGAGTCGGGTGAGGCCTCCGAGGAGCTGGTGAGCCAGTTCCGCGAGTTCCTGGACGACGTCCGGCCCGAGGACTTCTCCCACTGACCGCACCGGGTCGCGGCGAGGGTCGCCCGCCCGGCGCTCGCCCATCCGCAGGTCGCTCGTCCGCCCGCCGGTGCGGGCACCTCCGCCGCCCGGCCAGGGCGTGTCACCGCGCACGGGCCGGCACGCGGGGCGAGCGTCGTTGACGCGGGGGCGCCCCCGTCGTAACCTCCTGACATCAGCGTAGTTACGGCCCTGTCGTCAGCGGCTGGCGACACGCAGGGCTGGCGACCGCGGCACCCGAGGGCACACGCCGGCGGGTGCCGGGTAGCCCACGCGGGAGGCGGGTGCGCAATGAGCGAGACGGGGTACCGAGGCCCACAGGTCTGCAAGTTCGTCGGGATCACCTACCGTCAGCTCGACTACTGGGCGCGTACGGACCTGCTGCGCCCGTCGCTCGCCGACGCGAAGGGGAGCGGCTCCCAGCGCCTCTACTCCTACCGGGACCTGCTCGAGCTGAAGGTGATCAAGCAGCTGCTCGACGCCGGCGTCAACCTCCAGCAGGCCCGGCGGGCGATCGCCTGCCTGCGCGAGTCCGGCGAGGACCTCGCCACGGCGAACCTCGTGCTCGCCGGCGGTGGCTCGGTGCTCGCCCGCACCGGCGAGGAGATCGTCGACCTGCTCCGCGGCGGCCAGGGCGTCTTCAACATCGTGCCCCTGGCCGGCGTCGTCGACGAGATCGACGCCGCGATCCACGGGATCGACGTCACACGCGCTAGCGAGGCCGCAGCCCTGCCCGTCGACGCCGCGCCTGCGGGCGCGCCGCGCCGCGTCGCCAAGGGGGGCTAGGCGATCGAGCGCCGCTGCCGCGCCGCGCACGCCCGGCCCAGTGCCTTCGCGCACGAGTCGGAGCGCCAGCTCGCCGAGCTCCTCGACTTCTACGGCATCGCCTGGGAGTATGAGCCGGTGGAGTTCGTGCTCGGCTGGGACGAGCGGGGCCGCCCGAACTGGGCGTTCCGGCCGGACTTCTTCCTGCCGGACCACGGCCAGTTCCTGGAGCTGACGACGCTCCGCCAGGACCTCGTCACCCCGAAGAACCGCAAGCTCCGCCGCCTCACGGAGCTCTACCCTGACGTGAACGTGCGCATCCTCTACCGCAGGGACTACGCCAACCTCTTGTTGAAGGCGCGGCTCGCCGGCTCCGTGCGCGACGTGGCGCGCCCCGCCGACGCGCCGCCCCGGGTCCGTTCCCGGCGAAGCGCGTGACGCTGCGCCAGACGACGCTGCGCTCCGAGCACGAGGAGCTCGGCGCCAAGCTGGTCGAGTTCGGCGGGTGGGAGATGCCGCTGTCGTACCCGTCGGGAACGCTCGCCGAGCACCTGGCCTGCCGTTCGGACGCCGTCGTGTTCGACGTCAGCCATCTCGGCACCGTCCGCGTCGAGGGTCCCGACGCCTTCGCCCGCCTCCAGGGGAGCTTCACCAACGACCTCGCCAAGGTGGCGCCGGGACGGGCCCAGTACACGCACCTGCTCGCCGAGAAGGACGCCTCGGTCCTCGACGACCTGATCGTGTGGTGGGTGGCCCCGGAGCGCTTCGACGTGATGCCGAACGCCTCGAACACCGCTGGCGTGCGCGAGGCCGTCGGCGGGGAGGACGTCACCGGCGAGCGCGTCGTGCTCGCCGTGCAGGGGCCCGTGGCACGCGTCAGGCTCAGCACGGTCTCGCCCGACGCGGCGGCGGTGCCGCCGCTTCGGGGTCGCCCCCTTCGAGTTCGCCGGGGACCCCGTGCATCGCGGCGGGCACTGGCTACACGGGCGAGGACGGGGTCGAGTGCGCCGTGCCGGCCGAGGCGGCCGTCGGCTTCTGGCGGGCGCTGCTCGCCGCGGGCGTCGAGCCGGCCGGGCTCGGCGCGCGCGACACCCTGCGCCTCGAGGCGGGGCTGCCGCTGCACTCCCACGAGCTCGGTCCGGGGATCACGCCGCTCCAGGCCAATCTGGGCTGGGTCGTCGCGTGGGACAAGGGCGATTTCCGCGGTCGCGCGGCCTTGGCGGCCGAGCGCGAGGCCGGGGTCAAGCGGCTCCTGCGCGGGGTCGTCACGCCGGGGCGTCGCCCGCCCCGCGCCGGCGACGCCTGCTACCTCGTCGGCAAGCGGGCCGGTCTCGTCACGAGCGGCAACTTCTCACCGGTCCTCGGGCGGGGGATCGGGCTCGCGTTCTTGCCGCCGAACGTCCGCGACGGCGTGTCCGTCGTCATCGACGTGCGCGGCAGCGACGTCGCGGCACGCGTCGTCCGCCCGCCGTTCCACCGCCTCGATCCCGCTTCGCTGCCCGCGCCGGAGGACGAGGACGGCGGCGAGGAGTCCTGACACGCCGGACCGACCCCAGCGCTGACCGACCCCAGCGCTGACCGCTCAGGGCCGGGAGATCCGCCTTGCGAGGTAGGCGGCGGCGAGCGGGTAGCGGTGGTCCGTCCCGCTGTGGGTCCCGTCGAACAGCTCGAACACGACGTCGTCGATGCCGTTGCGGCGGAGCTCCTCCACGAGCAGCCGGCCGCTCACGTCGAAGTAGAAGTCGTCGGCGCGGCCGGCGTCGATCCAGATGCCGCCGAGCGACGCGAGGGCCTCGCGGTGGCGAGCGACCATCCGGATCGGGTCCCAGGCGAGCCATCGCTCCCAGACCTCTGCCACGACGGCGCCGGTGCGGGTGTCGAACGGCAGCCGGACCGTCCCGTCCTCGTCGGCGGAGAAGCAGGCCGCCATGGCGTAGACCATCACGAGGGCGCCGTCCTCGCGCCTCGACACGGGCTGGCACGCGTGGAACTCGGCGAAGAAGGCGTCGTAGGAGCCGTCGTAGCGGTCACGAAGCGCCCGGTAGGCGTCGGCGATCTCCCGCAGGTAGCACAGCTCGTAGCCGGCGTCGCCGGCGTGGGAGGCGAAGGCACCGAACACGTCGGGGCGGAGCATGGCGTTCACGGCAGCGCCGAAGCCGCCGCTCGACTTGCCCTGCAGCGCGCGGTGCCCCGGGCCCGGAAGGGTCCGGAAGTTGGCGTCGACGTAGCCCACGACGTCCTCGCAGAGGTAGGTGTGGTAGCGGCCGGTCGCGGGGGAGTCGACGAACTGGCCGCCGCCGAGCGAGGTCCAGCCGTCGACGTAGGCGACGATGCACGCGGGGGCGTCGCCGGCGGCGAAGCACCCGTCGAGGAGCTCGGGCACCGAAGGGTGGAACGTCGGCCGGTTGCCCCAGCGCGTCACCATGCCCCCGAAGGGGTGCAGGAAGTAGATGACGGGGTAGCGCCGGCCGGGATCGTCGTCGTAGCCGGGCGGCAGGTAGATCCAGATCGGGCGGGACGCCGGGTCGCCGAGGCGATTGCCCTCGAGCGCGCTGCTGTGGAGCTCGCGCTCCTCGATCCGGCCCGCGTACTCGGCGCTCCAGGGACGCACCTGCTCAGACGTCCTCGGCGCCGGGCAGCCCCCCGGCGGCCACGCTCGCCCCGACGGGGCGCCTGGTGTCCGGCACGGCGTCCATCGCCACGCGCGACGGCCACCAGTTCCAGCGGCCGAGCAGCGCCACCGTCGAGGGCACGAGGAGCGTGCGGACGAGGAAGGTGTCCATCAAGATGCCGATGGCGAGGGCGACGCCGATGTCACGGATCTGGTCGGCACCGGGCCCGTTGCCGGCCGAGACGGCGAGCACCCCGAAGGTCCCGGCGAGGACGAGGCCCGCCGAGGTGACCGTCGGCCCGGTGCGCCCGACCGCCCGCACCACGGCGTCACGCAACGGCAACCGGTGCGCCTCCTCCCGGATGCGCGTCATGACGAGGATGTTGTAGTCCTCACCGAGCGCCAGAAGGAAGATGAACATAAGGAACGGCAGCACGAAGGTCAGGCCGCCCGACCCGCCGATGTCGATGAAGATGATCGTCGACACGCCGAGCGCGGCGAAGTAGGAGAGGCCGACGCTGATGATCAGGTAGAGCTCGGCGACCAGGCTGCGCAGCACCAGCGACAGGAGGATGCCGATCGCCAGGATGGCGATCGGCACGATCCGCGTGAGGTCGTGGTTCGACGTGCTGCTGACGTCGTAGAGCGCCGCCGCCTCGCCGGCGACGCCGTTCGCCGACGCCCCGGCCCGTGCCGCTGCCGTGGCAACGACGGCGCGGATCTGCGGCGTCGCCTGCAACGCGGACGTCGACGCCTGGTCGCCCGCCCTCAGGGTCGCGAGGAACTGGATCGTCCGCCCGTTGCCGCTCACGAAGGCGGCGGTGGAGCGGTAGGCGTTGTACTCCTCGAGGGAGAAGCGGCTGCCTGCCGGTTCGACCGATGGCAGGCGGAGCGGGTTGCCGAGGGCCCGGTGGAGCGCGGCGTACTGGCTCGGCGTCAGCGTGGAGCCGTTCGGGTTGAACGGCCCGGCGAGCTGGCGGAAGGCTCCGGAGGTGGCGAGCGAGGCCTGGGCGGTCGCGACCGAGGCCGGATGGTCCCAGATCGGCGAGGTGAAGACGAGGACGAGGTTCGCCGGGTTGGTGCTCGCCTCGGGGTAGTGCTTCGCCACGAGGGCGTTGCCGGCAGCCGCGTCCGACCCGGCGGGGGCGTTCAGCGCGCCGCCGAAGCCCGAGTTGTGGTAGTTGAGAGCACCGAAGGAGAGCCCGCCGAAGAGCACGACCCCGACGGCGAGCGTCAGGGCCGGCCGGCGGACGAGCCGTTGGGCGACCCGCCCCCAGGTGCCGTCGCGGTCGCCCCCCGCCACGGCGGCGGAGGGCCAGAACAGCGCCCGGCCGCAGACCGCCAGCAGCGCCGGGAGCAGAGTCAGGCCCGCCACCAGCATGACGGCGACGCCGAGCGCGAGCGGCACCCCGAGGTCGCGGTAGATGCCGAAGCTCGCCAGCAACAAGGTGAGCAGCGCGAAGACCACGGTGCCGGCCGAGGCGCTGATCGACTCGCCGACCCGCTCGAGGGCGTGCACGACGGCGTCACGTGGCTCGAGGCCGCGCCGGACCTCCTCCCGGACGCGGAACACGAGGAACAGGCCGTAGTCCGTGCCGGCGCCGAGGAGCAGGACGATGAGGAGCAGCTCGGTGATCTCCGAGATCTTCAGCCCGTCCGCGCCGAGCCCGCCGATGAAGCGCATCGAGATGACGAGCGCGAAGGCCGACGGGAGCAGGGTGACGATCGGCGCCAGGATGGAGCGGAAGATCAGCAGCAACAGCACGATGATGAAGAGGAACGAGAGGCGCTGCGTCTTGTTGCCTGCGGCGTTCGAGCCCTTCTGGTTGGCGACGTTCGTCGCCACCGCACCGGCGAGGTGGAGCTCGAGCCCGGGCGGCACGCCCGCGTGGGGGAGCGTCGCCTGAAGCGCGTTGACGAACGTGGTCTGGGTGGCGATGTCGGCCGGGTTGATGCGCGCCAGCACCAGGATCTGTGCGGCCTGGCCGTCGTGGGAGACGCCGAGCACGCGGGCCGAGATGACCCGGTGGATCCGGTCGACCGCCGCGACCTCGCGCGCGAGCCCGGCCAGGTCCGCGGCCGTCAGCTGGGCCCCCGAGCGCGCGGCGACGATCGTGACGGAGGTGTCGCTGCTCGAGCCGCCGAGGATCGGCGCCGCGAGCGTGGCCGCCTTCGAGCTCGGGGCGCTCGCCGGGAGGAACTGGCTGTTGTTGTTGTTGACCTCGCTCCCGAGCGAGGGGAGCGCCCGGGAGGAGACGATCACGACGACGATCCACAGCGCGATCACCACCCACCGGTAGCGGACGACGGTGCGGCTCAGCCGGGCGTAGAGGCCGTTCACGGGGGTCCCTCCTCGAGGTTGCTCGGGGTGTCGCCCGGCAGAGCGGGCGGTGGCGGCAGGCCCCGCCGCTACCGGTCTGCGCTCATGCGGGATCGGTGCCCGGCACCGTTCCCGTGGAAGCGACCGCCGCCTCCGGCACCGACCCTACAACGGCCGGGACCGGGCCTTTGGGCCCCGACGACTCGGCGGCGCCGCCGACAGCACGGCGCAGCTCCAGGTGGGGGATGAGCCAGGTGAAGAAGAAAGCGAGGAACGCCACCGGCACCGCGATGAGGAACACCGTCTGGATCGACTGGGCGTAGCCGTCGATGATCGCGTGGCGCACGGGCGACGGCAGCCGGTCGAGCTGTGCCGGCGTCAGGTTGGCGAGCTTGATGCCCGAGGGAAGCGAGCGGCCGGCCAGGTGGCGGAGGAGGTTCCCGACGAGGACGTTCGTATAGATCGCGCCGAAGATCGCCGTGCCGAAGGAGCCGCCGATCGAGCGGAAGAACGTCGCCCCCGAGGTCGCGACGCCGAGCTCGCCGTAGGGGACGGCGTTCTGCACGACGAGGACGAGCACCTGGAGCACCCCGCCGATGCCCATGCCGAGGAGGACCATGTAGAGCGACTCGAGCAGCCCGCCGGTCGTCGGCGTCATCCGCGACAGCAGGTACAGGCCGATCGTCATGAGCGCCGTGCCGATGACCGGCCAGGCGCGGTAGCGCCCCGTCCTCGAGATCAGCTGGCCCGACACGACGGAGACGAGCAGCAGACCGGCCATCAGCGGCAGGAGCTGGAGGCCCGAGCTCGTCGGCGTGAGGCCGTGGACCTCCTGGAAGAAGTACGGCAGGTAGGTGATCGCGCCGAACATCGCGAAGCCGACGATGAAGCCGACGACGCTCGTCACCGAGAACGTCCGGTTCGAGAACAGGTGGAGCGGCAGGATCGGCTCTGCGGCGCGCCGTTCGACGACGACGAACAGCACGGTGAACACGACGCCGAGGACGCCGAGGAGGACGATCGGGAACGACCCCCAGGCGTAGGTCGTGCCGCCGAGGCTCGTCAGCAGCACGAGGCAGGTTGCGCCGACGGTGAGCAGTACCGCGCCGAGGTAGTCGATCACGTGGTGGATGCGGCTCAGATGCCCGGGAACCGCGCTCGCGACGACGGCCAGGGCGACCGCGCCGATCGGCAGGTTGATGTAGAAGATCCAGCGCCAGGAGAGGTCGTCGACGAAGACGCCGCCGAGGAGCGGGCCGAGGACGCTCGCGATACCGAACACCGCGCCGAACAGCCCCATGTACTTGCCGCGGTCGCGGGGCGAGACGACGTCGCCGATGATCGCCTGGGCACCGACCATCAGGCCGCCGCCGCCGAGGCCCTGGAGGGCCCGGAAGGCGATGAGCTCGATCATCGAGTGGCTGAGGCCGGACAGGATCGAGCCGGCGAGGAAGATGAGGATGGCCGCTTGGAAGAAGCCCTTCCGGCCGTAGAGGTCGCCGAGCTTGCCCCACAGCGGCGTCGACACCGTCGTGGCCAGCAGGTAGGCGACCACGATCCAGGAGATGTGCGAGCTCCCGTGGAGGTCCGCGGCGATGGTCGGGAGCGCGGTCGAGACGATCGTCTGGTCGAGGGCGGCGAGGAACATCCCGAGCATCAGCGCCCCGATGACGAACATCACCCGGCGGTGGCCGAGGGGCGCGCGCGCTCCGGTGCCCTGCTTAACGGCCGGGGGCGTGCCGGCGATCTCTGTCATCTGCTCGCTCTCCTCGGTTCTCCGCTGCGAGGTGCCGCACAGGCGCGCTCGGCCCGGACGCTTCGATCACATGTGCTCGGCCGTCGCTCCACCGACAGCCCGGCGGCGAGCGAGTCGAAGGCGGCGTCGAGGAGCGCCAGGAGCGAGTCCGAGCCTCCCGACGCCGCCCAGAAGAAGACCGCCACACGGCTCGCCGCGACGCCGGCGGCGGCGACGAGGGCGGGGAACAGGTCGCGCTCAGGGTCGACCCCGAGGCGCGCGGCGAGCGCCGCGGCGCAGATCCGCTCGGTGGCGAACGACCGCGCGCTGTGCGCTGCCCGCAGGTGCGGCTCGTCGCGCACGAGCTGGAAGCGCCGGAGCCACGTCTCCTGCCCCTCGCCGAGCTCGTCCACCTCAGCCGCGAAGGCTGCGAGCTCCTCCGCCGTGACGGCGCGCATCGCCTCGAGCGGCGGCTCGTCGGCGGGGCGAGCGAGGAGGCGCTCACGCATCCGGTCGATCTTCTCCGGGTCGTCGCCGAGGACCGCGGCCTCCTTCGTCGGGAAGTAGTTGAAGAAAGTCCGGGTCGAGACGTCGGCCGCCTCGGCGATGTCCTCCACCGTGACGTGGGCGAGGCCGCGCTCGCCGACCAGGTCGAGGGCGGCGAGGCGCAGCGCCCGCCGGGTCGCGAGCTTCTTCCGGTCACGCCGTCCGGGCGCCTGCTCGGCGAGCTCTTCGTCGGGGGGGTCGGCGACGGTCGTCATGTTGCGGTGAGTATAACATTGCAGTGAGCGCACGATCGCGATGGGGCACAGCGAGCGCGATGGGGCACAGCGAGCGCGATGGGGCACAGCGAGCGCGATGGGGCACAGCGAGGCCACCGGCAGGCGACAGCGACGGCGCAGAGCGCGTTCGGTAGCGTCGCTGCGGCCGGAGCGACCGGCCGGACGATCCTCGGAGGAGAATGCATGGCGACGCGGACGATCGAGCTCGCGACGGGGGACGGCCCGATGCCGACGTACGAGGCGATGCCCGAGGAGGGCGCGCGGGGCGGCGTCGTCGTGGTGCAGGAGGCCTTCGGCGTCACGACCCACATCGAAGACGTCTGTCGGCGCTTCGCCGAGGCGGGCTGGACGGCGGTGGCTCCGGCGCTCTTCCACCGCCAGGGCTCGCCCGTGTTCTCCTACGAGGACATCGGCGCCGTCATGCCCGTCATGCAGACGCTCGACCGTGCGGGGCTGAGCACCGACCTCGAGGCGGCCGTCGCCCACTTGGAGGCGTCCGGCTTCCCGCTCCGGCGCATCGCGATCGTCGGCTTCTGCATGGGCGGCACCGTCGCGCTCTTCGCCGCCACGCAGCTCCCGCTCGGCGCGGCGGCGACCTTTTACGGCGGAGGGATCGCCGAGGGCCGCTTCGGGCTGCCGAGCCTGGTCGAGCGGGCGCCGGCGCTTAAGGCGCCGTGGCTCGGCTGCTACGGCGACCGGGACCAGGGGATCCCGGTGGCGGACGTCGAGGCGCTTCGCGAGGCGGCGGCGACGGCGTCGGTGTCGACGGAGGTCGTGCGCTACGCCGAGGCCCAGCACGGCTTCCACTGCGACGATCGGCCCGCCGTCTTCGACCGGGCGGGCGCCGCGGACGCCTGGGGCCGGACCCTCGCCTGGTTCGACAAGCACGTCGCGAAGCGCTGAGGCCGGCCGGGAGACCGGCGTGGCTGACGCGCGGTCGTGGCGCGACGCGCAGGCCTAGCGCGGCGGTGGAGGAGCCGGGGTGAAGGTGCCGGGGTGGAGGAGCTGGCCCGGCGTGGGCGCGCCGGGCGCCTCAGCCGGCTTCGGCCGTGGCGCCCAGCTGATCGGCGTCCGAGGAGACGAGGAGGCGCCGCAACGTCTGGATCGCCGAGGCCTCGATCTGGCAGACGCGTGAGTTGCTCACGCCGAGCATCGCCCCGATCTGCTCCTGGGTGAGTCCGGCCAGGAAGTGCAGCGTCACGACGGTGCGCTGTCGGTCGGGGAGCTTCGTCACGGCCTGGCGGATCTCCGCGATCCGCTCGGACGCGAGCACCTGCAGCTCCGGCTCGACATCCCGGTCCGAGGCGAGCAGGTCGATCAGGCGCACGTCCTCGTCCGGCTGGTCGCTGCCGACGCTGTGCTGGAGGTGCAGGAGCTGGGCCGACTGGACCTCGGCGAGCAGGTCGGTGCCGGCGCGCCCGTCGACGCCCATCGAAGAGAGCACCTCGGTCGTGCCCGGCACCCGGCCGAGCTCGCTCGAGAGCGCGTCGACGGTCGCCCGGTAGGAGATGACCCGGCGGCGAACCGTGCGGGGCAGCCAGTCGAGGCGGCGCAGCTCGTCGAAGATCGCGCCACGGACGCGCTTGGTCGCATAGGTGGCGAAGCGGGACGTCGTCGCCGAAGGCTCCCAGCGGTCGATCGCCTCGACGAGGCCGAGCAGCCCGAAGCTGCGGAGGTCGTCGACCTCCCAGTAGGCGCGCACGTTGGCGGGGAGGCGGGAGACGACGGTGTGCACGAGGGGCTCGTAGGCGAGGATGAGGTCGTTCCGGGCGTCGCGGTCGCGCGTTGCCCAGAATCGCTCCCAGAGCGCGGTGCAGTCGGCAGGTTCGGTCATCTCGACCGACTGGCCGTCGGCACGACGGTGGACCGTGCCACTCCGGTGGATCGAACCACCCCGGTCAGTGCCCCGAGGGGCTGCGACAGTCATCGTTCTCTTTATCCTCGCCGTCCGCCACAGACAGTCCGCGGTGATTTCTCACCCTCAAGTACGGGAACCGAAGCGCAGTAGCACAACGCCTCGAATGGGATCAAGATATAGAAGTCGTCTCTGAATAGCAATGGGATTTCGGGCATGTTTAAGAGAAAATCTCTGGTGGGTATAAGTCGGCTCCCACAGGAGCGGCGCGAGGCGGCCGGCGCAGCGTGATCAGCACGTGTGACCGCTCCCCGGCACGGATGTGTCAGTGCAGCTAGCGCAGGACGCCGGATTACGCAGCCCGTACGGGCGGTCTCCGGCGCTGTGGTGGCACGGCCGCGGCAGCCCGCCCCGGGCATCTTCACGCGATCTCACTCCGTTTCAGCCCCATTGGTGTCCGGGCCAGCGAACGACGTCGGCACGACGGGCCGTTCCGGGCTTCCGCCGCCCGCGGTACATCCGAGCGCGAGTCGCGCGGGCCGATACAAGGTGGAACCGAAACTCCGTTTGCTCCCATAGAGCAGCGCACGTGGGAACTTCCACCGATGTCATTCATCGTGCCCGCCTCGCCGCGTCGAGCTCGCCCAGCCGGCGGCGGATCGACTTGGCAGCGACGGCGGGGGAGTAGAGCCGCTCGACCTCGGCCCGGGCGCGCTCACCCGTCTCGCGGCCGAGGGCAGCGTCGTCGGCGAAGCGCCGAAGGGCGCGCGCTGCTTCATCCAGGTCGGGCTCGGCCCAGCGGACCCCCGCCGGGAACGGCCGCTGCTCCACGGTGGTGGTGACGAGCGTGAAGGGGACCATGGCAGCGTGGTCCTCGTCGAGGTACTCGCAGCACCCTCCATAGGCGGTGGCGACCACCGGCTTGCCCGCCGCCATCGCGCCGCGAGCGGCAGGGCGAAGGCCGTCGAGCGGTGAACGGAGAGATAGCAGTCCGCCTGGGCGAGGAGCTCGTCCTCCTCGCCGGGCGCGAGCGTGCCGGTGAGGAGGACGATGTCGTCACGACCGGCCGCAGCCTCCCGGCACGCCGCGGCGGCACGCTCGCCCCCGGTCCCACAGAGCCGCACGACGAGCCCGGCCGAGCCGCCGGCGCCGAACGCGTCGCGGTAGGCACGGATCGCGCCGGTGGGGTTGGCGCAGTCGAGCTCGCCCTGCTGCCCGGTGCCGATCTCGGCGACCGTCGCCACGAGGTACCCGGCGGGGAGCCCGAGCTCGGCACGGCTCCGTCCCGGTGGGGGCGGCGCGAGCACCGCCGGGGGCAGTCGCAGGACGGCGCGGTCGGTGGCACCGGCGATGGCGCGCCGGGTGAAGTCGCTCGGCACCCAGATCTCGTGCACCATGCTCGCCTCGGCCACGGTGTCGCACGCCGGCGCGCCGAGCGGCCAGCTCCATGCGCCGACCGTGTAGCGGTCCCGCAGCGACTCCAGTCCGACTGCCGCGACGTACGGCACGAGCTCGGCGCCCTCCACGCAGAGCAGCGTCGTGGCGAAGCTGAACGGGTCGGCGTCGCCCGGAGCCCCCGCCGCGCGGGCCTGGCCCGTCGAGTAGGCGAGCGGTGCGAGGCCGGCGCCGGCGTGGCGGAGCGCTGCCGCGTAGCCGAGGACGCCCCCCGAGGTGGTCGCGACGCCGTCGAAGTCCCCGACGAGGTTGCAGCCGCCGGCACGGGTCTCGGGTGGCACGGGGATGCCGGCGCCCCCGGCCTCGATGCGGTCGACGAGGGTCGTGCTCGGCAGCAGGCTGGCGCGCGTCACGCGGCGCTCGGGGATCGGGGCGAGCCCGGCGCGCCCGCTCCAGCGGTAGGCGAGGCGGCGGCGCCCTGCCGGGTCCTCGGCGGCCGCGCCATCGGGCACGACGACCTCGCAGCTGGGCTCGTAGAAGAGGTGCCCGCCACGCGCCGCGACGCGAAGCGAGAGGTCCAGCATCGCGTCGAGGGCGCCGTAGCCAGCGCCGACGCCGCCGACCGACTGCCACGTCGAGCGGTGCAGCGCGACACAGCCGGGGCCGAGCGCGTCGACCGCCGCCGCCGTTGAGACGCGGGGGCTCGCCGCGCCGAGGCGCTCGGCGCGCGCCGAGGCGACGAGGACCGGCTCGCCGCGCCGGTCGGGATCGCCGAACAGCTCGAAGCCCGCATGGACGACGAGACCGGAGCGGTCGAGCACCTTGGCGCTGACCGCCGTGTCGCCGGCGCGGTCGAGCGAGGCGGTGAGGGCCTTCAGCCAGCCCGGCGAGCACTCGGTGCCCTCCTCGAGGAGGACCAGCACGGGTGCGCCGCGCCAGGTCGACGGCGACGGCGAGGGCCCGCGAGCGCTCGAGGCGCAGCGGGCTGCGGCACGCCGTGACGTCACCGCCGAGCTGTGCGAGGAGCCCGGCCGTCGCCTCGCCCGAGGCGTTGTCCAGCACGATCAGCTCGAACGGGCACCCCGCCTCGACCGACGCCATCGACCGCAGTCCCGCCGCGAGGCGGGCTCCACCCTCCTCGGCGAGGACGACGACGCTCGCTTCGGGCACCGGGCCGGCCGCGCGCCGCACGTCGAGCGCGACCCGCCGGGCGGTGGCCACGAGCTCGGGGCCGGCCTCCAGGTGCTCGAGGGCGAAGCCGGCCGCCTCCAGCTCGGCGTGGAGGCTCGCCGGTGTCCACCCGGTGGCGTTCGCCTCGTCGGCGCCGAGCGCGCCGAAGCGCCGCCCGCCGTACAGGGCGCGGCGGATCGCCTCCAGGTCGCCCCCCGCGAGGAGATCCCGCGCCACGGCCTCGAGGTTCGGGACCCGCACCTCGACGGCCGCGCCGGGAGCGCAGATCCGGAACCACTCGCCGAGCAGCGTGCCGACCCGCTCGGGAGCGCACGCGGCGAGCACGTCACGCGCGACGAAGCGGTGCACGCTCTCGCGATCGAACGGCAGCGCGGCCGGGTCGACGCACGCGTCCCCGGTGCCCGGCCGCGTGGCGCAGTTGACATAGCCGGGAAGCGGCACGCCCGCGCGGAACACGTGGACGGCGCGCGAGGCGCCCGCGCCGAGCAGGGGGGCGAGCGCCGGCGAGATCTGTACCACCTCCTCGAATGCCGCGGCCCGCTCGCCGGGCGCGAGCGCGACGAACGCGCGGCGGGCGAGGTCCACGCCGCGCTCGTCGCCGAACGCGCCGTGCGCCGCCGCGGCGGCGCGCAGTCGCACCTGGGCCTCGATCGCTTCGTCGCCGCCGATCGCGATGAGCGGGCACGCGGCCGCCAGGTCGCGTGCCCGCAGGCGCGACGACCAGAACAGCGCCCGGGCGATCGGCAGGTGGGGCGCGATCGGGCTCGCGGCGGCGAGCGGCTCCAGCCGCTCCGGGTAACGCTCGGCGAGCGCCGCGAGCACCAGGTCGGCGTGGGGGAGCTCCAGGTTCTGCGCGGCCGCCGCCACGATGGCAAGGCACTCGGGCCGGACCGCGGCGGCGATCTCGGTCACCGGTCGCCTGGCCTCCACGAGCGCCGTCGCGAGCGAGCGGAGCGGTTCGTCGAGCACGCCGTGCGAGCGCAGGGCGTCGAGCAGCGCGTCGGCCGCGTCGCCGGGTCGCCCGAGCGCCTTCAGCGCCTTGAAGCGCAGGTGCGCCACCGAGTGCTTCCCCTGCTCGAACCCGTCGTCGTCGAGGTCGACGAAGGGCACGCGCTCGAGCACATCGAGGCAGGCCTGGTGGTCGCCGCGCAGGAAGTGCAGCTGGGCCTCGAGGATGTCGGCGGTGATCTGGCGCAACGAGGCGGCGCGCAGCTCGACGAGCAGTGCCGCGGCGTCCTCGAAGCGCTCGCGCACGAGCTCCAGGCGGACGAGGTTCTGCAGCGCGCCGCGCCGGACGGTGGGGTTCGGGCTCGTCGAGACCGCCTCGCGGAGGACCTCGGCAGCCTCCTCGAGCGTGCCCTCCATCGCGAGGGAGCGTCCGAGGTTGAAGAGCGCGTAGGGACGGTCCGGGCCGTCGCCGGCGTCGGCGACCGCCTGGCGGGCGAGGCGCACGTTGCGATCGACCTTCGAGCGCTCGTCGGTCGTCGCCGCGACGTAGCCGCGGTGCAGGATCCGGATGTCGGGGATCGTCGAAAGGACGGGGATCTCGCCCGTCGCGCGCGCAGGACCACCTGCTCGTGGAGCGGCTGCGCCCACCAGCAGGCGTCGCGGCGGAAGACGCGCGCGCCGCGTGGAAGGTGACGTGCCCGCCGAGCCCGGCTCCCTCCAAGGACTCGAGCGGGATGACGAAGCCGTTGGCCCCGCCCGCGCCGGCGCTCCAGGCGGGCGCGAAGACCGGGGAAGTCCCCGTGCACCGTCTCGTCGGCGTCGAGCCAGAGGATCCACGTTCCGGTGCACTCGGCAAGCGCGGCGTTGCGAGCCCGGGAGAAGTCGTCGTCCCAGTAACCCTCGATGACGCGCGCCCGAGCTGGCGGGCGACGGCCACGGTCCCGTCGGACGAGCCGGTGTCGTAGATGACGATCTCGTCGACCAGGCCGACGGCAGATCGGAGCGCGAGCGGGAGCTCGTCCTCCTCGTCCTTCACGATCATGCACAACGAGACGAGGTTCACGCTCGCCTAACGGCCGACGCGCCGGCGAGGTGAAGGGCTCGCAATTCCTCCTAAACCCGCCGCGGGCGCCGGTCGTAGGTACCGGCGGGCTACGGAAGGCCCCTCCGGGGCGCAGTGCGGGCCCGGGAACAACGTCAAGGAGGACAAACCGAAATGCTGATGATCAACGACAACATCGCCGCCCTTGGAGCGGAGAACAACCTGAATGCGACGGACAGCGCGATGCAGACCACGGTCTCGCAGCTCTCGTCCGGCCTGCAGATCCAGACCGCCGCGGACAACCCCGCCGGCTACGCCATCGCACAGTCCCTGCAGTACGAGATCAACGGCTACGGCGCCTCGGTCTCGAACGCGCGAGAACGCGGTGTCGGTGCTCCAGACGGCGCAGGGCGCCATGAACCAGCAGGCGGCCATCCTGCAGCAGATGAACACCATCGCAACGCAGGCGGCCAACTCGAACGTCTCGCTGGACTCGACGGCGGCCAACGCCGACCAGCAGGAGTTCACGGCGCTCCAGAACCAGCTGACCCAGATCGCGAACTCGACCGAGTATGCCGGCATCAGCCTGCTCAACGGTTCGAACGCGGTGCTGACGTTCCAGGTCGGCCCGACGGACACGGCCACCGACCAGGTGACGGTGAGCTTGGTCAGCTCGACGGCCACGGCCCTCGGCCTGCAGTCGGCGAGCGTCGCCTCGATCACCTTCGCCGCCCAGGCGATCAGCCTCGTGCAGGTGGCCATCAACACCCTGGCCTCCTCGGCGGCATCGATCGGTGCGTCGCAGAACCAGATCCAGGCGCTGTCGAACAACGTGACGGTCGCCCAGCAGAACCTGACCTCGGCGCACGCCAACCTCGTTGACGTGAACGTGGCGCAGGCGACGTCGCAGTACACCTCGCTGCAGATCCTCGAGCAGTCCGGCGTGTCCGTCCTCGCTCAGGCCCAGCAGCTCCCGCAGCTCGCCCTGAAGCTCATCTGAGGCCTGCGGCTCACTGACGACAACGTGACAACCGTGAGCGGCGAACGCCTCCGGGGTCGGCTTCGGCTCCGGAGGCGTCGCCTCTCCGAGGGGACGTCCCAATGACCGTGTCATCCACATCCTCCGCGGCGCCGGTTTCCATTGGCGGCATCGAATCGGGGCTCCCCACCACTCAGATCATCAGTGCCTACCTCCAGATCGACGAGGCACCGATGATCGACCTGGAGAACCAGCAGACAGCGATCGGCACGAAGATCTCCGCCTACCAGACCGTGCAGAGCGACCTCTCCGCGCTCCAGAGCGCTGCCGACACGATCAGCGCGCCGGACGCGTTCGCCAACGACGTCTCGGCGACCTCCTCGAACTCCTCGGTGGCGACCGCCACCACCAGCACCGGCGCGGTGCCCGGCTCGACGACCTTCAGCGTCAACCAGCTGGCCACCGCCGACACCCTTGTCTCCTCCGGGACGGTCGCCTCAGCCAACGATGTCGTCGCGAGCGGCGACTTGCTGGTTGCGTCGGGCGGCTCGGGCCTCGGTATCGCCTCGCTCGCGGGGAGCGGGCTCGCGCTCGGCGCCCACACCATCGCCGTCACCCAGGCGTCGGCCGGGGCGACGGTCGACGGCGCGAGCGCCCTGCCGACCACGACGACCATCACGACCGGCTCGAACGACCAGCTGTCGGTGTCGATCGACGGCACCCAACACACCTTCACCCTCGCGCAGGGCCAGTACACCCAGCAGCAGCTGGCCGCGGCGGTCACCACGGCGAGCGGCGGCCTGCTCTCGGCCTCGGTCAGCCAGAGCGGCGCGCTCCAGCTTGCGACGGTCGAGCAGGGCTCGCAGGCGACCCTTCAGGTCGGGAGCGGCTCGGCCAACAGCGCCCTCGGGCTCTCCGCCGGGAGCGCCGTCAACGGCACCGACGGGATTATCTCGGTCGACGGCACCTCGACGACGGTGACGGACGTCGCCGCGAGCGGCCAGACCCCGGTCACCCTCGCCTCGGGCAGCGGAGGCACGATCCAGGCCGAGCTCTCCCCGGGAGGCCTGCAGATCGGGAGCGTCACCGCCCAGAACGTCTCGGTCGGCAATGGATCGCTCAACTCCGTCGTCGCCGCCATCAACGGAGCGAACGCCGGCGTCACGGCCCAGGCGCTGCAGGTCGGCCAGAACCAGTTCGCCCTCGAGGTCGCGTCGAACACCACCGGGGCGGGCAACGACGTCTCGCTCGACCCCACCGTGTTCTCCGGGTCCGGCCTCGGCAACCTGCAGACGACCACCGCCGGGCAGGACGCCGTCATCAGCCTCGGGGGTGCCGGCGGCTACCAGATCAGCTCGGCGAGCAACACGGTCACCGGCTTGATGCCCGGCGTCAGCATCGCGGCTCTCGTCGACGTCGAGCGCCCCGGTCACCATCACCGTCGGCGCCGACGGCCAGGCGGCGGCCGCGGAGGTGCAGAACTTCGTGAACGCGGCGAACACCGTGCTCCAGACGATCTCGGGGGACCTCGCCTACGACCCGACCTCGGGCATCACCGGGCCGCTGAACGGCGACGTCAACCTGGAGAGCCTCGCCCAGCGGATCCTGTCGACCGTCGGCCAGGCGATCGGCACGTCCGGCCTCTCCGACGGGTCGAGCGCGGGCAGCGCCGGCGGCCTCTCGCTCAACAGCAGCGGGACGCTGAGCTTCAATGCGACGACCTTCGCCCAGGACTTCGAGCAGAACCCCACGGCGATCGCCTCGCTGTTCACCCAGGGCGGCAGCTACTCGGCCGCCTCCCCGGCGTCTCCTGGCGACGTGAGCTTCTCGTTCGCCACCGACTCCAGCCAGCCCGGGACCTACTCCGTCACGCTCAGCCAGTCGGCGGCCCAGGCGACCGACACCGGCACGGTGGCCTTCTCCTCGCCGAGCTCGACGCTCGGTGCGGCGGAGACCTACACCGTCACCTCCGGCAGCACCCAGGCGAGCTACGGCGCGGCGGCGGGCGAGACGATCGCCGCCGCGGCCCAGGGCCTCGACAGCGCCTTCGCCGCCGCCGGCCTCGACCTCTCCGCCCAGGTGGTCACGCAGGGGTCGACCTCGCGGATCCAGATCACCTCCGCCGCCTACGGCTCGGCCCAGTCCTTCAGCGTCTCCTCGTCGGGCTCGGACCAGCTCGGCCTGGCCTCGGGCAGCGCGTTCACCGGGACCGACGTCGCCGGCACGATCAACGGCGTCGCCGCTACGGGTACGGGGCAGTTCCTCTCGGCGCCGGCGAGTGACCCCACCCTCGCCGGGCTCTCCCTCCAGGTCGCCACGCCGGGCATCACCTCACCGACCGCGATCGGCAGCTTCACCTACGCGCCGGGCCTGGCCCAGGGCCTGGCGACCCTCGCCGCCGGGGTGCTCGCGTCGCCGAGCGGCCAGATCACCGCGACGATCGCCAGCCTGCAGAGCACCTCGAGCGAGATCGGCACGCAGGTCTCGATCGAGCAGCAGGTCGTCGTCGAGCAGCAGCAGGCGCTCACCCAGGAGTTCAACAACCTGGAGACGACGCTCACGTCGCTGAAGACCGAGAGCTCCTACATCACCAGTGCCTTCGGCGGATCCTCGTCGAACGGGCTGCTGTCGGCGCTCACGAACGGCGGCACACAGACCACATCATCATCATCGTCGTCGTCCTCGACGGCGGGTTAGTCAGGGAGGCGGACCATGCCGGCAACCGACAAAGACGCAGCGGGCAGGTACGCGTCGACGGCGTCAAACACGGTCTCGGGACCGATGCTCGTCGTGAAGCTCTACGATCGCCTCGCGCTCGACATCGAGCTCGGCCGCGAGAAGATCGAGGCGAGGGACGTGACCGGCGCCCACGAGGCGCTGATGCACGCGCAGCGCATCGTCCGCGTGCTGCGGACGAGCCTGCAGCCCGAGCTCTTCCAGGGCGGCGAGGACCTCATCCTCCTCTACGACATGCTCGAGCACGAGCTCGTCCGGGCGAACATGGACAAGGACGTGACGCCGCTCGCGACGTGCGCCGCCATCGTCGGCCCGCTCCACCGGGCATGGACCCAGGCGGTCAACGCCGTGCTCGCGCAGGAGGCCGAGAGGGAGGCGACGAGTGTCACCGTCGCCGTGGGCTGACTACCTCGACTCCTTCGCTGCGTATCTGGACCAGGCCCGGGCGGCGATCGAGGAGGGTACCGCCGCCGCCCCGGGAGAGCAGGCGTTCCGGCGCCCCGACGGCGTCGTGCCTGCCGAGCTGGCGGTGCGCGCGCTGGAGCTCGTCGCCGAGACCGAACGGGTGATCCTGGCCGGGGAGCGGCGCAAGGTCGAGATCCTCGGAGCGAGGCGCAAGCTCGAGTACCGCGCGCGCACCGGCATCCGCCGCCACTTCGTCGACGAGGCGCTGTGATGGCGCCGTCGCTCCCGAACCCCGCCGACGTCACGGCGGCGGCGCGGATCGAGGACCTGCTCGCCGCGGCGCACTTCGCCGAGGGCTCGCTCCCGCCGGTGCGCCGGTCGGGCCCGCGCGACGACGCCGCGCTGCACATCGTCTACCTCCTGCCGCGCACCTCGCCGGGCGAGGGCGCCCGGGTGCTCCTCGAGCACGCCAACCACCTCGCGGCGCTCGGCGCCGAGATCACGGTCGTCTCGCACTTCCCGCACCCGGACTGGTACCCGCTCCGGCCGAGGTTCGTCCGGGTGCCCTTCGGCGAGCCGGTCGAGGACGCCGTCCCGCCGTGCGACGTCATCGTGGCCGGCTACTGGGAGTTCGTGCTCCCTGCACGCAACCTCGCCATCGCGCCGGTCGTCCATTTCGAGCAAGGCGACTTCCACCTCTACGACGACGTCCCCGCCCACGTCCTGAGCGTCGTCGAGGCGTCGGTGCGCGCCGCGCACGCCACGATGGCCGTCGGCGACGCGGCGATCGCGGCGCTCGCCGAGCGCTACGGCGTCGACGCCGTCGCCGTGCCGCACGGCGTCGACGCCGAGGCGTTCCGCCCGCCTGCCGACTGCGTGCGCCCGCCGGGCCAGTCGGTGCTCTTCGTCGGCTGGGACGGCCACGGCTTCAAGGGGATGGACGAGGCCCGACGGCTCGCCCGCCTCCTCGCGCGCCTCCGCCCCGAGCTGCGCATCGTCTGGGCGACCCCGAGCCCGCCGGTCGGTGAGCCCTTCGGCGAGCTGGTCGTGGCGCCCTCCCAGGCGGAGCTGGCCCGCCGCTACCAGGAGGCCGGCGTCTACGTCTGCTGCTCGCGCTACGAGTCGTTCGCGCTCTCGCCGCTCGAGGCGATGGCGGCGGGGACCCCCGTCGTCTCCACCGCCAACCCGGGCGTCCTCGCCTACGCCCGCGACGGGGAGAACGCGCTGCTGGCCGAGATCGGTGACGTCGAGGGCCTCGCCGAGGCGGTCGAGCGCCTCCTCGACGACGCCTCGCTCGCCGCCGCGCTCGCCCGGCGCGGGCTCGAGACGGCCGAGGCGTGCTCCTGGCCACGCGTCGCGACCGGCCTGTACGACTTCTACCGCGACACCGTTCGCCGCTACGAGCGCGCCGAGCCGCTCGGGCCGTTCACCGTCGACCTCGACGGCGTGACCTTCGAACGCCCCGAGGACCGGGCGGCCTTCGACGCCCGCCTCGCCTCGTGCCCGACCAAGGAGCTCGCCATCCCGGTCTCCCAGCCGGTCGTCTCGGGCCACCGCATCTTCCGCTGGCGCGTCGTGGCTCGTCGCGCGGACGGTGCCGAGGGCACGACGCGCGCCTACCTCCCGGCGCGCAGCTGCCAGCAGGTGGTGGACTCCGCCTACCAGGTCGGCCTGGAGCTGCTGCGGCGCCGTCACCCGCAAGAGGCGCTCGAGCTGTTCGTCGCGGAGTGCCACCAGGCCGGGCGGAGCGAGCAGGCCGTCCTCGGGCGCTGGATCGTGCTCTCGCTCCTCGCCGCGGGCCGGGCCGCCGACGCCGCCGACGTCGCCGTCGCCTTCGCCCGCGACTTCCCCTCGCATCCGGACTACCTCTACCTCGGCGTCGTCGCCTGCCTCGCCGCGCGGCGCCCCGTCGAGGTCGCCGGTCCGCTCGAGGGCATCCGCCTCCTCGGGCACGGCGCCCGGCACGAGGAGTGGTTCGACGACCCGGCGGCGCTGCTGAGCGCGCATCTGGCCGCTGCCTGACCGGGCCCGTGCGGGCGTCGCCCGGGCTCGTGTCCCGTCCGCCACGGACGCCGGGCGGTGGGGGAGCGGCGCCCTTCGGCGCCCTCAGCTGCCGGCGGGCGCCTCCGGCGCGGCGGGCGGGGAGGCCGGACCGGCACCGGTCGGCCGCTCGTTCGAGCGCTTGGCGGCGCGCATCGAACGCACCAGCGCGTCGGGGCTCTTGCTCGTCGTGATCGCGTCGAGGTTGGCGCGAGACACCGCCTCGAACACCTCGGCGCGGTGGATCGGGACCTGGCGCGGGGCGTCGATGCTGATGCGGACCTGCTTGCCGTCGAGGACGGCCCGGACCTCGATGACGATGTCGTCGCCGATCAGGATGCGCTCGCCGACCGAGCGCGTGAGCGTCAGCACGGCGCCGCGGCGCGCTCGCCGGTGGCGCCGCTCACGCCGGGGTGGGCAGTGGCAGTGGCGCGTGCATGCTCCAGCCGACCTCCTCCTCGCTGCCGAGCGGGACGACCTGGACCCCGAGGCCGCGTGACGGGTTGAGCACGATCGGCGCGAAGAGGTTGGCCGTCGACTCGGCGACGTCCTCCTGGAGCGTCACGACGACGAGCGCGACCGCGTCGGCGGCGTCGTCAAGCTGGAGCAGCTCGGCGGACTCGTCGTCGACCTCGACGGCGTACTCCGGCCAGAGCAGTCCCGGCGCCGCCACGACGAGCGCGAGCTCGCGGACCTCGCTCGTGCCCGGCAGGACCACGGGCTCGAGGCTGACCAGCCTGCCGAAGACGTTGATCCCGTCCGTGCCGAGCGGCTCGAGGCGGTAGCGCCGGGCCGACTCCAGCCCGGGGATTCCCGCGGGGAAGTCGAGATCGACGGCGGGGAGCGTCTTCAACGCGGTCAGGGCGGTCATCGTGGGTGTCCTTTCGGCGAGGCTAGTCGACCGCCCCGTGGCGCCGGCGCCTGCCGGTCTCCTGCAGGAGGTCACTTCAAGAACGCGGCCAGGGACTCGGGCACGGCCTGTGAGGACGCGTAGAGGGCCGCCTGGTAGTTGGCGAGGTCTTGCTGCAGCTGGCTCGTGACGGTGGCAACGTTCACGTCCTCGGTGTTGGCGAGGATCGTCTGGACCTGGGTGGTGGTCGCGGAGGCGCTGGCCTGGACGGTCTGGACCTGCTGGGAGGCCTCGCCGAGCGTCGCCGCGGCGTTGTTGGCCTGGGTGATGTTGTTCTGGAGGGTGTTCATGTCGTTCTGCAGGTTCGTCTCGGTCGCGCCGCCCGGTCCGGCGCCGAGGTCCGTGACGATCTGGTTCAGCGTCGAGAAGAGGTCGTTCGGCGACGAGCCGAACAGCGTGGTGCCCGGGACCGACGCAGCGACCTTTTGCCCGTTGCCGAGGTCGATGGTGAACGGGGTGTTGTTGCCGAGGTACGTCCCGGTGGAGCTGTAGGCGGCCGAGCCCCCCGCGGTGCCGGAGAAGATCGCCGTGCCGGCGTAGGTGGTGTTCGCCAGGCCGATCAGGCTCTGGATCTGCCCCTTTATCTGCGTGGCGATCGAGTTGTAGGACTGCGCGTTCTGGCTGCCGGAGTTGAGCGCCTGCAGCACGAGGGTCTGCACCGACTGGAGCGTGTTGAGCACCGAGTTGGCGCTCTGGTTGGCGATCCCGAGCCACGACGACGCGGTGCTCGCCGCCGAGGTGGTCGCGTTCAGCTGGGAGATCTGGCGCTGGTAGCCGAGGGTGTTGACGACCTCGATCGGGTTGTCCGAGGGCTGCTGCAGCGCGACGCCCGAGGAGAGCTGGGAGTCGAGGTTGGCGATGGTCGCCTGCTGGGCGTTCAGCTGGCCGGCGAGGGTGTCGCTGAGGGTCGTGTCGGCGACGCGCATCTCACACCGCCGCGAGCAGCGACTGGAAGCTGGTGTTCATCGTGTTGATCAGCTGGGCGGTCGCCTGGAAGGCGCGCTGCGCCGAGAGCATGTTGACGGTCTCCTCGTTCGTGTCGACCCCTTCGACGCTCGACAGGCTCGCGGTGGTCGAGTCGGACAGAGACTGGGCGTTCGTCGCGGCGCTCTGTGCCGACTGGGCGTCCGAGCCGACCACCCCGACGAGCTTCTGGTAGATGTCGTCGGGACCGCCGGCCTGGCTGCCGACGGCCGCCATCGCCTGGATCGTCGTCGGGTCGATCGAGGCCCCGGTGACCGACCCGGCGGCGGTCGAGATGAGGCTCGGGTTCGCGAGCAGCGCCGCGCTCACGGCGATCGACGCCGCCGAGCCCGCGCCGGGCGTGTAGGTCGTCGAGGAGCCCTGGTTGACGAAGATGGTCGGGTTGGCCGAGCCTGGCGTCCCGCCGGCGCTCGTGCCGGAGGCCTGGAGGGAGTTCAGGCTCGTGGCGAGCTGGTCGGCAACGCTGTCCAGCTGGCTCTGGTATCCGGGGATCGTCGTGTTGACCCCCTGGAGCAGCGCGCCGATCTGCCCGCCGGGCGCGAGGGCGACACCGGCCGCGGTCTCGACGCCGAGGTCGGCGTTCGGGGCGGAGCCGGTCGGCTGCAGCGTCGTCGCCGTCGTGTCCTGCACGAGGGTGATGCCGCCGGAGTACACGGTCACGGCGCCGCTGTCGGTCGTCGCCGTGCGGATGCCGATCAGGCTCGACAGCTGGGTGAGGTCGTTGCGGCGCTCGTCGGTGAGCGAGTTGACGTCGAGCCCGCCGCCGTTGCCCGCGAC
The DNA here is from genome assembly GCA_963765505.1 of uncultured Actinomycetota bacterium. Classification (GTDB taxonomy): domain Bacteria; phylum Actinomycetota; class Acidimicrobiia; order Acidimicrobiales; family Bog-793; genus DATKQY01. The sequence goes on from CAVXWO010000009.1 coordinate 464,717, forward strand.
GATGCCGGCGTTCAGCTGGGCGACCTGGGAGAGCAGGTTGTTCACCTGGCCGATGAGGCCGCCCTGGCCCGAGCCCGTCCCGGTGAGGTCGCCCGCGAGCTGGGTCGACGTCGCGCTGAGCGTGGACGACATCTGGTTCATCGTCCCGGCCACGGTCGAGGCGTCGCGGATCACGGTGTCGGCGGCGGCGGCGTTGGACGGCTCGGTGGCGAGCGTCGACATGTCGCTCCAGAGCTGGCTCATCTGGGACTGGAGCCCGTTCGAGCTCGGCTCGGGGAAGGCCGTCTGCGCCGAGGAGGTCACGGTCTGGGTCTCGTTCGCCGCGCCGAGGTTCGCCTGGGCGGTCAGGTTGAGCTGCTCGTAGAGCGAGGAGGTCGTCGCGGTGACCGAGCCGACGAGCACGCCCTCGCCCACGCCCTGCGCGCTCGCCGGCGCGAGCGGCTGGAGGTTGACGGTCTCGCGGCGTAGCCGGGTGTCGAGACGTTGGCGAGGTCCTGCGCCGTCGTGTCGAGCTCCGCCTGCTGGGCGGCGATGCCCGACGCGGCGATGTCGAGGCCGAGGTCGCTCATAGGATCCCCCGCACGAAGCGCGGCCGCGAGGGCGGCGTGCGACCGTAGGTCGGCGCGGCCTCCGTCACCCCGCCGGCGAGCGTCTCGGCGACGAGCGCCATCCGCTGGCCGAGCAGGTTCGTGTTCTGGGCGCTCAGCCGCTCGATGCGCGCCTTTGCGAGCAGCAGCTGGCGGCGCAGCTCCGCGATCGTCGTCGCGTACGGCTCGGGGGCCGCGGCGGCGACGTCACCGATCGTCGGCTGGAGGGAGAGGCCGAGGACCGGGACCAGGCCAGCCACGAGGCCGGAGCGCCGCTCGCCGGCCGAGCGCAGCTCGTCGAGCGCGTCCTCGAGCTCCGAGGTGGCGAGCGGGAGGTAGCGGGCGTCGTGATGGGCCAGCAGCGCGTGGAGCGTGGCCGTCCGGTGCTCGACGAGCGCGGCGACCTCGGCCTCCCGGCGGATCCCCGAGATGGCCTCTTCCAGCGCGACGCGCTCGAGCTCGGCGAGCTCGTCGATGTGGACGTCCAGTGACATGTCTCTCCTCCTCGGGCACACGGCTCCGCGGGTCCGTTCGGCGCCCTACGCGCTCAGCGGACGGCTCCCTCCTCGGGCTCGTCCAGGTGCTGCATCTCGGCGACCTGTTGGCCGTAGCGGAGCAGCAGATTCCCGACAAGACGGACCGCCACGACCGCGAGGGCGAACGCCAGGGCGAAGCGCCACAGCGCGCCCTCGATGGTGACCTCCCCGCGTAGCGCCTCCAGCAACGACGGCGCGTTGACGAGCGTCGCGAGCACGACCGCGATCAGCGGGCCGAGGCGCGTGACGTCGTTCGCGAACAGGGCGAGGCGCTGGCGCATCGTCAGCGGGCTCCGACCGTCCGCTCGGCGAGGCGGGCCGCCCACATGAGCGGCGTCGCATCCCGCCAGTCGAGGAGGGCGATGGGCGTGCCGATGCCGAGCAAGTAGGCAGGGCGGTCGGCGTCGTCGAGGTCGTAGAGGGCGAGCGCGGCGATGCCGCGCGCCACGCGGTCGATCTGGCGGAGCGCGAGCGGCTCCAGGTTGGCCGGAACCGCTGCCCAGGTGGTGTCCGGGCGTGTCGCCGCGACCACGTCGGCGAGGAGCGCGGCCGTCGCCGCTCCCTCGGCCAGCTCGTAGGCGAGCACGGTGGGCTCCCCGGCGATGCGACGCTCCGCGACCGCGGTCGCCGCCCGCAGCGCCGAGGTGACCCGCCGGCCGCCCTGGGGCTGGCTCTTGAGGGCCACGCCGGGCGCCGACACCGTGACGACGGCCTCCTCGCCGGCCCCGATCCGCTCGGCGAGCAGCAGGGCCAGGCGGGCGGAGGTGCCCTCGCCGCCGAGCGCGAGGAGGACGGCGTCCTCGTGCTCCGGCAGCGGGGGAGTGGTCGGCACGTGCGCGAGGGAGGCGAGCAGCGCCGCCTCGAGCGGCTCGACCGTCGCGTCCGGCTGGTAACCGGCGGGGAGGCCGAGACGGCTGAGGCGGATCCGGGCGAGGGTGTCGGCCTCGGCGCCCTCGTCACGAGGGGCCGGGACGTTGGCCACGGCCACGCGCGCGACCTCGGCCGGCGCCACCGCGCCGGCTGCGGCCGGGGCTGGCGCGGCGGGCGCGTAGCTCGCGAAGCCGGCACGCACCTCCGGAAACGGGCGGTGCTCCACCTCGCTGTCGAGAGGATCCGACGCCACCTCGAGGTAGATCCCGGCCTGGCGGAGCACCCGCTCGTACTCGGGAGCGAGCGAGCGCGTCGGGGACCCGGGACGGGTCGAGCGACCGAAGAGACGGGGTGCCGCCGCCGGCTTCGGGCTGTCGAGGGCCGGCTCGGCGAGCGCCGGGGCCGTCGCGTCGTCGATCGCGGCCGCGGGGTTCGACGAGACGGGGGGTGAACCGCCCAGGCTCTTCCTCCTGGCCCGCAGCGAGGGTGGCCTCGGCCTCCTTCAAGACGTAGGAGAAGCTGTCGTCGAACTGCTCGCCCCGGATCGACACGACGTCGGCGGTCGCCTCCACCGCGCTGTCGAGGCCGCCGGTGGCGACCGCCGTGGCGAGCGCGAGGTTCGCAGCGGCAGCTGCGGCCGTGGCCGGGGCGGCGGCCGCCGTCCGGCTCGCCGTCGTGCCGGTCGCGGCCGGGTTGGCGCCCGGCGTGGCCGGAGACGGCCCGCGCGGCAGCCGAGGCCCGCTGGGCCGCCGCGCGTGGGGCTGCTCCGCGCTCGGGCCGCCCCGCGCTGGGCCGCGGGCCGTTCGACCGGGGCGGCGTCGTCGGCCGTCTCGACCTCGATCACGAAGACCTCGCGCTCGAAGAAGCCGAGCATCCCCCCCGAGCGCTCCCGCCCGGCGCGCACGATCGTCGCGTCGGGACCGAGCTCCTCCCGGATGCGGGCCCGCACCTCCGCGGGGTCGGTTCCCTCAAACCGCTGCAGTTTGGGCACGGCGGATCACTCCAATCGTTTCGATGACGACGTGTGACGCGATCTCGGCGGCGCCGAGGACGTCGAGACGGGGCAGACGGGCCTTGATGAGCCGGCGCAGCGCCGGGCGGATGCGGCTGGAGCAGACGACGACGGGGCTCTTGCCCGCCGCCTCGGCCTGGTTGGCGAGCGCGTCGAGCGAGGCCAGCAGCGGCTCGAGCTCGTCGGGACCGGTGGTGAAGACGCGGCCGCGCTCGCCGACCTGCAGGCCCGCCGCGAGCACCTGCTCGAGCGCCGGCTCGAGCGTGATGGCGGGCAGCATGCCCTCGGTGGCGTGCATCGAGGCGATCGACGGGCCGAGCGCGATGCGGGCCGCCTCCAGCAGGCTGTCGGGGTCCTTCGCCGTCGCCGCCTGGTCCGTGATGGCTTCCAGGATGCGGATGAGGTCGCGGACGGGGATGCCCTCGGCGAGCAGGCCCCGCAGCACACCCTGGACGGCGCCGAGCGTCACGCCGGCTCCCGTCATCTCCTCCAACACGGCCGGGTTCTCGCCCTTGGCCGCGTCGAGCAGGATGCGGACGTCCTGGCGGGAGAGGAGCTCGCCGGCGTGTTGGCGCACCACCTCGGCGAGGTGGGTCGTGACGACCGACGAGCGGTCGACGACGGTCGCGCCGGCCACCGCGGCGCGGTAGCGCATCTCGTTGGCGATCCACTTTGCCGGCCCGCCGAAGGCCGGGTCACGGGTGTCCTCGCCCGGGACGTGCTCGATGCCGTGGCCGATGGCGAGGAGGCGACCGGCGGGGCACTGCCCTCGGCGATCTGCACGCCGTGGACCCGGATCGCGTAGTGCGTGAGCGCCAGCTCGTCGTTGTCCCGGGCGTGGATCGGGGGGATGACGATGCCGAGCTCCTTGGCGACGTTGCGGCGGAGCGCCTTGACCCGCTCCAGCAGGTCCCCGCCGCGGGCACGGTCGACGAGGTCGATCAGCTCCATGCCGAGCTCGAGCTCGAGCGGCACGACGCCGGTCTCGCGCGCCAGTTGGGCGGGCGTGTCCGACGGACGGCGCGGCCGTCGGGTCGGCGGCCGGCTCGTCGGTGGCGGACGGCTCGTGGGGCAGCCGGGCCGAGAGGAGGAAGAGGCCGACGCCGACGATGAGGAAGGGGATCTTCGGGAGGCCCGGGATGAGGGCCAGGACGCGATGATCGCCGCCGGTCGTGCGCACCACGCGGCGGTGGCGGGAGAGCTGGGCGATGACGTCGGTGCCGAGGTCGTCGTCGCCGGCGGCGCGGGTGACGATGATGCCGGTCGACAACGAGATCAGCAGCGCCGGGATCTGCGAGACGAGGCCGTCGCCGACGGTCAGCAAGCTGTAGGTGCTGACGGCCTGGGAGACGGCGTCGTGGTGCTGGAGGACGCCGATCGCGATGCCCGCCGATGAGGTTGACCGACCGTGATGATGATGGCGGCGATGGCGTCGCCCCTGCACGAACTTGGAGGCGCCGTCCATCGCGCCGTAGAAGTCGGCCTCGTCGGCGATCTCCGGCGGCGCCGGCGCGGCCTCGTCCTCGTCGATCAGCCCCGCGGTTGAGGTCGGCGTCGATGGCCATCTGCTTGCCGGGCATGGCGTCGAGGGTGAAGCGGGCCGCGACCTCGGCGACGCGCTCGGCGCCGTTGGTGATGACGACGAACTGGATGACGACGAGGATCAGGAAGACGACCAGGCCGACGACGAGCAGCCGCCGACGACGAAGTGGCCGAACGCTCTGGATGACGTGCGCCGGCGTCGCCGTGGAGGAGGATCAGCCGGGTGACGCTGACGTTGAGCGCCAGGCGGAACAGCGTCGGCGACCAGCAGCAGCGACGGGAAGACCGAGAAGTCGAGCGCCCGGCGCACGTACATCGCCGTCAGCAGGACGAGCACCGAGCGCCGTGATGTTGACGGTGATCAGGAGGTCGAGGATGAAGCGCGGCAGCGGGATGACCAGCATGATCACGACCGCCACGACGGCCAGGGGCACCGCAAGTGCCTGGACCGTCGCTAGCCGCTGGGCGCCGGTCCTTCTCGCCGTTGTCGCTGTGTTGGCCACGCCGTGCCTCTCCACAGGTTCTGGACGGGGGTACCGTCCTCTTCCCCGGGTCGATCCGTGACCGCGCGCCGGCCCTCCTGGCCGAGTTCCCTAACGGCTCCGGCGGGGACGACCTTGAGCCCGGCGCACGACGGCCGCCCCCCGGTGCTGCGCCGGGCGCGGCGCAGCACCGCCACGTGGTCAGAGCGCGGCGTGGTGGACATCGACGAGCGCGCGGCCGCGGGGGTGAGGCGGTAGACGAAGGCGAGCAGCCGGGCGACGGTCTCGTACAGCTTCGGCGGGATCTCGTCGCCGACGGTGCACGCCGCGTACAGCGCCCGTGCGACCGGCGGGTTCTCGACGACTGGGATCCGGCGGGAGATCGCCTCGTTGCGGATCGTGAAGGCGATCTCGTCCTCGCCCTTGGCGACGACGCGCGGCGCACGGTCCTTCTCCCGGTCGTAGGCGAGGGCCACGGCGAAGTGCGTCGGGTTGACGACGATCACCGTGGCATTGGCGACAGCGGCCATCATCTGCATCCGTGTCAGGCTCCGGCGGCGCCGGCGGATCTCGCGGCGGACCTCGGGGGAACCCTCGGTCTCGCGGAACTCCCGGCGGACCTCGTCCTTGGTCATCTTCATCGACTCGTTGAACCGCCGGCGCTGGAAGGCGTAGTCGACGAGCGCGAGGAGCACGGCGCACACGCCCACGATGCGCACCAGGCCGAGGAGCGTCGACGCGGTGAGGGACAGCGTCGTGCTGAGCGGCAAGGTGCCCGAGCCCATCAGCTCGACGACGAGGTGGCGCGTCGTCACGTAGCCGACGACGACGAGGACGGCCAGTCGGAGCAGCATCTTCGACAGGTCCCACACGCCGTTCGGCGACATGATGCGCTTGATCCCGGTCCACGGGTTGATCTTCTTCATGTCGAACCCGAGCGCCCCGGGGGTGAAGCGGATGCCGACCTGGCCGAGGTTCACGGTGAGCGCCGCGAGGGCGATCACGCCGACGATGGGCCCGGCGGCCGCGACCGCCGTCCACAGCCCCTTGCCGATCAGCGCGACGGCGTTCCCAGGATCGGGCGTCGCCATGGCCTGCGTCGCGGTGTTCATGAAGCCGACGACGAGGTGCGCGGCCCGTGTGCCGAGGGAGGGCAGCAACGTCACGAGCGCGAGCACGGTGACCCACTGCCCGATCTCGGCGGACTTCGCGACTCGCCCTTCGCGGCGCGCCTCGCGCTTTCGCTTCGAGGTCGGCTTCTCGGTGCGCTGCCCCTTGTCGGACATCCTCAGCCGCCGAAGAGTTGGCCGAGCCCGCGCTGCACCAGGTTCGCCACGTCGCTCGGCAGGGCGACGATCGCCAGGCCGAGCGTGAACAGGACGAGCAGGATCTGGAAGGGGAAGCCGAGGGAGAAGACGTTCGTCTGCGGCGCCGCCTTGGCGAGCAGGCCGAGCAGGATCTGTGCCACGACGAGCACGGCGATGAGCGGAGCGGCGACCTCGGTGGACGCCGCGAAGAAGCCCACGAGGTCCTGGCCGAGCGCGCTCGGCAGCATCGCCACGTCGCGCGCGGGCAGCGTCGTCCCGATGACGCCGAAGCTGCGCACGAAGCCCTCGGCGAGGATGCCGACCGCTCCCGTCGAAAAGAGCAGCACGGTCGCCATCCACTGGAATAGCTGACCGATGACCGGCAGCTGCTCGAGGCTCATCGGGTCGATGGCCGGCGGCAGGTTCAGCCCCGAGAAGTGGTCGATCAGCGCGCCCGCCGAGGAGATCGCGCTGACGTACATCTGGACCACGAAGCCGATCAGCGCGCCGACGCCGATCTGGAGCACCAGCGCGCCGACGAGCGCGGCCGTCGAGAGCGGCATCGGGTCATGGGAGAGGGGGCCGATCGCGGCGAACGCGAGGCCGCCGGCGATGGCGGTCTTCCCGACCATCGGGATCGCCTGGGTGGCGAACGGGGGGCAGGCGACCAGGAACGCCGTCCCCCGCACGAGCGCGAGGAAGAACGCGATGACCGCGTCGGCTTGGAAGTGGATCGTCACGCGCCGGAGAGATAGCCCGGGATCGCCCGGTAGAGCTGGTCCGTGTAGTCGACGACCTCGGTGATCATCCAGTGGCCGGTGAGGGCCAGGATGGCGGCGACGGCGACGAGCTTGGGCAGGAAGGTCAAGGTGAACTCCTGCACGCTCGTCACGGCCTGGAAGAGCGAGATGCACAGGCCGATGACGAGGGTCGCCACGAGCACGGGGCCCGCGAGCTTCGCGACGAGGATGATCGCCTGGCCGACGATCTGGATGACGGTGTTCGTGGCCATCGCGCTAGTGGAAGCTCAAGATGAGGGAGTGGACGACGAGTGCCCACCCGTCCACCAGGACGAACAGCAGGATCTTGAAGGGCAGCGAGACGAGGGTCGGCGGCAGCATGAACATGCCCATCGACATGAGGACCGACGAGACGACGAGGTCGATCACCATGAAGGGGATGAACACGATGAAGCCGATGACGAACGCGCTCTCGACCTCGGAGAGGACGAACGCCGGGATGACCGTCGTCATCGGCAGGTTCGCCGGCTTGAGCTTCGTCTGGTGAGACGTCGAGGTGAAGACCTGGAGCTCGTTGCTGCGGGTCTGCTTCAGCATCCAGGTCTTGATGGGGACCTCGCCAGCCTCGATCGCCTTGGTCGCGTTGATCTGGCCGTGCAGGTAGGGCTGGACGGCGTCGTGGTTCACCTGCGAGATGACCGGGGCCATGATGAACAGGGACAGGAAGAGCGCGATCCCTGCGATCACCTGGTTCGGCGGCACGTTCGTGAGGCCGAGGGCGTTGCGGGTCAACCCGAGGACGATGAAGATGCGGGTGAACCCCGTCATCAAGATGAGCAGCGACGGCGCGATCGACAGCACCGTCAGGGCGATGATGATGACGATCGACGTCGAGGGGCTGTGCAGCCCGCTCAGGTTGACCGTGACGCTCGGGTTCGACGAGGAGACGAGCAGGTGGATCATGGCCGTCCGGCCTTGGCGGCGTGACGGCACGCGTGCGAATGCATGGGGCGCTCCCGTGGAGCGCCGTCGGGCGACTAATGCCTGACGGTGCGCTCCTTGAGGGTGGTGAGGAAGGCGTCCCAGACCGACGGTGGTGCGATGGCCGCATACGCGGCCGAGGCCCCTGCCGTCCGTGGCAAGGGGAGGTTCTCGAGCACTGAGGGGCGGATGGGCTGCGACACCGGCGCGTCTGCGGCGACCTCGTCGAGGTCCGCCGGGTCGAGCTCGGTGACGAGGTTGATCGACTGCGGGGTGGTGGCGACCACCAGGTAGCGCCCGCCGACGCGCACGACGGCGATGCCGCTCGAGCGCGACAGCGACCGGCGCGTGACGACGTCGATCCGCGGGTCCGAGCGGCTCCCGGCGCTGCGCCGCCCATTCGGGCGGCCGCGCGTCTCTGCGCGCGCCGGGCGAGGCGCGAGAGGACGAACATCAACCCGAGGACGAGGCCGAGCGCGAGGAGCATCCGGCCGAAGAGGAGGAAGGTGTTCATCTCAACCCAGTGCTCCCGGCACGATCTCGGTGATGCGGACGCCGTACTCGTCGTCGACCTCGACGACCTCCCCGCGGGCGATCACGACCTCCTCGTTGGCGATGATGTCGACCGGGGCGCCGACCTGGCGGTCGAGCTCGATCACCTGGCCGACGCGCAGCTCGAGCACCGCGCCGATGGGCAACCTGGTCTGGCCGATCTGGACGCTGATCCGCAAGGGCACGTCCCGCAGCCGGGACATGCGGCGGTCCCAGGCGCCGTCGTCGGCGGGGACGATCGACTCGTCGCCGTTCACGACGCCGTTCTCCGTGGCGATGGTCACGCTTCTTGTACCTCCTCAACGATGGAGCATGCGACACGGGCCCCCGAGCGGCCCTGGCGGGCGCGGGCAACGAGCACGCCCTCGGCGCGCAGGTCGAGGGGGCGATCGAGCGGGTGGTAGAGCCGGACGACGTCGCCCGGTTGCAGGCTCGCCACCTCCGGCGGCATCAGCTCGATCGAGGGGATCTCGAGGCACACCTCGAGCGGGGTCTGGAAGACCTGGCCGTGGACGCTGTCCGCGGTGTCGGCCTCGCCGCCGACGGGCCGCGCCACGCGCATCGCCTCGACGATGTGGCGGACGAGGCTGAACGGCAGGCAGAGGATCGCCTCGACGGGCTCGTCCTCGGCGAGGACCAGCTCGAAGTGGACCAGCAGGCACATCTCGTTCGGCGTGGCGAGCTGCACGAACTGGAGGTTGGAGTCCTGGCCGACGATCACGGCGCTCGTCTCGCGCACGCGGCGAGAGCGAACGCGACAGCTCGTCGAGCACGCCCTGGATGACCGGGCCGATCACGCCGAGGTCGGTCTCGGTCGGCTCGGCGTGCGAGGGGTAGGGCGGCCTCGCGCCACCGCCGAGGCGCAGCTCGAGGATGCGCATCGCGGTCTCGAGCGGAATGGAGAGCGCCGCCGTGCCGAGGAAGGGCGCCAGGGTGAACGTGACGAGGTAGGGCGGGTCGCCGAGGTGCTGGGAGGCCTCCCGCCACAGCATCTCGTCGATGCGGACGTACTGCAGCTGGCACTGCCGCCGCAGCAGGGTCGACAGGTCGACGGTGGCGTGGCGCCCGAAGGTGTCGAAGACCGCGTGCAGGGCGCGCAAGAAGCTGCGGTCGATCCCCTCGGAACGGCGGAAGTCGTGGGCGCGGACGACGCTCATCTGCTCACTCGCCGTTCGGTCGCTTGGTCATGATGACGATGTTCACCCGGCGGTTGGCCGCCTGGTTCCGGGCGTCGGAGTTCGGCACGATCGGGTGGTACTGCCCGAAGCCGAGGGCGAGGAACTGCGACGGGTCGTCGCCGTCCACGGTGGTGAGCCGGGTGACGACGTTGTCGGCGCGCGCCGAGGAGAGGGCCCAGTTGTTGGCGTAGGGACCGCCGACGATCGGCTGGTTGTCGGCGTAGCCGTCGACGTCGACCGGGTTGGCGTAGTGCTTTAGGACCGCGGAGGTGACGTCGACGGCGCGGTCGCCGATCGGCGTGAGCTGGGCGATGCCGACGCCGTAGAAGAGCTTGCCCGACACGAAGCCCTCGACGAGCCCTTGCGCGGTCATCTGCAGCGTGACGTCGTGGACGAGGCCTGCGTGCACGAGCGCCGCCTGCAGGGCGCGCTGCACCTGCGCGAGCGAGGCGACCGGCCTGGAGGAGGCCGTCGCGTGGGGCTTGTCCTTCGTCGTCGCCGCAGGCGTCGACTTCGGCGACGAGCTGCCCTGGGTGAGGGACTTCGACAGGCTGTGCTGGAACTCCGCGTACTTCACGTGGTTCAGGCTGGAGAGCGCGTAGAGCACGATGAACAGCACGAGCAGCAGGGTGATCATGTCGGCGTAGGTGAGCAGCCAGCGCTCCATGCCGGCGCCGGCCTCGCCCTCCTCGGACTCCTCGTTGTGAGAGCGCGCCTGGAACATGCGCATGCTCGACTTCACGCCGCATTCTCCCGTGGGACTCGGGAGGTGCTCTCGTCGGCCTGCTGGCGCTCGCCCGGTGGCAGGAACGGCACCAGCCGGTCTCGTAGCTGCGGCCCGGACAGGCCCTCCTGGACGGCGAGGAGCCCCTCGATGACGAGCTCCTTGTAGCGGACCTCCTCGTCGGAGAGGCGCTTCAGCTTGTTGGAGATCGGCAGCCAGATGACGTTCGCGCTAAGCACGCCCCACAGCGTCGCGGTGAAGGCCGAGGCGATCGCCGGCCCGAGCTTGCCCGGGGTGGTGAGGCTGCCGAGCACGTGGACGAGGCCGATGACCGTCCCGAGGATGCCGATCGTCGGGGCGAAGCCGGCCATGTCAGCGAAGGCCTTGTAGCCGGTGCGGTGGCGGCCGCGCATCCCGATGATCTCGGCGTCGAGCACCTGGCGGACCCGCTCGGGGTCAGACGTCGTCGCGATCAGCTCGACGCCGGTGCGGATGAACGGGTCCTCCTGGGCCTCGGGCAGCTCGCGCTCGAGCACCTTCAGCCCACCCGTGCGCGCGTCACGGGCCAGGTTGATCAGGTGCTCGGCGAAGCCGGCCGCGTCGAGCTTGACCTTCGAGCGCATCGCGACCTTGAGCGCGCGCGGCATCGTGCGCACGTCCCTACGGATGGAGCCGGCGAGCGTCGCCCCGATGGTCCCGCCGAAGACGAGGATCAGCGAGCCGATGTTGATCAGGGACATCGGCTTGCCGTGGTCCATGATCATCGACACCAAGATGGCGAAGATGGCGAGGATGATGCCGCCAGGCGTCACGGTCAGTCGCCCTCGCCGAGGTGGACCACGCGAAGCTGGGGACCGGAGCCCGGCGGGCCCGAGGAGCCGCCCACGACTGCCGCCGCGCTGGCCTCGCCCTCGCCGGCCATCGCAAAGGCGCGGGCGACCACCCGGGCCTTCGCCTCGACGACGCGGTCGATCAGGTCGTCGGCGACGTCGGTGACCATGAGGCGGGCGCCGCCGATGAAGTAGAGGTTGGTGTCGTTGGTGGCCTCGTTGCGCTCGACGCGCTCGATCCGGTCGACGTTGAGTGCCATCTTCCGTCCGTCCAACCTCGTCACCACGATCACTGGACACGCTCCCTCGGCCATCGTCGACACGGCGTGCACCACCTCTTCCCGGCGTGGTGCCGGAAGGCGTTGCCTACCTCTGTCCGAGACCCTTCTATGAGTACGGCCCGGGAACACGGATCTCCGGCCTCCTCGTGCGTGTCTAACGGCGGCTGGGGCACCAACGTTGAGTGGCTCCGCGGTACGGATCCTCCCCCTCTGGGGAGGCCCGCGAGGCGGGCGCCGGGTCTGCCTGAGACACCGGACGGCGCCGCGCCCCGAGAGGCGTCGGCGCCGCCGGCACCGGCCACGGACGACGGCGCCGGGCGCCGTCGTCCGTGGCGCTACGCGTTCGTGACGAGCGCCTGGAGCGCGGTCTGGGTCGTCGAGACCACCTTGGTGTCGGCCTGGTAGTCGGTCTGGGCCTCGATGAGGCTCGTCAGCTGGTTCGCCAGGTCGACGTTGGACTGCTCGAGCGCGCCACCGAGGATCGTGCCGCGCCCGGCTGTGCCGGGCGTGCCGACCTGGGGCTGGCCGGAGCCCGCCGTGGTCGAGTACTCGAGGTTGCCGTTGTCGAGCAGGCCGCCCGGGTTCGTGAAGGTCGCCAGCGCGATCGTGCCGAGGCTCTCGGACTGGCCGTTCGAGAAGGTCCCCGTGATCTCGCCGGTCTGGCCGATCGAGTAGGACTCGAGGCTCCCCGAGGTGTAGCCGTCCTGGCCGGCAGCGATCGTCTGGTCCGAGCCGTACTGGGTGACGGCCGTGTTGCTGCCGACGGCCGGGAAGTCGAACTTGATGGCCGCCTCCTTCCACTGCGCGCCCGCGGGCAGCGCCAGGGTCGAGATCGAGGTCTGACCGGTCCCGACCGCAGTGGTGGCCCCGCCGTTCACGGCGTAGCTCGCCAGCTGGCCGTTCGCGTTGTAGTTGAGGACGACGCCGCCCGCCCCGAAGAGGTTGTTGTTCGCCGAGTCGGTGGCCTGCATGTTCCACTGGTTCGCCGTGCCCGTCGGGGTGAACGTGACGGTGATCGGCACGGTATTGCCCTGCGCGTCGTAGAGGGTCGACGTCGTGGTGACCGGCGCGGTCGCGCCCGCCGGCAGGTTGCCGGTGAGGGTGACGTTCGCGGTCTCCGCCGGCGGGATGGTGAGCCCGCTCGGGATCGTGAGGGGACCGGTCGGCCCGGTCGTGGCGGCACCTGGCGCCCAACCCTGGACCTCCGCGCCGTCGGCCGTCTCGAGGACGCCGTTCACGTCGAGCTGGAACGCGCCGTTGCGGCGTGTAGTACTGCTGGCCGCCCGAGGAGACGACGAAGAAGCCGTTGCCCTGGATGGCGGCGTTCGACGGCGAGCCGGTCTGGACGATGGCGCCCTCGCTGAAGTCCGTCGTGATGGCCGAGAGCTGGTCACCCGAGCCGATCGAGGACGGGTTCGTGCTGGCGAGGCCCGGGATCGGGGCGCTCGACGGGGTCAGCTGCTCGGTAAGGACGTCGGAGAACTGGGCCGTCGTCTGCTTGTAGCCGTCGGTGTCGGAGTTGGCGACGTTGTTCCCGATGGTGTCGATCATGGTCTGCATCGTCGTGATGCCGGAGTCGGCGGCGGCGAGTGAGCGGACAGTCATCTCAGTGTTTCCCTTCGTTTCGGTGGGACCGCCGTCGTCGGCGGTCTGTTCGGTCCTGGTGGTCGTTCGATGTAGGGGGCGTTCGGTTCGGGATTCGCAGGCTCGTCGTGCCGGGCGCGACGGTCTGCGGGACCCTCGGCGCGCCCGGCGGCTCAGGACACGGAGGTCACCGAGCCGAGGGAGATCGTGTCGTTGCCGACCGACAGCACCGGGCCGTTGCTCGTGAGCGCGACCCCGATCACCGTCCCCGAGAGCGGGTTGCCGGAGGCGTCGGCGCCGCTGACGGTCTTGCCGAGCAGGTTCGCCGCGGTCGAGGTCTGGTCGGTCTGCGCCACCTGCTGCAGCGTGTCGACCTGGGACAGCGCGGCGAGCTGGGTCAGGAAGTCGGCGCTGCTCGTCGGGTCGAGCGGGTCCTGGTACTTCAGGTTGTCGACGAGGAGATTCAGGAACTGGTTCGGCGCGAGCAGGCCGTTGGTCGTCGAGGCGGCGTTCGAGCTGCCGCTGCTGCCGCTGTCCGAAGAGCTCGCCGCTGGGGGTGAGGGGTTGCTGACGGCGTCGATGGGGGTGATCATGTCGTCCTCCTCAAAGGATCACGTAGAGGTCGCCGGCTCCGCCGGGGCGCGTCGCCCCCGGGACCGTGACGGGGTCGATGGTGGAGCTGTCCGTGGCGCCGGCGGTGGTTCCTGCCGACATGGAGGCTGCGTCACGCGGGCGGCGACCCGGGGTCCCGCGCCCGTCCGAGCTGCTGTCGCGTTGTGCCAGGGTGACGACGACGTTCGCCCCGCCGTCGGCGAGCTGCTGGCGGAGCTGGTCGAGGTTGGCGCTCAGCGCGTCGTGGCCGGCCGCGCTCCCGGCGCTCAGCGCCACCTGGACCTCATCGCCCTGCACGCTCACGACCGCCTGGACGTGGCCGAGCTCGGGCGGGTGGAGGTTGGCGGTGAGCGAGTACGTGCCGTCGCCCGTCGCCTGGGGGCGGGAGAGCGCGGCGAGGAGGGAGCCGTTGCCGGCGAGGAAGCCCGACGCCGCGCCCGTGCCGGTCTCCGGCGACCCGGCGGTGGTGGCCGGGGCGGACGAGTCCGCGGTCGCGGACGTCGCGCCGAGGGCGGAGAGCGCGTCCGGCGCGGCGGCGTGGAGGTGGAGCGGCGGGGCCGTGCCCACGGCGGGCACCGCCACGGCGAACGGCGCGGGCGCCGTCGGGGTCATGACGCCCGGAGCCGTGCGATCAGCGCCGGCGGTACCGCGGGCATCCGGGGCCACGCGGGCGTCGCCGGGCGCGCCGGGGCCGGTCTGGTCGTCGCTCGCCGTCGCGGCCGTGATCGGTGCCCGGCGCGTCGTTGCGCCGGTCGGGGACGCGCTCGCCGTCGCGGCCGTGACCGGTGCCCGGCGCGTCGTTGCGCCGGTCGGGGACGCGCTCGTTGTCGCGGCCGTGCGCCCGAGGCCCGTCGTCGCGACCGCGACCATCGGGGCCGCCGGCGCGGCCGGGAGCTGTTGCGTGGCCGTCGCCGCAGCGACCTCCGGGGCGCTCAGCACAGGAGGCGGCGCCAGCCGGCGGGTCGAGGCGGCCGGGACGGCGTCCGTGCGCTCGTCGTGACGGCTCGGCCCCGTCGCCGCGGGAACGAGGGTCGTGTCGGACGTCGAGAGCATGGGCGCGAGCAGGGGGGACGTGCGCTGTCGGGGTCGGTGCCACCGGTGGGGTCGGTGCCACCGGTGGGGTCGGTGCCACCGGTGGGGTCCGTACCACCAGCGGCCACCGTCGTCGGCGCGGACGGCGCGGGCACGGCCAGGTCCGCCGCGCGCGTGAGCGGGGCGTCTCCCGCCGTCGCAGCGTCGTCCGGGCCGACTCGGAGGAGGAGCGGTCCGTCCGCCTCGTGGCCCGCGCCGCGCGACGCCGGTGCCGGCGCCGGGGCGGCGACGGGCGGCGCGCCCTGTTGGGCCAGGGCGGCCGTCGCCCCGGCGGTGGCGCCGGCGATGCCGGCCGCGACGAGGTCGCCCGTCTGGGCCGCCTGCTCGTGGTGGTCGTGGCCGTGTCCCGGCGCGCCGCCGTCGCGGCCGGCCTTCTCACCGTCGCCGGCGACACCGGTCGTCTCGGCGAAGACGGCGGCGAACGCTACCTCGGGGTCCGCGCCGACCTGAGCGACCCTCGCGGCGTCACGGCTCACCGCGCCCGCCGAGGAGGCCGCCGCCGCCCTGCTCACCGAGGCGCTCATGAGGGGCTCGTTCCGCTCATCCCGGCGAGGGAGAGCACGGTCGAGACGTCGTTCGGGGTCGTGCCGTCCTGGGGGATCCCGCCGGCCTGCTCGACCGCACCCGGGCCCGCGCCGTAGGCGGCGACGGCCAGCGCCCACGACCCGAAGGCCGCGTGGTACTGGCCGAGCAGCTGCGCGGCGCCGGGGATGGCCGAGCTCGGGTCGAGCGGGTTGATCCCGTGCGCCGCCGCAGTCGACGGCATGAACTGGGCGATGCCCTCCGCGCCGGCGGAGGAGACGACCGAGGGCTGGAAGCGGGACTCGGTGTAGAGGACCGAGGCCAAGAGCGACGGGGGGACGCCGGCCGCGCTCGTGGCCGAGTTCACCAGCGCCGCGTACTGCGTCGGGACCGGCACGGAGCCGATGCTCACCGTGCCGCTCGTCGGCGAGGTGCTCGAGGCCGTCGTCGCGAGTGCCGTGCCGTCGACGGCGGCTGTGGCCGTCCCCGCCGAGGTCGTTGCGGCCGTCGTCGTCCCCGACGCGGCGGGCGTCGAGGGCACGGCGATGCGGCGGATCTCGAAGGGCTCGCCGGGTACCGCCTGGATCTGGACGTTCTCGCCCGTCTCGGGCGCAGCGATCATCTGGCCGTTGCCGATGTAGATCGCCACGTGGCCGGGCTCGCCGGCGGGGGCGCCGTTCTGGCCGGGCTCGAAGAAGAGGAGGTCGCCGGGCTGGGCGTCGGCCAGGCTCGCCACCGGCGTTCCCACCTGCGCCTGCTCATCGGCGGTCCGGGGGATGGTGACGCCGAGGTCGCCGAAGACGTGCTGGACGAGCCCCGAGCAGTCGAAGCCCGTCTGCGGGCTCGTGCCTCCCCACACGTAGGGGACGCCGAGGTAGCGCTCGGCATCGGTCACGATCGCTTGTCCGCCTCCGCCGGACGTGTCCGGCGTCGACGTCGTCGCGCCGGTGGCGGTGCTCGCCGAGGTGTCCGTGCCGAGGGAGGAGTAGAGGGGCGACAGGGAGCCGGTGTCCGACGAGCTCGCCGAGGCGTCGGTGGAGGTCGTCGTCGTGGCCGGGCTGGACGAGCTGCCCGCGGCGGCGTCGAGCAGGACGGAGAAGGGGTCGGTGGGGGCGCCCGTCGAGCCGGCCGCGCCCGAGCTCAGCGCCGCGGCCGCCGAGGCGACCTGGGAGAACATCGACTCGATGGCCGACATGGCCGGCGGCGTCGGGACGATCGAATCAACCACCATTGCGCCGCTCCTGCATGTCGAACGCGCTGCGGGCGTTGGCGTAGTCGTCGAGCGCCGCGGCGTCGGCGCGCTCGTTGGCGAGCCGCCACTCGGCCCGGCGGCGCTCGTCGAGCCGCTCGAGCACCCGCAGGCGCCGCTCCGCCTCGGCGAGCGCCCGGCGGGCGACCTCGTGCTGGCTCGTCGCCGTGGTCACCTTCCCGCCCGCGAGGGCGAGGGCGATCGCGGCACGCTCGCCGAGCGCCCGCCAGTCCGAGAAGGACGAGGTGTCGGTCGGGGCGAGCATGTCCGGTACCGCGTCGTAGTGGGTCTGCGCCGCCTCCTCGGCGGCGTAGGCGCGGGTGAGGTCCATCGTCGTCTCGGCGAAGGACTGCCGCTTGCGCGCGAGCTCCACGTGGCGGACGCGCAGCACCGCGGAAAGCGGGAAGTGGTAGCGCTTCACTGCTGAACCTCCGGGAGGGCAGGGGACTGCGGCGAGAAGAGGCGGCCGAGCCGCTGGCGCGTCTCCTCCAACGTCGAAAGGTCCGAGATCCGTTGGCGGCAGAACTTGTCGATGGCCGGTTTCATGGCGATCGCCCGGTCGACGACCGGGTTGGATCCCCTGGCGTAGGCGTCGATCTCAATCAGGTCCTTGGCGTCCCGCCAGGCCGCCAGCAGGCGCCGAATCTCGTACGCCGCCTCCAGGTCCTCCGCCTCGGCCACGGCGGGAGCGACCCGGGAGACGGAACCGAGCACGTCGACCGCGGGGAAGTGCCCCGCCTCGGCGAGCGCCCGGGTGAGCAGGATGTGGCCGTCGAGGATCGAGCGCGCCGGCGTCGGCGATCGGCTCGTTCATGTCGTCGCCCTCGACGAGGACGGTGTAGAGGCCGGTGATCGTGCCGCGCTCGCGCGGTGCCGGCGCGCTCGAGCAGCCGCGGCAGCAGCGCGAAGACGCGACGGCGGGTAGCCGCGCGTCGCCGGCGGCTCGCCCGCCGCGAGGCCGACCTCGCGCTGGGCCATGGCGAAGCGCGTCACGGAGTCCATCATCAGCAGCACGTCGGCGCCGCCGGTCGCGGAACCACTCGGCGATGCGTGTCGCGAGCGAAGGCGGCGTGGATGCGCACGAGCGCCGGCTCGTCGGACGTCGCCACGACGACGACGGCGCGCGCGCAGGCCCTCGGGCCCGAGGTCGCGCTCGATGAACTCGCGCGACCTCCCGGCCGCGCTCGCCGACGAGGGCGACCACGGCGACGTCGGCCGAGCGTGCCGCGGGCGATCATCGAGAGCAGCGTGCTCTTGCCGACGCCGGAGCCGGCGAAGATCCCGATGCGCTGACCCTTTCCGCAGGGCAGCAGGCCGTCGAGGACACGCACGCCGAGGGCGAGCTGCTCGTCGACGAGGCCGCGCCGGAGCGGGTGCGGGGGTGTCCCGTCGATGCCGACCTCCTCCAGCCCGACGAGGGGCGGCCCGTCGTCGATCGGCCGGCCGAGGCCGTCGAGGACCCGGCCGAGCAGCTGGGGACCGACGCGCACGGGCAGCGGTCGCCCGAGCTCCTCGACGAGGGCCCCCGACTTCAGGCCCGTAGTCTCGCCGAGCGCGAGGCAGGTGCTGCGGTCGTCGCGGAGCGAGACGAGCTCGGCGAGGATCGGCTCGCCGTCGCGATGGAGCGTGCAGCCGTCGCCGATCGCCGCCGAGATGCCGGCGACCTCGATCGACATCCCGACCATGCGGACGACGCCGTCCGTAGCGGCGCGGCCGGCAGGCGGCCAGCGCTTGGGCGCGTACGGCGTCGAGGAGATCGGTCATCGCGACCCGCCCTCCCCGGTGCCGTCCAGCACGGCTCGGACGCGCTCGAGCGCCGAGTCGACCTGCGCGTCGACCAGCGTCGAGCCGACCTCGAGCAGGCATCCGCCTCGGACGATCGCGGGGTCCGGGCGGATGGTGAGGGCGCGGCCGCCGATGGCGTGCTCGCCGAGGGTCGCGGCGTCCTCGGGGTTCATCCGGACGATGACGGGGCCGTCTGCCGGGGCGAGGTGCAGCGCCCTCGCGATGGCGTCACGCCCGGGCGACGCCGAGACGGCGACCTCGCGCTGGAAGAGCTCCTCCAAGAGCTCGAGCACGAGCCCGGTGATGCGTCCCTCGAGGGCCGAGGCGAGGCGGTCGAACGCCTCGCGGGACGCGGCGGTCGCGGCCTCGAGCGTGGCGAGCGCGGCGCCGAGCTTCGCCGCGGCGAGCTCGCGCTCCGCCTCACGCTCGGCTTGCACCTCCTCGGTCGCCGCGCGGCGGCCCTCCTCGTAGCCGCGGGCGGCCGACTCCGAGCGGGCCGTCTCGAACGGGTTGACGGCGGCGAGCACCTCGGAGCGGACGGGCGAGATGCGGTGCTGGCCGTCGGTGTTGCGCAGGATGGGGTGCGCCCCGGCACCGGCCATGGTCATCACAGCATCTCGTCCGACGCGCGGGCGAGGACCACGGTGCCCTCCGCCTCGAGGTCGCGCACGATGCGCACGATGTTCGCCTGGGCGGCGTCGACCATCGAGATGCGCACCGCCCCCATGACCTCCATCTCCTCGTCGAGCTCGGCGGCGGCGCGGTCGGAGAGGTTGCGACGGAGCTTGTCCATCACCTCGCCGTCGTCGCCCGAGCCCTTGATGGCGAGCGCCAGGTCGTTCACGCTCACGCTGCGAAGCACGATCTGGAGCGTCCGGTCGTCGAGGGCGAGGACGTCCTCGAACGTGAACATGCGGGCGCGCACGGCCTCGGCGAGCTCGCGGTCGCGCTCTTCGAGATCGGCGAGGACCTGCTTCTCGGTCGACCCGTCGGTGCGGTTGAGGATCTCGACGAGGGAGGGGATGCCGCCGGGGACCGACATCCCGGTGGAGATGAGGCCGCGGAGCTTGCCGGCCAGCAGGCTCGCCGCCTGGCTGATGGCGTCCGGCGCGACTCGGTCCATCGTGGCGATCCGCTGGACGACCTCGGCACGGAAGTCGCTCGGCAGCACGTCCATCAGCGCGGCAGCGTCCGCGGCCGGCAGGTGCGCCAGGATCACCGCGATGGTCTGGGGGTGCTCGTCGATCAGGAACGGGACGACGTGGTTCGGGTCGGCCTGCGAGAGGAAGGCGAGCGGGCCGACGGCGACCTTCCCGTGGATCTGGGAGAGCACCTCCTCGGCGCGCTGGGCGCCGAGGGTGGCCGACAAGATCGAGCGGGCGCGGTCGAGGCCGCCCTGGCCGACGGCGCGCGAGGCGTTGACCCGGTCGACGAACTCCCGCACGACCGCCTCGACGACATCGCGGTCGAGCGGCGGAAGGTTGGCGATCTCGGTCGTGAAGACGACCGCCTCCTCGTCGGAGAGCGAGCGCAGGATCGCGGCCGAGTTCTCCGTGCCGAGCTGCGCGAGCACGACCGCGACCTTCTGCTGGCCGGTGAGCTGCTCGAGGCGGGGCCCGCTGTTGTTGTTGGTCTTCGTCCCGCGGATCGCGCCGTGCTGGCCGGGGCGCTCGAAGACGGAGTGGGGCGGCGCGCCCGGCGCCAGGGCCTGCTCGGCCTCGGGTGCCTCGGTCGGGCTCACGACTGGGAGCTTCCGGAGCGCAGAGCGGCTCGCTCATGGGACCACAGTCGCATGAGCTGGGCCACCTCGTCGGTGTTGTTCTGGATGTAGTGGTCGACGTCGCTCGGCACCGGCGCGGTGGCGGGCATGAGCGAGCCCATCTCGGTGCCGATCGGGATGGCCGGCAGCTCACCGGTGTCCGGCTCCATCGACATCGACAAGGACGGTGGGGCGAGCTCGGGCAGCGAGGAGAGCGGCACCTCCTCGAAACGGGGGCGCTGCTTCTTCGCCGAGCGCCGGGCGAAGAAGAAGAGCAGCAGGATCAAGATGACCAGCCCGGCTGCGGGGGCGTAGCCCTTGAGCTTGGCCATCATCGCCACCTTCGGGGCGCCCGCGGCAGCCGGGGTGGGCGCGAAGGGCAGGGCGCTCACGACGAGGGTGTCCCCGCTCTTCAGGTTGAGCCCCGCGGCGGCGGCGACCTCGCTCTTGATCTGGGCGAGCTGCTTGGCGTTCGGGGCCTTCGAGTTCACGAGGACGGCGACCGAGGTCTGCAGCACCTGCCCGGGCGCCTGGTCGACCGTCTGGGTGACCTGGCTGATGGCGTTGTTCACCTGGGTCTCGGTCGAGGAGTACGTCCCGTTCGAGTTCGTCGTCGAGGGCTGGCCGGAGCCGAGCACGCCCGCCGCCTGGGCGCCGTTCCCGGAGTACGTCTGCTTCGTCGTGGACTGGCTCGTCGGCGCCGAGATCGGCTTGCCGTTCTTGTTGGTCTCGATCCCGTTGGTCGTCGTGTGCACCTGGTTGAAGTTGAGGACCGCGTGCACCTGGACGGCGGCGTTGTTCGGGCCGAGGACCCGGGCGAGCATCGTCGTGATCGAGGTCGAGAGGGCGTTGTCGTACGCCGTGGTCTGCTGGGCGTTCTGGTCGGCCGAGGTGTCCACGCCGGGCGCCGAGAGGACGTCGCCGTTGTTGTCGACGACGGTGACGTCCTGCGGGTTCAGGCTCGGCACCGACGAGGCGGTGAGGTGCACGATCGCCTGGACCTGCTCGGTCGTGAGCGTCGTGCCCGACGCCAGGTCGACGAGGACCGACGCCGAGGGCGACTGGGTGTTGCCGACGGCGAAGCTCGTCGTGTCGGGCAGGACGAGGGAGACCTTGGCGCTCTGCACGCCCTGGATCGACTCGATCGTCTGGGCGAGCTGGCCTTCGAGCGCCTGCTGGTAGTCGACGTTCTGCACGAACTCGGAGGAGGTGATGCCCGTGGAGGAGAGGGTCTGGAAGGTGATCGTCCCGTTCGAGGGAAGCCCGGACTCGGCGAGGTTGATCCGCTCCTGGTTGACGTCGTTCATCGGCACGAGGATCGTCGTGCCGCCGTCGGTCAGCTGGTAGGGGACGTGGTCCGTGGTGAGCTTCTGGGTGATCGCGCCGGCGTCTTGGGCCTGGAGGTTGGCGAACAGCGTCGTGTAGGTCGGCGACGACGACCGGGTGAGGAACATGAACCCGCCGATGACGACGCCGACGATCGCGACGGCGGTGACGGCCTTCTGGCCGGGGGTGAACTCGCCGACGAAGCGGCGCGTCCGGTCCCAGGCACCGTTCAGCTTCCGTGCGTCGAAGGGGAGGACGGCCATCTCTTTCCTCTCAGGTGGTCATCGACATGATCGAGTTGAAGGCGTCGACCGCCTTGTCCCTCACTGCGGTCACGAGGTTCACCGCCAGGTCGGCCTCCGTCGAGGCGACGGTGACGTCGGCGACGTTGGCCTGCCCGGTGGCGCCTTCGATCGAGAGCGTGTCGGCGTTCTGCGTGACGCCCTGCAACTGGTCGATGGCGTTGCCCAACAGGTTGGAGAAGTCGCTGCCGCTCCCCGACACCCCCGACGTCGACGCGGCTGCTGCGGGCGTGGCGGCGGAGGGGGAGGCCGCGGTGATGGCGGAGATGGCCGGGATCGCGGGGATCATCTCAGTCCTTGATGGCGAGAATGGCCTTGTAGGCCGTGTCGGCGTTCTGGAGGACGGAGGCATTCGCCTGGTACGAGGTCTGCGCCTCGACGAGGGAGACCATCTCGTGGCTGACCGAGACGTCGGGGTAGGTCACCATCCCCTTGGCGTTCGCCGCCGGGTTCTCGGGATCGGAGACCGTGTCGCCCTTCGCGCTGCCGAGCGCGATCTCCTGCACCTGCACGCCGAGGCCCGCGCCCGACTGGCCCGGGATGAACGACTGGGACTGGGGGACGGCGACGAGCTCCTGGTCGCGGTAGACGGGCTTGCCGGGCGTGACGGCGTCCTCCGCGTTGGCCACGTTGCCGCCGATCGTGTCCAGCCACGTGGCGTCGACGTTCAGGCCAGAACCGGCCACGTCGATCGTGGGGAACATCGACATCGGCTGGTCTCCTTCCTCTGGTTCGTGTGGATGTCGCGAACGTCGCGTGCAGCTAGCCCTGGATGGCCGTCTGCAAGCTGGTGAACTCGTCAGTCAGCGCGTTCGACACGGCCTGGTTCTCGAGGCCGGTCTCGCTCATGAGGGACATCTCGGACGGCAGGCTGACGTTGTTGCCGTTCGTGCCGGATTGCAGACCTTCGGGGACGACGGTCGCGCTCGCGGTCCCGCCGCTCTGCATCGCTTGCGAGAGCGAGTTCTCGAAGGTCACGACCGACGCCTGGAAGCCCGGCGTGTCCTGGTTCGAGATGTTGTTGGCGATCACCTGTTGGCGCTGCTCGATCGAGTCGAGCGCGAAGTTCAAGATGTTGATCGCCTGGACCGCGTCGGCCATTGCCTACCCCTGTGCACTACTCGTCGGTCGGGGCCGTCCGTGGCCAGCAGCGGGGCGATCCATGCCCCGCGTCGCGGTCCCCTAACGACAGCGGTCGCCATGACTTTGAGCGCGATCAGCGAGCGATCGCCCACCCAGCGCGACGTTCGCCCGGCTACCGTGCCTGAGGAGGCGCTGCCGCCCCCGATGGCGGCGCCGGGAACGGGAGGGCTCGAGACGATGGCGAACGCCCACGAGACGCTGGAAGAGCTGCGTGCACCGGCGCGCGAGCTCCGGGAGCTGATCCCCGACGTGATCGCGGGCTACGCGGCGATGGGGCGGGCCGCGATGGCCGAGGGTGTGCTCCCGGTGACGGTGAAGGAGCTCATCGCGCTCGCCATCGCCGCGACGAGGGAGTGCGACGGCTGCATCGCCACGCACGCACGCAGCGCCGCGCGCGCCGGGGTCACGAGGGCAGAGCTCGCCGAGGCGATGGGCGTCGTCGTGATGATGAACGGCGGTCCCGGGACGGTCTGGGGACCGAGGGTGCTGGCGGCCTTCGAGGAGTACCCGGCCGAGCCCTGAACCGGTGCGCCGGAGCGGGGCTCAGCGCCCGGACGGCTCCGGCTGATCGAGCTCGGCGAGCAGCTCGCGGCTGCGGCCCATGTTCGCCTCCAGCTCCGTGAGGAAGCCGGTGATCCGCTCGAGCTGGCGGCTCACGCGAGCGTGCAGCGCCTCCCGCACGGCGAGCCCCTCCTGCAGGATCCTGCGGCGCTCCTCGTCGTCGGGGTTCCTGCGCCAGGCGGCGCGTAGCGCGAGGAGACGGTCCTCGCTGGCGAGGACGTTGCGGATCTCCTCGAGGTTCAGCCCCATCAGCTCCTGCAGCTCGCGGATGCGCAGCACCCGGGCGAGCTCCTCCTCGCCGTAGCGGCGGGTCCCGCCGGGGCTGTGCGCGGCCGGGCAGAGCAGGCCGATCTGCTCGTAGTAGCGCAGCGTGCGCTCCGAGACCCCGGTTCGCAGCGCCGCCTCGCCGATGCGCACGAGCGCGCAGGGCGCCGCCGCCGGAGGGATCGCCGCTGCTGCAGGCGGTGGGGCAGCGGTGGCGCCGCGGCTCATCGCGCCCCGCCCCCCAGCGCGGCGCCGGAGTCGGCCGGCACGCCGGGCTCCTGGCTGTCGGACGCGACCGCGACGTCGAGCGGCTCGGGCGCTGCCCCGTCCCTGACGCCGCCCGGCACCGTCATGCCGTGAACGTACTTCGCGCCGCGAAGCCACGAGGCCGCTGCCGCGATGAGGCAGGCGACAACGGCGAAGGTGAACGCTTCGCCGAGTCCGGACTCGAACGGCGCAGCGATGAGATGGGGGAAGAAGGCCCTGCTGGTGAGGAAGGTGACCCGACTGGCCGGGAGGTGCGCGAGGGACGGCCCGAGGAGCGTGCGGATCGGGTTATAGCCGAGGAACGCCGCGAACAGGCTCGCCACAGGTGGAAGCGCGGCGGCCCGGTGCGCCGCCGCGCTCGACACGCCTTGGGCGACGAGCCCGTTGTAGAGCGCATGGGGAAGTGTGCGTGCCAGCCCGAGGATGATCAGCGTGAAGAACACCCCGATCGACAGCACCTGGGCGGAGTTCTGGAACGTGTTCAGCATGCCGGCGCCCGCGCCGCGTTGCTCGGGGGGCAGGCTGTTCATGATGCCGGCAAGGTTCGGCGAGGAGAAGATCCCCATCGCGAGGCCCATCATCAGGAGCAAGAGGGCGAAATAGATGTAGGAGAAGTTCACCGGGAGCACCTCGAGCAGCCCGAAGCTGAGCGCCGCGAGCACCATGCCGCCCGTCGCGAAGGGCCGCGCACCGAAGCGATCGGAGAGGAACCCCGCGAGCGGTCCGGCGATCAGGAACCCGACGGTCAACGGGAGCATGTAGATGCCTGCCCACAGCGGGGTGACGGCGAAGCTGTAGCCGTGCTGGGGGAGCCAGACGCCCTGCAGCCAGATGATGAGGATGAACATCAGACCGCCGCGGCCGATCGACGCGAGGAGGGTGGCGAGGTTGCCCGCGGAGAAGGCCCTGATGCGAAACAGCGCCATATTGAACATCGGGCGCTTGACGTGCCGCTCGATCACGACGAAGGCGCTGAGCAGGACCACCCCGCCGATGAGACCGGCCAGCACCTTCGGGCTCGTCCAGCCCATCGTGTGGCCGCCGTAGGGCTCGATGCCGTAGGTGATCCCGACCAGGAGCGCGACGAGCCCGAGAGCGAAGGTGCAGTTACCCCACCAGTCGATCGTCGTGGCGTGGCGATGGCCCTGCTCGCGCAGCTTCAGGCGTGCCCAGACCGTGCCGAAGACCCCGAAGGGAACCGACACGAGGAACACGAGGTGCCACTCGACGGGAGCGAGCAGACCGCCGAGGACGAGCCCGATGAACGCCCCGGCGATCGCCGCCACGCTGTTGATGCCGAGCGCGAGACCACGCTGGTTCTGCGGGAAGGCGTCGGTGAGGATCGGAGCGGAGTTCGCGATGAGGAACGCTCCGCCGATGCCTTGGCCCACGCGCATCAAAATGAGCCAGAGCGCCCCGGCGCTCCCGTCGAGCCAGGTGACGGAGAGCAGAACCGAGAAGACCGAGAAGACGGCGAAGCCGAGGGTGAACATCTTCACGCGCCCGTACATGTCGCCGATGCGTCCGAAGCTGACGAGCAGGACGGCCGTGCAGACCATGAAGCCCATCAACATCCAGAGCAGGTAGCTCGTGTTCCCGGGCGCGAGCGGGTTGAGCTTGATGCCACGGAAGATGTCCGGCAGCGCGATGAGGATGATCGAGGAGTTGATCGTCGCCATCAGGATCCCGAGCGTGGTGTTCGAGAGGGCGATCCACTTGTAGCGATCGGGGTGCGTGGACGCCCCTCCGCCCCGCCCGCTGTCGCCGGGGGGTGCCTGCTCCGTCAGCGTCGTGCGTGCCACCTCGCCTCGCGTCCTCCCAGCAGTCCGATTCGTCCCTGCCGCCGCCGAATCGCGTCCGTCGTGCATCACCGCCACCGCCCCGACGCAGACCGTCCCGGGCGGCGCTCCGGACAGCGCGGCGGCGAGTACGAGGGTCCTCCTCGCTCACACGCTGCGGTCCGCACGGTCGACGCTATCTAACGTGAACGTCAACGTCACGTCCGATTCGGGACGCGACCGCTGTGGACAAGTCATCGCGATGAGCGATCGGGCAGCTCAGGAGGCACGCGGGACTCAACCTCAGGTAGAGGTTGAGCTTCGTCGGCCGCTCGCGCTCGGCGCGGCCCCACTCAGTGGGCGAGCGAGAGGTCTGCCAGCGTGGTCGGGAGGAGCTCGCCCTCGCGGAGCAACACGACGTTGCGGCCCGCTGCCCGGCGCCGCCCGACCTGCCAGGCGAGATCGTCGCCGAGCGGCTCTGCGGAGTAGTAGACGAGGACGTCTCCGGAGATACCGGCCGCGAGCTGCTCGGACTCAGGGGAGCGGGGGAGGAGCAGGATCACCTCGTACGTCGAGTCGGGAAGGCCGCCGGCGACCGACTGGAGGGTGCGGACGAGGTCGCCGAAGCGACCTCCGGAGTGGACGATCACCGTCGTGTCGTAGAGGTAGGTGTCGCCCCGCGGCGCTGAGCCCGCGATCATCTGCCGGCGTGCCTCGGCGATCGGCCCGGCCACGACAGGGTACTTCTCGTAGATCGCGCGCAGGCAGCGGTCGAAGCGCGCCACGTCACGCGTGGTCATGTTCTGGCGCCCGCCCCGCACCCGGTACTCGCAGGTCACGAGGGGGAGGTGGTGGAAGTCGACGAGGCGCGAGAGGCGGATCCACAGGTCCCAGTCCTCGAGGACCTCCAACGACTCGTCGAAGCCGCCCGCCTCGCGCAGGGCGTTCGTCGGCAGCATCAGGCAGATGGTCGGGATGAAGTTCGTGACCTGGATCAGCATCGGGTCGAACGCCGGGGGACAGGGAAGGACGCTGCGCTCCAGCACCGTGCCCTGCTCGTCCTCGATCGCCTGGGCGCCGAGGGAGTACACGGCGATGGGCTGCTCCGACGCCCGGTACGCCTCCCACAACCTCTGGAGGTGGTGCGGGTGGAACAGGTCGTCGTCGCCGAGGATGCAGACGACCTCGCCGCGGGCCGCCCGCAGTCCGCTGTTCTGCGCCGCGGCGGCACCGAGGTTGTGGTCGTGGGTGACGAGACGGACGTCGAAGTGCTGTCGTGCGATCTCGATGACCCGGGAGGGGTCGCTCCCGGCATCGTTGACGACGACCACCTCGAAGGAGCGGAAGGTCTGGTTGGCGATCGATGCCAGCGCCCGCCTCAGGAACTGCGGGCGGTTGCAGGTCGGGATGACGATCGTCACGTCGGGGACGCCGTCCTCGCGGACGCGGGCGAAGGAGACGGCACGGGCGGCGGGCGGTTCCGCCGCCGATGCGGCGGCGGGGGTCGCCTCGGCGGGCGCCGATGCGGCCTGCACCGGGACCTGCCCGCCGCCGGCTCCCCACTTCTCCTCGTAGCGGGCCTGGTTGGCGCACTGGAGCGCGAACCAGTCGAGCTCGTTGGCGTCGAAGGTGGCGTGGCCGGCATGGTGGACGAACGAGGCGTTGGCGACCAGCAGCTTCCAGCCGAGGCTCGTGAGCTTCCGGCAGAGGTCGTCGTCGTCGAAGCCGCCCACGGCGTAGCGCTCGTCGAAGCCCTCGACCTCCTGGAAGGCGCAGTGGCGCACGGCGAGGCAGAAGCCGACGAGCCGGTCCACCTCGACCGTCTGACCCTGGAACCAGCTCGCCCAACAAGAGGCGAAGCGTGCGAACTCCGGGAGCAGGGGCGACAGGTACGGCACGGGCTGGACGAGCTGGAGCCCCGAGACCATGTTCGAGCGCGGGCCCGTCGCCCCGACCTCGGCCGAGGTGAAGGGCGCGAGCAGCGTGTCGAGCCACGGCCCCGCGAGAATCGTGTCGTTGTTCAAGAAGACGACGACCTCGCGGTGTCGCGATGGCGGCGCCGTCGTTGCAGCCGCCGGCAAAGCCGCGGTTCTCGGCGTTCGTCACGACTCGCACCCACGGGAAGGCCCGGAGCTGGCGCGGCGTCTCGTCGGTCGAACCGTTATCGACCACGATGACCTCGTCGTCTTCGCGAAGCGTCGTCCGCAACGTCCGCAGGCAGGACTCGGTGTGCTCCCAGGCGTTCCAGGCGAGGATGACGATCGAGGCTGATGGCCGCCCGCCGCTCGTACGCATGGCTAGATAACGGCCGCCGGACCGGTCGAGTTGAGCGCGGCGGCGAAGAGGCGGCGCCGGGGCGTTCCCTGAGGTGGCGCCGGGACCTCGGTAGTGTGCCAGCCATGCCTCCTGCGAGCACCTCCCGCCGTCGCCGCCTCTCGCCAACAGGCGCGCTCGCCACCGTCGCGCTCGGCGGCCGGCCTCATGGGTGCGACCGTGGCGGCCGGCCCCGCGGCGGCGGCCACGGCGCAGCCGGCCGTGCAGGTGCGGCTGACGACGGTGCCGACCGGCTACAGCGCGACGAGCCTGGTCTGCCCGTCGGCGCACGAGTGCCTCGTGACGCTCACGACGAGCAACCTGCGCGTCGCCGCGGGCGTCTCGTCCAACGGCGGCACCAGCTGGCGGATCGTGCGGCTCCCGGCGGAGCTGCTCGGCCTGTCCAGCCTCTCGTGTGCCGACGCGCTGCACTGCGTGGCGGCTGGGACCACGGCGACACCGGGGACGATCCGCCAGTCGCCCGTCTTCGTCACGACCGCCGACGGAGGCACCAGCTGGCTCGTCCGTCCGATCCCGTCGGCGTTCGGCATCACGGGCCTGTACTCGATCGCCTGCACCAGCGCCACCTCCTGCCTCGCCGTGGCGATCGACCTGCGCCAGGTGACCCACCTGCTCGTCAGCAGCGACGGGGGAGCCATCTGGACGTTGCGCTCCTCGCCGCTCAAGGACCTGCGGGGCATCGCCTGCCGCACCGGTGGGCGGTGCGTCCTCTACGCCGGCGGCTACGCCGACTCCGGCCCCGAGTCCGAGGAGGTCGTCTCCTCGGGCGACGGCGGTGCGCACTGGGGCGGCGTCGCCTCCTTCAAGGGCGTCGAGACGATCCAGGCCGCGAGCTGCCCCTCGGCGACGGCGTGCGTCCTCGTCGGTGGCACGATCAGCCAGGCCGAGCCCAACTCGGGCAACGGCGTGGTGCTGCGCACGAGCGACGGCGGGTCGAAGTGGAGTCGCGGAGCGGTTCCCTCGAACATGGCGACGCTCGCCCAGGTGGCCTGCGGCGACGCCTCGCACTGCGTGCTCGTCGGCTACACCCACGCCGGACCGCCCGTCGTGCTGAGGCTGCTCGCGTCCTCAGATGCCGGAGCGCACTGGTCGGCGCTGTCGACGCGGGTCTCGGGCGACGTCTCGGGGCTCGCATGCCCGAGCGCCCGATCCTGCGTCGCGGTCGGGCAGTAGGGGCGGCCAGGCCGAGCTGCGCGGACCCGCCCAGGGCACGACCCGGGGCGGGATCTGCTGAAACTTACATAACGACCCTTATCGGCGTTCTGGTGGCCTGCGCCCCGGGACGAGCGGCGTCGCTCACGTCCTGCTGACGCTTCCCGCCGCCAACGCACGGGTTGGTGCAGGAGAAGGGCCAATCCGTCAGCGCGCGAAGCGGCGCTGGCAGGAGCGTTCGCGTCCGTCGCGGCGAGATGCCTGCGCGCCGGTTCCGATGAGCGCCGACGCCTCCCGCGTTGTCCCGACATCGGGAGCGCTCGGCCAGCCGGTGACGGTTAGCGTTGCGGCGTGGCGAGCGCCGGGTCCGAGAGCCTCGAGATCTGCGATCACACCCTGGTGATCTCCAGTCCCGGGAAGATCTACTTCCAAGGGATCGGTGCGTCCAAGCTCGACCTCGTTACCTACTACGTCGAGGTCGCAGCGCCGCTGCTCGGCTCGACGCGGGGTCGGCCGGCACTCCTCCAGCGATTTCCCGAGGGCGCCCAGGGAAAGTCCTTCTTCCAAAAGCGAATCCCTGATGGAGTCCCGTCCTGGCTCGAGACGACGACCGTGACGACCCCGAACGGCACAACCTCGAGGGCGCTCGTGATCGCCGACCTCGCCCACGTCGTGTGGGCGGTCAACCTCGGTAGCCTCGGCTTCCATCTGTGGGCGACCCGCGTGGCGGACCCGGTGCACGTCGACGAGCTGCGCATCGATCTCGATCCTCAGCCCGGCGTCGGCTTCGACGAGGTGCGAGCAGCCGCTACCGGCGTGCGGTCCCTCCTCGGCGAGCTCGGCATGACCGGCTACCCCAAGACGTCGGGCAACCGCGGCCTGCACATCTACGTGCCGCTCGAGCAGCGTTGGAGCGCGATCGAGGTGCGGGCCGCCGCGGTGGCCCTCGCCCGGGAGCTCGAGCGCCGCGAGCCCGAGCTCTTCACCGCCAGCTGGTGGAAGGAAGAGCGCGGGGCCCGGGTCTTCGTGGACTTCAACCAGAACGCGCCGCACAAGACCGTGTTCGGACCGTGGTCGGTGCGACCGCGCGCCGACGCCCAGGTGTCGACGCCGATCCGCTGGGAGGAGGTCGATGCCATCCAGCCGGACGACCTCACCATCGCCACCGTTCCGGAGCGGTTGCGCCGCCACGGCGATCCCTGGTCGGCGATGTGGGACCACCCCCAGTCGCTCGAGCCGTTGCTCGAGCTCGTGGCCCGTGACCAGGCCGCCGGGTTGCACGACGCGCCCTGGCCGCCCGAGTACCCGAAGGGTGCCGACGAACCGACCCGGGTCGCACCGAGCCGCGCGGCAAGGCGTAGTCCGCTCCGTGGACCCCATCGAGGCCCTCCGGCGTATCGCGTACCTCCTCGAGCGTGACGGTGCCGGTACGTACAAGGTTCGGGCCTTCCGCCGGGCCGCCGCTGCGCTCGCCGAGGTCGACGAGGAGCAGCTGAAGCAGCTCGTCTCGGCGGGTCGCCTGCAGGACCTCCCGGGGGTGGGAGACACGACCGCACGTGCGATCACCGAGAGCCTTGCCGGCGACGTCCCGTCCTACTTCGAAGAGCTCGAGGCCCGGCCGGCGCCACCGCTCTCCCCCGGTGCGGGCGCGCTGCGGCACACCCTCCAGGGCGACTGCCACAGCCATTCCGACTGGTCCGACGGTGGCTCGCCGATCGATGAGATGGCGGCAGCCGCCATCGCCCTCGGCCATCAGTACCTCGCGCTGACCGATCACAGTCCGAGGCTCACGGTCGCCCACGGCCTCGACGCCGAGCGGCTCGTGCGCCAGCTCGACCTCGTCGAGCAGCTGAACCACGACCTGGCACCCTTTCGCATCCTCACCGGCATCGAGGTCGACATCCTCGACGACGGCACGCTCGACCAGGCCGACGAGCTGCTCGCCAGGCTCGACGTCGTCGTCGCGAGCGTGCACTCCAAGCTACGGATGGAGGCAGGACCGATGACCCGGAGGATGGTCGCCGCGGTCGAGAACCCGCATACCGACGTCCTCGGGCACTGCACCGGCCGGCTCGTCACGGGCAAGGGGCGCCCGCCTTCGGCCTTCGACGCCGAGGCGGTCTTCCGCGCGTGTGCCCGCACCGGCACCGCCGTCGAGATCAACTCGCGGCCCGACCGCCGGGACCCGCCAGCGCAGCTCTTGGGGCTCGCGGTCGGTCTCGGGTGCATGGTGAGCATCGACAGCGACGCGCACGCACCGGGCCAGCTCGAGTGGCTCGGCTTCGGCTGCGAGCAAGCCGTGGAGGCCGAGGTCCCGCCGGATCGCGTCGTGAACTCCTGGCCCCTCGGGCGCCTCCTCGACTGGACCGCTGCGCACGCCGCTTGAGCGGGACCATCCTCGGCAGCGTCGGGGTGCCGTCGGTACGATCGATCGATGCAGCTGCCCGTTCAGCCACCCGTGTCGCCCATGCTGGCGAAGCTGGCACGGGATCTTCCGCTCGGCGACGGGATCGTCTACGAGCCGAAGTGGGACGGCTTTCGCTGCATCGTCTTCCGGGACGGGGACGAGATCGAGCTCGGCAGCCGCAACGAGCGCCCGCTCACTCGTTACTTTCCCGAGCTCGTCGAGCAGCTACGCGCCAACCTCCCGGATCGCTGCGTCATCGATGGGGAGATCGTGATCGCCGGCGACGCCGGGCTCGACTTCGACGCCCTGCTGCAGCGGATCCACCCCGCGGCCTCCCGCATCGCGCTGCTGGCGCGGACGACGCCCGCCTCCTTCGTCGCCTTCGACCTCCTCGCGACCGACGACAGGGACGTTCGTGACGTGCCGTTCGCGACCAGGCGCTCGCTGCTCGAGGAGACCCTGAGGGAGGCGGCGCCCCCCGTCCACCTCACGCCTGCGACCACTGATCCGACGATCGCCCGCGAGTGGTTCTCCCGGTTCGAAGGAGCCGGGCTCGACGGGGTGGTCGCCAAGTCCTTCGACCTTGCCTACCGCGAGGGTGAGCGCGTCATGGTGAAGGTGAAGCACGAGCGCACTGCGGACTGCGTCGTCGGGGGCTTCCGGTGGCACAAGGAGGGTGGCGTCGTCGGCTCGCTGCTGCTCGGTCTCTACGACGAGCGGGGCACCCTCCACCACGTCGGGGTCGCCTCCGGCTTCGCTGCCGCTCTGCGCCGGACCTTCGTCGAGGAGCTTGCCCCCTACCGGATGGACGACGTCGACCCGCATCCCTGGCGCGACATGGCGGACGAGCCGAGCAAGGCCCGGCGCCCCGGGTCGCCCAGCCGGTGGACCGCCAAGCGGGACCTCAGCTGGCAGCCGCTCCGCCCCGAGCTCGTCTGCGAGGTCGCGTACGACCACCTGCAGGGCGACCGGTTCCGGCACGCCACGACCTTCAGGCGATGGCGCGCCGACCGTGCTCCGGATTCGTGCACCTATGCGCAGCTCGAGGCCGCCGTTCCGGCCGAGCTCGGGGAGGTCTTCGGCGCGGGCGCCTGACCGATCAGGCCGATGCGAGCGCGGCGACGCGCGTGGCGAGCGACGGAGCGTTGAGCGCCCGGCACGTCGCGGCGAACTCGGCGGTCGGTGCCTCCCACGCGAGGTCGTCGACGCCCCGGAGGAGGGATCGCTCGACGCGAAGCGTCGCCAGCTCCCGGAAGAGCATCGCCAGGTCGCGCCCCTCGGCAAGGCGGGCGGCGAGTCGCGGGGCGCCGCGCACGGCGTCGCGGACGGACGGGTCCCAGTCGGCGACGTCGTCGGGGATCGCGTCCAGGCGACGGTAGTGACCGAGCACGGTCGTCGCCGACTGCCGTCCCCACCCGGCGAGTCCCGGGTAGCCGTCGGCCGAGTCGCCGACGAGCGCCAGCCAGTCCGGGACCGACGCTGGACCGACCCCGAAGCGGGCTCGGACGCCGTCCTCGTCCGTGACGGAGCCGGTGCGGCTGTCGAGCTGGACGACACGCCGGCCGACGACGCACTGCGCGAGGTCCTTGTCGGGGGTGCACACCAGCACCTGATCGACCCTCGCGTCGTCGGCCGCGACGGCCGCGGCCGAGGCGAGCGCGTCGTCGGCCTCGAGCTCCACCATCGGCCAGCCGCACACGCCGAGCGCGGCGAGGGATTCCTCGAGCAAGGAGATCTGGTCGAGGAGCTCCCTCGGGACGCCCTCGCCCGTCTTGTAGCCGGGCCACAGCTCGTTGCGGAACGATTCGATGACGTGGTCGGTGGCGACGCCGAGATGGGTCACGCCCTTCTCCATCATCGACACGACCGACCACAGCATACCGCGTGTCGCCGCCACCTCCGGCGTCCTGGTCGAGCCCGCCGGGCGCCCGAAGTACTGCCGGAAGAGCTCGTAGGTGCCGTCGATCAGGTAGACGTCCACCGGAGCAGCCTGCCAGAGGCGACCGAACGGTGCCGTGCCCGCCGTTGTCAGCCCGAATGGGACGGATGCTGGACCGCTTGCTCAGCGGCCAGGCGAGCCTCCGCCCGACGGATGGCGGCCGACGGCTCGGGCCTGCTCGTCACGGCTATCCGCCGACACGTCCAGCGCCGTGCGCAGCCGCTGGAGCTCGGCGATCAGCTCGAGCGCCTCCTCGCGGCTGAGCCCAGACGGCGCGCCCGGCGGCAGCATCGCCAGTGATCGGCGGCGAACCTCCAGCCAGGCGTTGACGGCCACCTTGCGATCGTAGCCGACCCTACGAACACGTGTTCGCTACCACGTCCCCACCGTGCGCGCCGGTGCCGGGCTCGCCGCGGTCAGCCGCTCCGCGCGTTGCGGACGCAACGGCCGGGCGGTGCGGCGCTCGGTGCTCAGGGGAACGGTGGCGCGGGCGGGCCGCCCGAGACGATCTCCTCGCCTCGCCGACGGACCGCGGCATTCCTGTTCGCCGAGGTGAGGATGTAGAAGCGTGAGGAGCGGATCGCATCCACCACGAGCTCTGCGACCTCGGAAGGCTCCCTCCCCGCGGCGACGAGCCGGTCGAACTCCTCCCTCGATGCCCGCTCGGCCTCGTCGGAGGCCGACGGCGGCCCCGCTTCGGCCGGTCGGTTGCGCGCCGAGGAGCCGAAGTTGGTGCGCACCGCGCCGGGGCAGAGCACGGAGACCCCGACCGGGGCGTCGAGCTCGTGCAGCTGGAAGTAGAGCGTCTCGGAGAGCGCGACCACGGCGTGCTTGGAGATCCCGTAGGGGCCGAGGGCGCCGGCGAAGACGCCGAAGATCGACGCGGTGTTGACGACGTGCCCGACGTCCTGGGCGAGCAGCAGCGGCATGAAGGACCGGATGCCGTTCACCACGCCCCACAGGTTCACGCCGAGCACCCATTCCCAGTCCCCTCGCGAGATCAGCCACAGCGGATCGTGTGGACCGCCGACGCCGGCGTTGTTGCACAACACGTGGACGGCACCGAAGGCGTCGAGCGCCCGGTCACGGAGCGCCTCCACCTGATCGGCCTTCGACACGTCGGTGACGACGGGCAGCACCTCGGCGCCGAGGCGGCCGACGCGCTCGGCCGCCATCGCGAGCGCCGGGCCCTCGACGTCGGCCATCACGACGCGCATCTGCTCGGCGGCGAAGCGCTCGCTCAGCCCGAGCCCGATCCCGCTCGCGGCTCCGGTCACCACGGCGACCCGGCCCCGATCCACCGCTCCCGTCGACCCGGCCATCTCATCCTCCCCGTCCCTGATCAGGTGGCGCACATCGTAGGAGCGACCCCCGCACGGACGCATTCGGATGCTTGGCCCGGCCGGC
This sequence comes from uncultured Actinomycetota bacterium, assembly GCA_963765505.1. Lineage (GTDB taxonomy): Bacteria > Actinomycetota > Acidimicrobiia > Acidimicrobiales > Bog-793 > DATKQY01. The sequence goes on from CAVXWO010000009.1 coordinate 499,822, forward strand.
GCAGGCGAAGGCAGCTCGCATGCCGGGGACGTGGGCGGCGGTCATCTCGACAGGCAACTGCGCAAGCGGCTACTACAGTCCCCGTCGCTATGGACCCCCGCCCGATGACCGCGTCCGCCGGCGCAGCCGCGGTGACGCCGCCCGGGCGAACGCGCCCCGTTCGGAGCGCTCGTGAGCGAACGGGACGGTGAGGGTACCGACCTCGCTGTAGCCCTCCAGCAGCTCCGCGACGCCGTCGGAAGCGTCGTGGTCGGCAATGGGGAGGCGCTTGAGCAGCTGCTCGTCGCCCTGCTCTGCCGTGGCCACGCGCTCTTGGAGGACGTTCCCGGCGTCGGCAAGACGTTGCTCGCCCGCTCGTTGGCAGCGGTCCTCGACTGTGACTTCCGCAGGGTCCAGCTGACGCCCGACGTGCTGCCCTCGGACATCACCGGTTCGAACGTCTTCAACCAGAAAAGCGCCGAGTTCGAGTTCCGTCCCGGCCCGATCTTCACCCAGCTCCTCCTCGCCGACGAGATCAACCGCGCTACCCCGCGCAGCCAGTCGGCGCTCCTCGAGGCGATGGAGGAGCGACAGGTCACCGTCGACGGCGAGACACGAGCGCTGCCCGTTCCGTTCCTCGTCCTCGCGACCCAGAACCCGGTCGAGCTCGAGGGGACCTTCCCGCTCCCCGAGGCCCAGCTCGACCGCTTCGTCGTCCGGGTCGCCCTCGGCTACCCGACCCTCGACGGCGAGCACGCCATCCTGCAGCGTTTCGAGCACGACGACTCGCCGGCGCTCGCTCCGGTGATCGGCCCGGCGGAGGTCGTCGAGCTCCAGCACCGGCGAAGCGAGGTGCTCGTCACCGACGATGTGCGCGCCTACCTCGTCGACGTCGGGCGCGCGACCCGCGAGGACCCGCGGCTCACCCTCGGAGCGAGCCCGCGCGCGATCCTGGCGCTGCACCGGGCGGTGCAGGCCCGCGCCCTGCTGCACGGCCGCACCTACGCGCTCCCTGACGACGTGAAGGCGCTCGCCGTCCCGGTGCTCGCCCACCGGCTGGTCCTCACGGCCTCGGCACGCCTGCACGGCGAGGCGGCGGCGGCCATCCTCGGCGAGCTGCTGGGGCGCGTCGCCGTCCCGGTGGAGGACGAGTCCCCCGCCGCCGTCGACGCATGATCCGGCGCCTCCACGAGCTCGACGCCGAGCTTCGGGTACTGGCGCTCTTCGTCGTGCTCGCCGGTGTCGGCTGGTGGCTGCGCTCCACGCCGCTCGCCATCGTCGGCTCGCTCGCCGCCGTCACGACGCTGGCGCTCTACATCTGGCAGCGCGACTGCCTCTCCGGTGTCTCCTACCGGCGCGTCGTCGGCCGGGAGCGGGCGACGTTCGGCGAGGAGGTGACGCTCGGGATCGAGATCGTGAACGACAAGCTGCTCCCCCTGTCGTGGCTGCACGTCGAGGACGAGATCCCCGCCGCCCTCGAGATCCACGGGGGCACCGTCGTGAGCGACGACCGCACCTTCGTGAACCAGCTCGTCAACGTGCTGCCACTCCTGCCATACCAACGCGTGCGCCGGCAACTGACGATCTCGTGTTGCCACCGAGGCGACTACCTCTTCGGCCCGGCGCGGGTCTCCTCGGGCGACCCCAACGCTGCGGAACGTATCAGCGTATCCGCCATGCCATCAAGCTCGCCGCAGGGGTGCAGTCATGATCGAACGCCTGGACAGCTCCCGCCGCGCCTTTCTCGGCCAGCTCTTCACCGCCGGCGCCTTCGTGCTTGGCGCCCCGTTGCTCTCGCGCGGCGGGCTTCCGGCGGAAGCTGCCGACACCTCGATCTGGTCGCCCAGCGTCTACTTCGGCATCGAGCCCAACGGCGCCGTGACCATCGTCGCCCATCGCTCCGAGATGGGCACCGGCATCCGCACCTGCCTGCCCATGATCGTCGCCGACGAACTCGAAGCCGACTGGGACCGCGTGACGATCGTGCAGGCACTCGGAGACGCCAAATACGGTTCGCAGGACACCGACGGCTCCCACTCCGTGCGCGACTTCTACGACATTCTGCGTACCGCCGGCGCCACCGCCCGTACCATGCTCGAGCAGGCCGCCGCCTCGCAATGGGGCGTCCCCGCCGCCGAGTGCCGCGGCCGCAAGCATTTCGTCGAACATGCCGCGAGCGGCCGCAAACTCCCTTACGCCGAGCTGGTCGCGGCGGCTCGCGCGCTGAGCGTGCCCGCGCCCGCCACGCTGCGCTTTAAGTCGCCCGCCGAGTTCCGCTACATCGGCAAGGAGATCCCGCTCACCGACCTGCACGACATCGTCACCGGCAAAGCGCGCTTCGGCATCGACATCCAATTGCCCGGCATGGTTTACGCCGCCATTGAACGCCCGCCGGTGATGGGCGCCACGCTCGCGAGCGTCGACGGCGCCGCGGCCAAACAGGTCCGCGGCGTGCAGCAGATCGTGACTTTGCCACTCGCCCAGCCGCCTTACGGCTTCAAGGCGCTGGGCGGCCCGGCCGTGATCGCCGATAACACCTGGGCCGCGCTGGATGGCCGCAAGAAGCTCAAGGTGGAGTGGGGCACGAGCGAGCACGCCGTATACGGCTCGGACGCCTATCGCAGTCAGTTGCTGGACACGGCGCGCGGGCCCGGCCGCATGACCCGCGAGGTGGGCGACGTGGAGTCGCAGTTCGCCTCCGCGAAGAAGCTCCACGAAGCCTCCTACTACACCGCCATGCTGGCCCATGCCTCCATGGAGCCGCCCGCCGCCGCCGCCGATTATAAGGACGGCAAAGTGACCGTCTACGCCGCGACGCAGAATCCCCGCGGCGTGCAGGAAACCGTCGCGCCGCGAACTGGGCATCCAGCCCGAGGACGTCACCTGCCACGTCACGCTGCTCGGCGGCGCCTTCGGCCGCAAATCCAAGGCTGACTTCTCCGCGGAAGCCGCGCTCCTCTCGAAACAGGTCGGCAAGCCGGTGAAGGTAGTTTGGGACCGCACCGACGACCTCCGCTTCGACTACTTCCATGGCCCCTGCGGCCTGTACTTCAAGGCCGCGCTCGACGACACGGGCCTTCCCGCGGCCTGGCTTCAGCGCACCGCCTTCCCGCCGATCGGCATGCAGAGCAACCCCGACGAACAGTACGGCGGCTTCCAGGCCAATATGGGCTTCACCGAGATTCCCTACCGGCTTCAGAACCTCCGGGTGGAGAACGGTCCGGCTCGGGCCCACGTGCGCATCGGCTGGTACCGCTCGGTGGGCCACATACATCACGCCTTCGGCGTGCAGTCGTTCACCGACGAGCTGGCCGCCCGCGCCAACCGAGACCGCGTCGAATACCTGCTCGCGCTGCTCGGCGAGCCCCGCATCATCGACTTCCGCCAGGAAGGCATGCCCCAATCCGGGCCGCCCAATCCCCAGTTCCCCTTCGACACCGCGCGCCTGCGCAACGTCATCGAGATTGTCGCCGAAAAATCGAAATGGGCCAACTCCAAACCCGGCGGCGGCCGCGCGCTCGGCATTGCCGCCCACTGGAGCTTCCTCACCTATGTCGCCACGGTGGTGGAGGTCGAGGTGACTCCCCAGGGCGAGGTGCACATCCCGCGCGTCGAAATCGCCCTCGACGCCGGCCGCGTCATCAACCCCGACCGCGTCAAGTCGCAATTCGAAGGCGCGGCGGTCTTCGGCACGAGCCTCGCCCTGATGAGCGAAATCACCGCCGCGAACGGGCGCATCCAGCAGTCCAACTTCGACGGCTACACGGTCGCGCGCATCCGCGAGGCCCCGCGCGTCACTAACGTCCACATCGTCCCGAGCGACGCTCCGCCCGCCGGCGTCGGCGAGCCCGGCGTGCCGCCCATGGCCCCGGCCATCTGCAACGCGATCTTCGCCGCCACAGGCAAGCGCATCCGCGAGCTGCCCATCGGCCGGCAGCTCGCCTGATCTCGTGACAGGGCGCTCTCGCCACAGCGCGCGGCGCCTTGCCACAATTAAGATATGTCCGCCGGTCAGCGCCCGTGCACCGACATTTACGAGGAACTCGTGCGTCTGCGCAGCCTCGGCCAGAAATGCGCCCTGGCGACGATTGTAGAAGTCGAGGGCTCGATCCCCAGCTTCGAAAGCGCCAAGCTCCTGGTGCGCGAGGATGGCACCATGCTCGGCACCATCGGCGGTGGCTGCGTTGAGGCCGACGTGTGGAACGCCGCCCGCGCCGCTATTCAGCTCGAACGGCCCCGCCGGCTGAGCTTCAACCTCGGCCAGGACGCCGCCTACGACAACGGCCTGATTTGCGGCGGCCAGTTGGAGGTCTTCGTGGAACCCGTGCTTCCCATCCCGCGCGCGATCATCTGCGGCGCCGGCCACATCTCGCTCAGTCTCGCGCGCGTCGCCACGCTCGCCGGCTTCGCCGTGAGCGTGGTCGACGACCGCGTCCAGTACGCCAACCGCGAGCGCTTCCCCGACATCGCCGAGGTCCAATTCGGCGCCTTCGAGGAGATCCTGCCACGGCTCGCCATCAACGACAACAGCTACGTGATCATCGTCACGCGCGGCCATCGCGACGACATGCGCGTCCTTCAGCTCGCCGTGGCCACGCCCGCCCGTTACATCGCCATGATCGGCAGCAAACGCAAGGTGATCAGCGTCGCCAAACAACTCGAGAAGGAAGGCGTCCCACGCCCCGCACTCGAGCGGGTCCACGCGCCGATGGGTCTCAATATCGGGGCCATCACCCCCGAGGAGATCGCCATCTCGGTGGCCGCCGAGATGATCGCCGTACGGCGCAATGCTGCGTCGGACTGGCGCGCTCTCTCGATGTCGGTTTTCTCTCAGCAGGACGAACCTGCGCCCGCTCGCTGAGTGACGTCGGGCTGATTTTCACCACCACTCATCGCGCCCGATGGGGGCGCCAAAGCCGTAGTTGGACGCTCGCTGCGGGAGCGGAGTGAACAACACCCAACCAGGCTCGGAGCCTGCAATACGGAGAGCTTGCCCCGCTCGGTCGAACGTGAGGCGAGGCTATATGGTTCTATGTTTCTAACTCACTGCCCTAATAATTCTCTAGAAACTCCTTGACGCTGGCCTCTTCCGAGTTCTTCTTGGCAATGCAGAGATCAATGAGTTCCAGAGTCTGATTCAGCACGCGCGGGCCACCGAAGAATTTATCGATGCGGGGCGCAAAGAACTCTTGGAGTTCCTGCTTCGCCTGCGCATCACAATAAGAGGAACCTACCCCAGGCAGCCGGGCGCCGAAATCGAATCCGCCACCCTGCGGCCGTTTGGTGACGATCTCGTCGTAATGCGCCTTCAGGAACTCGAACGGCATTTTGCGAGTCGCTTCCTGGCTCTGACCGGCGAAGAGCAGTTGTGCGCCCTGAATAAATGGAACTTCGCCGGAGAGTACCGCGTTGTAACCTGCTTCAATCGCCGCCGGTTCGCGGAACGAAGCCAATGCCTCTAGGATGCGCTGGCGTTCCTGGCGGTCTCGGGACGCTTTGTACTCTCTAAGAAACTTATCGAAAAGAGCCTTGTCGCCGTAGTAAGCAGCAGTCCCCAGGACCGCTGGAGTTATCTCTGGCTCGATGGCGCTGTGGTTCTCAAACCAATTCGCGCTGAGTGCCTTGGCCTGGCTGGCGAGTTCCTGGTCCCCACCGATTGTGGCTACCTCGCGCAACAGATTGGGCCGCATCAGCTTCGCCTCATCCGATTCGCCCGGCTTCGGAATCCAGCTAAGTTCGTGCGCCTGGGCCTGAAAGTTCTTGAGCAGGAAGCGCTGGTAATTGGGCATAAGGCTGTCCGGCACCAGATCCCGTCGAGGCCTCAGAGCCAGGCCGAGGGCGCTTTCGACAACTTGACGCTCGGGATCGGCGTGGAAAAGATTTACCAGCCTTAGAGCCTGGGACGCCGAAAGCTCTCCTCCATCGAGCAAGGCTTCGGCGTTACCCATGAAGTCCACGCGTTCCGCCGCGTCCAGGCGCTGGTCCACATCGTCTGTTAGCAGCGCGTTCAGCAGTCCATCCTTGTAGTCGGTGCGATAGTAGCCCACAGCGTGATTGTTGGCTTCGATCCATGCCGGGCAGCTTGCGGCCTTCAACGTCCAATCCGCGGCCGCCTGCGCAAGCAGGGTACACTCGCTCTGGCCGCTCGTACCCGTGCCGTAGCGGATGCAAACCGGAATCTGCCAGCTCTGTTCAGCCGAGCCTTTCGATCCCAGCGGCAGATAGCGCCGCTCCTCGAGATGCACAACCGGCGAGCCGCGCTTGCAATCGAGCCCGAGGGACACGATCGGAATGCCGGCCTGATTCAAGAAAGAGGAGAACGCCTGAGTGACGTTCATATTCCCTGCCGTGCTAATAGAGTCGAGAAAATCGCCGGCCGTGGCGTTCTTAAAAGCGTATTGCTTAATATAAGCCTGAATGCCGCGCCGGAAGTTATCGACGCCCATGTAGCTTTCGAACATCCTGATAACCGCCGCGCCTTTCTGATAAGTAATGCCGTCGAACGCATTCCCGATGTCATTCCTGGTTTCGATCTCCTGGCGGATCTTGCGCACCGATACCAGGCTATCCTGGCCTTCCGCACCTAGCTTGGCGCGGACATCGTTCACGCGCGTGTTCCATTCGGGGTGCCACTCAGCCAGTATCTTGCTGGACATCCACGTGGCAAAGGCTTCGTTCAGCCAGATGTCGTTCCACCATGCCGTTGTTACCAGATCGCCGAACCATTGGTGCGCCAGTTCGTGCGCCGCCACGCCGGCGTAGCGGCGCTGCCGTGCCACCGTGTCGGTATCTGGTTTCGCCAGGATGAGATTCTGCGAATAAGTAACTAATCCGGCATTTTCCATTGCGCCAAAACCGAAAGTGACTGGGATAGCGATCTGGTCGGACTTCTCATAGGGGTACGGAACATCGAAGTACTCTTCGAGCCGGGTCAGAATGACGGCTGTCACTTCAGCCGCATATTTCGCTTCGTCCGCCTTCCCTTTGGGCGTGATGATGCGGACGGGCACATGGTTGCGGCCGGCAAATCCAGCCTCCACATATTCGAATGGTCCTATGGCGAAAGCAACTAGATAGCTGGGCAGCGGCTTGGTCTGTTTGAAGATGAAAGTACGCTGTTCACCTTCAACAGTTTCTTCCTGAACGGGAGTATTGCTCACCGCGCGCATGCTGGCGGGGACGTGCAAGGTTAAAGACCAGGGCACCTTATAGGACGGCTCGTCGAAGCACGGGAAGGCGTCGCGCGCGTCGGCGGATTCGAACTGAGTGAACAGGTAGCGATTGCCCGCATCTTCCGAGCTGAAGATCCCGGCGCTGACACCCCTGCGGACGCGACCACTGTATTTGATCTCCATTGTGGCCGGCCCGGCAGGCAGGGAAGCCCCGAAGTGGAAACCGACAAAATCATCGCCACCCGGCAGCACCGTGGCCGGGAGCCATTGACCGGAGAGCCGAACCCCGGCATCGCCGATGTCTAGTTTGTTGGCATTCAACCAAATCGTATCAGTGGCTTGTTGAATGTTCAGCGCGATCTCAATGGACCCGGAAAACGTGGGTTCCAGAGGGCTCAGGGTCAGCGCGACCTTGTAACTGTCGGGGCGAATACTCTGGACTTCGGAAAGGCGAAGCCTGGGAGGCTGCGCGGCCCCGAAGGTATGTAGCGCGGAAAGGACCGTCAAGGTCAAGATCGCAGCAGAACGGAAGCGCATGAAGAATATCTTGACATATTTGTTCATTCTTGCGGCCCATCGCAACGGACTCGAGCGCCGCTTCCTGAAGACGCCGGCATTAGGCGGGAATGCTGCCATCACCGCGGCCTCTCGCCCGGTCCCGCGTGGAACAACGGCGGAGGAATCAGACTGGCCTGCGACACAGGAGGCGGCGCTCGCGCCTCAACTGGTCGGACATGGATGCCCTATCGGCTGATTGCACCATGATCGATACGCGCCAGGATCCGCCGTGGGAGGTTGCCTCGCACCTGAACAGAACTCAGGAGAGCTTCAGAGTTCCCGCAGTGGCACTGTAATGGACCCGATCATTCCGGAACCCGCGTCGCGCACTACGATTTTCAGCGTCTCGGCGCGCGGCGACGGCGCCACGGTTTTCCGCATGCCAAGCCCCTCTGCCATGAACTTCCGGTAGTTCTCGCCATGCATCTTCAACTCAATTGTCTCGTGCGTGTCAGCAGGCCCCTCGATCTGGTTTCCCCGGGCATCGAATTGGACGAGCAGCACATCGATGCGGCCATCGTGGCGGTCGCCATCCTGCTTCAACAGCACCCCGTCAGGCTGGATGGTTACCTTCAGGTTGACGGCGGGCGCGCCGGCGGAGGAACCCGACGGCGCACTGGAAGGCTCAGCATGCACGGTCAGGCCGAGTTCTGTCGCATCGACCGGGCTGAACAGTGCGTCGTGTAATTGCAGCATCCGCTGCTGTTCGTCCAGCGCTGCGCGCGGCACGTCAAAGTAGCCGCTGCGATAGTGCAGGCTGACGTGCCGCCGGACCGTTTCGATCTTAATCTTATGAAAGTCCCGGTCGCCCCTTTCATCCACTGGATAGAATCCGATCGTGTAAGTCAGCGCGGAATCCGCCACCGCTTCATGAATCGCCCGCGCGAGGTCGTTGGTGTTGTAAAAGGCGTGCCCGCCGGTTCGTTGTGCAACGTCGTCCATGGTCGCGTGGGCGGCGTTTTGACCTCGTCCTGCGCCTGCCCGCTGTGCATTGCCGGGCCGATTGGAGGACACCCGACCGCTGCCCGCGGATAGGGGGCTACGGTTCGAACCGCGACTGGCGTCGAAGGCGTGCGGGGGCGTCAGCCCGCGTGCATCGATCGGATACACGGAGACATTCGCCTGGCTCAGCGCGCGCACCGTGGCGTCCTCTTCCTCGGTGTAACTCTCTCCCATTTGATTCATGGTTTGATAGCCGAAAATCATCGGGAACGCGTCCGACAACCAGATCAGGTTCTTGCGGCCGGGCACGCGCTCCAAATGTTGCGCGATGAATTTGAACACCGCCAGCGTGCCCAGGACACGATTCCGCATGTAGAACTCGCGCTCCTGAAAGCTGCCTCCACGGCCCTCGAACGCCCCGTCGAACTCGCTCTGTTCCCGGTCCAGAGCGCCGGGAGTCTCCGTACCGCTAACCGAAATCAACCGGTTTTTCGCGTCGGCGAGTTTCTTCTGAAACTCCGTCATATCCGCCGTGTACTCGTGCAACACCCGCAGTCGGCCGCCGAAGAAGTAGACGCCGATGCGATCTTGGGGCGAAATCTCTTCGAGGTACTTGATCAGCTGTTGCCGCGCATACATCCGATCCACCAGGCGCGTATTCACCAGATCGAGCAGCACGACCGTGATTCCGTTGATCGTCTGGCCACGTGCTGCCAGGATGTTTGTGAATGTGTGGGGCGGAAGGGGCGTGTTTGCAACGGGCGACGGCCCGGTGGATTCCGCAGTGAAGTAACTGATTTTTTGCGGCCGTCCATCCACCCGGACGGTGAAGTCCTCCGCTTTCAGGCCAGCGGCCGGCTCGCCGTTTTCCTTGGCGATCACGCTGACCTGCACCAGACGCGTCGTGGCGGTGATGACCGGCGGCGCCGGCGCCGGTGGCGCGTCAGGCGCCGTCTGCGGGGGCGCAGCTCCGGCGGCGACGGTAAGGGCGGCGAGCACGCGAACGAACCAGGCGCAGCGATTCATGACCACCCCCTGTTCGTTTGGCTTTGGACGATCGACGAAACCTATATTCTCCCAAGGAAGCCTCTCGCTGTCATTCCGGCACTCGGGCCTGGGACGAAGCAGAACGTCACGTCGACCAGCGCCGGGCTCGACAAGACCTTCTGCAGCCAGGGAAGTTTCTTCATCGATTCATCTTAATATCCCTAAAGTATCCTGGAAAATCGCCGATTGTATCCTCACGACGGTTCGGCAGATCGTGGTGCTGCATCTGGCCAGCCGGGAAGGAGAATCCATGCCCCAAGAGTCGTGCCATCCCAAGCTGCTCTGCAATCAACGCGTTCAGGTGGCCCAAACAGCAACCAATACCTCTCACGCCGCTGGCCGCAAGCGAGAGGCGATCCTGGAGGAGATTTCGGTCACGTCGGCGACGCTCCGCCTGCAATGCCCAATCCGCACCGGATCCAAAGTCTCCATCAATTGCGCGACTTGCGATCTGCGTGGCAAGGTGGTGGGCTGCACAGAACGGGACGGCGGTTACGACGCCGCGATACAACTCGATGAGGACTCAACCTGGTCGAAGGCGGCCTTCCTGCCGGAAGGTCTGCTGAATCCCAGGTACCTGCAGTGCACTAATGCGCACTGCGTTCCCGACTGTGATTCCCAGGAGTGCTCCGGAGGCTCGAGGTCAGATCTGCACATCTGCCTCTGACGCTCGATTTCGACCGTGCGGATCGTCCGGGGAGTGGTCGCGGACCTGGGCACAACCATCCTCCTGCGCCGGCGCGGGAACCTGAGCCTTCGCCGGGTGGTTGCCCCGCCTGTGCGCCGCTCTGGCTTCAGGCCAGCGTCTCGTCCAGCCAGTTGTAGATCACATAGTCCCGCAAACCCGGGGCGGCCGCTTCGCAATGCTGATCGGCGCCCTGTTCGCGCGTGAAGCGGACCAGCTTCTTCGGGCAGCGCAAGGCCTCGTAGAGCTTGTGCGAATCTCCCGGAAAAAACTGCTCGCTCTCCGGGTCGGTAATGAGCATCGGGCAGCGAATTCGGTCCGCGGCATCCGCCAGATTGTATTCCTGCACGGCGTGGAAGACGTCGTAATAGGACTTCATCCCAAACGGCCGCATGCGCGAGCGCAGCGCCGCCGCGCTTGATAAGAGTTCTGCGGTTGACCAATCCGACCCCCCTCCCAAGAAAACACGGCTGCCCTGGCTGGGGAGTTCGGCAATCTCGCGTACCAGCTGGAACTTGCCCTGGCAATTCTAGCTGGATCGGTCTGTCGTTTGCCTCGCCGAGGCGGCGTGCCGGTCAAGAGCTGGTGAGGAGCGTCACGCCACCATCCGCGCCAGCGTTGGCAGCAGCAGCTCGCGGCAGCGCACCACCTCGCCGGCCACGAACACCGCCGGTGCGCGCACTTCGACCAGACCCTCGGCGACTAAGGCCAGATCGGCCAACACCACACGCTCGCGCGGCGTGGAGCCGTTTTCGATGAACGCAACAGGCTCGGAGCCCGGCCGGCCGCACTCGATCAGTGCGCGCGCGATCAAGACGCGGCGGTGGACGCCCATCAGAATAATCAGCGTGTCCACGGCGGCGTAGCGCGACCAGAAGCCGGGATCTGGCTCGGCCTGGTGGCCGGCGACCACGGCAAATCCGGAAGCGAAGCCGCGGCAGCTCGGCGGGATGCCTTGCAGGGCGGGCAGCGCCAGCGCCGACGAGACGCCGGGCACGACCTCCACACTCCAGCCGCGCACGGCCAGCCAGGCCCACTCCTCGGCGCCGCGGCCGAAGACAAACGGGTCGCCGGCCTTCAGGCGCACGACCAGACTGTGGCGGCGGGCGCACTCTTCCAGCCGCTGGAAGATCCACGCTTGGATCAGCTCCTGCTGGCCCTCTTCTTTGCCCACGTCGATCAACTCCGCGCCGGGCCCGACCAGAGCCAGGATCTCGGGGGCGATGAGGCGGTCGTGCAGCACGGCGCCGGCTTGCGCAAGCAACCGCGCGGCGCGCACGGTAAGCAGCTCCGGATCGCCCGGCCCGGCGCCGACCAGGCAGATTCGCGTGTTCATCTTGAGACCTCGCTGCCGGCGGGAATGTCCTCCCGCAAAGTCGCCTCGAACGTGTCCGCAGCCTGGTCCGGTTCACCTCGCCGAAGCTGGGACAATGCTGGCCCGTCAACCAGCCGGTACCACAGGCGACGGCGCGACGCGAAGTCCAGTCCCGAATCCCGAATGCGCCCGCGAACCGACGCCGCGAGGCGTAGAAAAGCGTCATATTCGGGGCCGATCCATTGCGCCAGCGCTTCCTTCAGACGAACCGCCAGGGCAGGGCACTGTCCGGAGGTCGAGAGCGCAACGACGAGTGCACCTTGGCGGTGCACGGCCGGAAAATAAAATCGGCAGCGCGGCGGATCGTCCAGCGCATTGAAGAGCACTCCGCGCCGCTCCGCGGCTTCAAACAGACGTTGGTTGGCAGCAGGGTCGGTCAAAGCGGAGACGGCCAGGCAGGCGCCGTCGAGGTCGCTCGGCTCGGGCTCCGCAGGGATGTGGCGCACGCGCGCCCCGGCATCGCCGAGAGCGCGCAACTTCTCCTCGGCCAACGGTCCTGTGCCAAACACCACGACTAGGCGTCCACTCAGGTCGAGAACAATCGGGAAAGGATGTTGCATCGCCTAGACCTCGATCGGAGCCGCGCGGTGTCGCGCCCGCAGCCCATCCAGCCCGGCGCGGTGGCAATAGTCGCCGAAGGCTTCTCCGGGCTGGCGCTGCGCCACCCATTCGCGGAAGATCGGTGCCAGCACCCATGCGATCTCCTCAAAACTGATGTTGTGCGAGTAAAGTTGCGCCAGCCGCGTGGCCGTGGGCGAGCCGCCGAGGTAGACCGAACATAGCCTCGGGCTCTGGCCGACGATGCCGACTTCCGCGGTGTATGGCCGCGCGCAACCATTGGGGCAGCCGGTCATGCGCAGGAAGACAATCTCGCCAGCCGCTCCGGCGGCATCCAGCGCGGATTGCACGCCCGCGGCGACTTCCGGCAGGACGCGCTCGCTCTCGGCCAGCGCCAGGCCGCAGGTCGGCAAGGCAGGACAGGCCATGGAGTGCAACAGCACCGGCGGCAGTTGACTCGGCAGCTCAATACCATGCTGATGCAGGATGGCTTCGAGAACCGGCCGGGCCGCGGCGGGCAGGCCGCAGAACAGCAGATTCTGCTGAGGTGTGAAGCGGATCTCCGGTGTGAGCGTGGAGACGATCTCGCGCACCGCGGCACGTTCTGCCGTCTTCAGGCGCCCGCTGACGACGCGCAACCCGAAAAACCAGACTCCGGGCGACTGTTCGTGCCAGCCCAAGTAGTCCGCCTGCCGTTGCCACTTCAGCTCGCGCGGCGGCGCCAGCGGGCGCCCCAGCCGCCGGGCCGCCTCGGCGGCGAACCATTCGATGCCGCGCTCCTGGATGACGTACTTGAGCCGCGCCCGCCTACGGTCGGAGCGGTCGCCGAAGTCACGATGGATCGAGACGACCGCCCGGGCGGCATCCAACAACAGGTCCGGCTCAAGGAAGCAGAACGGATCGGCGAGGCGCGGGTAGGTGTCCTTGACGCCATTCGTTTGGCCCAGCCCGCCACCGGCCAGCGCCGTGAAACCGAGCAGTTCCCCAGCCTGGAAATGGGCCACAAAACCGCAATCGTGAGCGTAAATGTCGGTGGTGTTCTCGCCTTCCACGGCGAAACCGAATTTGAACTTGCGCGGCAGGTAAGCGTCCCCGTAGAGCGGCTCGGATTCGGCTTCGAACGTGACTGCCCGTTCGCCGTCCAGCCAGATCTCGGCGTATGCGCCGGTCTGGGGCTTCAGACCGCGGTTCAGCAGCCGGGCGAACTCATCCAGCCGGCGGCGTTGGGGCGTCTCGAACGGCTCGGCCGGCGCAACGATATTGCGCACCACGTCGCCGCAGGCGGCAAATGTGGACGCTCCGGCGTCGTTGACGGCGCGGATGCAATCGCGAAGTGCGCGTTTGCCGACATAGTGATATTGCAGGCCGCCGCGTGCGGTGATGCGCAGCGTGCCGTCGCCGGCGGTGTCGGCCAGAGCGTCAAGCGCCAGGTACTTCTCAGGATTGAGCACGCCTCCCGGCAGACTGACTCGCACCATGAAGCTGTAAGATTTCACCGACATCCGCTTGCGCCAATCGCGGTCGTCCTGTTGATATGTGCCGTGGAATTTGAGCAGCGTCCCCGTGGGCTTGGAGACGGAGTCGGTCGCGCTCCCGAGTTCGGCCGCGATGGCGCCGCGCAGATGATGGCTGTTGCGCTTGAGCTCCTCCACGGGCGATGGCTTGCCGTGGGGCGCGGCGGCGGGCTGGGATTCCGATGGAGGCACGGGCAAGTCGCTAGCTCCTGATTTCATACTGCACGAATTACATAATGTCTATCAAATACAGGGTTATTAACTCGCAGCGATGCGTGACGTTGGGGCCCATTCGAAAAGTTTTTTATTATTAATAACTTATGAACAAAACGTGAGCCGTAACGATAGGCAATCTAGATGGCGTCAAAAAAAGCCGAAAGTCCGGGAAGCCCCGAAAATCAGCGCCAGCGTGATGCTCGCGATGGCGCATTCGCCCACCGCTCCAACGACCAGCGGGCGCAGTCCCTGCTTCCGCAATTGACCGAAGTTGGTTTGCAAGCCCACGCCTGCGAAGGTCAGCAGAAACGCCCAGCGCGAGAGATTGGCTATGTCGGCGAGCTGCGGTTTGGCAAATACGCCGGCCGTGGCCAACGCCGAAACCAGTAGAAAACCGAGCACGAACTTGGGAAATTTCTGCCACAGAAACGCGGCCTTGTTCTGGACGGATTGGCGGTGGCTCTTGCGCGCCCAATACAACGCGTAGCCTAGTACGACGAAGCCGATGGTGGCGTTGCGCGTCGTCTTAGCCAAGACAGCGAACTTCGCCGCCGCGTCGGAATACAGCGCTCCCGCCGCGGTGGCCTCGGCAGTGTTATCCACCGCCAGCCCGGCCCACAATCCAAAGGCATGATCGGACAACCCTAGCGCATGGCCGATCGCTGGAAACGCGAACAGGCTGAATGCGCCCAGTGCCAGGATGGCGGCAATGGCGTAGGAGGAATCTTCGTCGTCGGCGTCGATCGCGCCTTTGGCCGCGATGATCGCCGACACGCCGCAAATGGACGATCCGATCGCCAACAGCGAGGTCAGCTTCGGCGACAGGCCCAGCCAGCGCCCCAGAAGAGTCATGATGACGATCGAGATGGTCAGTTCGACGGCCACAAAAACCAGACTCACCCCGCCCAGCTTTAGCACGTCCCCCAGCAGGAATCGGACGCCCAGCAGCACAATGCCGGCCTTCAACCAGAATTCATAGGTGGCCACCCCGGCGCGGAACACGGACGGAACGCCGGTCGTGTTGGCCACGATCAATCCAAAGAGAATGGCCCATAGGACGTACTCGATATTCGGCAGCGCCAGATGGTGCGCCTTGCCGTACCTGGAGATCGACTGTTCCGTGACCTTGCCCAGCAATCCAATCGCAGCGAGCAAAG
>CAVXWO010000010.1:0-342940 GCA_963765505.1 uncultured Actinomycetota bacterium
CCGGCTTGGACGCAGGTGCCGCCGGAGGCTTCGTGCGAGGCGCCGGATGCCATGCCGCTGCGGGCGGTCGGGCGACGACCGGCGCGGCGGTCGGCAGCGTCGCGGGATTGATTGCCGGCAGCGAATCGACGACGACGGCCGTGGGTGCCGCCGCAGGCAACGCGGGCGCGGCGCCGGGAGCACCGGGGACGCCGGGGAACGGTCGCGACATCGACCGGCGCAGGCACCGTTTGCGCGGCGGCGGTGGCTCGGCCGCCACCTCGACCGTACCGGTGGGCGGTGTCACGGGCGCGAGCCGGTTGTAGATGAGGAATGCCGCGAGGGCGACCACCGAAGCGAACGCGCCGCCGAGGGCGATCCCCTTCACGGCGGTCTGCGCGCTCGGAAAGAGCGTGAAATGCCCGCGCCCGACGGTGCTCGCGGTCGGCGAAAGCTCGGACGCCCCAGCCACGGTCTCGCCGCTTCGATCGAACCGGTGCTGCCCGTCCTGCTGCGGCCCGCTGTTCGGCGGCCCGCCCATGGGCGTCGGATTGTTGCGGCTACGCGGGCTCGAGAGCTCTTCGCCGCGCGCCAGGACCTGAATCACACGCTCCGCCGCGCGTCCCCACACCCCGGTGCCGAGCGGCGCCAGCGCGTTCGCGAGCTCCCCGACATCCTGGAATCGTTCGTCGTGGCTTCGCATCAGACAGCGATGAACGACCCGCTGCAGATCCTCCGAAACGTCCGGGCGGAAGGTGCGCACCGGCGTCGGATTCTGCTCGAGAATGGCCGCGAAGAGCTCGCCGACCTCTTCGGCACCCCAAATCCGACGTTGGGGAGAGCCACCTCCGTTGCGGTCGGCGTGATCTTGACATGGCACCTCGTAGATTGTTCGCGACTCGCCAACCGACTCCAACCTGAACGAGTGTATCAACTTCATCTCCTGCAACCATTTCGCCACCTGCGTCACTGTTTTGGAGGCCAGAAGGGCCGGAACCGCTTGGTCCCCGTCCCATCCCGGGTCCAGCGGCTTCTCCCCACCCCACTCATAAACCCTCTGCGGATATGCGCGAAGCGGTCCGAGGTAATGCACCTTGCCAAACACGTTTTCGCAACGCAGGTTGGAGCGCTGGAAGGCGGCCGTACCTGAGGGTGGCCGACCTCGATGCTTCTTCCACCCGCACCCACCGCCCACGGCTGCGGATCCCAAAAGTCACTCAAGTACAGCTCCGCGTCCGGCGGAAAGCCGTAGCACTTCACGGGCGAAGCGAGGGGAATGCTAGAAAGTTTGGGGTCGGGGCCAATAAAAAGTGTAGCTCCCACCCCCCGGTACGAGTCCTGGCGAGATCTCTTGACGTTGGTAAATCGGCCTGTAAGTGCCACCATCGACTCGGCGCATTCCGAAGACCTGGGGGCCAACCCCGTACTCGAAGGAATCCACCACGGGGCCTTCGCCCTCCAGAATGATCGAGGTCTTGAAAGAAAACTCACGAAGAGTCTCGTCACTTGATGTACCGCGGCCTGCCAAGGACAGGGGTTGTTCATGAAGATTTGTGAAAGAAAAAGTTAGAGCGGCGTCCCTTCGATGCACGGCGAGGCGGACCGCCGATTGGTTGTCGTTCCCGGCCTGTCGGTGTCACAGCAAGAATGTTGAGGTCCGGTGACACGACCACCGAGCGGAACCGCGCGGACCCCCCCCACCGCCTCCGGAGGAGGTGCTGACCACCTCGGTGACGGCGCAGCGCGAAATCCACAGCTTGCGCCCCTTGCCACCCACAGGCGAACACGTGTTCGATACTGGGAGGCACCGGGCAAGGGAGGCAGCAATGGGAGTGATGCGGGTCCTCGATCACACGGGCGACACGGCCGTCATGTTCGACGCGCGGGATGAGTCCACGCTTGACGCAGCGCGGCAAGCTCTTCGACCAGCTCGCCGCCGAAGGCAAGCTCGCCTTCGCACGCGGGCTCGGCGAAGAGAGAGGGCGTGCGGATCGAGGAGTTCGATCCGCACGCCGAGGAGATCATCTGGGTGCGGCCGCTCCAGGGCGGGTGAGGTGACGTCACTCGGACTGCTCGAGGAGCTCCCCGGGCGCGGCCTGCTCGTCGAGGTCGTCGGGGGACGACGCGACGGGGAACTGCTCGTCCTGGTGGACGGGGGACGCGGACGCCACTGCCGGCAGGTACGAGAGCTCCTCGAGGGCTGCGAGGTCGACCGCGAGCTCCTCGACGCGCTCAGCCGGCTGGCGGCCGGCCCGCCTGCGGAGGTCCGACGGGCGTCGCGCCGGGCGGCGCCCGAGCAGACCTGGCCGTCCGTCTTCACCACCGAAGAGGCGAGCATCGCACGCTCGGACTCGAGCCGGGCGGTTGCCGCCCGGCTCCTCGAGTCCCTCCTCGACGAGTGCCAGCTGGCCTCATGGCGACGCGGGCGTCGCTTCGAGGTGAAGGTCCCACAGGGGGTCGTCCAGCTCGGGGAGCTCTACAACCTCTGGTTCCGGGCCAACAACGGGACTGAGCTGTCCCTCTGCGTCGTGCCCCGGGAGCACAGGACGCTGCCCGTCGAGGACATCTGGACGAACCTGCTGCTCACGCTGCGCGCCGACCCGAACCAGTTCTTCCGCGTCGCCAACTACCGCCCCTACGGATCGTCTGGGGCGCACGGGCCGGGGCCGGTACCCCTCGTCTAGTGGCGTATCTCAAAAGTGGTGCGGTGGTCGAGAGCGATCGGTGCCGGCACGTCGCCATCGACCATCTCGACCGCCTTGGTCTGCACAGGACAGCCGATCTCGGTCTGGGCTGTCCCCGACTACAGCTTCGGCAGGATGGCGGTGGCGAGATGCTCCTCGTCCGACAGCGACGGCGGAGCCTTGGCGGGGCTGACGGCGATCCGGAGGTAGTAGTCGCCCTTGAGGACGCTCAGGGAGGCATAGCCGTCGTAGTAGGCCTTGTCGCCGTAGCCGGTGATCGGCTGGGCGTGGACCTTCGACTTGTAGTCGTTGTACCACTTCGAGGCGTTGGAGCCCTTGACCACCACGACCCGGACGCTGTCTGCTTGGGCCACGTTCGGGGTGTGGGGGGTGGGCGCCGAGGGCCCGTAGAAGACACAGGCGAGGCCCCCTTCGACCGTAGCGTTGCCGAGGACCCCCTTGGTCACGGACCCTCCGATGGCGCTGGCCGCTTCGGCCTGGGTGACGACCGAGCAGGAATTGAAGCTCTTCGGTTTCGGCTTGGCCTTGTGGTTCGCCGCTGCTGCTGACGCCGACATCACGGTCGAGGCGGCAATCGCGACACCCAGGATGCTCGTGGCGGTAATTGCCGCCGCCGAAGTGATCCGTCGCATGGGTGGTTTCCTCTCCGCTGCGCTGTCTGGTCCGGCCAGCGTACTGGATGGGGACCGTCCCCACGCTGGAGCGTTGCTTACTACTAGCCAACCAAGTGCGAGATCTGGGGTGGGGTCGACGGTCCTACACGAACCACCGGAGTCATCTCTGAGACACATCAACAGATGACCGCGTCGCGTCACCCGAGTGACGCCGCGATGAACAGCGTGACAACGATTGGCGACTTCACTCGGTCGGCCTCGCGCCAACGTCGGTGATCCCGAGCAACCAGCCGCCGTGTCACCCCCGGTACACGCTGTCGCGAGATCAGTGGGCGGACAGGCGCTCCGATCTCACAGGAGACGCAAAGAATTTGCTTACGTGACGAAACAAAACAAATAGTGCAAGCGAATGAAGAATTCGTATATCTGCGTCAGTACACTTCGCGCTCGGAAGAGGTCTGCGCTCGATGACACGGCCGGTCTCGTCCCGCGCCGGCATCTCGAAAGTCGTCACCGGCTACAGCCAGACCTACGGCTCAGCGCCGGCGGCCGCTGGCGAGCTCGCCTTCGCCTTCTTTGGCACCGCCAACGCGACGGCCCAGACCACGCCTTCGGGATGGGGCCTGATCGCCGGACCGTCCACCTCGGAGGACAACGCCGGCTACTACTTCTCGACCACGGGGACCACCGCCCCGTCGATCACCACCTCGGGCCTGACGCCCTCTGGGCGCTACGTCGCCGGGATGGCCGTATTCAAGCCGGCGTCATCGGGCGGGACCACGACCTCGTCATCGTCGACGACCACGAGCTCGTCGACCACGACGTCGTCCCCGACGACCACCAGCTCCTCGACGACCACGAGCTCGTCGACCACGACCAGCTCTACGTCCACCACGACGTCGACATCGACGACGACCAGCACAACGTTGGCGCCACCGCCGTCGATCTGTCGATCCGGGCCGCCGGGCAAGGTGACCAAGGTGATGGTGACCTGGGAGGAGAACGAGAACTACTCGTCAGTCATCGGCTCGTCCGGCGCGCCGTACATCAACAGCATCGCCTCCCAGTGCGGGCTGGCCACGAACTACGACTCGCTCACCCATCCGAGCCTGCCCAACTACATGGAGATGACGTCGGCCCAGCCCTACGACGTCGCCCCCTGGAACGGAGACCGCGACCCAGGCGGGACGTGCTCGACGACCAATCCGTCGATCTTCTCCCAGACCTCGAACTGGAAGTCCTACGTCGAGTCGATGCCCTCGAACTGCGACATGACGGACTCCGGCGACTACGAGGCACGCCACAACCCCGCGGTCTACTACTCCAACCTCACCGATTGCTCGACGAACGACGTCCCGTTCACCGAGCTCGCGACGGACGTCGCGAGCGGCAGCCTCCCGACGATCTCCACGGTCACGCCGAATGCGATCGACGACGGCGAGGACGGCACGCTTTCGGAGACCGAAACCTGGCTCTCCAACTACCTCCCGACGATCCTCGCCGGACCGGACTACACGAGCGGCCGCCTGGCGATCATCATCGTGTGGGACGAGGGCGCCGGCAGCGGTGACGTCGCCAGCAACGTGCCGTTGATCGTCCTCTCGGAGGGCACGCCGGCGGGGAGCACCTCGTCGCTACCGCTGAACGACTACTCGGTCACCGTGGCCATCGACTCGATTGCCGGACTGACGCCGCTCGGCTCCCTGCGGACCGCCTTCAACATCTAGGAAGCCCTGGGCCGCGCCGATCCCGCAGCGCCACGAAGCGAGCGAGCCAGGACGGAGGCCGTGCTCGGCACGGCCCCGTCGGCACGGCGGGGCGCTCCGTCGATGGCCGGGCGTCTCGCAGGTGTTGTCGGCCAGGTTCAAGAAGGCGGTGCCGGCGTCGGGGCGTGCTCCGACGTGTTCGTCCCGGACGGGTCGGTGTCGGGGCCGCGGCTCGATGGCGCCGGCGGCGCCGCTCGTCGTGGCGGCCCGACGGGACGCCCGAGCGCCAGCCCGACCCGGGCGACGACGATGTCGTCTCGGTTTCTGAGCGCCGCCGAGAGGACCAGGTCCAGATGGTTGTGGAGGAACGCGTACCTGGCGCGGGAGGGGATCACCTTCGGGATGAGTACGACGACCAGCACGTCCTGGCTGGCTCGGACGTCGTCGATGAACGCGGCAGACCGGCTGCACCACCGACGCGTACTCCGTGCGCAGCACCCGCAGCGGCACGCCCGGGTCCCAGCTCGCCCACGCTGTCCTCGAGGGCCGCGGCGCGCCCGGTTGGACTCCTCGTCCCCGCCGAGCGCGACGGTAACGGCGATCACCTCGTCGCCGAGGGAGAGCGCCTTGGAGAGGGCCCGCTCGGTGAGGCGGGACACGGACGTGACCGGCACGATGACGAGCGCCCGTCTCACCACCGGGGCCGGCGGTCGTGTGCCGAAACCGAGCTCGGCCCCCACGCGGTCGTAGTAGGCGTGGATCCGCTTGAAGAGCAGGACGAACGTCGGCACGGCGACGACGACCACCCAGGCGCCCTCGGTGAACTTCGAGATGAGGAACACGACGGTCGAGACCGCGGTGACCACCGCTCCGAAGCCGTTGATCGCGGCGCGACGGCGCCACCGGGTCGGTCGCTCCCGGCTCCAGTGGACCACCAGCCCGCTCTGGGCGAGGGTGAACCCGGTGAACACGCCGATCGCGAACAGCGGGATCAAGCTGTTCGTATTGCCGCCGACGGCGATGAGCAGTGCGCCGGAGAGCACCGAGAGCGCCAAGATCCCGTTGGCGAACACCTGCCGGTCACCGCGGAGCGAGAAGAGGTGCGGGAGGTAGTTGTCACGCGAGAGCAGGCTCGCCAGCACCGGAAGCCCACCGAAGGAGGTGTTCGCGGCGAGCGCGAGGACGAGGGTGATGGTCAGCGTCACGACGTAGTAGGCCCAGTGCCGGCCGACAGCGGCCGCCATGATCTGGCTGAGCACGGTCTGGCCAGAGCGCGGGCCGATGTGCCAACGGCTGGCGAGCACGGCGAGGCCGAGGAGCATGGTGCCGAGGATCACGCCGAGGAGGAGCTCGGTCCGCTTCGCGCGGACGACGCGCCGGCTGCCTGAACAGCGGGACCCCGTTCGCGATCGCCTCGACGCCGGTGAGCGCGCCGCAGCCGGCGGAGAACGCCTTCAGCACGAGGAGGAGGCTGACCGTCTCGAGCGGATGGGCGGGGAGCAGCGAGTGGCCGGGCTGGGGGGCGTGCAGGGCCAGGGGATGGATCAAGCCCACGGCGATGATCGCGAGGAGGCCGACGATGAAGACCATCGTCGGCAGGAGGAACGCGGTGGCGGTCTCGCCGAGACCCCGCAGGTTGAGCAGCGTGATCGCGGCGAGGATCCCGAGGCAGATCGGCACCGTCGCCGATGCCAGGCTCGGGAAGGCCGAGACAAGCGCTCCGACGCCGGCGGCGATCGACACCGCGACCGTGAGGGTGTAGTCGACGATCAGCGACGCCCCGGCGACGAGGCTGACGCCTGCGCCGTAGTTGGCGCGCGAGACCGGGTACGTGCCGCCCCCGCCCGGGTAGGCGTCGATCACCTGGCGGTAGGAGAAGACGAGGATCGCCAGCAGGGCGATGATCGCCAGCGTGATCGGCAGCACGAGGTGCAGGGCCTGCGCCCCCGTCGCCGCCAGCACCACGATGATCGCCTCGGGTCCGTAGGCGACCGAGGTCAGCGCGTCGAGCGAGAGGGCGGACAGCCCCTCGACGGGGGTGATCTGCTGCTTCGAGGCCTCCGAGCCACGGAGAGGACGACCGATCAGCAGGTTCCAGGCCGTAGCCGGGGCACGCTCGTTCGTCCGGGGCTCCGGCACGCTCCGATGCTACGGGCGGGGGGAGGTCGGCTGGCGCCGGGCGAGGCCCTCCCGTGGGGGGCTCGCGCGGCGCGCCGGGGTCGTGCACCTACCATGGGTCTGTGGAGGACTCCGGGCGCCTCGCGAAGGTCACACGGATCGTCCGGGGCGCGCTCGCAGAGCTATTCGACCAGTCCAAGCCCTTCGGGCGACTCGCCCTCGTCCACACGATCCAGGCTGCGGGCAGCACGTTCATCGCGATCTCGCTCGCCGGCTCGCTCTTCTTCTCGATCTCGCCGCACGCCGCCGAGGGCAAGGTCCTCCTCTACCTGCTGTTGACGATCGCGCCCTTCGCCGTGGTCGGCCCCGCCCTGAGCCCCCTGCTCGACCGCGGCCGCCAGGCGCGCCGCACGAGCGTGGCGATCGCCAATGGCGGCTCCGCCCTCCTCTGCCTGGCGATGGCGCGCGACGTGCACAACCTCTTCCTCTTCCCGGAGGCGTTCGGGGTCCTGGTGCTGGCGAAGCTGTACCTCGTCGCCCGCGCCGCGCTCGTCCCCGAGGTCGCGGGTGACGGTGACGACCTCGCGAGTGCGAACGCCAAGCTCGCCGTGCTCGCCTCGCTGGCCGGCTTTGCCGCGTTCCCCCTGGGCGTCGGTCTGCTGAAGATCGGGGCGCCCTGGGTGCTGCGCTTCGGGACGCTCGTCTTCCTGGCGGGCATGCTCGCCTCGTTCCGCCTGCCCCGCCCGCGGGTCCGTCATGGCGCACCGGCGGCCGCGCAGCCCGCGTCCGCCACCGGGCCGACCGCCGCCACCGACCGGCCCGCTGCTGCCGCAGGGGCGGTCGGTGGCGCCACCTCGGCGGGCCCGGGGCGACCGCCGCGCCTCGCTGAGGTCGCGCACCAGCGGCGCCTCCTCGGGCTGGCGCTCTACCCGCCGCCGGTGCTCGCCGCGATCAGCGCGATGACGGTGGCGGCGGTGGGACGGTCGGGTTCGTCACGTTCTTCCTGGCGTTCGGCCTGCGCCGGGCGCACGCCGGCACCTGGTGGTTCGGCCTGCTCATCGCGATGTCGGGCATCGGGTCGCTCGCCGGCGCCGCCATCGTGCCGCGCCTTCGGCGTCGGCTCACCGAGCGCCAGATCATCGCCTCCGCCCTCGTCGCGATCGCCACCGGTGCCACGGTCGCGGCGCTGATCAACCACCTCTGGGCCGAGGCGCTGCTCACCCTGGTCGTCGGGATCGGCCCGACGAGCGCCAAGGCGGCGCTCGACTCGATCGTCCAGCGCCACGTGCCGCCGGCGCTCCTCGGGCGCGCCTTCGGGCGGCTCGAGACGCGGCTCCAGCTGGCCTGGGTGCTCGCCGCACTGGTCGCGGTCGTCATCCCGTTCCCGTTGCAGGCCGGCGACATCGTGGTCGCCGTCGTCTGCGTCCTGGCGGCGGCCTCCTACATCACCGCGTTCGCTGCGGGACGGCGCCGCCGCGCCGCGAAGGTCGCCCGGGCGGGCGACGTCGCGGGGCGCCAGGCCTGAGCTGCCGCCGGTCGACCAGCGAACGCAGACTGCGGCTGGAGCGGCTCCGCGGAGGCGTCGTCATCTCTGTCCGGCGCGTTCACGGCATCGGCAAGTCGAAGGTGGTGCCGCCCGTCGCTCGGGCTTCGTAACGATCCCGGAACGCCCATGGCCTACCGTGGAGACGTCGCACTGGGTGTCGCCATCGCGAGGGGGGTTGGTGCGGGTGGCTGCCAACGGGTCGAGCCGCTTCCGTCTCGCCTCGCCGACGACGGCGGCCCTCCTCGGTGGTCTCACGCTCGCGCTCATGGCCGTCGACGTCGCGCTCTCGGTGGCGACCCACGACCTATCGGCGTCGAGCAATGGCGCCCTCTACGCGATCATGCTGATGTTCGGATCCGTGGGCGTCGTCGTCGCGCGGCGTCAACCCCACAATGTGCTCGGCTGGCTGCTGATCGGTGTCGCGCTCTTCCAGCAGATCTACATCCTGGCATCGCTCTACGTGGCGATCGACTACGGCTCGCATCGCGCAGCGCTGCCCCTCGGGCTGGCGGCAGTCTGGTTCGAGAACGCCTTTTGGGACCTCGGAATGATCATCGGGTTGCCCGGGCTCCTCCTCTTCCCCGACGGTCGACCGGCGTCACGCCGCTGGAGCTTGACGCTCGGGGGATACGTCGCCGTCGCGGTGCTCGTGCTGGCCTCGCAGTGCTTCACGTCGAGCGTGCTGGCGACCTGGGTGACCTCGCACCAGATCCACATCGCTCGGAACGGGCAACTCACGGGTCATCCCCCGGCCGGCGCCGCGATGAAGTTCCTGGGCTCCGGCCTCGCTGTCCTGGCGCTCGTGCCGTTCTGGCTGTCCTGGGTCGTCCATCAGCTGCGCGCCTATCGACGATCGACCGGCGATCTTCGCCAGCAGCTCAAATGGTTCACCGCGGGTGCCTCGGTCATGGTCGTCGGCGTCGTCATCAACATCGTGCTCGGCGGCGTGTCGTCGTCGGCGCTCGCCGACGCGGTGATGACCGCCGGTACCTACGCCGTCGTCGCCTTCCCCCTCAGCCTCGGGCTCGGCATCTTGAAGTACCGCCTCTATGAGGTCGACCGCCTCATCAGCCGCACCGTGTCCTACACGCTCATCACCGGGCTCGTCGTCGGCGCGTACGTCGGCGTCATCACGCTGACCACCAAGGTGCTGGACTTCTCCTCGCCAGTCGCCGTCGCGGCCTCGACGTTGGTCGCCGCCGGTCTGTTCAGCCCCGTGCGCGGGCGGGTGCAGCGCGTCGTCGACCGTCGCTTCAACCGCGCCCGCCACGACGCCGAAGCGATGCTCGCAGCGTTCCGGGCACGCGTTCGCGACGCGGTCGACCTCGCCACGGTCCAGAGCGAACTCGTCGACGCCGTACATGGCGCCTTCGAGCCGACGCACGTCGGGCTCTGGATCAGGTCTGCCGGCACCGACGGCCGGCGGCGCTAGGTCGGCGCGACCCGCTCAGGCCTCGTCGAGCCGTCGCTCCAACGCGTCGAGCTGGTCGGCGAGCGCGGCGGGCAGGTGGTCGCCGAAGATGGCGTAGTACTCGCGGATCGCCGGGACCTCCGCCTTCCACTCCTCGACGTCGACACGCAGCAGCTCGTCGAGCGCGCCCGGGGCGAGGTCGAGCCCCTCGGTGTCGATGGCGCTCGCCCCCGGCAGCCAGCCGATCGCGGTCCGTACCGCGTCGCCGCGGTCCGCGCAGCGCTCGAAGATCCACTCGAGCACGCGGGAGTTATCGCCGTAGCCGGGCCAGAGGAACTTGCCGTCCGCTCCCTTGCGGAACCAGTTGATGTAGAAGATCCTCGGCAGCTTCTCCGTCGCCAGGCGCTGGCTGAAGCTGAGCCAGTGTGCCCAGTAGTCGGCCATGTTGTAGCCGATGAACGGCAGCATGGCGAAGGGGTCGCGCCGCAACGTGCCGACGGTGCCGGTCGCCGCGGCGGTCGTCTCCGACGCCATGATCGAGCCGAGGAACACGCCGTGGTCCCAGTCGAAGGCCTCGTGCACCAGGGGCACGATCGAGCCGCGCCGCCCGCCGAAGAGGATCGCCGAGATCGGGACGCCCGCGGGGTCCTCCCACTCGGAGGCGACCTCGGGGTCCTGGCTCACGGGCACGGTGAAGCGGGAGTTCGGGTGCGCCGCAGGCTCGCCGGACGCCGGGGTCCAGTCGTCGGCCTTCCAGTCCGTCAGGTGCGCCGGGGGCTCGGGCGTCAGGCCCTCCCACCAGACGTCGCCGTCGTCGGTGAGGGCGGTGTTGGTGAAGATCGTGTTCGCCGAGAGCATGAGGAGGGCGTTCGGGTTCGTGTGGACGTTCGTGCCCGGCGCGACGCCGAAGAAGCCCGCCTCGGGGTTGATCGCCCGCAGCATCCCGTCCGGGCCGAACTTCATCCAGCAGATGTCGTCGCCGATGGTCTCGACCTTCCAGCCCGGCATCGTCGGGATCATCATCGCCAGGTTGGTCTTGCCGCAGGCCGAGGGGAAGGCGCCGGTGAGGTATCTGGTCTCGCCGGCGGGCGAGGTGAGCTTGACGATGAGCATGTGCTCGGCGAGCCAGCCCTCGTCGCGCGCGAGGACCGAGGCGATGCGCAGTGCGAGGCACTTCTTGCCGAGCAGCGCGTTGCCGCCGTAGCCCGAGCCGAAGGACCAGATCTCGCGGGTCTCGGGGAAGTGGACGATGTAGAGGTTCTCCGGGTCGCACGGCCAGGGCGACGTCGGCCTCGCCCGTCGGCGAGCGGCACGCCGACCGAGTGGAGGCAGGGCACGAACTCACCGTCGTCGCCCAGCACCTCGAGCGCGGCCGGCGCCCATCCGGGTCATGATCCGCATCGACACCGCGCACGTAGGCCGAGTCGGTGAGCTGCGACGCCGATCTGCGAGATCGGCGAGCCGAGCGGGCCCATCGAGAACGGGACGACGTACATGGTGCGGCCGCGCATCGAGCCAGCGAACAGCCCGCTCGAGCTCGCGCGCATCTCGTGCGGGTCCGTCCAGTTGTTCGTCGGCCCGGCATCCTCCTGCTTCGCCGAGCAGATGAACGTGCGGTACTCGACGCGGGCGACGTCGCGTGGGTCCGAGCTGGCCCAGTAGCTGTTGGGACGCTTTGCGTCCGACAGGCGGGTGAAGGTGCCGCTGTCGACGAGGAGCTGGCAGAGCCGGTCGTACTCCTCGGCGGAGCCGTCGCACCACTCGACGCGGTCCGGGGTGGTGAGGGCGGCGAACTCCTCGACCCACGCCAGGAGCTTTGCGTGCCTGGACGGCGCCATGTGAGCGTCCTTTCTGCCCGTCCCCCCCGACCTCTTTGGCACCCCCGCGCCAGAGCAGCCGAACTGCGGCGATCATCATTACTCCGGTGCTGTGCACCGATCGGCCGGACTTGATGTAACCGGGGAAGGTAACACGACAACCTGCCATGCGACAGCCGGTGGCCGGTGCAAAGCGCTCGCAACCCCGAGAGGTCGGATGACTCGCCCCGCCGTCCCGGCACCCGGAAAGGCGCCGCCCGAAGCCGGCAGCGCCCCGGCGCCCCGCCGCGCGTCGACCGATAGCGTGCGGGCGTGACCGGCGCGGGCCCAGGTGGTGGTGACGACGGCGAGCTGGCTGCGCTCGAGCGGCTGACGGAGCTGCTCCCGCCGGCGCCGGAGGGCGAGACCTGGATCGGCGACGACGCGGCGGTGCTCGACCTCGGCACGTTGGGGCCGCTGCTGCTCGCGACCGATCTCGTCGCCAGAGGGGGTCCACTTCGACCTCGGCCTCTCGACGCTCGCAGACGTCGGATGGAAGGTCCTCGCGGTGAACGTCAGCGACGTCGTGGCGATGGGTGGCCGGCCGCTTCGCGCCGTGGTCGCCGTGGCCGGGGCCAGCATCGACGAGCTCGACGGTCTCTACGCCGGGCTCGGCGAGGCCGCGGCCCGCTACGGCTGCCCGATCGTCGGCGGGGACCTCTCGGCGGGGGCGCGCGACGGCGGGCTGGTCGTCTCCGTCGCGGTGCTCGGCTCGACCGATGGGCGTCCGGCGGTGCTCCGCCGCGGGGCGCGTCCCGGCGACCGCATCTACGTCACCGGGCCCCTCGGGCGCGCGGCCGGCGGGCTGCGGCTGCTGCGTGCGGACGCCGGGGCGTCCGGGGAGCTCGTCGAGGCGCACCGACGCCCGACGCCCCGCGCCGCCGAGGGCCTCGCCGCCGCCGAGTGCGGGGCGAGCGCGATGATCGACTGCTCCGACGGTCTCGGGATCGACCTCGACCGCCTGGCCAGGGCGTCGGGCGTCGGTGTCGTCCTCGATCTCCTGCCTGTCGCCGAGGGTGCCACGCGGGAGGAGGCGCTCGGCGGGGGAGAGGACTACGAGCTGGTGTTCTGTGCGGCGCCAGCCGCCGACGTGCGGGCGGCCTTCGCCGTTCTCGGGCTCACGCCGCCCATCGAGATCGGCCGCGCGGTGGCGGACGCGTCGGTGCGACTGCTGGAGGGCGACCCGCTGCCGGTCACCGGCTATCAGCACCGGCTCGGTTGAGCGGCGCGTACCAGGACCGCCCGCCGTTCCCGGCGGCGGCGCTCAGGCGCTCTCCGCGGCGGTGCTCCGGCGGGGACGCTTGGTCACCTTGCCCGCGCGGATGCACGAGGTGCAGACGTTGACCCGTCGGGGAGTGCCGCCGACGATCGCCCGGACACGCTGGATGTTCGGGTTCCAGCGACGCTTGGTCCGGCGGTGGGAGTGCGACACGTTCATGCCGAAGCCGGGCTTCTTGCCACAGATCTCACAGACTGCTGCCACGACGACGTGCCACCTCGCTCACGCTGCTACGCATCTGGGCGGCCGGCGCCTCCGTGGTGCACGGGACGCCTACCTGCCCGGGGATCGGCCGCCGAGATTACCATCCTCGGCCATGGAGGAGCGCACGGCGACCGCAGCGCTCGCGTGTCGGGCCGAGTGCGGCCGACGTCGAGCGGGCGGATGGCGCCGGTGAGCCTGACGGTGCTCGGGCCCCGCGACGTCGTCGGCGTGATGGACGCCTTCCGCCGGGGGCTCGCCGAGCACCAGGCCACCATCAACCGGCTGAACGTCTACCCGGTTCCCGACGGCGACACCGGCACGAACATGCTGCTCACGATCGAAGCGGTCGTGCGCGAGCTCGACGGGGCGCCCGCCGGCGGCGAGCCGGACATGGCCCAGGTCTGCCGGGCGATCTCGCACGGCTCGCTGATGGGCGCGCGGGGGAACTCGGGGGTCATCCTCTGCCAGATCCTGCGCGGCCTGGCCGGCTC
Source organism: uncultured Actinomycetota bacterium (assembly GCA_963765505.1). Classification (GTDB taxonomy): domain Bacteria; phylum Actinomycetota; class Acidimicrobiia; order Acidimicrobiales; family Bog-793; genus DATKQY01. The sequence continues at coordinate 13,910 of CAVXWO010000010.1, forward strand.
GTTCGCCGAGGCGCCCAAGGTCGGCGTCGACGAGGTGGTCGCCGGGCTGGCGGGGGGGAGCGCTGCGGCCCGCGAGGCGGTGCTGCGGCCGGCCGAGGGGACCATCCTCACCGTCGCGGCCGAGGCCGCCGAGGCGGCACGCCACGCCGCCGGCGCGGGCGACGACCTCGACGCGACCCTCGACGCCACCCGTGAGGCGGCCGTCCGAGCGCTCTGGCGCACGCCGGAGCTCCTCCCGGTGCTCGCCCAGGCGGGGGTGGTCGACGCGGGGGGCGCGGGGCTGGTGCTGCTCTACGACGCCTTCTTGCACGTCGTCGACGACCGGCCGCTGCCGGCCGAGCTCGAGCTGCCCGAGCGCGTCGCCGCGGCCGTGGCCGGTGCCCAGGTCACCCCGGCGCAGCTGCTGGGGGCGCCGGTCGCGCCGGCGGGGTCCGGCGCCGGGCACGGTGCCGACCTGCGCTACGAGGTCATGTACTTCCTCGACGCTCCGGACGAGGCGATCCCCGCCTTCCGGGAGGTCTGGGCCGGCCTCGGCGACTCGATCGTCGTCGTGGGCGGCGAGGGGCTGTGGAACTGCCACATCCATACCGACGACGTCGGAGCCGCCATCGAGGCCGCCCTCGACGCCGGGCGCCCCCGTGAGATCCGCGTCACCGACCTCGCCGAGCAGGTCGAGGAGGAGCAGTGGGTCCGCTCGGCGGAGGCCGCCGGCGAGGGCGGCCCCGAGCCCGCGGGCTCGGCCGGGGTCCTGCCGGCGCCGCGCACCTCGATCGTCGCCGTCGCGACGGGCGAGGGGATCCGGCGGATATTCCGCTCCCTCGGTGCCGACCACATCGTGGCCGGCGGCCAGTCGATGAACCCCTCGACCGCGGAGATCCTGGAGGTCGTCGAGTCGGTGCCCGGCGCCGAGGTCGTCGTGCTCCCGAACAACTCGAACATCTTCCCCGTGGCGGCGCAGGTCGCGGAGATCGCGACGAAGACCGTCCGCGTACTGGCGACCAAAGGCATCCAGGAGGGCTTCGCCGCACTGATCGAGTTCGACCCGGAGGCCTCGAGCGAGGAGAACGCGCGGGTCATGGGCGAGGCCGCCGAACGCGTCGCGGCGGGCGAGGTGACGCGGGCCGTCAGGGCGAGCGACACGGCGGTCGGTCCTGTGGTCCCGGGTGACTGGATCGGGCTCTCCCGTACCGGGGTCGTCTCGGTCGCGACGAGCCTCGCCGACGCGACGAGCCAGCTGATCGAGCGCCTGCTCGAGCCGGGTCGCGAGATCGTCACCCTGATCGAGGGTGCCGGCTCCTCGGCCGCCGAGACGCGCCGCGTGACCGAGTGGCTGCACGCCGAGCACCCCGAGCTCACCGTCGAGCTGCACCACGGCGGCCAGCCGCTCTACCCCTTCCTCGTCTCCATCGAGTGAGCGAGCTGCCCGCCGGCCGGCGCCTCAGCCAGCTGGCGCACATCGACGTCGGCGAGCTGCGCAGCGTGGGCGCCAAGCGGGCCGCCGCGTTCGGGCTGATGGGCATCGAGTCGGTGCTCGACCTGCTGACCCACTACCCGCGCCGCTGGGAGGACTGGACCCACGTGGCGACGATCGGCGAGCTCACCGAGGGGTCCCAGGCGACGGTCGTCGCCGAGGTCGCCCGGGTCTCGACCCGGCGCCTGCGCGCCGGCCGCAGCATGGTCGAGGTCGTCCTCGACGACGGTGACGAGCGGCTCGCCTGCACCTTCTTCAACCAGCCGTGGCGGGCACGCCAGCTCGGCGAGGGGATGCGCGTCGTCGCCGCGGGGAAGGTCACGTCGTATCGGGGCAAGCTCCAGATGGCGAGCCCGCGCCTCGAGCTCGTCGCTGGCGCCGGCGACGAGGAGGTCCCGACCGGGCGGATCGTCCCGATCTATCCGGAGTCCGAGCGCGCCGGGATGAGCTCGTACCTGATCGCCCGGTGCGTCGCCGAGGCGCTCGAGCGGGCGAAGGAGTTCGCCGACCCCCTGCCCCAGCAGTGGCGGGCGCGGCTGCACCTCCGGGACCGCACGTGGGCGTTCCGCTCGATCCACCGGCCAGAGACGCTGCGTGACAAGGACGAGGCCCGCCGCCGGCTTGCCTTCGACGAGCTCTGGCGGCTCCAGGTCGCCCTGGTGATGCGCAAGCGCGCCGCGGCCGCCGACGCGCGCGGCATCGCCCACCTGGTCGAACCCGAGGACCCCTCCGCCGACCTCGTCGGCCGGTTCCTCGCGGGGCTGCCGTTCCCCCTCACCTGGGCGCAGCAGCGGGCGATCGCCGAGGTGGCGCAGGACCTCGCCAGCCCCGACCCGATGCACCGGCTGCTCCAGGGCGACGTCGGCTCGGGCAAGACCGTCGTCGCCCTGGCCGCCCTCCTCTACGGCGTCCAGGGCGGCCACCAGGGCGCGCTCGATGGTCCCGACCGAGGTCCTCGCCGAGCAGCACTTCCTGGCGGCCTCGGGCCTGCTGGCGGGCCTCACGGTGGGCGACCCGGACCGGCTCGGGGGGGAGCGCCCGGTGCAGGTCGCCCTGCTCACCAGCCGGACGGGGGCCTCCGAGCGTGCCCGGCTCCACGAGGCGCTCCGCTCGGGCGGCGTCGACATCCTCGTCGGCACCCACGCGCTCATCACCGAGGACGTCCGCTTCGCCTCGCTCGGCGTCGTCGTCGTCGACGAGCAGCACCGCTTCGGCGTCGACCAGCGCGCGGCGCTGCGCGAGAAGGGCTCGATCGACCCGGCGGCGTCGGGGCACGACCCCGACATGCTCGTCATGACGGCGACCCCGATCCCGCGCACCGCGGCGATGACCGTCTACGGCGACCTCGACTACAGCGTGCTCGACGAGCTCCCGGTCGGCCGCACGCCCGTCCGCACGAGCTGGGTGGACACGCCCGAGCGTGAGGAGAAGGTCTGGGCGAAGGTGCGCGAGGAGCTGCGCAGGGGGCGCCAGGCCTACGTCGTCTGCGCGCTCGTCCGCACGGGCGGCGGCGCCGACGAGGCCGAGGAGGACGCCTCGCTCGACGGCTGGGACGAGGACGACGGCCGGCTGTGGGCGGCCGGTGCGGCTGCGCCCGGCGACACGGGCGGCCCCGGCACCGGGGGACCGGGCGGCGTGCCGCCGCGTGCGGCGGTGGAGGAGCGCGAGCGCCTGGCGGCGGGCGAGCTCTCCGGCTACGCGGTCGGCCTGCTCCACGGCCAGCTCCCGGCGAAGGAGAAGGAGCAGGTCATGACGGCCTTTCGCCGCGGCGAGATCCAGGTGCTCGTCGCGACGACCGTCGTCGAGGTCGGCGTCGACGTCGCCAATGCGACCGTGATGGTGATCGAGGACGCCGACCGCTTCGGGATCGCCCAGCTCCACCAGCTGCGCGGCCGGGTCGGCCGCTCGGCCGAGCAGTCGTGGTGCTACCTGCTCGCCCGGGAGGTGACCCCCGACGCCGAGAAGCGCCTCCAGGCGCTCGAGTCGACGACCGACGGCTTCGAGCTCGCCGAGACCGACCTCGAGCTCCGGGGCGAAGGCACGGTGCTCGGCGCGCGCCAGAAGGGTCGCAACGACCTGAAGCTCGCCTCGCTGCGACGCGACCGCGACCTCGTCCGCCTGGCCCGCGACGTCGCCGAGGCGGTCGTCGCCCGCGACCCGCTCCTCGCGGAGAACCCGCTTCTCGCCGACGAGCTGCGGCTCTTCGTCGGCGAGGAGGAGGCCGAGTACCTGATCAGGAGCTGAGTGACGAGGGGTCCGTGCCCGCCTGCGCCGGGCGGGCGCGACCGCGCTGCGCGCCTGGCCTGCGCGACCGCTTGGGGGGCCGGGGCGCGGCGCTACGGTGAGCCGGTGCGGGTGATCGGCGGTACGGCGCGGGGCCGCCGGCTGCGGGCGCCCCGGCTCGCAGGGCTGCGCCCGACCTCGGACCGCGTGAAAGAGGCCATCTTCGACGTGCTGATGCACCTCGGGGCCGTCGAGGACGCGACGGTCGTGGATCTGTTCGCCGGCTCCGGCGCACTCGGCATCGAGGCGCTGTCGCGCGGCGCCCGCTCGGTGACCTTCGTCGACGCCGACCGGGCCGCCGTCGACGCCGTCACGGCGAACCTCGAGGCCACGGGCCTGGCGGGGGATCGGCGGGCCACGGTGGTGCGTGCCGAGGCCCTCGGCTTCGCGGCCGACCCCGGCCACGCCTTCGACCTCGCGCTCGTCGACCCCCCCTACGCCTTCGACCGCTGGACCGAGCTGCTCGGGCGCCTCCGCGCCGGCACCGTCGTCCTCGAGTCCGCCCGCCCGATCGAGCTCGGCGAGCGCTTCGAGCTCCACCGGCAGTACCGCTACGGCACTACGCTCGTGACCGTGGCCAATGCGCCCGAGAGCCTGCCCGAGGTCGAGGGCGAAGGTTCCCCCGGCGGGGAAGGCTCGGGACGGGAGGCCCGCTCGTGACGACTGCACTGCTCCCCGGCTCGTTCGACCCGTTCCACAACGGCCACCTCGAGGTGACCGAGCGCGCCGTCGGCCTGTTCGACCGGGTGGTGGTCGCCGTGATCCGCAACCCCTCCAAGTCCGAGCCGGTGTTTCTCGCTCGCCGAGCGCCAGGCGATGATCGAGGAGTGCGTCGGCCACCACGACCGCATCTCGATCGTCTCGATGAGCACCCTCGTCGTCGACGTCGCCCGCAAGGTCGGCGCCGACGTCATCGTGAAGGGGCTGCGTGCCGTGTCCGACTTCGAGAACGAGCTGCAGATGGCCCAGATGAACCAGCAGCTGTCGGGGATCGACACGCTGTTCATCCCGACCGGCTCGTCCTATTCGTTCATCGCCTCGCGCCTGATCCGCGAGATCGCCCGCTACGGCGGCGACGTGAGCGCGTTCGTCCCCGAGGCCGTCGCCCGACGGATGAAGGAGCGCTTCGGTGAGTGACATCCATGACGACGCACCGGTCGTGACCGAGCGCGAGGACCGGCCCGGCGAGGTCGCCGCCTTCCTCGAAGAGCTGGTCGACCTCGTCGAGCACGCCAAGTCGATGCCGCTGTCCTCCTCGGCGATCATCTCGCGCGACGAGGTTCCTGGAGCTGCTCTCCGCGGCCCTCGAAGCGCTCCCGGGCGAGCTGCAGCGGGCCCGGCGCCTCCTGCAGGACAGCGACGACGTACGCAGTCGCGCCGAGCTCGAGGCCGGCCAGCTGCTCGACGAGGCGCGGGCGCAGGCGGCCCAGATGGTGCAGCGGACCGAGGTCGTCCGCCAGGCCCGCCGCCAGGCCGAGCGGCTCGTCGCCGACGCCGAGTCGGAGGCCCGCCGGATCCGCCACGAGGCGGACGACTACGTCGACCGCAAGCTCGCCGCGTTCGAGATCGTCCTCGACCGGACGATCCGCACTGTCCAGGCCGGGCGCGAGCGCCTCGCCGTGGTGCCGGCCGCCGAGGAGGAGGAGGAGGAGTCGCGGCTCGGCGCCCTCGGGCCGATGGGGGACGAGGCCTTCTTCGACCAGGACACGTTGTGAACCGCCGCCCCGACCGCTCCTTCGTCGTCCCCGTCGGGGCGTTGCGCCGAGCCCCTGGGTCACGCCGGCGGGTCCAGGTCGAGTCGGAGCTCGAGGGCCTGTCCGTCAGCGGCTCGCACGTTCCCGAGGGCCAGCCGGTCCGCCTCGAGGCCGTGCTCGAGGCCGTGCACGACGGGATCCTCGTGAGCGGGACCGTCACGACCCTCTGGGCCGGCGGGTGCCGGCGCTGCCTGGAGGAGGCGCGGCGGGGAGCTGCGCGTCGAGGTGCGGGAGCTCTGCGTCGAGGACGGCGACGAGGAGACGACGTACGCCCTCGGTCCCGAGGAGCTCGACTTGGCACCGATCGCCCACGACGCGTGTATCCTCGACCTGCCGCTGGCGCCCCTCTGCAGCGAGGAGTGCCTCGGGCTGTGCCCGGAGTGCGGTGCCAATCGCAATCTGGAGCGGTGCGCGTGCGTACCGTCACCGGACCCCCGGTGGGCCCAGCTCGTGCTCCTCCCCGGCGGGGAGCCCGACGACCCGCAGCACCGGCAGGGTCGGGGACCGGGCGCGGGCGGCTAGAGCGCCGGACGAGTAGCAGGAAGACGACGATGGCCGTTCCCAAGAAGAAGACGTCGAAGGCGAAGAGCAGGAGCCGCCGGGCCTCGGCCTGGACGCTCACCGCCCCGGCCCAAAGCCGCTGCCCGCAGTGCCGGCAGGCCAAGCTGCCGCACGTCGTCTGCCCGAACTGCGGCTGGTACAAGGGCCGCCAGGCGATCGAGGTCGACTGATCCTTCCCGTCGCGGTCGACGCGATGGGGGGCGACAAAGCCCCGGGCGAGATCGTCGCCGGCGCCCGCCGGGCCCACGACGAGCTCGGCATCCCCGTCCTGCTCGTCGGGCCGACCGACGGCACCCTCGGTGACACCGGCGACCTGGAGATCCTCCCCGCCAGCGAGGTCATCGCGATGGACGAGGACCCGGCGCGTGCGGTCCGGACGAAGAAGGACTCCTCGCTCGTGCGCGCCGCGGAGGCGGTGCGCGACGGGCGCGCCTCGGCGATGGTGAGCGCCGGCAACACCGGGGCCGCGATGGCGAGCGCGCTCTTGCGGATGGGCCGGCTCCCCGGTGTCGCCCGCCCGGCGATCGCGACCCCGCTGCCGATCCCGGGGCGCTCCGGCCCCCCCTCGATCCTGATCGACTCGGGCGCCAACGCCGAGTGCCAGGCCGAGTGGCTCGTGCAGTTCGCCCGGATGGCCGCGGCCTACGTCGCCAGCCGCTACGGCAACGAGGATCCCTCGGTGGCGCTGCTGTCGATCGGCGAGGAGCCGACGAAGGGCAACAACCTCGTGAAGGAGGCCCACGCCCTCTTCGCGGCCGGCGCCGGCGTCCGCTTCATCGGCAACGTCGAGGGCCGGGACCTGCTGTCGGGGCGCGCCGACATCGTCGTGACGGACGGCTTCACCGGCAACGTCGCGCTGAAGGCGCTCGAGGGCGCGGCTCTCGGCGTTCATGGGGATCCTCGGCGCAGCGATCTCCTCGACGCCGGAGACGAAGGCCGCAGGCGACGTGCTCCTCCCGGCGCTGCTGCCCTACGCGGCGGACGTCGACCCGGAAGAGACGGGCGGGGCGATGCTGCTCGGCACCGACGGCGTCTGCATCATCAGCCACGGCAGCTCGTCGGCCCGGGCGATCCTGAACGCCGTGAAGGTTGCACACGAGATGGCAGAACGAGACCTCGTCGGCCACGTCCGGGCCGCCGTCGCCGGCTGAGCACCGCCCGGGCAGCTGCGCCGGTCGTCGCGCCGGCGCAGCCGATAGCATCGCCCCAGCCGGTCCGCCGCAGCGCGCGAGCGAATGCGAGGCGACCCGGCACCGCCGTCCCGCTACGCCCCGAAGGAGAGCGACGTGTCCGAGTCGACGCAGACCGCGAGCGGTCCGATGAGCCGGGACCAGGTGCTCCAGCTCGTCCGCTCCCAGCTCGCCGACATCTTGGAGATCGAGCCCGATGAGATCGGGGAGTCCTCGTCGTTCGCCGACGACCTGAACGCCGACTCGCTCGCGCTGATCGAGCTCGTCGAGGCGCTGGAGGGCGAGCTCTCCCAGCAGGTCTCCGGGTTCCGCATCGACGACGAGGATCTGGAGGACCTGCGCACCGTGCGCGACGCGGTCGACTACGTCACCGCCAAGCTGGAGGCGGGCTGACGCCCGCAGAGGCACCGGCACCCGTCGGAGCCGAACCCCTCGCCGAGCGCCTCGCGCCGTACCTCGCCGACCCGGCGTTGCTGCGGATGGCGCTCGCGCACCGCTCGCACTGCGCCGAGAACCCGGGCGAGGAGTCGAACGAGCGCCTCGAGTTCCTCGGTGACGCCGTGCTCGGCCTGGTCGTCACGGCCGAGCTCTACGCCGCCCACCCGCACCTGCCCGAGGGCGACCTGGCGCGCATCCGCGCCGCGGTGGTGAGCACCGGGGCCCTCGCCCCCGTCGCCGCCGGCCTCGGCATCGGCGGCGAGCTCCTGCTCGGAAAGGGCGAGGCCGCCTCGGGCGGTCGCGACAAGCCCTCGATCCTGGCCGACGCCCTCGAGGCGCTGATCGGAGCGGTCTACCTCGCCCATGGGTTGGACCGGGCCCGCGAGTTCGTGATGGGGCTCCTCGGTGCCGAGCTCGCCTCGGCGGCGGGAGCGGCGCTCGGGGACGCGAAGAACCGCCTCCAAGAGCTCGCGGTGCGCATCGGCGAGGACGCCCCCCGCTACCGCCTGCGCGAGCAGGGCCCCGACCACGACAAGCGCTTCAGCGCCGAGGTCTACCTCGGCCAGCGGGTCCTCGGGCGCGGTACCGGCCGCTCGAAGAAGCAGGCCGAGCGCGCCGCGGCCGAGGAGGCCGTCGCCGTCCTCGCCGAGGCGGAGGCGCCGGCCGGCGCGACGGCCGCCGACGGGGCTCCGGGCGGCGCGAGCCCCGGCGACGGCCCGGGTGCCGGTGAACGGCCCTCCGCCGCGTCGGCGCTCAGCTGACCCGGCGAGGCGATGCCGGAGCTCCCCGAGGTTGAGACGGTGCGGCTCGGCCTCGCCGCGGCGGTCGTCGGGCGGCGCGTCGAGGGCGTCGAGGTCACGGGCGTGCGCTCGGTGCGCCGCCAGTCGAAGGCGGCGTTCAAGAAGGCGCTGTTGGGCCGGACCTTCGCCGGGGCGCTCCGGCGGGGCAAGTACCTGCTCGTCCCGCTCGACGACGGGGCGGTCCTCGTCGCCCACCTTCGGATGAGCGGCCAGCTCGTCCACGTGGTCGACCCCGCGCTGCCGCGGGTGCTCCACACCCACGTCGTGCTTGGCCTCGACGACGCGAGCGAGCTGCGCTTCGTCGACCCGCGCACCTTCGGCGAGCTGTTCGTCGCCGCCGAGCTCGGGCCGGACGGCGTCCCGGTGGTGCTGGCGGGGCTCGGGACGGACCCGCTCGTCGACGGGCTCCCCGCGGCGCGCCTCGGCGAGCTCCTCCACGGGCGGCGGACCACCTTGAAGGCGTTCCTGCTCGACCAGCGCTTCGTGGCCGGCATCGGCAACCTGTACGCCGACGAGATTTGTCACGCCGCGGGGCTGCTCCCGTCTCGGCGGACCGAGACGCTCACCGCCGGGGACGTCGAGCGCCTCGCTGCGGCCGTGGCCGGCGTGCTCGCCGAGGCCGTGCGGCTCCGCGGGTCGTCGCTGCGCGACGCCCGCTACCGGGACCTGGCCGGCGCTCTCGGCGGCTACCAGGCCCACCACGCCGTCTATGACCGCGCCGGGGAGCCCTGCCCGAGCTGCGGCGTGGCGGTGGAGCGCATCCGGGTGGCGGGGCGCTCGGCGCACTTCTGCCCCGCCTGCCAGTCCTGAGTCCTGGCGGCGTCCGCCGACATTCACGGCACCTACGGGGACCTGCCGAGCCGGGGCGACGAAGCGCCGCGATCCTGAAGGACATCCGCCGGGCACCGGGGAGGAAAGGACCGAGCCACCCGACCGCGCAAGCCCCGCCGTCGAGGCGCTCGCCCGGGGTGCGCCCGGGCCGAGCGCTGCCGACGCCCGAGCTGCCGTTCGAGCGGGCGCACCGGTTCGCCGGCTCGGCCGGTAGGGCCCGCGGTGGGCTCGGCGGGACAGACTGGTGGTGTGCACGAAGACGGTTGGGCTCGGGTGCTGGGTCGCTATGCGGAACGGGTGCACGCGATCGTCGGCGACGGACACCACGTCGCCTCACCGCTCGGCGCTTGGATACTGGTCGCGCTGAGCTCCCCCGTGGCAGTCGGTGCAGCACGCGGAGAGCTCGCGGAGGCGCTCGGGGCCGACCCGGCGGCTGCCGCCGAGTTCGCGGCCCGCCTCGTCGTGCACCCGCACCCGGTCGTCGGCTGTGGCGCGGCCGTCTGGAACCGGCCCGGGTTCGACACCGAGCGGATCTCGGCGTGGAGGGACGCCTTGCCGGGCGCCGTCGAGACCGGCGACATCCCCACCCAGGCGTTGCTCGACGGCTGGGCCGAGCGTCACACGCTCGGGCTCATCTCCCGATTCCCGATCGAGGTCACCCTCGAGGTCGTGCTGCTGATGGCCACCGCCCTCGCGACAAAGGTGTCCTGGGCCCGACCCTTCGATCTGGCGCCAGGGACCGCGCTCGGTCCGTCGAGCCCGTGGTCCTCGAGGCTGGAACGCGTGCTGCACGCCCCGACCGGCGATCCCCGACACCGGCAGTTCATCGCCGACACCAGCCGAGCCGGCACGGTCGCCGTGCACCTCGCCGAGGCTCGAGGCGGCCTTCTCGTCGCCTCGGTGATCGCCGCCCCGGGCGTAGCCGCCGTCGACGTGCTGCGAAGCGCGCACGAGATTGCCGCATCGGAAGCCATCCGGCCGGGAAGCGTGCAGCGTCGCTCGCTGTTCGAGCTGCCCTTGGCGAGGGCTCGCTGTGGAACCTCACCGAGGACGAAGGACCGACCACCGCCCCGGGCAGCCGCGAGGAGCGTTGCGAAGCCGTGCTGCCGGCCTGGTCGGCGGCATCGATGCACGACCTCGACGACGAAGCGCTCGGCTTCCCCGCCGCCGCGTTCGCCCTCAAGGAGGCCCTCGAGCTCGACGACTACGGGTACGAGGCCCGCCAAGCCGCAGTCGCTCGCTACAGCGCCGTCGGCTTCGAAGCGGCCGCGGTGAGCGCCCTCGCCGTCAAGCTCGAGCGCGCGGGTCGAGCGCTCGGGGAGGCGCCGCACCGCCGTGCTGCGCTTCGGCCATCCCTTCGCTGCGGTCGCTGTCGCGATCGACTCCCTGCCGGGGAGTCCCGGCGACCCGACGCACACCGACTGGCACGGCCTTCCGGTCTTCTCCGCCTGGATCTCCGAGCCCGCCGAGCCGGACGCGGAGAGCTCGTCCTGAGGCCGGCCCGGTCGGACCCGCGGCGCTGTCCGTCCGCGCCCTCCGAGCGGCGAACGACCCGGCCGGTACGGTGGGCCGGGTGACGGAGACCGACACCGGCGTCCCCTGCGCCTATTGCGGCGGCCGCCACGCACGGGCCGCCGAGGTGCGCACCTGCTGGGAGCGTTCGACGCACGGCCAGGCCTCGCCCGCGGCGGGGGCGGTAGGCGGCGATGCGGGCGCCGGGGTGCGGAGCGTCGAGACGGGGCCGGTGCTCGGCCGGAGCGTGGTGGTGGCGCCCGGACAGGAGCCGCCCGCCGCGTGGGCGCGCTGCGAGCGAGCCGGCGAAGGGATCGACGAGCTCGAGCAGGCGTGGCGCGAACGGACGCCGCTCGTGATCCAGGTGGCCGACGAGCCGGCAGAGGACGAGGTGGAGCGACGCCCCGTGTGGTCGCTGTCGCCCGCGTTCGCCTTCGCCGGCGAGCGGCGCGCCCAGGCCACCTTCGCCAACTCCGTCGACGCCCGGCACGGCACGCTCCGGTGGCGCCTCGGCGAGGTGGCGGTACGGCTCGGTGCGACACCACGGGGGCCGGCCGACGTGGTGCTGCCCGACGGGACGCCCGCGTTCTGCGACGGGGGACCGCTCGAATGGCGGGCCGGCATCGGCGAGGCGGCCGTCGTCCCCCGACTGGCGCTGCTCGCCGGTTCCCTCGTCCCGTTCGGCGCGAACGACACGGACGCCGCGCTGGCGCCCGACCAGTTGGCCGCCGTGTGCCACCCGGGCGGGGCGGCGCGCATCATCGCCCCCGCGGGATCGGGCAAGACGCGGGTGCTCACCGAACGCGCCGCGCCACCTGCTGCGAGGGTGGGGCCTCCCGGGGCGGGCCGTCACGCTCGTCGCGTTCAACAGGCGGGCGGCCGACGAGATGAGGGAACGCACCCCCGATCTACCCGAGCTGCAGGTCCGAACGCTGAACGCCCTCGGGCTGTCGCTGCTGGCCACCTCGATGCCCGTGACCACGATCCAAGAGCGCGAGGTGCGCTCGATCCTCGACACCCTGGTCGACCTGCCGCGGCGAGCGAATGCGGACCCGGCGGCCGCGTGGATCGAGGCCCTCGCGGCGGTGCGGCTCGGGCTGCGGGCCCCCGCCGAGGTGGAGGCCGAGTTCGGCGGCGACGTGGACGGCCTGCCCGAGGTGTTCGAGCGGTACCGTCGCCTCCTGGTCGAGCGCCGGCTCGTCGACTTCGACGAGCAGATCTACCGGTCGATCGAGGTCCTGCTCGCGGACCCGCTGGCCCGCCGCTCGGCGCGGGCCTCGTGCCGGCTGCTCCTGGTCGACGAGTTCCAGGATCTGACGCCCGCGCATCTGCTGCTCATACGGCTGCTGGCGGGGCCGGACGGCGCGGTGTTCGGGGTGGGCGACGACGACCAGACGATCTATGGGTACTCGGGCGCCTCGCCCGAGTGGCTCATCGACTACCGCCGCTTCTTCCCGACGGCCGCCGAGCACCCGCTCGAGGTCAACTACCGCTGCCCGCCCGCCGTCGTCGACGCCGCGCGGACCCTGCTCACCCACAACCGCCGTCGGGTGTCCAAGCGGATCGTCGCCGCGCCCGGGCGACGCCCGAGTGGCCCTGGGCTCGAGGCGGTGTCCGGCAAGGACTCACTCGCCACCACCGTCGAGGTGGTGGCGGGCCTCGTCGCCGGGGGGACCGCGCCGAGCGACGTCGCCGTGCTGTGCCGGGTCAACGCCTCGCTGGCGCCCGTGCAGGTGGCGCTGGTGCATCGCCAGATCCCGGTCCGTCCGGCCGTCGACCTGTCCTACCTGTCACGCGGTGGGGTGCAGGCGGCGCTGGCGTGGCTCCGCCTGGCCGTCGCTTCGCCCGAACGGCTCGCCGGCCCCGACGTGGCGCTGGCCGCCCGCCGCCCGTCGCGGGCGCTGTCGCCCAAGGTGGTCGAGTGGATGAGCGAGCAGCAGGGCATCGCCGGGCTGGAACGCCTGGCCGGGCGATTGAGCGCCCGCGATGGCGAGAAGATCCTCGGCTTCCTCGCCGACCTGCAGACGGTGCGCCGTGCGTCGTCGGGCACGACCGTCGCCGTGCTGCGAGCGGTGCGCGACGACGTCGGGCTGGACCGGGCCATGGAGCTGCTGGAGAGCGCTCGCCGGCGCCTGGACCGCTCCGCGCAGACCGACGACCTCGACGCATTGGTCGCCCTGGCGGCGCTGCACCCAGTGCCGAGTGGGTTCGAGGACTGGCTCCGCCAGTCGCTCAGCCATCCCGGCTCCCCCGACGGCGTGGTGCTGTCCACGATCCACCGGGTGAAGGGTCGAGAGTGGCCCCACGTGGTGCTCCACGAAGTGTCCGCTGGCCTCCTCCCGCACCGCCTTGCGGTTGACGTCGAGGAGGAGCGCAGAGTCTTCCACGTCGGCCTGACGCGTGCTTCGTCGTCGGTCCACGTCGTGGCGGGCGAGGCGCCGTCGCCGTTCCTCGCCGAGCTGACCGAGGAATGGAGCCCGAGCCGCCCACCGCTTCGCGACCCGCGACCCCGAGCGGGGTCGCCTCCGACGCGGCGCGAGCCGGGACGGACGGCCCGCACGACGCCCGCCCGCCCTGTCGACGAGGAGCCCGGCCTCGTGCCCGAGGTCGGCGTGGAGTTCGAGCACGGCGGCCATCGCCAGCGGGTCGTGGCGGTCGACGACGAAGGCGTCGTGGCGGCCGTCGGCCGGGCGCGGTTGCGCGTGCCGTACGGCGAGCTGGTCACCGTGGCAGGCCGCCGGTCGCGCCTCGTGCCGGAGCCGCCGCCGGCGGAGGTCATCGAGCGGGCGCGCCAGGCGCTCCGGGCGTGGCGTTCGGCGCGGGCGGCTGCCGAGGGCAAACCGGCCTTCGTGTTTCTCCACGACCGCACCCTCGAGGCGCTCGCCAGCGGCATGCCGTCGAACATGGCGACCCTGGCCAAGGTCAAGGGGATCGGGCCAGCCAAGCTCGAGTCCCACGGCGACGAGCTGCTCGCCCTTCTGGCGGCGGCCCGCGACGACCGTTGAGGGGCGCCAGACGAACCGCCTGTCGCGAAGGGTGAGAACGCCGGGGATGAGCTGGCGCGCGGTCCTCATCGGCAGGGGGCACCGAAGGTGCCGAACGGTCAGGTTGCTGGAATGCTCGCGCCTGCGGATCCCCTCTTTGGTGTTGGCGGGGTCCGCAGGAAGCCCGAACGGTGGCCAAGGCTACGATCGACGAGCTCGTCGATCGATGCGGAGAGAAGGGTGTGACGCCCGTGGACGCAGATGCAAGTGATCAGTGGCACAGGCGGTTGCACCACGTTCCCAGCGCGCACGTCTCGGCAAGTACCTCGCAGAGCTCCGGCATGCGACGATTCGAGGCCATCTCGGGTGCGAAGACCGGGTCTGAGAAGATCTGGATGGGTGAGGCTCACGTCGATCCGGCCACTTGCTCGGCACCCCATCACCACGGCGAATCGGAGACCGCCATCTACGTCCTGCGGGGCAACCCGGCGTTCGTCTTTCTGGAGGGCGACGAAGAGATCCGTATTGAGGCGAATCCAGGTGATTACGTATTCGTGCCGCCGTATGTGGCGCACCGCGAGGAGAATCCCTCGGCCGACCTGGAAGCGGTGGTCGTTTTGGCAAGGTCCACCCAAGAGGCGATCGTGGTGAATCTTCCGGGCCTCTAACGAGGTGTGATCGCGGACGCTCGAGAGACGAGCTCGGCGAGGGTCGTGCGAAGACCCGACCCTGCTGTTGGCATTCGCCCCCGCCTCGCCTTTCCGATGGGGTCTGCCCAGGGGACTGACATACGTGACGCACCGAGCCGAGGGCGCACGCACGTTCGTTTCTGAGCACCAGTAGATACGTTCGCTTTCACCTGATCGAAGACGACTGACACTTCTGCTCCTTGTCTCTTGCGTGATGGGTCACCGACCTAGCGTGGTCCCGTCTGCCCGGCGAGAGGGGATACGGCCATGGCCAAGTACAAGGTGACCGTGCAGTTTGAGGCGGCGAACGGAGTGAGTGGCGTAAGCGCAGTAGAGGTTGACGCCGAGCATGTCTTCACCAACGCCGACTGGGTCACGTTCCACACCGAGCAGCAGGGTCTCTCAAATACGCTCGTAGCAACGTTCCCAAGGGATCGTGTCGTCAGCGTCGTCAAGACCTGACGATTGCCCTTGACCGGTGGGACAGGCGAAGTAGTGAACGTCGCCACAGTGACGGCGGACGGTAGATGGAAGACGATCGCATGACCGCTTCCTCTCCGCGCGGCTACCGCAGAGCGGCACCACGCACTCCGTAGCCTTGCGCAAGGTTGTCGACGGGCTCGATCAGCGTGGCTACGCCCGGACCGAACGGGACGTCCACGACTCGCGTCGGCTCAACGTCGTGCTCACACCTGCGGGCGAGGCCTATGCCCGAGTGGTCGTCGGGGTGATCGAAGCGCTCAATCGCGAGCTGCGCGAGAGCGTGGATGCCACAGAGCTCGCCGCGGCGGACGCCGTGCGACGGGCAGCCATCTTCGACGAGGCCATCCACGAACGCGCTGCGCGGCTAGTGGGGCCACGGGATTGAATCGCGCCGGATCGAGCAACCGCCACGGCGAGGCTACGTCGAACGCGACACCGATCGGGCCTCCACGCAGGGCACCGACGGCGCGGCCACGACCTCCGTGCCGCGGGGACCGGCCGCCACCTCGCGGACCCATCCCCGGGCCCGGCAGGCCCCAGCTAACGTGAGCGTGCCGTGTACCTGAAGTCGCTCACCTTGAAGGGCTTCAAGTCCTTCGCCGATCCCACGACGCTGGAGCTGGAGCCCGGCGTCACCGTTGTCGTCGGCCCGAACGGCTCGGGAAAGTCGAACGTCGTCGACGCCGTCGCCTGGGTCCTCGGTGCGCAGGGTCCGCGTGTCGTCCGCTCCTCGAGGATGGACGACGTCATCTTCGCCGGCACGTCCAAGCGCTCGGCGCTCGGCCGCGCGGAGGTCTCGCTCACGATCGACAACTCCTCCCGGCGCCTGCCGATCGACCTCAACGAGGTCACGGTGACCCGGACGCTCTTCCGAACGGGCGAGAGCGAGTACGCGCTGAACGGCGTGCCCTGCCGCCTGCTCGACGTCCAAGAGCTCCTCTCCGACACGGGCGTCGGGCGCCAGCAGCACGTCATCGTCGGCCAGGGCCAGCTCGACGCCGTGCTGGCGGCCCGTCCCGAGGACCGCCGCATGGTGATCGAGGAGGCGGCCGGGATCTTGAAGTTCCGCCGCCGCCGCGAGCGGGCGGAGCGCCGGCTGGAGACGAGCGAGGCCGGGCTCGCCCGACTACAGGACCTCCTCCGCGAGGTCCGCCGGCAGCTGAAGCCGCTGGAGCGCCAGGCCGCGTCGGCGCTGCGCCACGAGGAGCTCGCCGGCGAGCTGCGGTCCCTCCGGCTGTTCGTGGCCGGGCGCGAGCTCGTCGAGCTGAACGAGCGCCTGACCGGCGGCGCGCGCGCCGTGGCCCGCCTCGACGAGGAGGCCGCCCGCGTCACCGCCGAGCTCGAGCGGCTCGACGCTGCGATGGCGCACGCCCAGGGCGAGCTCGGCGAGGAGCGGGCCGAGGAGCTCACCCCGCTCGTCGGGCGCCTGGAGCAGCTCGTCGAGCGGACGAGGGGCCTCCTCGCCCTGTCCCAGGAGCGGCGCCGCGCCCGCGCGGCGCTCGCCGCCGCCCAGGAGGACGCCGACGCGATCGTGGCGCTCGAGACCGAGCACGCGAGGGTGCTCGAGGACCTGGAGCGCACCGAGGCCGGTGCGCGGACCCTCGCGCCCGAGTGGGAGGCGCTCCGCGCGGCAGAGGCCCAGTTCGCAGAGGCCGAGGAGCGCCACGCCGAGCAGTTCGGCGTCGCCGAGGTCGCCGGGGCCGCCCCGGACGCGGCCGCGGTGCGCGCCGGGCACGCACGGGCGCGCGAGGAGCTCGCGGCGCGGCGTGAGGCCGAGGTCCGCGCCGCCGAGCGCGCGGCGGCCCTCGTGCGCCGGCGCGAGGAGTGCGAGTCCCACGGGGCGCGCGCCGCGACGGCGCTCGCGACCATCGCCCCCGAGCTGGAGGAGGCGCGCCACGCCCACGGCCGCCTGGCGGCCGCGGAGGAGGCGGCCGAACAGGCGTCGCTCCAGGCCGAGGAGGTGCTCCGGATCGCCGACGAGCAGCGCCACGCCGACGAGGCACGTGTCGAGGCCCTCGAGCTGGCGCTCGACGAGGTACGGGCCCGCGCCGGCCTGGAGCGGCTCGCCGGCGTGCCGGGCGTGATCGGGACCCTCCTCGACGTCGTGGAGGTGGACGAGTCCGTGGCGCTCGCCTTCGAGGCCGCGGTCGAGGGCGTGCTCGACGTCGTGCTCGTCGCAGGCGGCGACGAGGCCCGGGGCGCCCTGCAGCACCTGCGGGCGGCGTCGCTCGGCGGCTCCGTCCTGCCACTCGCCGGCGCCTTCGTGCCGCCGGTGGCGGGCGCCGGGGCAGCGGCGCCGGCGGGCACCGAGCGGCTCCGCGACCGGGTGCGCGCCGCCGAGCCGGCCGTCGAGCGGCTCCTCGACGCCCTGCTCGACGGCGTGCTGCTGGCGAGTGGCGGCTTCGACGCAGCGCTCCAGACGGCGCTCGGCGCGCCGGGGCGGACGATCGTCACCCCCGAGGGCGACCGCTTCTCGCCGCTCGGCTGGCGCATCGGGGCGGGGCGGGCCGGGGCCACGCGCACGCGGCCCTCGAGGCAGCGCGCGGCCGTGCCGTCGCCGCGGCGGCCCGCGCCGACGCCGCGGCCGCCGCCCAGCACCACGCACGCTCGGCGCTCGGCGCAGCCCGTAGTGCGGCTGCCGACGCGCTGCGCCGCCTGGACCAGCTCGCCGGCGCGCTCGGCCGCAACGAGGAGGCCGCCGCCGACGCCGAGCGCGAGTGCGCCGCGGTCGCGGCCGAAGAGGCGCGCGCCGGCGAGGAGCACGCCCGCGCCACGGCCGCGGTGCAGGAGGCGACGCAGGCGCTGAGCGCCGCGACGGCCGCGTCTCGCCGTCGTCGAGGCGGAGGAAGAGGCGAGTGCCGCCCGGGCGAACGAGGCCGGGCAGGCCCGGCGCCGCGCTCGACGAGCGGGCCCGCGCGCTCGGGGCGCTCCGGCGCGACCTCGAGGTGCGCGTCGCCGCCTTGGAGGAGCGCCGCTCGATGCTCTCGGCGAGGCGAGCCGAGCTCGCCGAGGGCATCGCCCGACGCTACGAGGAGCACCGGCGCGCCGAGGAGCGCCGGGGTGCCCACGAGGTAGAGGACCTGGCGCTCTCTCGGCTCGCCGCACGCCTGCAGGGCTGTGAGTCCAAGGTCGTCGAGGGGGTCGGCCGGCTCGGTGCCGAGCGGGACCGCCGCGCCGAGGCCTCCCGGCAGCGCCTGGCAGCGCATCGGCGCGCTGCGGCGCCGAGCGCGACGAGGCCGAGCGCTCGCTCGCGGCGGGGCGCGAGCGGCGCCAGCGCCTGGAGCTGGAGCTGACCGAGGCCCGGATCCGCCACGAGACCGCCGTCGAGGCGCTCCATCGCGACCTCGACGCCGTCCCCGACGAGGCGATCGCGGCGCCCCGCCCCGACCTGCCCGAGGGCAGCGACCCGGCGGCGCGCTGGCGCGAGGTCGAGCGCGAGCTGCGGATGCTCGGGCCGGTCAACCCCCTCGCCCACGAGGAGCTCGCCGCCCTCCAGGAGCGCAGCGGCTTCCTCGAGACCCAGCTGGAGGACGTCCGCTCGGCCCGGCGCGAGCTGGGCCAGGTGATCCAGGCGATCGACACCGAGATCGTCGCGATCTTCTCGACCGCCTACGAGGACGTGGCCGGCCACTTCCAGGCGCTGTTCACGACGCTGTTCCCCGGCGGCAGTGGCCAGCTCAGCCTGACGGCGCCGGACGACCTGCTCTCGACGGGCGTCGAGATCGAGGCGCGCCCCGCCGGGCGCAACGTCCGCCGGCTCTCGCTGCTCTCGGGCGGCGAGCGGAGCCTCGTGGCGATGGCGTTCCTCTTCGCCGTGTTCCGCAGCCGTCCCTCGCCCTTCTACCTGATGGACGAGGTGGAGGCGGCCCTCGATGAGGTCAACCTCCGTCGCTTCCTCGACCTCGTCCACGAGTTCCGGGACGAGGCGCAGCTGATCATCGTCAGCCACCAGAAGAAGACGATGGAGGTCGCCGACGCCCTCTACGGCATCTCGATGCAACCCGGCGGCGCGTCCAAGGTCGTGAGCGAGAAGGTGCGCAGCGGGGTCGACGTCCCGTGACCGTCGTGCTCGTCGTCGTCATCGTCCTGCTGCTCGCGCTCTTGAGCGCCGGCACCGTCGTCACGGTCCGGCGCCGCTTCCCGGCCCCGGGCGCTCCGCCACGGGCGCCCGTCCCTCCCCCCGAGCCGGGAGCGCGCCCGGGGGCCGAGATCATCCGTCCACCCGAGCCCGAGGCAGCTGGGCCCGAGGCAGCCGAGCCGGGCGCGCCGGCCCCTCGGGAAGAGGCCGCCGAGGCGAGGCCGCCGCGCCTTCGCGACCGGCTCGGGCGCGCCCGGGACCTGTTCGGCTCGTCGCTCGTGGGGATCCGCACCCGCGGGCGGGTCGACGAGGCGGCCTTCGAGGACCTGGAGGAGGCGCTGCTCCTCGCCGACGTCGGGCTGCCGACGGCCGGGCGCCTGCTCGACGCGCTACGAGCACAGGTGCGCGCCGGTGAGGTCGCCGATTCTCCCGATGCGCTGCTCGAGGCCCTGCGCGAGGACGCCGCCGCGCTCTTCGCCGGCGAGGACCGCTCGCTCAGCCGGGCCCCGGAAGGCACGACCGTCTGGCTCTTCGTCGGCGTGAACGGGGTGGGCAAGACCACGACGATCGGCAAGCTCGCCGCCAGCGAGGCCCGCGACGGGCGGCGGGTCGTGCTGGCCGCGGGCGACACGTTCCGGGCCGCGGCGGGCGAGCAGCTGGAGCTGTGGGCGGAGCGCTCCGGCGCGGGGATCGTCCGCGGCGCCGAGGGCGCCGACCCCTCGTCGGTCATCTTCGACGCCGTGCAGCACGCCGCGGCGCGCGGCGCCGACCTGGTGCTGGCCGACACGGCCGGTCGGCTGCACACGAAGGTGAACCTCATGGACGAGCTCCGCAAGGTCCGCCGCATCGCCGACCGCCCGCCCGGCCACGTGAGCGAGGTGCTGCTCGTCCTCGACGCGACGACCGGCCAGAACGGCCTCGTCCAGGCGCGCCAGTTCGCCGAGGCGGTGGACGTCACCGGCATCGTGCTGACCAAGCTCGACGGCACCGCCAAGGGCGGGATCGTGCTCGCGATCCAGCGCCGAGCTCGGGCTGCCGATCAAGCTGGTCGGCCTCGGCGAGGGCGCCGCTGACCTCGTCGCGTTCGACCCCGAGGACTTCGTCTCGGCCCTGTTCGAGTGAGCTCGGCGGCGGCCTAACGGGCGACGATGGCGGGCCGAGTAACCTTGTCGTGCCCATGTTCGAGACCCTCACCGACCGCTTCGACGGGATCTTCACGCGCCTTCGCGGACGCGGCCGCCTCGGCGACGCCGACGTCGCCGAGGTGCTGCGCGAGATCCGGGTCGCCCTCCTCGAGGCCGACGTCAGCCTGGAGGTCGTCCGCGACCTCATCGAGCGGATCCGGCTGCGTTGCACCGGGGCCGAGCTCTCCAGGAGCCTCACCCCCGCCCAGCAGGTCATCAAGGTCGTCAACGAGGAGCTCACCGCCACCTTGGGCGGTGAGGCGTTCCGCCTCGCCTACGCCTCCCGTCCGCCGACGGTCGTGCTGCTCGCCGGGCTCCAGGGCTCCGGCAAGACGACCGCCGCCGCGAAGCTGGCCCGCTGGTTCAAGCAGCAGGGTCGCCACCCGCTGCTGGTCGGCGCCGACCTCCAGCGGCCGGCCGCCGTCGAGCAGCTCCGCGTCCTCGGGCGGACCGTCGGTGTCGGCGGTGTTCACGCGAGCCGACGCGACCCGGTGGAGGTGGCCCGACGGGGCGTGGCCGAGGCCGAGCGCGCTCGGGCGCGACGTCGTGATCGTCGACACCGCCGGCCGGCTCACCATCGACGACGCTCTGATGGACGAGGTGCGCCGCGTCTCGGCGGCCGTGAAGCCCGACTACACCTTCCTCGTCATCGACGCCATGACGGGCCAGGACGCCGTGCGCACCGCCCGGGCGTTCCACGACGTCCTCGCCCTCGACGGCGTCATGCTCACCAAGATCGACGGCGACGCCCGCGGGGGCGCCGCCCTCTCGGTGAAGGAGGTCGTCGGCAAGCCGATCGCCTTCGTCTCGACGGGCGAGAAGCTCGAGGACTTCGAGACCTTCCACCCCGACCGCATGGCGAGCCGCATCCTCGGGCATGGGCGACGTCCTCACCCTGATCGAGCAGGCCGAGCAGGACGTACGACGAGGACGTCGCCGCCAAGGCCGTGGACCGGCTGCGCTCGGGCCGGTTCACGCTGGAGGACTTCCACGAGCAGCTCCAGCAGGTGAAGCAGATGGGGCCGCTCTCGAGCGTGCTCGGGATGCTGCCGGGCATGCCGAAGGAGGTCCGCAGACGCCGAGATCGACGACCGCGAGCGTCAACCGGATCGAGGCGATCATCCGCTCGATGACCGCCGGCAGAGCGCGAGGACCCGGCGCTCATCAACGGGTCGCGCCGGTCCAGGATCGCGAGCGGCAGCGGGACGACGACGACGGACGTCAACAACCTGCTGCGCCAGTTCAAGGAGATGCAGCGACTGATCCGCGGGCCCGCCATGGCCGGCATGCTCGCCCGCCCCGGCGGGCGCAAGCAGAAGAAGAAGGGTGGGCGGGTCACCCCGTCGCTGAAGGACGCCGGCTCGCTCAACTAGCGGGCGCACCCTCCCAGCAAGGGCCGACACCTCCGGGACGGCGGGAACAGCCGCCGGGCGCAGGACCGGAGCGATGCCCGACAGATGCCGAACAGATGATTTGATTCAGTCAACAACACCGAGGAAAGCGAAGGACACCACGTGGCCGTCAAGCTCCGCCTGATGCGGATGGGGAAGAAGAAGCAGCCGACCTACCGGATCGTCGCGGCCGACAGCCGGTCGCCGCGCGACGGGCGTTTCATCGAGGTCGTCGGCACGTACGCGCCACGCTCGGAGCCCTCGGCCGTGAGCGTCGACAAGGACAAGGCGCTCGCCTGGCTGACCAAGGGTGCGCAGCCCACCGAGACGGTCCGCAAGCTCCTGGTGATCTCGGGCGCCTGGGACGAGTTCGCCGCGACCCGCCCGGCCAAGCCGGCGCGCGCCGCGACCGCTCGAAGAAGGCGCCCGCGAAGAAGGCGCCCGCGAAGAAGGCACCGGCCAAGGCGTCCGTCGCCGCGGCGAAGAAGGCCGCGGCGACTGCCACGGCCGCCCCTACCGGCGCCGCCACCGCGCCGGCGAGCGAGTGAGCGTGAAGCTATGAGTGAGAACCCGACGTTCGAGAGCCCGACCTTTGCCACGCCCGAGGACGAGCTGGACGACGAGTTCGACGACGACGAGCTCGACGACGACGAGCTCGACGACGACGAGCTCGACGACGGGCCTCCCGGCGTGGCCGAGGAGGACGAGGTCGGCGTGGAGGCCGCCGACGACCAGGGCAACCGTGTCGTCGGCGGCGTGGCACGCGCCGTGCTCGAGCACGTCGCCCGATCGATCGTCGACGACCCCGAAGCCGTCGTGGTCGAGACGTCCGAGGCGCGCTCGGGCCTCCTGCTCTCCCTCCACGTCGCCCCGGGGGACATGGGCCGGATCATCGGCAAGCGCGGCCGTGTCGCCCAGGCGCTGCGCGCGCTGGTGCGGTCGGCCGCGGCCCGCGAGGGGACGGAAGCAACCGTCGACATCGTCGACTGATCGACGGGCCCTCGAGGGTGCCCGGCGGAATGCTGGAGGTCGGCCAGGTCGTGAAGCCCCACGGGCTTCGCGGCGAGGTCATCGTCCATCTCGTGACGAACCGGCTCGAGCGGCTCGCCCCGGGGTCGCGGCTCGCGTGCAGCCCGCCGGAGGCGCGAGGCGGGCGAGCGCGAGCTGACATCGAGGCGGTCCCCGGCGAAGCGCGCCCGCGCACCCGCGCGTCGGGCGCGGCGCCGCCCCCCGCCGAGCTCGAGGTCGTCGCCGCGAAGCCGCACGGCCGGACGTATCTCGTCCGCTTCGCCGGGGTGGACGACATCGACGCCGCCGAGGCGCTGCGCGGGACGGTCCTGCTCGCCGAGCCGATCGAGGACCCCTCGGCGCTGTTCGTCCACGACCTGATCGGCGCCGACGTCGTCGATGCCGCCGGGGGCTCGCACGGCAGGGTCACCGGCGTCGAGGCGAACCCGGCGAGCGACCTGCTCGTCGTGGAGGGGCGGTGGTACGTGCCGCTGCGCTTCGTCGTCGAGCACCGCGGCGGGGCGCGTCGTCGTGGACGTCCCCGAGGGGATCTTCGAGTGAGCGAGCAGGACCGACCCCCCGGCTCGTCCGCCGCGGACGCTCCGCGAGCAACGGGCCGCCGGAGGGACCGGCGCTCAGGGTCGACGTCCTCACGATCTTCCCCGAGGTCGTCGAGGCGTACTGCTCGGCGAGCATCATCGGACGGGCGCGCAGCGCCGGGATCGTCGACGTGCGCGTCCACGACCTGCGTGCCGGGGCGGGCGATCCGCACCGCTCGGTCGACGACGCTCCCTTCGGCGGGGGCGCAGGGATGGTGCTCGCGCCCGAGCCCGTGTTCCGCGCCGCGGAGCTCTTCGACCCGCCGCGGCCTCTGTACCTCCTCGCGCCCGGCGGCCGCCGCTTCGACCAGCGGCTCGCCGCGTCGCTGGCCACCGAGACGCGGGCGTTCTCCCTGCTGTGCGGGCGGTACGAAGGGGTCGACCAGCGCGTCGTCGACCACCTCGTCGACGGCGAGCTCTCGGTGGGCGACTACGTCCTCGCCGGCGGCGAGCTCGGCGCGCTGGTCGTGCTCGAGGCCGTGGCCCGCCTCGTGCCGGGCGTCCTCGGCAACGAGGTCTCGATCGCGGACGAGAGCTTCACGACCGGGCTCCTCGAGTACCCGCACTACACGCGACCTGCGAATTACCGCGGGTGGGAGGTGCCCGAGGTGCTGCGCAGCGGCGATCACGGACGGATCGCCCGCTGGCGCAGGGCCGAGGCGCTGCGCCGCACGATCGAGCTGCGTCCCGACCTGATCGCGGCGCGCGGCGGGCTGACCGACGACGAGGTGCAGCTCCTCGCTGAGCACGGCTATCCTCTTATGGCCGCCGAACCGGGTGCCGCGAGACGCAGCGCAGCCGATGCGGTCCCTGCATTCCCCGAGGAGCGTGACCGTCCATGAACCCGACCGATCTCGTCGACCGCGCGACACTTCGCGACGACATCCCGAGCTTCCGGCCGGGGGACACGCTGAAGGTGCACGTCCGCGTGGTCGAGGGCAACCGCGAGCGCATCCAGGTCTTCCAGGGGGCGGTCATCCGTCGCCAGGGCGCCGGCGCGCGCGGAGACGTTCAGCGTCCGGAAGGTCAGCTTCGGCGTCGGCGTCGAGCGGACCTTCCCCGTCCACTCCCCGATCATCGCCAAGATCGAGGTCGTGACCGAGGGCGACGTCCGCCGGGCCAAGCTGTACTACCTGCGCGACCGGGTCGGCAAGGCTGCGAAGATCAAGGAGCGCCGGAGCGTCCGCTGAGCCGGGCCACGGCGACGGCGCACGGGTTGCGGCGCCGTCCCGATCGGAGGGTTGTGCAATGAGGTGCTGGCGGTGAGCGCCGAGGAGGACCTCGACCAGTTCGAGGCGGAGATCGAGCTCGCGCTGTACCAGGAGTACCGCGCGGTGCTCCCGATGTTCCGTTTCGTCGTCGAGACGGAGCGGCGGTTCTATCTCGCGAACGAGGTGAAGATCACCCCGCACGAGGACGCCGGCGCGACCTACTTCGAGGTCGAGCTCGGCGACGCCTGGGTGTGGGACATGTACCGACCTGCCCGGTTCGTCTCGTCCGTGAAGGTCGTCACCTTCAAGGACGTCAACGTGGAGGCGCTGCCCGAGAAGGACATCTAGCTCCCGGCCGGCGGAGGCGAGCTGGCCGGGGCGTGGCCCGGGGCGTCCCGCTCGCCGAGCGGGCGTGCGCCGCAGGGCTGGTGCGATCGATCGCGGCCGCGGGCGGGGCACCGGCCGGCGTCGAGGCGATGGAGCGCTCGAGGAGCCGTCTCCGGCGCGCCCATCGACCCGCCGGCCAGGTGAGCCGCGTCGCCTCGACGGTCGGGCGGGCGTCGCCGAACCGAGCGCGTCGCCGGGCCGCCACCCGTGCCCGGCCCCCGGGATGATGGACTGAAGACCTCCGAGCACCGAGGAGTGGCGGCATGCCCGAGCTGAACCCGATCGATCGCGTCCGTGCCATCGGCCGCATCGACCTCGCCCCGTCGCACCGCCAGCCGCCGGCACCCCTGGTGCTGTTCGCGGCGGCGGCGTCGGTCGTCGGCTCGATCTTCGCCGATGCGATCCTCGTGAAGCTCGGCACGTCGCTCTTTCCCTCCACGAAGGGCTTCGCGGACTTCCGGCTGTCGGACTACGGGGTGCTGACGGTCGTCGGGGTCGTCGTCGCATCCGCCGCATGGCCGGTCGTCACCCGGATCACCTCCACCCCGCGCTGGCTGTTCCTCCGTCTTGCCGCCCTCGTGACGCTGGTGCTGTGGCTTCCGGACGTCTGGCTGCTGGCCAAGGGGGAGCCGGCGAAGGCGGTCGCCGTCCTCATGGTCATGCACCTCGCCATCGCGCTCGTGACCTACAACCTCCTCGTGCACCTCGCCCCGGTCGGCCAGGAGGGGGCTACCGCCGCTCCGCCGGGGCCAGGGGTGCCGGCCACGGCGGACGTGGAGGCAGCTCCGGCGTCGCCGCTCGAGGCGCAGCCGGGGCAAGGGGCGCCCCTCCCGGTGGCGTCGCCGCCTGCCGACCGCTCCGTGTGGATCGCCATGGCCTGGGCGTCGGTCTGGAGTTCGTCCTCGGCCTCGCCGGCCTGCTGTTCGTCCCCTTCGGCCGCCCCGACGAGTGGCTGCCGTCCAAGGGTGAGGCGATCTACGCCGCGCACGTGGCGCTCGGCGGGGTACTCGGGGTGGGGAGCCTGGTGCTGCTGGTGCGGGCGGCACGCGCCGGACGCCTTGCTCGTATCGGGGCGGTGATCGGCCTCGTCGGGATGGCGCTCGGCGTCCTCGGGGGAGTGCTCGCCAGCTACCACGCCGCCCGGCTCGGCGGCATGGCCCTCATGCTCGTCGGCGTGGTGGTCGCCGGCTTCGGCTACCTCACCCCGATCATCGGGTGACCGCCAGCTCGGCGGGTCTCGCCGGCGCGGCCGGGCGGGCGGCTACAGCGGGTCGGTCGAGATGACGCCGTCGTCGGCGACGAGCTCGTTCCAGCGGCGGCCGTCGAAGTAGCGCTTCTCGTGGCGGCCGGTCACGTCGGGGTACCAACCGAAGAGCGCGCCGCGGTCCTCGCGGTCGCTCTTGGGCGGCCGCAGGTGGGGGGCGACCGGCGCGGTGACGGCTGGCTCGACGGCGGCCGCGGTGCTCACCGGGCGGAACGGCGGCAGCTCGCCGACCTCGCCCCGCTGGGCGGCCTGTACCGGGTGGGCTGGGTGGGGCGCCGTTCCCGGCTGGCGAAGCGGGCCGGGTGCGGGGTTCGCGGGCTTGGTCGTGACGCCCGCCAGGTACTCGACGAGCACCCCGAGCAGCCAGAACAAGAAGCAGATC
Organism: uncultured Actinomycetota bacterium; assembly: GCA_963765505.1. Taxonomy (GTDB): domain Bacteria; phylum Actinomycetota; class Acidimicrobiia; order Acidimicrobiales; family Bog-793; genus DATKQY01. The sequence goes on from CAVXWO010000010.1 coordinate 40,410, forward strand.
AGGCCCCAGACCACCGAGGGCAGGCGCCAGGGGGTCACGCCGCGGATGGCGCGGTGACGCGCCGAAATGCGGTAGCCGACGATGCCGAAGGCGAAGGCGAACACGAGGGTCTCGATGAAGGTGCGCGTGTTCCCGCCCGCCAGCGTGAGCCAGAGGCCCGTGGCTGCGGTCATCCGTCCTGTCTCCCTCGTGTGAAGCGCCGCCCGTGCGACCTAACAAGTGTACCGCTAGGGTGCCCTGGCCCGCCGCGATGCTGCTCAGCGCCCGGGCCGGCGGGTCGCTCGTCGCTCCCAGCAGGCGAGGTGCCAGTGGCGCCGCGCAGAGGGGTCGCCGAGCGGGATGACGACGACGTGGCCGACGCCCTCGGCGATCTCGTGATTGCACCCCGGGCAACGGTAGGGCTTTCGCGCCGCGAACGGCTGGATACGGCGGAGCTCGGCCTGCTCGCCGCTCAGCGGGTCGAGGACGAACGTGGCCGCCACGCCTGCGCGTCGCGCCTGCCTCGTGGATGCTCGCCGGCCATGAGGCGATTATCGCGGCGGCAGGCCGCCGAGCCGTTCAGGCGGGGCCGCTTGCCGCGCGACGGGCAGCTCGCGGCCGCCGGCGCGTCGAGCCCTACCTGAGCGTCCAGTACGAGTAGCGGTGCGCGGTCGTGAAGCCTGCGCCTGCGTAGAACTCACCCGCGGCGGCGTTCTCCTCCGTCACGGCCAGATGGAGCCCGGCCGCGCCCCGCTCGGTCGCCCACCTGGCGAGCGCGCGGAGCACGACGGTCGCACCGCCTCGACGCCGTTGCGTCGGCAGCGTGGCCATGCACTGCACGCACAGCCAGCCCGACTGGAGCATGCCTTGGCCGACGGCGGCCGCCAGGCATCGGCCATCAGCTCGTCGAGCAGGGGCCACGCCACGCCCCCCGACGGTAGCGGGGGCATCGGGCACCCGGCCCGAGGCCGTGGTGGTGCGCGATCCATCGCCGCCGGGAGGCAATGCGGACCTCCCGGCGGCGTTGGCGCGCCATAGGCCGACGAGCCCTCGAGCGCGGATTCACGAGCACGACCTTCAGCGCTCCGGTCTCGCCGGCGCGGGAGAAGGTGTCGTACGCGTCTTCGAAGTCGTCGAGCAAGAAGTGGTGCGTGGTGAACGGGCGAGCGTCGACCTGCCGGCTCGAGACGAGCTTCAGTAGCGTGGGCGTCGAGTACGTGTCGACCAGCCCCGTCGTGAAGGTCAGATCGAGCGATCCAGAGCCGCTCGAGGTGCAGCGTCGCCGGTGCCCCGTGCACGCCGATGTTGGCGACGTGCCCACCCGGGCGGGCGAGCTCGGCCGCCAGCTCGAAGGTCGCCGGCGTGCCGACCGCCTCGATGGTGACGTCGGCCCCGAGGCCGTCGGTGAGCGAGCGGACCACGGCGAGTCGGGTCCTCCCGCCCGCTGTTCACGACGACGTCGGCACCGAACTGCTTGGCGGCCTCGAGGCGCGCGTCGACAAGGTCGATGGCGACGATGTGGCTCGGGCTGTAGAGGCGGGCGCCGAGGATCGCACCGAGGCCGATCGGCCCGGCACCGACCACGGCGACGACGTCGCCCGGCGTCACGCGTCCGTTCAGGACGCCGACCTCGTAGGAGGTCGGGATGATGTCGGCGAGCATGAGGATCTCCTCGTCGCTGGCGCCCGCCGGCACGGGGTAGGTGGAAGTGTCGGCGAACGGCACCCGAACGTACTCGGCTTGCGTGCCGTCGATGAGGTGGCCGAGGATCCAGCCGCCACCGCCGAGGCACTGGCCGTAGCGGCCCTCGCGGCAGAAGCGGCAGGCGCCGCAGGCCGTGATGCACGAAACGAGGACACGGTCACCCGCCCGGACGTTCTTCACGCCGGACCCGACCTGCTCGACCGTGCCGACGGCCTCGTGACCGAGGATGCGACCTTCGGTCACCTCCGGTACGTCGCCCTTCGAGGATGTGCAGGTCGGTGCCGCAGATCGTGACGGCGTCGACGCGGACGATCGCGTCGGTGTCGGCGATCATGGCCGGCTTCGGCACCTCCTCCCAGGACTTCTTTCCCGGGCCGTGGTATACGAGTGCACGCATTTATCCTCCGAAGCTCTGTTCATCAGTCCTTCGAGCCTGCAGCACCCGGCGCGCCCACCGCTAGAGACCTACGTCACCTCGTCCGACCATCGCCCGAGCACTGGAACCGAGCGGTTCGTTCTGGCGCTCAGCCGGCCAACGTCTCCCGTCTGGCCGGCGGATCGACGAACTCGCCGAGCTGCTCGCCCCAGCGCCTGGCGCGGGACTCCTCTCCCTGTGCGAGCTGGTTGTCCTTCGTCACGATGAAGCTCTCGGGCCGCGCTGCCATCTCGAGCCCGTGTCGCCGGAGCCTCCGGTAGATCACCTTCGAGGCGCGACCCGTGCACAGCGCGAGTCCGTCGAGGCGGGTGTCGAAGGCCGCTGCCCTCGTGTGCAGGTGGCCCAGCGACGCGAACCACTGGTCGAGCCCGGGTCCCTCGGCCCCGCTCTCGAGCGTGAACGCGCTTCCCGGCTTGCACGCCATCGCGACCGCCCATCTTCGGGTGCGGGACCGGCTCATGCCGTGCGCGTGGGTCGGTCCGCCGACGACGAGCAGGCTCGCGCCCTCGAGCAGCTCCCGGGTCGCCTTGGCCACCGGCGCTACGTCGACCTCGTAGTCGACCTCGAGCCCCTCGCCGATGGCCTCGGCGACGGCGTGGGTGTTGCCGAACATCGACTCGTACACGATGACGGCCCGCATCGCGGCGCCTCCTCACGCTCCTGCACCCCAAGCGTCCGCCCCGGGCCGGGCGACGTACAGGGTCCAACGTCATGAGGAAGGCTCGTCGCCCCGTCCGGGCTCGCTGAAGCCCGACGAGCCGGCGGTGACGTCGATCGCGAACATGCGGCTCGCCTCGATGCGTGCGTACCGGGGGCCCGAGTCGACGAAGCGCTCCCACTCGGGGCCGTAACGGGGCGTGTACACCTCGAGGAGGCAGGCGCGCAGCCCGTCGGGGTCGGAGCTTCCGACGTCGACGGGCACCGCCCGGCCGTGCACCGTGACGGCCCACTCCTCGGCGGGCAGGTGCGTCGCGCTGACGGCGCCGTTGCGCTGGAGCTGTCGCCAGCGCAGCGCCGTCGGGTCCGTGCCGAAGCAGAACGCGCCCCGGTAGAACACGCCGTCGACGGGCCCGGTGAACGGCCTGCCGTCGGCACTCACCGTCGCCAGCACGAGCAGGCGCATCCCCTGCAGGCGGCCCACGAGCTCGCCGGCGCTCAGCCGGCGCGGCGCCGTGTGGATGCTCCGCAGGTGCTCCCCGGCCGCGAGGTAGGAGCGATCGAGCAGCTCCTGCAGTGCCGTGACGTCCTCGGGCCGCTCGTGCACGTGTCTTCTCTGCCTCGCAGGTGCGGCGCGTCGGTGTCGCGAGGAATCCCGCCGTCAGGGTCGCAGGTGGGCGTCGAAGAAGCCGACGATCCGCCGGCGGGCGTCCTCCGCCGCCGGGTGGTCGTGGGCGTTGTTGATGAGGCGGCCGAAGACCGCGAAGAAGGCGGGCACCTCCGCCGGGTCGTGGTCGTTGAGGAAGCCGTGGCCGGCGCCCGGGTACTCCTTCACGTCGTGCTCGACGCCGTTCGCCGACAGCGCCCGCTCGAGGCGCCCGGCGGCGCCGCGCAGCGTCGGGTCCTTCGCCCCGTAGCTGGCGACGATCGGGCAGGCGCCGGCCAGGAAGCGCTCGGCGTCTTTTGGTACCGAGCCGTAGTTGACGCTCGAGGCCGAGTACCCGTGTCCCGGCGCGAGCAGCAGGGCGAACCCTCCGCCCATGCAGAAGCCGATGATGCCCACGGTGCCGGTGCAGCGCTCCTCCGCCGCCAGCCACGAGCGCGCCGCCTCCAGGTCGTCGAAGGTCGTGCCCTTCCTGGCGAGCGCGTCCCGGAACACCGCGCGCAGGCAGGTCATCTTCGATCCCGCGGTGGAACAGGTCCGGCGCGACGGCGAGATAGCCCGCAGCCGCCAGCCAGTCGGCCTGGTTCCTCAGGTCGCGTGTCATCCCGAGCGCGTCGTGGACGACGACGACGCCGGGCCAGGGCCCCTCGCCCTCGGGGGCGGAGACGTAGGCCGGCAGCTCGCCAGGGATCGGGATCGTCACGTCCGTCATCGGCCCTCCTCCACCCGCCCACCGGCGCGTGCCACGGTCGCCTCGCCTCACGGTAGCCACCGGCCCGGGCCGGCGGGGGCTCGGTAAGGTGGCGCCATGACCATTCCCACGCGCCCGCTCGGCAAGACCGGCGTCGACGTCACGATGCTCGGCTACGGCGCCATGGAGCTGCGCGGTCAGCCGCGTGGCCCGGCGATCGACGACGAGGAGGCCGGCCGCCTCCTCAACGCCGTGCTCGACGGTGGCATCAGCCTCATCGACACCTCGATCGACTACGGCACGAGCGAGGAGTTGATCGGGCGCCACCTCGCCGGCCGGCGCGAGGAGTACTTCCTCGCCTCCAAGTGCGGCTGCATGCTGGGCGAGCCTCCGCCCGAGGCGCGGCCCCCCCTTCCGCACGACTTCAGCGGCGCCAACGTCCGGGCAGGCGTGGAGCAGAGCCTGAGGCGCCTGCGCACCGACCGGCTCGACCTCGTCCAGGTGCACCTCTCTCCGAGCAGGGAGCAGATGGAGGCCGACGGCACGGTCGAGGCGATGATGGCGCTGCGCGACGAGGGCAAGGTCCGCTTCCTCGGCATGTCCGGCACCCTGCCGAACCTTCCCGACCACATCGCCATGGGCGTGTTCGACGTCTTCCAGATCCCGTACTCCGCGGTGCAGCGAGAGCACGAGGAGCTCATCAGCCGGGCGGCCTCAGCGGGCGCGGGCGTGCTGGTCCGCGGCGGCGCGGCGCGTGGCGCCCCGTCGGAGGAGAAGGACTGGAAGGTCCCGCCGATCGGCCTGGACCAGGGCGAGGCGCAGCGGCGCTGGGACGAGTCGGGCGTCGACGAGCTGCTGGACGGGATGGGCCGCCTGGAGTTCGTGCTGCGCTTCACGTTGAGCCACCCCGGTCTGTCCAGCACCATCGTCGGGACCAGCCGCATCGACCACCTCGAGTCGAACCTCGCCATCGCGGCGAAGGGCCCGCTGCCGGCCGATCTCTACGAGGAGGCGAAGCGGCGGCTCGACGCCGGCTGAGGCGCCGGGGGCGCAGCGCCCTGTAGCGCCTAGTGGGGCGGGTCGGGCTCTGGCTCGTCCCAGTGGCTGGACGCTTCACCCGGCGCGCCGGCTCCGGGAGGCCCGGCTTCCACGGCGGCCGCTTCACGCTCGCGCTGGCGGTCGTCGCTAGTGGCCTCGAGCGCGGAGTGGATCAGGTCCCAGACGCCGAGCTCCTGGCGGGGGAAGCCCTGGACGCGCGTGCGGTGGTTCACCCCGCCCCACGGGTTGTAGGGCGGGGGGTCGTAGACGGTGACGTCGTAGTTCCCCGATTCTGTCGAGCCCGAGTGGTCGTTGCGGATGACGGCGCGCGCGATGTCCGTGTGGCGGCGTCGCTCGCGCTGGAGGTCGTCCGGATCGGCGTCGTCCGGCCAGCGCTCCACTCTGACGATGATCATGTCCGCGTGTCCTGTCCCGCCTCGTCGTCCGGCGGCCGGCGGCCGCCGCACGCTTCGGGCGTCGTCTCGGCCGTCTCCAGCGTCCATCATCAGCGGCGCGGCTCGCGCGAGCGACACCGATCTCGCGACCCGTCGATCCCGGGCGGTGAGCACGACCTCACAGGTGCTCCCTCGGAGGTGGCCACGGCAACGCTCATGCGGGTGCGAGCGCTTGTCGCGGCGTTCGTCCGCTCGCCCCACGCCCGGGCAACACCTGCTCGCTAGCGTGCCGGGGCGCACCGCCCTCGGCGGTCGACGATCGAGCCACCTCCGGCGGGGCTCCTCCATCCGGTCCACGAGGAGGTGCCCGCGTTCGCAACCGTCCGCTCGGCGACGCTGCTCGGTGTGGAGGTCCACGTCTCGAACGGCCTCCCCGGCTCCACCATCTCGGCCTGCCCGACGCCGCATGCCGAGAGGCGCGCGACCGCATCCGGACGGCGCTGCTCTCGAGCGGCTTCGCGTGGCCGCTGCGGCGCGTGACGCTCAACCTGGTCCCCGCAGGCGTCCGCAGGGGCGGGGCCGCGCTCGACCTCGCGATGGCGGTCGACCTTCTCGCCGCCGCCGGCGCGCTCGAGCCGCTGGTCGTGACCGGGTGCGGCTTCACCGGCGAGCTCGGTCTCGACGGCCCGCTGCGTCCGGTCAAGGGCGTCGTGGCGCTCGCCGGCCGCACGATCGCCGAGCGCGACGAGGGGCACGCGCAGGACGGTGCGGACCACGTCGCGGCGGCGCTGGAGCTGCGGGCAGGCAGGACCCTCCTCACCGGAGAGCGTCGGTGAGGCTCGCCGAAGCCCCCCCGCCCCCCGGGCCTTTCGCGCCTCGCCGCCACCGCCCCCTCGGGCTGTCGGCTACAACGGCAGCATGGGGACCTTCGGCGTGGGGCTGCGTCTCAGGGTGGCGCGCCTCGCCGGCGCCGTGCCTGCGGGCGCGATCGCGCTCGCTGAGCTCGGCGGCGTGGCCGTCGCTACCGAGGCCGCCGGCTTCGACGCGCTCTACCTTGCGGGGGTCGATCCCAGCCGCGTGACCGGGACGCGAGACGGCGCCGGGACCGTCTGGGCCGACCCGTTCGTCGCCCTCGGGGCCGTCGCCCCCGTCACCTCGCGCCTCGCGCTCGGCTGCCTGGCGACACCGCTCGGTGAGCGCCCACCCTCGCTCCTCGCGAAGGTCGTCGCCTCGCTCGACGTCTGCTCGGCCGGGCGGGCCGTCGCGGCGCTCGGACCTGCGCTACCGAGACCGTCGGGGAGCACGGCCCCAGAGGGCGCGGGGGTGGTCCGCGCTGGCCGCGGCCGATCCCGCGCTGGCGGAGCACATGGCGAGGGGGACGCGATCGGCCGACTCGGCGAGGCGGTCGAGATCTGCCGAGCGATGCTGCGACTCCCGGCCCCGAGCATGGAGGGCGCCTACTACCGCATCGAACAGGCGTGGAACGAGCCCAAAGCCGAGCGCCCGGAGCCCACGCCGGTGGGGCTCCTGATCCCGGGAGACGACGACGGCCCGACGAGCGCCGAAGACGGCGAGTTCGCTGGCCTCCTCGGGCTGGCGGCGCGCTTCGCCGACGTGTGCTTCCTCGGTCCCAGGCTTGCGACGGCCGACGGGCTGGCGCCGATCGCCGAGGCCTTCCGCGCGGCGTGTCGACAGGCCGGCCGGCTCCCGGGCAGCGTCGCGCTCGGTGCCCCTCCTCGCCGCCGGCGACCACGCCGACGCGGCCGTGCTCGGCGCGCTGCGGCGCGCGCTGCCGCGCCGACGGAGCGGACGGCATCGTGCTCGACTGGCACGGGGGTGCACCGACCGGCGCCGTGCTCGACGCGCTCGCGTCGGCGCTCGGGGCCGCCTAGGTGGTCCATCCCCGGCCGCCGGGTCAGGCATCGTGCCCGCTCGCCCCGTCGAGCACTGGTCGTGCCGTCGGCCGCACGCGCCTTGGTCGGTGAGCCGCCCGGCCGCCCGCGCAGAGCTGTCCGACATGCTCCGATCAGCCAGCTGACGAGATCACGCCGATTCCGCGGTCTTCTTGATCGCAGCGAGGGTCGCAGGGATGCCGGTGTGCGCAGCCGCAATGCGGTCGTCGATCTCGGCCTGGGCGTCTGCCCCGTAACGCTCGTGGAACAGGGCGATGCCGTCGGGGAGGAACTCCCATGACTCGGTCAGCTGCGTCCCACCCTCGACCGAGGTGAACGTGTAGCTCCAACGCACCAAGGAGCCGCCGACGGCGAACGCGAATTCCTTGCCCCGCTCCGCCGCCACCACCTCGCAGCGCGCCTCCCAGGTCCTTCCGGGCACCTCGTTGCGCCCCGTGAACCAGGCGCCCACCCGTGCCGTGTCGCCGTTGTCCCACCAACATGCCTTGCAGATCGGGCTCCACTCGCCCATGCGAGTCACATCGGTGACGAGGTCGTAGAGGGCTGCCGGCGAGCTGGTGACGATGACCGACGCTGAGTAGGTGAGATTGCCCATCAGCGAAGTATTCACGATCGGCGAGGCCGCTGACGGTCCGCACCTGGTGGCGCCCGGAGGTTCACGGTTGCACGCGCTCGCGGGTGCTCAGGAGCGGGCTGGCTGAGCGCTGGTGGACCGACAAGTGACCACCGAGCCGCCACACGGCCTCCTCGGGGGTTTGGCGCGACCTCGAGATACGCGAGTGCCTGGACTTCCTGAGGGTGCTTCATCGGATCCGACGAGAAGCCGGTGGTGGCCGTTCAGGACCGGTGAGCGCCCGCCGGGACGAACGTCAAGGCGCGGAAGTTCTCGTCAGCCTGACCGGAGGTCTCATTCTTCGTCGAGCAACCAACGTGGCCCGGATCCCAGCGAAGCGGCGATGTCGTTGGGGTTCGACAGTTGGCGGACACGCAAGGAGAGGCATCCGCATCCGATGTACGAGTCGAGCCGGTCCCGCTAGCCCGGAGAGCCGACATCCCCCGAGCCGTCGGCGCTGACATCGCTCGGCTCCACAGCGCCATCGAGGAGCTGATGGATCCTCGCCAGAACCGTGACGGCCTTCGCCATGATCGTGTCGGCTGTCAGGGGATCGAGACCGCTCTCAGTGGTACTCCTCCAGATCTCCGCGCCCTCGACCGCCTTCCCCTGCGCTGCCGCCACCACGCCCTCGAGGAGGTCGTCGACTGTCTCACCAACGCGTGAATCGAGAGCACCGGCAACTCCCGGCATCGCAAGCAGCTCAGTTCGCAGCACTCGCTCGATGGCCCATACATCGTCGAAGATCTCGACGCAGAATGATGAACTGTCGATGGTCACGTCGAGCGGGAGCGGCGACTCGTCGTCGACCAGCTCGAGACCACCCCCGAGGCGAGCCACCCAGCCGTCCGACGTTACGGACCACGTTGCGCGACAGCAATGGCAATACAGGTCACCATTCGCATGGCGCACGACGGTGCCGCCATGGCGGCGCGCAACGTAGCGGTCCTGGCACGCAGGACACTGTCCACCGGAGATCAGTTCCGGCGCATGTCCGTTGGCGTCAGGACGTCCGTCCTCGACGAAGCGCGCCAGCGCTTCGAGGTCCACTTCGTGCTGAAGACACATCAAGCGGGTCGGAGCGACCTGCTGGTTCCTCGGGAGGAGACCCCGCAGCCACCGACGCAGCATCTCGCAAGTATCGCTCCGCTTCGAAAGCGACGGGAGCGTCCATTCGCGAGAACGTGTCTGGATGCCTCATCCGGACGCTCGGAGCGAACATCTCAGAGTTATCTTCCCCGACGCAGAACGACGTCGGCGATCGATCGTGATCCTCGGCGTGGCGTCCAACCGGCGTTCCTGGGCACCCGTAGGCACGTAGCGGCCGGCGATCTGCGACGGTCACGATCCCCCCACACCGCGGTGATCGAGCCGGTCCCAGTTGCGGCCGGCCGGCGGCCCAGGCGTCCCGCTGGCTCGGCCAGACCAGGGCCAATGCGCAAGACCGTCTGGGTCGACGACTGGCAGATGCACTGCTGCGGCGATCCGTTCGAGGTTGGTGCACGTGACTCGTGGACGCTCGTCCCCCCGGAGCGGGAATGGCTTGCCACGTTCCTCGGCGAGGACCAAGCATCACGAATAAGCGACGCCGAGGACCACCACGCGTGCGTCACCGAAGACGATGCACGAACACGCGGGACTGTAAAGACCATTAGCGCCGTGTATTGCCGGTTCCTTCCTCGGCCGGGCGACGACGACCGAACGCTGTACCCGGCCCTTGGGTCTGTGGAGGTTGAAGCCCGTGCGGCAGCAAGCGGATGGGAGAAAGAGCTCGATGGTCTGCGGTTTGTCGGCTACGTGGTGCAGGTCGATGCGAGGTAGGCCCTCGTCAGGGGCGCGGTCGCAGTAGGACCTCGGTGCCGCGGGATCGCGAGGGATCGAACCGATCCTTTCCCGTTCCCGGGATCAGGGCGGAGCGTCTGCGCGCGATTTGGAGATCGTCCTCCAGCGGCGCTGCTCGAGAGGGCACGGGCTCGTGGAACGATCACGATCCACGCTGGTGCCTTCGGCGACGTCCGGCGACCACCGAACCGAGGGGTCCGCCGGCGGAGGGCTGCCATGCCGATACGGGGGCGCCGCGCCATACTCGCCACGTGCGCGGTGCCGCCCTCCTTGTCATCGCTGTGCTCCTGGCGATCGGAGTCGGCGTCGGCGTCGAGGCCGCCCTCGGGACGAGTCATAGCCAGCAGCCTCTCCTGCAGCCTTCGCGTGTTGTCCTCGTCTCGCACCGGCCACAAGTCGAGTCGATCACCCTTCCGACGAAGTGGGTGTTCGAGGAGATCATCGAGCTCGACGGACACCCCACCCTGCTCGGTGCCCGTGACTTCTCGACCGAAGGCACCCCGGCTCACTGCATCGAGGCGGCGCTCGATCCGAGGACGCTCCGCTTCGACACGGTCCAGGCCTACCGCTGCGGTACCGATCCGGCTGCTCGCGGTGCGGCAGTCCCGGTCGTCAGCTGGCCGTCGGGATTCCAGCGCGCCGAGGTGCGCATCGCTCGAACGGATCCGAGCACCGGGCGGTCGGCCATCGGCCCCGTCGTGATGACGTTCGGCCAGTTCTCAGATACCCGCCTGGTCTCCGTCTCGGGTTATGGGTCCCTTTGGATCTACGACGTCGACACACCACAGGGTGCCGAACTCCTTCGGATCTCCTCGGCGAGCGGAAAGATCGAGAACCGGATCATGCTCCCGAAAGGCACCATCCGCCCGACGATGGTGGACGATCGTGCAGGCCTGTGGATCGGCATCTCCCCAGGCGGCGCCTCCGGAGCGTCGGGATCACCGATCTACTTCGTCCGCGCCGGCTCCAATCGTGCCCGCGTCGTCTGGCGCGGAGGCAACTCGGTCTGGTGGGCGTTATCCGACGCCGGACAGGTCTGGTTCGACGTGTTCGACGCGCGGCTGAGCGCCAGCCATGACCAGCGGCTCGTTCGTTTCGACGGCGCTGGGCCACGGCCCGCGCTCGATGTGGCGATCACCGGTCCGGCTGCAACCTGGGTCACGTACGAAAGCGTGATCGGTACTCGATCGGACGGTTTCTGGACGCTCAGCTGGCCGTCCTCTTCGGGTGAGGGTCTGAGCTGCGGGTCGGCGGCAGTCCTGCGGATCGACCCGAGGACAGCTCGGGCCAGTGTGACGGCGCGGCTTCCGGCGCCGACCGTGGACGAGTACGACGGCTGCAACGGTCTGGACACCGATGAAGCGGTTGTCTCGGGCGGTCGCCTCCTCGTACTCGCCGGACAATCGAGTTCTCTGCGGGCCAACGGGTACGCACAGCTCGACGCCGTGGCTGCACCGCGCCCGTCGCCCTGAGAACCGCGCATCCACCGGTCGCCGTCAGGTGCTTGCCGCGGTTTGCCACACAGACCCGGTGTGTCGGGCACCTGCGGCCGTCTCGAGGCCGGACGGTCTGGGATCCTCGCCGCGCTCCGGCGCGAAGACGCAAGCCTCGACAGGGCGCCTGCGCGACGAGATGGCCTTTGAGGGGGCGTATGCGATCCGGGTCGAGTCGCTGCGGGACCTGCTCGAGATCTACGAGCGAGAGCTCGCTCGTCGACTGCGCGGGCACGCCGGCGACCGGGCGATCCAGGCCATCAACGGGCTCGGGCCGATCATGGCGTCGATCTCTGTCGCCGAGGTGGGCGACGTCTCCCGGCGCTCGAGGGCCGCACCTCCAGGCACGACGATCTCGGACAGGGCGCACGCACGATACGGGCAGTGGGTTTGGGGATACCTCGCCGATCGCCTCCTCGAGAAGTCGAGCAGCCCGCCAGAGCGAGGTTCAATCGCCGGAGAGCCCGACTTCGACGAACGTGATCATGTTCCCCTCAGGGTCGACGACCGCCGCCTTGCGTCCTGCGCCCGCGATGGTCTCGATCGGCGCGCTGGCTAGCCCTCGGTCTTCGATCTCCGCGATGGTCGCGTCCAGATCGGCCACCGCGAGTGTGACCACCGCGTGTCCGGCGCGGCGCGGGTCCTCAACCAGATACAGCCACCCTGCGTCGGTAATCCGCCACATCACTTCGTCGTGTCTCACCACGATGTCTGCCGGTCGTCCCAACAGGTGGTCGTACCAGGCCACCGCCGCTTCAATGTCCGCTACAGCGACGCCAGCGAAAAGCACGTCGACGGACACCGGTTCAGATTGCCAGATCCGCGTGCGTTCATCACGCGAGACCGGCCTCTCGAGGCCAGCCTGCGGCAATCCGAGTACGAGCGCAGCGCGGGGGCGATGACGATCACACATACATGTGCCCGTCAGCGGCCGTCGCGAACACGACAGCGAATCGAGGTCACGTGCGGCATGGTCGGCCGCGCCGCGCCCGGCCGACAGATCCGGGCGCCGGACCGAGCTCTCTGCCCACGGGACTGCACTTCGCTGACCGGAGCTGGTGAGGTTGCGCTGACACCCGGGGCAAGGTGAACGCACGTCGAGCGCTGCTCCAGCTCGCAGGGCTTCGGCGTGGCGCGGTCCTCGTGCGCAGCGTGCTGGTCAGCGGAAACGCCCGAGCGGCCTCGGACGAGCGGGCCTAGTGCGGCTCCGGGCGCCGACCTAGACTTCACCCATGCGACGCCGGTGGCTCTCGCGCAGGGCGGTGCTGCTGCACTTCGAGTTCACCCTGGTCGTGTGCGGCTGTCTTACAGCTGGTTGGTGGCAAGCGACCAGGGCACTGGCAGGCAACGGCCTCAGCTGGTTCTACTCCGTGGAATGGCCGGCGTTCGCGGTGCTGGCCGTCGTCGGATGGTGGCGCCTCATCCACGAGGACCCCGAGGTGTACAAGGCTCGTAAGCAGCCCCCGCCGGAGCAGCGCGCTCCCGACGGCTCGCTCTATCCCAGATAGGCGATCGCCCTCCACGTGAGGTCCCCGCACGGCCGAACCCGGTCGCGCTGCGTTTCACTGCGAGTTCTGGGCGAACTCCCGGGGAGGCCCGGCGTCGGGCCTTAGGGATCGATCTCGTCGCTCAGGATCCGGTCGTAGACGGCCCGCGCCTTCTCGGTGACGGGTCCGGGAACGGCGCCGAGGGCCTGCCCGTCGATCGTCGCGATCGGTTGCACGCCGCGTAGCGTCGAGGTGAGGAACGCCTCCTCGATCCCGCCCGGCCCGAAGTCGCCGATCGGCAGGTCCGTCTCGACGCCGCCGTGGCGCTCGAGCACGAGCGCCCGCGTGATCCCGGCCAGGCACCCGGCCCCGAGCGGCGGGGTGAGGAGGACGCCGTCGCGCACCACGAAGACGTTCGAGCCCGTCCCCTCGCACAGATTGTCCTGCGTGTTGGCGAAGATCGCCTCGTCCGCATCCCGCTCGTGCGCGTAGTGCAGCGCCAGCGCGTTCTCGGCGTACGAGGTCGTCTTCAGGCCGCTCAAGGCGCCTCGCTCGTTGCGCGACCACGGGACGACCGCCACCGCGGCGTGCGTCTCCTCACCGTCGTCGGGCGAGGCCGCGACGACGACGCTCGCCGGACCCTCGGAGCGTGCCGATCCGAGCGGACCGGGGCCGGCGGTGAACGTCACGCGGATCCGGCCCAGCCCGAACTCGGCGGAGGCCACGACTGCCTCCACCGCCCTGCCCACGGCGTCGACGTCGACCGGCCCGAGCCCGAGCCCCGCGGCCGAGCGCTGGAGGCGGTCCAGGTGCCGCGTGAGCGCGAACGCCCGGCCTCGGCGGAGGAGGATCGTCTCGAACGCCCCGTCGCCCACGACGAGCCCGTGGTCGAACACGGAGATCAGCGCGTCTTCGGGCGCGAGGAGCTCGCCGTTCACGTACACGAGAGCCACGGCGAGAGCCTACGCCCGGCGGCACCCTCCGACCCGGCTCCGGAGGGCGAGCAGCCGGAGTGGCGCGGCGGTGCCGGCGCCGCGCCCATGTTGGCGCGGCCAGCCCGGGAGCTGGGCGACGGTAGCGTTACGGCCGAGATGGAGCACTCGTCGACCTACCCCCTCCTTTCCGCCATCTCCTCGCCGGCCGACGTGAAGCGCCTCGACGAGGCGGGCTGCGTCGCGCTCGCGAAGGAGTGCCGGGCCTTCATCGTCGAAGCGGTGCACCGAACCGGGGGCCACCTCGGCTCGAACCTCGGCGCGGTCGAGGTGACGATCGCGCTCCATCGCGTCTTCAACTCGCCCGCCGACGTGCTGCTGTTCGACACCGGCCACCAGGCCTACGTCCACAAGCTGCTGACGGGGCGAGCGGAGGGCTTCGCCGGGCTGCGCCAGGCCGGCGGGCTGTCGGGCTACCCGAACCGGGCGGAGTCCCCGCACGACTGGATCGAGAACTCCCACGCCTCGACGGCGCTGTCCTACGCGCACGGCATCGCGACGGCCTTCGCCCGCCAGGGCGAGGACGCCCGGCGCGTCGTCGCCCTCGTCGGCGACGGGGCCCTCACCGGCGGGATGGCCTACGAGGCGCTGAACAACCTCGGCCACGCCGAGGCCCGGGTGCTCGTCGTGCTGAACGACAACGGCCGCAGCTACGCCCCGACGGTCTCCAAGCTCTCCGAGTCCCTCACCCAGCTCAGGCTGAACCCCTCGTACCTCCAGGTCCGCGAGCGGCTCCGCGGGGCGCTGCGCGACCTGCCGGGGGTGGGCCCGATCGCCTACTCCTCCGTCCACGGCGTCGTCGCGGCCCTCCGTGAGCTCGTCGAGCCGCACGTGTTCTTCGAGGCCCTCGGCATCCGCTACCTGGGCCCGATCGACGGCCACGACGTCGCCGCCCTCGAAGGCGCCCTCGAGAAGGCCGCCCGCTTCCCCGGCCCGGTCGTGCTCCACGTGCTCACGCGAAAGGGCAAGGGCTACGGCCCGGCCGAGGCCGACGAGGTCCAGTGCCTGCACGACCTGAAGGCCCAGGCGAACCTGGCGGCGCCGGGGAGCGTGTCGGACCACGGGGCGGTGAACCCCGGGCCGCGCTCGCTGTCGGCGAGCTACACCGAGGCGTTCTCGAAGGCCCTGCTGGCCGAGGCCCACAAGGACCCCCGCGTCGTCGCCGTCACCGCGGCGATGCCCGGCCCGACGGGCCTGCTGGCCCTCGAGGCCCGGGCCCCCGAGCGGGTGATCGACGTCGGCATCGCCGAGAGCCACGCCATGACCGCGGCCTGCGGGATGGCGCTCGCCGGGCTGAAGCCCGTCGTCGCCATCTACTCGACGTTCCTCTCGCGCTGTTTCGACCAGGAGAACCTCGACGTCGGCCTGCACCGTGCGCCGGTCGTGATCTCCGCGGACCGCGCCGGGATCACCGGCGACGACGGGCCGAGCCACCACGGCCTGCTCGACATGGTGCTCGGCCTGTCGATCCCCGACCTCGCCGTGTTCGCCCCGGCAGAGCCGGCCGAGCTCGCCCCGATGCTCGAGGCCGCCCTCGGCCTTGATGCCCCGGCCCTCATCCGCTACCCGAAGACCCCCGGCCCCGAGCGCCTCGGTGCGGCGGGCGAGGGGCTCCGGGCCCGGGTGCTTCGCGACGGGGCGGGCGAGGTCCTCCTCGTCGGGATCGGCAAGTGCGCGAAGGCCTGCCTCGAGGCCGCCGAGGCCCTCGCCGCAGACGGGATCGACGCGACGGTGATCGACCCCCGGGTGATCCGGCCCCTCGACCCCTCCCTCGTCTCCTGGGCGGCGCGCGCCCGCCTCGTCGTCACCGCCGAGGACGGCCTCGTCCACGGCGGCGCGGGCCAGTTCGTCGCCCGCGCGATCGACGAGCGCGCCGCGGCGCGGGGCGAGCTCGGGCCGCTCGTGGCGAACCTCGGCGTGCCGACCGCCTACCTCCCCCACGCCAAGCCCGACGCCATCTTGGCGAGCCTCGGCCTCGACGGCGAGGGCATCGCCCGGGCGGTGCGCCAGGGCCTCGAGCGCCTCGAGCGGGCCGGGCGCGAGCCGCTCGCCGTGCCGAGCGGCGGGGGCCGGGCGCTCGGCTAGCTAACGGGACGTTCCCCGCCAGCCCGTGACGATGTGGCGTGTGCGCAGCTCAGCGCGGCGGTTCGGTCTGCGGCGCTGTGGTGCCTCGCTGAGCGCTTGGGGACCGAGCGGCGAGGCCGGACAGGTCGCGGAGGCGCTACTCGAGGGTGTCGGCCCCCGGGAGGATCGCTGGACAGCGTCCGCGGCCTCGCCTCGCCCTGATCGACTAGCACGGTCGTCGTCGTCCCTCCGAGGGCCCGCAGCAGCTGGCGCAGGCTCAGGGAAAGGCCGGCGTGCTCGGCCTCGCGGATCGTGAGACGAGCGCCCGCAACGCCAGCACGAGGAGCTGGCGTGCACGCGGATCGTTTGGGTGGGAGAGGTCCGGCCGCCCAGTTTCCTCCCGACGATGGCTGCCATCCCTATCGCCAGTACACCATGGCGCGAAGGAGCGCGAGCACCTCACCTGGACAAACGCGCGAATCACGGCCCTCTTCGGACGAAACACCGGAACGGCCCCGCATTCAAGCGCGACTGCCCGGAAACTCCTCCGGCAGCCGGTGGGGCGGGCAGCTGCCCGGTGGTGGCCCGCCGGGCGCGATCGCGAAGAAAGAGAGTTGCACAACGGCAAGCGGCAGAGTACATTTAATTAGGTCGACCGAACAGTTGGTAGAATCAAGGGCAGGGCGGCGGGACGCCGTTCTGGCCGGGCGTGACGTGCGGGCCGACGACTGGAGCGTGAGGTTCCGATGACCATTCGTGTGCTGGAGGACTGGCAGGGTCTCTCGTTGGAGGACCTGCTGCGCTACTGCAGAGATCTCGTCGAGGACGCGGAGTACCCGACGGTGAAGCGCTGGCGCCAGGCGGGCGGCAAGGTGGTCGGACACTTCGAGGTCTACTTCCCCGAGGAGATCGTGGCCGCAGCCGGCCTGCTCCCCGTGAAGATCCACGGCGCGCCGATCGAGGCGCGCCAGGGCGACGCCCACTTCGGCGCCTACCTGTGCTCGATCGTGAAGACCTCGCTCGAGCTGGCGCTGTCGGGCCGCCTCGAGCTCGAGATGTTCGTGTCGCACCCGATCTGCGACACGGCGCGCAACCTCGCGGCGGTGTGGGGACGCAACGTCTCCTACCCCTGCGAGATCCTCTACCTGCCGCAGAACGCGAACTCGCTCGCACGCTCGAACCTACCTGCGGGGCGAGTACGACCGGCTGAAGCGGGGCGTCGAGGCCATCGCGGGCCGGGAGGTGACCGACGAGGACCTGCGGCGCGTCGACCGCCATCTTCAATGAGAACCGCCGCCTGCTGCGGCAGCTGTACACGATCAAGCGCGAGACGCCGTGGCTGCTCGCGATCGACGAGGCCTACGTCCTCATGGCGCTCGGAGGCAGGATCCCCCGGGAGGAGCACAACGAGCTGCTGGCCGCCGTCATCCCGATGCTCGAGCGGCGAGCGGCCCAACCCCAGGACCGGATGCGGCTGGTGTTCGAGGGGGGCTTCTGCGAGCAGCCGCCGCTCGACCTGCTGACCACGATCGCGCAGTCGTCCTACGTCGTCGACGACGACCTGCTCATCGGGCTGCGCTGGATCAGCGAGGACGTCCCGCTCGATGGCGACCCGCTCGAGAGCCTCGCGCACGCCTACCTCGAGCACTCGAACTACAGCCCGGTGCAGCACGACCTGCGCAAGCCCAAGGAGCAGATGCTCGTGCAGCGCGATCCGGGAGTCGGGGCGCCGGGGCGGCGATCATCAGCGCCGCCAAAATGTGCGAGCCCGGGCTGGACGAGCAGGTCGCCTACGTCAAGGCGCTCGACGAGGAGGGGATTCCTTACTTCGTCAACGAGTTCGAGGAGAACATGACGAGCTTCGACAGCCTCCAGATCCAGCTCGAGACGTTCATCGAGAACGTCCTCTTTGCCTGAACGGAGATCCGAGATGACCATTGACACGAGCGCTGCCCCCGGCCAGCCGGCGCCAGCGGCCGCCACCCACGACTCCCTCGTCGGGCGGGGCAACCACGAGGGCAACCGCCTGTTTCGCGGTGGTACGCGCGCCTGACGAGCGCCCCGGAGCGGGGCGAGAAGGCCGCCTACGTCTTCGTGATGGGCAGCCTTGCCGAGCTGCTCCAGTCCTTCGACTTCAACCTGGTCCTGCCCGAGATCAACGGCCTGCAGACGGCGGTTCGCCACGTTTCGGAGTCCTACATCGCCCAGGCGGAGGACTACGGGTACGCCTCGGACGTGTGCGGCTACGTCAAGGCCGACGTCGGCCTGCAGCTCCGTGGCGGCGAGCACCCCATGGGCCGCATCCCCCGTCCGGACATCGCCGTGTTCACCGGTGCCTGCAACACCTACATCAAGTGGGCGGAGATCTGGGAGCGGATGTACCGGATCCCGATCTTCACCCTCGACGTGCCCGGGCACGCGCGCCGCTGGGCGCGTGACGGGGCGTGGGCAGGTCGACTACCAGAACGACCTGGCCTATGTCGCCGGCCAGATCGACGAGCTGATCTCCCTGTGCGAGCAGGTCAGCGGCAAGCGCCTCGACGTCGAGCGGCTGCGCCAGGCGATGTCGTACGCGAACGCGATGACGCCGCGACTGGCTGCGGGTCCTCGAGCTCAACAAGAGCAGGCCGGCGGTCTACAACGCGGTCACCGATGGCACCGTCTACCTCGGTGTGGTCAACGGCTTCCGCGGACGACCGGAGGGCGCACACTACTTCGAGCAGCTCGTCGAGGAGCTCGAGTACAAGGCAGCCAATGGCATCGGCACCAACTTCGACGAGCGGCACCGCCTCGCGTTCGTCGGCGTCCCCTGCTACCCGATCTACCGGCGCTTCAGCGAGATGTTCACCGAGCGCGGCGGCGTCTTCGTGGGGTCGAGCTACACCTGGTTCGCCTCGGGGGGCTGGAACTCCGGTTTCGAGTACGACCTCGACCACCCGCTCGAGAGCCTCGCCGAGGGGGTGCTCGTCAGCGTGCGGGCCGCGATGGACGCGATGTTCCACACCGACCGGCTGCTCGCGGACATGGCCGAGCCCTACGGCATCGACGGGATCGTCTACCACTCAATCAAGTCCTGCCGGACGGTCTCGGCCGGCCTGGCCGACAGCCGTCGGGCCGTCATGGAGCAGGCCAATGTGGCCACCTTGCTCATCGACTCGGATCACATGGATCCCCGCGTGGTCTCCGAGGCGGGGCTGAAGAACCGTGTCGACGCCTTCTTCGAGGGCCTCGAGACGCGAAAGCTGCTCGCGGCGGCCGGCTAGGAGAGGTCGCGCCATACGCATCCAGGACCCCGGCGCACCGGTGTGCACCGGGGGAACGCCAAGAGACATCGACAAAGCCCGCAGGACGCTCGAGAGGGGTTGGACATGGCCTATGCAGCAGGCGTGGACGTGGGATCCACCCAGACGAAGGCGGTGATCATTGACGAGGACCTGTCGATCGTCGGTCGGGCGCTGATCGACACCGGCTCGAACGTGACCCTCGCGGCCGAGCACTCCTACGAGCTCGCGCTGGCGGAGGCCGACATCAACGAGGAGAACGAGGGGGTCGGCTTCATCGTCGGCACCGGCTACGGCCGCTACAAGGTGACCTTCGGCGACGCGCAGACGACCGAGATCTCTTGCCACGCTCGCGGCGCCGTCCAGATGTTCCCGGGGACGCGCACCGTGCTCGACATGGGCGGTCAGGACACCAAGGCGATCAAGGTCAGCGGGAACAAGGTCAGTGGCAACGGCGAGGTGCTCGACTTCACGATGAACGACAAGTGCGCGGCGGGCACGGGCCGCTTCCTCGGCGCGGCGGCGACCGCCCTCGACATCCCGCTCGACGACCTCGGGCCGATCGCGTTGCGCTCGGACAAGCCCGTGAAGATCTCGACGACCTGCACGGTGTTCGCCGAGTCGGAGATCTTGTCGTGGCTGGGGAAGGGCAAGAAGACCGAGGACATCCTCCTCGGTGTCCACCAGTCCGTCGGCTCGCGGGCCCTCCTGCTCCTGCGCCGAGTGGGCATCGAGCAGGAGGTGACCTTCACTGGTGGCGTCGCCCGCAACGCGGGGATGGTCAAGGTGATCTCGGACCTGCTCGGGTTCCCCGTCAACTACAGCGAGGAGTCCCACTTCATGGGGGCGCTCGGCGCGGCGCTGTTCGCCATGGACCGCATCCGTAGCCGGCAGGAGCCGGCATCGCTCTCAGGGGGCGCGCGTCATGACCTACTTCGCCGGCATCGACGTCGGATCGACCTATACCAAGGCGGTGATCCTCTCCGAGGAGGGCGACCTCGTGGGCCGATCGCTGCAGCGCACCGGCTTCAAGCTCGCCGAGGCGGCCCAAGGGACCCTCGACGACGCGATCAAGGCCGCGGCGCTCGAGCCGAGTGACATCGCCTACGTGACCACGACCGGCTACGGGCGCTTCCAGGTGGGTACCCGCCAGCTGAACGTGACCGACCTGACGGCGGCGGCGTGGGGCACGCTGCTTCCTCTACCCGGGCACCCGGACGGTCCTCGACGTGGGCGGCCAGACGATGAAGGTGAGCCGCATCGACGAGCAGGGGCAGGTCAAGTCCTTCCGCCTGAACGACAAGTGCGCGGCGGGGACCGGGGCCTTCCTCGAGAAGACGGCCGGCTACATGGGCTTCGGCCTCGAGGAGATCGGCCCCCTCGCGTCGACCTCGCACGAGGAGGTCCCGATCTCTGGGGTCTGCGCGGTGTTCGCCGAGGCCGAGGTGATCAACCACCTCTCCCAGGGCGTGGCGCCGGCCGACATCATGCAGGGGGCGATCGCCTCGCTCGTGACCCGCTCGGTGCAGCTGATGAAGCGGGTGAAGATGGAGCCGGAGTTCACCCTCATCGGCGGCATCTTGCGTTTCGAGACGATGGCGGCGCTGCTCGTGGACAAGCTCGGCGGTGACGCGCACGTGCCCGAGGGCGACCAGGTCCAGTACGTGCTCGCGCTCGGCGCGGCGCTCCTCGGTCGCCACCGGCATCGCGCGGTGGCGGCCGAGAAGGCGCTCGCGTAGCGGGGCCGGCCGATGGTCGACGTCGGCACCGCCACGATCCAGGCGCCGCCCGAGGGTCGCAAGCCGCACTGGGGCGACCTGTTCCGCGAGGTCGCCGCCACGAACCTGTGCGCCGGCTGCGGGGCCTGCGTGGTGGCCTGCCCACGCAAGATCCTCGCCTACTCGCACGCCCGCACCCGCCCCTACCAGACCGACGAGCCGTCGGGCCCCGACGGCTGCCGTTTCGGCGAGGCAGGCTGCGACGCGTGCACCCGGGTGTGCGCCCGCTTCCGCGCCGACCCCGCACCGGTGGAGGCCGGGCGCTTCGGCCGGGCGCGCGAGCGTGCCGAGACGACCGGCGTCGAGCTCGAGCGGGTCGCGCTACGAGCGACCGGCAGCTCGGGACAGGACGGCGGGCTCGTCACGGCGACGCTGGCCTGGGCGCTGCGTGCGGGCCTCATCGACGGCGCGGTCGTCGTGGGACGAGACCCCGAGCGACCGCTGCGCAACGTCCCGGTGATCCTCACGAGCCCCGAGGAGGTGCTCGCCTCCTCGGGCTCGCGCTACACGTACTCTGCCAACCTGCTGACGCTGCGGGACGCCCCCTCCTCGAGCCGCCTCGCCTTCGTCGGTGTGCCCTGCCAGGTGAGCGGGCTCGTGAAGGGCCAGTGGAGCACGCTGAAGAAGTTCCGCCCGGTGGTCTTTTCGGTCGCGCTGATGTGCAGCGAGACCTTCGAGGAGGAGGCGTTCCTCGCCGGGCTGCTCGAGGGGACCTTCGCTCTCGACCTGCGCCGCATCTCCAAGGTCAACGTGAAGGGCCGCCTGCTCGTGCACACCGACCAGGACGACCTGGGGCACCTCGCGGAGGGCCGGGTGCCCGGCAGCAAGGCCCGTGTCCGCGGCGACGGCGTTGTCGAGATCCCGCTGCGCGAGGTGCGGTCGACCGTGCGTCCGCAGTGCTCGACCTGCTCGGACTTCTCCGGCGAGTGGGCCGACCTGTCCGCCGGCGGTGCCGGTATGGACGGCTGGACGATGGCCATCGTCCGCACGGGGCTCGCGCGCGAGTGGGTCGCTGCGATGCTCGACGCCGGCGTCATCGAGGCGAGGCCCGCCACGGGCTTCCCCGAGGCGTGCGCGATCCTTGAGCGCCTGGCCTCCAAGCAGCGTGAGCGGCCCGCCGGCGCGCTCGCCTCGGCGCAGTAGCCCTCGGGCGCGCTCGGACGAGGGAAGCGCTCAGGCGAGCGCCGCCGCCTCACGAAGCGCCCGCTCGACGATCACCTTGACCATGCGCTTGCGCCACACGTAGTTGGCGTCGGCGTTGTCGAGGGGCTTGGCGGGCTTCGCCGCCTCGGCCGCGGCCTCGACGATCGCCTCCTCGTCGAGCTCGCGGCCCTCGAGCAGGCTCGCCACCGCCGGCACCTCGACGGGGTGGAGGCGACCGCGCCAAGGACGAGCCGGCAGCGCTCGACGCGTCGGCCGTCGAGTTGCAGGGCGACCGCTGCGCCGGCGAGGGGGAAGTCGAACGAGCCCCGTCGGCGCAGCTTCGCGTAGGACGATCGCCACGCATCCGGGGCTGGTAGTCGCAGGTGCGAGAGCACCTCGGTCGGCTCCTTGGCGAGGTAGGCGATGCCGTCGTCACGGTACAGGGCGGCCACGGGGACCTCGCGCTCGCCGTCGGGGCCGACGAGCACCGCCGTCGCGCCGAGGGCCACCGCGACGGGTGCGGTGTCGGAGGAGGACACCGCCCAGCAGCGCGGGCTGCTCGTCGCGACCTGGCAGACCTCGCCGCCCGTCTTCAGGCAGAAGCCGATCGCCTCGCGCCACTCCTCGCTCCTGTCGTAGTAGTTGCACCGGGTGTCGAGGCACAGGTTGCCGCCGATCGTGCCGACGTTGCGCAGCGCCGGCGAGGAGACGAGCCGGGCGGCCTGCGCGTACGCGTGGGGGGTGCCCCTGGCGTCCTGCACCGCGGCGAGGGTGACGCCGGCGCCGAGCTCGAGGCGGCCGTCTGGCATCGTGCGCGCCTCGCGCAGCTCGCGCAGGTGCGAGAGCCCGACGAGCACCTCGGGGGCCATCTGCCGTCGCTTCATCTTCGGCAGCAGGTCGGTGCCGCCGGCCATGAGCATGGCCCGCCCGCCGTGGTCGGCGAGCATCCGTGCGGCCTCGGCGACCGAGCCGGGGCGCAGGTAGCTAAAGCGAGGCAGTCGCAGCATCGGGGAGCGCCACCTTCGTGCAGGGCGGGTAGGGGATCTCCGGGAAGCGCCGGGGGCCGACACGGGCCGGGGCGCCCTTGGCGAGCGCGTCGAGCGCCCGCAGCACCTTGTCGGGTGTGGCGGGCACCTCGTCCACCCAGATGCCGAGCGCGTCGTGGATCGCGGCGACCACCGCGGGGATCACTGGGAGCAACGGGCCCTGGCCGACCTCCTTGGCGCCGTAGGGGCCCTCGGGATCGAGCGTCTCGACGAGGAGCGTCTCGATCTCGGGCATGTCGAGGCAGGTGAGGGACTTGTAGTCGAGGACCGAGGGCTGGCGGTGCAGGCCCTTGCGGTAGGCCTGCTCCTCGAGCAGCGCCTCGCCGAGCGCCATGTAGACGCTGCCCTCGACCTGTCCCTTGACGAGCAGGGGGTTGAGCGTCCGCCCGATGTCGTGCGCGATCCAGACCTTGTTGACGCGGACCTCACCGGTGCGGGCATCCGCGTCGAGGTCGACGACGGCGGCCGAGTAGCTGTAGGCGGGACTGGGCCCGACCCCCGAGCCGCGGAACGAGGCGGCGATGTCGAGCGGGGGCGCATAGCTCCCGCTCGACACGAGCGTGCCGTGAAGCTCCTCTGCGGCCGATACCGCCTCGGCGAAGCTCATCCGGCCGATAGTGCCCGCGCCCACCGTCACCTCGGCCACCGGGCAGCCCTCGCGGGCGGCGACGGCCGCGACGAGCGTCTCGCGCAGCTTGCGTGCTGCGTCGAGCGCGGCGTTGCCCGCCATGAAGGTGACGCGGCGAGGAGTACGAGCCGAGGTCGACCGGGGTGAGGGCGGTGTCGGCGGTCACGAGGCGGATGTCCGCGCGCGACAGGCCGAGCTCCTCGGCGACGAGCGTGGCGATGATCGAGTCGGAACCCTGGCCGATATCGGTGGCGCCGCTGAACACCGTGACGCCGGCACGGTCGACCTTGACGTTGACCTCGCTGTGGGGCAGGCGGTTGCCGTAGATGGGGAAGCCGGCGCCGCAGAGGTACGCGGAGGATCGCGAACCCCTGGCCGTGGCCGTGGCGGCGCTCGCGCTGGTGGAAGCCCGAGGCCTCGAGCGCCTTCTCGGTCACCTCGTCGATCCCGCAGGAGGTGATCCGCAGGCCGTTGACCGTGCGCGAGTCGGGTTTGACGTAGTTGAGTCGCTTCAGCTCGACGGCGTGCATCCCGAGGTCCTCGGCGATCTTGTCGAGGTGCAGCTCGAGCGCGAAGCGCGGCTGGGGCGTCCCGTGCCCCCGCTTGGGCCCGCAGGGCGCCTTGTTGGTGAAGACGCGGCAGGCCTCGAAGCGGTAGGCGGGCAGGTCATAGGTCACCGGCTGCAGCGCGCCGGTGTAGTACATCGTCGCGACACCGAAGGAGCCGTAGGCCCCTCCGTCGAGGGCGGTGCGGAAGTGCATGGCCAGGATCCGGCCCTCTCGGGTGACGCCGGTGCGCACCCACATGAGCACCGGGTGGCGCCCCCGGTGCGCGTAGAACACCTCCTCGCGCGTCAAGGTGCACTTGACGGGCCGCCCGGTGATCATCGCCAGCTTCGAGACGACCAGCTCGTGGGCGAAGGGGTCCGACTTGCCGCCGAAGCCCCCGCCGTGGGGGGTCGCGACCACCCGGATGCGCTCCACGGGAAGGTCGAGGACCTTGGTCAGCGCGCGCTGGACGTAGTGGGGCGTCTGGGTGGAGGAGCGCAGGGTGAGCTGGCCGTCGGCGAAGGTCGCGGTGGCCGAGTGCTCCTCCAGGGACAGATGGGTGCTGCCCTCGTAGAAGAAGACGTCCTCGCGCACGAGGTCCGCCGCCGCGAAGCCCTCCTCGACGTCGCCGAACTCGAGCGCGGCCATCCGATGGATGTTGCCGGCCTCGGCCTCGTCGTGGATCGGCTCGTCGGCGGGTTCCTCGAGGGCCTGCTCGATCGAGGTGACCGCGGCAAGCGGCTCGTAAGCGACGCGGATCAGCCGGCAGGCGGCGCGAGCCGTCTCCTCGTCGAGGGCTGCGACGGCCGCGACCGGGTCACCGACGTAGCGCACCTTCTCGAACTCGAGCGCCCGCTCGTCCTGGCTGACGGGCAGGATCCCGAAGCGGGTCGGCAGCGCCTCGCCGGTGAGGACCGCAACGACGCCGGGCAGCTCGAGCGCGTCGCGGGCGTCGACGCTGAGGACGCGGGCGTGCGGGTGCGGGCTGCGTACCAGCGTGCACACGAGCGTCCCCGGCAGGGACAGGTCGTCGGCGTAGACGACCGAACCGGTCACCTTGGCGAGCGCGTCGAGGCGCGGCAGCGGCGTGCCGACGATGCGGAACTCGCCGCCCTCTTCGCCTCCCGGGCCCGTCCCGAGGCGCTTGCCGACCCAATCGGCGCCCGCCCGGGTCACTCCCGGCACGTCAGCATCCTCCCCGCCAGCGCGACGGCCTCGACGATGCTCGCGTAGCCGGTGCAGCGGCAGAGGTTGCCGGAGAGCGCCTCGCGGATCTCCTCGGTCGTCGCGGCCGGGTTGGCGTCGAGGAGCGCCTTCGCGCTGAGCAGCATGCCCGAGGTGCAGTAGCCGCACTGGGAGGCGCCGGACTGGACGAAGGCCTCCTGCAGCGGATGGAGCGCGGTGCCGTTCGCGAGGCCCTCAACAGTGGTCACCTCGGCGCCTTGGACCTGGTCGGGCAGCAGGAGGCAGCTGAGCTGCGCGACGCCGTTGACGAGCACGGTGCAAGCGCCGCACTCGCCGAGCTCGCAGCCGTGCTTGGTGCCGGTGAGCCGCAGCCGCTCGCGCAGCACCTCGAGGAGGGTCTCGTGGGTGCGCGCGAGCGTCTCGCGTGCCTCGCCGTTGACCGTCAGGCGCAGGATCTGCACCTCGCCGTCGCCGCTCACGGTGCCGCCTCCACCAGCGGTCCCGCCGGCCGTCCCGCCCGCGGGGCCCGGGACCACGCGGGTCTCACTGCCTGCTCGCCCAGGCCTCGACGAGGGCGCGGGCCCCGTCGCGGTCCTCGAAGTACATGCGGTTGATCCGGGCGAAGTCCTTCCACTCGCTCGGGAGGTCGTCCTCGGCGTAGATCGCTTCGACCGGGCAGGGCTCCACGCACGCCGCGCAGTCGATGCAGCGGCCCGGATCGATGAACAGCATCAGGTCCCCTGTCGCGGCGACGATGCAATCGACGGGGCACACCTCGACGCAGGAGCGGTCCGTGGTGCCGATGCAGGTTGGGCCGATGACGTAGGCCATGAGCTACTGACCTCCCTCCCGTTGCGCTGTGCCGGCCTGCGCGCGGGTGACCGGCCGAGCCGACCGCCACGCGCTCTCGGTGCCGCTCGCTGGGCTGAGCCGGGTAGCGTTGGCCCTCCCGAGACCTCAAGTGCGTAACTCGATGTTCTGTCGCTGACTATATTGACTGACCGTACGGTAGGTCAAGTTGCTACGGCGTGCCGCAACCCCCGCGGCCGCCACCGGCGGGCGGCAGGGGGCGGGCGCGCTCAGGGCGGGTCGTCGCTCGCGCCTCCCCAGTCGTAGAAGCCCCGGCCGGTCTTCTTGCCGAGCCGGCCCTCCTCGACCATCTGCACGAGGAGTTCCGGTGGCTCGAAGCGGGGGCCGAGGGTCTCAGCGAGGTGGCGGGCGATGTCGAGCCGGACGTCGAGGCCGACGAGGTCCCCGAGGCGCAGCGGACCCATCGGATGCCGGTAGCCGAGCTCCATCGCGCGATCGATGTCGGCGGGGCTCGCCACGCCGTCGGCGACCATGCGGATCGCCTCGAGGCCGAGCGCGACACCGAGCCGGCTCGTCGCGAACCCCGGCGTGTCGCGCACGACGATCGCCTCCTTGCCGATGCGCCCCGCCAGCTCGAGGGCGCCGTCGCGAGCAGCGGACAGCGTCGCCTCGCCGACCACCACCTCCACAAGGGGCATCGCCCAGACCGGGTTGAAGAAGTGCATGCCGACGAGGCGTTCCGGATGGGCGAGGCCGCGGGCGAGCACGCTGACGGAGAGGGCACTGGTGTTGGTGGCGAGCAAGCGGGGGGCGCGCGCCTCGGCCGCGCCGAGCACGGCGGTCTTCAGCTCCCGCTGCTCGGGGACTGCCTCGAGGACGAGGTCGGCACCCGGGGCGATGTCGCCGATGCCGTCGAGCGCCGCGAGCCGGTCGCGCGCCGCGCCGGCTGCCTCGGGGGTCAGCTTGCCGCGCCGCACCGCCCCGGCGAGCAGCTCCGCGACCTGCGCGACGCTTGCCTCCGCCCGGTGGCGGTCCGCGTCGACGATCTCGACCAGGTCGCCCGCAAGGCAGAAGGCGTGTGCGATGCCCGTCCCCATCACGCCGCCACCGATGACCGCGATGCGCGCCTGCTCGGTCTGGCCCTCGCCCGCTGCGATCGCGGCGCTCACCGCGGACTCCGGGGTGCCGCAGCCTGGCCCGGCTTGTCGCGATCGAGCGCTACAGGGAGTATGTAGGCGGCCGGAATCGTGCAGCGCGCCGGCATCCGCCAGCGCGGCGCCGGCCGTCCGGCAGTGCGTTCGACACGAGGGCGGAGGGATGCCATGACTGCAGGCCGCCAGGCGAGCCTCGAAGCGATGACGGTCCTCGCGGCCGAGCATGTGGAGGTGCGGGCGCTGCTCTCCCGAGTGGCCGTGGCCCTCGAGGGCGGCGACGGCGACGCGGCGGGGCGGGTGCTCCTCGCCGGCCAAGAGCTGCTCGCGGCCGGGCTCGACGAGCACATCCGCGTCGAGGACGAGGAGCTGTTCCCCGTCATCGCAGGGGAGCTCGGGCAGGGCCTGGTCGGCGTCTTCGCCGAGGAGCACGTGCGGATTCGCGAACTTCGCGACGAGGCGCTCGCGAGCCTCGCCGGCCCGCCGCTCGCCACCGGGGCGTGTCGGGATCTCTGCGAGCTGCTCGAGTCCCACACGGTGCGCGAGGACCAGATGCTGTTCCCGGCGGCCCGCGAGGCTCTCGGGGGCTGAGCGGCCCGCGGCGAGGCTGTGCCGCCGCCAGGTGGCATTTGTACGGTGCAGTCGATAGAATTAATCATCGGGTGCGGTGCCCGTCTGCCCCGGCGGGTCACTCGTGGCATCCCTAGGGAGGTGACGTGGCGGCTGAGCCACAGGCGCCACGTCGGCCGGGGCGGCCACGCCACAGCGAGCCGAGCCCGGAGTTCCGGGCGCGCATGACCGAGATCGTGGAGACGGCCGCTCGGGTCTTTCGCGCCAAGGGCTACGACGCCGGCTCGCTCGACGACGTCGCAACCGAGCTCGACCTGCGTAAGGCGAGCCTCTACTACTACGTGCGCTCGAAGGCCGAGTTGCTCTACCGGGTCTTCGACCGGGCGATCACCACGGCGCTGGGCAGCATCGAGGGCTCGCTCGAGATCGAGGACCCCCGCGAGCGCCTGGCCTCGCTCATCCGCCACCAGGCGGTGACGGTCGCGGCCGAGCCGAGCTTCTTCTCGGTCTTCTTCGACCAGCGGCCCCGCCTCGCGGCGGCCTATGAGGCCGAGATCCGGGCCAAGGAGCGCCACTACCTCCACGTGTTCGCGGACGCGGTTGCCGCTGCGGTGGAACAGGGCGCGCTCGCCGACGTTGACCCTCGCTACGGGGCCCAGGCCATCCTCGGGATGACGAGCTGGGTCTACAAGTGGTTCGACCCTGACCGTGACGACCCGGACGAGTTCCGCGCACCTGCGTCGACCTCGTGCTGACTGGGCCGCGGGGTCTCGACGGCGCCCGCAGCGTCCGGCGACGCGAGCCGACCCCGAGCGCGGACGCGAGCCACCGTTAGGCCGCCGACGGCGAGGGCTGCGGCCAGCCGGCGCGAAGCACGTGGCGCTGCAGCTTGCCGGTGGCGGTGCGTGGCAGCTTGTCGACGAAGCGCACCGACCTCGGGACCTTGTAGGCCGCGAGGTGCTCACGGGCCAACAGCGTCAGCTCGGCCTCGAGTTCCGGCGAGCCGGAGCAGCCGTTCGCCGGGACGACGAAGGCGCGCAGGCGCGAGGCGCCGATGGCATCGGTGACGGCGACGACCGCCACCTCGGCGACGGCCGAGTGGGAGATGAGGAGCGTCTCGATCTCGAGCGGCGAGATCGTGATGCCGCCGACCATCTCGAGGTCGTCGGTCCTTCCGCAGTGGTGCACGAAGCCGTCGGCGTCGACCACCACCCGGTCGCCGGTGTGCAGCCAGCCGTCGACGAGGACCCTCGCAGTCTCCTCGGGCCGGTTGTGGTAGCCGGCCATCAGCGTCGGTCCCCGGACCCACAGCGAGCCGACGCTGCCACGCGGGAGTTCCTCGTCTTGCAGGTCCCGGACGCTGATCTCGTAGCCGGGCAGCACGTGACCGCAGCTGCCGGCGCGCCGGTGGCGGAGGGTGTTGGCGATGAACAAGTGCCCGACCTCGGTCGAGCCGAGGCCGTCGAGGATCGGGACGCCCAGCCAGGACGAGGCGCGGGCTTGCAGCGTAGGCGAGAGCGCCTCACCCGCCGACACGGCGACGCGCAGGCAGCGGAACGGCTCAGGGTCGCCGTTTGCGAGCAGCACCGCGTAGAAGGTCGGCACGGCGAACAGCACGCTCGGGCGCACCCGGGCCATGAGCTCGCTCACCGCGTCGATTGTCGGCAGTTCGGGCTGCAGCGCCGTCGAGGCGCCCGTCGACAGGGCGCAGAAGACGATGTTGCCGAGGCCGTAGGAGAAGTAGGCGCGCGACACCGAGTACAAGACGTCCTCGGGGGTGAGCTCGAGCGCCGCGTGCGCCACGGCGGCGGCGTGGCAGGCGAGGTCGGAGTGGCGGTGCACCACGAGCTTGGGCCTGCCGGTGGTGCCGGAGGTGTACTGGCCGTAGAGCAGCGCGTCGGCCCCGAGGCTCGCCGGGGGGGCGGGCGCCTGCCGGGGCCCGTCACGCTCGAAGTCGGGGGCGCTGAGCACCGGCGTCCCGGCGAAGTGGACGGCGATCTCCTCCTCGCAGACGACGAGCCGGGGCGCCGCGTCCTGGACCATGAAGGCGTAGTCCTTCGGCCCGAGCCGCGGGTTGACCGGCACCGCGACGGCCCCGAGGCGGGCCGCGCCGAGGAACGCGAGGACGAAGCCGATGCGGTCGTGCAGCGCGATCAGCACGCGATCGCCTTCGCGCACGCCGAGCTCGGCGAGCAGCGCCGCGCTCGACGCGGCCACGCGGTGGAGCTCCCCGTGGGTCCAGGAGCGCTCGTGCTCCACGTAGGCCCGCCGGTCGAGCCAGCCCGAGCGGGCGGCGAGCTCCGCCAGCTGGACGGCCGCGTTGTGCTGCGGGGACCTCCCCGGGGGTAGGGCCGCGCCCGTCGGGCCCCACGCCGGCCCGTCTCGCCTCTCGTCGTGCTCGGCTCGCGCCGGGTGCAGGTGCACCCGGCGTCCTGTCGAGCGTGAGTCTCCGGGCATCTGCCCTCCTTCCACGCTCAGCGTCCCGCTGCGGCCTAGTCTCGACGCATCGCTACCGGCCCTGCCAGGCGGGTGCGCGCTTGGCGTTGAACGCGGCGTGGAACTCCGCGTAGTCCTCGCTGTTCATCAGCAGCGCCTGGGTCATCGCCTCCAGCTCGATCGCGCCCGACAATGGCATGTCGAGCTCGCGCGAGAGGAGGGACTTGGTCTGCGCGTACGCGAAGAAGGGCCCCCCGGCGAGGCGTGCGGCGAGGGCCGCTGCGGCCTCGTCCAGGTCGCCGTCGTCGACGAGCTGGCTGACCAGCCCGTAGCGCTCGGCGGTCTCGGCGTCGAGGGTGTCGCCGAGCATCAGCAGCTGCGTGGCGCGGCCGAGCCCGACGATCCGGGGCAGCAGGTAGGCCGAGCCCATGTCGGCGCCGGCGAGTCCGACCTTGGTGAACAGGAAGGCGAAGCGGGCCGACCGGGTGAGCAGCCGGAAGTCGGCGGCGAGCGCGATCACCGAGCCGGCGCCCGCCGCGATGCCGTGCACCGCCGCGATGATCGGGATGGGGCACTCGCGCATCGTCTTGACGACGTCACCGGTCATCCGGGTGAACTCGAGCAGCTCGTCGGGACGCATCTTCAACAGCGCGCCGATGATCTCGTTGACGTCGCCGCCCGAGCAGAAGGCCTTGCCCTCGCCGCGGATCACCAGCACGCGGACGTCGCCGCGCTGGGGCAGCTCCTTCAGCAGGTCGCGCAGGTCCGCGTACCCCTCGAAGGTCAAGGCGTTGAGCTTGTCAGGCCGGGTGAGGGTGATCGTGGCCACCCGGTCGGCGACCTCGAAACGGAAGTGCTCCCAGTTCGAGGTGAGGGGCACGGAACCGCGGAACGGGCTCATCTGCACGGGCCTCCTGTCGGTGCGATCGGCTGGTGTCGCCTGCTGGACGTGGCTGCTCGGTGGTCGCCGGGGACGTGCTCGGCGGCTCGCCGGCTGGCAGCGCGCGAACGCGTCGCCGTCATCGCAACAACCCCCGCGCGATGATCGTCCGCTGCACCTCCGAGGCTCCCTCGTAGATGCGCGTCGCGCGCACCTCGCGGTAGAGGTGCTCGAGCAGGTGCCCGCGTACCAGCCCCCGGGCGCCGTGCAGCTGCAGCGCGGTGTCGACGACCTGCTGCGCGGTCTCGGTGGCGAAGAGCTTGGCCATCGCGGCACGGCGGGTGATCTCGGCTGGCTCGGCGCCGGCGTCATAGGCGGCGGCCGCGGCGTAGACGAGCAGGCGCGCCGCCTCGAGGCGGGTGGCCATGTTGGCGAGGGCGTGCGCGACCGCTTGCTGGTCGCTCAGGGGGCCGCCGAAGACCTGCCGCTGGCGGGTGTAGGCGACGGTGGCGTCCAGGGCAGCCTGGCCCATGCCGACCGCGAAGGCGCCCACGCTCGGCCGGAAGAGGTCGAGGGTGCGCATTGCCACCCGGAAGCCCCGGTCCACCTCCCCGAGCACGTCGTCGCGCCCGACGCGCACGCCGTCGAGGAGCAGGCGACCGATCGGGTGCGGCGCGAGCAGCTCGAGTCGCTCCCCGTGAATTCCCGGGCGGTCCGCCGGCAGGGCGAACGCGGTGACGCCACGCGCCCCGGCGCCCACGGTGGTCCGGGCGAAGATCGTGTAGATGTCGGCATCGGGAGCATTGGAGATCCAGATCTTCTCGCCCGACAGCTGCCAGCCGTCGCCCGACGCGTCTGCCCGCAGCTCGAGCGCGGCCGCATCCGACCCGGCGCCGGGCTCGCTCAACGCGAATGCCGCCACCGCCTCACCGCGAGCGATCGCGGGGATCCACGCCTCGACGAGTTTCGGGCTGCCCGACTGCAGGATCGGGTAGCCCCCGAGGCCCTGCAGCGCCAGGGCGGTCTCCGCCTCGGTGCTGACGTTCGCGAGCGTCTCGCGCAGCAAGCAGAGCTCGAGCGCGGCGGCCTGCCTGGTCGGCTGGCCGGCACCGACGCCGGGGAAGAGCGCGGCGAGCAGGCCGTGGCGCCCCATCGCCGCCAGCAGCTCCCGGTTGACCCGCCCCTCCTCCCCGGTCTTCACCAGTCCGACCAGCTCGCCGGCGGCGATCGCCCGGACCTCCTCGACCCGAGCGCGCTGGTGGGCGGTGAGGGCGAACGGACTGCTCGGCACCGGCGGATCGCCGGCCGGCTCGCGCGCCGACATCCCGGCACCCATCAGCCGACCATCGTCAGCCCACCGCTGACGCTCAGCACCTGGCCGGTGACGTAGGACGCCTGGTCGGAGGCGAGGAACGCGACCACGTAGGCGATCTCCTCGGGCCGGCCGAAGCGCCGGAGGGGGATCGCCCGCAGCAGCGCCTCCTGGATCTTCTCCGGCTGCTGGCGCAGCAGCGGCGTGTCGGTCGGCCCGGGGGCGACGCAGTTGACGTTGACGCCGTGGCGGGCCATCTCGCGCGCCAGGGACTTGGTGAAGGCGATGACACCGCCCTTGGCGCCGGCGTAGACGGTCTCGCCGAGGCTGCCCACCCGGCCGGCGTCGCTCGAGATGTTGACCACGCGGCCCGGCTTGCCGGCCTCGAGCAGCGGCGGCAGGAAGGTTTGGCAGACCAGCACCGGACCGAGAAAGTTGAGCGCCGTGATGTGCTCGATGAACTCCGGCGGGTTGTCGAGGAACGGCTGACCGCGATTCCACCCGGCCGCGTTGATCACCACGTCGACGAGGCCGAGCTCGGCCTCGATAGCGGCGCGCAGCTCCTCGATGCTCGACCGGCTCGTCACGTCGACCGGGAAGGCCCGCGCCTTCCCGGCGCGCTCGTCGATGGCCGACGCGGTGCTCTCCGCCGTGGCGAGGTCGATGTCGGCGGCGGCGACGGTGGCGCCCGCGTCGGCGAGCACCGTGGCGACGGCCCGGCCGATGCCCGATCCGGCTCCCGTGACCACCGCCGTGCGGCTCGTCAGATCGATCTTCATCGCCCGCTCCTTCCGTCGACGAACTCCCGCAGACGCCTCTCGGCCTCCGCCGTGGCGTGCAGGGCACGCTGGCCCAGACTCTCGCTCGCGTAGCCCTCGGCGCTGCCGGCGCGGCGCACGCAACGCTTGATCGCCGGCTGCGCGGGACCCGCGCCGGCCAGCAGCGCGGCAAGCACGTGCGCCACGAGCTCGTCTAGCTCTGCCGCGGGCGCGCACCACTCGACGATGCCGAGGTGCTCGGCCTCGCGGCCGTCGACCAGCTCGCCGGTGAGCATGAGACGCAGGGCCCGCCCTCGACCGATGAGGCGGGTGAGCCGCTGCGTGCCGCCGCCGGCGGGCAGGAGCCCGAGGCGCACCTCAGGGAGGGCGAGCCGGGCCTCCTCGGCGGCGATGCGCAGGTCGCAGGCGAGCGCGAGCTCGAGGCCGCCGCCGGTAGCCGCGCCGTGCAGCACGGCGATGGTGGGGACCTCGAGCTCCTCCCACTCGAGGAACAGCCCCTGGAACCGGACGCTGAAGGCGTTCAGGGGACCGGGGTCCCCGGCGTCCAGGGTGGCAGTCATCATCGCGATGTCCGCGCCGGCGGAGAAGTGGCGCCCCGCACCGCGCACCACCACGACGGCGACGTCCTCGTCGCGGCGGAGCGCGCCGAGCGCGTGCTCGAAGCGGTCGAGCTGGTCGACGTCCCAGGCGTTGACCGGCGGCCGATCGAGCACCAGCGTCGCGACGCGCTCGTGCACCTCGAGGTGGATCACCGTGCTCGCCCCCGCTGGAGTGAGCAGTCATTCAGTTCGATCGAACCTACGCTCATCACTCGTCCAAGCTACGGTGCGGGGGCTCGTCCGTCAAGGGCCTGCGGTCGGCCCGCTGCGGCCGCGCCGCTGCGCCCGGCCCGCTGCGGCCGGGGGGATGGGAGGCCCCAGGAGGGCGCGACCCCGCCGGCCCCCCGGGTCGGGCGGGTAGGCTCGCCGCATGCCGTCCGAGGCCGAGCTCGCCGCGTGCCGGCGCGCCACCTGGTTCGTCGACAGCGACCATCCCGGCCTCGTCGCACGTGCCCGCGAGCTGACCGCCGGCGCGACGGGTGAGCGGGAACGGGCCGTGCGGCTCTTCTACTCCGTGCGCGACGGGCTGCGCTACGACCCGTACTCGATCACGACCGATCCCGCCGACTACCCGCGAGCAACGTGCTCGGCCAGACGGCCGCCTACTGCATCCCCAAGGCGGTCCTGCTCACAGCGCTCGCCCGTGCGGCCGGCATCCCCGCCCGCCTGGGCTTCGCCGACGTCCGCAACCACCTCGCGAGCGACAAGCTGCTCGCGCTGCTCGGGACCGACCTGTTCGTCTTCCACGGCTACACGGAGTTCTGGCTCGCGAGCGCGTGGGTGAAGGCGACGCCCGCCTTCAACGTCGAGCTTTGCCGGCGCTTCGGGGTCCACCCGCTCGAGTTCGACGGCCAACACGACTCGCTCTTCCACGAGTTCTCCGTCGACGGCCAGCGGCACATGGAGTACGTCGCCAGCCGAGGGAGCTACGTGGACCTGCCGCTCGCGGAGATCATCGAGGCCTTCGAGCGCGAGTACGGGTCCCACTACAGAGCTCGCGCAAACGAGCGCCAGGCCGACGAGCTCTTCGACGCCCCGAGCCCGGCACCGCCGTCGCCGCGCTGAGGCGGGCGACCTGTCGCGGGCAGGAGCACCGGCCCTCCGACCCACGGCTCGGCCGCCGACACCCGACGGGCGCGGCGCCCCGATCCGTCCGTTCCCGTCCCGACCCGCGGGACATGATATCGTCATTCAATTCAACTGAGTGATCATTCGGCAGCGGGAGAGACGTGAGACGATGACGCCAGCCCCCTCCGACGCCGTCACCGGGCCCGAGGCGATCCGCACGGCGCGCGCTTCCTGGCGGCGCGGCCAGATCGTCGAAGCGGCGGTTCGCCTGATGGAAGAGCAGGGCTTCCACCAGATGTCGGTCAGCTCGCTGGCCCGGGAGGCGGGGATCAGCGTCGGCACGATCTACCAGTACCTCGACAGCAAGGAGGACATCCTCCTGCTCATTCTGGAGGACGTCCTCCGGACCTACGCCCGGGAGGTCCCCCAATCGATGGCGGGGCTCAGCGACCCGCTCGAGCGGCTCGCCGCCGGCTTCCTCGCCTACTGCCGCGTCGTGGATTCCCACCAGGCGGCGACGCTGCTCGCCTACCGGGAGAGCCGCTCCTTGAGCCGCTCGGGGCTGCAGACGGTCATTGGCCTCGAGGTCGAGACCACCGGTCTGCTGGTCGCCGAGCTCGGCGCCGCTCTTGGCGCGGGCAGCCTCCGTCCCCACGACACAGAGCTGGTCGGTTGGGACCTGATGATGCTCGCCCACATGTGGGCGCTCAAGCACTGGCACTTCGAGCGCGTACCAGGACGTCGCGGCCTACGGGCGCGCTCAGCTGGCTCTCGTCCTCGACGGCTTGGTCGTCGACCGTGACCGGGAGCGCTACGCCCGCCTGCTCATGCTGCCCGAGCGGCGCGCCGCGGCTCTCGCCGCCGCGGGAGCGCACCGCGATCCCGGCGCGTCCGGGGCGACCGGGGACGGTCCGGCCGAGCAGCCATGACGCCGCGCTACGCGCTCGTGACGGGGGCCTCGCGCGGGATCGGCGCCGCGATCGCCCGCCGGCTGGCCGCCGAGGGCTACACGCTGACGATCACGGCCCGGCGCGAGGCGGCCCTGCGCGAGGTCGCCGCCCAGCTCGAGGCGGCCGGCGCCCCGGTGCACAGCGTGACGGGGGACATGGCCCTGGAGGACGACGTCCGGCGCGTGGCGAGCGAGCACCTGGAGCGCTATCCCGCGTTGCACGTGCTCGTGCTCAACGCCGGGATGGCCGTCGCCGGCGAGCTGGCGAGCTACCCCCTGCGGCGGCTTGACCGGCTGTTCGCGATCAACGTGCGGGCCCCGTTCGCGCTCGTGCAGGCGTGCTTGCCGGCGCTGCGCGAGGCGGCGGCGGCCGATCCCGACCGGGGCGCCAAGGTGGTCGCGATCGCCTCGATCTCCGGGGTGGTCTCCGAGCCGCAGCTCGCTGCCTACGGGGCCACCAAGGCGGCGTTGATCTCGCTGTGCCAATCGATCGCCGCGGAGGAGTCCCGGCGCGGCGTCGACGCGACGGCGATCTCGCCGGGCTACGTCGACACCGACATGGGCACGTGGGCCTCGGACCGCGTCGACCCGTCGGCGATGCTCGACGTCGCCGACGTGGCAGAGATGGTGGTGGCGGTGACGCGCTTGTCGGCACGGGCGGTCGTTCCTCACCTCGTCCTGGCCCGCGCCGGCGAGAACCTGTGGCGGGCGTGAACGCCGTGGCGCACGAGCGCGGGCGCTCGCGAGGCGGGGCCGACTCGAGACGGCGAACGGCGAGCCCTCGCCGATCGCGCGACCCCGCCGCGGATGGCATGAATATACTGACTGACAGGTAGAACATTTATATCGGGTACCGGCGCCGGACCGTTGGGAGGACGACATGATCGCACCGGCCGAACAGCCGCTGGCCCTGCTCGCCGTCGACCATCTGCTCTCGGACGAGGAGCACGAGATCGCCCGTACCGTGCGGCGCTTCGTCGACAACGAAATCAAGCCGAACGTCGCCGACTGGTGGGAGGAGGGGACCTTCCCCAAGGAGATGGGCAAGCAGTTCGGCGCGCTCGGTCTGCTCGGCATGCACCTGACGGGCTACGGCTGCGCGGGGACGAACGCGGTCAGCTACGGCCTGGCCTGCATGGAGCTCGAGGCCGGCGACAGCGGGGCACGCAGCTTCGTCTCGGTGCAGGGGTCCCTCGCGATGTTCGCGATCCATCACTGGGGCTCGGAGGAGCAGAAATGCCGATGGCTTCCGG
The DNA here is from genome assembly GCA_963765505.1 of uncultured Actinomycetota bacterium. GTDB lineage: Bacteria > Actinomycetota > Acidimicrobiia > Acidimicrobiales > Bog-793 > DATKQY01. The sequence continues at coordinate 77,794 of CAVXWO010000010.1, forward strand.
AGATGGCCGCCGGCGAGCTGATCGGCTGCTTCGGGCTCACCGAGGCGGACTTCGGCAGCAACCCCGCGGGGATGCGGACACGGGCACGGCGCGACGGGAGCGACTGGCTGCTCGACGGGACCAAGATGTGGATCACCAACGGCTCGATCGCCGACGTGGCGGTCGTGTGGGCGAACACCGACGAGGGGCTGCGGGGATTCCTCGTGCCCACCGACACCCCTGGCTTCTCGGCGCCGAAGCTCGCCCGCAAGTTGTCCCTTCGCGCCTCGGTCACCTCCGAGCTGGTCCTCGACAGGGTGCGCCTGCCCGCCGAGGCCGTCCTGCCCGGCGCGTCGTCGCTTCGGGGCCCGCTGTCCTGCCTCGACGAGGCACGCTTCGGCATCGTCTTCGGTGCGCTCGGCGCGGCGCGCGACTGCCTGGAGACCGCGATCGCCTACGCCCGAGAACGGCAGGTGTTCGACCGGCCCGTCGCCGGCTTCCAGCTCACCCAGGAGAAGCTGGTGGACATGGCGCTCGAGCTGCAGAAAGGCTTCCTGCTGGCGCTGCACCTCGGCCGGTTGAAGGACGCCGGCGAGCTGCGCCCCCAGCAGGTCAGCCTGGGCAAGCTCAACAACGTCCGCGAGGCGATCGCCATCGCCCGCACGTGCCGCACGATCCTCGCCGCCAACGGGATCACCCTCGAGTACCCGGTGATGCGCCACACGAACAACCTCGAGTCCGTCCTCACCTACGAGGGCACCTCCGAGGTGCACACCCTCGTCATCGGCAAGGCGCTCACCGGCGTCGACGCCTTCGGATGAGCGGGCGAGGGTGGCGCCCGGCCTCGGCACGATCCTCGTGGGCGACGATGCCGCGAGCGTGCGCTACGTCGCGATGAAACACGAGGACTGCGCCGCCGTCGGCATCCCTCCGAGGGCCCGCAGCAGCTGGCGCAGGCTCAGGGAAAGGCCGGCGTGCTCGGCCTCGCGGATCGTGAGACGAGCGCCCGCAGCGCCAGCCCGAGGAGCTGGCGTGCACGCGGATCGCTTGGGTAGGAGAGGTCCGGCCGCCCTGTTTCCTCCCGACGATGGCTGCCATCCCTATCGCCAGTACACCATGGCGCGAAGGAGCGCGAGCACCTCACCTGGACAAACGCGCGAATCACGGCCCTCTTCGGACGAAACACCGGAACGGCCCCGCATTCAAGCGCGACTGCCCGGAAACTCCTCCGGCAGCCGGTGGGGCGGGCCAGGCCGACGACCGCGCTGGCGGACCGGCGGTGCAGCGCGCGCCGCGCCGCCGGTCGGAGCGGTCAAGGGCTCGGCGTGCCCTCGATCGCGCAGGGCTCGGCGTCCGTCTCCACGCAGCGCTCGCACTCGAGCTCGAAGGTCGCGTGGGCGATCGAGAAAGGCTGGCCGATGCGGACCTTGACCCGGTCGCCCACCACCTGAGCCTCCTCGAGGCTCGGGTGGCCCGTGAGCACGACGTGGGCGGAGAGCGCCCGCACCTCGCTCGACAGGCTCCAGCAGTGCAGGTCGTGGACCTCGGCGACCCCGTCGACCTCGGTGATCGCCCGGCAGAGAGCCTGGAGGTCGACGTCGGCGGGGGAGGACTCGAGCAGGATGTCGACGCTCTCGCGCGCCAGGTGGACGCCCTGGAGGGCCACGAGGCAGGCGACGCCGAGGGAGACCGCTGGGTCGAGGACGGCGAGGCGGCCGGTCGCGTAGATGATGATCCCGGCGGTGAGCACCGCTCCCGAGGCCACGGCATCACCCGCCAGGTGGAGCAGGGCGACCCGGACGTTCAGGTCACGTGAGCGCTCGACGAGGACGAGCGCCGCGAGGGCGTTCACCGCGAGCGCGATGCCGGCGACGACGGCGACCACGCCACCGTGGACCGCCACGGGGTGCAGGATCCGGTGGATCGCCTCGACGGCCACGAGGGCGGTGACGACGATGATCACGCCGACGTTGGCGAGCGCGGTGAGGATGGTCGCCCGGTGGTAGCCGAACGATCGTGAGGCGGTGGGGGAGCGCAGCGTCAGGTGCACGGCGACGAGCGCCAGCACGAGCGCGGCCGCGTCCGCCAGGTTGTGGCCGACGTCGGCGAGCAGGGCGGTCGAGTGGGCGATCAGGGCGCCGACGAACTCGCCGCCGACGAGGGCGGTGTCGAGGACGAGCGCGAGCACGATCCGCTGTGACCGGCTCATCGTCGCCGCTCTCGTGCGCCATCCATCTCGCGCGAAGCGTACCGGCGCATCGGGCGTCGTCGGCGCCCTCGCGGGTTGCTTGCGCTGGTCGCGACCGGTCAGCGGTCGCGGACGCTCAGGGCTCGCGCGGAGGCTGGAGTCCCGCGAGGGCGGCCTGCGCGGCGGCGACCTCTTCGCGCACGATGGCGATGTCGGCCTGGTGCGTCACGCCGATGCAGCGGCTGTCGGTCTCGACGACGTGCACGCTGTCTTGCCGACGCTCGACGAGCGAGCCGACGACGTCGGGCAGGAGCAGCTCGCGGCGGGCCGCCTTCTCCGGGTCGAAGCGCGCGAGGGCCTCGGCGAGGTGGTCGAGCAGGCGGGGGTGAAAGCCCCAGAGGTTCATCGAGACGCGCTCCGTGCCGTCGAGGCGGCGGGTCACGGGCTTGTCGTCCGCGGTCTCGCCGGGAGCGTTCCTCGGCAGCGGCGTGGCGTCGAAGGCGCCGTCCTCGCGCAGGCACACCGTGTGCTCGACGATCCGGCGGAGCTCGCCCTCCTCGTCGACCTCGCAGAGGCCTCGCGTGACGGCACCAGCGGTGAGCACGGTGCGCAGGAGGCGGTAGGCGACGAGGACGTGTCGCCCGGCCACCGACTCGTCGCCCCCGGTGGTGTCCTCACCGACGGAGAAGTGGTCGATCAGCATCGCGAGCGCCTGCTCGCCGTAGAGATCGTCCACGTTCGCGACGCCGAACGAGCCGTGGAGCGCCGGCCGGGCCGACAGCACCGCCTGCGCCGTCCCGGGGACCGGCGGCTGGCAGACCGTCGAGACCTGCAACGTGGACGGCCAGCGCCGCCGGACGTGGGCGAGGATCTCCTCGCGGATGTCCTCCCGGACGACGAGCACGATCCCGTCGTAGCCGGAGGCCTCGGCAGCGAGCGCCGTATAGTCCATGATGGCCTCGTCGTTCGGCCCGACGGGCGCGAGCTGCTTCAGTCCACCGAAGCGCCGGCCGTGACCCGCGGCGAGGATCACCAGTTGCACGTAAGCAATCCTAGGCCGGACCGCTGAGCGTGCGATGCGAAGGTTATGTGCCTGGTGTTAGCAAACTGTTAGGGAGCGAGACGTGACCGATCACGACCAGCGTCCGTCAGAGGACCAGGCCGAGCACGCAGAGGAGCGGCGCGACCACGCCAAGCAGGCCCACGTGTCCGGACCGGACGTGACCGGCGGCGGCCCGGGGGGCCTCGAACCGGCCGAGCTGGAACGGCGGCGCCAGGGTCTCGAGCAGGTGATGGAGCTGATGCGTCCCGCCGTGCAGATGGACGGGGGCGATCTCGCGCTCGGCGAGGTCGACTACGCGGCGGGGATCGTCGAGGTCGAGCTCCAGGGGGCCTGCGGCTCCTGCGCCATCTCGTCGATGACCCTGCAGGGCGGCGTCGAGCGCCTCTTGAAGGAGCGCCTCGACTGGGTCACCGAGATCCGCGGCGGCGTCGACGAGTCGATCGACCCCCTCGAGAGCGCGGCGCTCGGGCGGGGCGGGTACGTGCCGCGCTACTACTGAGCGCTCCGAGGGTCCGCGAAGTCTCGCTGGCGTCGCCCGAAGCCGAGACGCTGGTCGGCAACATGCTCGCCTACCTCGCGGACCTCTATGCAGACCTGGTGCCCCGGCCCCTCGACGCCGGCCAGTTCGTCCCGCCGTCGGGGACGTTCCTGCTCCTCGACGTGGACGGCGCCGCGGCGGCCTGCGGCGGCGTGCGCGCCTGTGGGGTCGCGGGGCGTGTCGGCGAGCTGAAGCGGCTCTGGGTCGAGCCCGAGCACCGCAACAAGGGCCTCGCGCGCCAGCTCCTCGCATGCCTGGAGGCCCGGGCGGTCGAGCTCGGCTACGAGCGCCTCTACCTGCACACCGGCCCGCTGCAGGCGGCCGCGATGCGCCTGTACGAGTCGAGCGGCTTCCGGAGCATCCCGAACTACGGGACCAACGCCGCGAGCACCTTCCTCCACTCCTACGAGAAGGTGCTCACCGCTCCCGCATGAGCGCGCGCAGCGAGCGGTAGCCGACGCGGGCCATCCCGAGCCGCCCGGCGAGCCGCGCGAGCTCGCCCCCGCCGGCGAGCAGGGCGTGGCCGGCGACGCGCGCGGCCCAGTCCGGCGCCGCGGCGCGCAGCTCCGCGGTGTCGAGCGCCGGCTGGAGGTGCAGCTCGGTGACGCCGGGCGGCAGCTCCTCGAGCAGCTCGCCGAGGTCGCCCGAGGTGGCGATGAGCGGCTGCAGCCAGACCACGTGGTCGGGGGCGACCACGCCCCGCTCGGCCGCGAGGTCCCGGAAGGGGAAGCCGACGCGGCGCTGCTCCTCGGCGCGTGGCAGGCGGAGCGGCAGGCAGAACTCCTCGGCCAGGTCGAGGTAGACGTCGAAGAACTCCGGCTTCAGCTCGACCGAGCCGAGGTGGGCATCGAGATGGCTCACGTCGAAGCCCCAGTAGACGGCCCGCTCGATCTGGGCGCGCCACTCCCGCCGCACCTCGTCGAGGTCGGCATGCTCCCAGACGTCGTCGACCGTGCGCGGGAAGCCGCCGTCGCCGTCGAGCAGCGAGGGCGCCTGGGTGATCGGGCCCCAGCGGTAGAGGTCGAGCTCGGCGTTGAGCGTGAGGTGCACCCCGACGTCCTCGCCCCGGTACGCCGCGGCGGCGCCGCGCGCCCAGGGGGCCGGCACCATAAGCGAGGCGGAGGTCCCGACGCCGTCGCGAAGCGCCGAGTACACCGCCTCGTTGGCGGCGTAGGAGAAGCCGAGGTCGTCGCAGGTGACGATGAGCACCCGCTCGCCCGCGCCGAAGCCGAGCCGTTCGACGAGGCTGCTCACCGTCTCGACGGTAGCGGCTCGGCCCCGCTCAGCGCCCGAGGCGCTCCTGGAGGGCGGCGTCCTTGGCGCGCACCTCGGCGGCCATCTTCTCCTGGAACGACCGGATCGCCCCGGTGAGGCCCTCGTCGCCGACGGCCAGGATCCGGACCGCGAGCAGCCCGGCGTTGCGTGCGCCGTCGACCGCGACCGTCGCCACCGGGATGCCGCGGGGCATCTGGGCGATCGAGAGCAGCGAGTCGAGCCCGTCGAGGTTCTTCAACGCGATCGGCACCCCGATCACCGGCAGCGGCGTCACCGCGGCGAGGACGCCGGGCAGGTGGGCCGCGCCCCCGGCGCCTGCCACGATCACCTGCACGCCGCGCTCGGCCGCGCCGCGCGCGTAGGCCACGGCGTCGTCGGGCGTCCGGTGCGCCGACAGGACGCGCATCTCCCACGCGATGCCGAACTCGTCGAGCGCCTCCGCCGTCTGGCGCATGACCGACTCGTCGGAGTCGCTCCCCATCACGATCGCGACGCTCATCGTCTCCTCCTCCGAGGGTGGAGCGGGGCCACCCTCCTGCCGATCTGCCCGAGCGCGAGCCCGACGGCCACCCCGCCGACGACGTCGGAGGCGTGGTGGATCTTCACGTAGGCCCGCGACGCGGCCACGACGGCCGCGACGGCGAAGTATGCCGGCGCCAACGGGTCGCCCTCGGCGAGCAGGGTCGCTCCGCAGAAGGCGGCGGTGGCATGGCCCGAGGGGAAGCTCGACGAGAGGGGCTGGCGGAGGGGCAGTGGGTGGTCCGGCTGCTCCACCGGGCGGTGCCGGCGGAAGAGCGACTTCAGCGCGACGTTGACGAGGACCGACTCGACGCCGGTGGCGACGATGGCGCGCGCTGCCGCCCGCTCGTTCGTCCGCCCGCCCCGCAGCGCGCGCAACAGGGCGAAGACCACCCAGATGAGGCCGAAGTCACCGAGCGCGGAGGCCGTGTAGAAGACGCGATCGGCGACGCGGTTGCCGCGTACCCCGGTGAAGGCGTCGTCGACGCGATCGTCGAAGCCTGCGAGGAGATCGCGGAGCACGGGCGCAGGCTAATCGGCGCGCGCGAGGCGTTCGAGGCCAGCCTGGAACGCCGGGCACTGCGCCTGGAACGAGCAGCTCTTGCACAGCGGCGAGGGGTTCGGCCGGAAGTCCTCGGTCCGGCACGCCCGCTCGATCGCGGCCCACACGGCGAGCGCGCGCTGGCGTAGCCCACGCATCGTCTGGTCGGTCGGCGACTCGACGACGACCACCTGGTCCCGCAGGTACATGAGCCGTACCTCGCTCGGCCGGCGCCCGAGCGCCTGCTCGCAGAGGAAGGCGTAGAACTGCACGCCGGCGAGGCGGGAGCGGGCCTGCTCGGCGCGGGGCGAGCGGCCGGTCTTGTAGTCGACCACGACGAAGTCGTCGCCGGGCAGGTGGTCCAGCCGGTCGATGATCCCCCGCAGCTCGACGTCGCCGAGCCGCACCCTGAGGTCGAGCTCGAGGCCGACCGGTCGGACCCTCGAGGGGTCCTCGAGGGTGAAGTACCGGTCGAGCAGCCCCCGGGACTCCGCGAGGAGCGACTGCCGGGCCGGCTCGTCGAGCTCCAGCGCGGCGACGTCGTGTCCGGCCTCCATCTCCTCCCACGCCGCGTCGAGCGCCGCTCCGGCGCGCTCGCGGGTCCGCGCCGAGGCGGGCCCGTCGGAGAAGAGCAGCTGGAGCGCGCGGGTGCAGGAGCGTCCCGCGCACCTGCTGGGGCGTGGGCACCTCCCGGAGACGGTCGATGTAGGAGTAACGGAAGGCCAACGGGCAGCTGACGAACTTGCCGATCTTCGAGGGCGTCAGGGTGTCCGGCAGCGGGACGCTCATCGGGGCATCGGCGAAAGGCTACGTCGCGACATGCTCGACCGCCCGGATGATGGAGCGCGCGACGGTGCCGGGGTCCTCCAGCGGTCCGAGGTGGCCGAGGCCCTGGAGCGCGACGAGGCTGACGTCGGGCAGGCCCTCGGCGAGCAGCGGGAGGCAGGCGGCGGCGAAGAACTCGCTCGCCACGCCGTAGGCGATCGTGACCGGGCAGGTCACCTCGGCGAGGCGGAGGCCCACGTCGCTGCGCGTGCTCGCCTCGTAGATCAGCGCCTCGTACTCGGGAAGGCAGCGCAGGCGCACGCCGCCGTCGATCTCCCCGAAGCCGTGCTCGACGTAGGCCTCGAGCGCCGGCGGTGCGAGCCCGCCGAGCGGCGAGTCGTGGTAGCGCTCGAGGGCTGCCTCGCGCGAGTCGAAGTCGGCACGTCGACGGCGGGCCGCGTCGACGTGATCCGCGATGCGCTCGCGGTCGATGATGCCGGGGTCGAACGCGATCGGCTCGTAGCAGTACAGGGCGGAGAAGGTGCCGGGATGCTGCGCCTCGGCGAGGAGCAGCGCCGCGCCCCCGCAGGAGTGGCCGATCCCGACCGGGCGCTCGAGCCCGAGGCCGCGGACGACGGCGACGACGTCGTCGCGAAAGCCGTTCCAGTCGAAGTCGAGATCGTGCGGCGCCCCGGAAGCGCCGTGGCCGCGCAGGTCCGGCGCGTAGCTGTGGAACGCTCCCGCCAGCTCGCGGGCGAGCGGCAGGTAGCAGCGCCCGTGGAAGCTCGTCGCGTGGGCGAGGAGCGCCGGCTCGCCATGGCCCCCGAGGTCGTGGATCGCGATCTCCACGCCGTCGCCGGCGAGCACCCGCGTGTCGTCCATGCGGCGACCCTACCGCCGGTCGCCAGACGCTCCCGTCCACGGCCGCGCGCCGAGGCGTTGCGGCCGCGGCGCGCACCTGCGTGCTCCCGATGGCAAAGATTCGGTGAAATCGCGCCCCTGACGTGGTCGAACGCACGCGCCGGGCGGCACGATCGGCTACAACAGTGTCCCGTGGAATCCTTCCTGCAACACTCCGGCTACCTCGCGCTGGTGGTCCTCGCGTTCGCCGAGGCCTGCTGCATCCCGTTCCCCTCCGAGATCACCTTCGGCTTCGCCGGCTTCCTGTCCGCGTCCGCCTCGGTCGGGACATCGGGCCACCACCTGAACCTGGCCGCCGTGATCGTGCTCGGGACGATCGCCGAGGTCGTCGGCTCCTTCGTCTCCTTCGGCGTCGGCAGGTTCGGCGGCCGCCCGCTCGTCGAGCGGCTCGGCCGCTACGTGCTGCTCACCACCGCCGACCTCGACCGCGCGGAGCGCTGGTTCGACGGGAAGGGCGAGTTCTCCGTCCTGATCGGCCGGGCGATGCCGCTGATCCGCTCGTTCGTGTCGCTCGTCGCCGGGGCGGCCGAGATGTCGCCGCTCCGCTTCGGGGTGTTCAGCCTGATCGGCACCGCCATCTACACCGCTGCCGTGGCCTCTACCGGCTACGCGCTGAACGGCGCGTGGCACAGCCTCGTCCACGGCTTCTCCCTGGCTGGCTACGTCCTGCTGGCGCTAGCGGTCCTCACCGTCGGTGCCTTCATCGCGCACCGCTGGAGCAGCCTGCGCAAGCACGGCGGTCGACCCGAGGTCGCCCGCCCCGAGGCCTCGGGCCAGCTCGACTGAGGCCTGCCTGGCCCTCGGCAGCCCGGCCGAGGCCGGCGCGGATGCGAGGCCGGCACCGATAGAGCGACTTCTCGTGGACTCGACGCGCGCCCGCCGGGGGTCAGCGAGGGGAGAGCGGGACGCGCCAGGTGAGCTCGGCGATGCCGTCGATGGGCGTGCGGATCCCGCAGGTGCCTCCGAGCGCTTCGGCGCGCCCCGTCACGCTGGCGAGCCAGTCGTCGTCGGGCGCGTCCGGCGGCCGATCGGCGCCGCGCCGCCGCTGGCCGGGTCGTTTGCGCGGCGCGGTCGCGTCGGGGCCACCGAGCTCCGCGGCGGCCACCTTGAGCACGAGCTCGCGCGCGTCGGGTCCGCCCGACATCTCGACCTCCACGGCCACCGACGTCGCGCCGCGGCGTGCCAGGTCGGCGAGCGCCTCGCGAAGCGAGAGGATCAGGCTGGCGGCGATGGGCTCGTCGAGGGCGCGGTCGACCGGCCCGCTGAGACGGACCGTCGGCTCGACGCTGAGGAGCTCGGCCGACCACCGGATGACGTCCAGCAGGCGCGCGCCGAGCCGCTGACGGCCGCGCACTGCCGGCTCGAGGGCGAAGATCGCCGTGCGGACCTGTTGGATCGTCTCGTCGAGATCGTCGATCGCCCTGCGCACGCGACTCGAGGAGACCTCCGGGCCCTCTCTCAGGGCGCTTTGGAGCGAGAGTCCGATCGCGAAGAGCCGCTGGAGGACCGTGTTGTGGAGGTCGTGGGCGATGCGCACGCGTTCGGCGGCAACGCCTAGGTCGACGACCTGGGAGTGGAGTCGAGCGTTGTCGACGGCGCCGCCGGCACTCATCGCGAACGCCTCGGCGATGGTGACGTCGTCGGCCGTGAGCGGACCGCCGTCCTTCTTCCCGGCGAGGTAGAGATACGCGTAGATCTCGTCGCGGATCCGGACCGGGACCCGCAGGTCGTAGTCGGAAGCTGGGCTCGCCCCTCGGTGACCGCTGCGGGCGGTGACCGCGTGGTGCCCGGCGTGGACGAGAGGTGCGAGGTCCCGCCCCTCCGTGCTGACGACGGCGAGGGCCGCTTCCCGCGCGCCCACCAGGCTGGAGGCCTGGGTGACGATGGCGCGGTGCACCGCCTCGACGGTCAGCTCGGACTCCAGCACGAGGATCGCTCGCAAGAGGTCGTGCAGTCGTTCGGGGTCCGTCACCTGCGCGTCCTGCATACTTCGCATGGTGCCAGCAGGCCGCTCGCGGCGGCAGGGGCATTCGGCAGGAACAAAGGTCGGAAGGTCACCAAGCCGCGAGGCCGGGGCGCGCAGGATTGCCGCGTGCTCAGGGCGCGAGCAGGCGGTAGCCGACGCCCCGCACGGTCTTGATGAGCGGCTCCTCGCCGGGGAAGTTGAGCTTCTTGCGCAGGTAGCCCACGTAGACGTCGACGACGTTGTTGCCCGGGTCGAAGCCGTACTCCCACACCTCGTTGAGGATCCTGGCCCGAGACAGCACGTGGGTCGGGTGCCGCATCAACAGCTCGAGCAGCGACCATTCGCGCGGCGCCAGGTCGATGCGGCGGCCGTCGCGCCAGGCGATCTTCGTGAGCAGGTCGAGGCGGAGATCTCCGACGACGAGCTCCGTCGGCGCCTGCTGCGCCGCCGTGCGCAGCGTGGCGCGGATCCGGGCGAGCAGCTCGGCGAAGGAGAAGGGCTTGGTGAGGTAGTCGTTGGCGCCGAGCTCCAGGCCGCGCACTTCGTCGGCGACCTCGGCGCGGGCGGTGAGGATGATCACCGGGAGGGCGGCATCCCGCTTGCGCAGCCATCGGAGGACGTCCTCGCCGGACGCCCCCGGCAGCCCGAGGTCGACCAGGACGATGTTCGAGCTCCTCGCCGCCCGGCGAGAGCAGGCGGATCGCCTCGGGGCCGTCCGGCGCGACGGCGGTCGCATACCCCTTCGCCCGGAGCCCCTTCACGATGAAGGACGCGATGCGGTCGCCGTCCGCGACCACCAGGATCCGCACCGTCAGCCCCGCGCTCGTCCGAGGACCCGGGCAGCCGGCAGCACGACGGTCACGCTCGCCCCGCCGAGGTCCGATTCGCCGACGGCGATCGATCCCCCGTGCGCCTACGCTGAAGACGACCTCGGGCACGAGCGTGACCGTCGACGTCTCCTCGACGACGACCTACGCGACCGAGGCGTCACCTCGCCGTCGTTCGCCAACGTGAGCGTGAATGAGCAGTCGCGGTGTTCGGCGCCACCTCTTCGGGCACCGTCACCGCGACGTCGGTCGAGATCGGCACCGAGGGCGGCCACTCCGGCCACGGATACGGCGGATGGAACGGCGCGGGCTCCGGAGCGGGTGGCCGCAGCGGATCCGCTGTCTGAGGGCGCCATCTGCGAGCGCAGCGTGTGAGCGCTGATGCGCGAAGCGATCGGGCAACCCGTCCCGACCGCTGAGATGGGACCAAAGGACCCTTCTCCAGCTGAGCAAGCCGACTTATCGTCAGCTCGGCTCGGCAGGAATCTTCGTACGCGATCGGGCCGTTCTCCGAAGGAGTGGAGCAGCCCAACCGATGTTCCCGCTGGCCGACCTCGATCGTCGTCCCCGGCGCCGACTCCGGTCGGTGGTGATCGTGGGTGCCGCGATCGTTGCGCCGCTCCTGTTCGTCGGCGTTGGCCGATCGGGGTCGGTCGGCGTCGCGGCAGTCTCCGTCGCCGCTCGTTGTCCGTGGGCGACTGCGACGGCCGTGCTCGGCTCGTCGCCGACCGCATTGGCCAAGGAAGTCGTCGCTCGGATGACGCTCGCCGAGAAGCTCGGGCTGGTGAACCTCGCCGCGGCGGGCGGCTACGAGAACCGCAATACCGGGGTGCCGCGCCTGTGCATCCCGGCGCTCACCCTCCAGGACAGCCCGAACGGGATCGCGTACGGAGCGACGCAGGTGACCCAACTGCCGGCCTCGCTCGGTGTCGCCGCCAGCTTCGATCCCCTCCTTGCCTATCGATACGGTCAGGTCGAGGGCCAGGAGGCGCGAGGCAAGGGCATCGACGTCGTCCAAGGACCAGAGCTGAATCTGGACCGGGTGCCGGAGAGCGGGCGGGCGTTCGAAGCCTACGGGGAAGACCCCGTTCTTACCGCTGCCCTCGGTGTGGCGAACATCGAGGGGATCCAGTCCGAGGGGGTGATGGCGGACGCCAAGCACTACACGGCCTACAACCAGGAGACGGCGCGCCTGCTCGTCAACGAGGTCGTCTCGCGTCGCGCCCTCGAGGAGCTCTACCAGCCACCGTTCCAAGCCGCCGTGCAGCAGGCGCACGTCGCGTCGCTGATGTGCTCCTACGGCTCGCTGAACGGCGTCAACGACTGCTCGTCACCCTTTCTCTTCCAGTCCCTCTCCGCGTGGGGGTTCAAAGGGTTCGTCCGCTCGGACCTCGGCGCGGTCACGGCTCCGGTTCCCGCCTTTCGTGCGGGGATGTCGATGATCAAGCCGGCGACGGTTCAACAGCTCCAGGTTGCCATCGCCCACCATCGCCTGGCGACAAGCCGCCTCGACGATGCGGCGCGGCGCGTGCTGAGCGAGATGTTCATCTTCCACATGATCGAGCACCCCCCGACCGGCCAGATCACGGCCGACGTGGCCACGAGCGCCCATGCGACTTTCGCGCGTGAGGCGGCAGAGCGGTCGATCGTGCTCTTGAAGGATGCCGGAAACGTGCTGCCGCTCGACGCGAAGCACGTGAAGTCCGTGGCGGTGATCGGCGCCGACGCCGGGCCTGCGACGATGAGCGTCGGCTACGGCAGCGCGCACGTCACGGCGCCCTACGTCGTGACGCCGCTCGCGGGCTTGCGGACCGCTCTCGGCCGGCACGTGACGGTGACCTACTCGGCTGGCGGCGCGGCGTCCCTCGAGCTGCCCGCGATCCCCTCCACCGTCATCGCGGTGAGCAGGAAGCTGAAGTCCGGGCCAGAGCCGCCGGAATTCACCGGCGAAGACCCCCAAGGGATCTCGGACCTCGAGGTGCTGCGGGCGCCGGCGGTGACCCGCTCCGCGGCCACCGCGAACTCGCCGTGGAACGGCAAGAACTGGTCGACCTGGTCGGCAGTGCTCACGCCCCCGCGGAGCGGCCTGTACACGCTGTCGCTGACGCAACGGGGAGACACCTGGCTGTACCTCGACGGTCACCTCGTGATGTCGAGCGCCGGCCTGCACGGCCCGGCGCCGTGGTCGGCGACGGTCGCGCTCGTCGCCGGTCACCATTACTCGGTGCAGCTCACCTGGTTCGTGACGAACTCCGACGCTGAGCCGCGGCTCGGCTGGGCCTACCAGTCGACCGCCATCGCCGCCGCGGTGCGCGCGGCACGCGCGGCGCGCGTCGCGGTCGTCTTCGCCAACGACTTCACGAGCGAGGGCGTCGATCGGCCGAGCTTGTCCCTGCCGGGCGACCAGGACGCGCTCATTGCCGCCGTCGCAGCGGCCAACCCGCGCACGATCGTCGTGCTCAACACCGGCGGCCCGGTACTGATGCCGTGGCTGTCGAAGGTCGCCGCCGTGCTGGAGGCCTGGTACCCCGGTCAGGAGGGCGGCAATGCCGTGGCAGCGGTCCTCACCGGGCGCGTCGACCCCTCCGGCCATCTGCCGGTCACGTTCCCCGCTTCTGCGACCGCGGTGCCCGCGGACACCGCGAGCACCTGGCCGGGGAATCAGGCCACCATCAGCTACAGCGAAGGGCTCGACATCGGGTACCGCTACGACCAGGCGAACCACCTCCAGCCGCTCTTCCCCTTCGGCTTCGGCCTCTCGTACACGACGTTTCTCGATCGGCAATGCCTCGCTCACGTCCGGCCGGCACGGCGACACCGTCTCGGTGACGGTGCGCAACACCGGGCGGCGCGCCGGGACCGCTGTCGTCCAGGCCTACCTCGGCTATCCGCCCGGGGCGGGAGAGCCGCCGCATCAGCTCCGGGCCTTCTCGACGGCGACACTTGCACCCGGTCGGTCCAAAGTCGCCACGCTGAAGCTGTCCAAGCGCGATTTCGAGGCCTATGTGGGAGGCCGCTTCGTCACGTTCGGCAACGGTTACACGCTCGCCATCGGGCAGTCTTCCGCCAACCTGCCACTCACCTTGAGCCTGTCGGCGCCTTGAGCGCCGCGGCGGGGGTCGCGCGGCGGAATCCAACCGGTCACCGTGCGGCCGTCGCGGATTGGGAGCCGGCATTGGCTCGCCGAAGGTCGCTCGACCGCCAGCACAGCCACGCCACGTGCCCAGGCGGGACAGCGAGCTGTGCGGTCCGCCACGGCCCGGCCCGCCCCCGGGGCCAGCGCGCCGGTGATTCGAGCCGTGACGGTTCGTAGCCGAGCGCGTCACCGAGCGCCTTGGCGAGGGCCTCCTTCGCCGACCAGAGCGAGGTGAGGTAGGCGTTCCGGTCGGTCAAGCCGGCAGGGTCCGACCGCTCGGCGGGAGTGCAGATCAGGTCGGCGAAGGCGGCGTCGCACGGGCCGATCCGTTCGATGTCGGCCCCGATCGGTTCGCGGTGCCAGCCGACGAGCGCGTACGGATAGCGGTACGAACGTGCCGCATAGGGGGCGCCCGAAGCAGCGGTGAGCTGTCGCGCCCAGTCGCGAAGGGCGTCCGCGTCGAGCTCGTCGACGCGGGCGTCGAGCAAGCGGACCTGTGGCACGCCATCACCTTGTCGGTCAACGGTCGCCGAGCTGATCACCGGCTCTGCACAGGAGCACCGTGCCAGGCCGTGTCGGCCGGCAGGCGTTCCCCGCGCAGCACGACCGAGCGCGCCCCGACGCTGCACCCGCGGCCGACCACGGTGTCGGGGAGCACGGCGCTGTTCGGTCCGAGCGTCGAGTCGGCCCCGAGCACGGCCGGTCCCATGCGCAGCAGGCGATCGTGGAAGAGGTGGGTCTCCACGCACGCGCCGCGGTTGACGGCGCACCCATCGCCAAGATCGACCAGATCGAACTCGGTGACCGCCAGCGTCTCGAACCAGACACCCTTGCCGACCTTGCATCCCATCGCCCGGAGGTAGGCGGGGACGAAGGGCGTCCCGAGGGCGCTCGACAAGAGCCACGCCCCCGCCAGCTGCTCCTGGAAGGTGTTGACGAGCTCGTCGCGCCACACGAAGAAGGACCAGAGGGGGTGCTCGCCCGGTTCGTAGCGACCCATCAGCAGCCACTTCGCCCCGATCGTGATGCCGACCGCGGACAGGCTCGCGGCCAGCAGCACGAACGGCGCGCCGGCGAGGAGCCAGAGCCCGCCGGCCGAAGTGCCGAGGGCTTCGAGCGCGCCGAAGACGACCGCGCCGAGGAGGACCGAGATCGTGGCGGGGAGCAGGATCCGCAGGAGCTCGATGGCGCCGCGGGCGAGGACGAGTCGCCTCGGGGGCGCGGTCGTCCGCGACGGGTCGGGTCGCTCGGGCACCCGCGGGAGCTCGAGTGCCGGCAGCCCGAGCCAGGAGGTGCCGTCGGCACTCGAGAGCGGGGGGAGGAGAGCACCCCGACGAGACTGTCGTCGCCGAGGCGCGTGCCCGCCCGCAGGATCGCGCCGTTGCCGAGGAACGTACGGCTCCCGACCTCGATCGGCCGGACCTCGATCCGTCCGCCACGGGCGCGCGTCCCGGCGAAGACCACGTCGTCGGCGGCAAAGCTCGTGTCGCCGAAGCGCACGAGCCGGTTCAGCCCGACGGCGGTCGAGACCTCGGTGCGCCTGGCGACCTCGATGCCGAGCAGTCGCAGCCACGATCGGGTGTAGACGCTCGAGTAGAGGGGGAACAAGATGCCCTGGGCCCGCGTCATCGCCGCCCCGCTGAGCCACAGCGCCCACGCGGTCGCCCCGGTGTCCTCGTGCCAGCCGGGTCGGATCAGCCATGACACGCTGCGCACGGCGAGCGCCACTAACAGCGCGTAGGTGGCGACGAACGCGGCGGCGATCAGCGGCGCGTCGATCAGCATCGAGCGCACTGCAGCGTGTGGCGTCGCGAAGCCCCCAGCGCGCCGAGCGCCACGATGCCCGGCACCGCGGCAACGAGCGGCAACACGCTGAGCACGGCGAGGCCGAGCGCGTACATCGCCTTCCACGCCGTGCGCGGGGTGACGTCGCTCGGCGGATCCGCGGGCCAGCTCTCCCCGGCCAGACCGTCGGGCCGCGCCGGGGACCCGGACCAGCGCTCGGCCGGCGGCACCGTTCCGCTGACGACGCTCCCGGGCTCGATCTCGGCGCCCGCGCCGATCTCGGCGCCCGGCATCAGCAGGCTCCGGGTCCCGATCCGCGCCCCGTCGCCGATGCGGATCTCGCCGATGACGAGCTCGCGCCCTTCGATCCACCAGCCGCGCACGTCGACGTCGGCCTCGAGGGTCGCCCCGGCTCCGATGTGGACGAGGCCGGTCGGCGACGGCAGCGTCGCGGACGCGCCCCCTCGCCGACCTCGGCACCGGTCATCCGCGCGTAGCGTGCCGTCCAGGGCGTGCCGGCGATGACCTCGAGATGGAGCGCGCCGGCGAGGCGCTCCACGAACCAGAGCCGGCACGACAACCACCCCTGGCGCGGATAGCGCCCGGGCCGGAGCCGACCGAGCAGGACTCGCCGTGCGACGATCACGATCGCCGCGCGGCCCGGGGCGCTCGAGACGGCGAGCCATGAGGCGATCACCGCGGCCCACCCGATCTGCAGCCCGTGCCCGTGCCATTGGTTGTAGGCGAGGACGCCGGCCAGCCACTGGAAGCCCCCGAGCGCCACGAGCACGAGCACGCCGAGGAGCTGCACACCACCCCAGCGGCGACTGCCCGCCGGCGGTGGGGTGGTCTGCGTGCCTGCCTCGCCGAGGTGGTCGAGCCGGTCGGCCAGCGCGCCGAGGCGGCGATGGTGGTAGACGTCGGCGACGGCCGTGGCCGGGAAGCGGCTGCGCAGAACGGACACGAGCTTGGCCACCGCGAGCGAGGTGCCGCCGAGGTCGAAGAAGTCGCTCTCGGCCGTGATCGGGAGCGGGCCGAGCTGGTCGGCCCAGCGCGCGGCGAGCCACGCCGCCGTGCCGGTCAGGCCTCGAGCCCTGCCGCGTCGATGTGCCGGATCGCCGGCGCCGGAGGTGGACCGAGGAGGTGGCGGCCACGGCAGCGCCTTGCGGTCCACCTTGCCGGAGCCCTTTAGGGGCAGCGCATCCAGCCGGACGACCAGGGGCACGATCCCTTCGGGGAGTCGCCTGGCAACGAGTGCTCGCACGTCGGTCGGGTCGACGTCGCCGACGACATAGCCGACGAGGATCGTGTTGCCGCCCGATGTCTGGCGGACGGCGGCGGCCGCGGCTCTCACGCCTGGTGCGGCGCAGAGCTGTGCCTCGATCTCGGCGAGCTCGATGCGGCGCCCGCCGATCTTCACCTGGTCGTCTCGCCGGCCGAGGAACTCGAGGCCGTCGGCGCCCTCACGAACGATGTCCCCGGTGTGATAGGCGCGCTCCCAGCCGAGCGCCGGCAGCCCGGCGTAGCCGAGGGCATCGAGCACGGGATCGAGGTAACGACCGAGGCCGACGCCCGCGATGACGAGCTCGCCGGCCTCGCCGGATGCCACCCGCTGGCCGAGGCCGTCCACGACGGCGACCTCCCAGCCCGAGAGCGCACGACCGATGGTGACCGGCTGGCCCGGGCAGATGCGCGCGGCGGTGCTGACGACGGTCGCCTCGGTCGGCCCGTAGGTGTTCCAGACCTCCCGGCCCCGAGCCAGCCGCCAGCCGAGCTCGGGCGGGCAGGCTTCGCCACCGAGGATGAGCAGGCGCACGTTGGCGAGAACCTCGTCGTCCCACATCGCCGCGAGCGTCGGGACGGTCGAGATGACGGTGACGCCGTGCTCGACCAGCCACGGACCGAGGTCGACCCCCGACTGCACGAGGGAGCGCGGGCAGGGCACGAGGGCGGCCCCGTTGCGCCACGCCAGCCACATCTCTTCGCAGCTCGCGTCGAACCCGACCGACAGCCCGGCGAACACGCGGTCGTCGGCTCGGACGTGCCACAGCGTCGCCTCGGCGTCCACGAACGCGGCGGCGGCCCGATGCCCGACGACGACGCCCTTCGGCGCACCGGTCGAACCCGAGGTGAAGATCACCCAGCAGTCGTCATCCGGCTCGGCGGGGCCGCTTGGACCGTGGCCGCGATGCCGCTCGGTGATCGCGAGCTCCGCCGTGATCACGGTGCAGGCATCGGCTTCACACCAGATCAGCTCCGCCCACGACTCCGGGTCCGCGAAGTCCACCGGCACGTACGCAGCCCCGGCGAGCAAGGTGCCGAGGACGGCGATGTAGAGATCGGCCGTGCCGCTCGGCACCCGGACGCCGACGCGGTCCCCGCGCCCGATGCCCGACGCGCCGAGCCGGCCAGCGAGCTGTCGGGCCTCAGCGGCGAGCTCGTGGAACGTGAGGCGTCGCACCCCGTCATCGAGGGCCACGCGATCTGGCCACCGTGCGACCGAGGAGTCGACGATGTCGACCAGCGTGCGCGCGGGCGGCGCATCTCCGCCCGCGAGGACCGGCGACAGACAAGTGGCCGGGGTCAACGAGTGCGAGTGCTCGCCAAGGAGCGACAGCGTCGATGACGCAACCGCCGGAGCCAGCGAGCGGACCCGCGCTGTCCTAGATGCCCGACGCTCGCGGTGCGCTCGACCGTCGCGTCTGGTCGCGACGAGGCGCTGGCATCGATCGCACGGTCGAAGGCTCGACCGGAGCGCCCGTCTTCGTAACGCGACTGTCATGCATCGTGGTGGTATTCCCTCACTTGCTTGTCGTCGTCACACGGCCACGCGGAGCCATCGTGAAACGGCCGGGTGCGCCCTCTTTCTCCTGGCCAGGCTGGGCGAGGAGTGGGCCCGTGCTGGGAGTCCCGGGCCGTGCAACGGGGGCGTCAGCCGCTCGTCGTGCTGTGGATCGCCTCATGGAAGGGATGATGGCCCTCCGATCATGAAGATCCCGTGAAGGAGTGATGTGAGGGGTTCTCATTACGGCGATCCGGGGTCACCGGGGTGCTGCCGTGGCGTCACGCAGCGCGATGATCCGTTGGTGCGTGCCTCGCGCTGTCGCGCCGCGCCCGTCGCCGCGGCCCTGCTTGTCGCCGCGCTCGCCCTTGGTGCGTGCGGCGGCGCCGGCAGCTCGGCGGAGCCGACTACGCCGAAGGCGCCGTCACCCCCGACCGCGCAGCCAGGCGCGAACACGCTGGTCAAGACGTCCATCCCGGCCACGCCGACGACCCGCCCGACGAGCACGACCCAGCCGCCCGCGGCGCCCCCGACGAGCGCGCCGGCGGTCACGACGACCACCGGTCCGGGCTCGCTGCCCCAGACCGACGTCCTGCCGTCCTCCGCGACGGCGCAGTTTCGCGAGGAGATGGAGGAGCTGTGGGAAGGGGTGCAGGAGGACTCGCCCGACGCGGCCGCGGGAGCCTTCTTCCCCGAAGCGGCGTACGTGCAGCTGAAGGCGATCCCGTATCCGGCCGCGGACTTCGTCGGCCGGCTCTTCGCCGACTACCGCCTCGACCTGGCGGCGGCGCACGCGCTCCTTGGCCCGGGCGCCGCAGCTGCCCGCCTCCTCCACGTGAGCGTCCCGAGCGACGAGGCCGAGTGGATCCCTCCCGGCTACTGCTACAACACGATCGGTTACTGGCACGAACCCGGGGCCCGCCTTGTCTACGAGGAGGGCGGGCAGGTGCGCTCCTTCGGCATCGCCTCGCTCATCTCCTGGCGGGGCGTTTGGTACGTGGTGCACCTCGGGGCCGTCCTGCGGTCGAGCGACGTCGGGGTGGTCGACGCGCCCGCTGTCGGGCCGGGCGTGGCCGGGCCGGCCGGTGGCTGTTGAGCGGGCGCCGGGGCGCTCGTGCTCAGAGCGTGCGCTGGCCGACGACCCGGTTGCGGCCGCTGCGCTTCGCCTCGTAGAGCCGGGCGTCGGCGAGCGCGATCAGCTGCTCGCCGGCCGCGCCGGCCGAGGGGACGAGCGAGGCCACGCCGACGCTGACCGTGACGATGCCCTCGGGAACGCCGTCGTGCGGCTCCCGCAGTGCTGCGACGGCGGCCCGGAGGCGCTCTGCTGCCTCGAAGGTCGTCGTGAAGTCGGCGCCGGGCAGGATGATGGCGAACTCCTCGCCGCCGTAGCGGGCGACGAGGTCCATGCCGTCACGGGCGTGCGCGCTCAGCTGCTCGGCGACGCGGCGCAGGCAGGCATCCCCCGCGATGTGACCGTAGCGGTCGTTGTACGCCTTGAACTTGTCGACGTCGACCATCGCCGCCCCGAGCGGGGCCTGGGTGCGCGAGGAGCGCAGCCACTCGCCGGCCAGCACGTCAGCGAAGCGACGCCGGTTGGCGAGCCCGGTGAGCGGGTCGGTGATGCTGAGCGCCTCGAGGCGCGTGTTCGCCTCTTCGAGCGCCTCCGTGCGGTCGGCGACCTTGCGCTCGAGCGAGTCGTAGAGGATGGCGTTCTGCAGCGAGACCGCCAGCTGCCCGACGATCAGCATGACGGCATCGAGGCGGTCGGCCGCGAAGGCGCCCCGGCTGAGGCGGTTGTCGAGCAGGAGGATGGCCAGCGCCTCGCCCTGGTTGAGGATCGGCACGACGAGGAGCGAGCACTGGTCGAGCCCGGCGACGTAGGGGTCGCGCTGGAAGCGGTCGTCGTGGGTCGCGTCGGAGACGAGCAGCGGCTCGCCCGTGCGCTCGGTGTAGTGGAAGGCCGACAGCGGGAGCAGGCCGCGCGCCGCGGCCTGCTCGACCGAGAGCCGTTCGCCGCCCTCGTCGTCGGTCGTCGAGAGGAACCAGTCCTCTGAGTCGGCGTCCCGCAGCACGACGCGCACCGTCGTCGCGCCGGTCATCTCGCTCAAGAGCTCGACGACCCGGGCCTTCAGGCCGCTGAGGCTCGTCTCCGAGCTCAGCGCCTGGGACGCCCGCAGCAGCCCGATCATGTCGACCTCGTCCACCGAGACGCTGACCGACTGGTCGGGCTCGAGGGCCCGGTGGAGGTCGGCCAGGGAGTGGCCGAGGTTGTAGCGCTCCTCCATCTGGCGCACCTTGGCCGTCGCGCCCCATGCGGCGTAGAGGGCGAAGGCCTTGTCGAGGAGCTCGCGACCGGCGTGCCGGAGCCCGTTCGCCGTGTGGAAGGCGCCGGCGCGCTCGGCGATCAGCGCCCGGTGCCACGGCCGCGGCCGCGACGCGACCGTGCAGAGCGCCTCGTCGAAGAGGCGGGCGGCCTCCCAGTGGTCCCCGACCGCCCAGGCCCGCTCGGCGTCGACGAGCTGGAGCAGGTGGAGGAAGTTCCCGGGGGCGTCGCCGGCCCGACGGGAGAGCCACCCCCGGCACTCGTCGAGCTCCCTGAGCAGCGTCGCGCTCGGCGGGGCCGGCCGTTCGGGCGCGCCCGGCCAGCGCGAGGGCCTGCCACATGTAGGCCAGCGCGGCCTCGTAGAAGCCCTGGATGAAGGGGAGCATCTTCAGCGCCGCGGCGGCGTGGCGCGCCAAGCCCTCCTCGTCGCCGGAGAGCGCCGCGGCGAGGGCGTGGTGGACCTGGAGGATCGCGTAGGCCATCGGGTGGATCTCGAGCGAGTCGAGGTGCGTGGGCTCGTCGAAGGTGTCGTCGCTGAAGTCGGCGAGCGAGCGGGTGGCACCGCCGAGCGCGCGGATCACCTGGCGGTAGGAGAGGAAGCACGCGGTGCACTGGTCGTGGCCGATGCGGGCGGCCGCGGCGAGGGCCCGGTCGACCTCGACGGCGCAGGTGTCGAGCGTGGGGGAGCAGTCGAGGAGCGCAGCGAGCGACGAGAGGTAGCTGAACGTCGCGAACTGCTGCTCGCCGCCCTGCAGGAGGCCCTCTCGCGCCCGCTGGGCGAGGTCCGTGCTCTCCTCGAGCGGCTCCAGCCAGGGCGAGGTGAACAGCCCGAAGGTGTAGCGGGCCCAGGAGGTCTCGGGCTCGTAGCCCCGCGCCTCGCCGATCGCCAGGGTGTGGCGGGAGGCGAGCGAGCCGGTGCGGTAGTCCTGGCGGAGTCCGATGGTGGAGAAGCCGGTCGAGCTCAAGCTGGCGACGAGCGACGCGCACGGACCCTGCTCGGCCCACAGCCGTTGGCTCAGCATCACCAGCCAGGCGTGCGTCGCCTCGTCGCAGAAGTAGGCCGGCGCGAGCAGCCGGTACCCGAGCTTGGCCGCCGCGAGCAGGTAGGGGTCGTCCGGCGGCGGCCGGCGCAGGTCGCGATCCAGGTCCACCTCGCCGAACCAGCGGATGAAGGCGTCCATGCGCTCGGACACGGCGGTGGCCATGTCGTCGGGCGTGTCGAGCCCGAGGCGGCGGAGCATCTCCAGGCCGAGGTCGAGCGCGTCGCGCTGCAGGCCCCGGTTGGAGAGGCTGTTCACCTGGTTGCAGGTCGCCTCGGCGAGCAGGAGCGGGTCGCGGCAGCGGCGCTGGATCGAGCGGTAGACGTCGTCGGCCTCGCTGTGGCGCCCGAGGCTGTAGAGCGCGGCGTGCCAGTCGGTCTCGAGCTGCCCGAGCGTCGGGTCGTCGGCTTCCGTGGCGATCGGCTGCAGCAGCCGTATCGCCGCGGCGAGGTAGCCCTGCGAGATGACGTAGTTGCTGCCGCGAAGCGCCCTCGCGGCGACGGCGCGGAACATCTCGGCGACGCTTCGCCGCTCGGTCGGGTGCTGCACCGCGTCGAGCGCCGCGAGGTACTGGCTTGACGCCGCGTCGGCGTACTCCGGGACGTCGGCGAGTCGCCGCGCCGAGCGCGGCGTGCAGCTCGGTGCGGCGCTCGGGGCCGATGCGGTCGTACGCGACCTCCTGGACCCGGTCGTGGCGGAAGCGCAGCACGCTCTCGGCGTTCAGATTGTGGCCGCCGTCGTCGACGACGACCAGACCGTCCTCCAACGGTGCGAGCAGGTCGTGCTCGACCTGCTCCGGCGAGCGGTCCGCGGCCGTCTGCAGCAGTCCGAACTGCATGTGGCCGCCGAGGCACGCCATCATCTCCACCAGCTCGCGCCCCCGGGCGGCAGCTTGGTGATGCGGACGGCGAGCAGGTCGACGACCTCGCCCTGACCGATGTAGCGGCGGATGGTCGCCTCGTCCCAGCACCACCCGGACTCTCCGGCGACGAGGGCGCCGTCCTGGCGGAGCGCGTTCACGAGCTCGACGGTGTCGTAGGGGTTGCCGCCGGTGCGCGACCCGATTGCCTCGGTCAGGCGCGCCGACTCCTCCGGCTGGAGGCGGAGCATCTCGGCCAGGAGGCTGGAGAGGTCGGCGGGCGGCAGGTTCTCGAGTCTCAGCAGGCGGGGAGCCACCCCGAGCCGCTCCCAGCGCGCGATGGCCGCCGTGAGCGGGTGCACGGCGTCGATCTCGCAGTCGCGGAACGAGCCCACCACGAGCACGCTGCGCAGCGTCTCGTCGGTGAGGAGGACGTCGGCGAAGCCGATGGCGGTCGGGCTCGCCCACTGCAGGTCGTCGAGGACGACGACGATCGGCCGCTCCGGTGACGCGATCGTGCGGAACAGGTCGAGCGCGGCGTTGCGCAGCCGGGCGCGCATGGCGGCCGGGTCGCCCGAGCTGGCTTCGGGCAGCGGCCCGAGCAGCACCGCGAGCTCGGGGATCACGTTCGCGATCAGCGGCGCGTTCGGACCGAGCGCCGAACGGAGCCGCTCGCGCTCGGGGGCCAGCTCGGCCTCCGGCTCGGCCAGGAGCAGCCGTCCGACTGCGCTGAGCGCGTTGCTGGCCGCCCCCGACAGCGACTCGCGCTGGAACTGCTCTGCCTTGCCGGTGACGAACCAGCCCCGCCGGACCGTCACCATCGGCCGGAGCTCGTCGATCAGGGCGCTCTTGCCGACGCCCGGCGCCCCCGAGACGAGCACGCCGCGCCGCCCGCCCTTGAGCGCCTCCTCGAAGGCGTCCCGCAGCGCGCCGATCTCCCGCTCACGCCCGACAAGGCGCGACGGCGGCGCGAGCCTGAGCGGGAAGTCCCGCTCGCCGAGGGCGAAGTCGCCGCCGCGGCCCGCGGCGAGCTCGTCTCGAAGGCGCGAGAGGTCGTGCACGAGGCCTTCGGCGCTCTGGTAGCGCTGGTCCTGCTCCTTTTCGAGGAGGCGCATCACGATGGCCGAGAGCGGGCGGGATCCGCTGGTCGAGCTCGGCCGGCGGCGTCGGCACCCTCGCCAGGTGGTCGTGGAGCAGCTGGAGCAGGTCACCGTCGCCGAACGGCGGCCGGCCGGTCGTGAGCTCGTACAGCGTGGCGCCGAGCGAGTACAGGTCGGACCGCTCGTCGGTCGAGCGGCCCGTGCGGCCGCTCTGCTCGGGGGCGAGGTAGGCGAGCGTGCCGACGATCTCGCTCGGGTGGACGAAGGTCGGGCGCTGCTCGGCGAAGGTCGTGGCGAGGTGGTAGTCGATGAGCAGCGGCTGGCCGCCCGGTTGCGAGAGCACGATGTTCGAGGGGTTGATGTCCTTGTGCAGCACGCCTCGGCGGTGGACGGCGGCGACGATGCGGGTGATCGCCAGGGCCAGCTCGACGAGCTCGGGGAGCTCGAGCGCGGCGGCGCCCGATCCGGCGAGCGGCACCGCGTCGCCGTCCTCCATCACGATCGCGTTCGCAACGTGCACCTCCGCGAGCCGCGGGACACCCGTCACGCCATCGAGGCGCTCCAGGATCTCGCGCTCGTGCCGGAGCCGCTGCACGGCGTCCGGGCCGAGGGGCTCCTTGCAGATGACGCTGCCGGCGCCGCCGGCGAGGTGGAGGCGGTAGACGCGGGTCTCTGCGCCGTCGTAGAGGACGTCCTCGCGTGCGACGTCATGGGGGCGGTGCCCCACCCGGGACTGAAGCTCGGGGATCACGGCCGGGCTCGACCGTCCCGGCCGCGCACCGTCGGGCCGGTCCGCCGGGGAGGGGCCGGGTCCCCGGTCCCCCTGGCGAGCCGAATCGACTCGGTCACGCTCGCGGCCGTCAAACCTGGGCCTGCCTTCCGTCGCACGAGGGTACCAGCCCGGCTGCTCGCCGGACCTGCCCCTATCTGCCAGTCCGCTGCTCCTAACGGCGCGAACGGCCCCGAGCATCAGTGGCGACTGGGCGGTGCCTCCAGCGTTCGGCAGTGCCGTCCACCGCCGTCACGAGGCGTGAACGAGCCGCCGCCGAACGTGCTCGACGCGACGGCCCTGACCAGGGTGGCGTGCCGCGCCGGCGCGCCGCCTAACGCGGATGCGTGGCGCCTACGTTGATTGGGGGAGGTACTGCATGGCCCATTCAGGGTATACGGGGGTGGGCGAACGAGACGGGGTCGGTTTGAAGAGGGCGAATCATGGTGCGCAGCAGTAAGCCGCGCGCTCCGCTAGAGGGTCGCTATCGCCTCGACCGTCGTGTGGGGCGCGGGACGGTGTCGGACGTCTATCGCGGGCTCGACCTGCAGGACGATCGGCCGATCGCCGTCCGTCTCTTCTGGCCGCCACTCGACCCCGAACGCTTCGTCGCCGAGGCCCGGGACCTGATGCGGGTCTCGCACCCGAACCTCGTCCAGATCATGGACGCCGGGGTGGTCGAGAACCGGCCGTACCTGGTCATGGAGCTGGTACGGGGCAAGACCCTGGCTCGGCGCATCGCCGACGGCGCCCTGACGAGCGAAGACGTCCGCCGCGTCGGCATCGAGGTCGCCGCCGCGCTCGGCCGCGTCCACCGTGCCGGCCGTTCCCACGGCAACGTCACGCCCGTCAACATCTTCGTCGACGCCCGGGGGACGAGCCGCCTCGCCGACCTGGGACTCGCCCGCTGGGTCGCCGAGAGCGCGCCGGACCCCACCCTGCCCACGCCCAACCTCACCTTCTCGGTCTGGGGGGACGAATTGGCGGACCTGCCCCCGACGGTCCACCACGGTCACGCCGCCGATGTCTACGCGCTCGGGGTGGTGCTGATCCGCGCCCTCACGGGCGACGCTCCCGGCGATGGCGACGCGCACTCCGTCTTCGCCAACAGCCGCCGCCGTCACATGGCCCTGCGCCGCGTTCCCCGCGAGTGGCGGCCCCTGCTCGCGGCCATGACGGCGAGGGTCCCCTCCCACCGCCCGACTGCGCAGGGGGTCGCCGCCCGTCTGCAGACGCTCGGCGAGGCGCCGGTCCCTGGTCGGGCTGCCACGGCAGCAAGGCCGCGGGCGACGGCACGGAGCACGGCCGGCGCACCCGGCCAGGAGGTCAAGCGCCGGATCGTCGTCCCGGCTCCGGCGGCGCTGCCGAGGGCGGCGATGGCCGGGATGGGTTCGCTGGCGGCCGCCGCCGTGCCGACGTCGCAGCGCGCCTTGCGGTGGCTCCTCGCCGTCCTCGGCGGTGTCGCCGCCGTGCTCGCGCCGGCCACACAGCGCGCCGTGCGGTGGCTCCTCGCCGCCCTCCAGGCGCTCCCGGGCGCGCTCGCCTCCGCGGCGCAGTCGGTCGCCGGCGCGCTCGCCACGGGGCTGCGTGCCCTGCGCACTCGCGCTCCGATCGCGCTCGCCGCCCTGCGTACCGCCGGCGGCGCCGCCGGTGCTGCTCTGCCGCGCCCTTCCCGGGGCACTCGTGTCCTTCGCTCGATGGCTCCCCGGAGCGCTCGTGTCCTTCGGGCGCTCGTTCCCCGGAGCCGTCGCCTCCGCGGCGCGGGCCGTTCCCGGCATGCCGGCGCGGATCCGACGTGCCCTTCCCGTCATCGCCCTCGCCGTCCTCGCAGCGCTTCGCGCCCTGCCCGGCGCGGCGGCGAGCGGTGCGCTCCGGCTCCGACAGACGCCCACCTTCGCCTCGCTCCGGACGGCCGTGCACACGATCATCCCGGGACTCGGCCGCCACGCCGCCCCGCCGGTCGGACGGAGCCGCCGGTTCTTCTGGGGAGGGTCGCCGCGCCGGCGCAAGCTGCCGAGCTGGACGATGTCGGCCTTCGTCGGCTCGTGCGCCGTATGGGTCCTGCTCTGCATCCTCGCGGCCGCCTTCTTCCTCCCGCGCCCACCGACGCTCGCGACGAAGTCGGGGAACCATCCGAACGGCAAGGGACACCCGGTGATCGTCACCACCACCACCACCACCACGTCGACGACGACGACCACGGTCCCTGCGGTCGTCGCGGCGACGGGCGGGACCGCGGCGCACCACCGCTCCGCCGCGTCGGCTAGGTCTACGAAGTCCGGCGCCGCCAAGTCGTCCACGTCAACGAAGTCGTCGAAGGCCGGCGGGAAGTCGAAGTCGAGCAGGTCCTCGACCTCCAAGACGACCAAGAAGTCCACGAAGAAGTCGACCAAGAAGTCCACGAAGAAGTCCACGAAGAAGTCCACGAAGAAGTCCACGAACTCCTCCAGCACCACGACGACCACGAAGCCGTCTGGCTCGAAGAAGTCGACCAAGAAGCCGAAGCCGACGAAGTCGGGCTCGAGCGGGTCGTCCAGCACGTCGACGACCGGCGCGAGCGGCACGTCGACGACCGGCGCGAGCGGCACGACGACGACGACCGGCTCCACGAGCGCCACCCAGCAGCAGGCAGGCCCGCCGACCGGCACGACGACCACGACGACGCAGCCGACGACGACGTCAACCGACACCACGCCGACCACCCAGCCCACCACGACGACGCAGCCGCCGACGACGACGACGCGTCCGCCGACGACGACGACGCGTCCGCCAACGACCACGACGACGTCGACCACCACGACGTCGACCACCACGACCACCACGACCACCACGACGACGACCACGATCGCGCCGACCACCACGACGGCCGCGCCGACCACCACCACGTCGGCGCCGACGACCACGGTGGTCACGACACCGAGCACGTAGCCCGACGCGCGTCGGCGGTGATCCTGGTCGCCGCTCGCGTGGGCGGCTCGTCCGCCCGCCACCTACGCCGCGGCGAGCCGTCGGCCGTCCGCTGACGTGCTCGCGGATCGACCGAAGACCGTCCGGTCTCTTCGCGTCACGCTCGCCGCCGGTCGCGACGACTTCCGAGGCGCGGCGAAGACGCCGCGCGCGCGTGCCCGGCATCATCGCCCACCGGGAGGCAGGGGCGCGCGAGACGCGTGCCGCTGGGCGCGGCCGACGTGTCGCCGGGCGCGCCCGACCTCAGGTCCTGACGTCCTCCACGGCCCGGCCGTCACGCAGCCGCACACGGCGGCCCATCGCCCGGGAGACCTCCTCGTCGTGGCTGGCGACCACGATCGTCACCCCGAAGGAGCGGTGGAGGTCTCGAGCAGTGACATGACCTCCTTGGTGTTCTCGGTGTCGAGGTCCCTAGTGGGTTCGACGGCACTCACCACACGTCGCTCGTTGTCGGGCGTGCGGACGACTTCGACGCGCTGTCGCTCTTCGACCGCAAGGCGCGATGCCAGGTGCCAGGGTCGATGGCCTAGTTCGGTCGAGCAGCTCTTGGGCTCGACATCGGGATCCGGAGCGGGCCGCTCGCTTGGTCGTGAGGGCGCGGGCACACCCACGAGAAGACCTGCGAGATCCTTAAGCCCGCCCCCGACCCTGCCTCCTTCAGGCCGGCGCCCTCGATCCGCAGCCTCCCGATTCCGAAGGCGAGCCGCCTCCGGTCATCCCCCGAAGCCGGCTCGCGTCGCAGACGTGATCCCAGCGGCCGTGGCGGAAACCGAGCTCGCCGTCACAGTGCCATTCTTCGCTGTCGCGCCTTGGACGATCACGGTGTCGCCCGGGCGCAGCGCGCTCAGGCTCGACGCCGCGTCCCGGCTGACCTTCACGGCTGGAGCAACCTTCACGGTGACGAGATTGCCGCTCGCGTTGGTGACGTAGAGGGTGCTGCCCTGGATGTCGGTCACCGTGCCGGTGGCCGCGGCGGTGCTCCCAGCACCGAAGAACCTCGAGGCTGCAGAGGAGCCCGAGGCGCCACTTGCACCGAGGCCGGCGCGCAATCGTGCCGCTGTGGCAGCGAAGCTGCTCGTGCTGGTGCCCTGACTCCGTTGCACCGCCGCTCCGCCCCAGAAGGCGCCCGCCGCGACGAGGAGGGCGAG
This sequence comes from uncultured Actinomycetota bacterium, assembly GCA_963765505.1. Classification (GTDB taxonomy): domain Bacteria; phylum Actinomycetota; class Acidimicrobiia; order Acidimicrobiales; family Bog-793; genus DATKQY01. The sequence continues at coordinate 106,285 of CAVXWO010000010.1, forward strand.
GAGGATCGCCGTCGGGATACGCAGCCGGAGTCCTCGTCGTGGCGCCTGGGTGGGCCACTCGTCATCGTCGTCACTGGCGGAAGACAAGACCCCCCCGTCTCCCTCGTCGCCGAACACGAGGGGTGGCTCTCCGGATCCGCCGCCGAGAGAAGGGGAAGCGCCTGAAAAGCTTGGCAGCATCGACGCCGGGCCGTCACCACCCGTCGACTCGGGGACGGCTGGCAGCTCGCTGGTCTTGTCGGTTTCCTCGGGTTCAGCCATGGGGGATCCTCATCATTCGTGGGCTCGACTACTCATAGCGCAACGCGTCGATCGGGCGCAGCGAAGCAGCACGATTGGCCGGGTAGAAACCGAAGAAGACGCCGACCGCGATGGAGACCCCGAAGGCCAGCGCGATCGAGTAAGGAGCGACGACCGGCTGCACGCCGTCAATCCGAAAGCGCGAGCCGATCAGGCCAATTGCGACACCCGCGGCTCCGCCGAGCAGCGACAAGAGGACCGCCTCGTACAGGAACTGGGCGAGGATCACGCGTTTCGGCGCTCCGATCGCCTTTCGGATCCCGATCTCGCGTGTCCGCTCCGTCACCGTCACGAGCATGATGTTCATGACCCCGATGCCCCCGACAAGCAGCGAGATCGCTGCGACCGCGCCGAGCAGCACCGTGAGCGTGCTCGACGTCGACTGCGCGGTGGAGAGCAGCGTCGCCTGGTTCACGACGGTGAAGGGGAGGTCCGCCACGGTCGTGTCGTCCTGGGCGGCGAGGATGTCCTCGACCTCGGTGGCGGTGAGATCGAGCGTGTTCGACGACTTGCCCTGGACCAGCAGTTCGGTGAAGGTCGAAGCCTCGCCGGTGAGCTCGTCCTGGACGGCGGTGTAGGGAGCGATGACAACGTCGTCCTCGTTCGTTATCCCCGAGGTCCCCTTCGTGGCGAGGACGCCGACGACCTGGAAGGTCGAGGAGCCGAGCTGGATGCTTTGGCCGATCGGGTTCGTGCCGGTCGCGAACAGATCGCTCAACACGGTCTGGCCGATGAGGACATCCCGTGCGCGGTTCGCGACGTCGGCGCTCGTGAGCGTGCTCCCGGCCTCGACGGTGTAGTCGTCGGCGGTGAGGTAGGAGGGCGTGCTCCCGATCACCGAGGCGGTCGTCGTGGCGCCCTTGTAGGTCGCGGTCTCGCTCGTCGAGATCACCGGGGAGACCGACTGGACGTCGGGGGCCTGGCTCGGATTGCTGATCCCTTGGACGTCTGCGAGGGTCAGCGCTGCGGCCTGGCTCTGGGTCCCGGTGACGGAGGGCCCACGGCCGAAGTGGCCCCGGCTCAACACGGTGATGGTGTTCGTGCCGAGCGCTTGGATCCTGGCCTCGACTGCTCGAGAAGACCCCGTGCCGACCGCGACGAGAATGATCACCGCGGAGACGCCGATCAGCACGCCGAGGGTGGTGAGCGCGGAACGGAGCTTGTTCGAGTTCGCGCCCTGGACCGCGATCCGCAGGTTGTCGAGCCAGTTCATGACGCCCGTCTCACGACGTGCTGCTCCTGACGGCTGCGCCGATGAGCGGGCCAAGCCCGGGCCCCGGCTCCAGGCGCGGTGGCGGCGCATCGACCGCAGTGTGACGCTCGTCCTCGATGATGTTGCCGTCACGCAGGCGCACCGTTCGCTTCGCGAACGAAGCGATGTCCGCCTCGTGGGTGATGAGGACGATGGTGCGACCCGTGGCATTGAGCCGGCTCAACAGGCGCATCACCTCGAGGCTCGACGCCGTGTCCAAGTTCCCGGTCGGCTCGTCGGCAAGGACGAGCGAGGGGTTCGTCACGATCGCCCGGGCGATGGCGACCCGCTGCTGCTGACCGCCGGACATCTCGCTCGGCACGTGCTCGAGGCGGTCCGATAGCCCGACGGACTCCAGCGCGGACAGCGCCGCGCGCCCGGCGATCTCGCCCCTTCACGCCGCCATACGCGAGAGGCAGCTCGACGTTCGCGGATCGCGGTCGTTCGGGGGATGAGGTTGTAGCTCTGGAAGACGAAGCCGATCTTGCGGTTCCGCACGATCGCGAGCGACTCCTCGTCGAGCGTCCGCACGTCAACCCCGTCCAGCCAGAAGCTGCCCCGGCTAGGCACGTCGAGACAGCCGATGATGTTCATCAGCGTCGACTTTCCCGAGCCGGACGCTCCCATGACCGCGACGAAGTCGCCCCGCTCGACGACGAGCGACAGCCCCCGCAAGGCGTTCACCTCGACCTCGCCCATGTAGTAGGTCTTCACCACCCGGCGGAGCTCGATGACGGGGCGCTTTGCCGGACTGACGGGGTGCGTGCTCTCGCTCACACGCCGCCGCCGAACCCGCCACCGCCGAACCCGCCGCCGCCGCCGAACCCGCCGCCGCCCGTCGTGGTGCTGCCCGTCGTCCCCGACGAGCTCGATGGCGACACCGTCACCGTCGGCACGACGACCACTTCACCGGCCGTCAGGCCGCTCAGGATCTGGGTGGTGGAGTTGCCGACAAGCCCAACGACGACAGGCTGTGTCGTTTGCTTGCCATTCTTCAAGACTGTGACCGTCGAGGTGGACCCGGTCGTCGTGATCGCGGAGCTCGGAAGCTCGAGCACGCCGCTTCGGGTGGCGACGATGACGCTCACGTCCGCGGTCATGCCGTCCTTGACGCTCGCCGGCGGGTCCACGACGCTGATCGCCACGTTGTAGGTGACGACGTTGCTGGACACCGTCGAGGTCGGCGAGACCGAGGTGACCTTGCCGGAGACCTCGGTGTCCGGCAGCGCCGGGAGCGTGATCGTCACCGGTTGGCCGACGGCGACCTTCGTCACGTCGGCCTCCGGAAAACCGGCGACAACGTCGAGCGAGGAGAGGTTCGTGATCGTCACGAACGCCGACGACGAGCTGGACGACGAGCCAGTGGAAGCGCTCGACGAGGAGCTGGCGCCGCCGCTCGACGAGCCCCCGAAGGAGCTCGCGCCGCTCGAGCCACTGCCCACGGAGGAGCCCGATGAGGAGTTTGACGATCCACCGCTGACGGTCTGTCCGACCGTGCCGTTGAGGGTGGTGACAGTCCCGCTAATCGGCGCGGTGAGAGTTGTCTCGGCAAGCGTCTTCTGGTCCGAAGTGACGGTCGCCTGGTTCTCGGTCACGGTGGCCTGATCTTGCGCAACCGTGACGGCGTTCGTCTGGGCTGTCTGGGTGATCGAGGCTTGTGCCGCGGTCAGGCTCGCCTGGGCCTGAGCGATCGTCGACTCCTCGCGATCGAGGGTCTGGGTGTCGGTCGTGATCGTCTGCTGGTCGGCGACACACGAGGTCTGAGGCGTCGTGAAGCTCTGTACAACCCCGTCCGTCGAGCCGTCCGCGTTCTTCGCCACGATCCGGAACACGTACGTCGTATCCGCCTTTAGACCTGTGACCGTCGCGTCGGCCGTGATGGTACTCACGCCCGACCCTGCATCGACAGCGGCGGTCGAGGAGCCGAGCGACGTCGTCTTGCCGTACTGGAAGGAGTAGGTGGTGTCCGCACCGTTCGGGTTCACCGACCCGCTCAGCGTCGCGGTGGTCGTCGTGAGGCCGCTCGCCGAGCCGGTGAGCGCGTTCGGCGCGCTCGCCGGTGTCGTCGTCGTCGTCGTGGTCGGGGCAGTCGTGGTCGGGGCCGTCGTTGTCGTCGTGGGAGCCGCTGTCGAACGGGAAACCACCTGCGCTGTCGAACTCCCCGTCGAGCTGGCTCCCGTGGAGGATCCGGAGAAGGCCGAGCCTCCTGCCGTCGATCCCGTGGCGCCACTGCCCGACGCGCTGTTGGCAGAGGACGAGGAGGAGGAGCTCGCCGCCGGGCAACCGGCCGCCTTGTCTGCGGCGAGCTCGCTCTTCGCCGTCGCGAGCGAGCTCTTATCCGCGCTGAGCTGCTGTTCGTCGCTGGTGAGCGTCGATTGCGCGCCGTCGAGGCTCGCCTGATTGGACGCCTTCGATGCAGCGGTCCCGCCCTGCTCTGCAGTCGTGAGGTTCTCCTTCGCCGCGGCGAGCGCCGCCTCGGCGCTCACCAGCGCGGTCTCCGCAGCCGTCGGGTCGATCTTCGCGATGACCTGCCCCGCCTTGAGCTGCTCGCCGACGGAGACGTCAACGGCGGTCAGCGTGCCGCTCGTCGGAAAGCTCGCCGACGCCGTGCTCGCCGAGCCGATGTTGCCCGTCGACGTCTCCGTCGCTTGGACGGTCCCGCTCGTGACCGTGGCGGTACGTGTCGCGCCGGTCGCCGCCGAGGCGGTGTGGAAGATCGACGCGAGCCCGAACCCTGCCACGGCGAGTACCGCGAGGACGAGGATCGCGTAGAAGAGGAGGGTGCGACGGCGGCGCTGAGGCAGGTACCGCCTCGCCACAGGAGCGCCACCCCGCCGCGACGCGGCTCTGGCTGCTGCTCGGCTCCGGGAGAGGGCTCGAGGTCGATGGGAGTGTCATTGGAGCGAGCCGAAGTTCCTTTCGCGGTCGAGGGGCGACGTTCGCGCGGTCAGGGGAGGGGTCAGCTGGTCGACGTGGTCGTGCTCGAGGAGCTGGTGGGTCCAGTTGGCTTCGGCTGGAGTGCGGCGCACGCGGCGAGCGCGGACTTCACCGTCGGGCTCGAGGTGTTGATCGTGGACGGCGGCGTGGAGCTTCCGGTCGTCCCAGTCGGTCCCCGCGTCGGCAAGGTCACGCCGTGGAGCTTCAGACAGTTCCTATAGGCGGCGAAGGCGGTGCTGCTCGCGCCACCAAAGCCTCCGCCGAAGCTGCCAGCTCCCTTCGGGCGGTACTTCGCGCAGGCTGCGTAGGCCTTGGCGAACTTCGAGTTCGAGAAGCCCCCGGCGGGAAAGGAGGGCCGCGTCCCCGACGACCCACTTGGGGCAGTCCCGCTTCCTGCACTTGAGCCGCTGGCCGGACGATGGCCGAAGTTCGGGATGCTCACGCCGTGGCTCTTCAGACAGGAGGTGAACTTGGACGTGGTGGTGGCGCTCTTCGTGGAGGTCGACGAGCTCTTCGTGGGGGTCGAGGTGGACGTCGCTGAGCTCGAGCCGCCGCAGGCGGCGGCGCCGATGGCGATTGCGCTGATTGCAAGGGCGATTACCACCCGTTCGCGCAGTCGCCGCAAGGAGAGTCTGGGTGCAGGTTTCGCCGTCACACGATGGACGTTCACATGCTGGTGTGTGAACAAGCTCCGGAAACCATGAGAATTACCTGTGAACCCGGCGGACCTTCGGAGCCCAGGGAGGAGACACCGACGACCGAGGGCGGAGCCCTGCGGGACGACCGACTCACCTCGACGCTGCTCGCCCTCGCCTCGGGCGTGCGCGCCGGTAGGGATCGGTGAAGCGGACGAAGTTCACGAGCACCAGAGCCACGAGCCACGCCAGACCGCCGAAGACGAAACCCACCGGACGCTCATTGGAGAGGAGGAAGACGAGCCCGAGCACGGCGAGAAGGATGATGTTCGCCACCAGGATCACTCTCAGGCCGAGCAGTGCGCCGATCGAGCGGTGCCGCATCTCCTGAGTATGACCAGGCGGTAGCGGGTGTGCCTCTGGTTGTCTGGTGAAGCTTGCCGGCAGCGCTACCAGCTGTCCCCGCCCCTCAACGGCGCTTGCGCCCTCGATAGGTGCTGAGCGCGAGCAGGAGCACGGTCGCCACCGGGACGAGTACGACGTCGGCGACGTGGTCGTGGCGAAGTCCGAGCGCGAGCCCGACCAGCGCCAGGGTCCCGACGAAGACCTCGGGGGTGTCCCCGATCAGGAAGTCCCACCAGAAGCGCCCGAAGGCCGTCGCAGCACGGCCGAGCGTCCCGATCATCGCCCGGCCTCCTCGGAGAGCGCCGGGGCGGCGACCCTATCCGGCTCGCCCGGTGCGGCCACTCGCCGCATGAGCGCGGTGAAGATCCCGGCGATCGAGACGAACATGGCGACGAGGACGAGGATGGCGAGGTCCTTGCCGGGCCAGTTCACCCCGGCGCCCTCGCCGACCCAGAACACCCCGAAGCTCGTGAGCATCACCCCGACGACGAGCTTCATCGCGTTCTCGGGCACCTCGGACAGCTGGCGGGCGACGAGCGCCCCGATACCGCCGACGACGACGACGGCGGCGAGCGCGGCGAGCGCGGCGAGGCCGAGGCGGTGGTCGGAGGCGCCGAGGCTCAAGACGATGAGCACGACCTCCATCCCCTCCAAGAACACGCCCTTGAACGCGACGACGAAGCCGACCGGGTCGCGCTTCGGGCGCCCGGCCGCGCCCTCGGCGAGCTCGCCGACGGTGCGCTGGTAGATCGCGTCCTCGTCGTGCAGCGCCTTGTGGCCGCTCGCCCGCAGGATCGCCTTGCGGAGCCACGAGAGCCCGAGCACGAGGAGCAAGGCGCCGATCACGACGCGCAGCACCACGATCGGCACGAGGTGGACGAGGGGGACCCCCACCACCCCGACCAGGACGGCGAGCACGACGAGCGCGAGGGCGGTCCCCTCGAGCGCCGAGCGCCAGCCCCGGGTGACGCCGGCCGCGAGCACGATGGTGAGCGCCTCGACCATCTCGACGGCGCTCGCCGCGAAGACGGCAAGCGCGAGGAGCACGGCCGAGGTCATCGGGCGCGCGCCACCTGCGCCGGCACCGTCTGGTGTCGCGTCATGCCATCCCGGCGGTCCACCATGGCTCCCTCTCGCCCCCTGCCCGGCGCACCCCGGTCCCGCACGCCACTCGGGTGGAGGTCTCGGTACGTGGTCACCGTCTGATTATAACGTTCGTTATATATCTGACATAACGGTTGACGGCGCAACGCTGGCGAGACGCACGTCACAGGCCCACCTCCGCCGGGACCTCGGCCGTCGATCCGCGCCTGTCGGGGTCTGCCGGGCCGGGGTCTGCCCGGCCGGGGCTGGCCCCGTCGCGGCCGGCGGCGGGCTCGAGCACGACGCCGGCGATCGCCGCGGGCCCCTCCGGCGGCGCGGCCTCGGCGCCGGCTGCGGCGCCGCCTGGGAACACGTGGCACCCCGAGGCTTCGAGGCGCAACCCCACCGGCTCGCCACGCCCGACGCGCCACTCGCTGTGCACGCCGCTGATCTGGGTCCCACCGTCGAGGGCGACGGCGTGCTCGTAGCCTCGGCCGCGGAAGGCGACGTCGGTGACCATGCCGACGAGATGGTGCTCGTCGCCGTCGGTCGCGCAGAGCCGGACCGCCGTCGGTCGGATGAGGAGGAGCGCCTCGTGCTCGTGGGCCAGGTCCGCGCCGAGGTGCGCGGTGCACCATGCGGACCGACGAGCGCGTCATCGGCTCCACCTCGACCCGACCGCCTGCACTGGCCGGCAGCGCCCGCACCCGGACGGCCAGCTCGCCTGCCAGTCCCGTGAAGCGGGCGACGAAGGGCGACTGCGGCCGGGCGTAGACGTCCTCGGGGGCCCCGAGCTGGACGAGCCGGCCCTTCTCCAGCACGCCGACCCGGTCGGCGAGCGCGAACGCCTCTGCCTGGTCGTGGGTGATGTAGATGGTCGTCGCCCCGGCCTGGCGCACGAGGGAGGAGATCTCGATCCGCATCCGCTCGCGCAGGTCGGCGTCGAGGTTGGAGAGCGGCTCGTCGCAGAGCACGAGCCCGGTGTCGGCGACGAGCGCCCTGGCGAGGGCCACCCGCTGCTGCTCCCCGCCGGACAGCTCGGCCGGGTAGCGGGAGGCGAGGCGGCCGAGCCCGACGCGCTCCAGCATCGTCTCCGACGATCTCTGCGGGCCTCGGGTCGGGCGATCTTCCGCCGCTTCAGGGCGAACGCCACGTTGTCCCGGGCGCTGAGATGCGGCCAGAGCGCGTAGTCCTGGAACACCATCGAGACGTTCCGCCGCTCGGGCGGCAGGTGGGCCGTGCCCGTCGGCGACCACGCGCTCGCCGATGTCGATGGCCCGGCGCGTGATGCGCTCGATGCCGGCGAGGCAGCGCAGGAGCGTCGTCTTGCCCGAGCCCGAGGGTCCGAGCAGGACGAGGAACGCACCCGGCTCGACCTCCAGCGAGACCTCGTCGAGGGCTCGGCTGCCGCTCGTGTAGTTCTTCACCAGGCGTTCGATCGTGATCCGCTCAGCCACGCGTGCCTCCTCCGATCCGGCGCCAGCCAGCGGGCGCCGCGAGGCGCGGTACCCGCCGAGCACGATGGCGACCGCCACCACGGCGATGAGCACGGCGACGACGGCCTGCGCCATCCCGATGCCGAAGTGGTAGTTGCCGAGGTTGTCCTGGATCGACGACCGACGCCGGTGGCGAGCCGGGCGCGTAGAGCAGTTGCGAGATGGGAAGCTCGAGGAAGAGCCCGCAGAAGGTGAGCAGCCAGGCCATCACGAGCGGTTCGGAGAGCACCGGCAGCACGCCGCGCAGCCAGGCGCGTGCCGGGCCGACCCCGTGCACCCGCGCCGCGTCGTGCAGCGAGGCCTGGACCTGGGAGACCGCGCCGACGAGCACGCGGGCGTTCGTGGGCAGGCTGGAGGCGACGTAGCCGATGAGCAGCAGCGCCGTGGTCTGGTAGATGTCGATGCCGATCTTCGAGAGGAACGGCAGGTTGTAGGCGAAGATGTAGCCCGCCGCGAACACCACGCTCGGCAGCGCCACGGCGGCGAGGAGCAGGAAGTCGAGCACCTTGGTCGAGCGCGGCGGCGCCGGGCGAGCAGGTTGGCGGCGATGAGCCCGCCCACGACGGTGATCGACGCGGTGACCGCGCCGTAGATCAACGAGCGCTCGAGGGGCCCGGACACACCGGAGCTGTCGAGCACGGCGCGGAAGTTCACCAGGGTGATCCGGAACGTGGCGCCGTAGTCGGCTAGCAGCGACGAGCTCACCGCCCCGAAGGCCGGTATGGCGAGCGCCGCGACGAAGTAGAGCCACACGCCGCCGAGCGGCGAGCACCCGGCCCCTCCGGCCGAGCGCGCGACGGACGGCCATCCGGGTCCGCCCGGACAGGACCGCGTAGGAGCGGCCGCGCAGCGCCCGGGCCTGCAGCGCGAGCGGGATCGTGACCGAGGCGACGAGCAGCCACCCCATCGCGGCGGCTGCGGGGAAGCTCGGTGGGAAGCCGTTGACCGCGGTGTAGAGCTGGTAGGTGGCGAGCGGGAAGTGCGAGGTGTAGGCGAGGGTGGCTGCCACCCCGAAGTCGCTCACGGTCTCTGCGAAGCCGATGGCGAGGGCCGACCAGATCGCCGGCGCCAGGATCGGCGCGACGAGCCGGATCGCCCCGAGGCGCCCGGCGCCGTGCACGCGCGCCGCGTCCTCGAACTCCTGGCCGAGGCCGGCGAGGGCCGCGGTGATGGCGAGGTAGGTGAACGGGACGCAGCGCAGTCCGAGCAGGAGCACGACGCCGAAGGGACCCATGATCGCGTGGGTGACGAACGGCCAGTCGAGGCCGATCCGGTACATCACGCCGTCGGGCTGGACGAGCCGTTGCCAGCCGAGGGCGGGGAGCCATGAGGGCAGCAGGAGCACGAACCACATCGCCCCTGCGACGAAGCGCCGCCCGGGGAGCGTCGTCCTGTTGGCGAGCCAGGCGATCGGGAAGCCGATCGAGAGCCCGATCCCGGCGGCCGCGCAGCTCACCCAGAGGGAGTTGACGAGCGATACCGCCGTGCCGCCGCTCAGCACGCCCCGGAGGAACGAGAGGGTGAACCACTGGCTCCCCTGGTCGAAGAGCCGCGGCGAGATGGCGAGGACGAGGAAGCAGGCGCACGGGGCGAGGATCAGGAAGCCGAGGACGAGCCAGAGCACCGGCCGGGCGACCGTCCGGGCCCGCAGCAGGTTACGGCCGGCGCTGAGGTGACCGGCGGCCTGGAGGTGGCCGCCGCGACCCGGGCGGCCCGGCCCCATGGGGGCCGGGCCGCCGAGGGCCGTCTCGAGGGCGTCGGGGGCGGGCCCGTCCTCGACGAGGGTGCCGCTCGGCGCGCTCGTCGAGCTGGTGGACCCTTGCCCGGGATCGCTCAGCGGCATCGGCCGAGCACCCAGACCGCCGCCCGCCGCGGGCGCGCCCGGACGGGGCTTCCCGCCGCGTGCGCTCGGGGCTCACTGGACGATGTTCTGGTCGAACCAGGAGTTGATGGTGTTCTCCCGCGGCCCCCAGGTGTAGGGGTTGATGTTCTGGGTCCTCACGCCGGTGAGCGGTGGAAGGACCTTGCGGGGCTGCACGCCGTCGAGCACCGGGTAGTAGAGCGAGTCACCCGTCGGGTCACCGGTCTGCATCACCTTCTGGCCTGCGGGGGACAGCACGTACGAGGCGAACTCCTCGGCCTCGAGCTGCTCCTGCTTCGGCGCCTTGGCGTCGATGCCGATGGCGCTCGGAAGCAGGGTCACCGGGTTCAGGTACTTCACCTTGATGTTCTTGTCCGAGAACGTGGCGCCGACGGCCGCCGAACTCTGGACGAGCGCCAGATTGATCTGGCCCGAAGCGAGCGCCGAGAGCGTCGGCCCGTTCGTCGGGTTGATGACGAGCCCGTTCGCCTTCAGCTCCGAGTAGTAGGACTCACCCGCGCTGACGCTGCCGAGGTAGTTCATTATCCCGGCGATGAAGGGATACGTCGGGCCGGACTGACTCGGGTCGTTCATGCCGACCTGTCCCTTCCACTGCGACGAGAGCAGCGCCTGCCAGCTCGACGGTGGGTTCGGGACCTTGGCCGCGTTGTAGGCGAGCGCGGCCATCAGCGTGATGCCGGTCGGGACGTAGCTCTTGTCGGCCGGAACCGCCTGCTTGCCGAGCGAGTTCCACGCCACGTTGGGCTCGAAGCCACGCAGCAGCAGGTGCTGGGTGTCGAGCCCGGCGAAAGCCGTCGCACCGTCGACCCAGAGCAGGCCCCACTTCGGGTTGTTCTTCGACGCCTCGATCTGGGTGAGCAACGGGCCCGTCGAGTTGTCGTCCAGCTTGACGGGGATGTGGTACTTCGCCGAGAAGTCCTCGGTGGCGAGCTTGTCGTAGCCCTGGGCGGAGTAGACGACGAGCGTGACGACCTTTGAGCGGCTCGTCGCGTGGGCCGTCGCCGCCCCGGCGGGCGCCGTGGCAACCGCAGCGAGCAGGCCGGCGGCTGTCACGCCCGCGAGGGCGGGAGCGAGCCGGGTCCGCCCTCGGTGCCGGGCGGGCGTTGGGTGCTGCACGTTCAGAACCACGCTGGTCCTCCTGTCCGTCCGTCATGTCGATCATGTAACGACGGTTAGGGACCATAGGGACCGATCGTTACAGCAGGCCCATCGTTAGCTGACCAATCGCTGAACTCTTCATGACCGCCCGATCTCGTCTGCGTGCGAGGGGAACTCACCTTCCTCCGCGTAGACGCGTGCCGCGTACTCCTCCAGCACCCGTTCGCACTCGACGAGCGCCTCGGCCGCCGCAGCGGCGCCCCCCGCCCCGAGCACGTCGCGGCTCGCGACCTTGTCGAGCCAGCCCTTCAACTTGGCGAGGTCGACGTCGTTCTCCTCCAGCTCCGCGTAGGTGAAGTGGCGGGCGTCGTACTCCTTGCGGACCTGGTGGAGGAAGTCCTCGCACCGGTCGACGATCTCCTCGTACTCGTCGTCGCGCGCCGTGTTGAACAGCTCGACGAGCTGGGCCTGGCCGGCGAGCGCGCCGGCCTCGAACAGGAAGGCGACGCCGCCCAGCTCGCCGATCTCGGCCCGCAGCGCCCGCAGCGCGCGCTCGGCGGCGGGCGAGGCCGGCAGCGCCGCGGCCGAGTTCTGGACGTAGATCGCGCCGAGACCCTTGATCTTGCGCCACACCCCGGCACGCAGGCGCGTCGGCTCGCTCGGGATGCGGTAGACGAGGAGCAGCCAACGGGTGGCGGAGAGCTCGGGACGACCGTCGCCCGTGCCCGGCGAGGCGTCCCCGTCGGGAGCGATCTCGTCGCCGTCGCGGGTCATGCCGCCACTATGCCGCCCCGAGGCCTCCTTCCGCTCGGTCAGCCCCGTCGGCGCACGAGGGCGACGGTCGCCAGCGCGAGCACCAGCGCCAGGCCGAGGAGGACCGCGCCCTCGATGCCCTGGAAGAGCCAGTACCGGCCGGGCGGCTGGAAGCTGACCCAGTAGACGTAGTGATGGGCGGTGAGCCACGCGGTGGCGTCGTTGACGGTGGCGGCGGGCTTGAACATGACCGCGAGGCGCCCGAGGAGGAGGTTCGCCGCGTCCGTGCTCAACCGGCCACCGCCTGGCCCGGTGTACCAGGAGCTGATGAGCCAGCTCCCGGGCGGTCCGGGATTGCTTGGGAGCTGGCTCGTCACGTACGTGTGCAGTGGTCCGACGGCCCATCCGTCCGGCGAGGCGCGAGCGACCCTTGGGCCGAGCCCGAGCAGCTGTTCGTCCAGCCGCCAGTAGGCAGCGACGAGGAGCGCGCCGGCGAGCGCCACCGTCGCCGCCATCGCGGCGACGGTGCGCCGGATGAGGAGGCCGAGGAACGCACCGAGGGCGAGGGCGAACAGCGTCCAGGCCGCGAGGGTGAGCCCGGTCACGTCGAACCGTCCCGGCAGCCAGCGGCTCGAATACCCGACGGCGTCGAAAGGGTGCACGTACCAGCCGAACACGAGGCCCAACGCGCACGTGAGCGCGCCGACCACGGTTGCCAGCAGCACCAGCTTGGTGACCACCCAACGGGTGCGGCCGGTACCCTGCGTCCAGGCGAAGCGGAAAGTCCCCGACTCGAGCTCGCCAGCGAGCGGCGCCCCGATGAACGTCCCGATCAGCAGCGGGACCACGTGCATCGCGACCACGAGGGCGTTGAGCACGTAGCCGCGCGCGCCGAACGCGCTCTCCAGCTCACCGCACGGCACGTGGAACGACGTCAGGCAGCCGGAGGCCACGATCCGGGAGTACGCGGCGTGCGTCCCGGTCTCGTTCACGACCAGCGCGATCGCGAGCACCCCGACGACGCCGAGCACCCCGGCGAGCGCCGTCCGGTGCTGCAGCCAGGTCACGCGGGCCCATCCGCCGCGTGGCCCTCCGACGGCCCGACGGGCCCGGGGAGCGCGGAGGCCGACGGCGCGCGCAGGTAGGCGAGGATCAGCTCCTCGAGGGAGACCTCGTCGGACTCCCAGCCCGCCGGCGGTGGGGTCGCGGCCGGCCTGCGGACGAGCACACGGGCCTGGCGACCTGCCGGGCGCACCTGGACGGCGGCAAGTCGCGCAGCCAGCTCCTCCGCCTCGCCAGCCGGCCCCGTGAGCATCGAGTGCCCGCCGAGGAGGTCGGCGATGTCGCCTGCGACCTGGAGCCGGCCCGACGCGAGGACGACCACGTAGTCCGCGACCCGCTCGAGTTCGGCGACGACGTGCGAGGAGAACATGACGGACAGGCCGTCCTCGACGGTCGCGACCATCAGCGCGGCCATGAAGTCGTGTCGCGCGAGCGGGTCGAGCCGGGCGAGCGGCTCGTCGAGGATCAGCAGCTCGGGGCGCCTGGCGAGCGCGAGGGTGAGGGCAAGCTGGGCCTGCTGACCGCCGGAGAGCTTGCCGACCTTGCGGTGGAGGTCGATGTCGAGCTCCAAGAGGCGGCGCGCTGCCCGGATGCGCTCGAAGCGCGGGTCGAGGCCTTCGGCCAGCGCGACCATCGCCGCCACCGGCAGGTGCTGGTAGAGGGGCGCGTCCTGTGCGACGAAGGCGACCCGCTCCAGCGCGTCGAGCGAGCCGGCGGGGACGTGGTCGAGCACGGTGATCGAACCGGTCGTCGGGCGGGAGAGGCCCGTCGCCAGCTGGAGCAGCGTCGTCTTTCCCGCACCGTTCGGCCCGACGAGCGCGACGATATGGCCGCCGGGGACCGCGAGAGAGCATTCCTTGAGGGCCCAGGTGCGCCCGTAGCGCTTGGCGAGCCCCGAGCATTCGATGGCGTTCACGCCACCACGCCTCGGCCACGGCGCCGGTCGGTGTCGGGGAGCCCGCGTCGCGCAGCTCCCGTACGGCGCTCGCGAACACGGCGAGCATCCCGTCCTCGTCGAGCCCGGCCGCGGCAGCCTCTTGCAGCCAGCCGTCGAGCAGGCGTGCCCGCAACGCCGCAAGCCGCTCCGGCTCGATCGGCTCGGGCGCACCGATGACGAAGGTGCCCTGGCCCGGCCGGCCGATCGCGAGGCCCTTGTGCTCCAGCTCGCGGTAGGCCTTCAACACGGTGTTCGGGTTGATGGAGATCGAGCCGACCACGTCCTTCACCCGCGGCAGCTGATCGCCGACCCGCAGATAGCCGAGCCGGAGTGCATGCTCGACCTGCTGGACGAGCTGCAGGTACGTCGGAACGCCCGAGCGGGGATCGAGCCGGAACTCGATCGGCGACACGGGCTCACCCGGGGTCGCCGCCCCCGGGCTTGCCGGATCCTTATCTATCTCCATAGCTAACCGATATAAGCGTGCTGTCCGCCCCGGCAAGGGTAGTGCCGGCTGGCCGGCGCCCGGCAGGCGGGGGGTGAACGGATCCGGACCGCCACCCGGCGGTTCGCCGCACGCGGTGTTCGAGGAGCTCGTCACGGAGCACCTCGGGCTCGGAGGCGTCACCTTCGAACGTGTCCTGCAGAACGAGGGCTTGAAGATGGGCGGCAAGCTCCGCCTTCGTCTCCCGGGGTCGGTTGGTGCCGAAGCTGCTGGCGGTTCGGGCCGCGGCGATGACTGGCGCCGCAGAGGCGACGGCTTTCGAGCCGAGCCCGGGTCGCCGGATGCGTGCACGGGTCGCCGTCGAGGTGGCGCCGGCGGCGCGGTGGCGTGAGCTCATGGATGAGGCGCATCGCTACGTCCGGAGCACGAGCGGGCGCGGGCCGGGAAAGGCCCGCCCGGGCACGTGAGCTCCCCGGGTTCCTGGATGGCCGCGGCATTCTGTGTGCGACCGCCGGCGACGGCTCGACGCCCTGGTCGTGCCAGAGGGAATGCGTGGCTCAGGAGGCGAGGGGGTCCAGCGCGTGGAGCGCATCGCTGAGCTCGGCGCGCAGGTCGGCGCCGCCGCGCCGTCGGTAGAGCGGGCCGCTCCCGTCGGAGAGCAGCACCCGTAGCCGGGCGACCCCGCGGACCGACACGGGCCCTGCGGCTAGGAGGCGCTCGGCCAGCGCTTCGGTCTCGTTGCGGGCGGCAAGAACCCGCTCCCGGCAGAGCAGCGCGCCGGGCCGCAGCGGCGTGCGCGGGGCGGCCGAGACCTCGAGGAGCCGGCGGAGGTTCCGGGCGAGGTCCGTCCGCTCCGCGCAGCGGATGACCCGCTCGGCATGCAGCGCCAGCGCGACGCTCGACTCCGGTGAGGCACCGCGGGCGAGCTCACGGTCGAGCCGGCTCTCCCGCAGCCGCACGAGCATGCGGTCGGCGATGCTCACGCGCCGTGCGCAGATGGCGGCGTGGTCGTCCTCCAGCAACACGATCATCACCGGCCTCCTGATCGATCGGCGGACGGCAGCGGATGGGTCCGGCCGCCATGACCACCAACAGCATTTTATCGGTCACTAGAAGACCAGTCAAGGGCCCTGAGTGGTCATGCACCGCTAGGCTGGCCTGGTGACGCTCCCATCGGCGGCATTGCCTGAGGAGACGAAGCCGGCACCGCCGCCCCTCCGGCGGGTCCAGGCATTCGTCAACACCTGGGAGGGCGACACCGGCATCGATCTGCTGGCCGAGCCAGCGTCGGCGCGTGCTTGGCTCGCGGACGCCGGCCTGTTGGCGGGCGGCGACACGCCCGGCCTCGACGACCTGGCCTTCGCCCGGGACGTGCGTGAGAGCATCCGCGCCCTGCTCGTGCGCAACGGCGGTGGGCCAGCCCCGGCCCCGGAGGACCTGCGCCCGCTCGAGACCCTGGCACGGGCGGTTCCGCTCCACGTCACGGTCGGTCCGAACGGCCTGGTGGACCTCGTGCCGGACGCTGCCGGTGGGCTCGCCGGTCCCCTCTGCACCCTCCTGGTGGTGATCCGCGACGCCCAGGGCGACGGCAGCTGGACGCGTCTCAAGGCCTGCCGGAACGACGACTGCCGTTGGGCCTTCTACGACCGCTCCCACGGCGGCAGGGGCGCGTGGTGCGACATGGCGGTCTGCGGCAACCGGATCAAGAACCGCAACCTCCGGGCACGGCGGAGGTGACGTTGGCCCCGCGGCCTGCCCGTCTGGAGCTGCGATTGACCGGCGCTGCCGGTTCGCCCGCGCCTCGCGTGCCGCAGGGACGGGAGCGCCCCGAGCGGGTTGGTTCACGATTTATTCACGCGCCCGGGCCCACGTCTATCTCCGGTTCACGCGCCGCTGCCGACGATTGGGGATGGCCGGGCCGCTGACGGCAACCGGTCCCCTGAGGATCGAACACGGTAGGTACCACGATGGGAACGACGGGATCTCTCCCTCGGACCGACGACGCGTCGGTCCTCGAACGCGAGGTCGTGCGGTATCTCGACACGGTCTCCGCCCCGCCGGAAGATGACACGGCTCGATGGTCCCGGGCCCCGAGCGTCAAGCGCATCCTCCTTCCCTTCAGCGGCCTCGAGCCGTCGCAGGCAGCCCTCGCCGCCACGGTCGAGCTCTGCGGCGCGTTCGATGCGCGCGTGCGTGTCCTGCACCTGCGGGAGTGGGACCAGTGCCGGGGCGCGAGGTTCTTCCTCGAATCCACGGCGGAGGCGCGCGAGCTCGTACGCGATGCCGCGAGCCAGCTGCAGGTCAGTGGCGTGCCCGCCGAGGCAGCCGTCCGCGACGTCCACCGGGCGCGACTCGCGCAGGCAATCCTGGCCGAGTCGGGCGAGTTCGGCGCGCACCTGATCGTCCTCGGGGCCCGGTCACGTCGACTCGTCACCGCCCTGATCGTGGGGAGCACCTCCCACGAGGTGACGCGCGGGGCCCATTGCCCGGTGGTGCTGGTCCATCCCGCGCGGCACAAGCGCTGGAGCCGGCAGCGGGCCTCTGCTGGCCCGCGAACAAGCTGAGCAACGCCGCGACGCCCGACGCCGAGGGCGCCCCGCCGTTAGGGGAAGAAGTGCCGTCGGTACTGGCCGCAGGTGCACATCACCTCAGATTCCTCGAGCGCGGACCCGCCGCGTCGCGCGCTCGCATAACGCTCGTGATCCGGCGAGCGCCCGGGCGTCGAGGTGGTGCGCCGGCGGGGATCAGCGGTCGGCGTAGACGAGGATCTCACCTGTGTAGACGGCGACCCAGACGTCTCCGGTCGTCGCGTCGTAGGTCACGCCTACCGGGTGCACGCCAGTCGACACCGTCTGGAGTACCGCAAGATCGGAGGCGCGCAGCTTCGTCATGGTGTTGGAGAGGTAGTTGACGACGTAGAGGGACCGACCGTCCGACGAGATTGCGAGCGACCGGCAGTCCTCACCGGTGTGGACCTGAGCGACCACCCGGTCGTCGCTCAGGTCGACCTTCACCACGTCGCCGGGTTGGTTCAAGGAGGCGTAGAGGTAGCGACCGTCGGGGCTGATCACCAGGTGCCGCGGGTCGTACCCGACGAAGAAGGAGCCCTCGACGGTGAGCGTGTTCAGGTCGACCTTGACGACCGCGTCGCCGCCCATGATCGCGACGTAGCCGGTCGAGGAGTCCGGCGAGATCGCGATGCCACGGGGGTACGCGCCCATCGCAAGACGGCGCACCTCGCGATGCGTCGCCACGTCCACGATGCTCAGGTCGAACGAGCACCAGTTGGCGACGAGGAGGTAACGATCGTCCGGCGTCACGGCAAGGAACTTCGGGACGAGGCCGACCTCGATCACTTGGTCGACCGTCATCGTGCGCGTGTCGATGCGGTACACGTAGCTGTCGGTGTCGCCCGCTGCCTCGGCAGACGCCGGCGTGCACGTGTCGCTCCCTTCAGGGCCGAACCCCGCGCCGTACATCGAGTAGTTGGAGACGTAGGCGTATCGGGCGTCGGGGGAGAAGGCGGCCTCGACGGGAGCTCCACGGGTCACTCCGGGATGCCCCGGGAAGCCGAACTGCGCCATGTCGACGCTGTCGGGGATCGTCCGCACCAGGCGGCCATCGCTGTCGTAGACGGTGACCGTGTGCCGGTACATCATGTTCTGGGCGAACACGAGGCCGGTGTCGGAGGCGTCCACCGACTTCGGCGAGATGTCCCCGCCGATCGTGTCGACGAGGGTCAGCTGCCGAAGGTCCGAGGACGGTCCCGGCGGTACGCGGCTGAAGGGCGAGGTCGTCGTCGTCGTTGCCGAGCCCGCCGCGCGGGCCAGGACCGGCGCCACCGTCGAGGCGCTGGGGCTCGTGCCGGGCGCGCTGTTCGGGGCGCCGGACGGTGAGTGCCACGGCGACAGCGCGGTGACTGTGACGCCCGCGACGACCACCACGCTCGTAGCCACGGCTGCCGCCCGCCACGTGCCGACGCGGCGGGCGGCTCGCGCCGTATGGAGTCGACCTCGAGCCGCGTGCCGCCTGTTTCGAGCCGAATGCAGGCGAGCGCCCACGCGTCTCCCGTCCCATCCGCTCAGGATCGCCGCTCACAGCGTGTCAGATGTGCGTGCCGAACCGACGGCATTCGGGTGGCGGCTCCGCTGCAGACGCCGGCGACCGCCACGCCTTGGTGCGGGCGCCTGTCACCGAGGGGAGTCGGTGCGCCGTTGCCCACGGCCGAAGCGCGATGGGATACTTCGAGATTCGCTTCCGACTGAGGATCCCGTGCATCGCACAGCTCACTGGCGGACGTCGCCCGGCACGCTCGCGCCAGGACGCGGCGCAGACGACCCGATCCCGGTGACCGATCGGCGGAGGTCCTGGCGATGACGGTGCTCGTGACTGGCGGCGGCGGCTTCATCGGGCGGCACCTCGCCGAGGCCTTCCTCGCCGCTGGCGATGAGGTCGTCGTCACGTGCCATCGTCGGCCTGTCGACCGGGCCGAGCTCCCGGGAGAGCGTGGCGGCGCCCTCGTCGCCGTGCGGGCCGACGTGACCGACGCCGACCAGCTCCTCGCTGTCGTGAAGGAGCACCGCATCACGAGCATCGTCCACCTGGCATCGCCGAGCCTCGGCGACACCTACGGTGGCGCGGGCATCGATGCGACAGTCGTGGGGCTTGTGCGAGTCATGGAGGTCGCCCGCTCGTTCGAACTCGGGCGCGTCAGCATCGCCAGCTCGGTCTCGGTCTACTCGGGCGGGACCACCTCCCCATTCCGCGAGGACGCGCCCCTGCTCGTCGACGCCGGGGATTCGATCGGCGCACTGAAGCGGGCGACCGAGGAGTTGGCCATCTACTACGGCGACCGCTCGGGGCTCGACGTCGTCGTGCTCAGGATCGGCGAGGTCTACGGGCCGCTTTACCGCTCGATGCGCAACTATCCGAGCCGCGTCGCACACAGGGCGGCAGGCCGGCAAGAGGAGCACCTGCCGGGACCGGCGGTCGGCACCGGCGGTCACGACTACTGCTACGTGAAGGACTGCGCCGAGGCGCTCCGCCTGCTGCACGTCGCGCCGCAGCTGTCGCACCGCACGTACAACGTCGGTCCCGGGCGCTCGGTCGCCGATCCGGAGGTGCTCGCCGCCGCGCGCGCCGCCCGCCCTGACGTGAGCTACGAAGGCGCGTCGGTCGCGCAGAGTGGCGCGCTCGACGCGGTCGGCGCCGCCGACACCGGTGAGCACGCCGCGTACATGGACCTCGGCCGCCTACGAGATGCGACCGGCTTCGTGCCGCGCTACGACATCGAGCTTGGCATGGCGGAGTACATCGAGTGGCTCGAAAGCCACGAGTACTAACGGTCACCGAGCACGCGGCGCGTCACGACGACGCGCGCGACGTTCCGCGCCGCGGAACCTGTAGAGGACGTGCGGTCGCAGCAGGTTTGCCGTGGCGACGTTCGGGTGTTCGAAGTCGTCGCCGGGTTGCGTGACATCCCGAGGCGCTCCATGACCCGACGGGATCGCAGATTGATCGCTGACGTGTACGAGACGATCTCGGTGAGACCGACCGTCTCGAAGCCAAAGGTGAGCGCCGCCGATGCGGCCTCGGTCGCGTAGCCGCGGCCCCAGAATGGTCGCGCAAGCCGCCATCCGACTTCGACACCGGGGGCGAACGAGAGGTTGTCGGGAACGTCGCGAAGGCCGACGAAGCCGATGAAGGTGCCGGTCACCCGCTCCTCGATCGCCCACGGACAAAAGCCCGCGCGGCGAACTCCGCCTGGAACCGCAGGATGAGCGCGTCGCTCTCATCCACGGTCAACAGGGCAGGGAAGTACTCCATGACTGCGATGTCGGAGTTCATCGCGGCGAAGGAGCGCGATCGGCCGGCTGCCAGCTACGGAGGAGTAGTCGGTCCGTGGGGAGCTCGAACTCAGCCACGTGCCCTTGGTCCTAGTCCGTTCGAAGCGGCGAGCACGGAAGCGCCCTACGACGGCGCCGATTGCACGTGAGCCAGCGCGGCACCGAGGAAGCGGAAGGTCCACTCTTCCGCGAGCGGTCTCGTGTCGCAGAAGACGATCGGCACGTTCGGATAGCGGACCTGGAGCGCTCCGAGGAGATCGGCGATAAAGCCGGGCGCGACGAAGTCGAGCTTGAAGATCGCGCCGTAGCGGTCCTCGACGACCACGGCAGCACGCTCAAGGTTCGCGAGCTCCGCGAACGCATAGGTGAGTGATCCGTCGACGAGGCTCTTCGCGAGGTCCTGGATCGACTTTCGCTCGACCGCCGCGACGATCCCACCGTCGTGCTCGACCCCGTAGTCTCCCGCCGGCAGGGCCCGCCGGTAGGTGCGGGAGCGCTGGCGAGCGAAGCGGTAGGGATAGTGCTCCCGGGTGTCGACGGCGATCGCGACCTCGCCCAGTCCCGAGGCCCGTCGGACCGGCACCCGAACGGCGGGGCGCGACGTCCTCGTCGTCTTCGGGGACTGCCAGAAGATCCCCTCCCGTCCGCGGATCGTGGTGAAGATCACCTGGGATCGGTTCTCCCGGCCCCGGTCGAGCACGAGGTCGATCGCCTGACCGCGGCGGACGCAGCTCCTGACCGGGACCTCCTCGACGATCTCGGCATCGTCTGGCCAGGTGACCTCGCGGTGGCAGTACACCTTGGCGGTGCGGGGCCAGCGGTCGCCTGCCTTCAGCACAAGCGCTCCGGTTGGGAGTGGAAGCCGGATGAGGAACGGGAGCTTCGAGAGGGGATCGGGGTTCCTCGCGACGGTGAAGACCCTCGGGTCGGTCGCGCTCACGGGATCTCCTCGGGACCCGGGAGCCGAATGGAACGATCGGCGAGGCAGCTCGCGACCCGGGCCAACTGCGCGAGCGCATCACGGGCTCGGGCGTTGTCGTCGAGGCATTCACACTTTCTGAGCTGCCCGTTCAGCGCCATGTCGTTCGCTGTCTCCTGGGGGTGGCGAGCTCTTCGAACTGCGGCCAGCGCGCCCGATGACGTGCCACCCGCGGCTCGACGCGGGCAGTCGCAGTTCGCGCGCTCGAGCGGGCGACGGGAAGCGGACCGGCGTGACCAGCTTGGAAGGCAAGGTACGCGGTCCTGGCGAACAGGGCCAGATGCGGCCCGCGTCTTGGAAGTCCTGCTCAACTGCCACGTTCGTCGTCATTCGACCGCATTCGCCGGGCTCCACCGGCCCGCGCCAGGACTCGACGGGCCGGCGAGGCGCACGCTAATCGCGCGGTCTCGCGGGTGTCGTCACCCGAGGTCAGGGAGGTCTGCACCGAGCTGCGCCGCGACGAGGTCGAGCGGGGCGTGAAGGCCCGGCCGGCTCGCGCCGCGCGGTCGACCGCCGGACAGCTCTCGACATATCCTAGTAGGTCGATTACTTTAGCTAACATACCTCTCCACCTACACGTCGGGCACGGAAGCGCTGCAGGTCACCGGTGAGGGCCGTCAGCGCGTCGCGGGGAGGGATCTTCTCCTCGCTGCACAACCGTAACTACCGCCACTACTTCTTGGGCCAGGTCGTGTCGCTCATCGGCACGTGGATGCAGCAGATCGCGCTCCCGTGGCTCGTCTACGAGCGGACGCACTCGGGGACCGACCTCGGGCTCATCGTCGCGGTCCAGTCTCTCCCCATCCTGTTCCTGTCGCCCTACGGCGGGGTCGTCGTGGACCGGATGGACAAGCGCCGCCTGCTGATCATGACCCAGAGCACCCAGGGGTTGCTCGCCCTGGTCCTTGGCGTGCTGACGCTCACCCACACGGTCGAGATCTGGATGATCGTTCTCATCGCGCTCGGGGCCGGGCTCGCGGGAGCCTTCGACAACCCGGCCCGCCAGTCGATCGTGCTCGAACTCGTGGGCAAGTCCGAGCTGCGCAACGCGGTCTCGCTGAACTCGGTCACGATCAACATCGCCCGGGCTGTCGGGCCGGCGATCGCTGCCGGTGTCATCGCCGGCGCCCTGGAGAGGATCGACGCGCGCTCGCGCGTGCTCCTGGTCGGAACCGGGCTGACGATGGTGGATGTAGCCCTGAGCCTCGGGCGCGCCGAGCACGGCCGCATGCTGCACGCACGCTCGCGCCACGGCCTCGTCCCCGAGCGGCACTGTGGGTCGACGACGACAGGTTGGGAAGGAAAAGTGGAACCGGCGACAACCGCGCGCGAGCTGATGCGGTCGATCCGCGTCGCGGTCAACAAGGCCGAGTTCGCCGGCGACGACTGGCGCGCCGTCGTGGCCGGCGTCCGCCGCCAGGTACCCGAGCTGTGGTCTGCCCTGGCGGTGGAGGAGAGAAGGCGGCTGTGCCGCCACGCGCTCCGGTACTGGGAGATCCACCGGCACCGGATGGCGCCGGCCGTCGTCGCCGAGCTCGACCGCGTCCGTTCGGCCGGCCGGCTCGACGTCGGGCGCGGCCGTCTGGGCGCGATCGACGTTTCCGGCGACAAGCTGCGCGCCCACCTGACCGGAGGCGACCAGGGAGACGAGCTGCTGGAGGTGGAAGCCGTGGTCAACTGTACTGGTCCGTCGGGTGAGCGCACCGGGGGCTCGCGCCTTCTTACGAGCCTCATCGATTCCGGCCTCGCCCGCGCCGACGCCACCGGGATGGGGGTCGACACCGACATCGACGGTCACCTCGTCGGTGGCGACGGTACCGTCACCGGACACTTCCACGTGGTCGGCTCGGGCCGGCGCGGCGGTCTGCTCGAGACAACGGCGGTCCCGGAGATCCGATGTCAGGCCGAGCGTCTGGCGAAGCGCCTCACCGCCCAGCCCGGGCACGCGGCCAGATGACCGCTGCACCGGGCGAGACCCGCAACGACGTGTTGGAGGTCGTCACCTTCGATGCTCTCGGTCTCGGCGACCGGACCTATCTCGTCCACGACGGAGCGGTCGCCGTAGTCGTCGACCCCCAACGTGACCCGCTCCCGTACCTGGAGACGGCGCGACGGCGATCGCCTCGAGTCGGGTGACGTCCGGGTGCGCGTCATCGCCACCCCTGGGCACACGGCGCACCATCTCGCCTACCACTTCGAGGATGCCCGGGGCGATGGTGCTTCGCAGAGCTTCGTGTGCACCGGCGGCTCGTTGCTCGCTGGTACCACGGGCCGCACCGACCTGCTGGGCGCCGATAGGGCGGGACCGCTCGCGCGCGACCAGTGGAGCTCGGTCCGCAGGCTGCTGACCGAGCTCGCCGGCTCGACCGTTGTGCTCCCGACCCATGGCTTCGGCAGCTTCTGTTCTGCAACGCCAAGCCAAGGCGGCGCCGATGCCCAATCGACGATCAGCGGCGAGCGAAAGCGCAACCCGGCGGCCACCGAGGAGGTCGAGGAGTTCGTGCTCCGCGTTACCGTTGACCCGCCGCCCATCCCAGGCCACTACCGCTACATGGGGCCGCTCAATCGCGCCGGCCAACCCGAGCCGAGGACAGAGCTGTCGGAGGCGTCGAGCGCCGAGGCCGTGGAGGACATACTCGCCAGCGGGGTTGGGTCGTCGACCTGCGCCCTCGCCGTCGCTTCGCCGAGGTGCACCGCGTCGGCGCGTTGAACATTGAGCTCGCAGAGCACCTCCCGATCTATGCCGGCTGGGTCGTGCCCTTCGAGGAGCCAATCACGCTGATCGGGTCGGAGCGCTCGCAAGTCGAGGCAGCGGTCTCGCTCCTCGCCCGGATCGGGCGTCGTGGAGATCGCGGCGTGGACGACCGAGCGGCTGCTGATCGGGCCCGGTGCGGCCTCCCGCAGCTATCCGGTCGCCACGTTCGCGGACCTCGCCGAGGCGCAGTCCGCTGGAGGGCGGCTTCAGGTCGTCGACGTGCGTCATCGGCACGAGTGGCGGGAGGGCCACCTTCAGGTCGCCCAGAGCATCCCGCTCCCCGACCTCCCCGGTGAGCTCGACCGGGGTCGATGCGGGCGTGCCCGTATGGCTCCACTGCGCCGCCGGTTACCGCGCGGCGATCGCTGCGTCGATGCTCGCCGCGGTTGGCCGCAGCCCGGTGCTGGTCGACGACCTGTTCGACAATGCCGCCCGAGCGGGGCTCCTGGTGGTTCAGGACGAGCGGGGCCCAGCGATCGGCACTCGCGACCTGAAGTGACGGCGACCGAGCCGAGTTCGCGGGTTGGGCCACTTGTAAGCCGCCGCTTCGTCGCTGGACGGCAAGTGCTTCGTCCCGATGACTGGCGTTGACGAGGTCGTCCTGGACCGACCTGAGACCGACAAAGTCGCGAAGGCGTCTGACGAAGGCTGCGAGCGTTGCGTCAGCGTCACGATCCGCTGAATACGTTTGCGCAACAGTACCGGTCACGGCGGCACAATTGCCCTTCAGTCGTGAGGTCTACGCTGCGCAGAACAGCCTGATCCGCTGGAGGGCGATGCCGCCCTCACCGCTCACCTTCAGCGACGCCCCCGGAGGTAGGCGGGCGCCCAGAGTCCTCGGGTGGTCATGTCGTGCCGCCCAGCTTCGCGAGGTCGGCCTTTAGCTGCGCGACCTTGACACCCTGGAAGACGCCGCCGGGCGCGTTCATCTGCTCGGGCGTGAAGATGACGAACGCCTCCTCCCGCGCGACGCGCCACCAGGGCCACGAGAACCTCTGCTGGGTGCCCCACGTGACGCAGACGCCGTTGTCGGCGTTGCGCGCCAGGATCGGGACGCAGTGCCCGCCGATCCAGTCCGTCGCCGTCGAGGTCCACGCGTCCGGGTACTGGTCGTACGCCTCCTGGGAGATGAGGATGCCCGCATAGATCCCGGCGAAGACGTGTAGCGCCGACTGGAACTCGGCGCCCGAGTCTGACACCTGGGCGAACCCGCCGATCACCGGCAGGCCAGCGAGCGTGTGCGTGAGCCGGTAGGTGAGCCAGCCCGCCAGGTCGACACCGTTGTCCTGCCCGCCGTCGTAGGCGAGGTACTCGGCGACGATCTCATTCGGGACCTGGCCGCCGATCGATGGCTGCGTCTCCTTCGCGGTGGCGGCGTTGGCGAGGTTGTAGTGGTAGTCGCCGACTGGCCCGCAGTCGCCGACGCCCCCGAAGCCCGGCCCCTGGTTCGTGACGAGCGGGTCGGGCCCGTTCCCGAGCATCCCCCAGTCGGTGATGCCCGAGGTGAAATTGTCGGATCCGTCCCACACCGGGAGCGGGTCGACGAGGTAGTCGGTGAGACGGAGCACGTCCTCGGGGAGCGAACGTCCCATCTTCCGGCCGAGCTTCAGTGGCATGGTGCACCTCCTAGTCGATCAACGAGCAGTCGATGACGAGATAGGTGAGCGACTCGGCGCCCCTGGCGAGAGCAAGGGGGAACGACAGCGCCATCACATCGTCGCCAGCATGTCACGCGAAACGGCCGCGTGCCTCGGAGAGCGAACGTCGGAAGGCCGCCCGCTGTGCTTGTGAGCTTGTCGAACGATGATGGCTACGTACTCGACGGCAGCGGATGTGGCCCGGTGGGCGTCTAGCCGTGGGCGCCCATCTATCCCGGCGGAGCGTTCGGCCCGTCGTCTATGGGGGCGGCGTCCTCCAGCCGACGCCTTCGCAGATGTCGCTCACCTAGTCGGGCGGCTCCTACCTCGCGGCGAACGGCGTCAGGGTGGATCTGGAGCCGGTGATGGTCACGCTGCCGCTGCCGACCTGGAGCCAGAGGCTCGATTGGGTCGACGAGTCTCTCCACGCGTCGGCCGGTCGCGCGTCAGGCCCGTGCGACTAGCGCCGGCGCCCGTCAGTGCCGGCAGGCCTAATCCATACGCCGACATGCGTCGGCTCGAAGGCGCCGTGAACGGCGTCGACGAGTTCGCTCTGGACCGTGGCGAGGTCGACTGCGTCGCGAACGCGTGCTCGGAACGCCGCGAGAGTCACCTCGGCGTCGTAGCGGGCGCGATTGAACCGGCGATCGACCAAATGCTGCGCCCGGCGCCGAAGGGGATTGAACAGCGCGACGGCGACAAGCGTCGACGCGGCGACACCGACAGGTGAGGAGAAGTCGAGCACCTTGGTCGCGAGCGTGATCACCCCGACGTAGGTTCCGACGACAAGCCCGGAGACGAGCGCGTACGAGAGCGTACGGCTGATCACACGGTCGATTTCGTAGAGGCGGTACTTCAGGATCGCCACACCCATGCTGATCGGGAGCGCTGCCAGGCCCACGGCACCGACGATGGCCACTGGATTGAAGGCCGAGGCATCACTGCCGGCTCCGAGCAACAGCACGCCGCCAACGATCGAGAGCGCCGCTCCGCTGTACAGCCACTTCAACTGCAACCGCCGGTCACCGGTCGCGTGCCGGTATTTCGAGACCTGTTGGATCGCCCACAACACGATGCTCGCCGCATACGCAGGCAAAACGATGTCCTGGACGTCGCCGTACCATGCCCAGGCGGCCGGAATCCGGTCCTCGGTCAGGAGGTTGCCACCCGAGTCGACGTGAATGTTGTGCCCCATGATGGCGCTCACGGCGATGCCGAGCGCACCTACGATCCACGCAATGCTGAGCGCAGTCACGGCCCACACCAGCCAGCGGGAGCGCCCCGCCGGCAGTATGCCGTCAGGGAAGATCAGCAGGGCGAATCCGACGAGGACGATGGCAGGTGCCCAGGTCGGTTGGACGATGACAGCCACGGCGCCCAGTGGCAGGCTTCCGTGTCGCATCCGCTAGTCGAGTACTGAGTACGAGCTGGCTACGTTGTTGACGAGGCCGAGGAAAGGCACGCCCAAGAGGCACCAACCCAAGGCGTTGCGTGGTTGGCGAACGGCGACCATGAGACCCACGCTCGCCAATACGACGACGAGTCCTGCGAACATGGCCGACCGAAGCCTGCTGGGCGGTGGTCGACCACCTCACGGGCCGGCTGCTCGGCCGTGTCGCCCTTCGCGGTGTCTTCCTCCGCAAGGAACTTGGCCGATTACCGCGACGTATTCGGGCGCGACGAGCAGTGGCACTCTGGCTGGCGGACAGACCGTCATCCCGTGACCCCGTCGTCGTTGCCCCCGGGCACGTTGGCACGGTGTATCCCGGTGCGAAGTTGACGTCCTCGGATGACGCTCGCCCGTCAGCGCCTTACGGCTCTGGGGTCAGCAATGCGGCTTTCGCCCTGCCGCCCGCGGCTACGCCTCGACCGGCAGATCCATGCGCCTAGACCACTCCCTGAAGGACCCCACATACACCTGGCCGTTGGTGTACCTAAGCTTCTCGAACACGAGGTAGACGAGCGACGCGCGATGGCTCTTCTGGCAGTAGATCACGACCTCGGTGTCGGGCCGAGATACCCCGACCTTGTCGAGCTCGGCTCGGAGCTCATCGACTGCTCGAAGCCGCTCGAGAACGTAACCTTCGTCGCGCGCGGTCCCAGCGTCGGCTGGATACTCGGCCCGGTGCTCGAGGAACCGCCTCCATTCGCATGAACGCGCGCCCGGGATCCTTCCCAGTCGCGGGTTCCCCTGCATCTGACGCGTTCCCTCGAACTCCTACTCGTCGCGCACGTCGAGGAGGACAACGTCCTCTCGGCCAAGACATGCGCTCACCTCGTCTACGCCCACCACCATGCCGGAGCGCCTCTGGGACGGCGGCGCGGCCCAGGAGACTGCCGGCTTCCTCGTCGTCTCGGCGCTCAGGCCGCGATTGTCGTCAAGCCAAGCCGTCATGCCCCCGTGAAGCACGTGAACGTTCGGGTGACCGAGGTGGTGGAGCATGAACGCCGGCCGTGCAGCTCGGTTCTCCGTGCCCACGTCATAGAAGACGACAGCGTCGTCGAAGGTGATTCCGACGTCACAGAACATCTGCCGCCAGGCGTCCACCACCTCTTCGAGGTGCTCCCCGTCGGTCTGCTCGTTCGCGAATTCGAAGGTGTCGTGATGGATCGCTCCGGGGATGTGTCCACGCTCGTAGTCAGCCAAGATGCGCGCGTCGACGAACAGCACGGGGTCGGGCAGACTCCCTAGCTCCGAGAGCTCAAGCAACAGCGTCATGCGACTTCCTTCCTCTCGGTCCGCTAGCACTCGCCAGACGGCTCCTTGCCCAGCCTTGGGCCTGCTCGCCAGCGAACGGTACGCAGGCGGCAGCGGTGCCGCGCCGCTCATTCCACCCGACACGGCACCGCTGAATGCGGTTGTTTCGGAGCCGGTCACCTGCGAGGTGCTCGATCACTCGGAGCTCGGGAGCGTCAGCCGGGCACGCTTCGCGATCACGATGTGCTGGCTCGAAGCCTTGCATTGCGCGAGGTATTCGACAACGGCACTCAGCGAGGATCCGTGCCAGACCTGTCACCTCGTGGAGCGCGACCACCGGGTGGACGTCGGCGGCGCCTGACGGCTCCCGAACACCTCATCTGCATCGCCGGGTGCTTGCTATCGCGTCGCTTGCAGAAGCACGGACGGTGGCGCAGGCTTCCCAGCCGCGATCGTCACCGAACAACAGGGTCCCACTCCAAGGTCCTCCGAGGCGTCAGGCGCACCCCGACGTGCCGATCTGGCGCGGCGCCGGTGCCGATGACAACGGAGTTCTGACGCGTTGTTCGGTGCGGCGCGGCACCGATCCTCGGGCCGCACCCGCGCGCACCCTACGTCTCGGGGCTGTATCCTTACTCTATCCATCATGTAAGGAGTCCCCCATGGATGTCGCCGCCCGACTGACCTCAAAAGGTCAGCTCACTGTGCCGAAGTCCGTCCGCGAGGCCTTGGGAC
This sequence comes from uncultured Actinomycetota bacterium, assembly GCA_963765505.1. Classification (GTDB taxonomy): domain Bacteria; phylum Actinomycetota; class Acidimicrobiia; order Acidimicrobiales; family Bog-793; genus DATKQY01. The sequence continues at coordinate 135,220 of CAVXWO010000010.1, forward strand.
TTCGTGAGGGCGACAGCGTCGTCTTCCACCTCGAGGGCAGCCGAGCCGTGCTCGCGCGCACGCCGGACCTCCTCGAGCTCGCCGGCAGCGTCGCCGTTCCGGTGGACAAGCGAGGCACGCCTTGGAACGAGGTGCTGCGCCGCACCCATCGCAGCCGGGGCCAGTCCCGACAGTGAGGGCCTTCGTCGACACGAGCGTGCTCGTGCGCCACCTCACCGGTGACCCTCCCGACCTCGCCGCACGCGCCACTCGTTTCCTCGCGCAGGCCGACGAGCTACTGCTCGCCGACCTCATCGTGGCCGAAACCGTCTACGTCCTCGAGTCGTTCTACGACGTGGAGCGGCCCCAGGTGGCCGAAGCGGTGCGAGCGATGGTGAGCTTCGAGGCGCTGCGCGTCGTAGATCCCGAGCTTCTCCTGCGGGCAGTAGAGGTCTACGAGACCGACCGCCTCGACTTCGCCGAGGCCTACCTCGTCGCCGCCGCCGAACGCAGCGGCGTCGGCGTCGTCGCGTCCTTCGATCGCAGCATCGACAGGATCACCACCGTCACCCGGCTCGAACCTCCCAACGTACCATCGACGGACCCCAACACGTAGGTGCCGTTCTGCGCTCAGCGTGACCGGTATCAATCGGCTGAGTTCGTGGTTCTGGCTCGCGCGTTCTGCGTACCACTGAGCACGTGCGGGAAAACGCTGAAGCGGAGGTCACGGGCCCGCTCGGCGCGACCGATCCGGCGAGGCAGACGAGCACCTGTGACGGTGACGGCTAGGAGCACCCGACCCAGATGGCGTGCCCCTCGCCGTCACCCCGTCACCCCAGTGAGATCGACGGAGATCTTGACCCCGACGTGGTCGCGGGCCGCTTCGAAGGCCTCCTGGAAGCGCAGGAGCGAGAAGCGCGGCTCGAGCATGTGCTCGACCGTGATCGCGCCGGAGGAGATCAGGTCCAGGGACTCCCGGAACGAGCGCAGTCCCGGCTCGAGCTGGGCGTTGCCGGCCATCTCGATGGTGCACGCCCTCCGAAAGGCCTGTGCGAGGGGGAACGGGACGGGGCCGGCGTGCTCGGGGAGGCCGAAGAAGCCGATCCGGCCCCCATAGCGCACGGCCTCGACGCAGTCGGCCCGGCGTTGGTCTAGGCCTGTGGCCTCGACGACGAGTTCGGCCCCGGCGCCCCTGGTGACCCGGCGCACCGCTTCGACGAAGGAGTCACTCGGGGCATGGGCGATGACGTCAGCGCCGAGCGCGGCGGCGACCTCGAGCCGGGTCTCGTCGAGATCGCACACGACGACATGCGCGAAGCCGGCGAGCTTGACGAGCTGGAGCAGGAACAGGCCGGCCGAGCCAGCACCGACAATCGCCGCGGTGGCACCCTCGGCGTCGAGCCCCGCGGGCCAGTATCGCCGGAACGAGTAGACGGTCGTCCCGAGCTGCTGGGCGAGGAGCAGCCGGGCGGTGTCGCCGTTCTCTGGGAGCCGGACCAGGAAATCGGCGCCGACGACCTGATGCTCGGCGTAACAGCCCCCCGAGCCCGGCATCGGCACGGTGAGCACGAGGTCAGCAGGCGAGAATGGCTCGGCACGCGACACGACCACCTCGCCGATTCCCTCGTGCCCGGGGGCCCCCGGCGGCATCGACTCCACGGCGCGTGGGTGGGCGCCGAAGACGGCATGGAGATCGCTCCCACAGATCGATGCGCGCCGCATCGCCACAAGGACCTCCCCTGCCCCGACCGTCGGCAGGGGCACCTCGACGATCTCAAAACGACCTGGCGCGACCAGCTGCGCTGCCTTCATCGAACTCTTCCCCACTTCCTGCCGTGGCCCCGCCATGGCCCGATTGCCCCTCGGACGCGCCGCCACGGGTCCGTCCCGACTCGATCGTCGCCTTGTGCGCCCCTGCCCAGGGATCTAGCACGTCGAAGGGGACCCGGCGCGACTGGGGAGCTTTCGGCCATCTTGGATCGGGGCGGTCCACGTGCCGCCACGGGGAGCAGTCGCCGAGGGCTTCCGACCCTCCGGTACAGAATCGGCGGGGCCGTCCACAGCGGTCTCGCAGCTGCCTACCACGTCGATCCGACGATGAGTGCGGTGATGGAAGCGGGCATGGCCTTCATCGATTCTCCACAAGCACAGCACGGAAGTCGTCGGTCGATGGGCGTGGTCCCTCGACGAGGGTGGGCGCGGACCTCCTTGGGCTCGGCCGCGCGGTAGAGCCCGGCGAAGGCCCAGACGACCGCACCGTCGCGGCCCGGACCGACGTCGACGACGACGCGACGGACCGGGTCAGAGAACACCGTCGCGTAGACGAAGTCCTTCTTGAGGCTCGCCTCGTCGATCGCGAGGCGGGTCCCGAGCCGTCTCCGCCGTCGCTCGTTCGCGGCCTTGTGCTTGGCTCCGACCGCGAGGCGCAGGTAGTGCTCGGGGACCCCGAGGTCCCGGGCGACGGCCCTCGTCGCCCGGCCGCGTGCGAGGTCGGCGAAGAAGCCGAGTGCCCGCTCGCTCGCCCCGCCGCGCCCCGATCCCCTCGAAGCGCTCGTCGAAGCTTCGCTGCGTGCAGCCCCCCCACTCACAGACAAAGCGCCGCACGCAGACCGAGAGCGTGACGACGAGGGAGCGCACGACGTCGATCACGTCTCGCCAGCCCCTCCCGATCGTCGTCACCGACGGGCGACCGCAGCTCGGGCAGAGCGCGACCGCATGCCGGCCGGCGACGTGGACGACCGGCCGGCGCCCCTCTGCGTCGATCGTTCGGAACACGACCATGTCGCGCCGTCGAAGCGCCAGGTTGATACGGTCAGCCACGGTCCTCGGCTCCTTTGTTCGATTCCGGGAAGAACCGAAGCTTGGGAGCCGGGGACCACCTCGTGGTAGATCCCCTACGTGTTCAGGAGTTACCTGTCGTCAACCCTCGTTCGCGAGGAGCGCCGAGCCGGCCACGCGTCGCCAGCGGCAGCGTTGAGATACCAGCACGCCACCGAGGACCGGGACCGGGTGCTCGCTGCCGCCCTGGCGGATCTGGCCGAGCGTGCCGAGATCATCCCGATGAGAGAGGCGAGAGCCGCGGCGACTGATGAGCGAAAGGACGCGGCCGGGCGGTCGTTAGAGTGATGCATCCGCTAGGTATGGTCTCTGCGGGTAGAGTCGACCGTTAGGAGGTGCCGCGATGAGCCCGACTTTGTCTCACGTGGTGCAGGAGGGGCGCGACGAACTCACCGCTCCCGAGGCGGAGCGATTCGCCGAGGAGCAGGCTCGGCAGTATCTGAGCATGTCGATCGATGAGTTCCGGACTCGCGCGGCCACTGGCGACCTTCCTGTTGACGACCCGATTGTCGTCCATATCGCGCTCCTGGCGGGTGTCGAACTTCAGGGCTGCTGATCGCGACTCTGCCCGAACCGACGCGCAAGCCAAGGAGCGGTTGCTCAGAGTCCTCGATCGGTCTTTGTCGACGGTGTGCACGGGGCCGATCTGGCTGGTGAGCCCCGTGCCGGGGTCGAGCGACGAGCACTCAGCGATTACGAATCCCCCTGCAATTCATGTAAAGGCGGGCAATTCGTCTCTCTTCCTGCGGTCAACCCTTCGGTTCACGTATGTGGATGACGAGCGCTTCCGGGGCGAACGGAAGGTGTCGACTTGCCATTACGCGCATACGGTCGGCGAATCGGAATTCCTCAAGCCGCAGCTTTACTCCTGGGAGTGGGCGTCGTCAGAGCCAAGGTATCCGCACCTGCACATCCGCCGTTCCGATCCCGCCTTCCACGGACTTGGCAAGCTGCACATTCCCACCGGCCGCGTCTTCTATGAAGACGTCCTGCGCTTCCTAATCGCTGAGCACGGTGTCGAAGTGGCCCGCGCTGACTGGCAAGACGTGCTCGACGAGTCTTTCCGCCGCGTGTCCACGTTCGCATCATGGGGCGGCGGCCATCACGAGCGCCCGAGGTCGGAAGACGCCTGAAGGGCGACGCGGACAGCACGCGGACAAGCGCCGCGGCTGGGGAGTGAGCCAGGCTTGAAAAGCGGCTCTGAGCAGGGAGCGGGCGACGGGAATCGAACCCGCATGACCAGCTTGGAAGGCTGGGACTCTGCCATTGAGCTACGCCCGCGGAGTGAAACGACACCGACAGCGTAGCTAAGGCCACGCCGGTGACGGCTCCGCACCCGGGTCGCTGGCGCAGACCGATCTCGCCCCGTAACGATCCCAAAACGCTCCATTGGCATCATTGGTCGGACGGCAGAGGCCCGGACAGGGGTGCTCGGCTCATGGGCGGAGGGGCGATGTGTCCAGAGCGCGGTGGGCCGACGTCGGTCGACCGCGCGACTGCTCCAGTACGCCATCACCGTGTTCGCCACGGCGACCGTTGCGGGCTACGTCGCGGCGGCCGTGGCGTTCGCTTCCGACCGACATCTGTCGTTCGCGACCTCCGAAGTGAATGGTGCGAGTGCCCGACCCGCATCCGTGTTGTCATCCTCGCCGCGATCAGCGATCCCGTGGTAGGAGGCCTCGTCGCGAGCCGGCGGCCGAAGCACCTGGTTGGCTGGGTGCCCCTCGGGATCGGAGCAGGGTTCCTGCTCGCCAACTCGCCTCGTCCGGCGCGTCCGAGGCGCACCTCCACGCGCAGCACCCGTCGCTGCTCGGCCAGGTCAGCTTGGTGACGGGGGCTCCGCTCGCCGCGATCACCTTCGCGATGGTCGGCTTGCTCCTGGCGCTCTTCCCGACCGGCACGGTGACGGCCGGCTGACGCCGGCGGATGCTCTGGGTCGGTGCGGTGGCGCTCGGGATGACCGTGATCGCCTGCTTGCTTCGGCCTGAGTTCCAGCCGGGCGGCGCGGCCTGGTACGCGAATCCGATCGGCGTGCCGGCCGCCGGCCGAGCGATCGATGTGGCGCTCGACTTCACGCCCTATCTGCTCGCTGCGCTGGTGTTCTTCCTCGCCATCGACCTTGTCGTGCGCTGGCGCCGCTCGACTGGGATCGAGCGCCAGCAGGCCAAGTTCTTCGGCGATGCGGTCGTCATCGTGGTGCTGTTGCTCGCCGGACTGCCGTTGCTCGAGGCCATGCACTGATCCCAGGACCTGGCGTGGGACATCTGGTTCTTCGTGGCGCTGAACGCCTTGGCGGTCGCCACCGGTCTCGCCGTCACCCGCTTCCGCCTGTACGAGATCGACCGGCTGCTGAGCCGGACCGTCCCGTACACGCTGGTGACGGGCCTGCTCGTCGGCGTCTACGTCGGGATCGTCACCCTGGCGACCAGGGTGTTGCCCGTTTCCTCGCCGGTCGGGGTCGCGGCCTCGACGCTCGTGGTGGCCGCGTTGTTCAACCCGCTGCGCAAGTGGGTCCAGCGAGTGGTCGACTGCCGGTTCAACCGTGCCCACTACGACGCCGAGGCAGCGGTCGCCGCCTTCACCCCCCCCGCTCGCGCGAGGCGGTCGACCTCAACAGCGTCCAGCACGATCTCCTCGACGCCGTGAACCACGCGTTCGAGCCCGCCCACGTCTCGGTATGGCTGAAGCGCCGCCAGCCAGGGTGACTCGGACGCAGGCTCGCACCGGCCTGCTCCAGAGGAGCGCGATCCCGAGTGGCCGGGGAGCTCGCACGGGCGGGGACCGACGCTGCCCTCGAGCCGACGCGACAGCCACGGCGACCTTCGCGCGCAGACGTCGGGACCTTCGACCCTTACCGGGCCATCGGGCTCGGCAGGAAGATGCTGGCGCGTCCCGAATGTGCTGGGCCTACTGCGAAGGGATTGACGATGACGACCGCGCGACTGCAGGGTGCGAGCACCTGGGAGGAGGGGCTCTTCGAGGCGTTCCAGTCACACGCCGAGCAGGAGCACCAGCTCCTCGACACGTACCGGGCGCTGGCGGATGACCTCTCGTCCCCCGACGTGAGCTTCCTCGTGCGGCTCATCCTGGAAGACGAGGAGCGCCATCACCGGCTCTTCGAGGAACTGGCGGGCACGCTGCGCGCCCAGATCGAGCTGGAGCCCGAACCGACCACTATCCCTGACGTGCCGCTGCACCGGAAGGACCCGAGTGCCCTCATCGATGTGACCGATCACCTGCTGGCACTCGAGCGCGAGGACAGCAAGAAGCTCCGGGAGCTGCGCAAGCAGCTCCGACCGGTCGAGGAGACGACGGTCTGGTCGCTGATCATCGAGACGATGGAGCTCGACACGAAGAAGCACATCGCCCTCTTGAAGCACATCCGCAAGCTCGCCAAGGGAATCGACTGACGCCCCAAGCAGCAGCGCGCTGTGTCGCTCGGGCCCGGGGGGCTTCGTGCTCATGCGACGAAGACGGCGCTTGCGCCCCGAACGGCGAGGGCGTCCTGCTCGCCTGCCGGTATTCCGCGGAGAACCTTGTTAGCGCGCGCGATGTGTAGACGATCGCAGATGCGGGTATGGGCCTTCCCGCACGGCAGGGCCACTCAGGCCATCGCCGGCAGGAGGGCACATGGCTCGACCGGAGGGGGCCGGCTCGATCGCACGGAAGTACGTCGGCGAGCCGAGCCGGCACGCTCATGCCGTGCCATGCGCTCGCGGCTTCGCGCCTAGTCCCCGTCGCCGGGCAGCGCTGCTCCCCTCGTTGGCTGGCTTGAGGCGTTGTCGGGGCGCTCTATGAGCGCCGACCGCCGCCTCGACGCCTACCCGACGAGACGGAGCACTTCGCGCAGCCCCGAACTGCTGTGGCGGCAGAACGGGAGGCGACGGGGCGGGCGCGGCCGTCGGCACGCGGCACCCCGCTTCGTCGTACAGGAGAGCCACGGCCGGACGCACAGCTTCGACCTGCGTCTCGAACACCAAGGCGTGTTGGTGTCGTGGGGAGTGCCGAAGGGTCTGCCTCTCGATGGTGAGCGCAGCCATCTCGCGATCCGCGTGAAGGATCACCCCGTGGAGTCCGCCAGGATCCTCGGCGAGCTGCCGACCAGGCGATGGGGGACCGGCGCGGCACACGTTTGGGACAGCGGCACCTTCGAGACGCAGAAGTGGAGTGAGCACGAGATCCAGGTCGTCCTTCACGGGGGGGTCGTGGAGGCGACGTACGTACTCGTCCACGTGGATGGGGACCACTGGCTCGTGCAACACGTGGCGTCCTGAGGCCGTAGGGCGCCGCGGCCGGGACCGCGGGCGATCGGGCCGTCCCGCACGCGGGCCCGGTCAGCCGAGTCCCGCCGCGGTGCTCGCGGTCGTCGGCGGCAGCCAGATCGCCGACCCGTCGTGCACGCCCCAGGCGGTGTCCGACGCGCAGTCGATCCGCACGGCGGTGCCGTGCGCGGCCTGCCACGCGACGAGCGCCGCCGCTAGCGCGTCAAGACCGTCGTGTGACCACATCGCGAGGCCCTCGGGGAGTTCGACCGCACCGACAAGCGCCTGGGCGCGCGCCCGGAGACCGGACGGGCGCGACTTGTGGAGGAGCGCCCGGCCGGCGAGGCGGGCGAAGACCGCGTGCGGATAGGTCTCGAGCGGCTCGACGCCGGCGTCTCGTAGCGCCGACCAGATCGACCAGCCGGTCGCCATCCACCCGGCGACGGGTTCGCCCGACGCGGGGGTCACCCACGGGACCGCCACGCCGGTGAGCCTGAGGGCGACCTCGGCGCAGCGGGCTCGCTGGAACTTCGCGGCCAGGCGCGCATCTCCTGCGTGCGGCAGGCTCGACGACCGGTCGGGGGCGTCGATGGCGACGCTGGCGGCGCCCACGCAGAACTGCCGGAGCGCTGCCGGGTCAACCGGGTGGAACAGCGCCGTCGAGGCGATCCGGGCCACGCCAGCGCCATCGCTCGGCTTTCCGAGCTCCAGCGCCACGGCCCACGCCGCTGCCGCTCCGACGTCGATGCCGACGGCCAGCGAGCCTCCGACGGGGTCCCGGCGCACGCCGATCGACGTCAGCTCGAGGCCAGCGCCACGGAGTGCGACCCGCCGAGGAGGGCCGAGACCTCGTCGGCCCGCGTGCGCACGAGCCGGCCGATGGCCCCCACGTTTCCGGTCGGCAGGTCGCGCTTCAAGCCGGTGACGCTGATCGCCCCGACGCATCGCCCGTCGCGACCGAAGAAGGCGGCACCGACGCAGAACACGCCGAGCGCGCGCTCCTCGTCGTCGATGGCGAAGCCGCGCCGGCGTACCTGCACGAGATCGGCCAGGAGCGCGTCGATGTCCACGATCGTGTGCGGGGTGTGCCTGGCCATGCCGGAATCAGCGCACAGGGCCCGCACCCGCTCCTCGTCGAACGTCGCCAACACCGCCTTGCCCGTCGCGGTCGCGTGCGCCGGCTCGGGGCCGCCGAGCGGCGTGTGCGGTCTGAGCGAGGGCGAGGCCTCGACGCGCTCGACGCAGACCGGCCGACCGTCCTCGGCGAGGGCCGCCCGCGCGGTCATCCCCGTCGTGCTGCTCAACCCACGCAGGATCGGCACGCAAAGCTCGCCGACGGGGCTCTGGCGCGCGGCGATGTCACCGAAGCGGAGCAACGAGAGTCCGAGCACGTAGCGCGGGCCGGGCTCGACGAGCGCGAGCAGCCCCCTGCTAGCCAGCGTCCGGGCCGTGGCGAGCGCCGTGCTCTTCGAGGTCCCGAGGCGGTTGGCGATCGCGGTGAGGGTGAGGCCTCCCGGTGGAGCGCCGGCGACGACCTCCAAGAGATCGAGCGCGCGCCGGACGCTGTGCACCGTGTAGCGGTCTCCTTGCTCCTCCATTCCCGCTCCCGATCCTTGTCCGTTCTCGGCGATGCAGTCTGGCGCACGCGGGCCAGCGTTCCCAATTGAGCCAGGTGACCCGATTGACGTCGCGGCCGAGCGTATCCAGGCACCCCCGGAGGTGAAACGCCGGTCTGAACGATGATGTCATATACGACTTCGTCCGACGATCTCAGTCCCAGACGGCCCACAGGTTCTTCGCGCCGGGGCCTGTTAGCGTCGACCGACCGTGGCGGTGGGTCTCGGACTGGACGTCGGCGGTACCAAGGTGTTGGGATGCGCGCTCGACGCGCGTGGGACCGTCGCAGCCGAGGTCCGGGTGCCTTCGCCGAAGACCCAGGACGGCGCCGTCGACGCGCTCGTGGCATGCGTGCGCGAGCTGCTCCACGAGCTCGGACCCGGGAGTGGCGAGGTCACGGGCATCGGCCTCGGCCTCCCGGGCCTCGTGGACGAGGACGGCGTGCTGCACGAGACGGCGAACATGCACGGGGTCGAGGGCCTAAGCGTGCGCGCCTCCCTCGCCTCGCGCCTCGAGGAGGTTCGTGCCGGCGCCGGACTCTCCGGGAGCGCGCCGTGGCGCCTGGCGGCCGACAACGACGGCGCCTGCGCCGCCGCGGGCGAGCTGGCCTTCGGCGCGGCGCGCGGCTGCAGCGATGCCGTCGTCGTCACGCTCGGCACCGGCATCGGCGGCGGGATCATCGCCAACGGACGCATGTTGCGCGGCGCCCGCCGGTTCGCCGCGGAAATCGGGCACATGGTCGTCGACGTCCACGGCCCGCCATGCGGGTGCGGGCGGATCGGGTGCTGGGAGCAGTTCGCGTCCGGCACGGGTCTGGCGCACCTCGCTCGGGAACGTTGCGCCGAGGGTGGGGGCGCCCGCCTCTGCACGCTCGCCGGCGGCGGGCCCGAGGCGGTGCGGGGCGAGCACGTGGTCACCGCCGCCCGGGAGGGCGACCCCGACGCGCTGGCGGTGATCGAGGCGTTTGGGCGGTACCTCGCCACGGGCCTCGCCAATCTGGCCGAGATCCTTGACCCGGCGCGGATCATCCTCGGCGGCGGCCTCGTCCAGGCCGGCGATCTCCTGCTCGGGCCCGGGCTCGCGACGTACGCCGCGACGTCCAGGCGGGGCTCGGGCGCCCGCTCGGTCCCGGTCGTCATCGCCGAGCTCGGTGAGCGTGCCGGCGCCTACGGGGCCGCCGCGCTGGGCCTCGACCTCGTTCCCTGAGCGAGCGCGACGATCGGCGCGGCCCGGCCAGGTGGTCGGGGAGGCGGGATTCGAACCCGCGGCCTCCTGCTCCCAAAGCAGGCGCGCTAACCAAGCTGCGCTACTCCCCGGGACGGCCCCGGCGGGGCCCGAGCACCCCGGTCTGCCACGTGCACACGCCACCCGCTGGCCGCGATGCGGCCGCCGGGGCTCCCTTCAGCGGGGGCCTCGGCGCCACGATGCTACGGGAGGTGCCCGGGACCTGCAGCGCGGAGGCGGCCGCGACGGCCCGAGCGGCACGTCCGGGGGCGCCGCAGGCGACCAGTAGACTCCTCGCTTCGTATGCGAACCTCCGTCGAACCCCTCGAGGGGAACAAGGTCAAGCTCACCGTCGAGGTCGACGAGGAGGACGTGCGCCGGGCCGAGGACGAGACCCTCCGCCGGCTCGTGCGCGAGGTTCGCGTCCCTGGCTTCCGGCCGGGGAAGGTGCCGCGCCGCCTGCTCGAGGCGCGCCTCGGGCCGAAGGCGATCCGCGACGAGGTGCTGCGCGACGCGCTGCCCCGGTACTACACCGACGCGGTCGAAGAGGCGGAGCTCGACGTCATCACGAACCCGGAGATCGACGTGACGGCTGGCGAGGAGGCCGGTCCGGTCAGCTTCGACGCCGTCGTGGAGGTGCGTCCGGAGGTGTCGGTCGCCGGCTACGAGGGCCTCGTCGTCACCGTGCCGAGCCCGGTCGCCACCGACGAGGACATCGCCGCGCAGGTCGATCGGCTCCGGGACCAGTTCGCGACGCTGAACGAGGTGGACCGCCCGATCCGTGACGGCGACATCGTCACCCTCGACGTGCACGGCACGCGCGACGGCGAGCCGGCCGAGGGGTTGACCGCGGACGACCTGGTGTACCAGGCGGGGTCGGGAGGCATCGTCGAGGGGATCGACGAGCGGCTCTTCGGCGCGAAGGTCGGGGAGATCTTCGAGCTCGACGCCGAGGACGCACCCGGCGGTCCCGCTCACCTGAAGGTGCTGGTCAAGCAGGTGCGGGAGAAGATCCTGCCGGAGCCGGACGACGAGTTCGCCTCGGACGCCTCGGAGTTCGACACCTTCGAGGAGCTGCGCAGCGACCTCGCCAGTCGCATCACCGAGGTCAAGCGCCTCCAGGCCCGGGCAGCGCTGCGCGAGCACGCCGTGGAGGCGCTCGTCGGGCTCGTCGCCGACGAGGTGCCGGAGAGCCTGGTCGCCGCGGAGGCCGAGCGCCTGCTCCACGACTTCGCCCACCGCCTGGCCCGCCAGCAGGTCGGCCTGGACGACTACCTGCGGGCCACCGGCCAGGAGCCGGATGCCTTCATGCAGGAGATCCAGGCCGAGGCCACGAACCAGGTCAAGGCCGACCTCGCTCTTCGCCGCGCTCGCCAGGGCCGAGGCGATCGAGGTGGACGAGTCGGACCTCGACGACGAGCTCGTGCGCCTCGCCGAGCAGAGCCGGACCACCCCCGCGCAGTTGCGCGCCGCGCTCGAACGGGACGGGCGTGTCGCTGGGCTACGCTCGCAGCTGAAGAACTCGAAGGCGCTCGCGTGGCTTATCGAGCATGTGGACGTGGTCGATGAAGAAGGGAACGCGATGGACCGATCGGCGCTTCTCGCCGGGAACGACGGCGAGGCAGACGACGTCGAGTCGGTCGCGGCCGGCGCGACTACGCTCGCCGAGGAGGGTTGAGCATGAGCGCCTACGGCTATCTGGTCCCCACCGTCATCGAGCAGTCGAGCCGCGGCGAGCGCGCGTACGACCTCTACTCCCGGCTGCTGCGTGAGCGCATCATCTTCCTCGGCACGCCGATCGACGACACCATCGCCAACCTGGTCTGCGCCCAGATGCTGTTCCTCGAGTCCGAGGACCCGGAGAAGGACATCAACATCTACATCAACTCGCCCGGGGGCGACATCACGGCGCTCTTCGCGATCTACGACACGATGAAGTTCATCCAGCCGGACATGTCGACCTTCTGCTTCGGCCAGGCCGCGTCGGCCGCGGCCGTCCTGCTCGCGGCGGGCAGCAAGGGCAAGCGCTTCGCGCTGCCGCACGCCCGGGTCCTGCTCCACCAGCCCTACGGCGGCGCTGCCGGTCAGGCGACGGACATCGAACTGCAGGCACGCGAGATCCTGCGGATGCGGGACATGCTGAACGAGATGCTGGCCCACGACACGGGCCAGTCGATCGAGAAGATCCAGCGCGACACCGACCGCGACTTCATCATGAGTGCGGAAGAGGCCAGGGAGTACGGCATCATCGACGAGGTGATCACCAGCCCGTGAGGTCGCCAACGCGGTGACCGCAGTGGGCGCAGCCTGAGCGACGGCGGCGAGGGAGGGGACGTGGCCAAGTTCGGCGAGGGTGGCGAGCTCGTCAAGTGCAGCTTCTGCGGGAAGTCCCAGAAGCAGGTCAAGAAGCTCATCGCGGGTCCAGGCGTCTACATCTGCGACGAGTGCATCGAGCTGTGCAACGACATCATCGAGGAGGAGCTCTCCGAGACCTCCGAGGTGCGCTTCGAGGACCTGCCGAAGCCGCGTGAGATCTTCGAGTTCCTGGACGACTACGTCATCGGCCAGGACCAGGCCAAGAAGATCCTGTCCGTCGCGGTCTACAACCACTACAAGCGGATCCAGGCCGGGCACCGACCGAGCAGCGACGTCGAGCTCGCGAAGTCGAACATCCTGCTGCTCGGCCCGACGGGCTGCGGCAAGACGCTGCTCGCCCAGACCCTCGCCCGGATGCTCAACGTGCCCTTCGCCATCGCCGACGCGACGGCGCTGACCGAGGCCGGCTACGTCGGCGAGGACGTCGAGAACATCCTCCTCAAGCTGATCCAGGCCGCCGACTACGACGTCAAGAAGGCCGAGACCGGGATCATCTACATCGACGAGATCGACAAGATCGCCCGCAAGAGCGAGAACCCGTCGATCACCCGGGACGTCTCGGGCGAGGGCGTCCAGCAGGCGCTGCTCAAGATCCTGGAGGGCACCACGGCCTCCGTGCCGCCCCAGGGCGGGCGCAAGCATCCGCACCAGGAGTTCATCCAGATCGACACCACGAACATCCTGTTCATCTGCGGGGGTGCCTTCGCCGGGCTCGACAAGATCATCGAGGCCCGCACCGGCCGCAGCGGCGATCGGCTTCCGAGCCGACGTCCGGCGCTCCAAGCGCCACGACGAGACGCGAGCTGTTCCTCCAGGTGCTCCCCGAGGACCTCTTGAAGTTCGGCCTCATCCCCGAGTTCATCGGCCGGCTGCCGGTCATCGGCGCCGTCTCGAACCTGGACCGAGAGGCGCTCGTCCGTATCCTCGTCGAGCCGAAGAACGCGCTCGTGAAGCAGTACCAGCGGGTGTTCGAGCTCGACGACGTCGAGCTCGAGATCAACGACGACGCGCTCGAGGCGGTCGCCGATCAGGCGCTGCTCCGCGGCACCGGCGCGCGGGGTCTGCGGGCCATCCTCGAGGAGGTCCTGCTCGAGGTGATGTACGACCTGCCGAGCCGGAGCGACGTTGGTCGCTGCGTCGTGGACAAGAGCGTCGTGCTCGAACGGGTCGCCCCGACCCTCCTCCCACACGCGGCACGGGCGAGAAGTCCGACCGTCCGCGCCGTGCTGCTTCCTAACGAGGGCGGCGACCGCAAGCCCGGCGACGACCGTGTGACCCAGGGGGGGCAGTCGCTCGGAGACGCCCTCGCCTGGCTGGACCGCCACGTCAACCTGGAGGCGATCGAGCGAGGCGTCGCGGGCCGGGCCGCCGAGCCGACGCTGGAGCGCATCGCCGCCCTCGTCTCGGCGATGGACGACCCGCAGTCCAGCTACCCCGTCATCCACGTCACCGGGACGAACGGCAAGGGGTCGACGTCGCGGCTCGCGTCGCAGCTCCTGATGGGTCAGGGGCTGACCGTCGGTACGTACTCGAGCCCGCACCTGGAGACGGTGAACGAGCGGATCGCGCTCGAACGGCGTCCCGATCACCGACGGCGCGCTGGCCGACCTGCTCGGGTCGCTCCAGGACCTGGAGGAGTTCCTGCTCCGCCGGCCCGGCGGGCTGACCCTCCCCCCGACGTGGTTCGAGCTCGTGACCGCTGCCGCCTACCGGCACTTCGCCGACGTGGCGGTGGAGGCCGCGGTCGTGGAGGTGGGCATCGGCGGCCTCTACGACGCGACCAACGTCGCCGACGGCGTGGTCGCGGTGTTGACGAACGTCTCGCTCGATCACGTCGAGATCCTCGGGCCCTCGTTGCAGGCGATCGCTCGGGAGAAGGCGGGGATCGTGAAGCCCGGCGCGATCGTGGTCCTCGGCGAGGTCGACGAGTCGGTCGCCGGGATCGTCGCCGAGGAGGCCCGACGCGTGGGCGCCACGGCCATCTGGCGGCGCCGTGTCGACTTCGACTGCGTCGCCAACCGGGTGGCGTACGGCGGCCGGCTGCTCGACCTGCGGACACCCGGCGGCTCCTACGACGACGTCTTCGTCCCGCTCCACGGCGCGCACCAGGGCGACAACGCCGCCGCGGCGCTCGCTGCCGCGGAGGCGTTCTTCGCGGGGCCGCTCGATGAGGGCGTCGTCTCCGAGGCGTTTGCCCGAACCACCGCCCCAGGCCGACTGGAGGTCGTCGGTCGCCACCCGCTCATGGTGCTCGACGGTGCCCACAACGCCGCGGGCGCGCAGGCGCTCGGTGCCGCGCTCGAGGAGGACTTCGCCGCCGACCGGGTCGTCGCCGTACTGGGATGCCTGCGCGGACGCGACCCGGCGGAGCTGCTCGGCGCGCTCGGCCGCGAGCGGGTGGCGCACGTCGTCGCCTGCGCGCCGCCGTCGCCGCGTGCGCTGCCCGCCGAGGACGTCGCAGCCGCCGCCAGCGGGCTCGGCGTCGAGGCGAGCGTTGCCGAGAGCGTCGAAGCCGCGCTCGGACTCGCCCTCGGCGTTGCCGGCAGTGACGACCTCGTTCTGGTCACCGGTTCGCTGTACCTCGTCGGCGCAGCGCGGACGCTGCTCCGAAGGGCGCCCCTCGGCTAGCCTCCATCCGGCCATGAACAGAACCCTCGTCATCTGCAAGCCCGACGCCGTCGAGCGCGGCCTCGTCGGGGAGATCCTCGGCCGGCTCGAGCGCAAGGGCCTTCGCCTCGTCGCCGGCGAGCTTCGCTCCATCGACAAGCTGCTCGCCGAGGCACACTACGCCGAGCACAGCGCACGGCCGTTCTTCGGTGATCTCGTTGCGTTCATCACCCGTTCGCCCGCCTTCGTGGCGGTCGTCGAGGGGCCACCGGACACGTGGAGGATCGTCCGGACCCTCATGGGGCCGACCAATCCCGCCGAGGCGCCGCCGGGCACGATCCGGGGCGATCTCGCCACCGAGACCGGGGAGAATCTCGTTCACGGCTCGGACGGAGCCGAGTCCGCCGACGCGCGAGATCGGACTCTTCTTCCCCTCACTAGACTGACCGTTGTCGCGCGGCCCGCTGCCGGGGCGGGGCGCGCGGGCGCCGACCTCAGGGTAGGGTGCGCCCCATATGCCCGGCGGGGAGGACGGAGGCGCCTTGTGGCCTCCCTTGTTCTCCCATAACCTTTCGCGGTCCGGTCTGCGAGCCTGGAGCTGCAACTATGCCCGACAACACCTGGGGATTCGCCGGCCGCGACATGGCGGTCGACCTCGGCACGGCCAACACGCTCGTCTACGTCCGCGGGAAGGGCATCGTGCTGAACGAGCCCTCGGTGGTGGCGATCAACGTGAAGGACGGCCACCCGCTGGCCGTCGGCGCCGAGGCCAAGCGGATGATCGGGCGGACGCCGAGCAACATCCAGGCCATCCGCCCGCTGAAGGACGGCGTCATCGCCGACTTCGAGATCTGCGAGATGATGCTGCGCTACTTCATCCACCGGGTGCACCCTCGCCGCTTCTCGAAGCCGCGCATGGTGATCTGCGTCCCCTCGGGCATCACCGGCGTCGAGCAGCGCGCCGTCCAGGAGGCGGCGGAGTACGCCGGCGCCCGCAAGGCCTACATCATCGAGGAGCCGATGGCCGCCGCGATCGGCGCCGGCCTGCCGGTCCACGAGCCGACCGGCAACATGGTCGTCGACATCGGCGGCGGCACGACCGAGGTCGCGGTGATCTCGCTCGGCGGCATCGTCACGAGCCAGTCGATCCGCGTCGGCGGTGACGAGCTCGACGAGGCGATCATCAGCTTCGTCAAGAAGGAGTACAGCCTGGCGCTCGGCGAGCGCACGGCCGAGGAGATCAAGATGGCGCTCGGCTCGGCCTGCGAGCTCGAAGAGGAGCTCCACGCCGAGATCCGCGGCCGCGACCTGGTGACCGGACTGCCGAAGACGATCGTGACGTCCACGGAGGAGATCCGGCGCGCCATCGAGGAGCCGCTGGCGGCGATCGTCGACGCCGTCAAGGTCACCCTCGACAAGACGCCGCCGGAGCTCGCCGCCGACATCATGACGCAGGGGATCGTCCTCACCGGCGGGGGCGCGCTGCTCCACGGGCTCGACGTCCGGCTCCAGGCGGAGACGAACATGCCGATCGTGGTCGCGCCAGACCCCCTGAACTGCGTGGCCCTCGGCAGCGGGATGTGCCTCGAGGAGTTCGAGGCCCTGCGCCAGGTGCTGGTCTCCTCCTCGAGCCGCTGACCGGCGCAGGAGCGGCACGTGGCTTCCACGCGCCGGACCAGTCAGCGCGTCACACTGCTCATGCTCGTGCTCGCCTCGGTCACGGTCCTCACGCTCGACTACCGCGGTGAGGTGAGCCACGGGATCACCCACGTCCGCAACGCGGCGCGCGACGTCCTGGCACCCCTCCAGCGGGGCATCGCCGCGGCGCTGCACCCGATCGGCGACCTCTTCGCCGGCGCCGCCCGCTACGGGTCGGTCCAGGCGCAGAACCAACAGCTCCAGACCTCCATTGGCGACCTGCGCCGGAAGATGTCCGAGTACGCCGCCGAGCAGCAGCAGCTGCGCCAGATCGCCGCGCTCAACAAGGTCCCCTTCGTCAGCAACATCACGATGATCGACGCCGAGGTGCTGTCGGCGCCGACGTCGAACTTCCGCGACACCCTCGAGCTCGACCGGGGGACCTCGTCGGGGGTGGCCGTCGGCGAGCCGGTCGTCGGCTCGAACGGCCTCGTCGGCACCGTCACCTCGGCCGGGAGCTCCACCGCGACCGTGCAGCTGATCACCGACACGCGCTCCAGCGTCGACATCCGTCTCGACGCCGACGCCTCAGGCTTCGGCGTCGTCACGGGGCGGGGGCAGGGAGAGCTTCTCAACCTCCAGCTCGTGTCGGGCTCGCCCTACGTGAAGGAGACGGTCTACACGGCGGGCACCGTCGCGGCGGGCGCCGGCGCGTACCCGCGGGGCTCCCCGTCGGTACGGTGAGCAGCGTGCATAGCTCGCCGGGTGGCTTCTCGAATACCGCGACGGTCACCCCGCTCGCCAACCTGGATTCCTTGCAGTACGTGGGTGTGCTCCTGTGGCTCCCGTCCCCCTAGCCGCTGAGCGCGCGAGGCCGGGCGCCGCCGGCGGCCGCGGGAGGCGGCGGTGAGCGGGTTGAGCTGGGCCCGGCTCGCGATCGTCGTGATCGTCGGCGTCGTCGTCCAGGTGGCGGTGCTCGACCAGCTCGTCGTGCTCGGCGCGCACCCCGACCTCATGGTGCTGCTCGCCGCCGCCGCCGGGCTGGCCGGCGGCCCGCAGAGCGGAGCGATGGTGGGCTTCACGACCGGTCTCGTCGCCGACCTCTTCGTCGACACCCCCTACGGGCTCTCCTCGCTGACCTTCGTGCTCGTCGGCTTCGCGGTCGGTCTGCTCCGCTCGATACCGGCGGGGCGAGAGGTCGGGAGCGCTCAGGTCGCCGCCTGCATCGTCGCCGGCGCCGCCGGGACGCTGCTCTACGCGGTCCTCGGGGCCCTCGCCGGCCAGTCGGGCATGCTCGGCCACGGCACGGCGAACGCGGTGCTGGTCGTGACGATCGGGAGCATCGTCCTCGCCCCGATCGCCCTCGCGTGCCTGCGCTGGGTCTTCAGCCGCGGGCGTTCCCGGGCCGGTTACGCCGTGCCGAGCGGCGGGAGCGCGACGGCGTGAAGCCGCGCAGGGTCGGTCGCCGCAGGCGGTTCCCCGGCCGCCTCGACCTTCCCGGCGAGTCGAACGAGGGTGGTCTCGACCGCCTTCGCCGGGTGATGGCGCAGAACGTGGGCTCGCCGCTCGCCGCCGTCGAGTCGGAGCGCCGCACGACCGGCGCGCGCCAGAGCGGGCGTCCCCGGGTGGGGATTCGGCTCTCCGTCACGGCCGTCGTCGTCGCCGGGCTGTTCGCGGTGCTGCTGGTGCGGCTCTGGTCGATCCAGGTGATCCACGTCCACAGCGCCGTGAGCCAGGAGCTCACGACCACCACCCGCACCATCCAGACGACCTCGCCCCGCGGCGAGATCGTCGCCCGGGGCGGCATGAGCCAGGTGCTCGCCACCGACGTCCCGAAGTGGGTCGTCACCCTCGACCGGAGCGAGGCGGGCAACACCGCGCTGCAGCAACGCCTGGCCGTCCTGCTCGGCGTGAGCACGAAGTACATCACGAGCCAGTTCTCCGACCCCCAGCTCGGGCCGTACGCCCCGGTGCCCATCGCCCCGACGCCCGGCTCGACCGTGCCGGTCGCGACGATCCTCGAGCTGCTCGGGCACCCGAAGGAGTACCCCGGCGTCACGCCGACGCTCGCGTACCAGCGGTCGTATCCGCAGGGGGATCTCGCCGCGCAGGTCGTCGGCTACATCGGGCCCCTGCAGCAGAGCGAGCTGAAGTACTACCTGGCGCACGGCTACCAGGTGACCGACTCGGTCGGCCAGAGCGGCCTCGAGGCCGAGTACGAGCTGGCGCTTCGGGGCAAGCCCGGGACCGAGACGCTCGAGGTCGACCCCAACGGCAACATCGTGAAGCAGCTGGCGACCACCCAGCCGGTGCAGGGCGACACGGTCGAGCTGAACCTCGACCTCCCCCTCGAGCAGGCGGTGTCGAGCCGCGCTCGCCAACCAGATTGCGGCGCTCCGCTCCGGCTCGGTGTCCGGCGGCGCAGAGCCGGCCCCCTCCGGGGCCACGGTCGTGATCGACGTCCGCACGGGGGCGGTGCTCGCCATCGCCTCCTACCCGACCTACAACGCCAACGACTGGGTCGGCGGCATCTCGAGCGCCGAGTACTCGACCCTCGTGAACGAGACCGGTCACCCGCTGAACGACTACGCGGTGGCAAGCCCCCAGCCGCCCGGCTCGACGTTCAAGCTCGCGAGCGCCACGGCCGCGCTCAACGACAATCTGATCACGCCGGGCTACTACTACGACGACACCGGCTCGTTCGTGGAGCCGGGCGGCCAGGTGCTCCGGAACGCCGGCGGCGAGGTGCTCGGCGAGGTCAACGTCACCTCTGCGCTCTCGAAGTCGAGCGACATTTTCTTCTACCACGTCGGTGAGATGTTCTGGGACGCCTGGCAGGCGGATCCGAAGCACTACCCCTACGGCCAGACGCCGATCCAGAACACCGCGGCGACCTACGGGTTCGGGGAGCCGACCGGCCTCGACCTGCCGAGCGTCGACGTGAACCCCGGCCAGGTCGACAGCCCGACGCTGTACCGGATCCTCCACGCCGAGGTCCCCTCCGTCTACACCGCCACCTACAACCTCGGCGACGCCATCCAGATGGCCTTCGGCCAGGGCCTCACTCAGGTGACGCCGCTCCAGCTCGCCGACGCCTACGCCACCTTCGCCAACGGCGGGACCCGCTACGCGCCCGAGCTCGCGGCCGCCCTCGTCGGGCCGGACGGCAAGGTCGTCAAGCGCATCCAGCCGAAGGTGATGAGCCACGTGCACTACGCCTCGAGCGCGGACTACCAGGCGATCCTCACGGGCCTCGAGGGAGCCGTGCAGACCTCGACCGGCACCGCCTATGCCCCGTTCGCCGGCTTCAACTTCAACACGTGGGACGTCGCCGGGAAGACCGGCACGGCCACCACCACGAGCAACCAGTCCGTGCCGACCTCGTGGTTCGTCGCCTTCGGCGGACCGCGGAGCACCGGGCCGGAGTACGCCGTCGCCGTCCAGATCGACCAGGGCGGCTACGGCGCCAACGCTTCGGCACCGATCGCCCGCAAGGTGTTCGACTACCTCTACGCGCACGGTGTCCCGTCGCTGCGCCTGCCCGGTGCGGCGCCGACTCCCGGGACGCCGGCGAAGTGATCCGAGGACTCGCACGCCGCCGGTGATGGCGGCCTTCCGTCACCGGATTGCAACATTCGAAGGCCCGGTGGTCGAGGCGGGTACACTCGACGCAGGATGATCACGTTGAGGCTGTTCCGCGGGCGAAGCTCGCGCGGCCCTGCCCCCATCACCTGCAGTGCTGTGTCCGCCACGAGGCGTGGTGACACGGCGCGATCCCCCGAGCCGGCGCCGGGCGGGACAACGGTGTCCCGCCAGCCTGCCGCCGGCCTCCACCCCGTGTATGCCGGCACCCCGCCCCGACGATCCGCAGCGCGCCCACCACTCCGCGCCGGTGCCCCGGTGCCCTCCGCGCGTCATTGCGACGTGCGTCCGAGAAGGGACCCATCCGATGTCCGACCCGATGAGCGGCCAGATCTCCTCTGGCCAGCCCAGCGCGCCAACCGGAGCGTCGCCGAACGGCACCGCCGCATCGGCGGCTGCCGCGGCGAACGCGCCAGGTATCACCCGGCCTGCTGACCAGGCCGCAGCACCGCCCCCTCCGCCACCGACTGCTCCGCCTCCCGCAGCGACGACGGCAACGCCGTCCGACACGCCGAAGCCGAAGATCGGCGACACCCGGCCGGCGCCCCCGCCGCCTCCGCGCCAGGCGGCCGGCCGCTCGGCACAGGCGAGCGACGGCTCCGGCTCCGAGTCGCCGTCAACCAACGGCGCGTCGAAGCCGCGCCGCCGCCGGCGCGGCGGCCGTGGCCGCGGTGGCGCGCGCCCTGACGCCGCCGCCTCCAACGGCCAGGCCACCGACGATGCTGCACCTGCTACAGCTCCCGCCGCCACCGATGGTGCGGCACCGGCGGGCGCCCGGAGGCGTGCACCCGCGGGCGACGGGGAGGTCCCGACGGGCGCCGACGCCACAGCGCCGGCCAAGCGCACCCGCAGCCGTGCCGGTTCGGGAACGGCCGCCCCTCGCACCCGGTCGCGGACGGGAACGTCCGCCACCACCGGTGAGACGGCCCAGGAGGCCGAGGAGGCCGCTGGGCTCGCAGCGGGCCGCCGGCGCCGCGGCCGCGAGCGCAAGGGACGTCCCGTCGGCCGGTACCTCATGTGCGTGCACGTCCAGCCCGAAGCGACCCAGATCGCCGTGCTGGAAGGGCGATCGCTGATCGAGCACCACGTCGCGCGGGCCCAGGACGACGCCAACCAGATCGACGGCAACATCTACCGCGGCCGCGTCAAGAACGTCCTCCCGGGGATGGAGGCGGCGTTCGTCGACATCGGCACACCGAAGAACGCCGTGCTGTACTGGGGTGACGTCCAGGCGGACCGCGACGACTCGATCGAGCGCGAGGCCGGCGCCACCCGCATCGAGCACCTGCTGCGGCCGGGCCAGACGATCGTCTGCCAGGTGACGAAGAACCCGATCGGGCTGAAGGGCGCGCGCCTCACCGAGGAGGTATCGCTCCCAGGCCGCTTCGTCGTGCTCGTGCCGAACTCCAGCGCGAGCGGGATCTCCAAGCGCCTCGACGATCCCGAGCGCAAGCGCCTGCGCCGGATCCTGGAGGACATCCGCCCGGAGGGCCACGGCCTCATCGTCCGCACCGCGGCCGAAGGCGTGAGCGCCGACGAGCTGCGCCGGGACGTCGAGCAGCTCCTCGCCAAGTGGGACGAGATCGACGCGAAGGCCCGCCGGCTGCCCGCTCCTGCGCTGCTCTACTCCGAGCCGCACCTGGCGCTCCGCGTCATCCGGGAGGAGTTCACCGAGGAGCACCGCGGCGTGATCATTGACGACCGCGAGCTGTACGAGCTGGTGCGCGCCTACGTCGCCGACATCGACCCGGCGCTCGCCGACCGCGTCGAGTACTACGACCCCGAGGTCGAGAGCCTGCCGCTCTTCGAGCGCCACCACGTCCACGAGCAGCTGCACAAGGCGCTCGACCGCAAGGTCTGGCTCCCCTCCGGCGGCTCGCTGATCATCGAGCGCACCGAGGCGCTGACGGTGATCGACGTCAACACCGGCAAGAACGTGGGCTCTTCCAGCCTCGAGGAGACCGTCTTCAGGAACAACCTGGAGGCGGCGGAGGAGATCGCGCGCCAGCTCCGGCTGCGGGACATCGGCGGCATCATCGTCATCGACTTCATCGACATGGAGGTGAAGGCGAACCGCCAGGAGGTGGCGTCGACGCTGCGCTCGGCGCTCGCCCGGGACAAGACGCCGACCCAGGTGTTCGACGTCTCCGAGCTCGGCCTCGTGGAGATGACCCGAAAGCGCGTCGGAGAGGGCCTCGTCGAGGCGCTGTCCGACACCTGCCCGACCTGCAAGGGTCGGGGGCTCGTCTTCCAGGACGGCCTCGGCTGAACAGCCCCGCCTCCCTCGGGCGTCACGGTCGGTCCCTCACGAGGTCCCGCGCCGCATCGGGCTAGCTCCGGCCGAGGCGCGCATGGACCGCGCCGTCGGTGAGCTCGCGAACCGGGCCGGGCGGCCGCGGGGACGGCCCGCCGCGATGGTCAGCCGGCGGGGATCGTGAGCGGGGGCACCGTGGTCCGCGGCACCGTCACCTGGCTCGGTGCGCCCCCCGTGCCGCCACCGGAGCCGGACGTGGTCGTGGTCGTTGCCGCGGCCGCCTTGGACAGGTGGAGCAGGACCTCGAGCGTGCCGACGTTGGCGGTCGTGACGAAGCCGCCGACGCTCGGGTTCGAGATCCCCCACTCGGCGAAGACGATCCTCACGTCGGTGAGGACGTCGACGTCGGCCCCGAGCCGCTCGGCGCTGAGGGTGAGGTTCACCTTCCGCGTGTCACCGCGTAGCGTGAACCACCCCGTCGCCAGGACCTTGACGACGTGCCCGACCGGTGGCACGGGGCCGAACGAGGCGGGCGCTGCCAGCTTGAAGGTCGCCGTCGGGTACGTCGAGACGTCCATGATCCTGCCGTCGAACTCCGCGTTGCGCTGGCTCTGGTCGCTCTTCACGCTCGCCATGTCGACGGTGAACGACGCCGACGTGACGACGGTGCCGTCGATGTGGACGGCTCCGGAGACCGACGACGTGCGACCGACTGCCGTCGCGCTCTGCCCGAGGAGCACCTCCTTCACGCGGTAGCCCACTTGCGAGCCGGAGGCGACGCTCCAGGTCCCGCTGATGCCGCCGCTCTCCGGCGCCGTCACCTTGCTCGATCCCGCGGCGCTCGGCAGCGAGAGCTTCGGCTTGGCCGGCCCCTCGATCAGATGGATGTACACGAACGGGCCGCCGACCGCGAGGATGACCACGACCACACCGGCAAGGACAGCCCATCGGAACCAGCGGCGCTTCGCCATATCGTCCCTTGCGAACTCGAATCGGACGGGATCCCGCCCGTGATCGCAGACCGAGCTTCGGATGGGGCGAAGCCGGCCGGCGCTCGGGGAGGACAGCGTGTCCTACGGGCACGGACGGGTCGAGCTTGGGCGCCGAAGCTGCGCCCCGGCTGTGCGCCACGCGATCGTCGCCTGAGAGCGGCGGCGCGTCGGGCCGTCGCCGGCCCGGCGGGGCGTCAGCGGCTCACTGCCTGCCGTAGCACGCGGCCGAGCCGGAGGAGCGCGATCCCTCGCACGCCCTCGACGCTGCCCGCGGCGGGGATGCGAGGCGCTCGAGGCCGCGCTCGAGCCCGCCGAGACCGGTGTCGAGGACCTCGAGCGGAAGGCCGAGAAGCCGGGCGACGGAGCGCGCCTCGGCCTCCAGCTCGTCGCTGCGTCGCTGCGCGAGCCAGACGACGCGGCGGTAGTGGCCGAAGTAGTCCTGCCCGAGCTCGGGATGGCGGTCGAGGCCGAGCTCGCGCACGACCGTGCGGCGGAAGCTGCGCACGAGGAAGTCCGTGAGCACGTAGGTGCCCGGCTCCTGCTCGAGCAGGCCCCGCATGCGCTCGGCCCCGGCGAGGACGTCGTAGCAGTGCAGGCCAGCGAGCCGCTCGACACCGAGGCGCTCGCAGACGGCGTCGAGCGCCCCGTAGGTGCCGCAGTCCGCGTAGGCGATGGCGACCCGGCGTCCCGCGGCGAGCAGGGACGCGGCGAGACGCTCGACCGCCGGCGCGATCTGCTCGGGGCGGTTGTGGAGCAGCGGCGGGAGGCAGTGGATCTGCAACGACCATCCGCGGGCGCGCGCCAGCTCTCGCACGTGGCTGCCGAGCGCCCCACAGGCGATGACCGCCGTGGCGGTGTCCTCAGACGGGGAAGGAGAGCTGGTCGACGAACCGGTCGTTGAAGTCGCCGCGGTCGGAGAGCTCGACATACTCCACCTCCTCCAGCAGCGCCATCGCCCCGGCACGCTCGCGGACGCTGAGGAGCGCCATCTTCGCCCCCTCGCCGGCGACGTTGCCGGCGCTCACCACCCTGAGCACGGGCAGGTGAGGGACGAGCCCGAGCTTGATCGCGCTCGACGGCGACAGGTAGCTGCCGAACGAGCCGGCCAGCAGCACCTGTTGCAGGTCCTGCGCCTGGAGCCCCGCCTCCTCCAAGAGGATCGTCCATCCCGTGGCGATCGCCGCCTTGGCGAACTGCAGCTCGCGGATGTCGCGCTGGGACAGGTACACGGAGTCGGCGGCGTCGCCGGGCGCGCCCGTCCAGTGGAGCACGAAGACGCGCTCCTCGCCAACCCGGGTGAGGCGCTCCGCGAGCGCCGGGGCGAGCTCGGCGGCGTCGGCTTCTGCGACGAACTTGCCGGAGCCGTCGAGCAGGCCGACCTCCACCAGACGCGGCAGCGGCGTCGACCAGGCCGGAGCCGCACAGCCCGGCGGGCTCCTCGTCGCCGATGACGCGGAGCTCGACGCCCTCGGCCGTGATCGTGACGCCCTCGATCGCGCCCGGCGCCGCCCTCATGCCGCAGCGGATCGCCGCGCCCTCGAAGGCGGGCCCGGCGGGCGCGGCGGTCGCGAGCAGGCGCTCGCGGTTGCCGAGCACGATCTCGCAGTTCGTGCCGATGTCGATGAAGAGCCGGATCCGCGAGTCGCGGTCCATGCCCGAGGCGAGGAGCCCGGCGGTGATGTCGCCGCCGACGTAGGCGCCGAAGGCGGGGAAGACGACGGCGCGTGCCCTCGGGTGGACGTGCACGCCGACCTCGGAGGCGAGCACCTCGGGGAGCAGGCGCGTCGACATGATGAACGGCGCGACGCCGAGCGGCTCGGGATCGATGCCGAGGACGAGGTGCGTCATGGTGGCGTTGCCCGCGATCGCCACCTCGTAGATCTCCGACGGCGACACGCCGCCCTCGGCGCACACGTCGCGGACGAGCTCGCCGAGCGTCTCGTGGGCGAGGCCGGTGAGCCGGTCGAGCGCGGCCGCGTCCATCATGACGGCGCTGATCCGCGTGATGACGTCCGCGCCGAAGGGCTGCTGCTTGTTGAGCATCGAGTGGACCGCCACCGGCATGCCGCTCGTGAGATCGAGCAGCGTCGCCACGACGGTCGTGGTGCCGAGGTCGAAGGCGATCCCGAACGCCCGCTCGGTCGTGTCGCCAGCCTCGACGGCGACGAGCACGTCGTCGACGACGACTGCGGTCACCTTGTAGTCGTTCGCCCGGAGAAGGCGACCGAGCGATCGCAGCGCGTCGAGATCGGCGCGAAGCTCCAGGTCGGACAGCTCGGCGAGGAGCCGCTCCAGGTCGCTCGCCTGGTCGGAGAGGCTCGGCTCGGCCAGCTCCACGTAGCGCTTCTGCACCGCGGGCCGCAGGATGACCTTGCGGCCGACGCCGACCGTCGCCGCCTTGGGCCTCGTGACGAGGGGCGGCACCTCGACGCGTGCGTCGCCGAGGGCCTGCGCCTTGCAGGCCAGGCGCCACCCGGCGCGCAGCTCGTCCCCGTTGAAGGCCCGGGTGTCGAGCGAGGAGATGGCGATCGACCCGTCGAGGATCCTGACCCGGCACTTCTTGCACGTGCCGTGGCCGCCGCAGGTCGAGTCGATCGCGATGCCGTTCCAGCTGGCCGCATCGAACAGCGTGACCCCTACCGGCACCCGCACCTGGCGCCCCGCCGGCTCGAACAACAGGTCGATCCGACCGTGGCCCTCACCGTGCGCGCCGGCGGAGGGGGTCCGGCCCGTCGCCACGGGGTCGTCGAGGTCCCGGGCCGCCGCGGCGGCCCGCGCGGTGGTCATGTCGCGGCCGCGGCTTGCTCCGCCCGGTGTGCCGCGATCCACGACGCGCCCCAATCGTCGTTGCCGAGCAGGAGGTCGGCGGCCTTCACGGCGCGCACCAGGTGCGGGGAGCGCGCGTCCATGATGGCGCTCGTCAGCCCGACGGTGGCGGCCATCGGCAGGAAGGCGGCCCCGATGCTCGCCCGGTCGGGCATCCCGAAAGAGACGTTCGACGCCCCGAGCGTCATGTTGACCCCGAGCTCCTCGCGCAGCAGCGCGATCGTCTCGAGCGTGCGGACGACCAGGCTGGTGTCGGCGCCGATCGGCATCGCCAGCGGGTCGAACACGAGGTCCTCGAGGGGGATGCCGTAGCGGTCGACGGCCACCTCGACGATCTTTCGCGCGAGCTCGAGGCGGCGCCGCGGCTCCTCGGGGATCTCGGTCTCGTCGTTCGGCAGGCAGATGATGGCGGCGCCGTGGCGCTTCACGAGCGGCAGGATCGCGTCGAGGCGCTCGTCCTCGGCGGTCACCGAGTTGACGAGCGCCTTGCCCTCGTAGGCTTCGAGGCCGGCCTCCAGCGCTTCGATGACCGACGAGTCGATGCACAGCGGCACGTCGGTGAGACGCTGGATGAGCTTCACCGCCTGGGTCATCAGCTCGACCTCGTCGGCCAGGGGCGCGCCCATGTTCACGTCGAGCACCATGGCGCCGCCGGCGACCTGCTGGGCCACGTCGATCTCCACGCGCGAGAGGTCCGCGGCGCGCAGCTGCTCCTGGAAGACCTTCCGGCCCGTGGGGTTGATGCGCTCGCCGATGATGCAGAAGGGCCGGTCGGCCCCGATGACGACCTCCTTGGTCGCCGAGCGCAGGATCGTGTGCACGAGGCCGCGACCTTCGCGCTACGCCGACGCGACGGCGCGCCGGCGGCCGAGGAGGTCCTTGGCCCGGCTGACGGCGGCAGATGCGTCGGCCGCGTAGCCGTCGGCCCCGACCGCGTCGGCGTACTCCTGGGTCACCGGCGCCCCGCCGACCATCACGATCACCTGGTCACGCAGCCCGTCCTTCTCGAGCGCGTTGATGTTCGCCTTGAACATCGGCATGGTCGTCGTGAGGAAGGCCGAGAAACCGACGATGTCCGGCTTGTGCTCCTGGATCGCCTCGACGAAGCTTCTCCGGGGCGACCTGGACGCCGAGGTCGATGACCTGGAACCCGGCCCCCTCGAGCATGATGTTCACCAGGTTCTTGCCGATGTCGTGCACGTCGCCCTTGACGGTACCCATGACGATCGTGCCGACCGTCTCGACCCCGGTCTCCGCCAGCAGGGGGCGGAGCACCTCGAGGGCGCCGGCCATCGCCTTGCCCGCGATGAGCATCTCGGGGACGAAGAAGTCGCCCCGCTCGAAGCGCGCCCCGACCTCTTCGAGCGAGGGGATCAGTGCCTCGAACAGCAGCGTCTCGGGCGGCATGCCCATGCCGAGGCCGCTGTTCGTGAGCTCGAGCACCGCCGGTGCGTTGCCGACGAGGGTCTGGTCGTAGAGCTGAGCGAGAAGCTCTTCCTGGTTCATGCGGCACCTTCCCTTCGTGGTCGATGACCGAGCTGCGCGGACAGGGCATTGGCCTGTTCGACGCAGCGGGCGGCGACACCAGCGAGGTGCGCGGTGTCGAGGCGCGACGTCGGCCCGGAGACCGACAGCGCGGCGACGACCGTCCCGGCGGAGCGGTGCACCGGGGCGGCCACGGCGACGAGCCCGGGCTCCAGCTCCTCCACCGTCGCCGCCCAGCCGCGCCGGCGGACCTCGGCGAGGTCCGCCTCGAGCGCCGAGCGCGTCGTGATCGTCCTCGGGGTGCGGCGCTCCAGGCGGCCGGGCGGGAGCTCGGCGCTGCTGAACGCGACGAGCACCTTGCCGAGCGCGGTGCAGTGGAGCGGTACCGGGCGCCCGATCCAGTTCGCGCCACCGAGGAGGTAGCGGCTGTCGACCTGGGCGACCTGCTCCACCATCGAGCCGTTGGCGACGCCCAGGTTGATCGTCTCGCCGGTCTCCCGCCCGAGCTCCTCCAGGTATGGCATGGCCAGCTCGACGAGCGCAGCGTCTCCGTCACCGCGCCAGGCGAAGCGGACGAAGACCTCGCCCGGCCCGAACGCCCCATTGCGGTCCCGCTGGACGAGCCCGTTGCGCTCCAACGCGACGAGGAGCCGGAGGCGGTGGACTTCGCGAGTCCCGTCGATGCGGTCAGCTCGGTGAAGGTCACGGGCTCGGGTGCATCGACGACCTCGCGCAGCAGGCTCGCGGCCCGGTCGACTGCCTGGGTTCCAGTCGGGCTCGTCACGGCGTCCTCGATGACCACATGATCGGAAGTTCCACATTACGAAACTTCGTTCTACTATGTGATCGTACGGATCTGGCGGTAGTGCGTCAAGCTGCGGCGACGCGAATGGAACGAGGTGACGATGTTCGTCAACACCATGCCCCGCTACGAGATCCTGTCTCCGGACGCGATCGCCCTTCTCGACAAGGGCTGGCGGCGGCTCGTGTCGGAGGTCGGGGTGCAGTTCGTCGACGGAGGAGGCCCTGGAGCTGTTCCGCAAGGCCGGCCAGGACGTCGACGGCGAGACCGTGCACCTCGACCCGGACTTCGTCCTGGAACAGGTCGCCAAGGCGCCACGGCAGTTCGACGTCCAGGCGCGCAACCCCGCCAACAACGTGCACATCGGTGGCGACTACATGGTCTTCAGCGGCGTCTACGGCTGCCCGTTCGTCCGCGAGGGCGACGTCCGCCGGGAGGCGACCCTCGCCGACTTCCGCAACTTCTCCAAGCTGGCGCAGAGCTTCCCCGAGCTGGACTCGGCCGGCGGCGTGGTCTGCGAGCCGAACGACGCTCCGCTCGACTCCCGGCACCTCGACATGATCTACGCGCTCCAGACACTGACCGACAAGATCTACATGGGCAACGTCGTGTCGGGGCCGAACGCCGCAGACACGATCCGCGATGAGCGAGATCCTGTTCGGCGGCCGCGAGGCGATCGAGAAGACGCCGGCGACGCATCTCGCTGATCAACTGCAACTCGCCGCTGCGCTGGGACGACCGCATGCTCGACGCGCAGTTCGAGTACAACCGCGGCCAACCAGCCGGTCGTGCTGACGCCGTTCCTCTGATGGGGGCGATGTCGCCGGTGACGATCCCGGCGGCGCTCGTCCAGCAGATCGCCGAGGCGCTGTCCGGCATCGCGCTCGTCGCAGCTGATCCGCCCCGGCTGCCCGGTCGTCTTCGGCTCGTTCCTGTCCAACATCGACATGCAGTCGGGCTCGCCGCAGTTCGGCACGCCCGAGTCGGCGATCGGCCTGCTGTGCACCGGGCAGATCGCCCGCCACTTCGGCCTGCCGTTCCGGACCGGCGGCGGCTGAACTACCTCGCAGACCGTCGGACGCGCAGTCGGCGTACGAGTCGCTGATGACGATGCTGCCGACCTTCCTCGCCGGGACGAACTTCGTCATGCACTCGGCCGGCTGGCTGGAGGGCGGACTGGTCGCCTGCTACGAGAAGTACGTCATCGACGTGCAGGTGCTCGAGGATGCTGCAGCACGAGTTCACGCCGCTCGAGATCGACGAGGCGTCGCTCGCCTTCGACGCCCACGAGGAGGTCGGCCACGGCGGCCACTTCCTCGGCGCGCGCACACCATGGAGCGCTTCCGCACGTGCTTCTACCGGCCGTTGCTGTCCTCCTCGGACGAACTTCGAGCGCTGGACGCGCAACGGGGCGAAGGACACGGCGGCGCGCGCCGGCGAGATCTACGGCAAGCTCGAGGAGTACGAGCAGCCCCCGATCGACGACGCCGTGCGCGAGGAGCTCGAGGACTACGTCATCCGGCGCCGCGCCGAGCTCGGCGACTGACGCAGCGCTTCCTCTACGGTGTGCCGATGGCCGACGTCGCAGCGCCCGGCGGGGGCGTGTACGCCAAGTCGCTCGCTGAGCAGGCGTACTACGCGATCCGCGAGCTCATCGTGAGCGTGGCGATCGCGCCCGGCGCCCCGATCCAGGAGGACCGGCTCTGCGAGGAGCTCGGGCTCGGGCGCACGCCGGTCCGGGAGGCCATCAAGCGGCTCGAGGCCGAGCGGCTCGTGGTCATCTACCCGCGCCGCGGCACGTTCGCGAGCGAGATCAACATCACCGATCACGCCCTCCTGGCCGACGTCCGGCGCCAGCTGGAGGGGCTCGCGGCGACGCGCGCCGCCGAACGCGCCCTCGGAGGCGGACCGGGCGGTCGTGCGCGAGCTCCTCGGCCGCCTCGACCACCCGGGGTCCGACACCTCGGAGCTGATCCGCCTCGACGCAGAGGTCCACTCGGCGATCTACGCCTGCACGCGCAACCACTACCTCCAGTCGACGCTCGGCCAGTACTACAACCTCGCCCGGCGGATCTGGCGCGTCTTCCTCGACCGCGTCGACCTCGCCGAGCACCTGGCGAGTCACAAGGCGCTCCTCGAGGCGATCCTCGCGGGCGACGGCGTGCGCGCCGCTGAGCTGGCCGTCGGGCACGTGGACGACTTCGAGACGGCGGTGCTGCGCACCGAGTTCGAGACGCTGAGCGGCCTGCGCACGGACGCTGCCGAGTGGCCGACCCGCCCGGGAGCTGCATCCCGCTCCGGCTCGCAGGCCTGAGGCCGCACGCCGGCCGGGCGTTGACACGGGCCCGCAGCCCAGATATACCAGTCATATACCTCCGGCCGGGGCGCGTCGCCCGCGGCCCCATGATGCGGGCGCGATGCCCGGCGCCTGGTGGAACGGGGGAGTCGGCCGTGGCGCTCGCCGCCGCTCGCCGGAGGGTGAGGGGGATCGAAGATGGCCGGCGCTCCCGACCGTGCGGACGTGGTGATCATCGGGGCGGGCATCGTCGGGAACTCGCTCGCCTACCACCTGGCCCGCCTCGGCGTCCCCCGCATCGTCCTCGTCGACAAGGGCCCGTTGCCGAACCCGGGCGGCTCGACCGGGCACGCCTCGAACTTCATCTTCCCCTTCGAGCACTCGAAGATGATGACGGAGCTCACGACCGAGAGCACCGCGCAGTACAAGGCGCTCGGCGTGTTCACTGAGAGCGGCGGCATCGAGGTCGCACGGACCGAAGCCCGGATGCAGGAGTTCCGGCGCAAGCTGTCGGCGGCGAAGGCCTGGGACCAGGAGGCAGAGCTGCTCACTCCTGCCGAGGTGAAGAAGCTCGTGCCCTTCATCGAAGAGGGACTGCTGCTCGGCGGCCTCCACTTCCCGAGGGTCGGGGTGGTCGACTCGCTCCGCGCCGGCACGATCATGCGCGAGCGCGCCCAGGAGCTCGGCGCGCTGCAGGTGCTCGGCAACACCGAGATCCTCGGCATCGACGTCGAGGGCGGCCGGGTGCGCGGCGTGCGGACGAGCGAGGGCGACATCGTGGCGGGGCAGGTGGCGATCTGCTGCGGGGTGTGGAGCCCGAGGATCGCCCGGATGGCGGGCGCCACGATCCCGCTCACCCCGGCCGTGCACCAGATGGTGAGCGTCGGCCCGATCGCCCTGTTCGCGGACAGCCCGGGCGAGATCTCCTACCCGATCGTGCGTGACGTCGACACCGGGATGTACGAGCGCCAGCACGGGGGCGACATGGAGGTCGGCTCCTACGCGCACCGGCCGATCCTCGTGGAGCCCGACGAGATCCCCTCCATCGAGGCGTCCGCCCTCTCGCCGACCGAGCTGCCGTTCACCGCCGACGACTTCGACCCCCAGATGGAGTCGGCGCTCGAGCTGATGCCCGACCTGCTCGGCGACGAGCGCGCCGGCATCCGCTACGCGATCAACGGGCTGATCTCGCTCACGCCCGACGGGCATCCGGTTTTCGGCGAGACGTCGGAGGTGCGGGGACTGTGGACGGCCGCCGCGATCTGGATCAAGGAGGGCCCCGGGTCGGCCGCGCGTCGTCGCCGAGTGGATGACCGGGACGCAGCCGTGCCTCGACGCGCACGAGGCGGATGTGGCGCGGTTCTGGCCGCACCAGCGCACCCGGGCGCACGTTCGCGCACGGGCCGCCGAGGCGTTCAACAAGACCTACGGCATCGTGCATCCAGCCGAGCAGTACCTCGAACCGGCGGCGTGCGGCGGAGCCCGATCTACGCCCGCGAGGTGGCGCTCGGCGCCTCCTTCTTCGAGACGGCGGGATGGGAGCGGCCGAACTGGTACGAGTCGAACGCCCCCCTGCTCGACGAGTACGCCGGGCGGGTGACGCAGCGCGCCGCGGAGTGGGATGCCCGCTGGTGGTCGCCGATCATCGAGGCCGAGCACCTGGCGATGCGCGACCGCGTGGGGCTCGTCGACCTCAGCGCCTTCGCCGTGTTCGACGTGTCCGGACCGGGTGCGCTCGACTGCCTGCAGCGAGTGGCGGTCGCACAGATGGACGTCCCGGTGGGCCGGGTCGTCTACACCCCCTTCCTCACCCCCGACGGCGGCTTCCGGGCCGACCTCACGATCATGCGCCTCGGGCCGTCGACGCTTTCGGGTGGTGACCGGGGCGGCGCACGGCCTGGCCGACCGGCAGTGGATCGTCGATCACGCCGGAGGCGGCGAGGCGGTCGAGGTCACGGACCAGACCTCGGCCTGGTGCACCGTCGGCGTCTGGGGCCCGCGCTCGCGCGAGCTCGTCGCCGGGTGCTCGCCCGACGACGTCTCGGCCGCAGGCTTCGCCTACGGGACGTGCCGGAACATCGAGCTCGGCGGCCTGCAGGTGCTCGCCTCGAGGATCTCCTACGTCGGCGAGCTCGGCTGGGAGCTCTACGCCCCGATGGAGCAGGGCGGCGAGCTGTTCGACCTGCTGCTCGAGGCGGGCCAGCCCCTCGGCGCGGTTCCCGTCGGCCTCGGCGTCTACCTGTCGACGGCCCGCCTGGAGAAGGGCTACCGCGCCTACGGCAGCGAGCTCACCCCCGACTACGGCCTGGTCGAAGCGGGGCTTCATCGGCGAATGGTGAAGAAGCAGGAGTTCACCGGGAAGCGTGCGCACCTCGCCGAGCGTGCCCGGACCCCGGCAGCGGTTCTCTGCACGCTCACGGTCGACTACTCGGCCGTGGCGCCGGACGATCGGCGCTACCCGCTCGGCGGCGAGGTGATCCTCGGCGAGGGCGGCGAACCGATCGCCGACGCCCGCGGGCGCCGCTCCTACGTGACGAGCGCCGGCGCCGGCCCGTCGGTGGGCGAGTACCTGCTGCTCGCCTACGTGCCGCCGGAGCTCGCCATCGCCGGCCAGCGGCTGCAGGTCGAGTGCATGGGCGAGCGCTACCCGGTCGCCGTCGCCGTCGCCGGCAACGGCGCGGTGTTCGACCCGGCCAACGAACGGCTCCGGAGCTGACGGATGGAGATCCTGGTCTGCATCAAGCGGGTCCCCTTCGTCGGGGGGACGGTCGTGCTCACCGACGACCACCGCCAGGTCGACACCAAGTTCCTCGGCTTCACCATGAGCCCGCACGAGGAGTGCGCCGTCGAGGAGGCGGTCCGGCTCGTCGAGGCGCACGGAGGCAGCTCGACGGTCCTCACCGTCGGCGCGCCCGAAGCCGAGGAGCAGCTCCGCTACGCGATGTCGCTCGGCATGGACCGCGCCGTGCTCGTCGACGCCGGCGCGCGCGAGCTCGGGCCGCGCTCGGTCGCCGCGGAGATCGTCGGCGCCGTCGAGACGATGCGCTCGGCGGGCGCCGGCCCCGACCT
The DNA here is from genome assembly GCA_963765505.1 of uncultured Actinomycetota bacterium. Lineage (GTDB taxonomy): Bacteria > Actinomycetota > Acidimicrobiia > Acidimicrobiales > Bog-793 > DATKQY01. Next base: position 169,127 of record CAVXWO010000010.1, read on the forward strand.
GCTCCTGCTCGGCAACGAGGCCGCCGACACCGGGGACTTCCAGGTGGGCATCCTCGTCGCGGAGGCGCTCGGCCTGCCGTGCATCACCGGCGTGAAGGAGCTGGAGGTTGCCGGCGGCGAGCTCCGCGCGACCCGCGAGCGGGGCCGCGCCCGCGAGGTGTTCGCCGTCTCGCTTCCCGCCGTGTGCACCGTGAAGGAGGGGCTGAACCTCCCCCGCTACCCGTCGCTGCCGGGGCGGCTTCGCGCCAAGTCCAAGCCGCTCGCGACGAGCGAGGCGGGCGAGCGCGTCGAGCAGCTGCGCATGCAGTCCCTCGTGGTGCCGCGGGAGGAGCGGCGCCAGGCCGAAGTCCTCGGCCACGGCGCCGACGCCGCGGGGCGGGTCGTCGAGGTGCTGGTCGAGCTCGGGGTGGTGAAGCGATGATCCTGGCGCTGATCGAGCACGACGCCGTCGCGCCGAGCGGGACCTCGCTCGAGGCCCTGACGCTCGCCCGCCAGATCGCCGCTGCGACGGGCGAGCCGCTCCACGCGCTGGCGGTCGCCGGCGACGCCGGCAAGCTCGGCCCGTCGCTCGGCGACCACGGGGTCGAGGTGCTGCACGCGGCGTCCTTCGTCGGCGACGACGCCTGACGCGCCCGCGCGTGGGCTCGGGCGGTCCTCGCCGGTGCCGGTGCCGGTGGCGGGCAGGGCGCGGCGAGGGCGGTCGTTGCGCCGGCGAGCGACCGGGGCAACGAGGTGATGGCGTACGTCGGCGCGATCGCCGGGCTCCCGATGGTCGCCAACTGCGTGGAGGTGGCGCCGGACGCCGACGGCTCCGGGTGGCGCCTCCGCCGCCTGCGATGGGGGGGGAGCATCGTCGAGGAGGCGGTCCTCGAGGCCGACGGCCCGGGGCTGTTCACCGTCGCTCCCGACTCGGTCGCCGCCGAGGCGGCGGGCGCGCCCGTCGCCACCGAGCTGCGCGCCTTCGAGGTCGCGCTCGAGGAGCGGGACCTGCAGGTCCGTGTCAACGAGGTGCTCGAGCCCGCGACCCAAGGCGTGTCGCTGACCGACGCCCGGGTCGTCATCGGCGGTGGCCGCGGTGTCGGCGGCGAGGACGGCTTCGCCGTCCTCGAAGAGCTCGCCGAGCTGCTCGGTGGTGCCGTCGGCGTCTCGCGGGCGGTCACCAGCCTCGGGTGGCGCTCCCACCAGGACCAGGTGGGCCAGACCGGTTGCCGCATCGCGCCGGAGCTCTACATCGCGTGCGGGATCAGCGGTGCCATCCAGCACATGGTCGGTTGCAAGGGCGCTCGCAACCTGCTCGCCATCAACACCGACGCCGACGCGCCGATCATGTCGAAGGCGGACTACGCCGTGATCGGCGATCTGCACGCCGTGCTGCCGGCGATCGTCGCCGAGCTGCGCAAGGAGCTGGCGCGTTGAACAACCATTTCGACGGTCCTATAGTCGCCCGAGCGGCGACGCATGGTCGCTGTCGCCTGCAACAAGGGGGGAGGTCTGGCGAGCTGCCAGGGACCTTTGACGGACGGGTGTCGGCGGCGCCGCGCCCCGGCGCCGAGCGCGACGGTGAGGATCGTCGTGCCCGGGTGGCGCGAGTGGTCGTGCCCGCGTGAGTGGCTCCCCGCTCTCCGGCGACGCCGCCCCGGGCACCGGTGACGTCCAGGTCTCGTGCCGGGATGTCTGGAAGGTCTTCGGCCGGGGTGCCGAGAAGGTCCCCGGCTCGGAGATGGCCGACCTGAGCCGGGCCGAGCTGATGGAGCGCGAAGGGTGCGTCGTGGCGGTGCGCGACGTCTCGTTCGACATCCCCCGCGGCCAGGTCTTCGTGGTCATGGGGCTCTCGGGCAGCGGCAAGTCGACGCTCACCCGCTGCATCACGCGGCTCATCGACGTGACCAGCGGCTCGGTGCAGCTCTGCGGGCAGGACGTCGTCGCGGCGGACGCGAAGGCGCTGCGCGAGCTGCGGCGGACGAAGGTGAGCATGGTCTTCCAGCACTTCGCCCTGCTTCCGCACCGCAACGTCCTCGACAACGTCGCCTACGGGCTCGAGATCCGCGGCGTGGACCGCGCGACGCGCCACGAGCGCGCCGCGAGCTGGTCGGTGTCGTCGGCCTGTCCGGCGTCGAGCGGTCGTACCCGAGCCAGCTGAGCGGCGGCATGCAACAGCGCGTCGGCCTGGCGCGCGCCCTCGCGGTCGACCCGGAGGTCCTCATCTTCGACGAGGCCTTCTCGGCGCTCGACCCGTTGATCCGCCGCGGCATGCAGGACGAGCTCGTGCGGCTGCAGCGCCAGATGCACAAGACGGTGATCTTCGTCACCCACGACCTCGACGAGGCGTTGAAGCTCGGCGACCGCATCGCCATCATGCGCGACGGCCGCTTCGTGCAGCTCGGCACGCCCGAGGAGGTCGTCGGGGCGCCGGCCGACGACTACGTCGCGGCGTTCACCCGCGACGTGTCGCGTGCCAAGGTGCTCACCGCCGGCTGGGTCATGCGCCCGCCGCGGGCGGACGCGGCCCCGGACCGCACGGTGTCGGAGTCGACCAAGCTCGACGACGTGCTCGCGGTCCTCGCCGAGCGGGAGGACCCGATCGGCGTCGTCGACGGCGCCGGGCGGGTGGTCGGGTCGCTCGACCGCGCGACCGTGCTCCAGGCCGTCGCCGCCGCCCCGCCCCACCCCGACACGCTCGCCGTCCAGCGGGCCTGAGCTTCGGCCGTGGCGCTCACGATCCCGCGTCGGACGGGTCTCGCCGGACTGGACTGGAGGGCGCTCGTCCGCACGCCGTGGCCGGGCCTCGCCCTGGCTGGGCTCGCGATGGTGGTCGGGGCGGCGATCAGCGGGTCGGCGGCCGGCTTCCCCGCGCACTGGGTGCCGAGCTCGCAGAACGCCTTCACCAGCCTCGACAACTGGATCAGCGCGCACCAGACGAGCGCTCCGATCTTCACCGACGTCGTCACGCCGGTCGGCGGCGGGCTCGGCCACGCGGTGAACGCCGTCGTCGACGTCCTGACCTGGCTCGGATGGCCGGGCGTCCTGGCGCTCGCCGTCTTCGCCGCCCTTGCGGCCGGCACCTATCGCACCGCGACGTTCGCCGCCGTGGTGATCGCCGGCTTCGGCCTGCTCGGCCTGTGGAGCTACAGCATCGCGACGCTCGGTCTCATGACGGTCTCGATCGCGGTTGCGGTCGCGATCGGCATCCCGCTCGGGGTCGCTGCCGGCTTCTCCCAGGTCGTCGAACGGGTCGTCAGGCCGATGCTCGACGCGGCCCAGATGATCCCCGCGTACGTGTACCTGCTCCCGGCGGTGATCCTGCTCGGGATCGGCAACCCCGCGGGCGTGGCGGTCACGGTCATCTACGCGACCCCGCCAGTGGTGCGGCTCACGGCCCTCGGGATCCGTGCGGTTCGCGCCGACGTGCTCGAGGCCGGCAGGTCCTTCGGCTCGACGCGCTGGCAGCTCCTGGTGAAGGTCCAGCTGCCACTGGCGGTCCGCCCCATCCTGCTCGGGATCAACCAGGTCATCATGATGGCGCTCTCGATCGTGGTGCTCGCTTCGCTGATCGGCGCCGGGGGCCTCGGCGACCCCGTCCTGCAGGGGCTCACCGTGCAGAACCTCGGCCAGTCCCTCACCGCCGGGATCGCCATCGTGGCGATGGCGATGCTCCTCGACCGGATCGTGAGCGCGGCGGGCAGCCGAGTCGGCAGCGCCCACGAGGCGCGGGCCGCGCGCAGCGACCGCTGGCGGCGCCCGCTGATCGGCGGGGGGGCGCTCGTCGTCCTCGCCGTCGCGTTCGTCAGCCACTACGGCTTCGGCGTCGGCGCGTTCCCGACGAACTGGTCGTTCTCGATCGAGAGCCCGGTGAATACCGGCGCCGCATGGCTCGAGCAGCACCTGTACCACTTCTGGAGCGTCCCGGTCATCGGCGGCACCGGGAACCTGAGCAGCTTCCTCACCCTCGACATCTTGAACCCGATCACCCGGTTCCTCGGCGCCCTGCCGTGGTGGCTCGCCGTGTTCGGCACGGCCGCGGCGGGTGTGCTCGCCGGGGGGGTGCGACGCGGCGTGCAGCTCGGGCTCTGCGTGGTCGGCATCGGGCTGCTCGGCGTGTGGCAGGACGGCGCGACGACGCTCGCGCAGGTGGTGGTCGCCCTCGTCCTGTGTGTCCTCGTGGGCTTCCCGATCGGCGTCCTCGCCTACTGGTGGCCGTGGCTCGACCGGGCGCTGCGCCCCGTGCTCGACACGCTGCAGACCATGCCGGCGTTCGTCTACCTGATCCCGGTGGTGGTCTTCTTCAGCGTCGGCAACGTCGCCGGGGTCATCGCCTCGTTCGTCTACGCCGTGCCGGCCACGATCCGACTCACCATCCTTGGGCTGAAGGGCGTGCGGCCGGAACATCATCGAAGCCGGGAGGGCGTTCGGCTCGACGAGGCTGCAGATCCTGCGCAAGGTGGAGCTGCCCGCAGCGCGCCCGGCGATGCTGCTGGCGGTCAACCAGACGATCATGCTCGTCCTCGCCGAGGTGATCGTCGCCGCGCTCGTCGGCGCCGGTGGCCTCGGCTACGACGTCGTGGTCGGTCTCGACCGCGACGAGTTCGGCCTCGGGCTGGCCGCCGGCATCGGGATCCTGCTCTTCGGCGTGGTGTTCGACCGCCTGACCCAGGGCGCCGGCGAGGGCGGGCTGTCCCGCGGCGCCGGGCGCATGCAGATGATCTAGCGACTCTCAGGAGCTCTCGCAGTACCGACCAGGGGGAAGGAGCAGGAGATGAACAGAACGAAGGGGCTGCGCGGCTGGAAAGCACGCGCTGGGATCGCTGCGACGGCGGTCGCATCACTCGGCCTCGCGCTGGCGGCGGTAGGAGGTGCTCCCGCCGGCGCCAGCTCGTCGAAGCCGACGATCACGCTGGCGACGAACTCGTGGGAGGGTTCGCTCTCGAACAACGTGGTGGCGCAGTACGTGATCGAGCACGACCTGCACTACACCGTCAACCTGCTCACGATCGACGAGATCCCGACCTGGCCGGCGATGGCGTCGGGCAAGGTCTCCGCGGTCATGGAGGTCTGGGGCCACTCGCCGCTCTACGCGCAGTACGTGAAGGGCAACCACGAGGTGATCGACGCCGGGCTGGAGGGCCCGGACGGCAACATCGGCTGGTACGTGCCGACGTACCTGTTGAAGGCGCACCCCGAGCTCGCGACGTGGCAGGGCCTGAAGAAGGACTGGAAGCTGTTCGTCACGCCGCAGTCGTCGCCGAAGGGCGAGTTCCTCGACGGCTCGCCGAGCTACGTGACCAACGACGCGGCGCTCGTGAACACGCTCGGCCTCAACCTGAAGGTCGTCTACGCGGGCACCGAGGCGGCGCAGCTCGCCCAGATCGAGCGGATCTACAAGGCACACGGCGCGGTTCTCTTCTACTGGTACACGCCGCAGTACATCAACGCGCTGTACAAGTTCTCCGAGATCACGCTCCCACCCTTCACTGCGGCCTGCGCGAAGCTGGCGACGACGAAGATCGACTGCGCCTACCCGCCGTACAACCTGTACAAGGCGATGAGCGCGCAGCTGCCGAAGACGGCGCCTGCCGTCGCCAGCTTCATCAAGCGCTTCCACTGGACGTCGGACGACCAGAACGCGGTCGGCTACGACATGGCGGTGAAGAACATGTCCCAGACCGCCGCGGCCGCGGCGTTCGTGAACTCGCACAAGGCGCTCGTCCAGTCCTGGCTGAGCGGGCCGGACACGAAGACGTTGGCACCGGTCGCGGGCACCTGAGCCCTCCGTGACTGACGACGTGCGCCACCCGCTGTGGATCGACGGCGGATGGCGCACGCCCGTCTCCGGGCAGTGGGCGCAGGCGACGAGCCCGTCGAGCGGCGAGGTCATCGCGACCGTCGCCACGGGCGACGCGTCGGACGTGGACCATGCGGTGGCGGCAGCGGGGAGGGCCGCCGCCGCATGGGCCTGCGCGTCGGCGTTCGAGCGCGCCGAGGCCTGCCAGGCGATCGCCGGAGCGATCGCGACGCGCCGGGAGGAGCTCGCTCGGGCGCTCACCGAGGACCAGGGCAAGCCCCTCGTCGCCGAGGCGTACGACGAGGTCGACGAGCTGGCCGGCTACTTCCGTATGGCCGCCGCCGACGCCACGCGCCAGGACGGCGCGATGCCCCCCTCGGTCGACCCGGGACGGCGGGTCCTCGTCCGGCGGATCCCGATCGGCGTCGTCGGGATCGTGAGCCCGTGGAACTGGCCGTACACGATGGGCGCCGAGCTGTTCGCCCCGGCGATGGCGGCCGGGAACCCCGTCGTCTGGGTCCCCGCCCCGACGACCTCGGCCTGCTCGGCGCTGCTCACCGGGATCGTCGGCGCCGAGCTCCCGCCCGGCGTCTTCAACTTCGTCCCCGGTCCGGGGCCCGTCGTCGGCGACGCGCTCGTCGCGCACCCGGGCGTCGCCGGGGTGGGCTTCGTCGGCTCGGTCGCAACCGGGCGCCGGGTCGCCGCCCGGGCCGCCGGCAAGCGCCAGATCCTCGAGCTCGGGGGGAACGGGCCGTTCGTCGTGCTCGAGGACGCCGATCTCGATCTCGTCGTGCCGGCGGTGCTCGAGGCCGCCTACCTGTGCGCCGGTCAGAGCTGCACCGCCGGCGAGCTGTTCGTCGTGCACCGCTCCCGGCGCCACGAGCTCGTCGAGGCCGTCGCGGCCGCCACGGCGGCGCGTGTCGTGCTCGGCGACCCCTTCGATCCGGCCACGACGATGGGACCCTTGAACAACGAGGGCGTCGCCGGCAAGGTCGAGGCGCACGTCGCCGACGCCGTGGATCACGGCGCCAAGCTCGTCGCCGGGGGCCGGCGCCTGGCCGGGGCCCCGACGAGGCTCTACTTCGAGCCGACGGTCCTCGACGGCGTGACCGCCGAGATGGCGATCGCCCGGGAGGAGACCTTCGGTCCGGTCGTGCCGGTGATGGAGGTGGTCTCCGAAGAGGAGGCGCTCGCCGTGGCCCGGGCGTCCGGCTACGGCCTCACGGTCGCGGTGTTCACGGAGGACCTCGAGCGGGGGATGCGTTTCGCCGAGGCGGCTCCGGCCGGCTGGGTGAACATCAACGCCTCCACCAACCTGTGGGAGTCGCACCTGCCGTTCGGCGGCCGGGCGGGCACGGCGAGCGGCATCGGCCGGGTGGGCGGCGCCACGGTCCTCGAGCAGTTCAGCGAGCCGAAGACGCTCACGTTCCCCCTGGGCCGATGAGAAGCGTCCGCCCAGGTCGATGATCGGAAGGCCATGACCGAGCACGACTTCGTCATCGTCGGCGGCGGCTCCGCCGGCTGCGCCCTCGCCAACCGGCTGAGCGCCGATCCCGCCAACCGCGTCCTCGTGCTGGAGGCGGGGCGCCCCGACTACCGCTGGGACGTGTTCATCCACATGCCCGCGGCGCTGACGTTCCCGATCGGGAGCCGGTTCTACGACTGGAAGTACGAGTCCGAGCCCGAGCCGTACATGAACGGCCGGCGGATCTACCACGCCCGCGGCAAGGTCCTCGGGCGGCTCGAGCAGCATCAACGGGATGATCTTCCAGCGCGGCAACCCGCTCGACTACGAGCGCTGGGCCGCCGACCCGGGCATGGAGACCTGGGACTACGCGCACTGCCTGCCCTACTTCAAGCGCATGGAGACACTGCCTCGCCGGTGGCGACGACTGCCGCGGCGACGCGGGCCCGCTGCGTGCTCGAGCGCGGGCCGGCGACGAGCCCGCTGTTCACGGCGTTCTTCGAGGCCGTCCAGCAGGCGGGGTACCCGCTGACCGACGACGTCAACGGCTACCGCCAGGAGGGGTTCGCGGCGTTCGACCGCAACATCCATCAAGGGCCGGCGCCTGTCAGCGCCGCGCGCGCCTACCTGCACCCCGTCGATGCGGCGCCCGAACCTGACGGTCGAGCGCCGCGCCTTCGTGCACGCGGGTCCTGTTCGAGGGCAGCCGGGCGGTCGGGGTCGAGTACCGCCAGGGCAGGGGCCCGCTCCGCCGTGCCCGCGCCGGCGAGGTGGTCCTGTGCGGCGGGGCGATCAACTCCCCGCAGCTGCTGCAGCTCTCCGGGATCGGCGACGCCGACGAGCTGAAGGCGCTCGGCGTGGAGGTCGTGCACCACCTGCCCGGGCGTCGGCGAGAACCTCCAGGACCACCTGGAGGTCTACGTCCAGCACGCCTGCAAGCTGCCGGTCTCCGTCGCGCCGGCGCTGAAGTGGCGCAACCGCCCGCTCGTCGGGCTCGAGTGGCTGCTCCTGCGCAAGGGGCCGGGGGCGACGAACCACTTCGAGGGCGGCGGGTTCGCCCGGAGCAACGAGGACGTCGCGTACCCGAACCTGATGTTCCACTTCCTGCCCATCGCGGTGCGCTACGACGGGTCGGCACCGGCCGAGCGCGCACGGCTACCAGGTGCACATCGGCCCGATGTACTCCGACGCCCGGGGCTCGGTGAAGATCACCTCGACCGACCCGACGAGGCACCCGGCGCTGCGCTTCAACTACCTCTCGACCGACCAGGACCGCCGGGAGTGGGTCGAGGCGATCGGGGTGGCGCGCGAGATCCTCGCCCAGCCGGCCTTTTCCGGCCTCAACGACGGCGAGATCTCCCCCGGGCCGTCCGTCGCCAGCGCGACGAGGAGATCCTCGACTGGGTGCGCCCGCGACGGCGAGACGGCGCTCCACCCGTCGTGCACCTGCGCGATGGGGACCGGCGAGCGCTCCGTCGTCGACCCCGCCACGATGCGGGTGCATGGCACCGAGGGACTGCGCGTCGTCGACGCGTCGGTGATGCCCTACGTCACGAACGGCAACATCTACGCGCCGGTGATGATGGTCGCCGAGAAGTCGGCCGACCTGATCCTCGGGAGCACGCCGCTCCCGCCGGCCACCGTCGAGTTCTACCGCCACCGCCCCGGGTCGGCGCGGGGCGCGGCGGAGCCCGACGGGCGCATCTCGCCGGCCGCCGGTGATTGACTCCGGCGCCGGCGCTCGGCTAGGCGTGTCGCGCTGATCCGGACGACCGGAACCGACCAGGGAGGCACGTGCTCACTCGCTACCCGATTGTCATGGCGGCCGCCGCCGTGGCGCTCGCCATCACCGGGCGCCGGCTGTGGTACCTGCAGCGGCTGATCCGCTCCGGGGCGAGCGCGCCCGGCCGGACCGGCCGCTGGCCGCGCCGGCTCGCCACCGAGGCGCGAGAGGTCGTCGGCCAGCAGAAGCTGCTGCGCTGGACCGTCCCGGGCCTGGCGCACGCCTTCACGTTCTGGGGCTTCATCGTGCTCACGCTCACGATCATCGAGGCGGTGGGCGACCTGTTCTCGCCGACGTTCGCGATCCCGGGCATCGGCCACTCGGCGTTCGTCGGGTTCATCGAGGACCTCTTCGCCTGCGCGGTGCTCGTCTGCCTCCTCGTGTTCGCCGTGATCCGCTTGCGCCAGGACCCGCACCGCATCGAGCGCCGCTCGCGCTTTTCGGCTCCCACACCCGCGCCGCGTGGCTCGTGCTCGGGATGATCGCGGGCGTCATCGTGACGCTGCTCCTCTACCGCGCCGCCCAGACGAACACCGGCGACTTCCCCTACGGGTGGTGGGCGTTCGCCTCGCACGGGATCGGGCGCGCGCTGCACCCGCTCGGCCTCGGGGCGAACCGCACCCTCGAGACGGTCTTCGTCGACCTGAACCTCGTGGTGATCTTCTCCTTCCTCGTCTTCGTCGTGTACTCGAAGCACCTCCACATCTTCATGGCCCCACTGAACGTGGCCTTCTCCCGCCAGCCCCGCGCGCTCGGGGCGCTCGACAAGACGCCGAGCATGGACATGGAGGAGCTGGCGGAGGACGCCACCTTCGGCGTCGGCCGGATCGAGGAGTTCTCCTGGAAGCAGCTGCTCGACCTCGCCACGTGCACCGAGTGCGGGCGCTGCCAGAGCCAGTGCCCGGCCTGGGCGACCGACAAGCCCCTCTCGCCGAAGCTCGTCGTGATGGACCTTCGCGACGAGCTGTTCGCCGCCGCGCCCCGGCTGCTCTCGGGCGCGGCCGACGCCGACGCGAACGCGCCGGCGCCGCACGCGCTGGTCGGCGGCGTGATCGAGCCGGACGTGCTCTGGTCGTGCACGACGTGCGGGGCGTGCGTCGAGGAGTGCCCCGTCGACATCGAGCACGTCGACGCGATCGTGGACATGCGCCGCCACGAGGTGCTGATGGAGTCGCGCTTCCCCTCGGAGGCCGGATCGATGCTGCGCAACATCGAGAGCCGCGGCGACCCGTGGGGGATGGGCCCGGCGAAGCGCCTGGAGTGGACCGAGGGGCTCGACTTCGAGGTGCCCGTGGTGTCGGGCACCATCCCTGAGGGGATCGAGTACCTGTTCTGGGTCGGCTGCGCGGGGGCGCTCGACGAGCGGGCGCGCCGGACCACCCAGACGATCGCCCGCCTGCTCCGGGCGGCGGGGGTCGCCTTCGCCGTGCTCGGGCCGGCGGAGTCCTGCACCGGCGATCCCGCCCGGCGGCTCGGCAACGAGTACCTGTTCCAGACCCAGGCGCAGCAGAACATCGCGACCATGAACGAGGCCGGCGTCCGCAAGGTCGTCGCCTCCTGCCCGCACTGCTTCAACTCGATCGCCCGCGAGTACCCGGCCCTCGGCGGCGACTTCGAGGTGGTCCACCACTCCCAGCTCCTCGCCACCTTGATCGCCGAGCGGCGGCTCGACCCGGGACGCCTCGACGCGACCGTCACCTACCACGACCCCTGCTACCTGGGGCGGCACAACCGGGTCTTCGACGAGCCGCGCTCGGTCATCGACTCGCTGGAGGGCGTGCGGTCCGTGGAGATGCACCGCTGCCGGGAGAAGGGGTTCTGCTGCGGCGCCGGCGGCGCCCGCATGTGGCTGGAGGAGAGCATCGGGAGCCGGATCAACCTGAACCGGACCGACGAGGCGCTGGAGACGGGCGCCGACGTCGTCTCGACCGCCTGCCCGTTCTGCATGATCATGCTGGACGACGCCGTCAAGACCCGCGGCAGGGAGGACACGGTCGAGGTGCTGGACGTCGCCCAGCTCCTCGAGCGCTCCCGCGTCGCGCCGCCGGGCGCGACGCCCTAGCGTCGGCCCGCCGGCGACCGTCCGGCCCGCCGGCGCCGCCTTGACCGGCCACGCGAGGGCCCGCCGGACCCGTACTAAGCTCCGCTCCCTATGTACGCGGTCATCGCAACAGGCGGCAAACAAGAGCGTGTCGAGGTCGGCAGCCGGGTCGACGTCGAGCGCCTCCCCGCGGCGTTCGGCGACGAGGTGACGTTCTCGCCCGTGCTCGTCGTGGACGGCGAGCGGGTGCTGGCGGGGCCGTCGTCGCTCAAGGCGGCGTCGGTGACCGCCAGGATCGTCGGCGAGGCGGCCGGCCCGAAGATCGTCGGCTTCACCTACCAGGCCAAGGCGCGCCGCCGCCGCCGGTTCGGCCACCGCCAGCACTACACGACCGTCGAGATCACCGCGATCGCCCCTGAGGGCGCGAGCAAGCCCGCCGGACGCTCGCGGGCGACGAAGGCCTGAGGAGGGTCCGAGATGTCCAAGACGAAGGGCGGCGGCTCCACCCGCAACGGCCGCGACTCGAACGCGCAGCGCCTCGGGGTGAAGGCCTCCGACGGCATGGCGGTGAAGGCCGGCGCCATCATCGTGCGCCAGCGCGGCACCCACTTCCACCCCGGCCAGAACGTCGGGAGGGGCAGCGACGACACGCTGTTCGCGACGTCCCCCGGACGCGTGCACTTCGGCGCACGGCGGGGTCGCCGGCTCGTCGACGTCCTGCCCGCCGAGGGCTGATCGCACCGACGGTCCGGTCCCGCGCCGGCCGGCGCGGATGAGCGAGGCCGCTGCCTCGAGGTTGCCTCGCGGCCTTGGGCCGGGCGGCCGGGCGGAGAAGGTGAGCAGGTTGGCCGGCTTCGTCGACGAGGCACAGGTCCATGTGAAAGCGGGCAACGGTGGCGCGGGCGCCGTGTCGTTCCGCAGGGAGGCCCACGTCTCGCGCGGCGGCCCCGACGGCGGCGACGGGGGCAACGGCGGGAGCGTGTTCCTCGAGGCCTCTACCTCGGCCGTCTCGCTCCTCCCGTTCCGTGACCACCCCCACCGGCGGTCCGAGGACGGCACCCATGGCGGCGGCGGCCGCCGCCACGGCCGCAACGGTCGCGACCTCGTCGTGCCGGTCCCCGAGGGCACCCTCGTCCGCACCCTGGACGGTGCCGTGCTCGCCGACCTGGCCCATGCCGGCGACCGCCTGCTCGCCGCGGGCGGCGGGCGCGGGGGCCGGGGCAACGCCCGCTTCCTCACGAACCGCCTGCGCGCACCGGCCTTCGCCGAGCAGGGCGAGGTCGGGGAGGAGCGCTGGCTCGACCTCGAGCTGAAGCTCCTCGCCGACGTGGCGCTCGTCGGCTTCCCGAACGCCGGGAAGTCCACGCTCATCTCACGGATCTCCGCGGCCAAGCCGAAGATCGCCGACTACCCGTTCACGACCCTCGAGCCGCACCTCGGGGTGGTCCGCACCGGCGGCCACGGGCCGCGCGGGCGCGGCGAGGGTGCCACGGAGTTCATCGTCGCCGACATCCCGGGCCTCGTCGAGGGCGCGAGCGAGGGCCGCGGGCTCGGCTTCCAGTTCCTGCGCCACGTCGAGCGCGCCCGCGTCCTGCTCGTCCTCGTCGACCTCGGGGCCGACGCCGGACGCCCGGCGGCCGAGCAGGCCCGGGTCCTGCTCGACGAGCTCGGCCGCTACCGCCCCGAGCTGCTCGAGCGGCCGCGGCTCGTGGTCGGCTCGCGCGCTGACCTGGTCGCGGCCGACGACCGGCTGCCGCTCGGCGCCTACGGCGGCGCGCAGGTGATCTCCGCCGTCACCGGCGAAGGGCTCGGCGAGCTCACCGGGCGCCTGGCCATCCTCGTCGCCCGCGCGGGAGGAGGCGGCCTCGCGGGCGATCGCCCCGGTCCTGCACCGCCCCGAGCCGGAGGGGGTCGTCGTGGAGCGCGAGGGCGGCGCCTTCGTCGTGCTCGGCCGCGAGGCGGCCCGCGCGGTCGCCGTCTCGGACCTCACCGATCCCGACGCGATCGCCCACGTCCAGCGCCGCCTGAAGCGCATGGGCGTCGACCGCGCCCTGGCGCGTGCCGGGCGCGCGAGGGCGACGAGGTGCGGATCGGGGCGCTGAGCTTCACCTACTCGCCCGACGCGTGAGGCTGGCTGTGCCAAGGTGTCGCACGTGATCCTCGTCGCGAAGATCGGGACCTCGTCGGTGACCGCGAGCGACGGGAGCGTCGACGCGACGGCGGTCGGCAAGCTCTGCGCGGAGGTCGCTGCCCTTCGCCGAGAGGGCCACGAGGTCGTCGTGGTCTCCTCGGGCGCGGTGACGGCCGGGGTGGCGGCGCTCCGCCCGGCGGGGGGGCGCCCGCAGGACCCGAGGACGCTCCAGGCCCTGTCGGCGATCGGCCAGCACCGGCTGATGCGCGTCTACGACGACGCCTTCGCCGCCGAGGGGCTCCTCGCCGGGCAGGTCCTCCTCGCCCCGCTCGACTTCGGCGAGCGGCGCCAGTACCTGCACGCCCGGGCGACGCTGCTCAGGCTGCTCGAGCTCGGCGTGGTGCCGGTCGTGAACGAGAACGACGCCGTGGCCGACGACGAGATCCGCTTCGGCGACAACGACCGGCTGGGGGCGCTCGTCGCCAACCTCCTCGGCGCCGACCTGCTCGTCTTGCTGACCGACACGCCCGGGCTGCTGAGCGCGGATCCCCGCCGGACGGCCAACGCCTCGCTCGTGGAGGAGGTGACCGCGTCGGACCGTGACCTCGAGCGGGTCGCCGGCGGCCCCGGCAGCCCCGGGGGGAGCGGCGGCATGGCCTCCAAGCTCGCCGCGGCGCGCATGGCGGCGTGGTCGGGGGTGCGCGCCGTGATCGCGGCCGCCGACCGCCCCGGCGTGCTCGGCGACGCGGTGCGCGGCCGGCCCGGCGTCGGCACCGTCGTCCAGGCGCACGAGCGCCGGCTCGGGGCGCGCAAGCTCTGGATCGCCTTCGCGTTGCCCGCGGCGGGACGTGTCCTCGTCCCGGAGGGCGCGCGCCGCGCCCTCGTGGAGCACGAGGCGTCGCTGCTGCCCGTCGGCGTCGTCGCCGTCGAGGGCGAGTGGGCCGTCGGTGACGCCGTCGAGATCGCCGGTCCGGACGGCGCCGTGTTCGCGAAGGGCATCGCCAGCCTGCCCTCGGCACGGCGCGAGGAGTGGATGCGGCGTCGCACGAGCGAGCTGCCGGAGGACCTGGCGAGCGAGATGGTGCACCGGGACAACCTCGTCGTGCTGACCGACGGGGCGCCCGGAGAGGCCCCGGTATCCGGGGGCCGGCGCGGCCGGTAGCGTTGGGCATGGCCGATAGCACTCCCCTCGAAGCACTCGGACGGCGGGCGAAGGCGGCGGCACGCGAGCTCGCCAAGGCGTCGAGCGCCGCCAAGGACGAGGCGCTCGAGCACGCGGCCGCGGCGCTCGAGGCCGGCCACGCCGAGATCCTCGCCGCCAACCAGGAGGACGTCGGGCGAGCCGAGTCCTCCGGCGTCGGATCGACCGTCGTTGACCGGCTGCGCCTCACGCCGTCGCGTATCGACGCCATGGCGGCGGGCCTTCGCGCCGTGAAGGCCCTCCCCGACCCCGTCGGCGAGATCGTCGAGGGCTGGGTCCGCCCGAACGGCCTGCGGGTACGCCGTGTCCGCGTGCCCCTCGGGGTCGTCGGCATCGTCTACGAGAACCGGCCGAACGTCACCTCGGACGCCGCGGGCCTCTGCCTGAAGTCGGGCAACGCGGCGTTCCTCCGCGGCTCGGCCGGGGCGCTCGAGTCCAACCGGGCGATCGCTGCGGCGCTGCGGTCGGGGATCGAGAAGGCCGGCCTTTCCGCCGACGCCGTGGTGCTGGTGGAGGACGTGCGCCGTGAGACGGTCGAGGAGTTCGTCCGCCTGCGGGGGATCATCGACTGCCTCGTGCCCCGCGGCGGGCCGTCGCTCGTCTCGCTCGTGGTGGAGCGGGCGACGGTGCCCTTCGTCGTCGATGGGGACGGGAACTGCCACGTCTACGTGGACGCCTCGGCCGACCTGGCGCTCGCCGAGCGGATCGTGGTCAATGCCAAGACGCAGCGCCCGAGTGTCTGCAACGCGGCCGAGAGCCTGCTCGTGCACCGCGACGTCGCCGCGGCGTTCCTGCCGCGCGCCGCCGCGGCGCTCGTCGGCGTCGAGCTCGTCGGGGACGAGGCGACGCGAGCCATCCTGCCCGGGGTCGGGCCGGCGAGCGAGGAGGACTACGCCACCGAGTTCCTGGCGCTCCGCCTCGCGGTCGCCGTCGTCGACGACCTCGACGGAGCGATCGACCACATCACCCGCTACTCGACCGGCCACTCCGAGGCCATCATCACCGCGGACCTCGCCGCGGCGACGCGCTTCACCCGGGAGGTCGACGCCGCCGCCGTGCTCGTGAACGCCTCGACGCGCTTCGTCGACGGCGGCGAGCTGGGGCTCGGGGCCGAGATCGGGATCTCGACCCAGAAGCTGCACGCCCGTGGGCCGATGGGGCTGCGCGAGCTCACGTCGGTGAAGTACGTGATCGAGGGCGACGGCCAGGTGCGGACGTGAGCACGGCCGTCGATCGGCCCGTCCCGGCCGGCCGCGGCGGGGCGCGCTTCGGGTCGGCGGCGGCGGTGGCCGAGGGCCTCCGCAGCGTCGGGTACCTCGTCGACGACCAGATCGCCACCGTCGTCCACCTCGCCGACCAGCTCGACAAGCCCGTGCTGGTGGAGGGGCCGGCCGGCACGGGCAAGACCGAGCTCGCCAAGTCCGCCGCGGCGGCCCTCGGGGCGCGGCTGATCCGGCTCCAGTGCTACGAGGGCCTCGACGAGGCGAAGGCCCTCTACGAGTGGAACTACCGCAAGCAGCTCCTTCGCATCCAGGTCGAGCGCGCCGGTGCCGACGGGGAGGGTCCCCGCTCGGGATGGAAGGAGCTCGAGGAGGACATCTTCTCCGAGGAGTTCCTGCTCGCCCGCCCCCTGCTGGAGGCGATCCGGGCCAGCGAGCCCGTGGTGCTGCTGGTCGACGAGGTCGACCGCATCGAGGTCGAGACCGAGGCCCTGCTCCTCGAGGTGCTCTCGGATTTCCAGGTCTCCATCCCCGAGCTCGGCACCGTGCGGGCGACGCGCATCCCGCTCGTCTTCCTCACCTCGAACAACACCCGCGAGCTCTCCGAGGCGCTGAAGCGGCGCTGCCTCTACCTCCACCTCGACTACCCGACCGTCGAGCGCGAGCGGGCCATCGTGCTCGAGAAGGTGCCGGGCATCGAGGAGTACCTCGCCGAGGAGATCGTCCGCGTCGTGCGGACGCTGCGCTCGATGGAGCTGGAGAAGCACCCCTCGGTCTCCGAGACGCTCGACTGGGCGCGGACCCTCGTGCTGCTCGGGGTGGAGCACGTCGACACCGAGACCACCCTCGCCACGCTGAACGTCCTCCTCAAGTACCGCAGCGACATCGAGCAGGCCGCGAAGGAGCTCGCCGCAACGGGCGGCCGCTGAGTGCTCGCGGTCCTCACCGACTTCGTCGACGAGCTGCGCGAGGCCGGGCTGCCGGTCTCGCTGACGGAGGTGCTCGACGCCACGGAGGCGCTGCGCCACGTGCCGCTCGGCGACCGCGCCGCGCTGCGCAGCGCCCTCGGCGCGACCCTCGTCAAGTCCTCGGCGCACTGGCCTGCCTTCGCGACGGCCTTCGACGTCTACTTCTCGCTCCGGCCCGCGGGGCTGGGGGAGGGCGTCGCCGAGGCCCCGGGCGAGTACGGGCCGCTGCCGGGCGGGGCCGAGCGGTCGGCGCCGGCCATGTCCGAAGCCGGTGGTGGCCAGCTCGCGCCGGTCGACCCCCGGCGCCTCGCTGCGCTCGTGCTCGAGGCGCTGCGCTCGGGCGACCGGGCCGCCCTCGCCGAGGCCGCCCGGCTCGCCGTCGCGCTCTACGCGGGGATCGAGCCCGGGCGGCCGGTCGGCACCTCGTACTACCTCTACCGGACGATGCGCGGGCTCGGCCTCGACGACGTCCTCGGCCAGCTGCTTGCCTCGGCCCAGGACACCGGCGAGCACCCCGAGGCGGCCGGCGGAGGGGGCGACCTCCGGTCGCTGACGGCGCCGCTCGGGGCGCTCGGGGACCGGTTGCTCGGCGACGAGTACCGGGCGCGCCTCGACGAGCTCCGGCGGCTCGTCGAGTCGGAGATCCGGCGCCTGCTCGCGGCGGAGCGCGGCGCCGGGGCGCTGGCGAAGAGCCTCCGGCGCACGCTCGTCGAGGACGTCGACTTCATGCATGCCACCCGCGAGGAGCTGGTGGCGATGCGCCGGGCGCTCTGGCCGCTGACACGCGCGTCCTGGCGGCTCGCCTGGCGCGCCGCCGCCGCCACCGCAGGCGCGGGCCGCTCGACTTCCGTGCGACGATCCGCCGGTCGCTGTCGACCGGCGGCGTCCCGGTCAATCCCCGGTTCCACAGCCCGCACCCCGCCAAGCCGGAGATCGTCGTCATCGCCGACGTCTCGGGCTCCGTCGCCGCCTTCGCCCGCTTCACCCTGCACCTCGTCTACACGATCGCCAGCCAGTTCTCGAAGGTGCGCAGCTTCGTGTTCATCGACGGGATCGACGAGGTCACCTCGATCTTCAGGCACTCGTCCTCGATCGCCGAGGCGATCGAGCGGGTCGGGACCGAGGCCGACGTCTGCCACCTCGACGGGCACAGCGACTACGGCAACGCGTTGCGGATGTTCCACCAGCGATGGGGGCGTGAGGTCACCGCCCGGACGAACGTCCTGATCCTCGGCGACGGTAGGAACAACTACCACGCCGCGGAGGCGTGGGTGCTCGCCGACCTCGCCCGGCGGGCCGCGGCGCGTGTACTGGCTCAACCCCGAGCCGCGCGCCTACTGGGGGAGCGGGGACTCGATCATCGGGGCGTACGCGCCTTACTGCGACGGCGTGTTCGAGTGCCGCAACCTGCGCCAGCTGGAGTCGTTCGTCGACGAACTCGTCTGAGCGCGCCGGGTGCGTCAGACGATGGAGATGGTGTCTGGAGCGTGCCCACCGCGACCGGCTGGGCTCGGGCGGCGCCGGCACGTAGCGCGACACGAGCGAACCGGCGACGAGCTCGGCGGCGACGGCCCTGGCCGCGGCGCCGAACAGCGAGTGATCGCTGTCGGCCAGGCGTGCGAGACGGAGCTTGCCCTCGGCCTCGAGCCGGCGGGTGGCGGCCCACGCCCGGCGCTCGAACTGGCGCGCCTCCATGTCGCCGCAGACGAGCATCGTCCACACCTCGCGTTCGGCGAGCTCCTCGAGCCCGCGCGCCGGGCTGCAGTGCAGATGGAGGCGCTGGAGCAGCGCCCACACGAGCGGCGGCACGTGGCGGTCCCCGAAGTCGACGAGCCCCCGGTGGCCGAGCAGGACCTTGATCCAGCGGTTGTGCGGCCGCACCGCGTTGCGCCCCGGCGCGAGCTCGCCTCCCTCGCGGACCTCGGGCGGGTCGAAGTTGAGGATCGGGTTGATCGCGTAGACGGCCCGGACACCGAGCGCGATGCCCGCCTCGATCGAGTGGTAGGCGCCGGCGCACAGCCCGGCGAGCACGACGCCGGACGGATCGCCGGGCGAGACCGCGTCGACGATCGCGGCGACGTCGTCGAGCGCCTCCAGCGGGTAGTCGATCTGGGCGCGCTGACCGGGCCGGACGGGGCTCTCGCCGAGACCGCTCAGGTCGACCCGCAGCGCCGGGATCCCCGCCGCCGCCAGCCGGCACGCCAGCGTGACCCACAGCCGGCCGGGTCCGACGTGGGGGATCAGCCCGGCGTTCAGGAACACGACGGTCGGCGCGGCCGTCTCCACCAGCGGGCTCGAGCGCACCCCGAACAGCCCGAGCGGGCCGAGGCGCAGCGCCCGCTCCTCGATCAGCGAACCGTCCTCGGCGCAGAGCACGGCCCGGTCGCTAGGCGACAGCGAGAGCTCACGCGCCGCCTCGCCGAGCACTTCGCCCGACCACGCCACGATGCGGGCGAGGGTGTCGTCTGGGACGACCGCGCTGTCGGGCATGGCGTCGATCAGCTCGGCCTGGCCGGCGGCCTCGGCCCACTCGGCGCCCGCGCCGTCGAGGCGGCTGACGAACAGGCGCGGCAGGGGACGCTCCGGGCGCGACAGCACCAGCACCGCGCCCGGCGAGCCGTCCCGACGTCGTGGCCACGTCGAGCCCGCCAAGGGCGGCGACGACCTCGGCGGAGAGCACCGACCCGAGCACCTCGACGGCGCCGTCCGGGACCGCCTCGCTCGGGCTCGGCGTGTCGCCGATGCTCATCGCCTTCAGCGCCTGCTGCTCGCGGACGAACGAGCGCCCAGCACGCAGGGGTCCCACAGGACCAGCGCGTCGACGTCCTCCCCGGCCATCGCCACGGTCGCGATCGTGGCACCGATCCGCAGGCCGACGACGCCGACGGCGGGGGCGCCGGCGGCACGCACGAAGCCGACCGCGGCGCGCACGCTCGCGATCCAGGCGTCGAGGCGACCGGGGTCGAGCTCGGCTCCGGCCGAGTTCGCCGTGCCGTCGTAGTCGACGCGGCAGACGAGGAACCCCGCGTCCTCGAGGCGCTCGGCGAGCAGTCGGAACGCCCGGTGCGCCGAGACCGCCTCGATGCCGAGCGTCGGGCAGAGCACCACCGCGCCACGAGCCGCGCCCGTCGGCCGGCACGTGCAGCATCGAGAAGACCGGCCGTTGCCCCACGTCGATCCATGCCGGCCGGACGCTCACGACGCCCCCGTAGCGATCGGCGCGCTCCGGCGCGAGTTGAGGGCCCGGAGCTCGCCTCGCGGACCTGCCACGCGCGCGCGCCCGACGGGCCCGTCGAGCCGGACAGCGGCGCGCCCGGCCCGGCGCGAGGTGGAACCAGGAGTCCGACGCCTCGAAGCCGGGAACGTCGATGGCGACCCACTCCGCGAAGCGGCGGGCACGACACTCGACGACCCAGCTCCCGTCCTCGCCGGCACCGACGACCGCCTCGAGCCCGACGTCGACCTCGCACGGTCGCGCCGGTCCGAGAGGGAGGTAGACCGCCTCTGCGGCTTGCTCGGGACGCCGGGTCTCGAGCGTCACCGCCACGACGTCGTGCACCGGGGGACCGAAGCGGTACGCGTAGGTGAGGTCGCGAAAGCCCTCGAAGAGGCCGGCGGCCTCGATCGTGACGACCCGCCGGGGCGGGAGCTCGACCCCCGTTGTCACCCGCTCGACCAGGCGCTCCCCGTCGGCGTACAGCTCGATCGCGAGCTGGGCCTCGACGAGCTCCGCGGTGTCGTTGGCGAGATGCAGCCGCAGCCCGTTCAGCCCCTCGTCGGTGACGAGCACCGCCACGGGCGCGAGGAGCCGGCGCAGCACGTACCACGGCGCCTTCGGCCGTCCGAGCGCGTCCACGATGCCCCACCCGGCGCCGGGGAACAGGTCGCGCAGCGACAGGACGATCCCCCCGGCACAACGCGAGGGGCCACTGCGCCACTCGGAGAACACGGCCGAGAAGCACTCGGCGACGGCCGCCCGCACGAGGTCGAGCGCGAGCTCCGGGTCGCCGCGGCGCACGGCTTGCGGGTCGAGGCCGAAGAGGGCCGTCGCGTAGTGGTTGCTGACATCTTCGAAGTCGAAGGACGCGCCGGCGTCGCGGGGTACCGCCGACTTCCACAGCGGGTGGTGTCCGGCGACGCCCGGGCCCCCGAAGACCTCGTCCACCGTCTCGGTCTCGGGCGGCACCGAGAACGCGAGGCACTCTGCGGCGAAGCGAACGTCGGCTCGTCGGGTGTCCTCCAGCGGACGGAGGTATGCGCCGACCCCGAAGTAGTGGGCGACGCCGCGGTCCGTGCGGAAGGGCAGTTCGCCGCCGCTCGGCGAGGAGGTGACATAGGCCACGTCGGGCACGATGCGTGCGGCGACCTCGGGCACGTCCCTGACGAGCACCTCGGGCTGCCAGCGGTCGCGGTGCGCGCCGGCCATCGCCGCCTGCTGCTCGATCTCGCTCCCGCCGCACAGCACCGCGAGGCAGGGGTGGCCCTGGAGGCCGGTGAGGACCGACTCGAGCTCCTCCCGGAGGCGGCCGCGGAACGCCGCGTCGCTCGGCGGGTCGAGGTTGGCGAGCATGCAGTCCTGCCACACGAGCAACCCGAGGTCGTCGCAGTCGCTGAAGAA
This sequence comes from uncultured Actinomycetota bacterium, assembly GCA_963765505.1. Classification (GTDB taxonomy): domain Bacteria; phylum Actinomycetota; class Acidimicrobiia; order Acidimicrobiales; family Bog-793; genus DATKQY01. The sequence continues at coordinate 190,333 of CAVXWO010000010.1, forward strand.
CGCGGCGTCCTCGTAGACCATCGTGCCGGGGATCCGGACGATGTTCAGGTTCGCGGCGCGCACCTGGACGAGGGCGGCCCTGGTGGCCTCCCGACTGTTCCCGGGGGCAACGACGTCCGGCGGGACCCACGTGGCCCCGCGGCAGAAGACCGGCACGCCGTTCACGACGAGGGTGAAGCCGCCGTCGCCGCGGTCCACCTCGATGGTGCGGAACCCGACCTCGCCGAGCTCGACCACCTCGTCGTCGAGGGCCACCCGAGCCGGGTAGCGCCGCTGGCCGCCGTGGGTGTGCGGCCACCAGCGCTCGACGCCCTCGACGCGACAGGCCCCCTCGACGAGGGCGCCGCCATCGGGGCGGGGGGAGACGGCGAGCTCGGCGGCGGCGTCGCCGACGCTCAGCACGGGCGGGCCCGAGGGCGTCCTGGCGAGCTCGAGCCTCAGTCGGACGATCCCGACCGTGGGAAGCCCGGGCGCGTCCGTGCCCGGCCCGGTCGCCACCTCGACGGCGAGATGGCGCGACAGCACGCCGTCGTCCGGCTCGACGCGCACGGCCCGCCACGGTCCGACGATCGCCGGGCCCGGGGACCAGCCGGGCATCCGTCCGAGCAGGCTCGTTCGGACAAAGCGCAGGCTCTGGGTCGCCACGAGCCTCGTCTTCCACGCCGGGCGGGCCACCTTGACGGCGAGTCGCGGCGCGAGCGCCGCACAACGGATGGCGAGCTGGTGGACGCCCGGGCAGTCGCCGAGCGCCACCGTCGCGGGGAGGAACATGTTCTCCCCCTGGTGGACGTGTTCCCCGTCCAGCCAGACGTCGTGCAGGGTCGCCACCCCGTCGAGCGCGAGCCGGAGGGGGCCGGCGCCACTGGGCACCTCGAAGTCCGTGACGAACCACCAGTCCTCGCCGTCGTAGTCCCGCTCGAGGTAGGGCTCGCCGGCGGCTCGCAGCGCCGCCGCGGCCGTGCCCGGCACCTCGGCCGGCCAGCGCTCGAGCGCGAGCCCCTCGAGCTCCTTCGGCGCCTCGAGCCGACCGGGCGCGCTCGCGCAGCAGATCCATGACGACCCCGCGAGGTAGTCAGCCGTCACGGGTCACCGCCAGCGCGGCCGCAGCCTCCTCCCACACGCCCGCCATCTCGTCGAGGGTCGCCGACGGGTCGAAGCGCCGGCCCGCCGCGGCGCGGGCGAGGCCGAACTCGAGCGCCTTGGCCCCGGCCGAGAGCCGCCGGTAGGCGGCCGCCGCACCATCGGGGTGGCCGAGACCACGCGCCGACAGCCAGTCGAGGAAGTCGGCGGCGATCTCGGCGTTCGAGCCGCACTGGCGGCACGTGCCGAAGGCGTAGCCGTGGAAGTCGTCGAGGCCGGCCGCGACGAGGTGGGGGAGGTCGGCGTCGATCCGCTTGGCCATCCGGGTGACCGGATTGTCCTCGGGTCGGCGCTCGAGGTGCTCGCGAGCGAGCTCGCCGGCGACGGCCGCGAGGCGCCCCTCGTCGCGCACGAGCCGATCGAGCCTCACGAGCTCGACGTAGGGCGGGAGGGTCGCGGGCCCGGCGTCGACCCGGAGCGCGCCGACGTAGTCCTCTCCGGCGAGCTCGAAGTAGCCCGCATTGTGGAAGTAGCCGAGCCGCTGGTCAGCGGTGTCGATCATCTGGGGGGCGATCGTCGTCTTCACGTGCTGGCGGCGATAGGACACGCCCTCGGTGTCGGGGAGGAAGTAGGCGTCCACCTCGATGGTGAGCAGGCGGCCGAGGACGAGCTGCTCGACGACGTGGTCGGCGAGCGGTCGGAAGACGTTCATCTCCCCGATCTCGATCCCGTACAGGCGCCGCAGGTCGTCGGGAGGCGGCTTGAAGAAGGCCCACTGCTCGCCCTCGAAGTCCGTGCTCAGCGTGAAGGCGCAGGCGGCGAGTGGATCGAGCCCGAGCGAATGGAGGATCTCGACGAAGACGTCGACGTAGCAGTTCGTCTCCGTCCAGCAGCGCTCGGTTCGGTGCAGGACATGAGCGTCGTAGTTCGCCGCCTCGACCGGGAGGAGCTGCGCCCTCACAGCCCCAGTTGCTCCCGGGTCGCGCTCGGCCACGTCGAGGCGTCGATCCCGAGTTGGCCGAACAGCGCGAGGGCGACACGCTCGAGCCCGAAACCGACGCACGAGGAGTGCGCCACCTCGCCGCCGCCCGTCGCGATGTCGAAGGCCTCCCCAAAGTGGTCCTGATGACAGTTTGCCGACGCGATGGCGGTCGGGAACTCCGCCGAGGCGACCGGCGCGATGAGCTCGATCTTCAGCTCCTCGGCCCGCTGGTTGGCGCTCAGCATGCGTCCTGCGCGGCCGAAGAACGGATCGTTGGCCACCTCCGGCTCGACGGCCAGGCCGAGGCCGCGGAGCAGCTCGAGGCCGCGTTCGACCCAGCGGTCGCGGTGCGAGCGCGCTCGCGCGGGGTCGCCGAGGTAGACGATCTCGTGCATGCGGAACACCTGCATGCGCGCCGGGTCGACACTCGGCTCGTGCCGGAAGCAGTGTGCGAGGACGGCGACCGTCCGGCCGCCGTCGGGCAGGGTCCCGCGCTGGGTCGGGTAGAGCTGATGGCAGCCCGCCGGCGCGAGCGCGAGGTCCGTCGGGCCGAGGAAGTCGTCCACCGAGTCGCCTGAGTCGATTCCCCGGAGAAGCGCGGCGTGATCGTGGTCGCCGCCGCCGAAGGCGTTGACGCAGCCGAGCAGGTTGGGGAAGCTGCGCACGTAGTCGGTCTGCGCCAGCAACCGCTTCACCATGACGAGCGGGAAGTGCAGCGACACGTCGACCTCGCCCGCCGCGGCCCGGCGGACCGCCGCCTGGACGCCGAGGACGACCGATTCGAAGGTCTCGGACCGGAGGTAGAGGCCGTCGCTTCCGGCGTCGAGCAGGAGGCCGGCCCGGAGAAGCGAATCGCGCAGCTCGATCTGGGGCGGGCGCGGATCGGCCGGCGCCTCGGCGATCTGGGTCATCCCGCCTCCCTGGCGACGAGCAGGAGATGCGCCGAGTTGGCGAGGATCCGGTCGTTGTTCACCATCAGCGCCGCTCCGTGCGCGTCGCGCAGCAGTCGCTCGAGGCCAAGCTCCGAATCGGCGCGATAGCCCGCCATCCCGCAGATCTGCATCGCCCGGCCGACGACGTCGACGACGAGCGTGGAGGCGGCGACCTTCAAGGAGTTCATCGCGACGGCGAAGGACATCTGGTCGAGCGCGTCCAGGTCGGCCGAGATCTCCTCGTACCGGCGCGCCATATGGCGGATAAGGGCTTCGAACTGGAGTCGGACGGTCATGAGCTCGGCGAGCCGCAGCGCCGCGGGTGGCGTGACTCCGGGCTGCTCTCGCGCCAGCGCACGCACGAAGCCCTGCGCCGCGGCGCTGGCCGCGTCGGCGATCCCGAACCACACGTGGCTCCACAGGAGGTGGGAGACCGGGAGCATCGTGCGACTCGAGATGTCGGCGTACGGCTCGGGAAGGATGTGGGAGGTCGGGGCCTCCGCGCGCAGCACGAACCCGAGGCTGCAGGTACCCCTGAAGCCGAGGGTGTCCCACCCGCTGATGGGTTCGAGCACGAGACCGGGGCGTTGGCAGAGGACCAGCACCTGATCGCTGGCCGGGCTGTCGGGGGTGCGCCGCGCCGTGGCGAGCACCGCGTCCGCCTGCTGGCCGTAGGAGATCACTGGGGCGCGCTTTTCGAGGCGCATCCGCCCGTCGTGCTCCTCGACGGCGCACAAACTCGTCCGGACGTCGCCGCCGACGCCGACCTCCGTCGTCGCCGAGGCGAGCAGTGCCTGGCGGCCGGCCACCTCCTCGCTGAGGTAGTCGTAGAACGGCTCGGTCGTGCCGTGGCGGACCAGGCACGCCACCTGGATCTGGTGCATCGCATAGATCATCCCGGTCGACGCACAGGCGCGGCCGAGCACCTCGGCGACCCTCGCCACCTCTGGCAGGCTCGCCCCGCCGCCTCCGAGCCGCTCGGGCACCAGCACGGAAAGGAGGCGCTCGGCGCGCAGTGCCTCGAGCGCCTCCTTCGGGAAGCGCGCCTCGCGGTCGACGTCGTCGGCGGCCGGGGCGACGACGTCCCGGGCAACGACGCGTGCCCGCTCGAGGGCACCGTCCACGGCGGCCATCAGCTCGCGGCCGCGGTGACCAGAGAGTCGAGCGCGTCGCGGATCGAGGCGATCGACTGAAACGTCTGCTTGCGCAGCATCGACTGGGGGAACTCGACGTCGAAGGCGTCCTCGAGCGCGAGCATGAGATTCACGCTCGCATGGGACGTGAGCCCGGCCGCGTAGAGGTCCGTCTGCGCGCCGAGCGAGTCCACGTCGACCGGCAGCTTCGCGTGCTCGCTCAGCACCTGCCGGATCTGGTCGTCCGTCTCAGCCACGGCCGTGCCTCGCTCGCGAAGTGTCTGCCGGCGTCACTTGCTCCCGACCTCCCTCGTCGCTGCCGCCCGAGCCTTCGTCACCGCTCGGTTCCTCGATCCGGGCGCGGCGGGTCGTCGTGTGCCCGCCACCACTACAACGGCAGGCCCGAGCCGGCGATTTATGGCCTTCGAGGAGGCCGACGACGACGGCCGCCGCGATGCCTCCCTCGTGCGTCAGGCTCACCGCCAGCTCGCGCACGCCCCGGCGCGCGGCGAGCGCGGCGGCCTCCCCCGACAGCAGGAGGGTGCACGCGGCCTGACCGAGCGCGCCGGCACCTCGATCGAACGCCAGTCGAGGGGGGCGTCCTCCCAGCCCAGCGCCTTGACGGTCGCTTCCTTCGCAGCAAAGCGCGCCGCCAGGCCAGCGGCGGTCACTGCGGGCGTGCCGCTGCAGCTTTCCACCTCGTGTCGGGTGAACAGCCGCTCGACGTACCGCTCGCCAAAGCGCGCCAAGGAGTCGGCGACGTCGGCGACCGTCGCCACGTCGATGCCCGTGCGGAGGAGGGGACCGTTCGCCACCCCACTACTCTCGGGCGTAGCACCGCTCGCTCCAACCCCTGAGCGGGGGAGCGAGCCTCATGCATATGGTGGAGCGAGCGAGCACGATCACGCGGACGGTCGTGTGCTGAGCGCCGGGACGTCATCGGGCAACGCGCCGCCAAAAGGGAGTGCGAACGCCGGAAAGTTCGACTAGTGGACCACGCCGGTCGTTAGGCGGGTTACATCCCGTCATCGGGACGGTTACATCTTGATGTGACATCGTCGACAACAAATATCAGCCGACCGTGGGAGACGAGCTCATTCCGGAGGTGGTAGCCATAGCGCAGCGCGAGCCGCACACTCCACCGGTGGCGAGCGACCGCGACCGAGCGGAGGGACTGGCGAACGCGCTGCCGGCTCGGCCCCGGCCGATCCGGCGCGCCCCGCAGCGATGAGCGCGTCGGTCGCCCCGGATGCCTGGGGAGCGGACGAGGCGGCCCCGCGCGCGGCGCGGATCGCGGCCGGCGGGGCAGACGTGGTGGAGCCGACCTGGCGATCGCCACAAGGCGTGCTCGAGCGACGGCGCGGCGTCCCCGCCCTGCTGCGCGGCCTCGCCCACTCGCGGCGCGACCCGCTCATCCGCAACGGCCACGCGCTCATCGCCGGTTCGGTCGCCACCGCCGTCATCGGCGTCGTCTTTTGGATCGTCGCCGCGCACCGCTACGCCCCCGAGTTCGTCGGCCGCAACTCGGTGGTCATCTCCACCTTCACGTTCATCGGAGCGATCTCCCAGCTGAACCTCGTCATCGCGCTCGACCCGCTTCGTCCCTGCCGCTGGCGACCGCTCCCGCCGTCTGGTCGTCGGCGCGTACGCCGTCAGCGCGGCGATCGCCGGGACGCTCGCGGTGGTCTTCCTCCTCGTTGTCACGCGGATCGAGCCTCGGCTGAGCTTCTTGGTGCAGGACCGGTGGCTCGCGTTCACCTTCGTCGGCGTCACCGCGCTCTGGACGATCTTCGTCATGCAGGACGGCGTCCTTACGGGCCTGCGCCGGACCAACGTCGTACCGGTCGAGAACGCCGGGTTCGCGCTCGTGAAGGTGGGGCTGCTCCTGCCGCTTGCCGGGCTCGTTCCGAACGCCGGCATCTTCCTTGCGTGGTCGATCGCCACCCTCGCAACGGTGATCCCGACCAACGGCTATATCTTCGGCCGTGCCCTGCCGCATCACGAGCGGCACTCGGTCGGCGCCGCGGACTTCTCGCTCGCGCAGTTGCGGCAGTTCGTCACCTACGACTACATCGGCTCGCTCTTCTGGTTCGGCGCGGCGTCGCTCCTGCCGCTCGTCGTGCTCCGGCGCGCCGGGGGCGCCGCCAGCGCCTACTTCTCCCTCTCCTGGATGATCGCGTATGCGCTGTACACGGTCAGCTTGAACATCGGCTCCTCGCTCGTCGTCGAGACCGCCGCCGACCAGTCGGGGCTCGACGCGGCGTGCCGGCGGATGATGACGCACCTCGCCAAGATCGTCGTGCCCGCAGTCGCGCTCATCGTCCTCGTCGCGCCGGAGCTGTTACGGCTCTTCGGCGCCGCATACGAGCACGCCGGGACGACGGCGCTCCGCCTGCTCGTGCTCTCGGCGATCCCGTACATCGTTGTCGGCACCGCGGAGAGCGCCTACCGCGCCCGGCGGCGGACCCGACCGCTCGTCGCGCTGAACGGCGGGCTGTTCTTCATCTCGATGCCGCTCAGCTGGGTGCTCCTGCCGTCCTTCGGGGTCACCGGGGTCGCGCTCGCCTGGTTCATCGCCGAGGTCGTGGTCACCGCGGGCCTGATCCTCGCCCGGCGGACCTGGCTCGATACCGACGGCTGATCTCGGCCGTGGTCGCGCTCGCCCGCCACGCGGCTCGGGCGTCGCCGCCCGAGATCCAGGGGAGGGTCCCGGCGGCGTGGGTGCGCGTGGGGCAGCGGCGGCCGGTCAGCGTCGATCGAGCACCGGTGACCCCGCGGCCGCAGGCCGAGTCGAGCTCGAACGACCTCGGGCTCGGCCTCGGCGCGTGCCGGGCGGGACGAAACGGTGGCACCGAGCCGCTAGGGTGCGAGGCATGACCGATCAGGCGTTCGAGCCCGAACGCGGCGCGTTCGCCGGGGAAAACGCTGGTACTGCGCCCGGCACCCGGCTCGCGATCGTGCGCCACGGGGAAGCCGTCTGCAACGTGGAGGACTTCATTGGCGGCCACGAGGGCTGCCGTGGGCTCACCAAACGGGGCGTGCGCCAGGCCGAGGTGCTCGCCGAACGGCTGCGCCGAACGGGCGAGCTCGCCGACGCCGTCGCGCTGTGGACGAGCATGCTCCCGCGGGCGATCGAGACCGCCGAGATCATCGCCCCGAGTCTCGGCGCCCCGGTGGTGCGGCGCAGCTGCGGGCTGTGCGAACGCCATCCCGGCGAGGCCGACGGGCTCACCTGGGCGGAGTACGAGGCGCGCTACCTGAGGGTCTCGCTGCCCGGCGACGACCCCGAGCTGCCGCTCTCGCCCGGCGGCGAGAGCTGGATCGACTTCATCGACCGCGCCTCGGCGTCGCTCACCGCCCTCGCCGCCGCCCATCCCGGCCAGCTGCTCGTGGTCGTCGCCCACGGCGGCGTGATCGACGCCTCGGTCATCCGCTTCCTGGGGCTACCCGACCATGGCGAGGCAGTGCGGCTCCACCCGGACCACACCTCGATCACCGAGTGGGAGCACACCGGATCGCGTCGGCGGTTCGCTCGCTACAACGACGCCGCCCATCTCGCCGGCCCCGACGCCGAGGAGCTGCGCACGCCCGTTCCCGACTGGGTCGGGCGGGATCTGCCGGACTGAGCTGTACCGGGAGGCGGCCGCACCGGGCCGTGACCCCCTCAGCAGGCGTAGTCGGGGTCGAGGCCGTACGGGGAGGAGAGGTTGCCGGGCGTCTCCTGGAGCAGCCAGGGCACCCCTCCGGCGAACACGGCCACCGAGCTCGACTTCGGGTACGTGGCCGTCCCAGCGCACCAGGGGCTGAGCGCGCCGGGTCCCGGTAGTCCCTTCTGGACGAACGGTGGGCGGGTCCACGGGACGCCCGCGAGCCACAGCGGGATCCTCGGCCCGCGCGGGACGAAGTCCCCGGCGATCTTCGGGTACTGCACGCTCGTCGAGTAGACGCCGACGGTGATGCCTCCGCGGCGCAGCGCATCGAGGGCGCCCTGGATCGTCTGGTCGTTCAGCGCCGTCGAGTCGGACCAGTACCGGCCGGCGGCGAAGCTCGAGTTGGCCGTCGGCGAGAGGCTGTCGTTTCCGATGTCGAGCCACCAGATGCTCGAGCGCACGCCTTGGGAGATGGCGTACGACAGGGCGTTGCGCGCCCCGTTGAAGCCGTAGTTGTAGGCGCTGCACGTGTCCCTCGCGCCGGCGTCGAGGGTGGCGCAGCGCCCCGCCGGCCCGCTCGCCGAGGCGGCCGCCGCGGCGGGCGTGGTGCCGGGCGAGTTCATGAAGATGTAGAGGTTGTAGGGCGCGCCGTTCGACCCCGCCGCCCTGGTCGCCCAACCCACCTCGGAGGACAGGCAGGAGTTCTGCGCGCTCGTCGAGCCAGCCGACGACCTGGACGACCGAGATCCCCGACGCCGGCGGCAGGCCGTTCTTCGCGTCCGGCGAGCCCGTCTTCGAGCACTGGAAGCCGCTGATGTCGAAGCCGAGCGCGCCGTGCGGGTAGGGAGCGACGGCGGCGGTCGGCACGGCGAAGGTCGCCACGATGGCGACGACGGTGACCGAGCGCGGGGCGGGTGATGGGCCAGCGAGCCGTAGAAGCGGGCGTCGCCGAAGTTGTAGACGTGTCCCGACGCACCGGTCATCCAGTAGCCGAGGCCGTCAGGCGCCGGGGCGAACGAGACGATCGCCTTCGGCAGGTGCCGGTGGACCGCCGAGCCGTAGAAGCGAGCGTCGCCGAAGTTCCGCACGGCGCCGTTCGCGTAGCCGAGCCAGTAGCCGAGGCCGTCGGTCGTCGCCCCCATCCCGACGACACCGACGCGGGTGCGGTGCTTCGCGCCCGAGCCGAAGAACTCGGCGTCGCCGAAGTTGTAGATGCTGCCGTTCTGGGCGAACAGCCAGTAGCCCTCGCCGTCGGGGGTGGGCACCATGCCGGCGATCGAGCTGCGGAGATGGTCGTGGACCGCCGAGCCGCAGAAGGCCGCGTCGCCGTAGTTGTAGACGCTCCCGCTCGCCGTCACGATCCAGTAGCCCTGCCCGTCGGGCGTGGCGGTGACCGCGACGACGGGCGCGCCGAGCCGCTTGTGGACGGGGGAGCCGTAGTAGGTGGCGTCGCCGAAGTTGTAGATGTTGCCCTTCTTCGTCACGACCCAGTAGCCGCCGCCGTCGGCGGTCGCAGCGCCGTCTACGACCGGGGCGGGGAGGTGGTGCTCGGGCGCCTTCGAGCCGTAGAAGCCGGCGCCGCCGAAGTTGTGGACGCCGCCGTTCGACTCGACGAGGTAGTAGGCGGGCGCGGCGGCGGGCACCGGCGGGAGGGTGGTCGTCGTGGTGGACGAGGTGGTGGTCGACGAGCTGGTCGTCGTCGACGAGCTGGTCGTCGTCGACGAGCTCGTGGTGGTCGACGACGAGCTGGTCGTCGTCGAGCCCGGCGTCGTGGTCGTGGTGGTACTGGTCGTCGTCGAGCCCGGCGTCGTGGTCGTGGTGGTACTGGTCGTCGTCGTGGGCGCCACCGTCGTCGTCGAGGGCGGGAGCGTGGTGGTCGAGCTCGTCGTCGTGGTGGTGGTGGTCGTCGGCGTGGGCGGAGCGACGCACAAGCTCGCCTGCGCCTGCAGCGCGGTCGAGGCGCGCGACGCCGCCGGCGGCGAGGCAGAGATCACGACGAGCATGGCGGCGACCGTGCACGCGCCCGCGAGGAAACGCAGCGCGTGCCCGGCGCGCGACTCCCCGCCATCAGGCGCGGCAGGAGTTCCGCGACGCGAAACGAGAGATCGATCGACTGCCGGGCGTTCAGTCGAGGGTCACACGTGGTGGTGTAGCGCAGCGGCAGCTGCTCCTCGAGAATGTCCTCGACGCCGCCCAGGCACTCGGTGACGTCGTCGCCGGTCAGTTCGACGTGCACGCCGCCGGGCCACGTCCCCTCCGCACGGTGCACTGCGAAGAAGCCCCGGATCTCGCCGAGCACATCATCGAAGTGGCGGGTCTTCCTGCCGTTCTCGGAGACGAAGGTGTTCCCGTGCATCGGGTCGCAGGCCCACACGACGGGATGGCCGGCCGCCTGCACGGCCCGGATCAGCGGGGGGAGCAGCGTCGTCACGTTGGCGACCCCGAGGCGGCTGATCAGCGTCAGCCGGCCCGGCTGGCGCTCGGGATTGAGCGCCTCGCAGAGGGCGACGACCTCGTCACCAGAGACGCCCGGCCCGAGCTTCACGCCGAGCGGGTTGCCGACGCCGGCGAGGAAACCGACGTGGGCGCCGTCGAGCTGGCGCGTCCGCTCGCCGATCCAGAGCATGTGCGCGGAGCAGTCGTACCAATCGCCGGTGAGCGAGTCGCGCCGGGTGAGCGCCTCCTCGTAGTCGAGCAGGAGCGCCTCGTGGCTCGTGTAGAAGTCGACCTGCTGGATGGGCGCGCCGTCGGAGAGGTCGACGCCGCAGGCCCGCATGAACCTGAGCGCTCGGTCGATCTCCTCGGCGATCGCCTCGTAGCGGCGTCCCTCGGCGCTCGTCGCGACGAACTCCTGGTTCCATGCATGAACTTGCGACAAGTCTGCGAAGCCGCCCTTGGTGAAGGCGCGCAGCAGGTTCAGCGTCGAGGCCGAGTGGTGGTACGCGGTGACCATCCGCCGGGGATCCGGGATCCGTGCGGAGGGCACCGGGGTGTCGTCGTTCACGATGTGGCCGCGGAACGCGGGCATCTCCACGTCGCCGACCCGCTCGACGGGCGAAGAGCGTGGCTTGGCGAACTGCCCGGCGATCCGGCCGATCTTGACGACCGGGACGCCCGAGCCGTAGGTGAGCACGACGGCCATCTGCAGGATGACCTTCAACTTGTCCCGGATCGAGTCGGCGGACTGCTCGGTGAACGACTCGGCGCAGTCGCCAGCCTGCAGCAAGAAGGCACGGCCATCGGCCACCCGGGCGAGCGAGTCGGTGAGGTGCCGGGCCTCGCCGGCGAACACCAGAGGCGGGAGCGCGGCGAGCTCGGTCCGAGCGGTCTCCAGCAGTGTCTCGTCGGGCCACCCGGGTGGCTGAGCGACCGGGAGCGCTCGCCACGAGGAGGGTGACCACGACAGGTCCGGCGCGGGCATGGCACAAGCCTAGACAGTGTGGAACCGCCAGCGCATGCATTGCTCACATTTCCATCACATTCCGTAACATATTGGCAACAAGTGCGCCAATATTGCCGATAGGCCGTGACGCGGCAGGTCAGCGCCGCCCCGAACACGTCCGAACCCTCCGCCGCGCGAGGTACTGGGCCAGCCGCGAAGCCCAGCTCCGCGATGACCCGCGTCGCTCCGGTGTCCTCCGGGCGCCCGCGACGGCCCGGCGCCTACGCTGCGGGGATGGCGCATTCTGACCCCCTGGCGCACCGGGCCGAGCGCGGCCCGGTCCCGGGGTAGCTGAGCGCCGGGAGGCGCCGCGCCGTGCGCCTTGGCATCCTCGGTGGCACGTTCGACCCGATCCACGTGGGTCACCTCGTCGCGGCGGTGAACGCCCGGTACACGGTGGGGCTGGACCGGGTGCTCCTCGTCGTCGCCAACGAGCCGTGGCAGAAGGTCGGCTCCCGGGCGGTGACCCCGGCGGCCGACCGTCTCGCCCTGGTGGAGGCGGCGGTCGCGGGCTGCGAGGGCCTCGAAGCATCTGCGCTCGAGGTCGACCGCGGCGGGGTCTCCTACACGGCCGACACCGTCGACGAGCTGACGGCGGAGCACCCCGACGCCGAGCTCTTCCTGCTCGTGGGTGCGGACGTCGTCGGCGGCCTCGACACCTGGGAGCGCGTGGAGCGGGTCCGCGAGGCCGTCACGCTCGTCGTGGTCAACCGCCCGGGCGCGGCGATGGTCGAGGCCGGCGGGGACGGCCCCCTCGCGGCCTGGCGCGCCGTGACGATCGAGATCCCGGCGCTCGAGATCTCGAGCACCGACCTGCGCGACCGGGCCGCGACCGGCCGACCCCTCGACTTCCTCATCCCGATCGAAGCGATACGCGTCATTCGCGAGCGTGGGCTGTACGCTGTGGAGAGATGACCTGCCGTCCGATCGCCCGACCGGTTGGTTCCCGTCGTGCGCCCTCGAAGCGGGCCATGCGGAGCAGCGGACGTCGTTGAGCCTCCAGCACGCCCTTGTCGCCGCGCGTGCGGCCGCGTCGAAGACTTCCGAGGAGACGGTGGTGCTCGACGTCGGTGAGCTCATCGGCATCACCGACTGCTTCGTCATCACGAGCGGCCGGAACGACCGCCAGGTGCGCGCGATCGTCGACGAGGTGACGCGCCAGGTGCGCGAGGTGCGTCGTGTGCCGCCGCGCCAGGTCGAAGGCCTGCACGCCGCCGAGTGGGTGCTGGTCGACTACGGCGACTTCGTCGTGCACGTCTTCGATGCCGAGGCGCGCCGGTACTACGCCCTCGAGCGGCTGTGGTCCTTCGCACCTCGCGTCGACTGGGAGGCCGATCTCGCCAGTCCCGGCGCCCGGGTCTGAGCCCCGGGCCCACCGGCCCCCAAAGGTACGCCCCGCTGAACGACGGGTGGGAACGGCAGGCGAGCGGCCTCAGGGGCCCGCCGGATTGAGCGAGATGTACGTCTGGGTCGTCACGTACGTATTCGACGTCGTGCCCTCCGGCGTGTAGTTGTACGGCGAGCCGAACAGCGTGAAGTTGACGCCCTTGATGGCCGAGAACCGCATCAGGGTGAACACGATCTGCGCGAGCGGGATGTAGAGGTCCTGACCGTCGAGGTCGATGAAGGGCGCGTCGAGCTGGACGTTGGCGATGCCCGACCGCTGGTCCACCTCCACGTGCAGGTCCGTGCCGCCCGGGAGCTTCGTGCTCAGTCCTGCCTTGATCTCGGCGGTCGTCGGTCCCTCCTCGAGCAGTTTGAGCGCGATCCGCGGCGTGATCGGCACCTGGGAGAAGCGGAGCGTCCCCTTCAGCACCGGCGAGGCGCCGCCGGTGACGAAGTAGACCTCGCCGTGCGGGCCATGCGGCGTCCCGTCGCTCGGCGCCGGTGTCGAGGTGCTCGTCGACGAGCCGTTCGGGCCGATGAGGTTGAAGGGCACGTTGTTGGGCGACAGCGGCTGCGCCGTGGCGCTGAGCGGCACGCCGCAGCCGGCCAGCGCGAGCGCGCCGAGGCCGAGCGCCAGGACGACGACGGCCCGCCGGCGCATCACGGTCGCACCGTCCCGGGGGCGCCCGCCGAGGTGCCGGCCTCGGCGTCGTCGTCGGGTGACGGAAGCGGCGCCACCTCGGCGACGCCAGCGGCGTGGCCGTTGCCGTGGACGCCGTTGCCCGTGCCCGCGTCGCGCCCGGCCTCCGGCGCGTCGGCGGCGGCCTGGTTCGCGGTGCCGGCACCGGCGGCGGCGGGTTCTGCGCCGGCGGTCGCCGGGCGGTCCCCGGCCGCCGACCCTGTGTCCGCCTCCGCCCCCGCTTCGCCAGCCTCCGCGTCCGCCTCGTCGTCCTCGTCGAGCTCGGCGTCCTTGGAAAGCGGGAGCTCGACGACGAAGCGGGCCCCGCCTCCCGGCGTGTCCTCCACCCAGACGCGCCCGTTGTGGAGCTTCACGTGCTCCGCCACGAGCGCCAGCCCGAGGCCGGTGCCGCCGCCGGCGCCCCGGGTGCCCGCGGCGACCGAGCCGCGGGCGAACCGCTCGAAGACCCGCTCCCGCTCGGCCGGCGGCACGCCGGGGCCGTGGTCCTCGACGGCGACGCGGACCGTGGCGTCGCGTCCCTCGACGGTGACGCGGGTGGCGCCGCCCCCGTAGCGCTGGGCGTTCTCGATCAGGTTCGTCATCACCCGCTCGATCCGCCGCTTGTCGACGACGACCTTGCGCCGCTCGACCCCGGGGTCGACCTCGATCGGGACCGACTGACCGCCGGCAGCGCCGACCGCCCGGCGCACGAGCTCGCCGACACCGACGGTGCTCGCCTCGAAGTCGGCGGACCCGGCGTCGAAGCGCGAGATCTCGAGCAGCTCGCCGACCATGCGCTGGAAGCGCCGGATCTCAGCGCTGACGAGATCGAGGGCGCGTTGTGAGCGTTCGGGCAGCTCGGAGCGCCGCGCCTCGATGACCGACAGCGAGGCCGCGAGCGTCGTGAGCGGGGAGCGCAGCTCGTGGCTCACGTCCGACGTGAACCGGGCGTCGCGTTCGATCCGCTGCTGCAGCCGGTCGACCATCCGGTTGAACGACGAGGCGAGGACGGCGAGGTCGCGCACGTCAGCGGTCTCGAGGCGGGTGCTGAGCCGCCCGCTCGCGATCGCGAGCGCCGCCTGCGACACGTCGCGGAAGGGGCGGAGCGCCCGGCCGGCGGCCCACCGTCCGAGCACGGCGCCGGCGAGCGTGGTGATGAGGCCGGCGGCGACGAGGGTGAGCAGGATGATCCGGAGCGTCTGGGCCGTCTGGTCGAGCGGGAACATCTGGAAGAACAGCGCGCTCGCCGAGGCGATCGGGACCCCGACGGCGAGGTACGGGGTGCCGCCGAAGTCGAAGATCTGGAACGCCGGCTGGCCGCTCTGGACGATGTTGACCAGGCTCAGCGGCAGGTCCTGCTGCTTGGCGGCGGAGGACGCCTCGATCCAGCCCCCCCGTATGTCGAGGAAGGACTCCGATCGGTGCCCCGACTTGGTCCGCGTCACCGAGAGGTTGGCGTTCTCGTCGATCTGGGCGAGCGTGTTGATCAGCGTGTTCTTCGGGTCGCGCAGCTCTCCCTTGACGACCGCCGCGTTGGCGTAGACCTGGTTGACGACGGAGTGCTGTTCCTGGCCGACGATCTGGGAGCGGACCGTCAAGAAGGTGACCGAGGCGAGCGCGCTCGAGATGACGAAGGCGCCGAAGGCGAAGCTGAGCGTGATGCGGGAGCGCAGCCCGAGCCGCCGTCGGCGGCGCCTCCTGTCGTTCGCCTGATGGCGAGGACGCCGGTGGAGGAGGCCGCGCGGCCGCATCTACGGCGCGAGCTTGTACCCGAGGCCGCGGACCGTGAGCACGTGGCGGGGGTTCGCCGGATCGGGCTCGACCTTCGTCCTCAGGCGCCGGACGTGGACGTCGACGAGCCTTCCGTCGCCGAAGTAGTCGTAGGACCAGACGCGCTCCAGGAGCTGCTCGCGCGACAGGACCTTGCCAGGGTTCGCCGCCAGCTCGCAGAGCAGCAGGAACTCCGTCCTGGTGAGGTGCACCTCCTCGCCGGACAGCCGCACGACCCCGGCCTCGGGCTGGATCTCGAGGTCGCCGAAGCTGAGCGACGCCGGGCCGCCCTCGGTGGCGCGGGCCCGGCGCAGCAGGGCCCGGATGCGCGCCGCCAGCTCCTTCGGCTCGAAGGGCTTCGTGACGTAGTCGTCCGCGCCGGCCTCGAGGCCGGCGACGACGTCGTGGGTGTCCGTGCGCGCCGTGACCATGATGATCGGCACGGCGCTCTGGCGCCGGAGCTCTCGGCAGCAGGCGAAGCCGTCCATGCCGGGCAGCATGATGTCGACGATCAGGAGGTCGAAGGGGGCCTGCGGGTTGGCCTGCGCGTAGAGCTCCAGGGCGTCCTCGCCGCTGCCCGCCTCGCTCACGTCGTAGCCCTCGTCCTCCAGGGCGAGACGCATCGAGGTCCTGATCCGCTCGTCGTCTTCGACGATGAGGACGTGGCTTGCCATGTGGACATCTTCTCGCAACTCAGCCGCACCGTGTGCCCCGGCTCGCCGGGAGGCGCCCGCGGGCGCCGACGTGGCCCGGCTCGCGGCCCGCCGGTCGGTAGGATGGGGCCGTGAGCTGGGAGATCGATGCGTTCGCCCGCTCGCTCGGTTCGGCCGCTCCGGCGACCGTCCGGGCTTACCGCGCCGATGTCGAGGCGTTCGCCGACTGGGCCGGACGCGGCGTCGCCGACGGCCCCGAGGGTGTCGACCGCCTCCTGCTCCGCCGCTACCTCGCCTACCTGTCGACGAGAGGGCTCGCGAAGCGGACGATCGCCAGGAAGGCGGCCTCGCTCCGCCGTTACTTCGCCTGGGCGCAGCGGCGCGGCCTCGTCGCCTCGGACCCGGCGCGGCGCCTCTCGGCGCCGTCCGGCGAGGGACGGCTGCCCCGGGTGCTCTCCCACGACGAGCTCGCGGTGATGCTCGACGCGGCGCCCCCCGCGCCCGGACCCGCCCGGGCGGCCCCAGCGACCGGCGGGCGCCGCGCCGGCGACGCCGCGCGCGAGTCACTTCGGCTGCGCGACGACGCGGTGCTCGAGCTGCTGTACGGCTCGGGGCTTCGCGTCAGCGAGTGCTGCGGCCTCGACGTCGCCTCGTTCGACCTCCCGGCCGGCACCGTGACGGTCTGGGGCAAGGGCGGCAAGCAGCGCCGCGTCCCCATGAGCGTCCCGTCCGTCGACGCGGTGCGCGCCTGGCTCGCCGGCGGGCGCGATCGCCTCCTCACGGCTGCCACGCCGCCGGGCGCCGCCTTCGTCAACACCCGGGGCAGCCGGCTCGGTCCCCGCGACGTCCGCCGCATCGTCGACCGGCGATCGCCGGTCCCGACGCACCCGCACGCGCTCCGCCACAGCTTCGCCACGCACCTGCTCGACAACGGCGCCGACCTACGGGCCGTCCAGGAGCTGCTCGGTCACTCGAGCCTGCGAACGACGCAGGTGTACACGCACGTCTCCCGGGAGCGCCTGGTCGGAGCGTACCGGCGTGCTCACCCGCGGGCCTGAGCGGCTACGATCTCATCGGGCCCGCCCGGGCCCATTGACGTATCACTGACCCTACGTCCGGACGTACCCACGGTCGCCCCGCAACGCCGGGGCGCGACGCCCGGATCAGACCAACCGTTGGGAGGGAGCGACGCATGGCCGTCGTTACGATGAACCAGCTGCTCGAGGCGGGTGTGCACTTCGGGCACCAGACCCGCCGCTGGAACCCGAAGATGAAGCGGTTCATCTACGGCGAGCGCAACGGCATCTACATCATCGACCTGCACCAGACGCTTGCCCGGATCGAGGTCTCGTACAACTTCGTGCGCGACCTCGTCGCCGGCGGCGGGACGGTGCTGTTCGTCGGCACGAAGAAGCAGGCGCAGGACCCCGTCGCGGAGTATGCGTCAGCCTGCGGGATGCCCTACGTCAACGAGCGCTGGCTCGGCGGAATGCTCACGAACTTCGAGACGATCGCCGGCCGCGTCCGCAAGCTCTCCGAGCTCGAGTCGGCGCGCGACTCCGGAGAGTTCGACGCCCTCCCGAAGAAGGAGGCGCTGCTGCTCTCGCGCGAGCTCGAGAAGCTCGAGCGCAACCTCGGCGGCATCCGCCGGCTGCAGCGGCTGCCCGACGCCGTCTTCGTGATCGACACGAAGAAGGAGCACATCGCCGTCACCGAGGCGAACAAGCTCGACATCCCCGTGATCGCCGTCGTCGACACCAACTGCGACCCCGACGTCATCGACTACGTCATCCCCGGCAACGACGACGCCATCCGCTCGGGGCGGCTGCTGTGCCGCGTCATCGCCGACGCCGTGACCGAAGGCCGTTACATGTACTCGAAGCGCGCCGTCCAGAAGCTGCGCAGCGAGCAGCCACCGCCCGCCACACGGACGGCGCCGCCAGCCGAGCAGGCCGAGGCACCGCCGGCGGGCGACGGCGCCGAAGCTCCGGTAGCGGCCGCCGCGGCGACGGAGGCCTGAGAGATGGCACAGTTCACGGCAAAGGACGTTCAGCGGCTGCGCCAGGAGACGGGAGCCGGCATCTTGGACGCCAAGCGGGCGCTCGAGGAGTGCGACGGCGACTTCGACAAGGCGAAGCAGTGGCTGCGCGAGAAGGGGCTCGCCGGCGCCTCCAAGCGCGGGGACCGCGAGCGCTCCGAGGGTGCCGTCTCGGTCGTCGTCACCGGCGGCGGCAGGCTCGGCGCCATCCTCGCGCTCGAGTGCGAGACCGACTTCGTGGCGAAGTCGG
This sequence comes from uncultured Actinomycetota bacterium, assembly GCA_963765505.1. Lineage (GTDB taxonomy): Bacteria > Actinomycetota > Acidimicrobiia > Acidimicrobiales > Bog-793 > DATKQY01. Next base: position 208,328 of record CAVXWO010000010.1, read on the forward strand.
CCGACTTCGTGCGCCTCGTCGACACGCTGGCCGAGTCGCTCGCGACCGACGGCGAGGCCGCGCTCGGCGCGCACGACGAGGAGATCGACCGGCTGCGGGTCACGTTGAAGGAGAACATCGCGATCGGCCGAACGGTGCGCTTCGATGCGGCCGAGGGGTCGGTGCTCGACAGCTACCTGCACGTCCAGAACGGGCGCGGGGTCAACGGCGTGCTCGTCGAGCTCGCGGGCGGTAGCGCAGAGCTGGCGCACGACGTCGCGGTGCACATCGCCTTCGCCCGCCCCGAGTACCTGCGGCGCGAGGACGTCCCTGCCGACGTCGTCGCCGCCGAGCGGACGACCATCGAGGCGATCGCCCGCAACGAGGGCAAGCCCGATGCGCAGCTGCAGAAGATCGTCGAGGGCCGCCTGAACGGGTGGTTCAAGGAGCGGGTGCTGCTCGACCAGCCGTACGCGCGCGACGAGAAGCGGACGATCGCGCAGGTGCTGGGCGATGCGCAGGTGGTGCGCTTCGCCCAAGTGGTCGTCGGTGCGTGACGGCCACGGGGCCTGAGATGGCCGTCGGGGCGAGCGCCCTTGCCCCGAACGAGGCGACGCCCCGCTGGAAGCGGGCGGTGCTGAAGGTCTCCGGGGAGGCGCTCGCCAGCACCTCCTCGGAAGAGACCATCGACGCCCCGACGGTGAGACGGATCGCCCGCGAGATCGCCGAGTCGTGCTTCGAGCTCGGCGTCCAGCTCGCCGTCATGATCGGCGGCGGCAACATCTGGCGCGGCACGACCGGCGCCGGCGGCGGGATCGACCGGGCGACCTCGGACACGATGGGGATGCTCGGCACGGTGATCAACGCCTTGGCGCTCCAGGACGCCATCGAGCGGGAGGGCCAGCCGACGCGCGTGCTCTCGGCGATCGTGATGGCGGAGGTCTGCGAGCCTTACATCCGAAGGCGGGCGATTCGTCACCTCGAGAAGGGCCGGGTCGTCATCTTCGCCGCCGGGATGGGCAACCCGTACTTCACAACGGACACGCCCGCTGCGCTTCGCGCCGCGGAGATCGAGGCCGAGGTGATCCTGAAGGGCACCCACTCCGGCGTCGACGGCGTCTACAGCGCCGACCCGCGCACCTACCCCGACGCCACTCGATTCGACGAGATCAGCTTCATGGATGTGATCTCGAAGGACCTGCGCGTCATGGACCTCACGGCGATCACCTTCTGCAAGGACAATGGGCTGCCGATCCTGGTCTTCGACCTGATGAGTCCCGGGAACATCCGGGGCGCCCTCGCCGGCGAGCGGATCGGTACGCTTATCCGATGACGGACGACTCGCTGATCCAAGCGGCGCTCGAGGAGTCCCGCGAGAAGATGCAACGTGCCATCGAGCACGCCAAGGCCGAGTTCGCCGGCATCCGCACCGGCCGGGCGGTCCCCGCGCTGGTCGAGAAGCTGAAGGTCGACTACTTCGGCACCGAGGTCCCGCTCCAGCAGCTCGCCGGGATCACGGTCCAAGAGGCGCGCGTCCTCGTCATCCACCCGTACGACAAGGGCGCGTTGAAGGCGATCGAGAAGGCGATCCAAAGCTCGGACCTCGGCGTCAATCCGTCGAACGACGGGGCGCTCATCCGCCTCGTCTTCCCGCAGCTCAACGAGGAGCGCCGCAAGGAGCTCGTGAAGGTCGTGCGGCATCGGGCCGAGGAGGGGCGGGTGGCCGTGCGCAGCGTGCGCCGTGCCGTCCGCCATGAGCTGGAGGCGCTCGAGCGCGACGGCGACATCTCCTCCGACGACTTGGATCGCGCGGAGAAGGAGCTGGAGAAGCTCACCCACGAGCTCGTGGTTGAGATCGACCGGCTCCTCGCGCACAAGGAGCAGGAGCTCCTCGAGGTGTGAGCGGCGCGGGCGCCGCTGCCGGCGCCCGATGGCCTCCGAGAGGCGGGCCGCGAACAGGAGGCATGGTGGATCAGCAGCACGAGCGGGCGCCCGGCGTCGTCGAGGAGCCCGGCCAAGAGGTCGCGGACGACTCCGTCGCCGAACGGCCGGTGGGCGCCCGCGCCGGCAATCGGCGCGGTTCGTCGGGACCTCCGAGCGACCAGGTGCGCATCGCCGCGGTGGAGGCTGCCGTCGCGGCGGGCCTCGCTCCGTCCACGGGACGCTCCGAGTCGCACCCGCCGGCCGAACCCGGCGCCCCCACCTTCACGCTGCCGGACTGGACCGACCCGCCGACTGGCCAGGTGCCGAGGATCCTCCTCGACGACCCGGGTGAGCACGGCGCGATCGTCGAGGCCGCGGACCTGCCGGTGCGCGGGCCGAGCTGGCGTCAGGAGTCCACCGACTGGGACGAGGACGACCTCGGCCTGTCGTTCCTCGCCGGCGAGGAGGACGAGGACGACGGGCGGAGCCGGATCGCGGGCCGCGTCGCCGAGCCGGCCGACGGCGGGATCGACCCGTTCGACTTCTCCTTCGACGAGATCGACCTTCCCGGACGGCGACCCCGTAGCGACGCCACGTCGCGCGACGACGCCGTGGCCGCCGAGCCAACGGTGACGGGCGAGGACGACCTCGCGTGGGCCGAGCTGCTCGCTCAGGGTGCGCCGGCGGACGCCGGCGCACTGCCCGAGGTCGGCGGAGGTCGACGCGGGCGCAGGGCGCACACACCGGTGCGCCGCGGCTCGCACCGTGCGGGTGCTCACAGCGCCGAGGCGGCCGCGTCGGCGGCGCCTGGCGAGGACGCTCCCCGAGTGCCGGCGAGGCGCGAGCGCGCCGCTCCGGTCAGGTCCGCGCCGGGCGCCGGGCGGCCGCCGGGTGAGGCCGCGCCGCGTCGGCGGAACCCCCTCGTGGCGACGGCGACGGGCATCGGTGTCGGCGCGGTCGGCCTTGCCTGCTTCTTCGGCGGGGCCCTGCCGACCCTCGTGCTCGCGACCGTGGTCGTCACCTTGGCGGCGGGCGAGGCCTTCGGGACGCTGCGGCGCGCGGGACGGCGGCCGGCGACCCTGCTCGGTCTGCTCGCCGTCCCGGCGCTCGTCGTCGGCTCGTACCTGCGCGGCCTCGAGGCGATCCCGCTCGTGGTCGCGCTCGCTGTCGTGCTCGGGATGGTCTGGTACCTACTCGGCACCTCCCGTGAGTCGCCGACCGTGGATCTCGGGGCGACCCTCCTCGTGATCTGCTGGGTGGGCGTCCTCGGCGCGTTCGCCGGGCTCCTCCTCGCGCCGGGGAGCTTCCCCCACCGCCATGGCGTGGCCTTCCTCGTCGGGGCGGTCGTCGTGACGGTCGCCCACGACGTCGGTTCCTATGCGGCCGGCGCCAAGCTCGGCAGGCACCATCTCGCCCGGGCGATCAGCCCCAACAAGACCTGGGAAGGGTTCGCCGGCGGGACGGCGCTCGCCTTTCTCGTCGCGGGGCTGGTCGTCGCCAGGATCCACCCGTTCGCCGTCGCGAGCCGCGCTCGGCCTCGCGGCGATCGTCGCCGTCCTCGCTCCGATCGGGGATCTCGCCGAGTCCCTGGTCAAGCGCGACCTCGGCGTGAAGGACATGGGGCGCCTCCTCCCGGCCCACGGCGGGCTGTTCGACCGAGTGGACGCGCTGCTCTTCGTGCTCCCGGCCACCTACTATCTCGTCCGCCTCGCGCATCTCGGATGAGCGGACCGACCGGGCCGGCGCGTCGGGGGAGGCGGCGGCCACCGGAGGGACGGCAATTGTGAAGCACGTCAGCATCGCCGGCTCGACCGGGTCCATCGGAACGCAGGCGATCGACGTCGTTCGCGCCGCGCCCGACCGCTTCCGCGTCGTCGCCCTCGGCGCCCACCGTTCGGTGGAGCTGCTCGCCCGCCAGGCCGAGGAGCTCCGGCCCGACGTCGTGGCCATCGTCGACGAGGCCGGCGCCGCCGAGCTGCGGTCGCGCCTCGACCGCAGCGTCGAGGTCGTGGCCGGCACCGAGGCGCTCTCCGCGCTCGCCGAGGTGGGCGACGTCGTGCTGAACGGCATCGTCGGCTTCGCCGGGCTCCAGGTGACCGTCGCGACGCTGCGCTCCGGCCGCCGGCTGGCGCTCGCCAACAAGGAGTCCCTCATCGCCGGCGCGCCCGTCGTCCAGGCGGCCCGGGCGACGCGCGGCGCGGAGATCGTGCCCGTCGACTCGGAGCACTGCGCCATCCACCAGTGCCTCGGCGAGCGCCGCCACGTCGGCAGCGAGACGATGCTCGGACCCTCGGGGGCCTTCGAGCCGGCCTCCGACGTGCGCCGCCTCGTGCTGACCGCGAGCGGGGGGCCGTTCCGGGGCAGGAGCCGCGACGAGCTCGGCGCGGTCAGCTTGGAGAGCGCGCTCGCGCACCCGACGTGGCAGATGGGACCGAAGATCACGATCGACTCCTCTACGCTGATGAACAAAGGCTTAGAGGTGATAGAGGCGCACGAGTTGTTCGGCATCGACTTCGACCGCATCGAGGTGGTGGTCCACCCGCAGTCGGTGATCCACTCGATGGTGGAGTTCTGCGACGGCGCGACCTTGGCGCAGCTGTCCGAGCCGGACATGCGCTTGCCGATCGGCTACGCCTTGGCCTATCCCGGACGGCTCGATCGGCCGTTCGGCCTGCTCGACTGGACCAAGCTCGCCCGCCTCGACTTCGAGCAGCCGGACCTCGGGACCTTCGCCTGCCTGCGCCTCGCGTACGCCGCGGGACGGGCCGGGGCGAGCGCTCCGGCCTGGCTCAGCGCCGCCAACGAGGTCGCGGTCGACGCCTTCTTGAACGGCCGGATCGGCTGGTTGGCGATCGCCGACGTGGTCGCCGAGGTGCTCGACGCGCACGAGGAGACCAAGCTCCTCGAGGTGTCCGACGTGCTCGCCGCCGACGCCGCCGCCCGCCTCGTCGCAGCGTCGGCCGTCCGTCGCCGCGAGGCGGCGTCGTGAACCGCGCCGGTCCCGGCACGTTGCCGCCGGCGCAGCCGGACGGCGCTTCAGCAGGTTCTGGGCTGGCGGAGGGCCTGCCGAGCGCCGTGAACGGCGCCGCCGACGGCGGCAACCGCCGGGCCCTCGCCCGCCTCCTTGCGGTCGTGGCGCTCGCGGTGATCCTCGCCATCGTGCTCCACGGTGTGCCCGTGCTAATCGTCGTGCTCGCGCTGGTCGCGATGGTCATGCTCCACGAGGGCGGCCACTTCGCGGCGGCCAAGCTCTCGGGCATGAAGGTGACCGAGTACTTCCTCGGCTTCGGGCCGCGCGTCTGGTCGATCCGGCGCGGTGAGACCGAGTACGGCGTGAAGGCGATCCCGGCGGGCGGCTACGTCCGCATCGTCGGGATGACCACGCTCGAGGAGGTCGACCCCGCCGACGAGGGGCGCAGCTATCGCCAGGCGACGTTCCCGCGGCGCATGCTCGTCGCGGTCGCCGGCTCGGCGATGCACTTCGTCATCGCGTTCGCCCTGCTCTGGGCGATGATCTCGTTCTCGGGGCTGCCCGTCTCGACGCCCACGAACGAGGTGACAGGCCTGACGAGCTTTGTCGGCACGCGCAGCCCGGCCCAGATCGCCGGGGTGCAGCCGGGCGACCTGCTCCTCGGGGTCGACGGGCACCGCTACAGCCAGCCCATCCAGGTGGTCGACTTCATCGAGCAGCACGCCGGCCAGCAGCTCACCCTGCTGGTGAGCCGCGATGGGCGCCAGATCAGCCTCCCGATCCGGCCTGTCGACGGGCGCCACGTCCGGGTGCTCGAGAACGGCCAGGCGGTGCCGGCGAAGAGCGGCTCGCAGCCGGTCGGGGTCATCGGCGTGGACCTCGGCGGGAGCGTCTACCAGACCTCCAACGCGTTCGTCGCCCTCGGCCGCGCCGGCTCGATGCTCGGGTCGGTGACGGCGGGGACGGCCGCTGGCATCGCGCAGGTCTTCTCGTTCCACGGCCTCGGCTCGTTCGCCCACCAGGTGGCGAACGCCGGGCACAACGTCGGGTCGCCGGCGTCGAGCGCCAGCTCCTCGTCGGGGAGCGGCCAGGGCGGCCAGATCATGTCGATCGTCGGCGCGAGCGAGCTCGCCGTCCAGGCGGCCAAGCACAACATCTCCGAGCTGCTGTACATCCTGGTAGCGATCAACATCTTCGTCGGGATGATCAACTTGTTCCCGATGCTCCCGCTCGACGGCGGCCACGTCGCCATCGCCGTGTACGAGCGGGTGCGCTCGCGGCGCGGCCGCGCCTACCACGCCGACGTGACCAAGCTGATGCCGATCGCCTACCTGTTCCTCGCGTTCATGGTCGTGCTCGGCCTCGGGGCGCTGTACGTCAATCTCCTCCACCCCGTGTCGCTGCCGGGCGGCTGAGCCCGGGCGCGTGTCGCGCCGTGGGGGTGGCGGGCCGTAGGCTGGGCGTGGCCGCGCATCCCGGCGCAGCCGAGGAGGAAGCACGCACATGGCGAGAGCCGCCGTCAAGGTCGCCGAGCGGAGCCCGACGCGCCAGATCCACGTCGGCAAGGTCGCGATCGGAGGTGGCGCGCCGGTCAGCGTCCAGTCGATGACGACCACGAAGACGGCCGACGTCGAGGGGACGCTCCAGCAGATCTACGCGCTGGCCGGTGCGGGCGCCGACATCGTCCGCTGCACGTGCAACGAGCGCGAGGCGGCCGAGGGGCTCGCCCGCATCGTTCCCCGCTCGCCGGTGCCGATCGTCGCCGACATCCACTTCCACGTGGAGATGGCGCTCGCCGCCCTCGAAGCCGGCGTCCACGGCCTGCGGCTCAACCCCGGCAACCTCCGAAAGCCCGAGGAGATCAAGCTGGTCGCGTCGGAGGCGAAGGACCGCGGGGTCCCGATCCGCATCGGGGTGAACGCAGGCTCGCTCCACCCCGAGCTGTACAAGCGCTTCGGCGGCGCCACGCCAGAGGCGCTCGTCGAGTCGGCTCGCATGGAGCTCGCCTACTTCGCCGAGGTCGGCTTCGACGACGTCAAGATCTCGGTGAAGGCCTCCAACGTGGCGCTCATGATCGAGGCCTACCGTCTCGCCTCCGCGACCTTCGACTACCCGCTCCACCTCGGCGTCACCGAGGCCGGGCCGCCCCCGCCGGGCTCGTGAAAGCGACGGCGGGGATCGCCACCCTGCTGGCCGAGGGCATCGGCGACACGATCCGCTACTCGCTGACGGCCGATCCGGTCGAGGAGGCGCGCGCCGGGCGCCAGCTCCTCGAGGCGCTCGGGCTGCGCGAGCGCAAGGGGCTCGACCTGATCGCCTGCCCGTCGTGCGGGCGCGCCGAGATCGACGTGATCGGCGTCGCGAAGGAGGCCCAGGAGGCGCTGGAGGGCCGGAAGATCCCGCTGCAGGTCGCCGTGATGGGCTGCGTCGTGAACGGCCCGGGCGAGGCGCGCGAGGCGGACATCGGCATCGCTGCCGGTCGCCACAAGGGCCACCTGTTCATCAAGGGCAAGATCGTGCGCGTCGTCCCGGAGGACCAGATGGTGGAGGCGCTCGTCGCAGAGGCCGAGAAGATCGTCGCCGAGGGGATCGAGGCACGCCTGGCGGCCGCCGACGAGAACGCCGAGCGCGAGTCCGAGGAGGATCGTCGGCTGCTCTTCGCCGACCAGGGCGCCGACGCCAACCATTCCGAGGAGATCGTGCTCAAGATCCGGAAGACCCTCGGCCAGGAGGGCGACGACGCCTCGACGCAGGGTGAGGCGGACCCCGGCGGGTCGCCCGAGGAGGGCGGGGCACCGGCGGGCGGCACGCCGCAGGCCTGAGCCACCGTGGCCACGGGCGACGGCCCCTTTGCGGTTCGCGTCCCGGCCGCTCACGACCTCGACGCCTACGTCGCATGCATCGAGGCCGGGTTCTCGGTCCGTGTCTCGCCGACCGAGCGCGAGCGCCTGCTCACGGGGGTCCAGGCCGGCAACGCGCTGGTCGCATTCGACGGCGAGGAGCTCGTCGGCACCTTGGCGGTGTACCCCGTCGAGCACACGCTCCCCGGCCCGGTCGTCGCGCCGGCGCTCGCGGTCAGAGAGGTGACCGTCCTCCCGACGCACCGCCGCCGGGGCGTGCTCAGCGCGCTCGATACGCCGTCTGCTCGAGGGCGCCCACGAGCGCGGTGACCAGCTCGTCGTGCTCTTCGCCAGCGAGGGCACCATCTACGGCCGCTTCGGCTTCGGCCCGGCGTCGTGGGCCTGCCGCTACGTGGTCGACAAGCGCGAGGGTCGGCTCGCCCGCCCGATCGAAGACCTCGCGTCGGGTTCGGTCCGGCTGCTGCAGCCCGGACAGGCCCGCGAGGCGTTCCCGCTCGTTTTCGACGCCGCCCGCCGCCGCCGAGCAGGCGAGGTGGACCGGGTCGCCGACTGGTGGGACGAGGTCTTCGAGGAGACGCGCGACGAGCCCGGCGTCCACCGCTTCCACGCCTGCTACGAGCAGGACGGCCAGATCGACGGCTACGTCCTCTACGACGTGCCCGAGCCGCGCTGGCGACGACGGGCGCGATCTCGTGCTCGTGGAGCTCGTCGCCGTCACGCCCGCTGCGTACGCAGCGCTGTGGGCCTTCCTGCTCGGGGTGGACCTGACGGCGCGGGTGCGCACCAACGCGCGCCCCGTCGACGAGCCCGCCAGGTGGCTGCTCGAGGATCCGCGGGCGCTTCGGACGGCGACGCGCGAGGACCACACCTGGGTGCGGCTGGTCGACGTGCCGGGAGCGCTCGCCGCGCGCCGCTACGCGGCGCCGGGACGGCTCGTGCTGGAGCTGGAGGATGCGCGCTGCGCGTGGAACACCGGGCGCTACTCGGTCGAGGTGGCGGCCGACGGCTGTGCCGAGGTGCGGCCGTCGGCCCTCCCCGCCGACCTCGCGCTCGATGTGGCCACCCTCGGCGCGACCTTCCTCGGCGGCACGTCGTTCGCGACGCTGACCACCGCCGGGCGCGCCGTCGAGCACGTCCCCGGCGCGGCGCTCCGCGCCGACGTGATGTGGGCGAGCGACCCGCCGCCGTTCTGCACGGCGGACTTCTGAGCGGCGCCCGCCCGTCGAGCGGCGCCCGAGGTTCCGCGGTGGTGGTTGAGCACGCAATCAACTCAGGGGACACCCAGGAATGGCCGGTAGACTGCTCGGGTTCCCGGCCGCGCCGGGCCGAGACCAGCTCACGAGGTAGCGTTCCCAGATGGCGACACAGAAGAAGCGGCCGAGAAGGTCCAGCTCATCCTCGGCCGGCGCGAACGCTCGACGCCCGGGTGGCCAGGGCGCCCCGGGCGGGGCACAGCGGGGCGAAGCGGGCCAGGGGGCCCGCCCATCGTCCGGCGGCGGCCCGCGTCGCCTCGGCGGGCAGGTCCCGGCCGCCAGCCGTCCGGCGCCGCGTTCGGGCGCCCAGCGTCGCAACGCCCGGCGGCGGCGTACCAACTCGAACGTCATCGGCTGGGTCTCGGTCGCCGTCGTCCTCGCCGTCGTCGCGGTGCTCGTGGTCGTGAAGCTCACCGGCTCGAGCGGCGGCGGCTCGTCGGCCGGCACCGGCGGCGATCCGTCCGGGCGCAACCCGGTCGCCGCGTCGCCCGCCATCGTCAACCTGGTCACGACCGTCCCGGCCGCGGTGTACGACTCCGTCGGGACGGCATCCCAGCCGAACCCGTTCACCGTCACGAAGGGCCAGTCGGCGCTCACCTCGGGCGGGAAGGTCCGCTTCGTCTACTACGGCGGGGAGTTCTGCCCGTACTGCGCCCTGATGCGCTGGTCGCTCGTCGCCGCCCTCAGCCGCTTCGGCACCTTCCACGGGCTGAAGGAGACGGCGTCGGCCGGGACCGACGGGGACATCCCGACCTTCAGCTTCCACGGCTCGACCTACACCAGCAAGTACCTGGTGTTCTCGCCGTACGAGGCCTCGGACCGCAACCAGACGGCGTTCGAGCCGGTGCCGACCTCGGTCGACAACCTTTACGAGAAGTATGACGGCAGCCTCACCAGTGCCACGCCGGCGCCGCCGTTCAACCCGGGTCCCTCCCCGGGCATCCCGTTCCTCGACATCGGCAACAAGTACGTCTCCTCCGGTGACCCGGTGGAACTGGGCTACATCTACTACGACACGGCGACGTCGACGAACGGCCCGCTGTTCGGCGGCGGACCCGGGCGCCTGGCGATCGCCAGGGCGATCCACGACCCGTCGTCGGCAGTCGGCAAGGCGATCTCGGCGAACCTGTTCATCGCCCAGGCGAACTACATCACCGCCGCCATCTGCGCAGCCGACGGCGGCCAGCCCGCCAGCGTCTGTAGCACTCCCGGGGTCACGGCGGCGGCCAAGGTGATCGCCGCGTCGAAAGCGGTGAGCTAGGGGCAGTGCCGAAGCCGCCGACCGCCGAACGGGGGCGCCGGCCGCGGCAGGTGCCGCCGCCGCTGCCCGAGCGCCGGAGGATGTGGCCGCGGCGCACCGACACACGCTACGCGACGGCGCGGACGGCCGCCGCGACGGCGCGCCGGCGCGACCGGGGTGACGACGAGTGGGAGGTCGGGCGGCAGCCGACGGCGTGGCGGCCGATCCTCACGACCGTGGCGTCGCTCGTCGGGCTCGGCATCTCCATCTACCTCACCGTCGAGCACTTCCGCGGCGTGGCCCCGATCTGCTCGACGACCGGTATCGTCGACTGCCTGAAGGTCACGACGAGCCCGGAGTCACGCGTCTTCGGCATCCCCGTCGCGGTGCTCGGGCTCGCCTACTTCCTCCCGATGCTGGTGCTCTCGCTCCCGCTGGCGTGGCGCTCGGCGAACGTGCTGGTCGCTCCGGCCCGGCTGGCGTTGTCGGTCGTCGGGATCGGCTTCGTCTTCTACCTCGTCTATTCGGAGCTGTTCACCATCCACGCGATCTGCCTGTGGTGCACCGGCGTCCACGTGCTGACGTTCATCATCTTCGTCGCCGTCGTGACCGGCTGGGAACAGGCGACGACGCCGAGGCGCGAGGCGCTCGAGGCCGTCTGAGGCTCCTGCTCGGCGGCCCGGCCCTCCGGCGTGCCGCTCGCCGACCTCACACCGAAGCGTCGCGCCACAGCTCCACGAGGCGCGCCGCGGGATCGGCGCAACGGAGCAGCTCGACGACGTGCGGGTGGCAGGTGAACGCCAGCACCTGGTGCTGGCGGGCGGTGTCGGCGACCGCCTGTGCGACCGCCGCAGCCCGCCCGGGGTCGAAGTTCACGAGCACGTCGTCGAGCAGGAGCGGGAGCGCCACCGCCCGCTCGGCGAAGGTGGCGGCGAGCGCCAGGCGCAGGCACAGGTAGAGCTGCTCCGCCGTGCCGCGGCTCAGGCGCCCGGCGTCCACACGTGTGCCCGATGCCGCGATGACGTCGATGCCGTGGCTGCGCACGTTGTCGGCCTCTTCCCGGGCGACGAGCTGGACGTAGCGCCCGCCGGTCACCTCGGCGAACAGCGTGCCGGCACGGTGGATCACCGCCGGCTGGCGCTCCTGCTCGTAGCGGACGAGCGTCCGCTCGAGCAGACCGCGCGCGAGGCCGAGGACCACCCACTGCTCGAGCGCCGCCTCCAGCTCGCCGGTGAGCGCCTCCCGATCGAGCTCGAGCCTGGCGATGTCGTCGGAGCCGCGCAGCGAGTCGAGGGTCCTCTGTGCCTCGGCGCGGGTCCGCAGGACGCGCTCGTGCTCGGCGATCGCGTCCTCCAGCTCGGCGGCGAGGCGGGTCCGCTCCTGCTCCCAGGCGAGCACCGCTCCGGTGGCGAGCTCGGCGGCGAGACACTCGGCGCCTGCGTCGCTGCCGAGCGCCCTGGCGAGGTCCTCCTCGGCGAGGCGCGCGACGCGCTCGAGCTCGGCGCGCTCGCGCTGCGCCGCCAGCGCCTCCTCCAGGTCCCGCTCGAGCAGCAGCACCTGCTCGCCGGCGGCGGCGTCGCCGCCGGCGTCGGGACCAGCCTCGGCGACGGCCGCCGTGCCATGGCCATCCTCGCCGCCGGCGCTCAGCCGGGCGACGCGAGCGACCGCTGCCTGGTAGGCGGCCACCGTGGCACTGAGGGCATCGAGCTCGGCACGGACCCGCCGGCGGGCCTCCTGCAGCTTCTGGGCGGCACGGAGGTGGTCGACGGCCGCGACGAGCCCGCCGGGGCTGAGCTCGGCCGCGAGCCCGAGGCTCGCTGCGAGCTCCACGGCTTGGCGCTCCAGCGCCGCCACCGAGGCGCGACGCCTCCCGGCGCGCCGGACCGCCTCACCGGCCTGGCGACGGGCCTCGCCGGCGACCCGCTCCAGCTCGTCGAGGTGGCGACGGTCCTCGCGCTCGACCTCGAGGCGTGCGGTGGCGGTGTCGAGATCGACCTGGGTCGGTTCGCCAGACATCCCCAGCCGCTCAGCGAGCGCGGCGATGGCCGTGACGGTGCGGCCGAGCTCCGGCGGCGCCGGCTCGGCCGGTCCTGAGGACGCTCGCGCGGCGGCGCGTCGGGAGGCGCCGATGAGCACGCCGACGAGGAGGAGCACGACCACGGCGAGCGCGACGAGGATGCCGCCGATGGCGCCGCGGTGGCTGTGGAAGGCGTAGGCGCCGGTCGCTGCGAGCGCGGCTGCGACGAGAGCGAGGACCGCGGCGACGAGGCCTGCGGCCGGGAGCTCGCGCCGGTGGGCGCCGGCGATCGCGGCGAGCCGGCGGGCACGCTCCGCCTCCGCCACGTCGGCGGCGAGCTGGTCCCGTTCGGCGACGCGCCCCCGAAGCTCCCGGAGCGCCAGCCCGAGCTCGCCGAGCTCGAGGCCTGACCGGGCGTGGCGCTCCCGCCTCGCCGCCTCGGACGCCTCGAGCGTGCGAGTCGCGTTGTCGCGGGCCCGTTCGGTCTCGGCGTCGAGCGCCCGCAGCTCTGCCTGGCCGTCGCGGTGCTGCTCGGCGACCGAGCGGGCCTCGCGGAGGAGCTCGGCACCGGCCTCGGCGCTGCCGAGCCGCCCCGGGTCGGCGCCGGGTCCGACCTCGGCGAGGCGCTTGTCCAGCTCCCCCTCGATCGAGTGCAGCTGGGTGGCGAGATCGGCGCATTTGGCGAGCTCGTGCTCGTAGCCGGAGCGTTCGGCCGCGAGGCGCCGGAGCTCGCTCTCGAGGGAAAGGAGCCCACGTGCGGCACGCGCGAGGGGCCCGATCTCGGCGAGGCGCGCGGCGGCATCGCGGCGGCGGGCCCAGATCGGCCAGCACGTCGTGAGGCGGTCGAGCTCCGCGCCGCGGTTGCGCAGCTCCTCGGCGCGCCTCGCCGCGGCACGGACCTCCTCGTCGAGGCGCGCCGCCACGCCGGCCGCTGCCGGGTAGCCCTCGGCCGCAGCGCGCGGCCTCGCGCAGCTGCGCCTCCACCTCGTCGAGCCGGCGGCGCAGCCCGTTGGCGAGCGTGTCCTGTCGGCGGGGCCGGACGATCGCCGCCTGTCGTTGCTCGAGTGCCCGCGCGGCGCGGGTCGCCGATCTCCCGGCCCCGAGCACCCCGGCCGAGAACACGAGGTCCCGGACCTCGTCGGCCTCGAGCGTGGCGAGCGAGGCCAGCTCGTCCAGGCCGAAGGCGAACACCGAGCGGAACAGCCCGGCATCCGCGCCGCCGAGGAGCCGGCGGAGGTCCTCGGCGTCGCCTGCCCGGCCGTCGGGGCCGGTGAGCACCGGCTCTCGCGCGTCAGCGTGGCGCTCCAGCAGCCAGGAGGCTCCCGACTCGTCGGCCAGCCGGAGCGCCCCCCCGTGACGGCCGCCGCGCAGGGGCTCGCGCACGCCCTGGCGGTGGCGCCGGTCCGGGTAGCCGAAGAGGACCCCGCGGACGAAGTTGAGGAGGGTCGACTTGCCAGCCTCGTTCGGGCCGTGGACCACCGTGAGCCCCGGCGGGAGCCCGTCGACGGCGTGGTCGGCGAGGATGCCGTACCCGTCGACGCGCCAGCCCTCGATCCTCACGACCCCTCGGCCGCCAGCTCGTCGAGCGCCAGCGTGATCGCCTGGTCGATCAGGCCCGCCAGCCGCTCGTCGTCGGCGAGGATCGACTCCACCGTTCCGGCGAGCGGTCGCGGCACGCCCGACAGGTCGACGGGGGGGCCGGAGGCGCCGTCGGGCCCGGGCGGGGGCGCCTCGGCGAGCTCCAGCAGGTCCGACGCGAAGTCCCCTCGCCCGCGCACCTCGTCCCGGTCGATCGCCGGCGCCGTCGCGTCGATCAGCTCGTCCCACCAGCAAAACCGCCGCCGGTCGCCGGCCTCGTCCCGCAGACGGCGGAGCAGCTCCTCGGCGACGCCGGGCCGCGCGAGGTCACGGTGCAGCTCGCCACGTCCGACGAGGCGGGCGCGCAGCACCACCGACCGGCCTCCGGCGGCGTCCAGCTCGGCGCGCCCGAACTCGAACAGCCGCTCCTCAAGCTCGGCGAGGTCGGCCAGCTCGGCTACGGGAACCGGCACCTCGGCAAAGCGCACCCGGTCGCAGGCGACGAACTCCACCTGGTCGACGACACCGTCGCTGACGTGCACGACGACGGCGCCCTTCGGCTCGAGCTCGCCGGTGCGCGGGCTCCTGGCCTGGCTGTTGCCCGGGTAGACGACGTAGGGGTCGCCCGTGCCCCGGCCGCCGGCCAGGATGCGGCGCTGGTGGATGTGACCGAGCGCGAGGTAGTCGAGCCCGGTACGCCGCAGGTCGTCGAGCGTGCAGGGGCTGTAGTTCGCGTAGCCGGTCGCCACGCCCTCGACGTTGCAGTGGAGGAGGCCAACGTGCAGGCCGGGCCCCGCCGGGCGGGCGAAGCGCAGCGCCAGGTTCTCCGTCGTCGCGCTGGTCGCGTAGCTGATCCCTTGGACCGTCGCCAGCAGGCTGCCCTCCCGCTCGACGGGGACGACCGTCACCTCGTCGCAGCCGAACACCGTGACGCCGTCGGGCCAGGCCCCGACGGCCGACCAGCCGGTGGCGACCGGGTCGTGGTTGCCGTGGACGACGAAGCTCGCGATGCTGGCCGCAGCGAGCCGGGCGAGACCGTCGCGGAACCGGAGCTGGGCGCGAAGCCGCGCTCGGCGCCGTCGTACACGTCGCCGGCGACGAGCAGGAACGCCGCGTCGCGTTCGAGCGCGAGGTCGACGATGGCGTCGAAGGCCTCCAGCGAGGCCTCGCGCAAGGCGTCCGCGACGAATGGGGCCACCTCCCGGATGCCCTTGAACGGTGTGTCCAGGTGGAGGTCGGCCGCGTGGATGAAGCAGAACGAGCGGCGATCGGGTCCCACGGGCGCCGACACTACCGAGCGGGTGTGCCGGCGGCGGGCGATGGCCGCGCGGTGGCCCGTCTCGGTCCCGCTTTGCTCGGCCCGGCGCGCCCGGGCGGCGCTCCCGGTGTCCCGCCGCCCCCGACCTACTGGGCTGGTCGGGCTACGATCTGGCGCTCGGCGCCCACGCCGGCTGGCACCGTTGGCGCCACGGCGGGGCACTGCCGGGGCTCCCGTGGCCGGAGGTGGGCGCTGACGACGACGACCGAGACGTTCGACGGCGAGCGCAGCTCGGTGCGCGCCGCGACGTCGCCGCCGGCGCTCCGGGTCCTCGCGCTCGTCGGGGTCGTCCTCGTCGCGGCGTTGGGACTGCTGCTGCGCCTGTGGGCCCTCGGACGCTGGCCGGTCAGCTCGGACGAGGCGATCGTCGGCCTGATGGCCAAGGAGATCCTGCAGGGACACTTCTCCGCCTTCTACTGGGGGCAGCGCTACGGCGGCGGCGAGCCGTACGTCGTCGCGGCGCTGTTCGCCGTCTTCGGCCGCTCGCCGTTCACCCTCGGTATCACGCCCGTGCTGCTCGACACCGTGGCGGCGCTGCTCGTGTGGCGCATCGGCAGGCGCCTGTTCCCGCCCGTGGTCGGCGTCGGCGCGGCGCTGCTGTTCTGGATCTGGCCGGAGACCTACATCTGGGAGTCGATCCTCGAGTACGGGTTCCGCTGGATGGCCCTCGACTGCGGGCTCGTCGTGCTGCTCGTGGCGCTGCGCATCAGCGACGGCACGGAGCGCCCGGCGCGGCGGGTGCTCCTCGACTGGGGCGTCCTCGGGCTGGCGGCCGGGCTCGGATGGTGGTGCACGCCGGAGATCGCCTACTACCTGGTTCCCGTCGCGGCGCTGCTCGTCTGGCGGCTGGCGCACCGTCGCTACACCGTCGGCGCGCTCGACCTGGCAACCGCTGCGGGCGCGGCACTGCTCGGCGCGCTGCCCTGGATCTGGGCGAACGTCACGTCCGGCTTCTCGTCGTTGGCCAGCGTGTCGCAGCCGAACCCGCCGGACCCGTTCTTCGAGCACCTGAAGGTGCTCGGCGTCCACGTCCTGCCGACGCTGCTCGGGCTGCGGCTACGTGCCGCGGCGGGAAGCCCGCTCGCGCCGTGGGTGTTCGGGACCGCCCCGGGCGCCGTGCTCTACGCGCTCGTGCTCGTCGCTGCGATCGCCTGGCTCGTCGTGCTCGTGCGGCGGCGGCAGGCGCTCGTGCTGGTCGCCTTCGTGGTCGTCTTCCCCTTCGGCTACGCCATCTCGCCCTTCACCTGGTTCTGGGCGGACGCTCGCTACGCGATCTACCTCGCTCCGGTGGCCTCGCTGCTGGCGGTGTCGGGCGTGCGCGCAGGACTGCGGCGCCTCGCGCGCCCGGAGCTGTTCGCCGTGGCGCTCCCGGTGGCAGCCGGGATCGGCCTCACGCTCTGGGCCGTGACCCAGCTCATCCCGTACAAGCCGGTCGACCTCACCGTCTCGCCCTGGTCGGGCTGGTTCTCCTGGCAGTCGGACCCGACCGGCTTCTACAGCGAGGTCGCCCACGACCTCCAGGCCAACGGCATCCACGACGCCTACGCGGGCTACTGGGTCGCCTACGTGCTCGACCTCGAGGACCACGATCACCTGGTGGTGACCCCGGCCCGCCGTCGCTACGTCCGCTACCAGCCGTACTTCGACGAGGTCGCCGCCAGCAAGGACCCGGCCTGGATCTTCTTCCAGCCGGCCGACCACCCGGTGCTCGCCAGCCTCACCGGCTCGCCGCTGCTCGATCCGGGCTGCGCCGCCCAAGGCGACCCGTGCCTGTCGCCCGAGGAGCTGGAGGGCTGGCTCGACGTGCACCACCTCGGCTACCGGGTGGTGCAGGCGGGCTACTTCGAGGCGGTCGTGCCTGCCGGGCGCGTCCCCTCCGCCAGCGTGCTCGACGAGTTCGGGATGCCGCCGTGACCCGACCGGGGCCCCACAGGGCCTGCCACTAGGCTAGATGCAGGACATTCGGCAGAGGAGGACGATGACCTTCGACCTTGGCGAGGTGCTCGCGAGCCGCCGGGGAGAGAACTTCCAGCTCTACTCGCGCCACATCAACCCACAGCTCGTCCGCGTCCTCCGCTCGATCGGGTTCGACCGCTTCTACACGCGGGCCGAGGGGCCGTACCTCTACGACGCCGACGGCCGGCGCTACCTCGACTTCCTCTCCGGGTTCGGGGTCTTCGGGCTCGGGCGCGGCCACCCGGTCGTGAAGCGGGCGCTCCACGAGGCGATCGACCTCGATCTCCCGAACCTGATCCAGATGGACGCGGCGCTGCTTCCGGGCGTGCTCGCGGAGGAGCTGCTGAAGCGGTGCCATCCCGGCATGGGCCGCGTGTGCTTCACGAGCTCGGGCACCGAGGCCGTCGAGGCGGCGCTCAAGTTCACGAGGGCTGCCACGAAGCGGCCGCGCATCCTCTACTGCGACCACGCCTTCCACGGCCTCACCTACGGCTCGCTCTCGCTGAACGGCGGCAAGGACTTCCGGGCCGGCTTCGGGCCGCTGCTGCCCGGCTGCGACGAGGTGCCCTTCGGCGACGCCGAGGCGCTCGAGCGTGAGCTGGCGCGCCGTGACGTCGCGGCCTTCGTCGTCGAGCCGATCCAGGGCAAGGGCGTGAACGTCGCCCCGCAGGCGTACTGGGACTCCGTCCAGGAGCTGTGCAGGCGTCACGGCACGCTGCTCGTCGTCGACGAGGTCCAGACCGGCCTCGGGCGCACGGGCAAGCTGTGGGCGCACGAGCACTACGGCCTCGTCCCGGACGTGATGACCGTGTCGAAGGCGCTCTCCGGCGGCTACGTGCCGGTCGGGGCGATGATCTGCTCCGAGGAGGTGTCCGATGCCGTGTACTCCTCCATGGAGCGGGCGATGGCGCACTCCTCGACGTTCAAGAACAACCAGCTCGCCATGGTCGCCGGGCTCGCCACGCTCCAGACCATCGACGACGAGGAACTCGTCGACAAGGCACGGATCACCGGAGTCGCGTTCGAGAAGGCACTCGCCCCCCTCGTCGAGCGCTACGAGCTGTTCCACGAGGTGCGCGGCAAGGGTCTGATGATCGGCCTGGAGTTCGGGGCACCGACCTCGCGCCGGCTGCGCGCCCGGTTCCGGATGCTCGAGATGGCCCACACGGGCCTGTTCTCCCAGACGATCGTCGGACCGCTGTTCCAGCGTCACGGCATCTTGACCCAGGTCGCCGGCGACGGGATGAACGTCGTCAAGCTCCTGCCTCCGCTCGTGTGCGGCCAGGAGCACGTCGACTACTTCGTCGAGGCGCTCGACGACGTGCTGTGCGACGCGCACGAGGGCTCCTCGCTCGTCTTCGAGTTCGGCAAGACCCTGGCGAGGGCGTCGCTGCACCGCGATCGCTAGTCGCCCGCGACGACCTCGCGCCCGCATGCGCCTTGCGCCCGATCGCCGCCGCAGCACCCTTGTGGCGCTCGCGCTCGGCGCGCTCGCCCTGCTCTGTGTCGCCTGCGGCTCGGCCTCGAACAGCTCCTCGCCGAGCACCTCGTCCTCGTCGACCACCACCACGACGACCACGACGCTGCCCCAGCCGGTCAAGGTGAACGGGACCGGGACGGCCGGACCCCTCGGCTCGCTCGGCCTGGTCGAGCGCGTGCCGGTGGTGCCGGTCCCCGACGGTGCCCTCACGCCGCCGCCGGATCCGCCCGCGTCGGCTGCCGCCGCGCACGCCCTGCAGGTCGGCTTCCACCAGCTCGGTTCGGGGCCCGACCTCCTGCTGATCATGGGCCAGCACGGCACCATGACGTGGTGGGACCCGCAGCTGCTCAACGATCTCGCGCAGCACTACCTCGTCACGATCTTCGACCTGCCCGGCGTCGGCTACTCCGGGGCCGACCCGGCTGCGACCTCGGTGGAGGCCCTCGCCGACGACACGGCCGGGCTCTCCGCCGCGCTCGGCCTCGTGCACCCGGTGGTGCTCGGCTGGGGCCTCGGCGGCGAGGTCGCGCTCGCCCTCGCCGAGCGCCATCCGGGGCTCGTCTCCAAGCTCGTCCTCGTCGACACGAGCGCCGGCGGGCCGACGGCGACGCCGCCGGCGCCGGCGGTCTCCCGGCTCCTCGCCGCGCCGGACGCGACGACGACCGAGCTGTCGCGCCTGTACTACCCGCCGGGCGCCGAGGCGGCACGGCGGGCCTGGATCGGTCGGGTCGCGGAGCTCGCCCCCGACGACATCGTCGCGTCGGAGCTCTCGAGCCAAGCGGCGCTGCAGGCGGCGTTCTACGCCGACCCCTCGGTGGCCGACGGGTTGCCGACCATCCGCGTGCCCGCCCTGGTCGTGACCGGCGAGCAGGACGAGATCTTCCCCGAGGCGGACGCGACCGAACTCGTGGCCGGCCTGCGCACCGTCCACGTGCTGCTGCTGGACAACGCCGGCTACGCCGCGCTCTTCCAGGACGAGCCGCGCTTCGTCGGCGCCGTGGAGTCCTTCACCGGCTGAGCGCTGCCGGCGGGCGCCACCCGGCGGCACGCCGCGGGCGCCTGCGGCTCGACGGTGCTGGCGAATGTTCAGCCAGGCGTCGCGGTCGCGCGCCGCGCCGGTCTCAGGAATGTAAGGGAACAACCGTAGCTTCGCCCCGGCGGCGCGATCCAGCACGCCGTGCGATCGTTCGCCGGGAGGCTTCCGGCGGCGCGCACCCGATTCCGACCAAGGAGCGCGGAGCATGAGAGCACTGCACCGGGTGGTTCCGACCGTCCTCGTCGCGGCGGGCCTCGCCGTCGCCAGCACCATGCTGGCGACGGCCAGTCCTGCCGCAGCCGGGTCCCGTCACGCGGTCGTCGCGCACCACCACCAGGACGGCGGCGACAGCGGTCCTGCGACGACGACCCCGATCAAGCACCTGGTGGTGATCTTCGACGAGAACGTCTCGTTCGATCACTACTTCGGCACCTACCCGGTGGCGACGAACCCCGCCGGCGAGCCGGCCTTCCAGGCCAGCCCGAACACCCCCGACGTGAACGGGCTGTCGAGCGCGCTGCTGACGCACAACTCGAACGCCTCGAACCCCCAGCGGCTCGACCGGAGCGACGCGCTCACCTGTGACCAGGACCACAGCTACACCGCCGAGCAGAAGGCGGTCGACGCCGGGGCGATGGACCAGGTCGTGCCGAACACCGGGAACGGGTTGACGCTCGCGCAGTGCCTCGCCGGCTTGAACGAGCCGGTGTCTGCCGATGCCACGACCAACGACGCCGTGATGGACTACTACGACGGCAACACGGTGACGGCGCTGTGGAACTACGCGCAGCACTTCGCGATGAGCGACAACGCGTACGGCACCACGTACGGCCCATCGACGCCCGGCGCCCTGAACGTCACCTCGGCGCAGACCTACGGCACGATCTGCGGGCCGGCCTCGGCGACGATCAACGACGCTCCCTGCACCGGGCCGTCCGACCCGACGACGATCACCGCCACGCCCGGCACCGAGCTCGGGGCGGGGACCGGGACGACCTACAGCGACGCCGACCCGTACTACGACGTCTGCTCGTACCTGCCGAAGACCGAGGGTGGTGACGCCAACACCTCGGCGACGACCATCAAGATGGGCGGCCCGAACATCGGCGACCTGCTGAACGCCAGCGGGATCACCTGGGGCTGGTTCGAGGGCGGCTTCGAAGACGGCTACGTGCCGGGCACCGGCGCCACGCCGCCGACCACGGCCCAGATCTGTGCCGAGAGCCACAAGAACGTCGGTGGCACCTCGGTCGTCGACTACATCCCGCACCACGAGCCGTTCCAGTACTACGCGTCGACGGCGAACCCGCAGCACCTGCCGCCGACGTCGGTGGCGATGGTCGGCCACCAGGACCAGGCGAACCACCAGTACGACCTCGCCGACTTCTGGGCGGCGGCCGATGCCGGCAACCTCCCGGCCGTCTCGTTCCTGAAGGCCGGCGGCTACCAGGACGGCCACGCCGGCTACTCCGACCCGCTCGACGAGCAGCAGTGGCTGGTGACGACGATCAACAACCTCGAGAAGCTGCCGACCTGGCGCTCGACGGCGGTCGTCATCACCTGGGACGACTCCGACGGCTGGTACGACCACGTGGTCGGCCCGCTCCTCACGCAGTCCCAGAGCCCCGTCGACGCGCTGACCGGCACGGGGATGTGCGGCAGCAAGCTCACCGCCGTCCCGACGAACAGCGCCGGCCAGCCCGAGCAGGGTCGCTGCGGGCTCGGGCCTCGTCTGCCGTTCCTCGTCATCTCGCCCTTCGCGAAGACGAACTACGTCAGCAACTCGATCATCGACCAGAGCTCGGTCGTGAGCTTCATCGAGCAGAACTGGGGCCTCCCGACCCTCGGCAACGGCGCCGCCGACGCGACCGCCGGGTCGATCCTGCCGATGTTCGACTTCCAGCAGTGGCCGGGCACGAAGCTCTTCCTCGACCCGGCGACGGGAGAGCCGACCGGCGCCCACTGAGATGCGGTGAGGACGCCTCCCCGGTGGAGCACGGGGTTCTCTCGGGAACCCACCACCGGGGAGGCTCCCCGCACCACCGAGCGCGCCGCGGCCGCGGCCCGCAGGGGGCGCGCCGCCCCCGAGCCCTCAGGAGAGCGCGAAGGGCGAAGGCAGGACCAGTTCGACGTTGCGGTCCTGGCGTCCACCCTCGAGGCGGACGGCGAAGCTGGCGGCGGGCACGTTGGCGGCGAGCTCGCGGTGGATCGCCGCCAGGCGGGTGGCGCCCTCGGCCTGGCGGGGATCCGGCCCCGCCAGGTGATCGACCATCGTGCACAGGATCGACAGCGTCCCGTCGCCATTCGCCACCAGCTCGACGAGCCTGGCCTGCGCCGGCCAGTCGGCGAGCGCGACGGTCGAGACCTCCCAGAATCCTGATCCGGGCGCCTCGGGCGACTCGCGAAGTACCACCTCGTTCCGGTGCCGGTGCCCGTTGAGCCACAGCACGACGTTCGGGTGACGGTGCAGCAGCGCCCGGACCTCCCCGGCGGTCACCCGCGGCTGGTCCTCCTCGGGGCCGTTCGCGAGCTCCCGGTCGTTGGTCATCGAGGTCAGCCCGTGGTGCGAGGCCAGGACGACGAGGCGGTTCTCGCGCCCTGAGGTGGAGGAGGCGCCCGTCGAGCCCCCCGGGGCGTGGACCTCGCCGAGGCGTTCCTCGAGCCAGCGGAACTGGCGGACGCCGAGGCTCCCGTCCGATCTCCCGTCCATGTTTGTCGTATCGAGGAGGATCATCCGGACGTTCTCGACGGCGTCGTAGACGCCGTAGGCCGTTCCCTCAGCGAGGTTGTGCTCGTCGAAGCCGTGGCCCGCCGGTCGGCCGCCGGCGCGCAGGTGGGCCTCGACGAAGTCCCTCCTGCTGACGATCCGCCGGTGCGGGTCGGCGGTGACGGTGCGGGCAGGACCGGTGAGGTAGCGCTCGGGGCTGGCGAAGAACTCGTCCTCGTGGCCGATCGGCTCGAGGCCGTGCGCGATGGCGGTCGGCTTCTCGGTCCCGAGCACGTGTAGGCGATAGGCCGGGGTCGGGACGACCTCGCCGAAGGCGAGCCCGTCGTGGTTGCCGAAGCACGACAGCCACGGAATGCCGACGCCGCCGGCCACGAACGAGCGGGTCGCCTCGTCGAGCAGCCCGGGGTAGTCGGGGAAGCCCCAGCGGCTCTTGTACCGGTCGATGCCGGGGTCGGGATGCCAGGAGAGATCGCTCGGCCACCCGCCCATCTGCACGCCCTCGTAGCTCGGGCCACCCGACGCGGGGTCGACCGCGCCGCCGCTCAGCAGCGCCAGGTACCACGTCAGCTCGTTCAGCTGCGCGTTGTCGAGGTTGTCGCCGGTGCAGAGCGCCAGCCCGAGGGGCGCTCCGGTGTCCGGGCTCTCGCGAAGCGAGGCGATGGTGCTCGCCATGACGTCGCAGGCCCACGGCCCGAGGAGCTCCTGGGGTCGCTGCGCAGGGACGTAAGCGTGCACGCCGGTGCGGCCGCGCAGGTACTCGAAGAACTCGAAGCGGCCGGGCGACTGCGCGTCGGCGAGCTGGAGGTCGGTGAGCTGGACGAGGAACAGCAGGCTGCGACGCGGGGTCGGGTTCTCGCTGCGCCGGGCGAGCTCGCCGCGGACCATGCGGGGCTCGCCCGCGCCGAAGGAGAGCCGATAGTAGGCGCTCTCGCTCCCCTCGCCTGCCCGCTCGCCGGGGACGATGGTCCGTTGCAGCGTCGTCAGGGCCGTCATCGCAGCGTACGGTCGGAACAGCGGGGTCGCGGCGCGAGATGGTCGGCAGCGCAGGACCTGCTTGCCCTGAGCGGACGAGCGCTGGCGGGCGATCGTCCGGAGGGAGCCCGAGTTGAGCTTGACACCGACCCGGCCACCAAAGGCGAGGTCAGCGCCACAGCGACGGCAGCGTCGGCGAGCAGCGGTTCCCTGTTG
Source organism: uncultured Actinomycetota bacterium (assembly GCA_963765505.1). Classification (GTDB taxonomy): domain Bacteria; phylum Actinomycetota; class Acidimicrobiia; order Acidimicrobiales; family Bog-793; genus DATKQY01. The sequence goes on from CAVXWO010000010.1 coordinate 231,856, forward strand.
GTCATGAGGCCGACACGGGTCGCCGGCCCGAGGAAGGTCTCGCTGGTGACCTTGCCTTCGAAGGTGGCAGCGTGGGCCCGTCCGTAAACCTCTCGATGCGCAGCTTCTCCGGTCGCGCGCCGAGCTCGCCCTCGTCCCTGCGGTTGCGGGGAGGCCGAGGACGTCCTTGCCGTCCCCGGGCACCCCCACCCGAGTCCGGGTACTCAAAGCCTGCGACGATGCGCAACGCCGTGATCTTCTCACGGCCGCTCCGTCCGAGCAGCGACACGAACTCGTGGGAGGCCGCGTCCACGCGGAACTCTTGGAGCGCGACCGCGTCGCGGAACACCCAACGCAGATCTCTCAACTGGACCGATGGCACCGTCGACTCCTTGTTGCTTCCGGTCTGGGCCACCGTTCGACCACTCCGGCCCGTCACGAACAGCGCCAGCATGCCACCACAGTTCAGGGAGGCTGATGACCGAGGGCGCGCTGGCTTGTAGGACTGGCTCGTGCCGATGTTGGATGTGGACGGTGCAGGTGGTGACGGCGAGAAGGCTGCCGAGCGTGAACTCGCCCATGGCGATGGCCACGGTGAGTAGCGTCCGCCGATGACCGCAGTCCTCAGGTTCGGAAGGATCGCCGTGAACAGCGTGCGGGTCTGCGATGAGCCCAGGCTCTCGGCCGCCTCGGTGAGCGTCTTCGGCTCGATGGCCCTCAGCCTGGCGTCGAGGGACTGGTACAGCAAGGGGAGGGCGAACACGACGTGATCCATGGGATTTCTGTGCGGCGCTCTCACCGTCGACGTTTCACCGAGGGACTGTTCGCCCACAGAAGCCCGAAGAGAATGCGAAAAGTTCACGGTCCCTTCATAATGTGTTCACCGCGGTCGCCGGCAATTCGCGCTGTAGCATCACGCCCGGCGACATCAGTGGGCCCGGTGGCTCGCTCGCAGACTAGGGGAGGCTTGATGCACAGAAAGTCGGGACAGCGGTGGCGTAGATCCGCTGCCGCCGGAGCTGCAGTCACCACGCTTGCAGCTCTCGGATCATTCGCTGGCTCTGCCGGCACGGCGAGCGCGGCGTCGTCGAATGCCTGCTGGGCAAAGGCCACCAGCATCAGTTCGTGCGGTGGAATGAGCGCCCTCGTCGCCGCGGCCAAGGCCGAGGGCACCCTCAACCTCACCGCCGACCCCACCACGTGGGCCAACTACGGCAACATCATCAAGGACTTCGGCCACAAGTACGGCCTCAAGGTCAACGACTTCAACCCGAGCGGGACAAGTGCCGAGGAGCTCAGCGAGATCACCCTCGACCATGGCAAGGCCAACGAGCCCGACGTGGTCGACATCGGGCCGTCACCTTCGCCATCGAGGCCGTGAACGGAGAGGCCGGGGTCTTCAAGGGACCGATCTTCTCCCGCTACAAGACCCAGGAGTGGAACGAGCTCCCGGCTGGCTGGAAGAGCCCGAAGGGCTACTGGGCCTACGACTACGCGGCGTGATCGCGATCGGCTACAACGCCAACGTCATCAAGACTCCTCCGACCACCTTGCCGGACCTGCTCCACCCGGAGTTCAAGGATGCGGTCGGGCTCGACAACAACCCCACGTCCTCGAGTGCCGGCTTCTCGGCGGTGTATGGCGGCGGCCATCAACAACGGCGGGTCGGTCACCAACGTCCAGCCCGGCATCAACTTCTTCAAGAAGCTGAATTCAGTCGGGCAACTACAACCCGATCGAGGCCGGTGGCGCCGGCGACGGGCCGATGGCGGACAAGAGCGTGCTCGCCACCCTCGACTGGACCTACAACCAGCTCTCGTGGAAGCAGGAGCTGGCGAAGCCGCGGGCATCGACTGGAAGATCGTCGTCCCGGAGGGGAAGCCCTACGCCTCCTACTACGCGATGGCGATCAGCGCCTACGCGCGCACCCGGCCGCAGCGCGGCTGTTCCTCGAGTACATGTACTCGCCGACCGGCCAGAACCTGTGGGCCGCGGGGCGGCGCCGTCCCCTCGACATGGACTGCGATGGTGAAAGCCGGCACGGTGAGCGGCTGCCAAGGCGGCCGTCCCGGCGCTCGCCTGCGCGCCGGAGATCGCCACCCCGGCCGCAGGTGACGGCCGCGCCAGGAGCTCGTTGTCGAGGAGTGGACGTCGGCAGTCGGCTGATCCAGCTGCGGGACCTTCCGATCGTGTTAGGTGAGCGTCGCGTCCGGTGCCCGACGTGGACAGCGCCGGCTCGCGGGCCGGCCGACGCCGGCCCTTCGCGGTCATCGGGGTGGTGCCCTTCCTCGCCTACGTCGGCTTTTTCTTGTTGTACCCGCCGGCAACGGTGATGGTCGAGGCGTTCCAGGACAACAACGGCGGCCTCTCCTTCTCCAACATCCGCCCGCTCTCTCACTCGAGCCAGCCCTAGTTGCACGCCTACGCAATGAGCCTCGAGCTGGCGGCGGTCTCTGCTGTCGTCGCCGGCGTCATCGGTCTGGTCGGCGACCGTCGCGCTGGTCGAGCTCGCCCGAACCGCACGATGCGCCGTCTCGTGTCACCACCGCCTGCGGGGTGCTCGCCAACACCGGTGGTGTGCCATTGGCGTTTGCCTTCATCGCCACAATCGGCAATGCCGGCGTTGTCACCGACCTACTGGCTCGAGCTCGGGTTCAATCCCTACGACCACGGCTTCAACATCTGTATTCCTTCACTGGCCTGGTCATCGTCTACCTCTATTTCCTGCTGCCCCTGGTCATCCTGCTGATGCTGCCGCCGGTGGAAGCGCTGCGCCGTGAATGGCGGGAGGCGGCGGCGACGCTCGGCGCCAGCCCGCGGTACTACTGGCGGAAGGTGGGCCTCCCGATGCTCACCCCACCGTTCGTCGCCACGATCATGGTCCTGTTCATGGACGCCTTCGCCGCCTACGCGACGGCCGAGGCGCTGACCACGGGCTCCGTCCCGCTGGTGCCGATCGAGATCGGAGCCCTGCTCGCCGGCAACGTGGTCACGAACCAAGCGAACCTCGGGGACGCTCTCGGTCTCGGCATGATCGTCATCGTCGGCATCGCCGGGGTGTTGTACGTCTTTGTTCAGCGCAAGACCTCGCGGTGGCTGCGGTGAAGCGGTCACGCACCTTCCGCTGGGTGACGCTCGGACTGTTGGGCTTCTACGTCATCGCTCCCATGGCCGCGTCGATCCAATTCAGCCTGGAGGCAGGCTACAAAGGACGCCTCTCCCTGACTGCGTACTCCCGGGCGGTGGCGGAGCCAGGGCTCGGAACGAGCCTGTTCACCTCGGTCAAGGTTGCTCTCGGGGCGATGGCCATCACCTTGGTGCTGTTGGTTCCCACGGTCATCTTCGTCAACTTGCGCTTTCCGCGCTGGCGGGCGGTGCTAGATGCCGTCAGTCTGCTACCACTGGGCGTTCCCGCAGTGGTGATCATCCTCGGCGTGCTCGGCGCCTACAAAGGCCTTCCCAGCGCGATCACCGGAACCCCGGTGATCTTGGCGCTGGTCTATGTGGTCCTCGCCATGCCCTATTCCTATCGAGCGATCGACGCCGGTGTGCGATCCATCGACCTCCATGTGCTGGTCGATGCCGGTCGCTCCATGGGGGCGAGCTGGCGCAAGCTCTTCACCCGGGTGCTCCTGCCCAACCTGCGGTCGGGGATCTTGGCGGCTGCATTCCTCACGGTGGCGTTGTCGCTCGGCGAATATGCCATTGCAAGCATCATGGGCTTCAACACTTTTCCCGTCTGGTTGGTTGGCGTGGAGGGCAACGATCCCTACGTCGCGGTGGCCCTTTCCATCGCCGCGTTATTGCTCACCTGGTTCCTGCTCGTGGTCCTAGCCTTTGCCGGCTCCGGGAGGCGGCGGCGCAGCAGCGGTGCCTTCGGCACCGGGCTGGTCGGCGTGGAAGCCGAGGTGCAGAGCGCAGCACCTTCCTCTGTTGCTATAGCGATGGCCGGGGAAGAGAGCGGGGGACTCGTATGACCACGACCTCAGCCACCAAAGGTGAGCAGGGCGTGGGAGACCGCTCCCGCGGCGGCGTGGTGGTCGAGCTCGTCAACTGTCGTCGCACCTACGGCAAGGTGCAGGCCCTGGATGGATTCTCCATCACCATCGCTCCTGGCGAGTTTGTCGCCCTGCTGGGCCCCTCCGGCTGTGGCAAGACCACGGTCCTGCGGGCGGTGGCCGGACTGGAGCAGCTCGACGAGGGACAGGTGTTGGTGGGCGGTGACGACATCACCGCCGTGCCCCCCCATCGTCGCAATCTGGGGATGGTCTTCCAGGCCTACAGCCTCTTCCCGAACATGAACGCTTTGGAGAACGTGGCCTTCGGTCTGGAGGTCCGCCGGATGGGCACCGCCCAACGGCGCGAGCACGCGCCGGCGAGGTACTCGAACTGGTCGGCTTGGCAACCTTGGCGGAAAGGTACCCCCACGAGCTTTCCGGCGGTCAACAACAGCGGGTGGCGTTGGCCCGGGCGCTCTGCGTCGAGCCCCGCCTGTTGCTCCTCGACGAGCCGCTGTCGGCCCTCGACGCCAAGGTGCGCGCCCAGCTCCGCGACGAGATACGTCGAATCCAACTGGATCTGGGGATCACCACGCTGTTCGTGACTCACGACCAGGAAGAGGCGCTGTCGATGGCAGACCGGGTGGGGGTGATGCGGGCCGGCCAGCTCGAGCAGCTGGGGCCGCCGGCGGAGGTGTATTCGAGCCCAGCGACCAACTTCGTGGCCGAGTTCGTCGGTTCCGTCAGCCGACTGCCGGGCGTGGTGGTGGCCCCAGGCAGCGTCGACGTCCTCGGCTCGCGGCTGGTGATTCCTGCCAGTGCCGGCGGTGATTTCGGTCGGGGCAGCCACGTCGACGTCCTGGTCAGGCCTGAGAGCATCAGGATCCGCCCGGAGGCCGACGGGCCAGCCGTGGTCGCTCGCGCCGCGTTCCTGGGGGCGGTGGTCCGGGTGGTGGCCACCCTGCCCGACGGGGTAGAGGTGACCTCGACGCTGCCCGCCAGCGAGGGCTACACCTTGCCGGCCGGCACTCGGGTGGGCATCGAGCTGCTCGGTGACGTCCTGTTCGTCGTCGACCGGCAGCGCGGCATCCTGATCAGCGCCAGGCTGGCATTGCCGGCCCCGAGCCGGTCGCAGGCGAGGAGCCGGCGGGCGGCGATGGCAGTCGGCGTCTTCGATCTTCTTGTGCTCGGGCGCGGGATCACCGGGGTCGGTGCCGCCTCCTCGCCGCCAGCAGGGGCCTGACGGCGGAGCCGCTGCTGCGACGTTGCGGCGGGTCGGTCGGTGTGCTGCTCGGCGTCGTAGCGTCAGACCCGCCTCGGCTCGCGAGGTGCGCGCCCGGCGCGGTCCGGGTCGGCGGACGGCTCACCTGCTGATGAGCACGATCCCGGCGGCGACCAGCACGGCCGAGGCGACGCGGCGGGCTCCGAAGCGCTCTCGGAGCACGAAGGTCCCGATGAGGGCCGCCGCGATCACGCTCGTCTCGCGAAGCGCCGCGACCTCGGCGAGGGGGGCCTTGCTCTGCGCCCAGAGCACTGCGCTGTAGGCGACGAACGTGAGCGCTCCCGCCGCGAGCCCGGAGTGGAGGGCCGGAGTCGACCTCCAGACCGACGGAGGTCTCCGGACCAGGGCCACGATGGGGAAGACGGGCCCCTCCAGCACGAACAGGAGCGCCGCGTACGCCAACGGGTTGTGCGAGTGTCGAACGCCGAGACCGTCGATCAGCGTGTAGCTGGCGATCGTGAGCCCGGTCAGGACGACGCCGATCAGCGCGAACGCGACCAGCCGGTCGTCGACGTGCTTGGCGATGGCATTCCAGAACGCGTGCAGCACGCCTGCGCCAACGACGACCAGCGCCACGAGCGAGCTCAGATGCGCCTGTGCGATTGCTTCCACCCCCGGTGCCGCCCAGTCTTGCTCCCCGCGTCGGTGCTGGCCAGAACGGCTGGGGCCGACCAGAACGCGCTGGGCCGTCGACGTCATCTGACCGGTTCCAGCTCCCGGTCGCGCGAGCATGTCAAGGTGCCGGGAGTGACCGATCGGGGATTGCGCGTGAGCCGGTCGTGCACCGTCGCGCCCGACGAGTTGGAGTGGCGGTTCAGCGGGAGCGGTGGTCCCGGGGGCCAGCACGCCAATACCGCCAACACCCGCGTCGAGCTCCGTTTCGACGTGGAGTCCTCTCGCTCCCTCGGCCCGCGCCAGCGGGCGAGGCTCCTCGAGCGCCTCGGGCCCGTCGTGCGGGTCGTCGTCTCTGACGAGCGCTCGCAGGCGCGCAACCGCCAGCTCGCGCTGGAACGGCTGGGGGAGCGGCTCGCAGCGGCGCTGCGCGTCGAGCGCCCGAGGCGGCCGACGGCGCCGACGCTGGCGTCGAGACAACGGCGTCTCGACGCCAAGCGGCGGCAGTCCGCGAGAAAGCGGGACCGCCGACAGCCCGGCCCCGACTCCTAGGGCACGGTTGGACAAATGACCCTGTCGACGAGGCGACGAGGGGCGTAGCGTTGGCTTGGGTCCTCGGGGGTAAGCCCGCACCGAAGAGCCGGGATTGAGGGTGTGAACCGGCCGCGCTGGTAGGTCTTTCGACCACAGGTGTCGTTCCCTCCTTGGGACGCTCCCGAGGGCCCATCACGTGCCAGTGGGCACTCTCGCGCCGTCGCGCCTCGAGAGCCCGAGCCCGAGCACGACGAGCTTGCGCAAGTTGAGCGTCGCAACGCGTCGGTTGAGCCACGCCTCGTTGCGCTCGACACCGCGGTAGCGCAGGCGCGGCGGTGACGATCCCCGTGCTCGTTTCGGTGGCGAGGTCGGCTTTGAACCCGTCGGTGCGGATCCGACTCCGGCGCCCGGCGCGCCATCGACGCCGTCTGGCGGATCGAGTCGCAACGAGACGCGAGCGCCCTTGGAGATCGGGTGGAGCCCGTCGAGGCAGAGGAGCACGCCGGCCCTGGTCAGCCCCCTCGTTGTACCTCGTCATCGCGGCGACGGCCTCCGCGCTCGGCATCCAGTCCTCGTCCTCGTCCTCGTCCAGGTTCGGGATCATTCGAAGCAGAAGGAGAAACCACGATGCGCTTCATGATGTTCGTTGGGGAGGGATCGGATGCTCCCGGGCTACGCCCGCTCGTCGTGTACGTCGAACGAGGGGGTGTCAGATCGACAGCTCCTTCCGTCATTCCCCGACGACCGCGTGACCGAGCGCGGGGATCCCTCGCGCGAGGGCCGCCGGTGCGCGACCGCCGAGGCGGTGTCGCCGCGCCCGGACGAGAGTCGAGCCCGTGCCCGGTGCCGCCCCATCGCGCCTCGGCGGTGCGGGCGAGAGGACTCGAACCTCCACCCCCGAGGGGACCGGGACCTAAACCCGGCGCGTATGCCAGTTTCGCCACGCCCGCGCCCGAGCGAGCCTAGTGGGATGGGCGCGATGCGGCATGGCCTTCAACCGGCGCTTCGTCGAGCGTCGTGGGGTCCAGGCTGCTCTTGCGGGAGGCGCTCGACCTCGACGCCGTACGCCGCCAGCTGGTCGATGTCGTCGACGACGCGTTCGGGCCCACCCGCGTCTCGGTCCGGCCGAGGAAGCGCCGGCCGGGCTGAGCCGCACGTGTGGCGGGGCCGGGGACGCCTCGGGCATGTGCCGCACCACCCCCACGGCCGGGTAACCTGCTGGCATGACTGCAGAGATCGTCGTGCCGGGCGCCGGGACCGGTCTGCCCTGGGCTGCAACCGCCGAGAGCAGCGGGGGCGAGGTCTACCAGCGCCTGTTAAAGGAGCGCATCATCTTCCTCGGGACCCAGGTCGACCAGACCTCGGCGAACCTGATCTGCGCCCAGCTGCTCCTCCTCGAGGCAGAGGACCCGAGCCGCGACATCGCGATCTACATCAACTCGCCAGGCGGCTCCGTCACCGACGGGCTCGGGATCTACGACACGATGCAGTACGTCAGCTGCGACGTCTCGACGATCTGCCTCGGCCTCGCCGCCTCGATGGGCCAGTTCCTGCTCTGCGCCGGGACCCCCGGCAAGCGCTACGCCCTCCCGCACTCGCGGATCCTCATGCACCAGCCCTCCGGCCAGATGCAGGGCCAGGCGGCGGACATCGCCATCCAGGCCGAGCAGATCATCTACCTGAAGCGCATGATGGCCGAGCGGATCGCCTTCCACACCGGCCAGCCGGTCGAGCGGATCGAGGCCGACTCCGACCGCGACCGGTGGTTCACGGCCGAGGAGGCCCGCGAGTACGGCTTCATCGACAAGGTGATCGAGCGCTCTGAGCTGACGGCGCGCTCGGCCTCCTAGCAGCCGCCGCCGGCGCCATCCCGGCGCCGCACACGCTCTCGAGGGCGCCAGCTCCGTCGGGGTGCTCGCGCTCCCGCATCCCGGGCGGTGTCAGGCGGCGCTGCTGCGGTGCGGGCGCAACCGGGTGCGGTGCTTCGCCGCCCGGTGGGCCAGCCGGCGCCGGGTGCTCGGCGTGGTCGCCGGCAGCGTGGACGCCGCCAACCCGTCGTGGTCGAGGTCGGCGCGCCAGGTGGGCCACGGCGGGGCGGTCCCGGGCGTCGCCGGCAGCGGGTAGTCGATCAGGCGCCCCGTATCGGCGACCTCCTTCGGGCCGCCGCAGGACTCGAAGACGTGCCAGCCCGCGCCGGGTCCGCTTCCCGGCACGTCGGCGACCGCCGCGGCGTTCAGCATCGAGTAGGGGTTGATCGGAGCGGTCAGCGAGGTGCCGAAGAGGTACGCGCCCGTCCCGCCGTCGAGCGGGTAGAGGCCGCCGGCCGATCCGACGAGGACGTCGTTCGCGCCTGACCCGGTCAGGTCGACGAGGACGGGCGAGGAGAAGTCGTTCGGGCCTACGAGCGTCTGGGACCACAGCAGCGTGCCCGTCCCCGACCAGGCGTAGACCATGGAGGAGCCCGTCGGCGTGCTCGAGCAGCTCGTGCACCATGAGGTGTCGACCACCGCCGGGGTCGTGCTGCCGGGCAGCGTGCCGATCGCGGGGGAGCCGAAGACGGGACCTGCCGTCGTCACGGGCCAGCCCGGCACCGGCGCGCCGTCCGAGGCGTAGAAGGCGAAGACCTTGTTGGTGTCGGACTTGTAGGGCGGCGGCTCGCCGAAGCCGGTCCCGACGACGACGGCGGGACGTCCGGTGGCGTTGATCACCCCGACGGCCGGGCTCGACCAGATGGTCTGGTTCTCGCAGTGCTGCCACACCAGGTGGGGTGCCTGGTCCCGGTACGTGAAGTCGTAGACGAACCCGCCGGAGCAGCCCTGCTTGCCCGAGGCGTCGCCGCCGATCAGGATGTCTTCGGCGTTCGCGCTGCCCCGGAGGTGGAACAGCGCCGGCGACGACCAGATCGTGTCCTCGGTGTCGACGGGGAACCCGGGGACGAGGTGGCCGCTCGGTGTGAGGGCGTAGAGCCGGTGGTCCCAGGACCCGAACACGATGTCCTCCTGGCCGTCGCCGGTCACGTCGCCGATCGCCGGAGTCGTGAAGACCGCCTCGTCGTAGCCGTCGGGGGTGCCCTGGGAGCTCGACCACTCGTTGAAGACGTCCTGGGTGGCGAAACGGAACCGGATCGTCCCGTTGGCGTTGAAGGCGACGAGACCGCCCTGCTGGTCGGCGACGTAGGTCGAGCCGGCGCCGACGATGATGGAGGGCGGCCGGTTCGGCCCGTCGAGGTAGGCGACGGTGGGGCTCGACTCCACGGCGGTCGGCACGCCGGGATCAGGCTCGACGGGCTGGGGCCAGCCGGGGACGTTCTGGCCGGTGGCGGCGTCGACCACGTAGACGTAGCCGCTCTCCGTGCCGAACACGACGTCCTCCTCGCCGTTGATGGTCGCCACGGTCGGTGAGCTCATCGCGACCGGCCCGACGGTGTCGACCCAGGTCGGCTGGGGAAACGGTGCGGTCGTACGCGGCGCGACGGCGGCTGCCGCGGGAGGGCCGCCGCCGAGGAGCGTGGCGGTGGACGCCACCAGCCCGACGAGGAGCCCCACGGCTCGGGCGAGCGAGCCTCGGAACGGTCCGGGAGCGCGGTGCGTCTCAGGGGAGAAGCGGGCGCGGCGCACCCGGAGATACTGCCTCGCCCGGCACCCCGGCGGGGGTTGCACGTCTCCGGGATCAGGACGAGGAGCTGGAGGTGCTCGTCAGTACGGCGGGCGGCTCGAGGGCGAGCGCAGGTGGGATCACGCCGCCGTTGTGCTGCGCGTCGTTGCGGAACATCGGCCACGCCGGGGTGATCGACGGTGTGACGGGGAGCCGGTAGGAGACGATGCTGCCGTGCGCCTGGAAGACCGGCGGGCCGCCGCATGCCTCGATCACCCGCCAGCCGGTGTTCGGCCCGGTGCCGGGGATGTCCGCCACCGCTGCGGAGTTGAAGACCCGACAGCCCGGGTTGATGGCGGCGAACTGGTTGACGCCGTTCGTGCCGTACAGGAAGGCGCCGGTCGCGCCGTCGAGGGGGTACAGGGCGTTCGGCGTGCCGACCAGGACGTCGTTCGAGGCGTGGTTCTCGAGCGGGACGAGGACCGGAGATGCCCAGTCGGTCGGACCGGGCAGCGCGTCCGACCACAGCTGGGCGCCCTGGCCCGTCCAGGCGTAGACCCTGGAGCCGTGGGCGAAGCAGTCGGTGCGGGAGGACCCGTCGCAGACCCAGGAGGTGTCGACGACGGCGCGGACGCCGGGAGCCACGTCGCCGATGGCCGGCGAGCCGAGGACCGGGCCCGCCGTCGCCACCGGCCAGCCGGGCAAGGGCTTGCCGGTGAGGGCGTCGAAGGCGAGCAGGTGGTTCGTCTCCGCCGGGAACGGCTGCTCGTAGAAGCTCGTGCCGATCACGACGACGGGGCGATGGGGGTTGTCGAGGATGCCGACGGCGGGGCTCGACCAGACCGATTGCGGTTCGCAGTCACGCCAGATCGGTACGATCTGGTTGGCGATGTAGCGGTACTCGCCGACGAAGCCGCCGACGCAGTGCTGCACGGCCCCCGCGACCCGGTAGGTCACGCCCGAGGCGTCGCTGCCGAGAAAGATGGCGTCGCCCGTCTCACCCGGCAACCGGTAGAGCGCCGGTGAAGACCAGATCGTGTCGGCGTTGTTGTACGGGAACCCGGGGAGCACCCGCCCGGAGGGCGTGAGGGCCCAGATGTTGTGGTCCCACGAGCCGAAGACGATGTCGACCGGGCCGTGGCCCGTGAGGCTGCCGACCGCGGGGCTCGACAGGACGCCCACGTTCGTGCCCGGCGCCGCCTGGACCCGGAAGACGAAGCGCTTCGCGCCGTCGAGGCGGAAGGCCTCCACTTCGCCCACGTCGTCGCGCACCCAGGTCGAGCCGGTACCGACGACGATCGAGGGGGGCTTGGTCGGGCCGTCGAGCCAGGCGATCGTCGGGCTCGACTCGATCGGGGCGCTCTGGCCGGGAGCTGCGGCCACGTGCTCGGGCCAGCCGGGAAGCTCCTTGCCGGTGGCGGCGTCGAGGACGTAGACGTAGCCGGACTCGTCGCCGATCGCCACGATGGTCTTGCCGTCGACGGTGGCGACCGTCGGGGAGCTTTGCGTGATCGCTCCCTGGGCCGATATCTCCCAGTCCGGCGACGGCCACGTCACCGAGGGAGCGATGTGCTGGTGCGGCTGGACCGCGGCTCCGGCGCTCGCATCGCCGACGCCCGCCAGCGACGCGAACAAGCCGGCCGCGCCGAGGACGGACGCGACAGCACCACGAGCACGCGGACGCCGCCGTGCGGCCCGGTTGGCCCGCGTTGGAGGCGTCGCGTCAGACGCCGGGCATCGGACCGGGCGAAGCACGTCACGAAGAGTAGTCACCATCTCACCGAGCGTCTAACGGCACCGTCGCGGCTGCAGTTGAGGTGCGAATTTCCGAGGTCCGGTCGCCATGCGTCACCCATTGGCATGAAATACGGCGGCGTCACGCGTCGCTGCCCAGGTGACGGACGGCCGATGACGTACGATCCCCGGAACGGCTGGCTCGGGCGGGACCGGCGGGGAGGCGAGGACACGTGGCGAACGAAGTGGCTCGGCCGATGCGGCTCGCCTTCGTCACCCCCCGTTACGGACCGGGCGTCGTCGGCGGGTCCGAGGCGGTCATGGCCGAGGCAGCGCGGGGACTTGCGGCGAGGGGCCACGAGGTCGAGCTGCTGACGACCTGCCGCGAAGAGCCACTTCTCCTGGGCGAACGAGTTCCCGACCGGCACCTTCGAGGAGCCCGGGCTCACGATCCGGCGCTTCAAGACGGTGACGGCGCGCTCCGCCTGGTCGCCGCGGAGCTCGAGCGGCGCGTCCAGCGTGGCGACGTGCTGAGCCCCGCGGAGGAGATCGCCTGGGTGAACGGGCGCTTTCGCGTCCCCGACCTCTACCTCCACCTCATGGCGTACGCGCGCGGGTTCGACGCGATCGTCCTGTCACCGTACCTGTTCTGGTCGACGATCTACGGCGCCGAGGTCGCGCCGGAGCGGACGATCGTCATGCCCTGCCTCCACGACGAGCCCTACGCCCGGCTCGGGATCGTCTCCTCGACGCTGTCGTCGGTGGCGGGCGTCTGGTTCCTCTCCGAGCCCGAACACCAGCTCGGCCACCAGGTCGCGCCGAGCCTCCCGCCGCACCACACGGTCGTCGGGGCCACGGTGGAGCGGCCCGAACGCTACGACCCGGCGGGCTTCCGGGCCCGCCACGGCCTCGAGCGCCCGTTCGTCCTCTACGCCGGCCGGCGCGAGGACGGGAAGGGCTGGCGCAGCCTGCTCGCAGGCTTCGGCTCGGCGATCGTCCGCCACGAGCTGCCGTTCGACCTCGTCACGGTCGGCGTCGGCTCCACGGAGGTGCCCGAGGGGCTGCGCGAGCGAGTGGTCGATCTCGGCTACCTCGCGAGCGAGGAGGTCCCGAACACCTTCGCGGCCGCCGAGGCGCTAGTCCAGCCGAGCACGAACGAGAGCTTCTCCCGCACGGTCATGGAGGCGTGGCTCGCCGGCACGCCGGTCGTGGCGAGCGAGCAGGGCCAGGTCGTCACCTGGCACTGCGAGCGGTCGGGCGGGGGCCTCACCTACGCGGACGAGCTCGAGCTCGGCGAGTGCCTGGCCTTCGTCGCCGAGGCCCCGAAGGCGGCGGCGGCGCTGGCCGAGCGGGGCCGCGAGTACGTGCTCGCCAACTACACCTGGGACGTCGTGCTCGACGCCATGGAGCGATCGCTCAACGCCTTCGCGCGCTCGGGCCGGCCATGAGGGTGCTCGTGGTCGGCACGGTGCCGCCGCCCGGAGGCGAGCAGGCCCGCGCCCTCGGCCTCGAGGCCGCCCGCCTCGTCGCGGCGGGCCACGACGTGGAGGTCCTCTCGCCCGACCCGCGCTCTGCGGCCCACCGCCACGGGGTCCTCGGGGGGCCGCTCCTGGCGTTGCGCCTCGCGTCGCTCGCGCCGCGCTTCGACGCCCTGGTGCTCCGCGTCGAGCGGGGGCTGCCCTTCGGCGAGGAGTCCGGCAGGGGAGCGCGCGCCGCCACGCTCGCCCTGCTCGGCGCGGCACTGCGGCTCTGGAGGGACGTCACGATCCGGCTGGACACGCCCGTGCCGATCCCGGGCGGCCTCGGTGGCCGCGCCTCGCGCGGGCTCTGGGCGCACGCCTCCGCCATCGTCGTGTGGAACGAGGACGACCGCGAGCAGCTCCTCGGCGCGCCCGGCGTCGTGGCGGAGCGCGTGAGCGTGGCACCGCCGGCCTCGCCCGAGCGCAGCGCGCCGCCGGCCGGGTGGGCTGTCGAGACGGACGACCGGCTGCGCGAGTCGGTGCTGACCCTCGTGCGTGCCCGCGCCCAGGCGGACCGGCGCGTCGAGATGGCCCGCGCCGACCTCGCCGGCGTCGCTGCGGCCACGGGCGGCGGCTCGCCGTTCTCGGCAGGGTCGGCCGCGGGGCGCCGAGGGGTCTCCGTCGCCGGCGTCGCCCGCCTCGCGGCCCGCCGGGCGCGCCGTGTCGTGGCCTCCAGGTCGGGGCGCGCCAGCTCCTGAGCTCGACGACCGGAGCCTCAGCGGGTTCTGGGTAGCGCCCCGAGCACGATCTCGAGCAGGGCCTCGGCGCTGGCGCCGAAGCTGCCGCGCCGCGGCCTCCCGCCGCGCGGCCACGCCGAGCGACTGCCGGCGCGACAGGTCCCCGACCAGGGCGGCCACGACCCTCGCCAGCTCGGCGGGGTCCGTCACCGGCAGGACCTTCACGACCGCGTCGTCCGTCAGCTCACGGGCCCAGCCGTTGCGGCTCACGACCGTCGGGACGCCGCAGGCCAGGCACTCGCCGACGGCCGCCGAGGCCTCGCCGTTGAACTGGGCGCGCAGCTGGACCGCGACCGTCGCCCGCTCGAGCCACGCCCGGTACGGCCCAGGACCGAGCGGTCCCGTGAGGATCAGCGTCTCGGAGATCCCGAGGGACGCCGCCCGCTCGATCAGCTCGCCGGCGAGGGCCGCGGCGACCGGCCCGACGAACGCCACGCGAAGGCCGGGCAGGCTCGGCTGGAGGGCGGCGCACGCCTCCACCAGCACGTCGGGGAGCTTCACCGGGTCGACGATGCCGAAGTGGGCGATGACCGGGCCCGCAGGGAGCCCCTCGGGCCCGCGGCCCCACCACGGGGCCGCCGACGGCGGGGCCGCGGTCACCGAACCTTCCTCGTCGAAGGGCGACGGACCGGAGTCCGGCGCGGCCACGGCGAAGGGGAGCACGCCGACGCGCCCGGCGAGGTCGTCACCGGCGTCGGCGCGAGCGAGGGCGGCAGCCGCGCCCGAGCTGACCAAGAACGCCTCCGACGCCGCGATCGCCTCGCGCGCCAGCAGCAGGCCGTAGCGCTCGAGCTCCTCTGCGCTGAGCTGGCCGCCAGCGCCGAGGGAGGCGGGGAGGGCGTCGCCGTAGAGGCGCCGGATGGCGCGAGCGAGGCCGCCGGGGAGCAGTCCCGGATCGCCCGACTCGTGGCGGTAGAGGTTGGTGAGGCGCACGTCGTGGGCGAGGACCACCCCGCGGCGGCGCCGCAGCATGGCGAGGGCCCCAAGGTGGTGGTGGCTGTTGCCGAGCGTGTAGCAGACGCCGTCGTAGCTGCCGCGGAGGCGCTCCACGTCGAGCAGGGAGTGCACGGAGTAGGTCTCGACCCCTTCGGGAGCGATGCGCCGGCGGGTGGGGCCGTCGGCGAACAGGTCGACCGAGGCGCGACCGCTGGCGACGAGCTCACCGACGAGGCGGTGGCTGTAGGCGGCCACCCCGCTCGGCGCCGGCGGCAACGGCGTGACGAAGGCGAGCCGCGCCAGGCGGGGACGCGCCGGCGCCCGGGTGCGGCCGGCTCCGGCGGGGCGGGCGAGGAGCTCGTCGAAGGCGGCCGCGGTGCGCCCCGCCACGTCGGCCCAGCCGGGGCCGGCCGCTCCACGGCGCTCGAGGAGCGCCTGGCGGTGCCCGGCGTCGGTGAGGGCGCGGGCGATCGCTCCGGCGATCGCTGGAGCGCTCGTCGGGTCGAAGCGGGCCTCGGCGACGAGGAGCTCGTCGAGTGGGGGCCGGTCAGCGCCGATCGCCGGCGTCTGGCAGGCCAGCGCCTCGGCGACCGGCAGGCCGTACCCCTCGGCGAGGGAGGGCACGCACACGAGCTCGGCGCCCTGGTAGAGGGCGAGCAGGGTCGCGTCGGAGACGTAGCCCGTGACGATGACGCGACCGTCGATGCCGAGCGAGGAGGCGAGCCAGCGGTAGTGGTGCGCCGTCGGTTCGGGCAGCTCGCAGGCGATCACCAGCTGGTGGGCGTCCCGAAGCTCGCCGGGGAGCTGGGAAAAGGCCTCGATCAGCCGCTCGTTGTTCTTCCTCGGGTGGCTGCCGCTCGGGCAGAGGACGAACCGGCCCGCCAGCCCGCCGATCGCGGCGCGGGCCGCCTCGGCGGCCGCCTGGCGCGAGGCGGGCGGGACGAAGCGCTCCGACGGCGCGGCGCCGGCGAGGACGACGTGCCCCGGCGCGATGCCGAGCAGCCGCTCGAGGTCTCGTGCGACCGCAGTGGAGAGCACGTGCAGCTGGTCGAGGCCACGCACGAGCTCGAGGCGCGTCCGGTAGCGGCGCCGGACGACGGCGTCGGCGAGCTCGCGCTCTGGATCGAGCGCCGGGATGAGGTCGTAGACGGTGGCGAGCGCGCAACAGCCCGCCGCGATGAGCCGCCTCGGGCCACACCGTGCGCTGGGGGAGCGCAAGGTCGAGCGGCGAGAGGGAGTGGAACACCCGCGTCGACGCGGACACCGCGCCCGGCGAGCCGGCGTAGGCGACCTTGCCGGTCGCGAGCAGCTCCTCGGCCTCGCCCGGCGGCGGCAGCTCCGGGTCGAGCAGGTAGCTGCCGACGAGGTCGGGCCGGGCGCGTTCGAGCGCGAGCGCCCAGCTCATCGCGTAGCGGCCGATGCCGCGGCCGCGAGACGTCGGGCTCTGCAGGGCGGCGAGATCGACGACGACGGGCCCGTTGCCGGGCGCGCCGCCCGCGCGTTCCATGCTCAGCCGGGGGCCCCGGCGGCGTCGGGCGCGGCGGCGCCCGTCGTACGGGCGACGGGGCCGCCACCTGCGACCGGAGCGAGACCGGCCACCGCCTCGAGGGCGTCGAGCCGAGCCTCGCTCGAGCGCAACAGCCGCCCTACCAGCTCGGTCGCGTCCGCCTCGGCGTCCAGGCGCTGGTTGAGGAGCATGCGGATCTCGGCCAGCTCGCTCCGCATCTCGTCGAGCTTGGCGACGACGTGCGTCTCGAGCGCCACGCAGCGGTCCTCCACCTCGACGATCCGTCCCGGCAGCGACATCGCCGTTCTGGCGCGGCGCAGGACGTGGCGACCTTCGGGTCGGGACACCGTGCCTCCTCGCTCGTCCCCGCGGCATGCGCCCCGGTCTCGACGGGCAATGCTACGACGCCGTGTCGCTGCAACCTCCCCCAGACGGCCCACCGCTAGGATGCCGCACGATGGATTCCGGGCTTGGCGTGTCGCGGGGTCCCTGCAGGCGTGCGGTCGTGGCGCGCCCGTCGGCCGCACGGCATCGCGGTCTCGGGCTCTCCGGGCCCACGCGTCATTGGAGGGCTAGGTCCGCATGGGTACGGTGAGCGAGATCGACCTGGCCAGCGCGGACGACGCAGCTGCCCGGGCTGAGCGTGCGGCCGCGTTCGTGCCGGGCCCGCGTGGCCCGGAGCGAGAGCTGCCGTCGCGGGTCGTCTCCTCACGGGTGAGCCTGCGGGTCCGGATCAGGGACCTCTGGCGTGCCCGGGAGCTGTTCGTCTTCCTCGTCCGCAAGGAAGTGAAGGTCAAGTACAAGAACAGCGTGCTCGGCTTCGTCTGGTCGATGCTGAACCCGGCGATCGTGCTGATGGTCTACTACGTGGTCTTCAAGTACTTCCTGAAGAGCCTCATCCCCGACTTCGCCCTGTTCCTCTTCTCGGGGCTGATCGCCTGGAACCTGATCGCCACCGCGCTCCCGGGTTCGTCGGCCTCGATCGTCGCCAACGCCGGGATCGTGAAGAAGGTGGCCTTTCCACGCGAGGTCCTCGCCCTGGCGCAGGTGGGCACGGCGTCGGTCTTCTTCTTCTTCCAGTCGATCGTGCTCGCCCTGTTCCTCATCGGCTTCCAGTACGCGCCGGCGTGGAGCTACCTGCCCGTGCTGCTCTTCGCCCTCGTCGACCTGCTCATCCTCACCGCCGCCATCGCCGTCTACCTCTCGGCGGTGAACGTCTACTACCGCGACGTCGAGCACCTCGTCGCGGTGCTCCTGCAGGCGGCGTTCTGGGGCGTCCCGATCATCTACAGCTACAACACCGTGTACGGGCTGCTCACCAAGCATCACCTGCTCTGGGTGGCGCGTCTGTACCTCGCCGACCCGATCGTCCCGATCCTGCTCAGCTTCCAGCGGGCCCTGTACGGCCACGTGAGCCCGGTCATTCCCCAGACGGTCGTCAAAGCCGTGATCTATCACGGCCACCCCGCGCTCCAGTACGTGACGACGCGGGCAGCGATCCCGGTGCTGGCCAGCTACCCGTACCACTTCTACGTCTTCATGCTCGCCTGCGTCTTCGTCGTGGCGATCCTCATGTTCCTCGGCGCGATGGTCGTCTTCGGCCGCATCGAGGGGAACTTCGCCGAGGAGCTGTGAGCGTCGCATGAGCGTCGCCATCGAGATCCAGGGTGTATCGAAGCGTTTCCGCCTCTACCACGAGAAGTACACCTCGCTGAAGGAGCGCGTCGTCCACGCCGGCCACGTGCCCTTCGAGGAGTTCTGGGCACTGAGCGAGGTCACCGCCGAGATCACCTCCGGCCAGACCGTCGGCATCCTCGGCCGGAACGGCTCGGGGAAGTCGACGCTCCTCAAGTGCATCGCCGGCATCCTCCAGCCGAGCAAGGGCCAGGTCGTCGTACGGGGCCAGCTCGCCGCGATGCTGGAGCTCGGCGCCGGCTTCCAGCCCGAGCTCTCCGGCCGGGACAACATCTACCTGAACGGCTCACTCCTCGGCCTCTCGCGCCGCGAGATCGACCGGCGCTTCGACGAGATCGTCGCCTTCGCCGAGCTCGAGCAGTTCATCGACAACCAGGTGAAGTACTACTCCTCGGGGATGTACGTGCGTCTGGGCTTCTCCGTGGCGGTCAGCGTCGAGCCCGACATCCTGCTCGTCGACGAGGTGCTGGCCGTCGGCGACGAGCGCTTCCAGCAGAAGTGCATCGACCGCGTCCAGCAGTTCCAGCGCGACGGCCGGACGATCGTCGTCGTCTCGCACTCGCCCGACATGATGCGTGACATCTGCAACACCGTGCTCGTGCTCGACCGGGGGCGCATGGTGACGATGGGGCCGGTCGGCGAGGCGATCCGGACGTTCCGCGAGCGCCTCATCGAGAGTGGCTTCGCGCCGCCCCCCGAGCCCGACGTCGCCGAAGGCGGTGCGACCGGTGCGGCGCCGGTCGAGATCGCGCCGCACCGCCGTCAAGTGAAGATCACCAACGCCACCGTCGAGTACGCCCGCCAGGAAGAGCGACCGTATATCGAGACCGGGGAGCCCATCGCGATCCACGTCGGCTTCGCCGTCGCGACGCCGATCGTCGGCGTCCGGTTCAAGATCACGCTCGTCACCGAGAGCGAGTCGATCGTGTTCTCCTCGACGAGTGGCGGCCCCATCGAGGAGATGGCGCTCGATCCCGGGCACGGGACGGTGACGTTCTGGTTCGACTCGATGTCGCTGCTCGATGGCCGCTTCGGTGTCGTCGTCGAGGCGCGCGACTCGGGGGGCGTCGTGCTCGACATCCTCGACCCGGCATGCCACTTCGAGGTGATGAACCCCGGTCGCGCCGTCGGGATCGTGGGCCTGCCGATGCGCGTCGAGATCACGCCGCCCGGCGCCTGGCCCGCGGACGGCGCCGCCACCGCCCTTCCGTGAGCGACTCCACCGACGTCGACACGCTTGTCCGGTCGGCCGTCGACGAGGCGGCACGGCTGCGCGCGGCGGGGACCGTCACGCCCGCGTTCCTGTCCGAGCTCGACGCTCGCTTCGAGCAGGCGGCGGAGCGGGCGCTCAAGCTACCGGCGTTCGCCGAGCGCTCGGCGAGGCTGCGCAGGATCGCCCGACGCGTCGTCCCCGCGCCCGCGAGGCCGGCGCTGCGGAGGGCGGGCGCTCGCCTCGACCGGGCGCTCAGGCAGGTCGCCGAACGCTGGTACGCACGCAACGGTCGGGCGTGACGCGCCCGGCACGCATCGACCAGATCATCCCGGCGATCGTCGAGCACGACGCCGTGAGCAACCACACCTTCGAGGCACAGCGGCTGCTTCGCGAGCTCGGTTTCGAGTCCGAGATCTACGCAAGGATCGTCGGCCCCGGCTGTGAGGGGCGCGTCCGGCCGATCGACGAGCTGTCCCGCGCGGTCGACGCCAGCAGGTGGGTGCTCTACCAGGCCTCGATCGGTAGCCCCGCCGCGGATGTCTTCGCCCGCCACCCGGGCCGCAAGCTCCTCGACTACCACAACATCACGCCGGCGAGGCTCGTCGAACGGTGGCTGCCGCCGCTCGGCGACGAGACGAGGCTCGGCCGCAAGCAGCTCGCCGAGCTCGCCCCGCTCGTCTCCTACTCGTTCGCCGACTCGGGCTTCAACGCCGCAGAGCTGACGGAGGTCGGTTACGCGATCGCCCGGGTCGTCCCAGTCCTCGTCGACGCCGGGAACTTCGAGGCCAAGGCCGACGAAGCGGCGCTCGCCCGCCTCGGAGCGGCGAAAGCGGCGGGCGGCGCCGACTGGCTCTTTGTCGGCCAGATCGCGCCGCACAAGGCTCAGCACGACGTCGTGAAGGCGTTCGCCTGCTACCGGCGCGCCTACGACCCCGATGCACGTCTGCACCTGGTCGGGCGAGAGATGGGCAGCGCCTACCTGGACGCCCTCCGGCGCTTCTGCCGCTCGCTCGGGCTCGCCGACGCCGTGGAGCTCACCGGCTCCGTGCCGACGGCCGTGCTCGCCGCGCACTACGACACCGCCGACGTGTTCGTCTGCTGCTCGGACCACGAGGGCTTCTGCGCGCCGATCGTCGAAGCCATGCACCGGCGCGTGCCGGTCGTCGCCTACGCCACGGCGGCCGTGCCCGAGACGGTGGGGCGGGGCGGCTTGCTCCTGCCGTCCAAGGACCCGGTGCTCGTCGCGGCGGCGGTCCACCAGCTCCTCGCCGAGGCGCCGGCGCGGGCGGCGCTGGTCGGAGAGGGGGTCGCGCAGGCGGCCCGGTACACCCTCGACGACGCCCGCTCGGCCTTCCGCACGGCGATCACGGAGGCGCTGGCACTCGCTTGACCTTCGGGGCCGAGCAGTCGTTAGAAGCTCACGCCTAACATTGACATCATCAATCACACCAGCCACTTCCGTCACAAGGCGGCGCGCCGGCTGGCGTCGGTCGCCGTCGCAGCGTCAGCCGCGGCGGTCCCCGCCGCGCTGCCGGCGTCGGCCGCCCCCAAGCGCGTGGCGCCCGGCCACGCGGTCTCGCCGGCCCCCGTCGCCATGCTCGACCTGGTCGGGCACGGCTGGGGACCCGGGATCGGCATGGGCCAGTGGGGGGCCTTCGGCTATGCCGTCCGCTACCACTTCGGCTACGAGCGGATCCTCGACCACTTCTACGGCGGCAGCTCGGTGGCGCAGCTGTCCGCCCTCGGGCAGCCGCCCGACCCGACGCTGCGGGTCGTGATCCTGGAGAACCTGAACCTCAAGACGAACGTCGGCTACGACCCGGTGGTCACCTCGGCCGCGGGCTTCACGGTCGTCGGCTCGAGCGCCGGCGCGCCGCCCGCGACCACGTCCACCAGCTCCACGACGACGTCGACCTCGTCTCCGTCGACCACCTCCAGCTCCACCACGTCGACGTCGACCACCCCACCCCCCTCCACCAGCTCCACGACGACGTCGACCCCGTCTCCGTCTCCGTCTCCGTCGACCATCTCCAGCTCGACCACCTCGACGGTCCCACCGTCGAGCTCGACCACGACGACCGCCGCCCCGACGGCCACGCCGGGGACGAGCGTGCACGTCCCGGCAGGGACCGCCGTCGACCTCCGACTCGGCCCGGGTGGCACCTGGAGCATGTGGGAGGGCACGTCGTGCACCGCCGCGCGCCGCGCCGTCGCCACCTCGGCCCCCGTGGCCACGGGGCTCGTCAACCCGCTCGTCGAGCCGGCCAGCACCAGCCCGACGGCACCGCTCAGCCAGCTGCTCACGCTCTGCCGGCACGACGGGGTGGACGAGTCGCTGCGGGGGCTCGTCCAGGCCTACGACCGGGACGGCTTCGAGCGGACCCTCAACCTCGTGTCCCTCGGGTCCTACCTCGACGGCGTCGTGCCGGGCGAGGAGTCGCCGGCGTGGGGCCTCGCCGGGGCGGCCCCAGGATCGCCGCAGGGAGAACCGTGGGGGTTCCAGGCGCTGGAGGCCCAGGCGGTGGCGGCGCGTTCGTACGCGCTCGCCTACCGGGGCGCCGGCGGATGGAACGGCTACGCGGACATCTGTGACTCGACCTACTGCCAGGCCTACGTCGGCGCGGCCTACGAGCAGCCCCTCACCGATGCGGCCGTCGCCGACACCACCGGCGAGGTCCGCGTCGCTGGCGCATTCTCCGCAGGCATCATCTCGGCCCGCTACTCGGCCTCGACCGGCGGGTGGTCCGCGCCGGGCAGCTTCCCCGCGGTACCGGACCTCGGTGACGCCTGCGTCGCTCCCGGCCAGCCGCTCGAGTGCAACCCCAACCACACCTGGCGGGTGACCGTGCCGGCGGCGGCCGTCGCTCGGCACTTCCGGGCCGTCGGCACCCTGCTCGGCGTGCGGGTGGCCGTCCGCAACCGGCGCGGTTCGCTCGGCGGTCGGGCGCTTGAGGTGATCGTCTCGGGCGAGCGCGGCTCGCGGACGGTGAGCGGCGACACCTTCGCCGCCACCCTCGGGCTGCGCTCGGACTGGTTCGCGATCGCCCGGCTCGTCAGGCGGCCGAGGGCCGCGGCCACCGCGTCCCCCGCGACGACGAGCTCTGCGGCACCCGGTGGAGCGACGACGACGAGCGCGCCGGCGCCCTTGACGACGGCTGCGTCGTCGGTCCCGCCGGCCACCTCGTCGCCGGCGCCGCCGACGACCTGACGCTTCGGCGTCTCGCGAGCCGAGGTCTCAGTCGGCGAAGGATTCGCGGCCGCTTCGCGCCACCCCGAGGAGCTCCTCGCGCGTCGGCGGCATGCCGCTCTCGCCATCCGCTCGCGCCCGCACGGCGAGCACCTGGTGGATGCTCGTCCGGTTGGCGGCGAAGTTCAGCGCTGAGGCGGCCATGTAGAGCTGCCAGACGCGTGCGCGCCCCGGACCGACCAGGCCGACCGCCTCGTCCCAGTTCGCCTCCAGGTTGGCCACCCAGCAACGCAGCGTCTTCGCGTAGTGCTCGCGGAGGCACTCGACGTCCCGCGCCTCCAGGCCGCAGGCCTGCATGGCGCTCACCACCGAGCCGACCTCGTGGAGTTCGCCGTCGGGGAACACGTAGCGCTCGACGAAGGACTTCCGCTTGAACGCGGTCCGCCCCTCCTGGCCGGGTGGCCGGGAGATGCCGTGGTTCAGGACGCGTCCCTCGTCGCGCACGAGGGAGCGGAGCACCCGGAAGTACTCGCTCAGCTGGTCCAGGCCGACGTGCTCGAACATCCCGATCGACGAGATGGCGTCGTACGGCCCGTCGCCGACGTCGCGGTAGTCCTGGACGCGGATCGCCACCTGGCCGGCGAGACCGGCGGCGGCGACGCGCTCCGTGGCGAGCTGGGCCTGCTCCCTCGAGATGGTGATTCCGACGGCCTGCACCCCGTAGTGCTCGGTGGCGTGGAGGACCATCCCGCCCCAGCCGCACCCGACGTCGAGCAGGCGCATGCCGGGAGCGAGGCCGAGCTTGCGGCAGATGAGGTCGTACTTCGCCCGCTGGGCGTCGTCGAGCGACGTCTGGTCGGACCGGAAGAGGGCGCACGAGTACGTCATGGTCTCGCCGAGGACGAGGCGGTAGAAGTCGTTCGAGATGTCGTAGTGGTGCGAGATCGCCGCGGCGTCGCGCGCCTTGGAGTGGCGGCCGCCGGAGAGGCGCACCTCTTCTCGTGGTGGTGGGGGCGGGAGGCCGAGCGCGCCGAGACGGTGCACGGCGCCGAGCAGCCGGAGACGCTCGGCGCCTCCTACCCGCACGTGCACCTCGCCGCCGGAGCTGTCCAGATGGTCACGAAGGCCCAGCGCCGCGTAGATGTCGCCTTCGAGCTCGAGCTCGCCGCTCACGAATGCGCGGGCCAGGCCGAGCTCGCCCGGCGACCACAGCAGGTAGCGCAAGGCGAGCGGCGAGCGCAGGACGAGGACCGCCTCGCCGTCGGCGGGACCGAGGGCGCTGCCGTCCCAGAAGCGCAGGCCGACGGGCGGCGCATCACCGATCAACGCGGCAGCGAAGCCGCGGACCTCGTCCGCTACCGAGCGGTTTCGGTGTGCCATTCCCACCCCCGCGTCGTTACCCCTGTCGTGCGTGCGGGAATCCCTGATCCCGAACCCCGGGCTCCGAGCCGGGTGAGGCCGAGCTTACCGACGGCGGTGCGCGAGCGAGCGGGCGTCATGCGCCGCGAGCGGACGCCCTGCCGCCATGTTGCGGTCGAGTGACGATCGGTTGACCGTCGGTGACGGTACGCTGCGCCGTGTCTTCGATCGCGGCAGGCGGTCGCTTCTGGCGCTCGAGGTGGTGGCGCGTCGGTCGCTTCGTGCTGGGCCTCGGCCTCGCCGCCTTGGCCTTCCTGGTCCTGAACGGCCAGCGCAACGAGCTCGTCGGCACGTCGAACGAGCTCTCCCACCTGCGCGTCGGCTGGATGCTCGTCGGCATCGCCTCTGAGGTCATCTCGTTCACCTGCTTCGGCGCCCTGCAGCGGCGCCTGTTGCGTTGCGGCGACGTCGACGTCGGGCTGCCGTTCATGACGGCGCTCAGCCTGGCGGCGGGCGCGATCGCCAACTCGGTTCCCGCCGGACCGGCCCTCTCGAGCATCTACGCCTTCCGCCAGTACCGGCGGCGGGGCGCCGACGACACGCTCGCGGGGTGGACCCTGCTCGCCACCTTGATGTCCGCGGCGCTCGGGCTCGGGCTCGTCGCGACCGCCGGCGTCGTCGTCGCGGCACGCGAGAGCGCGACCTACGACCTCGTCGGCGTGATCCTCGGGGTGCTCGCCGTCACGGTGGTGGCCGACGCGGTGGTCTGGCAGCGACGCTGGCTGGCACGCGTCGCGATCGGTGCCCTGCAGCTGTCCCGCCGGCTGACCGGCAGGCCGCGCCGTCACGGCGTCGAGATCGTCGAGGGGCTGCTCTCGCGGCTCACCTCGGTGCGCCTCGGCTGGCGCGACATGGTGGCGACGCTGGCCGCCGGCCTCGGCAACTGGGTGTTCGACTGTGGCTGCCTGCTGTGCAGCTTCCTCGCCATCGGCGCCCCGGTCCCCTGGAAGGGGCTGCTCCTCGCCTACGGCGCCGGCCAGCTCGCCGCCAACCTGCCGATCACCCCGGGCGGCCTCGGCGTGGTGGAGGGCAGCCTCACCATCGCGCTCGTCGCGTTCGGTGGCGCCGAGCTCTCGACGGTGGCCGCCGTGCTCGTCTACCGGATCATCAGCTTCTGGGGCTACCTACCCGTCGGCTGGCTGACCTGGACCGGGATCACCCTGGCCAACCGGCGCGCCGACCGCAGGGCCGCGACGGCCGCCGGTCAGGTGCCGCCGCTGCTCGGCCCCGCGCTCGTGGTCGCATCCGCAGCCGGGGCGGTGCCGCCCGGGGCTGGCGAAGCGCGAGCCGAGGTGCCCGGCGGCATCCGCTTCGGCGGGCTCACGTCCGAGACGTCCGGGCCAGAGGCGGTCGGCAGATGAGGCCGAGCGCGCGCCTTGCGCCGCTGCGAGGGGGCGCATCCGTCGGCGCGGTCGCGCTGGCGGTCATCGCCGGCGCCGGCGGGATCCTCCTCGGCGGGTGCACCTCGCCGCGCAACGCCCTCGGTCCGAGCGAGAGCGCGTGCTTTCGGGTCCTGGCGAAGGCGAGCGCGGCGGTGCACGACCAGGGGCGGTACTCCGGCGTGCGCTACCTGAGCGTCGCCACGCTCGCGCGGGCGCTCGAACAGAGCCGCCCCCAGCTCGTCGACGTGCCGCCGGCCGTCATGAACTCCCGCGAGGCGGTGTGCGTCGTCGCCTACACCGGCAAGTTCACGAGCCAGTACGTGGAGGCCGGCTGGTCCGTCGACTCCCCACGCGGACGCTACGCCGTGGTGGTGGTGAGCCTTCGCGACGAGCGCGTCATCGCGACGATCGTGCTCCAGCACGCGCCGCTGCGCTTCAGCCGGCTCTTCCCCGTCGTGCGCTGAGGGGCCTCGGCCGGGGCGTGCGAACCGGGCCCGGTGCTCAGGACTCGGCGGCCCGCCGCTCCCTCGAGCGGCTGCGCGCGCGGTCGGACTGCGCGAGGACGACCTTCCTCAGGCGCACGCTGTTCGGGGTGACCTCCACGCACTCGCTCTCGTCAGCGTGCTCGAGCGCCTGCTCCAGCGTCAGCTGGCGGTGAGGGGTGAGCCGCACGAGCTCGTCCGCGGTGGACGAGCGCATGTTCGTGAGCTTCTTCTCTTTCGTCGGGTTGACGTCCATGTCCTCGGTGCGGGAGCTCTCGCCGACGATCATGCCCTCGTAGACCTCTTCGCCCGGGCCGATGAACATGGTCCCACGCTCGCCGAGCGCGGAGAGTGCGTACGCCGTCGTGAGGCCCGAGCGGTCGGCGACCATGCTCCCCGTCGAGCGCGTCCTGATCTCGCCCTGCCAGACCTCGTAGCGCTCGAAGGCGTGGTGGAGCTGGGCGGTGCCCCGGGTCTGGGTGAGCAGCTCGCCGCGCACGCCGATCAGGCCCCGTGCGGGCACGAGGTGCTCCAGCCGGACCCAGCCCGTGCCGTGGTGGATGATCTTTTCGACCCGGGCCTTGCGCTTCGCCAGCAGCTGGGTGACGGTCCCGAGGTGCTCCTCGGGCACCTCGATCGAGAGGCGTTCGATGGGCTCGCAGAGCACGCCGTCGATCATCCTCGTCAGCACCTCCGGCTTGCCGACGGTGAGCTCGAAGCCCTCGCGCCGCATCATCTCGACGAGGACGGCGAGCGCCAGCTCACCGCGTCCTTGCACCTCGAAGGTGTCCGCACGGCCCGTCGGCAGCACCCTGATGGCCACGTTCCCGAGCACCTCGGCCTCGAGCCGGCCGCGCAGCTGGCGCGCCGTCAGCTTCGTACCCTCCCGCCCGGCGAGCGGTGCGTTGTTGATCCCGATGGTCATCGACAGGCTCGGCTCGTCGACGTGCAGCACCGGCAGCGCGACCGGCTCCAGCACGTCGGCCAAGGTCTCGCCGACGGTGATCTCGTCGATCCCGGCCACCGCTACGAGCTCGCCCGGGCCGGCCTCCTCGGTCGCCATCCGGTCGAGGCCCTCGGCGACGAGGAGCTCGACGCAGCGGGCACGCTCGACGGTCCCGTCGCGGCGGCACCATGCGAGCGGCTGGCCGCGCCGGATGGTCCCCTCGACGACCCGGCAGAGGGCGAGCCGGCCGAGGTAGGGCGAGGCGTCCAGGTTGGTCACGAGCGCCTGGAGCGGCCGTCCCTCGGTGTAGCTCGGCGCCGGGAGGTACGCGAAGAGCGCCTCCACGAGCGGAGCCAGGCTCCCGCCGTCGGGGGCGGACGCGACGGTGCCGGTGGGCTGCTCGGCGTGCACCCAGCCGTCCCGGGCGCTGCCGAAGAGGAAGGGGATGTCGAGCTGGGACTCGGGGGCGTCGAGGTCGAAGAAGAGCTCGAGCGTCTCGTCGATGACCTCCGCGATCCGCGCGTCGGCCCGGTCGACCTTGTTGACGACCGGGATGACCGGCAAGCCGGCTTCGAACGCCTTGCGCAGCACGAAGCGGGTCTGGGGCCGAGGGCCTTCGGCGGCGTCCACGAGCAGCATCGCGCCGTCCACCATCGCGAGGGCGCGCTCGACCTCGCCGCCGAAGTCGGCGTGGCCGGGGGTGTCGACGATGTTCAGCCTGCGATCGCCGAAGCGGAAGGCAGCCTGCTTGGCGAGGATCGTGATGCCCTTCTCCCGCTCCAGGTCCATGGAGTCGAGCACCCGGTCCGGCACCTCCTCGCGGGCGTGGAACGTTCCGGCCTGGCGCAGCATCGCGTCGACGAGCGTGGTCTTGCCGTGGTCGACGTGGGCGATGATGGCCACGTTCCTCAGCTCGTCTCTCGTCGGCATCGTCGTTCGTTCTCCTGTGCTTCGCGTCGTCGCCGCCCGGCACGCCGGCGATCCTGGCGCCCGGGCGGCTCTGGCGGGGCCGCCCGTCGGCGCCCCCCGCCCGCCGTTCGGGGCTCCCTGGCGTGCCAGGGGTATGTCGGCCGTGCCGGCGCCGCTTAGATTGCTCGCGATGGCGTCGCGGCCGAGCAGGCTCGAGCGGATCACCAACTTGTTCCTTGCCCTGCTGGACACGCCGCGCCCGCTTTCGCTGCGCGAGATCGGCGTCGCCGTCGCAGGCTATCCGTCCGAACCTGGCGCCCTTCGCCAAGCCTTCGAGCGCGATAAGCGCACGCTGCGCGATGAAGGGATCCCCGTCGCCGTCGAACGGATCGACGGCGAGGAGCAGGTCGGCTACCGCATCTTACCGGAGCAGTACTACCTACCGGACCTGGGGCTCTCCCCCGAGGAGCAGGAGGCGCTCGCGTTCGCGCTCGCCGCGGTCCGCCTGGAGGGAGGCGTCGGGCGGAGCGCCCTCGCCAAGCTCGGGCCTCCGGCCATGCCGGACCTCCCACCGGTCGCGGTGCTGCCGGCGCTCCCGGCGCTCGGCGTGCTCCAGCAGGCCGTGCGCACCCGGGCCGTCGTGTCGTTCACCTACCGGGGCCGGCGGCGGGCCGTCGAGGGCTACGGCCTCGTGTTCCGCCGCGGCGCCTGGTACTTCGTCGGGCGCGACGAGCACGCCGGCGAGCGCGGCGAGCTGCGCACGTTCCGGGTCGACCGGCTGGAGGACGAGCCCGAGGTGGGCGAGCCGGGCGGCTATGAGCCACCGCCCGACTTCGACGCGGCCGCCGAGCTGCGCTTCGCGCCGTGGGCGCCGGGCTCGGCCGGCGCGGCGCGACGCCGGCGGGGCCGACGGCTCGGGCGAGGCCACCGAGGTGCTCGTCGACGTCGACGTGCGCGAGGCACGCGGCGCGATCGCCCTGGCGGGGGAGGCCGCGGTCGTCGGGCGCGAGCCCGACGGATCCGTCCGGCTGCACTTCCGCGTCGGTGACGAGGAGGCCTTCGTCGCCTGGGTCGTCGGCAACGGCGAAGCCGTCGAGCTGGTGGAGCCCCCGAGGCTGCGCTCCCTCGTCGTCGAGCGCCTCCAGGCCGCCGCAGGATCGTCGGAGAGGCCATGACGGAGCCCCTGGACGCTGGAGGGCGCCTGCGCAGGCTCCTGGCCATCCTCGCCTTCCTGGCGAGCGCAGGCGAGGCGACGATCGCGGAGCTCTCCGAGCGCTTCTCGATGGACGAGCGCGCGCTCGTCGCCGAGCTCGAGCTCGCCGCCTGCTGCGGGCTGCCGCCGTACACGCCGGATCAGCTCCTCGAGCTCGTCCTCGACGACGAGCGCGTCGTCGCCTACGGCCTGGAGGCGCTGCGTCGCCCGCCGCGCCTCACGCCGGACGAGGGCTTCGCCGTCGCGGCCGCGGCTCGCGCCCTCATGGCGGTGCCAGGAGCCGATCCCGAGGGCCCGCTCGGCTCCGCCCTCGCGAAGCTCGAGGCGGCCCTCGGCGAGGACCGGCTCAGCGTCGAGCTCGACACCTCCGAGCATCTCGTGGCGCTCCGGCGGGCCGTCGCCGACCACGAGCTCGTCGAGATCGACTATCTCGGAGGGAAGCGGGGCGACGAGACGACCCGGGTCGTCGAGCCTCACGCCGTCGCCGCCCGCGAGGGCCGCTTCTATCTCGACGCCTACTGCCACCTTGCCGAGGGGTGGCGGCGCTTCCAGGTTGAGCGCGTGCGGGCCGTCCGACCGCTCGGCACGACATTCTCGACGAGGACCCCGCCCGAAGAGCTCGGGGGGCTCCGCGCCTTCGCCGGCGGCCCGGGCACCCGGCTCGCCCGCGTGGCGCTGCCTGAGCGCCTCCAGGCGCTCGTGGAGCGCGTCGCAGCCGGTCCGGCCGAGCGCCTCCCCGACGGGCGGGCCGTCGTGCCGGTGGAGGTCGCCGACGACCACTGGTTCGGCCTGCTGCTGCTCCGACTCGGGCCCGACGTCGAGGTGCTCTCGCCGCCCGAGCTCGCGGCAGCGGGGGCGAGCGCCGCCTGGCGGGCGCTCGCCCGATACCGCCAGGACTCCGGCCCGCAGCGGTAGGCGGGGCGCGAGGGCGCCACGGCACGGCCGCGCCGCCCGGCAGGACGCGCTGGGTCGGCTCGCAACGGTAGGTGCGGTGAGAGCGGTGCTCCGTACGGTCGCCCGGTGCTCAGCCTGGCGAAGGTGCTCCGGGGCCGTGAGGAGTACTACCTCTCGACGGTGGCGGCCGGCGGAGACGAGCCGCCGGGCCTCGTCGAGCCCGAGGGCGCCTGGGTCGGGCGCGGCGCCGCACTGCTGGAGCTCGCCGGCTCGACGGTCCGCGCCCCGGATCTGCGGGCGGTGCTCCGCGGCGTCGACCCCGCCACGGGCGAGCTGCTCGATGCCGGTCACGGTCGCGTGCGGGTCGCGGCCTTCGACTGCACGTTCTCGACACCGAAGTCGGTGAGCATCCTGCACGCCCTCGGTCCGAAGGAGGCGGCCGCCGAGACGCGCGCCGGCCACGAGGCGAGCGTGCTGGCGGCGCTCGACCACCTCGAGCGTGACGCCGCACGGGTCCGGCGGCGGGTGGGCGGCGAGCGCAGCAGCATCGCCGCCGACGGGTTGGTCGGAGCGGCGTTCGTGCACCGAACGAGCCGCGCGCCCGATCCCCATCTGCACAGCCACGTCCTCGTGGCGAATCTCGCCGCCGGAGCCGACGGGCGGTGGTCGGCGCTCGACGCCCGCGCCCTGTACTGCCACGTCTCGACGGCACGGGCGCTCTACGAGCTCCAGCTGCGCCACGAGCTGACCCGTCGGCTGGGGGTCGCCTGGCGCTCCAGCCGCGGGGTGGCCGACATCGTCGGCCTCCCGCCCGACGTGCTCCGGGCGTTCTCCCGTCGGAGCGCCGCGATCGCGGCCGAGCTGGCGGCGTCGGGGCGCTCGGGTGCGCTCGCCGCGCGCTACGCGGCCGAGCGCACCCGCCCGCCCAAGGACCTGACCGTGCCCTACGAGGCGCTCGTCGAGGGCTGGCGCGAGCGCGCCTACGACCTCGGCGTGTCCGACCGGCGCCTCGCCGGCCTCGGGAGGCACGAGCCGGTTCGGGGGCGCCTGGCGCGAGGGCCGGAGCACGCACGGCGTGAGCCGGATCGCCAGGCGCCGACGGCGCTCGGCGGGGCGGGGCCGCTCCCCGACGGTGGCGGGCGTGCGGCACCTCGCGGCTGCGTCCCAGAGCTGGCCGGCATCGCGGCCGGCTCGCTGGAGGGCGCCGCGGCCGCGCTGCCGGGCCCGTTCACCCGACACCAGCTGGTGCGGGCGGCGTCGCGCGCCCTTCCCGAGGGGGCGCCCGCGGCGGCACTCGAGCGCGCCGTCGACGCGCTGCTCGCCGAAGGCGCCCTCGTCCGGCCCGCTGCGGCTCCCGTGCCACGCCGGCTGGGTGGCGGCACGCGCGGCGTCTTCCCCGCCGGTCAGGCCGAGACCCTCTATGCCACCGTCGAGACGATCGAGCGGGAGGAGCGGCTCCTCAGGCTCCTCCGGGGTCCCGGCGGGCCCGCCGTCGTCGGCTTGGCCGCCGGGGCGCCGTTCGAGGCGCTTGCACGACTCGGCGAGCGCGCAGCGAGCGTGCGGGCGGCCGGCACACCGGTCGTCGGGCTCGCCGCCGACGAGCGCCGTGCGGCGCACCTGGAGGCGACGACGGGCATCGAGAGCGCCTCCCTCACCCGCTCCGGGCTGCTTCCCGTCGACGGCGTCGCCGTCGTCCTCGGTGCCGATCGGCTGCCGCCCCGCTCGCTGGAGGCGCTCGCGCTCGAGGCGGAGCGTCGCGGGTCCAGCCTCGTCCTCGTCGTGGCGACCGGCGACGCGGCGAGCGCCTGGGCCCCGGGGGCTTCGCCGCGCCTTCGCGACGCCCTGCGCCTGCTCGCGGCTGAGCCCCCGCCCGCGATGCAGGGTGTGCGGGAGCAGCAGGAGGCGCGGATCGAGGCCCACCGGATCGGCGACGTCGACGTGGTGCTCGCCGAGCGCCTTCCCGCGGCCATCGGCGAGCTGCTCGAACGGGCGCGCACCGCCAAGCTCGGCGGCGAGAACGCCGTGATCGTCACCGCCGAGCGCGACGGGGCGAGGTGGCTCGCGCCGCGTGGCCGCCACCGGTGAGGCCGGGGTGCCCGCGCACGTGGGCCCTGCTCGGTCGGCGACGACGCTGCCGCCGGACGCGGCGCATGAGCGGGCGGGCGGGTTGACGCCGCCGAACGGCGCGCTCCCGCTCGCCGTGGCGGTCACCGACCTCAACGCCGTCCTCGAGCGGGCGCCCGGCGCGCAGCTGCTGGTGCTTGGCGGGGCACGCCTCCTCGGCCGGCGCTTGGCGAGGGTGCCGGAGGCCCGGCGGGTGCACGTCGCGGTGGCGGCCGGGCGCGGGCACGGCGAGGACCGCTTCGGGCTCGCCGCCGAGCAGGCCGCGGGCGCGCCAGGTCCTGCGGGCGATCGGCCGCCCACCGGTGGCCGTCGCCGAGCGTGCCGAGTGGCGACGGCGTGCGGCCGCCCTCGAGACCGCGCGGCGCCCCGACGTGGAGCTGCCCCTCGCGCGCCCGGCGCGTGCACGTGGCCCGGCGCGCGAGCGCGGGCTCGGGATCGGCTGAACCGGCGGGCCCGGTTCGCCGACGTCTCAGCGCCCGATGCCACCCCCACCCGGCTCGCGCCCGTTCCTTGCCCGCGCCGGTCGAGCTCGCCGGAGGGACTGCCCGGTCGGAAGCGGGGCGTGCGCGAGCGCGCCGCGGGATCCGTCGAGCGCACGGTCCGGATCGCCACGGCCTCCCGGGGCGATCGCCTCGCGCCACGGCGAGTGCGCGAAGTAGGGCGTGATGTCGACGCGCGCGGGCCGAGCACCGAGGAGCACCAGGGCGGTGCCGTCCGGCGCAGCGGCGATCGCGTCGGGTGG
Organism: uncultured Actinomycetota bacterium; assembly: GCA_963765505.1. GTDB lineage: Bacteria > Actinomycetota > Acidimicrobiia > Acidimicrobiales > Bog-793 > DATKQY01. The sequence goes on from CAVXWO010000010.1 coordinate 264,495, forward strand.
GAGGCGCCGGTCCCGTCGGGTCGAGATGGTGCGAGACGCCCGGCGGGGGATCAGGTTCCGGCCGCGGTCCACGGTGCGGGAGACCACGGGGATCTCGCGCTCGCCGGCGAGCACCGAGAGGGCCTCGAGGGTGCGCGTGTCCCCGAGCCCCGGCAGGACGAGCTTGGCGCCGAACAGCGACAGGAAGCCGTCGGCCGCAGCCCCCCACCGCCCCCGCGCCTGGGTGAGGTCCTGCAGGCAGGCCAAGGTCAGCACGCCCTGGCTCGCCCCCTCGGCGACGAGCGAGGGAAGGTCATGCAGCGGGGCGATGTTCGCCAGCTCGTCGAGGACGAGCAGCACGGGTGCCGGCCTCCCTCCCGGGCCGCTGCGACGGGGATCGATGGCGTGGTCGCGGCCCCCGGCGCTCAACGCGTACGCGGCGTTGCGGACGTCGCGGACGATCCCGGCGACGAGTGCGGCGCCCTGGCGCTGGTGCTCGCCGGGTGCGGCCACGTACAAGGTGGTGCGCTCGGAGACGAGCGAACGGGCGTCGAACAGTGGTCCTTCGGTGCTCGCGAGCGCCTCGGAGGTGCGGTACGCACCGAGGACGCCGGACACCGTTGACCAGATCCCGCTCAGCTCGCGGCCGTCCGTGGCCAAGATCCCCGTCAGCAGGTCGAGCGCCAGGTCGGCGTCGCTACGGGCGAGGACGCCGAGGAGGCGTTCCGGCTCACGCCGGTTCACGGCGGCGACGAGGTCGCCGACCGAGGCGTCGGCGAGCGCGGCGCCGTGCAGGAGGGCGGCCAGGAGGGCCGCTGCCCGCTCGCTCCAGTGCAACGCCTCGCCCCGGTCGGCGCCGGGACGAGCGGCACCGACCATCGCCTCGGCGGTGAGGACGGCCTTGTTCCAGTCGCGCGTGGACGCGACCGGCGACCAGCCGACGCGCTCGACGCCCGCCGGGGCGGCGAGCGTGCCGCTCGGGTCGTAGAGGAGGCAGGGACCGAGGCGCCGACGCGCCGCCGCGGTCACGTCCATGACGTCCCGTTTCGTCGACACGGCCACGACGCTCCCGTCGGCGCCCAGCACGTTCGGCACGACCACGCCGCTCGTCTTGCCCGCCCGCGGTGGACCGAGCACGAGCGCACCGCTCTCCGGCGGCGCGTGGACCGCGCCACCGGAGCCGTGACCGAGATAGATGCCGTGGCCGCGCGCCCGCGAGAACGCGACGACGAGCGCGAGCGGGTCGACGGTGGGGATTTCGGAGCCGTACGTGCAATTCGTTCTGCCAGCGCCTGCTCCCGCTCGCCCTACCGCTCCGCACCACCGAGACGGCGACGAATGGTGAGGGATAGAGCGGGATTTCATTGAAAGATGCAGAACTTTCGAGATTCGGTCCAATGCCTTGCAGCGAACGCCCGACGCTGGCGCCGCGGCGCAAAAAAGGACGCAGCATCGACATTGCTTGCATTTCGGCCGTGAATCCTCTTGTATGGCGTGGACTTCTGCACCAACACAAGGAGATGCCGTGAACAGAACCGAGCTCATCGAAGCGGTGAGTGGAGATACCGGTCTGACGCGTCAGCAGGCGGAAGCCGCGCTCGACGCGATCGTCTACGAGGTGACTTCGGGCGTCCGCTCGGGCAACCCCGTGCGCATTACCGGATTTGGCACATTCAAGCTCCGCGAGCGCCAGGCGCGGTCGCGGCCGCAACCCGCAGACGGGCGCGCCCGTTCGCATCAAGGCGTCGAAGGGGATCGGCTTCACCCCAGGCGTGAAGCTGAAGGCTGACCTGAACACGCGTGGCGCCCTCGGCAAGCCGACGCCGCTCGCGAGCACGGCCACGAAGGCGGCTCCGGCGCGCAAGGTGGCGGCCAAGAAGGCGGCGCCGGCCAAGAAGGCGGCCGCGGCCAAGAAGGTCGCTCCCGTGAAGAAGGCCGCTCCCGCGAAGAAGACCGCCGCGAAGAAGACGGTGGCGAAGAAGGCCGCCGCGAAGAAGCGCCGCTAACCCTTCGCAGCACCGCACACCGCAGCGCTGGTGCACTGCAGCACAGGGCAGTTGGACGGTCCCGGTCGCACAGCGGCCGGGGCCGTCGACGTGCTCGGAGGGCCCTCGGGTGAGGGTGATCGCCCCTCGTGACGGGTCGCGTCGACTACAGGCGCTCGATCAGCTTGAAGGCCTCCCCGGCGTCGAAGCCGTGCGGGGCGCCCGCATCGCTCAGCCGTGTCCGCAGGCGCTCCTCGAAGGCTTCGCGCTCGCGTTCGGCCGCCGCCTCGCCTTGCGACCCGTCGCTGATGTGCATCGTCGAGCGGAGCTGGCTTCGATGCTCGAGCAATGCCGCGAGCTTCGCGTCGACCCAGTCGGTGACGTCCTCCACGTGGTCAGCCTCGTCGGCCTCGAACAGCAGCAGCGCGCTCGGTCGGTGCGGCGGCGCGTCGGTCTCGGGGAAGAACAACGGGTCACGTGCAGCGACGATCCCGTCGGTCACCAGGAAGCCGGCGTTGCGGTGGTCGGGGTGGAGGCGGTAGCGCTTCCAGGGGTCGTGACCGAGCACCACATCCGGGCGCAGCTTGCGGATCGCCGCCGCGATCTGCCAGCGCTGGCGCAGTCCGGCCTCCAGCTCGCCGTCCGGCCAGCCGAGGAAGACGACCTCGCCCTTGCCGCCGAGCGCCCGCGAGGCGGCGCGCTGCTCCTGCTGGCGGAGGCTGACGAGCTCGGCAGGGTCCTGGTCGGGGTCCCACGAGCCGCGCGACCCGTCGGTGCAGACGAGGTGAAAGATCTCGCAGCCGTCGGCGGCCCACTTCGCGAGCGTTCCGCCGCAGCCGAACTCGACGTCGTCGGGGTGCGCTCCGACGGCGAGGGCGCGCCCCGGCGTGTCCAGGTTCGTCGTGCTCACCGCTCCTCGTCCTTCCTTCGCGGCTACGGGGCCATCACTGTAGGAGGGCGAGGTCTGCCGGGTGGTCGACGTCGGCGGCCAGGCGCCAGTCGTGGACGACCCGGCACACGAGCCCGAGGCGCGCCGCCTCCTCACGGTGGCGCTGGAACGATCCCGGGCCGTAGGCGAAGCGGAACCCCGAGCGAGCGGGCACCGCGGCGACGTTCGTCCCGTCGAGGCGGACGTCGGGCGCGAGGGTTACCACGCCAGGCGTGCCGAAGGCGGTGATCGAGCCGATGAGCGGGAGGTCGGCGTGGGCGACGACGGCGAGGTCGACGCCGCGCTCGCCGAGATGGCGCACGGCCGCGCCCACGGCGCCGGACAGCCCACGGCCGGGCGTCCAAAGGACCCGTGCTCCGTGCGCGACCGCCCAGTCCGCCACCTCCCCGTCGTCGCAGACGACGTAGCGGGGGAGGTCGCCCGCGGCCCGGAGGACCCGCGCGCCGAGCTCCCTCGCCAGTCGGGCGCGCGCCTCGGGGTCCAGCACGCCGGCGAGGCGCAGCTTGGCCCGTCCGAACGACTTCACGGGCACGAGCACGGCGCGCACCCGCCCGAGTCTACGGACGACGCGCGAGGTGGCCGGTAGGGTGATCGGCCATGTGGCGGCCGAGCACCTCGGGGATGCGGCCGGGGGGTGCCGCGCGGCCGTGACCCGCGTCGCCGTGCTCGGCGCGGGCTCCTGGGGCACGACGGTCGCCGCGCTCCTGGCGGCGCGCGCGCCCACGACGCTGTGGGCCCGCAGCGAGGCCGTGGTGGCCGAGATCGGCCGGCAGCACACGAACAGCGCCTACCTCGGTGACCGCCCGCTACCCCTGGCGCTGCACGCCACCTCCTCGCTCGCCGAGGCGCTGCAGGGGGCGAGCCTCATCGTCGTGGCGGTGCCCTCACACGGGGTGCGCGACGTGCTCGTCGATGCCGCCGGCCTCGCGGGCCCGGGCGTCCCGGTGCTCAGCCTGACGAAGGGGCTCGAGCAGGAGAGCCTGCGGCGGATGAGCGAGGTCATCGGCGAGTGCTGGCCGAACCGCTCGGTCGGGGTGCTCACCGGGCCGAACCTCGCGGCCGAGGTGTTCGACGGCCAGCCCACGGCCTCGGTGATCGCGCTAACGGACGAGGAGCTCGCCAGGGAGCTGCAGGAGCTGTTCGCCACCGAGACCATGCGCGTCTACACGAATCCTGACGTGCTCGGCTGCGAGATCGCAGGCGTCGTGAAGAACGTCATGGCGATCGCCACGGGGATGGCCGTCGGGCTCGGGTTCGGCGACAACACGCGCGCCGCGCTCATCACGCGCTCGCTCGCCGAGCTCGCCCGCCTCGGTGTCGCGCTTGGGGGCGAGCCGTTCACGTTCTCGGGCCTCGCCGGTCTCGGCGACCTGGTGGCGACGTGCACGAGCCCGAAGAGCAGGAACTTCGCCGTCGGCGTGGCGCTCGGTCAGGGCCGGTCGCTCGAGGACGCGCTCGGCGCGACGCGCATGGTCGCCGAAGGGGTGCGCAGCTCACGCCCGGTCGTCGCCCTGGCGCACGGCCTCGGCGTAGAGGTCCCCGTCGCTGAGCAGGTCGTCGCCGTCTGTTTCGAGGGATGCCCGCCGGAGGAGACCATTCCTCGCTTGATGCTGCGGGCCGCGAAGTCGGAGCTGCACGGCGTCTCGCGCCGATGAGGGTGCCACACGCCGGCGCGGCCGGAAATTAGCCTTGCCGTGATGCGGATCGTGCTTGGCAGTGACGAGGAGACGGCCGTCGTCGACTCGCTCGTCGCACACCTTGAGACCCTCGGCCACGAGGTGACGAGGGTCGGCATCGGCGCCGAATGGCCCGAGGTCGGCCAGCTCGTCGCCGGGGCCGTCGCTTCGTCCGCGGCCGACCGGGGCGTCGTCTGCTGCTACACGGGCACCGGGGTGGCGATCGCCGCCAACAAGGTCCCGGGCGTCCGGGCCGCGCTGTGCACCGATGCGGCGACGGCTGCCGGCGCGCGCCGGTGGAACGACGCCAACGTGCTCGCACTCGGGCTCCGCCTGCTCTCGCCGGTCGTCGGCGGGGAGATCCTTGACGCGTTCCTCACGTCCGACCCCGACGACGACGCCGTGGAGGCCGTCCGACGACTCGAGTCGTCCGGCTCGCCGGCGTGAGCCCCGGCACCCGCCAAGGGAGCGCCGCCAAGGCGCCGACGTTCGCCGCCGAGCGGGCGCTGTTCGCCGAGGGCGCCCGCCGGGTCGCCGGGCTCGACGAGGTCGGCCGCGGCGCCTGGGCCGGGCCGGTGTGCGTCGGCGTCGTCGTGATCACCCCCGGTGACCTCCGCGGCGTGCCCCAGGGCGTGCGCGACTCCAAGCTGCTCGTCGAGGCGGCCCGGGAGCGCCTCTACGCGCCGCTCGCCGCCTGGTGCCCCGCCTGGGCCGTCGGCGAGGCGACCTCGGAGGAGTGCGACGCCCTCGGCATGACGCGTGCGCAGGCGCTGGCGGCGGCACGCGCGTTGGCGAAGATCGGCGAGGAGCCGGACGCGATCATCGTCGACGGCCTCTGGGACTATACGGGGCACCCCGCGGCCCGTCCCGCCGTCGGCGCCGACCGGACGTCGCTTGTCGTCGCGGCGGCGTCGGTGCTGGCCAAGGTGACGCGGGACCGGATGATGATCGGCCACGCGGCCGGCTTCCCGGGGTACCGGTTCGAACGTAACAAGGGCTACGCAACGCCCGAGCACCGCCGCGCCGTGGCCGAGCTCGGGATGACGCCGCTGCACCGTCGGAGGTGGACGTTCGCCGAGGAGGTCCTGGCCGGCGAGTGAGCGGCGGGCGCGGCGAGACGGGGCCTGCTCGGCTATAACGGTGCCGATGGCCATCGTGCTCGCCCTGCTCGCCGCGGGAGCGAACGCACTCGCAACCGTCCTCCAGCGCATCGGCGTCGAGGAGGCGGCTCCCGTGGACGGCGGGCGGCGCACCTTGATGGCAAACGTGATCCGCCGGCCGATCTGGTTCGCGGGCCTCGCGCTCACCACGGCGAGCTTCCTGCTGCTCGCCGTGGCGCTCTCGCTCGGTGACCTCTCAACCGTGCAGCCGATCATGGTGACCGAGCTGCTCTTCCTGCTGGCGATCCTCGTGCTGTGGTTCCACCGTGCCCTCGGCTGGCGGGAGTGGCTCGGAGCGACGGGCACGGCGACCGGGCTCGGGGCGTTCCTCGCCCTCAGCTCGCCGGGAGGCGGCCAGCTCCGACCCACGCCGACGGACTGGATGCTCCTGCTCGCCGCGTGCATCGGCGCCGTCGTCGTCGCCACCGCGTGCGCGCGAGCGCGGGCCCCGATCGTGGCGTGCCGCCTGCTACGGCGTGGCGGGCGGCATCACCTTCGCCCTCACGGCCGCGTTCATCAAGACGGCCGCCGACGAGTGGTCGAAGGGCCCGGTGTTCGTGCTCAGCCACTGGCAGGCCTACGGCGTGGCGGTGAGCGGCCTCGCCGGCCTAGTCATCAGCCAGCACGCGCTGGATGCGGGCCCCGTGGCGGCCTCGCAGTCGTCCCTGCTCATCGTGAACCCGCTCGCGAGCATCGTGATGGGCATCTGGCTCTTCGGCGACCACCTCCGCCACACGGGCGGCCTCGGCACGGCCGAGGCGGCGGCGTTGTGCGTGATGTTCGTCTCCCTTTTCGTCCTCTCGAGCTCGCCGCTGATCGCCTCGGCGGCGCACGAGGAGCAGCTGTCGGCCAATCGGGCCCTGCAAGGTGCCGGCACGGGGAGCGTCTCCCGCTGAACGCCGACGCGGGCGCCGAGCGGGCCTTCGACCCCTGGGAGGCGATCGTCGGTCGCATCCGTGACGGCGCCGCGCTGATCGGCCTCGACGACGGCTTGCGGGACATCATCACCGCGCCCGAGAAGGTCCTCGAGGTCTCGATGCCCGTGCGGCTCGGTGACGGGCACGTCCAGGTGTTCACCGGCTGGCGAGTCCACCACGACACGAGCCGCGGTCCGGGCAAGGGCGGGATCCGGTTCCACCCAGCCGTCGACGTCCACGAGGTGATGGCGCTCGCAGCCGACATGACCATCAAGTGTGCCGTCGTCGACATCCCATTCGGCGGGGCAAAGGGCGGGGTCGTGGTGGATCCGGCGACCCTGTCGACGCCCGAGCTCGAGCGGCTCACCCGCCGCTGGGCCTTCGCCGTCGGCCAGATGCTCGGCCCCGACCGTGACATCCCGGCTCCGGACGTGAACACGGATTCACGAGTGATGGCCTGGGTCATGGACACGGTCTCGATGCTGCGCGGCGAGGCGACCCCGGGCGTCGTGACCGGCAAGCCGCTCGCCATCGGGGGCTCTCACGGCCATGTGGGTGCCACCGCGACCGGTGTGACGCTGTGCACCAAGGCCACCTTCGCCGAGCTTGGGATGGGCCTCCCCGGCGCTCGGGCGGTGATCCAGGGCCACGGCAAGGTCGGCGCGCCGCTCGTGTTCCTCCTCACCTCGCTCGGCATGCGAGTCGTCGCCGTCGCCGACGTCGCCGGCGCCGTGCACAACCCCGCCGGCCTCGACCCGGCGGCCCTCGCCGACCACGTGGCCGAGACCGGCACGGTCGCCGGTTTCCCCCAAGCGGATCCGATCGATCCGGAAGACCTGTTCACGATCGAGTGCGAGCTCGCGATCCCCGCCGCGCTCGCCGGCGTCATCACCGTCGAGCTTGCCGAGCGGCTCGGTGCGAAGATCGTCGTGGAGGCGGCCAACGGGCCGACCCGGCCCGAGGCCGACGCGGTGCTCGAGCAACGTGGGATCGTCGTCGTGCCCGACGTGCTCGCCAACGCCGGTGGGGTGACCGCGTCGTACTTCGAGTGGGCGCAGTCCCGCCAGGGCTACGCGTGGGAGTCCGAGCTCGTCGCCCAGCGACTGCGCCAGACGATGGACCGGGCGTTCCGGTCGACCTGGGAGCAGGCACTGACGCTCAAGGTCCCGCTCCGGCGCGCCGCGGTCGCCCTCGGCGTCGAGCGTGTCGCCGAGGCGACGCGACTACGCGGACTGTTCCCGTAGCCGGTAGACAGTTCCCATGGCTTTTCGAACCTTCCGGCGGCGTCCCCTCGCGTCCTCGGCCAGCCTGGCGGCAGTAGTGCTCGCGGGGCTGCTGCTCGGCGCATGCTCCTCCTCCGGCGGCAACAGCCCCACCTCGAGCTCGAGCTCGAGCTCGCCGTCGAGCTACAGCTCGCGCTCGAGCTCGACGAGCTCCAGCTCGGCGCAGTCCACCACGTCCTCCTCGACGTCGACCACGAGCGCGGCCGCGCCGACGTGCTCGACCGGGGTCCTGCAGGTGGCCGAGACCGGCGGGAGCACTGCGGCAGGCACCACCCACCTCACCTTCACGGTCACGAACTCCGGGCCGACGACCTGCACCCTCGAGGGCTACCCGAGCATCGCGTTCTTCGGAGCCTCGGGCGCTTCCGGCGCGGGGGCGGGACCGAAGCTCGACCTCACGGCGACCGAGACCGGGCCCGCTCCGTCCCCGGTGACACTCACGCCGGGTGGCACCGCCGACCTGGTGCTGTCGGTCGCCAACGTCCCCGTCAACGGAGTCGGGTGCCAGAACGTCGCCTCGGTCCAGGTGACGCCCCCGGCCAGCTCCGAGTCGCTTTCGGTGCCGGCAACGTTCCAGGCCTGCGGCACGAGCGTCGGGGTCTTCGCGATCAGCTCGTCCTGAGGGATCCGCGCTCACTCGCCATCGACCGGGACCTGCCCGCGTTCAGGTCGGCGACAGCTCCGTCAGCGCGAAGCGCTCGACGTCGACCAGGCCACGGTCCGTGATCCGCAGCTCGGGGATGACAGAGAGACCGAGGAAGCTGAGCTGCATGAACGGCGCAGCGATCTCGATCCCGAGGTGCTCGGCGGCGACGCGCGCGAGGTGGTCGACCTCCCGGGCGATCTCACCGGCGCTCCGGTCGCTCATCAGGCCCCCGATCGGCAGGGCGACCTCGGCGAGCACCTGGCCGTCGAGCGCGGCCACCTGGCCGCCGCCGAGCTCGGCAAGGCGCGCCAGCGCGGTCGCCATGTCGGCGGGGCCGGAGTCGTCGAGCGCGCCGACGACCATGCAGTTGTGGGCGTCGTGGGCGACGGTAGAGGCGATCGCACCCCGCTTCAGCCCGAAGCCCTGGACGTAGCCGAGGCCGATGCGCCCGGTCTCCCGGTGGCGCTCGACGACCGCGATCCGGGCGACCGCGTTGGCGGGGTCGGTGACGTCGAGGATGAGGTGGCGAGTGGTGAGCGTGTCCGAGGCGATGCCGATGACGCGGGCGCTGCCGTCCGCCGGCGGCACGAGGTCGAGCTGGTCGGCTCCCGGCGGCGTCGGCAGGTGCACGGAGCGGCGCATCCACTCCGGCGCAGGCGTGTCAGGAACCGCGCCCGGCACGATCGAACCGTCCACTGCCACGAGCTTCCCGGCCTGCCAGACGCGGGCGGGGCGCAGCCCGGTCAGCGAGTCGAAGCAGAGGACGTCGGCCTGGTAGCCGGGGGCGAGCCAGCCGAGGTGGTCGAAGTGGTGGTAGTCGGCCGGGTTGGAGGTCGCGAGCACGAGCGCGTCCTCGATCCTCACGCCGCATGCCACCGCTAGGCGGACGCAGTCGTCCATATGGCCGTCGGTCAGGATGGTGTCGGGTTCGCGGTCGTCGCTGCAGAGGGCGACCCGCTCGGTGCCGTGCATCAGCACGGTGGCGATCAGGGCCCGAAGGTTGCGGCTCGCGGAACCCTGGCGGACGAAGATCCACATGCCCTTCCTGCGCTTCTCCTCGGCCTCTTCGAGCTCGGTGCACTCGTGGTCCGACTCGACGCCCGCGGCGAGGTACGCGTCGAGCATCGGGCCGGAGAGTCCCGGAGCGTGTCCATCGACGCGCCGGTTGCCGGCGGCGGCGATCTTGGCGAGCAGCTCCGGGTCGCCGGCGACCACGCCGGGGAAGTTCATCACCTCGGCGACGCCGATCGCGCCCGGCTGCGCCAGGAGCTCTCGGAGCTCGGCCGGATGGATCTCCGCGCCGGGGCTCTCGAAGGGCGATGCCGGCACGCAGCTCGACGCGCAGATCCCGAAGGTGAAGGGCAGCCGCTCTGCCGCGGCGCTCAGCGCAGCGACCCCGGGGACGCCGAAAACGTTGGCGATCTCGTGCGGATCCGCGGCCACGGCCGTCGTCCCGAGGGGGAGCACGGCGCGGACAAACTCGTCCACCCACATCTTCGTCGACTCGAGGTGCATGTGGGGGTCGACGAACGCAGGCGTGAGGGCTGCCCCGTCGACGTCGACCTCCTCGCGAGCCTCACGCCGGCCCCAGCCGGCGACGACCCCGTCCACGATCGCGAGATCGGTCGTCACCCACTCCCGGGTGCCGGGCACGAAGACCGTGCCACCCGTGATCAGCAGGTCGGCAGGTTCGTCGCCCCTGGCGACGGCCAGGATGTGCGGAGTGGCGCGGCGTGGGGGCATGGCGCTGGCGGCTCCTTCGTTCACGAGCGGGCGACTATTGCTCGGCGTGCCGGACTGCTCGGTCGGGCGGGAAGCGTGGTGTTGTCCCACGGGCCGCTCGTCCGAGTGACGGCGCAACGTGAAGTCTACGGGCGCGACCACCTGGGCGACCTCGGAACAGGCCGCCCCCCGCTGCTGGTGGCGGTCCACGATGGGCCGCCTCGAGTCGGAGGTTGCAGGAGTGCCGGAGGTGCCCTCCCGGGCGGAGCTGCGGGCATCGGGGCGGTGATTTGTGCCGGCGTCGCCATCGGCCCCGCGCTGGCGCGAAGATTGACGCTCGCTCCGGGCGCTTAGCTCAGATGGTCAGAGCAGCTCGCTTACAACGAGCAGGTCGGGGGTTCGAGTCCCTCAGCGCCCACTTATGTGATGTCTCGGGACCCCACTTATGTGATGACTCGGGACATTGTGGACATGCTCCTCGGCTTTCCGACCCAGTTCGCTGGGCGGACGTCCCGGGCGGGCGCACCCCCATGGCGACGAAGACCTTCTCCCAACCGCGAGTGCGCTGGTCACCGTGGCCTCGTCGATCCGCCTAGCCAGAGCGCCGTATTCCCCCGAGTGACGAAGCGAACGGATACATTCCGATCCAAGCCAGTTGCTCGAGTGAGCCGCTCGGCGAGGCTCTGCTCCACGCGTGAGAGAATTCCTAGTTATGGAATCCTTCGATTCGTCTCCCAGATCCTTCGCGACCAGCTGGGCACGCCATGACGGCCAATCCGTCATCTCGCTGGTCGGGGAGTTTGACCGGGCACATGTGGCTGAACTGACGCAAGTGATGGACGAAGTCGTCGCCTCAAGCGACCCGGAGATCATCGTCGACCTCTCGAGCCTGCCCTTCCTCGACTCGTCCGGAATAGCCGTGCTCGTCGCCGTCCACAACACGCTCGAACAGCAAGGACGACGCCTGGTCCTGCGCCAACCCCAGCCGAACCCCAAGAAGGCCCTGGAGATCTGCGGCCTCATCGACTACCTGAATGTCGAAACCGCGTAGCCTGGGTCGGCCAGGATCCTCCGTGGCCGCCGAGAGGGTCCGACGCCAGGCGTCCAACGACTGGTAGTGGACTGCCAACGACTGGTAGTGGACTGGCAGTGCACCCCCCTCGAGCCGCCGGTCCCGAGGATCGACGGCGCGTGAGCAGCTAGCGCGACGCTCAGGGGCAGCACCCGTCCTCGTCGCAGCGGTGGATGAATAGGTGCAGCTCCGCGTTCAAGGGGCAGCCGGGATCGTCGGAGCACTCCGATACGCCCTCGAGATGGACGATTGCGGTGCCGTGGCAGTGCTCCAGGTCGTTGTCGCAGTCCAGGCAGACGTCGATCCTTGTCGATTGCAGCGCCATGGTGCAGTTGTACCGCGAGCCTGTATCAGGAGACCCTTCTGCCGCGGCGCTTTGGGGCCGTGGTCTCCGTCAATGCCTCCACGAGCTGGAGCTTCGACATCTTGGAGCGCCCCTGGACGTCGAGCTCGGCGGCACGTTCGAGCAGCTCGGCCTTGCTCATCCCTTCGAAGCTCTGCTGTTCGCCCGCGGCCGCCGGCTTCGAACGCGAGCGCTTCGTGCCGGCTTCCGCCTTCTCGACATTGGCGCCCCGGGATGCTGCGGTGCGGGCGAGCGACGCTTCGAGCACGGACATGAGGTCGACCACGTTCGACTTCGGCTGCTCGGTCGGGAAGACGATCGAACGGCCTTTGCGCTTCTCCTCGATGACTGCCTCGACACGCTCGCGATAGGTGTTGGGGTAATTGCTCGGCGACCACTCGGCCGTCAGCGACTCGATGAGTTGCTCAGCGACTTGGAGCTCGCGCCCTTGGAACGACACGTTCTTCGGAAGATTGTCGATCTGCTCATGAGCGTCCCGGATCTCGTCGGCGAAGTACATCGTCTCGAGAATCAGCACGTCCTCGCCGGGCCGGACGGCCACGAGATGCTCCTTGTCGCGCAGCACCAGGGTGGCGATCCCGACCTTCTTTCTCGCCCGCATGGCCTGCAGCAACAGCGCATAGGCACGGTCGGCGCCTTTGCCGCGCGGCCCGAGGTAGTAGGTCTGCCGGAAGAATGCCGGATCGATGCGTTCCAGATCGACGAAGTCGGAGATCTCGATCGTCTCTGAACGCCCCGGCGCGGCCTCCTTCAGCTCCTCACGGCTCACGACCACGAACTCGTCGTCGCCGAGGTCGTACCCGTTCACGATGTCAGCGGAGGCGACCTCCTCGCCGGTGACCTCGTCGACCTTCTTGTAGCGAATTCGGTGCGACGTTCCCTTGTGGAGCTGGTTGAAGTGGACCGTCTGGTCCACCGTGGCCGAGTAGAGGCCGACCGGAACGCTGACGAGCCCGAAGCTCAAGAACCCTGTCCACGTCGCTCGCGCCATCTGCCCTCCTGCCCGCCCGTGCGCCGATGGTGCAGAGGCTGTACCCGGCCAGCAGCGCCGGCCACCGCCTGCGGCGCCGAGGCTAACGCCTCGTCCCAATGTCAATCGAGTCCGGGCCCGAGCGCAAGCGCTTGGCAGGTCGTGCTGCCTCGGTGGGCGCCGCCCGCTCTCTGCGGTCCGGCGTGTCGAACGGACGCGGAGACGACCGACGCGCGCTCATGTGCTACCCGGTTCGAAGCGGTCGTCGCGGCCCACCGGCGTGGAGGACTTGGCCCGAACGAGACCACCGTGGAGCTCGTCACCACCGTCGGGCGGAGTGATGCACGAAGTTTGCGGCAGCTCGAGCGGCATCGGGCGATCCGACATCGGTGTACTTGGGTGGGGCAAGGCATCGACGAGGGGGTGGCGACATGGGCGTCACGCACGGCCGGCGCATTCCCGACAAGCGCCGACGAGCGCCGTTCTGCAAGCTCGGGCGGCAGTTGCCGAGCGTGTTCTCGAGCATGTGAAGGCCAGGGAGTCCGGCCGACTCCGCGCTGAGCGGCGGTTGGGCTGGACGCTGTGTGCTCCCGCGGTGATCGTGATGATCGCGGTCGCGGGTTTCGCGATCGGCTACTGGATCTACCTGTCATTCGTGCGCTACCTGTTGAGCTCGAACACGCCGCACTCATTCGTCGGCCTCTCCAACTACGGCGCCATGAACATCGGGTTCGCCACGCGCATCCGCGCCGAGGGGGCACACGCCGGCGACGAGGGCGACGAGGGCGACGAGCTGCTCGAGGCGGCGGGGGCCGGCGTCGCGCGACCGCGCTTCGCCCCATCGGGCACGATTGCGCTGCGCCCCTGCGCCTGCCTGAGGATTGTTGCGCAGGGTGGTCGAAACATCACGGAAAGCGGCTAAATCCGCGGTAACCCTGCCTGCTACGGTCGTGCGGTGCGCGGAGGCCGACGGGTGTTTCGTCACGGCTGATGTGGGGAAGTCGGTCGGGGCTGATGTGGGGAAGTCGGTCGGTACGGTTCGAGCGTGACGGCCGGTGGGGCAGGTCGCGAGCGGCATCCGTCCGGCGGTGCCGTTGATCTGTTCTCGTGACGACCCCGAGGTCGTGGCGGGGAGCAGGGGCGGAGACGACGGGTGCGCAGGTCCTTCGGACCGGCTCCCCCGTCGTGCGTATCAGCCCTGCCGGCACCGACACGCCCCGCGCCGCATCACCACGGCGTCACGTTTCGGCAACACCGGATTCCTCGGTAACACCGGATTCCGCATGGTCACAGCAGCCGCCCCCGCCGAGCGCGGGTGGAGGGTCACGGCCGGGGTCCGGCACATCGGGTCGCATCGAGCAGCATCGAGAGGAGCAGCATGCGCATGGTTCGGAAGCCGAGGGTGCTCACCGTTCTCGGACTTGCGGCACTTCCGCTGTCGGCCCTGGCGGTCACCGTGGTGGCCGCCCCGGCCGCCGGAGCGCAGGAGAACTGCGGGTGCGTAGCAGCCCAGCTCACCTCCGGCTCGCCTCCGGCGGAGGCGGCCGTCGGCCAGCCGTTTAGCTTCACCTTCTCGGCGACCGGATCGCCGGTGCTGAGCTGGCAGCTCCAAGTGACCCAGGGCGCCCTCCCCGCGGGGCTCACGTTCGACCCCGCTACGGCGACCCTTTCGGGCACACCGAGCGCACCCGGCGCGGCCGCGTACTCGGTGACCGTCACGTCGACGTGCAAGCCGGTCGACGATGACCCGCCCAACGACGTCAACGACAACGACAGCGACGACCAGCCGGTCGTCACCACGTCGACGGCGAGCTACGTGCTCCTGGTGCTGGCCGCGCCCTCGACCCCGACCGGCGGCTCCCCGGGTGCTTCGACGACGACCACCAGCACGACCACGACCACGACGAGCCCGACGAGCGGGAACGGCACGTCAGGAGCGAACGGCCAGGGCGCGACACCGTCACCAGTGGTCGCGGCCGCGGGCGGCTCCTCTGCGCTGCCGATCCGGGGCGCGAGCGTGGCGCTGTTCGTGAAATTCAACAAGGTGATGGCGAACAAGCTCCCACCTCCTGAAGTTCCAGGCGGTGTTCGCCCCGCGGAGCCCCTTCTCGTCCGCCCGCCTCCACATCGCCCGTTGGCGCTGGAACCCCGCCGAGCACAAATACGTCCATGTCGGAGACTTCACGACCACGCTGCACTCGGTCGTGTCGCTCGCGCCCGGCAACGCCATCAAGGTGCGGGCGTGGCTGTCGGATGGTCAGTACTCAGAGGTGCTGGTCCTCAAGGCCTGATGTGATGAAGGACCGCGGCGCGGCCCCTGCGTGACGAGTGCGGTGAGTGCGCACCCGAACGCCGGCTGAAAGAGCTCGCGATGGCTCGGCCTGCGAAGTCAAAGAACGAGGGTTCTCCTCGTCGTGGGGAACCGAGTGTTGGCACACTCGGTGCTTCGAAAGGCACACCCCCACGACGAAGGAGAACACCCGTGGAGCAACGTTACGTCGGCATCGACTTCCACCGGCGCCGTTCGGTAATCGTCCACAAGGACGCGGCGGGCACCGTCCTCGAGACGGTCCATCTCGACAACGACCGGGAAGCGTTCGCGCGAGAGCTCGCGAAAGCCGGTGAGCACCCAGAGGTCGTCCTCGAGGCGTGCTACGGGTGGTACTGGCTCGCGGACTTCCTCGAAGAGCTCGGCGCGAACCTCCACCTCGCCCACCCACTCGGCAACAACTGGGGCCACCGCAGAGTGAAGAACGACGAGCGTGATGCCGAGGACCTCGTCGACCTGTTGCGCCTCGGGCGTCTCGCGGAGGCCTACATCGCCCCACCGGAGCTCCGCGAGCTCCGCGAGATCGTCCGCTACAGAGCGAAGCTCGTCGGGCTCCGCTCCGCGCTCAAGTCCCAGGTCCACTCCGTGCTCGCGAAAGAAGGCGTTGCTGTCCCGATGACCGACCTGTTCGGCACCGCGGGCCAGGACCTCTTGAACATCGCTCGGCTCGGTCGCGCCTACGGCATTCGCGTCGAGTCGCTCCGCGACCTCATCTCCGCCTACGACAAAGAGATCGCGATGCTCGAGGGCGAGGTCGACCGCTGGCTCGCGGGCAACAAGGGCTACCTCGCGATCCAGGCCATCCCCGGCGTCGGGCCCGTCCTCGGCGCGGTGTTCTGCGCCGAGATCGGCGACGTGTCGAGGTTCTCCTCGCCGGACAAGCTCGCCTGCTGGGCCGGGCTCACGCCGCGGCACCGCGAGTCCGACGTCCACGTCGTGCGCGGCCCGATCACGAAACAAGGCAGCCGTCTCGTGCGCTGGGCAGCGGTCGAGGCCGCACAGCGGCGAGCCGGGTTCCAAGCCGAGCGCTTCGAACGGATCGCCGAGCGTCGCGACTCGAACAAGATCGCCCGGGTGGCTCTCGCCCGGCACATCCTCACCCTCGTCTACTTCGGCCTGAGGGACGGAGAGATCCGCTGCCTCGCCGAGGCGATCCGGTGAGCTCGGCACCAGCCGGACACGCGCTTGTTGTCTGTCATGACCCCCGAAAGGCGCGGTCGTTAGTTCCTGATTAAGCCCGTCCGGCTGTTGTCGCATCGCTCCATGTCGCCTCGCACGACGTAGGGATGACTGGCATCCGAGCAGCTCGGCATGTCCCCGCCAGGAGCACGAACCTGGAGGAGCGAAGAGCATCCTCGCGAAGAGGGAACGCAGCCAAGCCCGCCTCCGGCGGGCGATCCCAATGATCTCCGACCAAGGATGACCGGGTCGTAAAGACCCAGGCTTCGCCCAGATCTTGACGACCCTCTTCCTGCGGAGCACGGGAGGAGGACTTCGTCGCGCCCGGACTATGGAATACCGTGACCGGCTCAGCTCACCGACCAGGAACAAATCGTGTCGCCCTGCGGGCGACGCTCTTGACATTGAGCGCTCCTTCAGGGATGACAGACGTGCCCCGGAGATCCACCGCCCCTCACGACGAGCTTGAGCTGGAGCAACGTCGGCGCTGAGCGAGCGCGTCAGGAGCCTCGTGGCGTCCTAGAGCGAGCCTGGTCGGCGCGCCGCCAACAGCGCCGGCGATGTGGCCATGGGCGCCTCCTTTCGGCCGCGCAGCACGCCGCGGAATGTTGACAAGACTGCGACCAATCAGTTAGCTTCGCCCGCACCTGGCCGGGGGGCCGAACGACGGGCGACGGTGCCCGCCGAGCGCGGGTCCAGGCCGCGATGCCCGGCCGCTCGCCGGTGGCCAGCCACCCGCCGAGCGCGCGCCGCTCCGAAGGGGGTTCCACGGCCGTGAAGCTCCACGCCTTCCATCTGATGCCCTACCCGTACCTGCCGGACGACTTCCGGCAGCGTTACCGGGGTGTGTGGGT
Source organism: uncultured Actinomycetota bacterium (assembly GCA_963765505.1). Classification (GTDB taxonomy): domain Bacteria; phylum Actinomycetota; class Acidimicrobiia; order Acidimicrobiales; family Bog-793; genus DATKQY01. Next base: position 281,580 of record CAVXWO010000010.1, read on the forward strand.
CGACCTCCCGCGTCGGAGCTGTACGACCCCGTGCTCGGCCACGGCGTGTACAACGACTACATCGACCTGCTCGAATACGCCGACCAGCTGGGCTTCGACGGCATCGGCGTCAACGAGCACCACCAGAACGCCTACGGCCTCATGCCCTCGCCCAACCTGATCGCCGCGACGCTGGCGCGGCGGACCCAGCAGGCGCGCTCGGTCGTGCTGGGCAACTCGATCGCGCTCTATAATCCGCCGATCCGCGTGGCCGAGGAGTTCGCGATGCTCGACGTCATGTCGGGCGGGCGCCTGGTCGCCGGCTTCCCGGTCGGCACGCCGATGGACACCAACTACTGCTACGGGCCAGATCCCGGACGACCCGCGGGAGAAGTACCCCGAGGCGCACGACCTGATCATCCGGGCCTGGACATCCGCGAGCCGTTCGCCTTCAACGGCCGCTACACCAAGCTGCGCTACGTCAACGTCTGGCCCCGTCCGATCCAGCAGCCGCACCCGCCGGTGTGGATCCCCGGCGGCGGCTCGCGTCGAGACCTGGGACTGGTGCATGCAGAACAGCTTCCTCTACGCCTACCTCTCGTTCTTCGGCTACCTGCGTGCCCGCCAGGTGCTCGACGGCTACTGGGAGGCGGTCGACCGCCACGGCGCCGAGGCGAACCCCTACTCGGCGGGCTTCATCCAGTTCATCGGGGTTGCCGACTCCGACGCCCAGGCCGAGGAGCTCTACAGCGAGGCGGCGCTGTACTTCTTCAACCGCTGCCTGCACCTCTATCCGGGTTTCAGCAACCCGCCCGGGTACACGAGCGTGGCGACGATGCGCAAGGGCATCGTCGGCCAGGTGGAGCAGGCCGCACGGCGGGCCTTCGCCGACGACCTCACCTGGTCCGAGATCGTCGACCGGGGCTACGTCGTCGCCGGGAGCCCCGAGACGGTGACGGAGCGCCTCGGCGACATGGCCGACCGTCTGCGCGTCGGCCACCTGATGGTCAACCTCCAGTTCGGCAACCTCTCGCGTGAGCGCACCATGGCGAACATCGAGCGGTTCGCGACCGAGGTGGCGCCGAAGCTGCCGCGACCGCTTCGACGAGTACGAGGACCGCTGGTGGCCGACCGACACCCTGAGCGAGTTGGCGCAGCCGGCGCCGCTCGAGCGGGAGGCCTGATGGCGACGGTGACGGGCACGACGAGCAGGGACGTGCAGCTGCCGAGCGGCCTGATCTGCCGGGTCATCGAGGCCGGCCCGGGGGGCGACGTCCCGACGGTCGTCTACCTCCACGGGGCCGGCGGGGTCTCGGAGCAGGACGAGATCCTCGCCACCTTGGCGCGGCGCTGGAACGTCGTCGCCCCGATGGCACCGGGCTTTCGGGACCTCTCCGAGCTCAGCGAGATCGACGACGTGCACGATCTCGCGATCCACTACGACGAGGTGTTCGAGGCGCTCGGGCTCGACGGCGCCTGTGTGGTCGGCCACTCGTTCGGCGGCATGGTGGCTGCCGAGCTGGCGGCGCACTACCCGTCCCGCGTCGCAAGGCTCGTCCTCCTCGGGCCGGTCGGGCTCTGGGACGACGACGAGCCCGTCGCCGACGTGTTCGGGGTGGGGGTCACCGAGCTCGGCGGCCTCATGTGGGGCGACCCGGAGGGTCCCGGCGCTCGGGCGATGCGGGAGGGCCTCGAGACGATCGACGTCTCCGACCCGAAGGTCGTCGACGAGCTGCTGATCCCGATGATGCAGGGCTTCTCCGCTGCGGCGAAGTTCATGTGGCCCATCCCCGAAAAGGGCCTCGCCAAGCGCCTGCGCCGGATCGCCGCGCCGACGCTGCTGGTGTGGGGTGCGAACGACCGCCTGGTGCCCGTCGGCTACGCGGACCATTCGAGCGGGCGATCCCCGACGCGCGCGTCCGGATCGTCCCGGGCGTGGGCCACATGCTCCCGGTCGAGGCTGGGGACGAGGTCATCGCCGCGATGGAGGGATTCCTCGGTTGACCACCCTCGCGAGCGGCGCGATCGCGGCGCCCGAGCCCGGGCTGACCGGGGAGGAGATGATCGCCAGGGCCCGGGGGATGCGCGAGGTGCTACGCGAGCGTCAAGACCGCTGCGAAGCCCTCGGGAGGCTGCCCGAGCAGACGCGTGACGAGTTCGTGGACGCAGGGTTCTTCCGGGTCCTCCAGCCGCGGCGCTTCGGCGGCTACGAGCTCGGCATCGGTGTCTTCCACCAGGTGGCGACCGAGCTCTCCCGGGGGTGCCCGTCGAGCGGCTGGGTCTACGCGCTGACGGCCGGCCACCCGCACACCTTTGCGAGCTGGCCGGAGCGGGCCCAGGTCGAGGTCTACGGGGACGACGGGAACGTCGTCATCCCGCTCTCGGGCCTGCCCGCCGGGAGGATCACCCCGGTGGAGGGCGGATACCGCATGAGCGGGGCGTGGGACTACAGCTCGGGCTGCGACATCGCCACGCACTTCATCGGGGTCGCGCTGGAGACCGCCGCCGGGCCACCGCAGGCGCGCTTCTGCCTCGTCGATCGCGAGCACTTCTCGATCATCGACAACTGGGACGTCCTCGGCATGCGGGGCACGGGCTCGCGTCGCGTCGTCGTGGACGACGTCGTCGTGCCCGAGCACCGCACCCTCGCAGCCCCCGGTCCTGAGGGCGCGGCCTTCGAGCGCCCCGGGACGGGGCTCTACGACAACCCGATCTACTCCGGCCCGTTCGGGAGCTTCCTGCTCTCCGAGGTCGTGGCGGTGGCCGTCGGGATCGGCTGGGCGGCGCTCGACGTCTACGAGGAGATGCTGCGGGCGAAGAAGATGTCCTACCCGCCGTTCACCCAGCGGAGCGAGGACCACCTCTACCAGGAATGGTTCGGACGCGCCTTCGCCCTGGTGGACACCGCCGAGGCGGCGCTCGCCCAGACCGGGCGCGACTACGAGGAGTGGTGCCGACGCCAGAGCGAGGACCGGGTCGCGTTCGACGACGAGCTCAACCGCCGGCTGCTGCTCCGCGAGCAGTCCTGCGTGCAGCTGTGCTGGGATGCCGTCGACCTCCTCTTCCGCTCGGCGGGGACCAGCGGCACGCGCAGCGGCGACCGGTTGCTGCGCTGCTTTCGCGACCTCGCCGAGGTCAGGACGCACATCACGTTGCAGCACGAGCGCTCGGCGGAGAACCTCGGCCGCGTCCGCTTCGGGATGGCGCCGACCACGTTGTACTGAGCGGGCGGGGGGTTCGGCGCACGGCCGAGGGGTCAGTCGGGCCGCCCGCCCTTGTACACCTCGAGGACGCCGTTGTCGGCGTCGACGCGCACCCAGTCGCCCGTCTCGATCACCTCGAAGGGGTCCTGGTCGAGCCGGGTCATCGTCGGGACGTGGGTGACCACCGCGCCGAGCGCCATCTTCGTGTTCATCAGGGTGAAGATCATCGCCTTCGGCGCCGTGCCGGTGAGCCGGGCCATGTGGAACATGGCCGACCAGCCCGACGAGCCCTTCGCCCCGGGGAAGACGAGGACGCGGTCCTTGAACGACTGGCCGCACAGCTCGTGGCGGGTCTCGATCACCGTGCCGGTCCGCGGGTCGATCCCGCCCCAGCCGGAGATCCGCTCCCGGGTGACGAGCGCCTCGCCCTCTGCGACGCCGCCGACGATGCGGTCCCCGTGCACGCGCACCACCTTCATGCGAGACCCCCGTTCCACGTGCCCGTGACCGCCGCTTCGATGCAGTTCCACGGTCGAGCCGAACAGCCCTTGGACCTTCATGATCGCCGGCAGGTAGTGGACCTGCTTCGCCGAGTCGGTCGCGACGACCCTGGTGTCCGGCGGCAGGAACTGCCCGATCGCGGGGCAGGTGTCGCTCATCAGGCGCGCCCGGGCGTCGCGCAGGATCTTCGCATAGCCGCTGCGCTCGGCGACCTCGCGGATCGCGCGCGGCGTGAACACCCACAGGTCCGAGTTGGCGTGGACGCGCCGTCCGTCGAGCAGCCGGCAGACCTCCCGGATCTGCTCGATCGTCGCGTGGGGGCAGCCGATCATCACGAGGTCGACGTCGCGATCGCGCGCCGTCGAGTTCAGGTGCTCGTAGGTCGCGCGGCGCTCGCGCTCGCCGAAGCGCACGGTCGCCACTGGGTGGTTCCCGCCGAAGGCCTCCGCCACCGTGCGGGCCTCGGCCGTGATGCCCGGGACGTGGTAGAGCTCGACGCCGCCGGATGAGGACGCGGCCGCTCCGAAGTGCTTCAGCTTCACGAGGTTCGGGATCTCGTTGATCCCCTTGATGACCGGGATGCCGTCCTCGATCACCTCCCCGATGTAGTAGCCGAGCAGGCCCCAGTCCATGACGCTCGAGACCTCGTGCTCGACTTCGACGAGGTGCGTGCCGAAGCGGTTTCTCGTCGAGGTGGAAGCCCCAGTAGGGGATCCTCCTCGTGAGCATGGCCGCCCCGGTGCTCTCGCGGCCCTCGGTGTTCGTCCGGGCGCCGAGGACCGAGTTGATGTACACCACGGCGGAGGACTCCATCCATGCGCAGTGCTCGCCCTTAATCGGGACGTTGCCGACCTGGTAGGGGGTGCAGGTGCTCATGAGGTGGATGCCGTGCTTGGCGCTGTAGTCCTCGCTCGCCATCACGGTCGCCCGGTCCTCGGGGGTGATGCCCTGCAGCTCCCAGTTCTCGATGTCCATCGGGCCGATCAGCTGGCAGCTGTGCGCCTGAACGGGCGGGATGTCCAGCACGTCCGAGCTGTCGAGGCTCCACTCCGAGAACGCCGCGTCGTGGTCGGCCTTCTTCAGGAGCCGGACCTGGCGCGCCGCCATGACGTTGGCACCGCAGACGTTGTTCGTCTCGATGAGCCGTTCGGCCCCGAGCGCCTCGCCGTAGCGGACGAGCAGGTCCATCGCCGCCTGCATGGCACGTCCGGACTCGCCGTCGAGCAGCTTCTTCTCGTCGTCGGTCAGCTGCATGCGCGCCTCCTCGTCGGTGCCGCCATGTGGGCGCTCTCCTCGGTCCTGCCAGTATCGCCCGTCGGGCCGGCGCCGCCGGACACGCCGGCGCCGCCGCCTCGGACCGCCATCGTGGCCCGCCGTAGCCGCCCGGGCCATTCGGGACGTCGCCCGGTGCGGCAGCGTCGCGAGCGGGCAGCCGGACGCGACCGACGCCGTCGCGGCGAAGGGGTGCCCGCTCGGGGTGTGCCCGTATAGTGCGATCACGGACCGGAGGGAGCGACAGGTGGCGGCAGGTGAGCAGGGCCGGGTGGTCGAGCCGAGCAGGACGACCCCCGTCATCGGCGAGTTCGAGGTCGTGGTCGTCGGGGGCGGCCCCGCCGGGATGATGGCGGCCGCCGCCGCGGCGCGCACGGGCCGGTCGACGATCCTGCTCGAGCGGTACGGCTTCCTCGGAGGCGCCGGCACCGCCGGAGGGCTCAGCACCTTCTGCGGCCTGCACGCCAACGTCCACGGCGAGCACCGCCAGATCATCCACGGTCTCGCCGACGAGTTCCTGGAGCGCATCGGCCGGCTCGACGGGCTGAACGAGCCGCACCTGTCCTTCGCCAACCGCATCACCGCGCAGGCCTACGACATCTCGGCGTACAAGATCGCGGCCGACGAGCTGGTGCTCGAGTCCGGCGCGACGATGCTGTTCCACGCGCTCGCCGTGGGCGTCGTGATGGGCTCGGAGCGTGCGATCGACGCCGTGCTCGTCGAGACCAAGTCCGGGCGCGGCGCGGTACGCGGGAGGATCTTCATCGACTGTTCGGGCGACGGCGACGTGGCCGCGTGGTCGGGGGCCCCGTTCGAGAAGTCGGAGAAGCTGAGCGGGATGCTCTACCCCTCGCTGATGTTCCGCATCAACGGGGTCGACCCGGCGCGGGCGGGCCGCGCCTGGGAGGTGATCCCGAAGCTGATGGCCGAGGCGGAGGCGGCCGGGACCCACCAGTTCCCCCGCAGGGGCGCGATCGTCCGGCCGCAGCGCAACCCGCTCGAGTGGCGGGCGAACCTGACCCAGGTGAGGAACCCCGACGGGAGCGCCGTGGACGGGACCGACGCCGCCGAGCTGAGCTACGGCGAGATCGAGGGACGGCGGCAGATCCGCGACACCTTCGCCTTCATCCGCCAGGCGACGCCGGGCTTCGAAGAGGCGTACATCGTCGACATCGCCCCCCAGCTCGGCATCCGCGAGACGCGCCGCATCGTCGGCGAGTACCAGCTGAGCGAGGACGACATCCTCGAATGCGCCGACTTCGACGACACGATCGGCGTGAACGGCTGGCCCGTCGAGGCCCACGTCGCCGGCAGCGTCGAGATCCGCTGGCCTCGCGATCCCGACGCTCGCGGCTTCAACCAGATGCCGTACCGCATGATCGTCCCCCAGCAGGTGGACAACCTCTTCGTCGCCGGGCGCTGCGCCTCGATGACCCACGAGGGCCAGTCCTCGGCGCGGGTGTCGGGACCGTGCTTCGTGATGGGCCAGGCGTCGGGCAGCGCGGCCGACCTCGCGTTGCGGGACGGCGTTGCGGTGCACGACGTCGACGTCGCCCGGCTCCAGGAGCGCCTCGAGGACGACGGCGCCTATCTCGGGAGGAAGTGGTAGGCCGACCGTGGGGATCTGCCCGCTCAGAGCGTGAAGCCGCCGTCGACGCCCAGCACGGTGCCCGTCACCCAGCGCGCCTCGTCGCTCGCGAGGAACAGCGCCGCGTTTGCGACGTCGATGGACTCGCCCATCCAGCCCATCGGGACGTCCGGGCTGAACCGGTCGACCCATGCCTGCATCTCGGCGTCGCTGAAGCCGTAGAACTCGTTGGCCACCGGCCCGGGCGCGACCGCGTTGCAGCGGATGTTCTCGTGCGCCACGCCGAGGGCGGTGTTCTTGGCGAGCATGACGATCGCCGCCTTGCTCGCCCCGTAGAGCGGGCTGCCCGGGAGCGCCCGGTACGCGGCGGCCGACGCCGTGAGGACGATCGAGCCCCCGCCGGCCCGCCGCATCGCGGGGATCGCGTGCTTGCAGGCGAGCCAAGTCCCCTTGACGTTGACGTCGAACTGGGTGCGGTACTGCTCCTCGGTGATCTCCTCCAGGCCGGCACGCACGAGGACGCCGGCGTTGCCGACCATGACGTCGAGCTTGCCGAAGGTCTCCTCGGCGAAGGCGACCAGCGTCGCCATCTGCTCGCCGACGGTCACGTCGGTGCGGAGGAATCGAGCGCTACCGCCGGCCCGCTCGACCGCCCGGACGACGGCACCGCCCTCGTCCTCGAGGAGGTCGGCGACGACGACGCGGGCTCCCTCGGCGGCGAAGCGCTCCACGATCCCGCGGCCGAACCCCCGTGCGCCGCCTGTCACGACGGCAACCTTGCCTTCGAGCCTCACCGTATGCCCCCCGGTCCTCGCGTCCGCCGGGACGGTACCCAGTTGCGCACATTGTTGTCAACAGAAGTGCTGGCAGGAGGTGGCCGGGCCGGACGGACCGGCCCGCCGGGCGGCGGGCCCGCCGGGCGGCGGGCCGCTTCGGCGGCGCGCGGGCGCGGGGACGGCGGTGCAGCTGGACGGGCCGCTTCGACCGGAAGGGGGAGCAGCAGGCTCTAGCTTGTGGCGGGGCGGCGGATCGCGGCGGTCGCGCCGGGTCCGGGCTGAACGCCGGCTTCGCCCCGGGCTTCGGGTCGGCGGGAGAGGGGACGTGATGCTCAGCCAGGAGGAGAACGAGTTGTTGTGCCAGGTCGGCCCCGGCACGCCGATGGGCGACATGCTGCGCCGCTTCTGGTTCCCGGCGTGCCCGTCCGCCGACCTGCCGGCGCCGGACTGCCCGCCGGTCCGTCTCCGCCTGCTCGGCGAGGACTTCGTCGCCTTCCGGGACAGCGAGGGGGCCGTCGGCGTGCTCGACGAGCGATGCTGCCACCGCGGCGCGTCGCTGACACTCGGACGGGTCGAGGATTGCGGCATCCGCTGCCTCTACCACGGTTGGAAGTTCGCCCGCGACGGCACGATCCTCGAAACGCCGAACCTCCCCGACTCACGGTTCAAAGAGCGCGTGAAGGCGCCCGCGTACCAGGTGCGAGAGGCCGGGGACCTGCTCTGGGTCTACCTCGGGCCGAAGGAGAAGGAGCCCGAGTTCCCCGAGTACAACTGGATGGGCGTCCCCGCGACGCAGCGGATCATCACGGTCATCGTCCACGGCTGCAACTTCGTGCAGGGGATCGAGGGGGTCATCGACTCCTCGCACGTGGGCATCTTGCACCGCGACGAGATGTCGGCGGCGCAGGACGGCGCCTTCGAGGGCACCGCGGAGGGCCGGGACCGCTACCCGACGAGCGACGACGCGCCGAAGCACGAGGTCGAGGACACGGACTTCGGCTTCCACTACGCGGCCATCCGCAGGGCCGACGACGGCGCCGGTCCGAGCTACGTGCGTGTCACGCCGTTCGTCATGCCCTTCATGACCTGCACGCCGCCGGGCAGCCCCGTGCTGTGGTGGGTGCCGGTCGACGATCACACGACCGCCGCGATCGCGATCGTCTGGGACCGCGAGTCGCCGCCCGACCGCTCGGCCATGCTCCGCCTGCGCGGGCTCGACGACCCCGCGGTGTGGGGGCCCGAGCGCGGGTCGCGCCGCCTCAGGCTCCCCGCGCGAGGACCGTGCCGCGATGGCCGAGCGCCGTAGCTGGACGGGGCTCAGGGGGCTGGTCCCCCAGGACAACGCCGTGATGGTCTCCCAGGGCCTCGTGACTGACCGCAGCCGCGAGCACCTCGTCCCGGCGGACCTGGCGATCATCAGGATGCGGCGGGTGCTCATCGACTCCGCCGCGGCGTGTCGCGGCTGGCGGCGACCCGATCGGGCTCGGGCCGGACGTCGCGAGGGGCGAGGTCGGCGCCGCCGCGGGCGTGCTGGCGGCGGGCGAGGCGTGGCAGAGCCTCGTGCCCGGGCACCGCCGCCTGGCCCGCCGATAGGAGCGGCGCCACCCGCTCAGCGCAGCAGGCGGGAGAGGCGGCGGTCGGCCAGCACGCGGCCGTTCGTCTGGCACGCCTTGCAGTAGGCGATCTCGTGCGAGGCGAACGAGACGCGCAGCAGCGTCTCGCCGCAGCGCGGGCACGGCTGCCCCGCCCGATTGTGCACGGCGAAGCGATCGCCGAGGCGCGCCTCGGAAAGGCCGCCGGACCGGGTCCGCTCGCGTTCGAGGCCCTCCGCGAGCACCGCGCGGACGGCCTCGACCAGGCGGGAGCGCTGCTCGGGCGTGAGCGAGCGGAGCGAGGCGAAGGGAGAGAGCCCGGCGAGGTTCAGCGCGTCGTCGACGTAGCCGCGGCCGACGCCGGCCACGGTGCGCTGGTCCCGCAGCACCGTGTGCAGCTGGCGGCCGTCGTCGCCCTCCATGAGCAGGGCGGCGAAGGCGTCCTCCGCCGGCTCCGGCCCGAGGACCGCCAGCGGCCCGTCGTCACCTGGGGCGAGCACCCACCACCCGGCCTTGCGCTCGTTGCCGTGCTCCCGCACGAGCAGGGCGGCGTCGCCGAGCACGAGCCGGACGACGCTGCCCCTCGGGCGCGTGTGCTTGGCGGGCGACTCCAGGTCGAGCCGGCCTGCTTGGGAGAGGTGGACGAGGATGCGCGCTCCACCGCCGAACGACAGCACGAGGTACTTGCCGCGGCTCGCCGCGGACTCGAGCGCGCGGCCGACAAGCGTGTCCGGCCTCGGACTGACGGTCTTCAGCCCCGAGAAGCCGAGCGCCTCGTAGCCGGTGAGGGTGCAGCCCGCGAGCGCCGTGTCGACCCGCTCGGCGAGCGCACGCATCTCCGTGAGCTCTGGCATCGCACCGTCCGCCGTCCCGGTCCGTCGGCCGCCGAAGGCCAGGGGCGGACCGTCGGCCCCCGGTGCCGCCATGGTATCGGCGCCCTACGGTCACGACGCGAGGACGCCGAGTCGCCCGTGATCAAGATGTGCGGGGGCAGGGACGTTAACGCGTTAGACGGGGCGATGACCCGAGTACGTCTTCTGTACAAGCAGCTGGCAGTACAAGATCACATTGGATCCAAGGCGAGCGTCGCAGGAGCCTGGGGGAACCCGTGCACTCCGAACAGGAAGATGGCGAAGGCCGGCGCAGCGCCGCGAGGCGTCGGAACGTCCTGTCCGTGCACCCCGCCGCCGAGCGCCGCGGCCGCCGCCGCGGGTCGGAGGCGTCACCGGAGCTCCAGGTGCGACTGGCGGCCGCGGTCGCGGCGACCGCGGAGGCCGTCGTGCACGCGACGTCGCCGCAGGAGCTGTTCGACGCCGTCTGCAGGGTCCTCGTCGAGCACGGGGGGTTCCGGCTCGTCTGGGTGGGCCTCGTCGACCGCGACAGCGGCGAGGTGGGCAAGGTCGCCGAGGCGGGCGTCGCTCGCCGCTACCTCGAGGCGGCACGGATCACCACCTCCGCGAGCGCGGAGGGCCGGGGCCCGACGGGTGTCGCGCTGCGTACGGGCCGGCCCGACGTCTGCAACGACATCGCGTTCGACGGGCGGATGGCGCCGTGGCGCCCGGCGGCGGTCGCGGCGGGGCTGCGCGCCAGCGCTGCCCTTCCCCTCGTCGTCGACGGCAGGGTCGCTGGCGTCCTCTCCCTCTACGCCGAGGCGCCCGGCTCGTTCGACGGGTGGTCGATGGCGGCGCTCGAGCGGCTCGTGGCGAACGTCGCGCACGGCTGGCGCGACATCGAGCACGACGAGGGCCGCCGGGACCGCCATGAGGGCTCCGACGGCGGCTCTCGTCTCGGGCAGCGCTTCGCCCAGAGCGGCGTCGCGAGCATGCTCATCGGCCTCGACAATCGCATCACCCTCGTCAACCGTGCGATGTGCGACCTTCTCGCGAGGAGCCCGGAGGAGCTGGTCGGCACCTTTGCGCTGGACCTGGTGCATCCGGACGAGCGCGGTTCCGCCGAGAGGACCATCGAGGCGGTGACGGCCGCCACCGACGTCTCGTTCCAGGTCACCGAGCGGAGGCTGTTGCGTTCCGACGGCGACTTCGTCTGGGCGATCGTCTCGAGCACCCTGGTGCGCGACGACGACGGCGCCGGCCGGGAGCTGTTCGTCCAGATGCAGGACATCACGAACCGGCGTCGCGCCGAGGAGCTCGCGGCGCGGCGTGGCTGCCAGCAGGCCGCCCTGGCGGAGCTCGGTCGCACGGCCCTCGCCGAGCACGACCTGGACGCGCTGTTCTGTCGCGCCGTGGAGCTGATCGCGTCGCTCGCGTCCGTCCAGATCGTGGACCTGCTCGAGCTCGACGAGGGCGGGCGCTCCCTCGCCCGACGCGCCGCGACCGGCTTCGAGTGCGGGCTGCTCGCCGAGGCTCCCCGGACCGTCGGTCTCGACTCGCTCGCCGGGCGGGCGCTCGGTGCATCGGCGACGACCGTGGTGGTCGACCTCTACGAGGACGGCCACTTCCCCGCGTCGGCGCTGCTGCGCTCGCACGGCGTGCGCTCGAGCATCGTGGCCGTCGTCGACGCCGGGGGCCGGCCGTTCGGGGTGCTGGAGGCCCACGCCACGTCGTCGAGGGAGTTCGACGAGGACGAGGTGCCGCTGCTCGAGAGCGTGGCCAACGTGCTCGGCGCGGCCATCGCCCGGCGCGACGTGGAGATCGAGATGCGTCGGCGTGCGCTCCACGACGCGCTCACCGGCCTGCCCAACCGCGCCCGACTGCGCGAGCGGCTGGAGCACGCGCTCGGACGGCGGGCGTGGCTTGCGGGCGAGCTCGCCGTGCTCTTCGTCGACCTCGACCGCTTCAAGGTCGTGAACGACAGCCTCGGCCACGTCGCCGGTGACGAGCTGCTCATCCGGAGTGCCGAGCGGATTGTCGAGGTGGTCGGTCCCGAGGACCTCGTGGCGCGCTTCGGTGGCGACGAGTTCGTCGTGGTCTGCGAGGGCGTCGGCGGCGTGGAGCACGCGCTCGAGGTCGCGGAGCGCGTGCTCGCCTCGCTGGCCGTCCCGGTCGTCCTGGGCGGCCAGGAGCTGGCCTCGAGCGCGAGCGTCGGCGTCGCGGTGAGCGACAGCTCGACCGACCAGCCCGATGACCTGCTTCGCAACGCCGATATCGCGATGTACCGCGCGAAGGCCGCCGGCGGAGCCTGCGCCGTCGTCTTCGACACTGCGATGCGCCTCCAGCTGCGCGAGCGGCTCCAGCTGGAGACCGAGCTGCGCCGCGCCGTCGAGCGTGGGCAGCTCGTCGTCTACTACCAGCCGGTGATCGAGATCGCCTCCGGCGCGATCGTCGGCGCCGAGGCGCTGGTCCGCTGGCAGCATCCCATGCGGGGACTGGTGCTTCCCGCCGCGTTCATCCCGGTCGCCGAGGAGACCGGCCTCATCGAACCAATCGGCAAGCTCGTCATGGAGCGGGCGTGCGCCGACGTCGCCCGGTGGATGGGGACCGGACGTGAAGCAGCCCTCGAGCTCGGCGTCAACGTCTCGGCGCGCCAGCTGCGCTCGCCGGCCTTCGCGAGTTCGGTCGCCGCTGCGCTCGAGGCGACCGGCCTCGCGCCCGCGACCGTCCGCCTCGAGATCACCGAGTCGGTCCTGATGGAGGACACCCGGACGACCCAGTCGGCGCTCGAGGCGCTGAAGTCGCTCGGCGTGCGGCTCGCCGTCGACGACTTCGGGACCGGCTACTCCTCGCTCGGCTACCTGAAGCGCTTCCCGATCGACGAGCTAAAGGTGGACCGCTCCTTCGTGTCCGGACTCGGACGGGCGGGTCCCGAGGAGGCCATCGTCGCCGGCGTCGTCCAGCTGGCCCGAGCGCTCGACCTCGGCGTCGTCGCCGAGGGCGTCGAGACCGAGGCGCAGCTCGCCCACCTGCGCGAGATCGGCTGCGAACGCGCCCAGGGATTCCTCATGTCGCGCGCGCTCCCGGCGGCGCACTTCGAGCGGCTCTTGATCACCGAGCGCAGCTCGTGAGCCGGTCGCGTTCCTCCGTGCCGGACTGGCTCGTGTGGGTCGTCGGGGGCACCGGCGAGCTGGCACCGGCTCGCCGGGCGCGCGTGCCCGGCTGGCTGTTCGTGGTTGGTGCCGTCGCCACCCTCGTCGTGCTGCCGTCGTCGCACGTCGGCGGCGCCGACGCCGCCGGCGTCATCGCCCTCGACGCTGCCGGCCTGGCGCTCGGCGCCGCCCTGGTCGCCTGGACGAAGGACCCGCCGGGTCGCGCCATCGAGGTGCTCCTCGCGCTCGGCACGCTGTGGACTGGCGGCCTCGTCTACCTCCTCCACTCCCCCCGAGGCAGCGTCTACGCGCTGTTCTTGTGGTTCGCGCCCGTCGCGTTCGCGATCCTCCCGACGAGGCGCGCGCTCGGCCTGCTCGTCCTCGCCGCCGCGGTCTCGGCGGTGGTGCGCGTGGCGACGCACTCGAGCGGTCCGAGCTGGCTCGCCGACGACGCCGGCCAGTGGTTCGTGCTCACGGTCACCATGGTGGTGCTCTGCCTGCTCGTCGACCGCCTGGCGCGCAGCCTCGGCCAACGCGACCGGCTCTTCCGGGGGGCGTTCGACCAGTGGTCCGTTGCCATGAGCATCACCGACGGGGCGTCGCGCTGGCTCGCCGTCAACCCGGCGGCGTCCGCCATGCTCGGGCGCAGCGCGGACGAGCTCATCGGTCGCGGGGCACGCGAGGTGCTGCATCCGGACGACGTCGAGTCGAGCGAGGCGGCGCGTCAGGAGCTGCTCCGGGGCGAGGCGACGACCTCGGTCCACGAGGAGCGCTACCTACGCCCCGACGGCTCAGTCGTGCACGCGCTGACCACCCTCTCGCCGATCCGCTCCGGGCCGAAGGGCGAGCCGGTCGTGCTCGGCCTGGCGCAGGACGTCACCCAGCAGCGCCGCGCCGAGGGGCACCGGCTGCACCTCGTCCGCCAGCTCCTCCGGGCCCAGGAGCAGGAGCGGGCGCGCATCGCCGACGACGTCCACGACGATCCGCTCCAGTCGATCATCGCCGTGTCCATCCAGCTCCAGATCCTGGCGAGCCGCGTCGAGGATCCGGCCTCGATGAGCCTCGTCGAGGCGATGCAACGCTCGACGGCGGCCTCGATCGAGCAGCTCCGGGCGTTGCTGTTCGAGCTGCACCCGCCGGCCCTCCAGCTCGGGGGGCTGCTCGAGTCGCTCCGGGAGTACCTCCGGCGCTACGAGGGCATCGGCGGTCCGAAGGTGCGCGTCGACGGTCACCTCGACAGCGACGCCTCGCCCGAAGAGGCGATGGTGCTCTTCCGGGTCGCCCGTGAGGCGCTCGCCAACGTCCACAAGCACGCCTCGGCGACCGACGTGTCGGTGCTCGTCACGGAGGCGGACGGCGGCGTCGAGGTCGTCGTGAGCGATGACGGCGTCGGCTTCGACGCTGGCGCCGAGCACCTTGCCCCGGGACACGTCGGGCTGGCCTCGGCCCGCGAGCGGGCCGAGCGGGTCGGCGGGCGGGTGGAGGTCGAGTCGAGCCCCGGGAACGGGACCCACGTCAGGGCGTGGATCCCACGGATCCCCTCGTAGCGCGCGCGGCCGCGCGGCGGATCGCTGCGAGCACGTCGAGGATCGGGCCGTCCTTCAAGACGTAGGCGGTCGCCCCCGCGGCCGTCATGTGGTCGCGCGTCGTGTCGTCGTCGAAGGCCGAGATCGCCACGACTCGGATGTCGAGCCCTCGCGCCCGGATGGAGGCAGCGACGGCGGCACCTCCACCGTACGGCATGCGCACGTCGAGCAAGGCGACGTCGGGCGCGGTCTGCTCGCACATGCTGAGCGCTGTGACGGCGTCGCGGGCCGTGCCGACGACCTCGATGTCGGGAGCGACGCCCAGCAGCTGGACGAGCGCTTCCAGCATGACCTCCTGATCGTCTGCGACCACGACCCGGATGGCCATCTGGCCGCCGTCCGTCCCTCAGGCCCGCTCGTCGAGGGAGACGAGCCCGTCGCGTGCCGCCAGCGCCACCGCCTCCAGCTTGGAGTGGGCACCGAGCTTGTTGAGGATGTTCCGCACGTGATTGCGCACGGTGTGGCCGGAGAGGAACAGGGCCGAGCTGATCCCCTCGGTCGACATCCCCTTGGCCAAGAGCCGGAGGACCTCCAGCTCGCGCGGCGTCAGTTCGCCGGCGCGGCCCTGGGTCGAGCGGCGCAGCCGACCGAGCAGCCCCGCGAGCACGGCGGTCGGGATGAGCGACTCGCCCCTCCACGCGGCGCGCACGGCGGTCGCGACCTCGTTGGCGCCGCGGTCCTTCGGCAGGAAGCCCGAGCAGCCCGCCTCGATGGCCCGGGCCAGCAACTCGTCGCCGCCGGCCGCGGAGAGCATGACGACCTTCGTCTCGGGCCAGCGACGCAGGATCTCCGAGGTCGCCGAGGCACCGTCGCCGTCGGGGAGGCGGTAGTCGAGCAGCACGACGTGGGGACGGGTGCGCTCCACGAGCTCGAGACCCTCCCGGACGCTCGCCGCAGTCCCGACGACGTCCAAGTCCTCCTGCTCGCCGAGGAGCATCGCGAGGCCTTCGGCGACCATGGCGTGGTCGTCCACGACCGCCACGCGGATCAGCGCGCCGTGCGAGGTCGGTGCGCCCCCGTCGTTCTCCCCCTGCACAGGGGGAATGATCCCACGCGGCGTGGCCCCGAGGACAGGACCGTCCCCGACCTCCGGTCGGCTCGTCCCGGCGTCCGGCGATGTCGCAAGCCCCGTGCCCACTGCCTTCCCTCCGCGTTGTGCCACGCGGCCACACGCCGCGCCAGGGCCTCCGTCGAATTCCCGGGTCGGCCAACTCGAACTGTGCACCGTCGGGTGCGCCCTGCGCATGACGCAGATGGGTCATTGGGCGCGGGATGCATCGACAGCGCACGAGCGGGGGATGCGGGCGGGCTCGCGCCGCCTCAGGGCCGGTAGCCGGACGGACCCTCGAAGGCCTCGACACGGTCGGTGCCCCCGACGACGAGGAGACCCTCACCGGCCGCCGGCGCGGCGTAGTGCACGACCGGGACGCTCGCGTGGGAGACCACCGCTCGCCCGCTGCGCGGGGCGAGCCCGCTGAGCTGATCGCCGGAGACCACCCAGACGAGGCCGCCCGCGACCGTCGGCGAGCCGTCGACGCCTCCCGGGGCCGTCCACGCGACGCGGAGCGAGCGCGTCCCCGCGAGCACCGCGGTGAGCGAGCCGTTGGGGCAGTTCACGTAGACGAAGGGCGCGAGATAGGCGTCGCCACCGATGGAGAAGCAGACGTTGGCGGAGGCGAGCTGGCCGCCGATGCCTCCGAGCCGGTCGGCGTCGAGGAGGTAGCCGGTCTGCTCCTTGCCGACGACGAACACCCGCCCGCCCGGCAGCAAGGTGGCCGGGCCGGAGCCGAGATCGCCGTCGTCCCCGTTGTCCTGCGCCCAGTTCGACGGTGCGAAGAAGGACACCTCACGCATCGTCGGCGAGAGCGAGAAGACGGCGTCCCCACCGTCGAAGCGCGACGTCGAGCTGCCGTTGCCGGTCACGGCGAACACGTCGCCGGCGGCATCGACCGAGAGGCCCGCGGGGGCCCAGACCGCGCCCTCGCGGGCCGTCGGCACCTGGAAGACCGCGGTCGGTCCGGCCCCGGTCTCGGGCACCGACATCACGTAACCGTGGTACTGGGCGCAGTCGCCGTAGTTCCCGCCGAAGCCGACCACGACGCGCCCGTCGGTGAGCGCGAGCGCCGGGCGCTGGAGCTGCGCGGCGGCAACCCAGCCGGGACGGTCGAGGTCGCGCTGCCAGAGGATCGCGCCCGTTGACGGCTGGAGGGCGACCAGCACGTGGTGGACGGCGCCGCCCTCGTCGGTCGCAGCCGAGGCGAAGAGCTTGCCCGTCGCCGGGTCGAGGACCATCGTGGAGGTGATCCCGACGGTCGGCGAGATGTCGCCGCAGGGGAGTGCGCTGGCGGGCACCGGGGTGCCGAGGTGGCGCGACCACAAGAGCCGTCCCGAGCTCGCGGCGAGTGCGTAGACCGTGTCGCCCTCGGTCGCCACGAACACCTCGTGACCGAAGATGAGGGGCTCGCCGTAGACGGCGTCGTCGAGGATGGGCGAGAGCCAGCGGGCGCGCAGCGGGCGCAGCGACGGGCTGGCGGTCTGGACCGAGTCCCGGGTGAAGCTGCCGCCGTAGGTCGTCCACTCGCCGCCCGCTGCGGCGGCGTGGGCGCCAGTGGCCGGGGTGCGCACCCGGGACGTCGAGGCCGACGCGCCGGGTTGAACGGCTGCGGCGATCCCGCCGGCTGAGACGACGGCGATCGTCGCCACGGCCGCGCGGCCCCAGGCGCGCCGCAGGAGGCGCCCGGCGCATGGCCGGGGCGCGAGGGTGGACGACGGCCGCGCGGCGGCACGCCGAGTGAGCCCGGTATCGATCTTCGCCATGGCGACATCATCGCGAAGCTCGGGCCCTCGGCACCTTCACGACGCGTGGATCGCTTGCCGAGCGACGGCGCCGCGCGCCGGGCGGAGCGCCCCCGGGATCGGAGGCGGGTCTGGCCGGCAGCGTGAAGCGCCGCCGCGCGCCCCTGCCGTGGTAGGACGAAGGGATGGACCTCAGGATCTTCACCGAGCCACAGCAGGGCGCCACCTACGAGACGCTCCTCGGGGCAGCGCTCGCCACCGAGGCCGCCGGCCTGGACGCGTTCTTCCGCTCCGACCACTACCTGGTCATGGGTGAGGCGCCCCCGGGCAAGAAGGCCGGGCTCCCCGGACCCACGGACTCCTGGGTGACCCTCGGCGCGCTCGCTCGCGACACCGAGCGCGTACGCCTCGGGACGCTCATGACGTCGGCGACGTTCCGCCTGCCGGGGCCGTTGGCGATCTCGGTCGCACAGGTGGACGCGATGAGTGGCGGCCGGGTCGAGCTCGGGATCGGCGCCGGCTGGTACACGGCCGAGCACCGCGCCTACGGGATCCCTTTCCCCGAGACCGCCGGCGAGCGCTTCGACCGACTGGAGGAGCAGCTCGCGATCATCTCCGGCTTGTGGGAGACGCCGGTCGAGGAGAGCTTCTCGTTCAGCGGCCGCTACTACGAGCTGATCGACAGCCCGGCGCTCCCGAAGCCAGCCCAGCGGCCCCGGCCGCCGATCATCGTCGGCGGGCGGGGGACGCGGCGCACGCCGATGGTGGCGGCGCGCTACGCCGACGAGTGCAATGTCGGCTTCGGCAGCCTCGACGAGGTGCGAGCTGTGTTCGCAGGGCTCGACGCCGCCTGCGTCGAGATCGGACGTGATCCGGCGACCGTGCGGCGTTCGGTCGCCCTCGTCCTCTGCCTCGGCACGAGCGAGCAGGAGTGCGCTCGGCGCGCCGCCGCGATCGGCCGCGAGCTCGGCGAGCTGCGGGCGAACGGTCTCGCCGGGACGCCCGAGGAGGTCGCCCAGCGCGCCGCCGAGTTCGCCGCGATCGGTGCGAGCCGGGTCTACCTGCAGGTGCTCGACCTCTCCGACCTCGAGCACATCCACCTCGCCGGCGAGGCGCTCCAGCCGCTCGTTGCCGGGCTCTGAGCGACACCGCCGCGGGCGCCCCGCGCGAGCCGCCAGCGGTGCCCGACATTTCCGCCCCGCCTGGTGCGCCCGCCAGATTCCCGGCGCTGCTCGCCGCCGAACCGGACGGGACGCCGGCCCGCCTTGTCGGGCTGGAGGAGGCCGATCTCGACGAGGGCGACGTGACGGTCGCGATCGCCTGGTCGAGCCTCAACTACAAGGATGCGCTGGCCGTGACGGGTCGCGCCCCGGTCGTGCGCCGGTTCCCGATGGTCTGCGGCATCGATCTCGCCGGTCGCGTCACCGCCTCGACGCATCCCGGTCTCTCGCTTGGCGACGAGGTCGTCGTCGTCGGCTGCGGCCTCGGCGAGAACCACACCGGCGGTTACGCCGGCCTCGCACGGGTGCCCGGAAGCTGGTGCGTCCGGCTGCCGCCCGGCCTCGACCTGCGCCGCTCGATGGCGATCGGCACGGCGGGGTTCACCGCGATGCTGGCGGTGCTCGCCCTCGAGCGGGTCGGCATCTCCCCCGAAGGCCTGGCCGAGCCTCCCGTCCTCGTCACGGGGGCAGCGGGGGGCGTGGGCTCGATCGCCGTCGCGGTCCTGGCTCGCCTCGGGTACCGCGTCGCAGCGTCGACGGGACGGCCCGGGGAGGCTGCGTACTTGCGACGGCTCGGCGCCTCCGAGGTGCTCCAGCGCGCCGAGCTCGCCGACGGCCCGCGGCGGTCGCTCGGCGACGAGCGTTTCAGCGCCGCGATCGACGTCGTCGGCGGCGAAACGCTCGCCAACGTGCTCAGCCAGGTGCGAAGGGACGGGGCAGTCGCCGCCTGCGGTCTGGCCGGCGGCGGCGAGCTCCCGGCGAGCGTGTACCCGTTCGTCCTGCGCGGCGTCACCCTCGCCGGGGTGAACTCCACCTGGCCACCGCCGGGCTGGCGCGAGCGGGCGTGGCAGCGCCTGGCGACGGACCTGCCGGCCGAACTGCTAGACGAGATGACCGTGGTCGAGCCGCTGTCGCGCGTGCCGGAACTGGCCGGGGCGCTGCTGAGCGGCGCGGTCCGCGGCCGCGTGGTGGTGGAAGTGGCGGGCTAGCCGCCGACCGGCCGGGCGGCGTCCGTCGGTGCCTCCGCCGAGCCGCCGCCTTCGGCCGCCGCCGAATCGTCCGGCGCTGGATCGTCCGGCGCTGGCCCGGAGTCGGCGCCGGGGGACGGGACGCGGAAGAAGTGGTCGCGGTAGTACGCGAGCTCGGCGACGCTCTCACGGACGTCGCCGAGGGCCCTGTGGTTGCCCGCCTTCTTCGGGGCTCTGCCGTAGAGCGAGGGGTACCAGCGCTTGCAGAGCTCTTTCACGGTCGAGACGTCGATCGTGCGGTAGTGGAGGTACTCGTCGATCTCGGGGAGCTGATGGCGGAGGAACCGGCGGTCGACGCCGATCGAGTTGCCGCACAGCGGCACGCGCTTCGCCTCCGGGACGTGGGCGCGGATGAAGTCGAGCGTCGCCTTGCCGGCTTCCTCCAACGTCATGGTGGAGGCCGCGATCTCGGCCGCCAGACCACTCTCGGCGTGCATCTTCCGGACGACGTCGTCCATCGCTGCGAGCTGTTCTGGGGTCGCCGAGACCACGAGGTCCGGACCCTCGGCGACGATCTGCAGCCGGTCGTCGGTGATGAGGGTCGCAATCTCAACGATGACGTGGCGGCCCGGGTCGAGACCGGTCATCTCCAGGTCCATCCACACGAGCACCGCACGATGGTAACTGGCGCGTCCGCACACCCCGGCCTGCGGCTCCCTCTCCCACACGCGGCCCGCGGGCGTGCGTTCCTGAGCGCTACCGTGCGTCGGTGACCGACGTGCTGATCCGCCTGCTCGATCCGGCCTCGATCCCGCCGGCGTACGCCCGCCCTGGCGATGCCGGTGCCGACCTCACCTCGCAGCGTCGACGTGCTGCTCACCGCCGCGGGAGGCCGTGCCCTCGTGCCGACCGGGGTCGCGCTGGCGCTGCCCGAGGGTCATGCAGGGCTCGTCCTGCCCCGGAGCGGCCTGGCGGCCCGTCACGGTGTGACCTGCTTGAACACGCCAGGCCTCATCGATTCCGGCTTCCGCGGCGAGGTCCAGGTGCTCCTCGTCAACACCGACCCGGCTGCTGACTACGAGGTGCGCCGCGGCGACAGGATCGCCCAGCTGCTGGTGGTCCCGTACGCTACGGCCAGCTTCGCGGCCGTCGACGAGCTGCCTGGTACCGAGCGCGGCGACGGCGGATTCGGCCACACCGGCCGCTGAGGAGCCGTCGAGCCGAGGGGTGGTGCGGCGCCGCGCCACGGCTTGGTACCATCGTCACCACACGCGGACGTGGCTCAGTTGGTAGAGCATCACCTTGCCAAGGTGAGGGTCGCGGGTTCGAGTCCCGTCGTCCGCTCCAAGAACATGCAGGTAGAGAACCCGGAGACGTTCCGGTCGGATCGCTAATCTTCGAGCGCTATACCTCCTGCGATACCATCGAGTCCCGAAGAGCACGGTGCTCTACCTCGGACGGTCTCGATGACATCGACATCGCGCGCTGCTTCTGACTCACCAGGCGGGGACCTTGCGCTGTCCGGGACCATCCGGTCGCGTCGTTCGAGGGGCAGCGGGGGCGTGCTCCCAGTTCGAGACGGGGTCTGGCGAGTGGACGTCGAGCTGCCGCGCGAGCCGGGCGCTCCTCGCCGGCGACGCTCGCGCACGGTGCACGGATCGCGCGAGGAGGCCGAACGCATCCTCGCCGAGCTGCGAGGCGGGCTGTCCGGCGCACCGACCGTAGCCCTTAACGTCCGGCTGACTCTGCCCCTCATCGCAGCGCTTCGCCGTGCGGCCACGATTGACGGCGTGTCGGTGACCGAAGAGGTTCAGATCGCCCTCCTGGCTCATTTCGATTTGGGGGGCCGAGAAGATTGAAAGCGGATGCGTCCACGTCTGGTGGTGCCGCGGGGAAGAGCCGGCAACGGCCTGAGCGTCGTCTGCGACCCCGCGGAAGTGGAGGAGTGTTCCCTGTCCGAGACGGGGTTTGGCGCGTCGATGTCGAGGCACCCCGGGATCCCGATTCCGGTCGCCGACGACGGTCGTCTCGGTACGTGTACGGCACTCGGGAGGAGGCTGAGCTCGCCGTCGCCCAGCTCCGCGTCGCAGCTCACCAGCGCCGGCTTCCAATCGGGAAAGCCCGACCGCGCTCGGTCCGCGCCGTGCTCGACGCCTACGTGCGGGAAGCCGAGTCTGGACGTATCGAGCTCGCTCCGCGGACGGTTGTCACCTCTCGCTCTGCGGTGCGGACGATGTGCTCGGTCCTGCTCCGCGATGGAACAGTCTTTGGCGACGTCCGGCTCTCCGCGGCTGACCTGGGAGCAGATCGAGGACCTCTACGGCGCCATGCGCACCAGCGGGCGTAGCGCGGACTGGGTGAGACGCTGCGCCACTGTGCTCAGCCGGGCGATGGAGCAGGCCAGGAAGCGTGGCGTTATCGACTCGAACCCCTGTCGCGAACGCGACGCGGCCCCGTTCAGCCCGGTCGAAACCGTTCGCGCCGACGGCGGCAGAGGTCCGCAAGCTCATCGAGGAGGCGTCAGCCGCCGATCCGGAGATCGGGGACGCAGCGCTGATCCTCGCGAGCACCGGGATGCGCAAGGGCGAGCTGCTCGGTCTCTGGTGGGAGGACGTGGATGTCGACCGTGGCGAGATCCACGTCGCTGCGGCCATCAGCGATGGCGGTCGTGGCGTCGGCCTCGTTCGCAAGGCGACGAAGCGCTCCGACTGGCGGGACGTGCCGCTCACGTCGGCGGCGGTTGCCGCGTTGGAGCGGCAAGCCGTTCGTCGGCGTGAAATCGTCGGCGCTGAGTCGGCGCCCGGCGAGTACGTCTTCGCCGGCGGAATCGACCCGATCGTGCCGATGCGCCCGGAGATGCTGAGCGACCGTTGGGCCGCGGCGAGGGGTCTCTCCACCGTCAACCTCCTGCACCTTCGCCACTATGCGGCGACGGCGATGCTCGACGCCGGCGAGTCGTACCGGACGGTTGCCGAGCTGCTCGGAAACTCGGAATCGACGCTGCGCTTGCATTACGACGGGCGCACCGACGTCGGCAAGCGCCGCGCGATCACCGCGCTCGAGCTTGGTGGCTGAGGAGCGCATCACTCGAATTCGTCGGCGCGGGCGAGATGTTCGATTGCTGACCATCGCTCCAGCACGCTCGCGGGTACTCGGAGCGAGCGACCGAGCCTGATCACGGGGAGCCCTTCACGCCCGCCAGTGGCGAGGAACGCGTTGGCCAGCTCGTAGGCGGTGGACCGGCCGATCGCCAGGGCTCGTGCTGCTTCCTCGACCTTCAAGAAGCGGCTCGTGCCGTTCGTCTCCCTCGACCGGCGCAACGCGTCCAGGCCGGGCGCCACCCGGGGCGAGGAGTGCCTTGTGGGCAGGCGGGCAGTGGTCGCTCCTCGGCTGCCGTCTCGATATCCAATCTGCCGCTCATCGGCCTCCGGTGCGTCGTCGCCCAACTCCGCTGCGCGCGTCGCCAGCCCGTTCGTCATTCCACGTTGGTGACCCATGTTCAAACCGTGCGAGACGGACTTCCTTCGCGACTTCCCGCGCAGAGGAACGTGACCGGACTTACTTCCCACGCTCATCGGGAAGTCGCAGGATGACCGCCGGTCCAGGGCTCGTATCGCTGATCATTTCCTCGATCAGCTCGTCGAGGCGCCGTCGGAGCGCGAGCGCCTCGCGGAGCGCGTCGAGCGGGCACTCGCCACAACCCGCCGGGCGCGTCATCGGGGGCTTCCTGGCGGGGTCCGCTCAGCAAGGACCCGTGCCCGGTCCGCGTACCGGACGACTCCAGCGCAGCCTCGCAGCACCCGCACGATCGTCGCGGGCGGATCCTCCTCGTCGAGGTGCTCAAGGAGCTCGGCGATGACACTGAGCGTGTCCTCGGCGGGCCCGGCGAACACGCACGGGGCGCGGCTAGCTTCGCTCACGGCGGTGACCTCCCAATAGGTTGCCGTCGGCCTCCGGAGAGTTCCCGCTCTCCGGAGGCACGTTTGCCTCTCCTCGTAGGGTAGCGAGCAGACTGGATAGTTGTCAAGTATACTAGCCCGGTGCATCACCTCGTCGGACTGACCGAGATCGCTGAGCTCCTCGGACTCACGTGCCAGGGGGTCGACTACCTCGTGAGGAACGACACGACCTTCCCCGAACCGGTGGCCGTGCTCCATGCGGGCCGGATCTGGGAGCGCGAGGCGATCGAGTCCTGGGCGCGCGCCGACGGGCGGATCGACTAAAGGAACTCCCCCGAGATTGCGGGGAGATCGAACCGGATCGCTCCTCGGACCGCCGGGGCCTCGCGCCCCCGCTCGCCCTGGCCTCAAGCGAGGCCTGCGGGACGCCGGCACGGTGGGCCGATCTCGGCGCTCAGTTCGCTGGCCCGCCTTGCCCACCGGCCTCCGTGTCCTCGGCCTTCTCGCTTGACCCCGCTCGCCGGGGCACGCGAAGGCGTTCATGCCAGCGACGCTGGGGCGTCGCCGGCCTGGCGCATGTGGCGAAGGAAGAGGCAAGTTCGGGTTTCGTCTCGAGGAGACGATTCGAAGCCTCTCGCCTGCGTGGGCAGCAATGGATTTGCCGTCGGAGCTGGCGCTTCGTCGCGCAGGGTGTCCTCGCTACGCGAAGGCGGGGTCTGTCGGCGGAGCAGGGCGTCGAGCGCGGCCGATCGCCTGGTACAGCGTCTCGACGACCGGATCGACGTCCTCGCCGAGCTCCAGTGCATCGACGGCGTCGACCGCTGCGCTGAACTCGGCTGACATCGCTCCGGCGTCCCCGAGCGCGTCGGCCAGGTACATCGCCGCCTCTCGGAGGGGCCTCGCCTCGGGGGCGATGATGCGGCCGCGCTCGATCGCCCAGGCGGCGTCGTCGAGACTGGCGGGGTAGGGGTGGTGTGCGATCGACAGCATCGCCATCGAGTGCGCCGCCTGGACGATCGTCGCCTCCATCTCGACGAGGTGCTGCTCGGTGTCGAGCCAGACGTAGCGGCCGACGATCGAGTCGTCCGAGCAGGGCACGCCGTCGCCGATCAGCTCCAGGGCGAGGGCGAGGGCGTCGATCGCCTGCTTCGCCTCCCCGGCGAGCTCGAGCGCCCGAGCGATCGAGACGATCTCCTTGAACCTGAGCCAGTCGCAGGTCACCGCCGCCGAGATCGTGTACGGCCGGCTCCCACGGGCGAGGGGGAAGTGCTCGACGCCGAGCGCCCTCCGAGCGTTCGCAGTCGCGTTCCAGACCGTCTTTTGCTGTCGGCTGGCGTCCGGCCGGTAGAGGCCGAACACGTCGCGGAGCTTCGACGTGGTCGCCCGCCGGCCGTGCAGCGCGAGGAAGGCGACGAGCTGGACCACGTTGGCCGTCGTGTCCGCCGGGTCGACCTCGCCGACGATGTCGGGCACGGCCCGCAGGATCCGCACCTCGATCGCTCCGGCGACGGGCAGCGCGGCATCGGCGGCGGGAAGTGCGCCGAGGTCCTCGGGAACTGCCGCCGGCACTGCGCACGCAGCGGACCGCAGGCGTGCGACCGCCTCCAGCTCGGCCGAGGTCGGCAGGAGCGCCGGGAGGCGGAGCCCGAGCGGCTCGATCGAGACCATGCCCTCGTCGAAGTAGAGAGCCGGTCGGCGTCGCGCGATCGGACCGATCACGGACACGATGGCCGGTGTCGCCGTCCGTGGACCTGCTCGACGACGCCCGGATCCTCGACGAGCACGACGGGCTGGTGCTCTCCCAGGCCGGCCCGCCAGAGCGGGTCGGGCTCCGTCGCGTCGTCGAGGCCGGCGAACGAGCGAGACGTCGAGCTCTTCGAGCTGGTCGGATCCGACGAAGCTCGCCGGGCCGAGCCGGTAGAAGCGCGACCTCGCCCCACGGAGCATTGGCCAGGTGGGCGACGATCGCCCCGAGCCCGCGGGCGATCTCTTCCGGACTGCCATGCACGCCGAGCGACTCGCCCGGGCCGCAGGCCACGAGGTAGCTGCCCGTTCTCGTCCTCGCCGACCGGGATCAGCCCCGCGAGGTACGGCTGGGCGTCCGAAGCGGCGGGCGCGGACCTCGGCCAGCTCGAGGCGCGGGTCGAGGCGCCAGCTCCGCCCGCCGTCGAGCACCACGAAGCCCTCGGGCGAGACGGCGCACGGCTCGTCGAGCAGCAGCTCGACGCCGAGGGGGCCGGCGCGCACGCACGCTCACCTTCGGCGGGACGAGCGAGCGGTCGGCGACGAGGCGCGCACAGAGCAGGCGGTTCGCCGCGTCGACCCACTCCGGCAGCTCGGCGACGACGAGCGGGCGCAGCTCGGCCTCGATCTTGGCGTCGGCCGGGTCGAGGCGCGGCGGCAGGCCGCCAGCCGGGGCGCGCATCGCCTGGTAGGCGCGGCGGCGCAGCTGGCGACGGGCGAACAGGGCGGTGCCGATCAGGCCGAACCCGCCGAGCGCGGCGAAAAGCTCGACCTGGCGAGCCCCACGATGATGGTTGGCTGGGGCGTCGTGGCTGGCCGTGCCGGACGGCCGCGGAGCGCCCGCATCGACGTTCGCCTCGGGGATGGTGAGCTCCATCCCGACCGCCAGCAATGTCGGGTCGACGAGGCGTGCCCCGGTCGGCTCGTGGAGGATTCCGGCATTGGCTTTCGCGATCACCGGCCAGTCGGCCGCCGAGCCGTAGAAGTGCTCGGCGATGGTCGTCAGCCGGTCGCCGCGGCGCACCACGTAGGTCGCGGCCGGAAGTCGCTCGGCCTTCCCGTCGGCCGTCGCCGATCCGACGCCGTGGACGCGGGTCCCTGCCGCTACTACTTGAAGGGAGCCGGTTGGCCTGATGTGCCCGGCGACGTGGGCGCTCGAGAGCCCGATGAGCACGCCGACGATCGGCGCTGCCACTATCGCCACGTAGCGGTAGCCGGTCCGGCGGCGCTCCGGCGCCGACGAGGTCGCCTCCTCAAGACCCGCTCGGACCTCGAAGTAGAGCAAGCGCGTCCCGTAGGCCCAGGCGCAGAGCACCGCGGCACAGAGCCCGAGCGTCGCGAGGATGAGCCCGTGGTGTGCGGGGAGGACGAGCCGGTCGGCGAGGAAGCCGACTGCCCAGCCCACTCCGACCCCGATGCCGAGCCACAAGACGCCGAGGAACACTCCCCCGATGGCGCGACCGACCCGTCCAGGCCCGCTCGGACGCTCACTCATCCCACGTCACTCCTCTCTCGAGACGACGTCGCGCGTGATGAAGACCGTGTAGGACTGCACGGTGCTCGTCGGCACCGCCTCGGACAGCACGATCGAGCAGCGGCTTGCGGCGACCCTGAGCGACACGAACAGGCCGGACGTTCCTCGCTGTGTCGCCGTCACCCGCCCGCAGGAGAGACGAAGCGTGAGCACGTCCGAACCGCTCCAGGTCACGTCGGCGCTCACCGCACCTGCGGCCGTTGAGAACGGGACGGATCCCGAGGTGAACGGCGGAGCGAGGCGCCCGCTCGCCGTTGCCCCCGTCTGGGTCGTCGCGGGCGTCGCGCTACTCGTCGCGGTGGGCGTTGGCGCTGGCGATCGGAGCGTCGTCATCGTCGGGCGTGCCGCGATCGTCGTCGACGTGGTTGTCGTGCTCGCGCTCGTGATTGTCGTCGTCGCCGAGCCGACCGACGTCATGTGTTTCATCGGCACCTGTTTCACCGGCACGGTCGTGCTCGTGGGACGAGGTGGATCGAGATGGTGCGGACTGCGATGAGCTCCAGTGGCCACCGAGTGCGTTTGTGGAGGCGAGGGCAGAGCCGGCAACCGGGAGCTCGCCGTCGACGGGTCGCCCGCCACAGCGGTGATCTTGTTCGTCCGGAGCGAATTCACGACGATCCCGATCAGCACCGCGCCGACGACGACGCAGAAGACCACCACGATCCAGGGGTGGCGCCGGGTTTGCCTATCCATCCGCACCTCTTCGATCTCCGACGACCCATCGCTAACGACCGTTCGACCCGGAGGCAAAACAGCACAAATGTGTCTCCGCTCGATGCCGGCGGTACTTGAGCGCGGCCACCTTCTCCCCGGTGAGCTCCGCGAACTCCGCCAGCGAGTAGCCGAGCACGCGGTGCACGAACAGCAACCGCACGTCGTCGCGGCGGACCGCCGGGTGATCGAGGCGCCCGAGGGCGATCGCGAGCGACTCGAGGACCGACAAGGGCTGGCGGTCCTCCATCTCGAATTCCCGGTCCCGACCGTCGATCCCGCCTCGTCCGGTGCGCGAAGGCCCGCACGACGAGTAGGACGCGGTCCGCTCGGCGTGGCGCTGCGCAGACGCACGCTGCTCGCTCAGGCGACGGCGAACCCGGTCGAGCACCCGACGCTCGGGGTAGTCGACGGTCGAGCCGCCCAGCTGGGCGAGCACGGTCCACGCCGTCGCCATCAGGTCGCTGGCGAAGGACTCCGCGTCGTCCCAGGGGCCGCCCCGCCCCCACGAGAGCGAGCGGGCCACGTTCACGAGCCCCGGGACGAGCGCCGCAAGAAGGCCAACGCCGACGAGCTCGTCCGCGTGGAACTGACGGACCAGGGCGCTCGTGACGTCCCAGTGAGGTACGGCACAGGTCCCCGGTGGTGCGGCGAGTGAG
The DNA here is from genome assembly GCA_963765505.1 of uncultured Actinomycetota bacterium. Lineage (GTDB taxonomy): Bacteria > Actinomycetota > Acidimicrobiia > Acidimicrobiales > Bog-793 > DATKQY01. The sequence continues at coordinate 309,589 of CAVXWO010000010.1, forward strand.
TCGAACAGCTCGGCGAGGTTCGCCCGCGCCGAGCTCGGCGAGGTCGGCTTCGTTGGCGACGAGCCACTCGAAGACGGCGAGTGCCGCCGGTCCCTTCGAGCGGATCGCCCAGTCGTTGCGTACGGACGTGATCGCATGGAGCTGCATGCGATGACAGTGCGTCGCGTGCTTCCCATTCCACTTCCCTCGGCGCCGGCGAGCTGCGCAGTTACTTCCCAATGCCTGCTCACCGGCGGTTCTTGCCGCTCGGCGGCGCAGCTCGAGCTCGCTCGTCGCACGGATGCAACCATTCCGACGGGAACGCGTCCCGGCCACCAGCGAGGCGCTGGGAGCGGCGGTGCTGTGCCCCTTGGGTTCGTTGGCGGACCGAGCGCGGGTGGTGACTGGACGCCAAGGGGCCGCGATGGCCGGAGGCTCGCTATGGGCAGTCGTGCAGGTTGTGCAGGTTGTCCAGGTTGTTGTCTCTTGTTGCGTCGGGGCTCGAGCGGATGGTCGCCACCATGCAATACCGCTCCCTGCAGGTGTCCTTCCGAACGCTTGTGCGCCTCTCGGTCGTCGGACTCTGCGTGTAGAAGGTGTCCCCGGCGTCGATCATCCGCCGCACCTCGCCAACGCTGAGCCTTCGACTCAGGTAGCTGGCGTTGCCCCCGACGCCGACCCCGACGATGTGTCGGTGCGGCTGCTGTGCCTTGACGCAGACGATGCGGTACGCGCTCATCTCACTCCTTTCCGTCGCGCTGGGCGTCGTGCCGCGCGGACGGTCCATCGCCGCCGGATTCGGGATCGTGGGCCGTCGTCTTGCTGGTCCCATGATCGGCGAGGCGTCCTCTCAATGACAGCGGTTTCGTCCGGCGCCGGGCCGGTCGACGGATCCTGCGCCGGAGTTTTCGGGCTCCTCGCGAACGAGGGTTGACAACAGGTAGGTCCTGAACAGGGAGGGGATCCACCGCGAGGTGGTCCCCGGCTCCCAAGCTTCGGTTCTTCCAGGAATCGAACGAAGGAGCCGAGGACCGTGGCCGACCGTATCAACCTGTCCCTCCGCCGCGCCGACATGGTTGCGTTCAGGACGATCGACGACGAGGGACGCCGACCGATCGTCCACGTCGCCGGGCGCCACGCGGTCGCGCTCGCCCGGGCTGCGACCGCCCGTCGGTGCGCACGAACGGGACCGGCTGGCGGGATGTGATCGACGTCGTGCGCACCGTTGTCGTCACGCTGTCGGTCTGCGTGCGGCGCTTCGTCTGTGAGTGGGAGGACTGCACGCAGCGAAGCTTCGACGAGCGCTTCGAGGGGATCGGCCGTGGTGGGGCGAGCGAGCGGGCGCTCGGCTTCTTCGCCGACCTCGCACGCGGCCGGGCGACGAGGGCGGTGGCCCGGGACCTCGGCGTCCCCGAGCACTACCTGCGCCTCGCTGTCGGGAAGAAGCACAAGGCGGCCAACGAGCGCCGGCGGGGACGCCTCGGGCGCCATTCTCGCGATCGACGAGGCGAGCCTGAAGAAGAACTTCGTCTACGCGACGGTGTTCTCCGATCCGGGCCGTGGTGTTGTCATCGACGTCGGACCGGGACGAGACGGCGCGGTCGTGTGGGCCTTCGCCGGCCTCTACAGCGCCGCGGAGCGAGCTCAGGTCACCGTCGTGACGATGGACTGCCACGCCCCCTACCGCTACATCGTCCGCCTCGCCTTCCCGAACGCCCTCATCGTTGCCGACGCCTTTCACCTGCATCGCCAGGCGAACTACGCGGCTCCACCGAGGTGCGCCGCGCCGCGTGGAACCGGCTCCGGCGAGCTTCGGGCAAGGCGGCCGGCAAGGTGATGAAGGACGCCCGCTACGGCCTGGCGCGTGCTCGGGACGAGCTCGTCAACGACACGAGCCCACGCGGGCTGCGTCAGCGCCAGGCGGTCGAGGCGGCCATCGCAGCAGATCCAAGCCTCGCCCTCGCCTATCAGCTGAAGGAGGCCTTCCGCGCTGCGATGGCGATGGGGAAGTCCGGCGAGGTCGAGCTGTTTGCCGCAGCGCTCGAGCTGTTCGACGCGCTGTGCCGGGGTTCGGGGCTGAAGCCGCTCCTCACCTTGGCGCGGACGCTTCGCACCTGGCGGGTCGAGGTCCTCAACTACCGCGAGGTCAGGTGGCGCGTCGAACGGCTTCGCGGAGGCGCTCAACCACCTCGTGAAGAACCAGAAGCGCCAGGCGCATGGCTACCGCTCCTGGCTCGGGTTCCGGGGCCAGGTGCTCTGGTGCTTCGGCGAGGCCGTTGATCCCGACACCGGCGAAGCTCGTCCCCCTACGATCGGTTCCCCGAGGCGCGGGCGCCAGGTTCTTGCAACCCTCGTTCGCGTAGAGCCAGTTTTCGCCGAACCCACTCGATCGCAGCCCATTACTCCCGCGAGGAGGTGATGGAGATGACGAGAGCACAAGACCCGTGTCGGCGGCCGATCGACGAGCTCACCGGAGATCACGTTCGCGCCCTGGCAGGAGCGTTGCGCACGGCTGCGACGCGACTCAGTCGCGAGCTCCTCTGGCGCGCGAACGCGACGAGCGACCCCGCCGCGCTCATCGAGCTGGCGGACCTCGCTGGCAGCGCACTGGCACAGATCGACCGTGTCGCCGCGGACCTACCGCGGCGAGCACCGGAGGAGGCCACCGCCTGACCGATCTATTTGTGCCACGACGACCTGACGATGGCGCATCGTGCAAGAACGTTCTACTCATTGTAGTCAACCAACCACAATCCGAAGCCGTTGGGCACGCAGCACAGTGGATCCGATCGACGCTGCTTCGCGGCCTCAGAGGAAGGACTTGTCCGATGACCCGTCCCGCTCGTGCAACGCGCCACCGCTTCGGTTGGCCGGCTCGCAATGCCCCGGCCCCCTTCGACCCGCCGTCCCGTCCGCGCAGGCGCTTCAGACGTGCGGCCGTCGCGCTCCTCGCGGCCATCATCGCCGCGGGCGGGGCGTCGCTGCTCGGTGCGGCGCCCGCCTTCGCCACGAGCCAGGCGTGGCTCGGCTTCACCAGCCAGATCGAGAGCCTGCCGGCGAGCGGCTCCTACCCGCACGGGGTGCCCGGCTTTCCGAGCACGGTCGTGCTGAACCAGCCTTAGACACTGAGCGGATAGGAACCCTGGTCCCACACGGCGCGAACGCGAAGTCCCGCCTCGGTGGTCGTCGCGGCCGCGAGCTCGACGATCCGCGGTAGGACGTGAGCGGACGGCCTCGCCAGTTGATCGTGATGAAGCTGAAGAGGCGGTGCTCGACCTTGTTCCACTTCGAGGTGCCCGGCGGGTAGTGGCAGACCGTGATCTGGAGGCCCGTCTCTTCTGCGAGCGTGGCGAGGGCTCGTCGCCAGAGCCGGTTGCGGTAGCCGTTCGAGCCGCCTGCGTCCGCCGTCACCATGAGGCGACGCGCCTTCGGGTAGCGCTCGGCGCCCATCTCCTCCCACCAGCGTCGGATCGCGTTCACGGCGAAGGCGCCGGTGTCGTGGTCGTCTCCGACCGACATCCAGCCCTCGTTCGCCCAGACGTCGAGGACCCCGTAGGGGATGGCCTTTGGGACGTCTTTGTCGGGGAAGTCGTGGACGTCGGTGCGCTCGGGCCGACCCTTCGGCTGCCACTCCCGCCCGGCGTTCGACTTGGTGCCGTTCACCAGCTCCTTCTGCGGTGAAATGCCCCAGAGTTGTCCCGATGATCGGGCGCGCGCCAGCGTCTCGGGGCGCAGCCCCGATCTCACGCTTGTCGGCGTTCGGTCGATCAGGCGGCCGAGGGTGCGAGGGTGACGCTGTGGCCGAGGGCCTCGAGCTGGCGGAGGAGACGCCGTGTCTCGCGCTCGGGATCGCGCCGCCGCTTGAGCCAGTCGTGACCGAGGTCCTCGTAGCGCTCGCCGGTGGTCAGGACGTGCCAGATCACAACGAGGAGGCTGTGAGCAACCGCAACCGCTGCCTTGTTCGGGCCTCGCCGATCCGCGAGCTGGCGGTACTGAACTGCGAAGTAGCTGTTCTTCGTGCGGGCGGCGGCATGGGCAGACTCGATCAGGGTCCGTCGCAGCCAGGGGTCGCCCGACGTGGTCCCGACCCGACGTCGCTTGCCAGCGGACTCGTGGTTTCCGGGACAGACCCCGGCCCATGAGGCGAGGTGTCCGGCGGAGGGGAACCGGCTCATGTCGGCTCCAGTTTCCGCGATCACGACCTCGATCGATAGCCGGCTCAGGCCGGGCACGGCTCCGAGCAGCTCGAACACCGATGCGAAGGGCTCGGTGCGCACGGCGATCTGCTCGGACAGGGCTGCGACGCTCGCGTCGATGAAGTCGACGTGGTCGAGTATCTGACGGGCAGCAACAGCGTGGTGAGGACCGAAGTGCCCGTTGAGCGCTTCGGTGAGATCGGTGAGCTTGTTACGCATCCTTCCGATCGCCATCTCGGACAGCACGGCGGTGTCCCGTTCACCGGCAATGAGCGCTTCGATCATGTTCCGACCGGACATCGACAGCACTCTCGAGGCCACAGACGAGAGCTTGATCCCGGCGTCTTGGAGCACCTTCTCAAGGCGCTGGGTCTCCGCTGCTCGGACATCGATCTCAGTCCTGCGATAGCGGGTCAGGTCCCGGAGCTCACGAATCGGCGGCGGTGGGACGAAGCTCGGACGGACCATCCCATGGGCGACCACGTCGGCCAGCCACTCGGCATCGGACATGTCGGTCTTGCGGCCCGGGACGTTCTTCACATGGTGCGCGTTGCACAGCCACAGCTCGAAGCCCCGCCCCTCGAGCGCGTAGAAGGGCGGCTTCCAGTAGACGCCCGTCGCCTCCATGCCCACCACCTCGACACGATGCTCGGCCAGCCACGCTCCGAGCTGGCCGAGACCGGTCGTCGTGGTCGAGAAGCGCTGCTTGTGGGTCACGGTTCCTCCACCGCGGGCCGGGGACGCGAACGCACGCCGCAACACTGTCGCGGTGCACGTCGAGGCCGGCCACCCGGTCATGAATCTGGTCCATCTCGTCCTCCTCGGTTCGGGGTGGGTACACGCCCGCCGGGGAGGGCCCGGCTACCAGACGATTCTGCGGTTCGTGCTCAAAGCGACAATCCCGGGTCCCGGCGGTCCCTGCGCCAGACTTCTTGCGGGCTCACAGGCACCAATAAGGAGACGACGACCGCGCCCGGCGGGCACCACCAGCATTTCATTACTCCCGGGTGGACGAGCCGCTCATGCCGACTTCTTGCAATCGACGGAGACGACCGGCTCACCCGCAGCGAGCCGCTCTCCAGCGAGGCGGTTGATGTAGGCGAACTGGGCGCCCCGGTCGGGGTGCTGGGCTCCTTCCACGGTCTTCGCGTCCGCCTGCAGCGAGTAGTCCATCTGATGGAGCAGCTGGCCGACGGTCCACGACGACACCTGGTGGCCCATGTCCACAAGCGCCCGGGCGAGCTGGCGGGTCGACTTCAGCGTCCAGCGCAGTGACGACATCGGATCACCGCGCGCATCGGGCTCGACGAGGTCGTCCAAGTCGGTGAGCAGGCTCGGGTCGAGATCGATGAGCCTCGGCCGCCCGCCCCCCTCGCGCCGCACCCGCCGGAGGGCCCGGCTCCTGCGTCGAACTCCTTCGCGCCGTCAAAGACCGTGCGGGAGCTCATCTTCGAGGCCGCGACCACCGCCCTCTGCCCGCCGCGGCCGAGCACCCGCGACATGGCACCGGCCATGAGGCGGCGCTGGCGCTCGTCGAGGAGCGGCGCCATGAACGAGAAGAAGCGCTCGAGCCCCTCCTCGGTCAGCTCCACACGGCAAGGCTACTTCAGGGTCCATCCGTTCTCGCGGATAGTCCCGCCGCGCTCCCTTAGCGAGGTGACGATGCGGCGCGCCTGAGCCCTCCGCACCTTGACTCTCCGAACGCACGTTCGTAGATTCAGCTCGTGAAAAGAGATCGCGATCGCGAGAGGCGCACTCGCAATTCTGCAGCGCGCCCCTTGGTAGGTCCATCTCTCTTCGGACCAAGGTCATTGACTTGCGAGATTTGCGCCGAAGGGCTCGCGAGATAACTACGCGACACCCTACATCTTGGACCTGGCGTCCAGTCGTGTGCCCTACATCTTGTGCTCGCGTCGTTATCTCGCGAGCCCTTTTGCGCCGGAGCACAGACGAATAGGCCAGTGCCGTCGAAACCACGATGTATCGCACCCTGAACGTAGTGCCCCGTGCCGGCGACTGAGCGCCGGGGATGGTGGAGCCTCCCCGCCCATCCCGAATTTGAGCGCCCGGGGATCTGGTCAGCGGCTCCGGAGTGGGCGCACAGCCGTCTCGAAGTCGAGGGACCACTCGAACCGGCCCTCGCGGAACCAGCGGTCTTGCCGCTCCGAACGAATCATCCGGTCGTCTTCGGCAGAACGAGGTCAGGCGACGCCGTAACGCTCTGCGAAGGGTCAGGCTGGATTGGCGTTGTCGGAGACATCCGCGACCTCGACCAGATGGCAGAAACGCTCCACTTTCAAGTCGCGTTCATCGGTGCGCACCTAGTCGATGGGCTCGCCACGTCGTTCCGCCGGGTCCAGCTTGAGGTGGAGAACCTTTCAACGTGGGCGCGACCACCATTGCCGGAATGGAGCGACCATGTCGAGCCGGATGGGTCGCGGCGCTACCGCTACGACTACTTCGTCCCGGCACCCGTAGAGGCCGACGTGGGTCAGGCGCTCATCCGCCTCGTCCCGGGATTTCGATCAACCTGGTCCGCGGCACCCGAGGAGCAGCGCGTCACGCTTCCGGTGATTATCGAGATCATCCCGTCCTCGCAATCGAGTTACGAAGCCGTCATGGGAGACATCGCGTGGCCGCTTCGGCAGTTCCTGACGCTGGCATTCAATGCTCCGTGCAACATCTCGAAGACGTGGGTGTCCCTCCTCGACCGCGGGGTGAACCTGAGCGAGGAGGATATGGCGGCCGGCATTCAGAACCGTCTGGAGGTCGTCGAGCCCCGCCGGTCAGCCGAAGGCGAAGACAGCCTCTTGGTGGACATGCTGTTCGCCTTCGGTGACGTGCGAGCCGAGTTCGCGGCGATGCTCGCCAAGTGGTTCCAGCTGCGCAGCTCGCTCCAGGAGGCATTCAACCTGCTCTTCGCTGGTGTGCTCGGTCCCGACGCGAGTCTCCAGACGCGCTTCTTGTTTGTGGTCCAGGCGATCGAGGTGTTCCACCGTCACTTCTCGAGCGAGACGAGAGAGTCGGCTGAGGCGTTCGCAGAGCGCAAGCAGCGCGTTCTAGGTGCCGTCGCAAGGGAGGACCACGACTGGCTCGAGGGGGAGCTCGCGTGGAGCAACGAGCTGAAGCTCGCAGATCGCCTCGAGCAGGTCGTCGGGCTGGGTGGAGCACACGTCACTGAAGTCATGATGCCGGACTTCGTTCGCCGGGCGACTAGGACGAGGAACTACCTCACCCACTACGACCCGCGAAATGCGCGAAGGGCAGCGCACTCAGAAGAGCTCTACTGGCTGTGCGAGGAGGCCTTCGTGCTCATGCAGCTCGTCCTGCTCGGGCTGCTCGGGCTCGACGACGAGCGGCGGTGGGAGCTCGTCCGACGGACGCAACGCGCGAGTCGGCTCGCTCGACGAGTCCAGGCTACGTAGCGAGCCGCCGCTGGGAGGCACGGTCCTCGACGCACGGACCAAGACGAAGGTCCGTCCCCAAGAGCGCGGCGATGTGCCAATCGAGGGCACCTCGCGACGCTCGGTGCTGGCGGGATCCGGGCCGACGAGCGCCCGTCGCCACGGCTCGAGCGCGCGCTCGACAAGGTCGGCGCCACCACCGTTCGCCACCGCGATGTCCACCGGTACCTGTTCCCGACTGGCAGCGGAGCCGAGCGTCGGCGCCTCCATATCGGCCTGCCCACGTCGCCCTACCCGGAGCGTCCCGATCCCGAGTGAGCTCCCGGTCCTCGCGACCAAGGGGCACGATCGTCCCCCCGAAAGCCGCCGACCCGTTGAGAAGGCCCAGGGCCTCCCGCCGGATCCTCACTTCCTCGTAGGCGGCCCCGGCGCACACCTTCGCCGACGAGCGACTAGCGGACCACGGTCGAGCCGTCTGTGCACCGCCCTTGGGCCCACTTCCGCGACGGAGCCATCGAGACGCCGGCGCCGCGGGCGCCGACGCCGTGCCCGACCTCGGACTTCCCCGCCACCGATGACACCAGCTGGACGCGCCCCGACCCGGCGACGTCGCCGGCAACAGCCCCGCTACCGCGCACGACACCCCCGGGGCCACTGAGCCCGGCGAGTCAGCTGTTCGCCCGCCGCCCCCCTCTTCGCCAGTGATGCACTTCCCGGCTCTTACCTTGCGACCTTCCTCGGACACCCGCCAGGGTCGCTCCGAGGCGCCGGCTGGGACGGGAACCCGCTCAGGGGATCACCTGCTCGCCCGAAGCGCCCACGGCGCCGGGCTGCGCTCCAAATCCTGAGTGGGCCGGTTCGGCCCGTACTTCTGCTCGCCCGAGGCGCCTGCGGCGCCGGGCTGCGCTCGTGCCTTCACCTTCCCGATCCCGCCTCCGCTTCTCGCTCTCGCTGCGCTCGCCCCTGGACAGGCGCCCTCGATGGCGGCCGCCAAGGAGAGCCATCAGCGCACCACCGACAAGAGGAGGACAGACCAGATGAACAGCGTTCACATCACCGGACGACTCACGAGGGACCCCGAGCTGCGGTTCACGCCGAGCGGCAAGGCCGTTGCGAACTTCTCGATCGCCGTCAACTACCGGGGCAGCGACGACGCCAGCTTCTTCGACATCGTCGCCTGGGACAAGACGGCCGAGGTCGTGAGCGAGCACCTCCGCCAGGGCCGCCGGGTCCTGATCGACGGCTACCTCAGCCAGCGGAAGTGGGACACGCCCGAGGGTGAGCACCGCCAGAAGGTCGAGATCGTGGCCCAGCAGGTCGAGTTCCTCGACTACCCGAAGGACCAGACCGCACAACCGCCGGACCAGGACGACGAGCGCCTCTAGCGGGAGGCCCCTTCGGGGGCCTTCCGCCGCGTGAAGCCGGACGGCTTCAGGAAGGAGGGACGAGCGATGACCCCGGAATGGTACGAGGACCTGGCAGAGCGTCTGAGGGACGCACACGACGAGGCGCTGTTCTCCGGCGACCCCATGTCGGCAGAGGCCTTCACGAAGGCGACCACGGCAGCAGGCGAGCGGGCCCGCAGGCTCCGCAACGAGTACCGGGCGGAGCAGCTGCACCCGGCCGGTGCTGTCACCGAGCCCGAGCGCTACCCGGCACACGCCATGGTGCCCATGCGGCCACCCCGTGACGCCAGCGAGGTCTTCGACGACGCCAACGCCCTCGGCGATCTCGGGGCGCACCTGTACGGCTGACCGACCCTCGGGGCGCCGTCTCCTATCCGTACCTTGCTGCGGATTGCCTGAGCAGCCCTGGCCGTGCTCACTCAAGTCGCGCGGATGTTGCAAGACGACTAGCCAAGCACTCTTCCGACATTCCGGGAATACTTGGATGTGGCCATCGGACCAATCCACTGGGGGAGCTATTCGGGCGAACAAGTCGAGCAGGTCATGGCCGTCCTCTTGCTGCAGGAGAGGCCCAAGGCGTGGCACCGAAAGCCTTCGCGTGGCGATGGCGGAGTCGACGTGGTCGAACCCGTCGATGGTGGGTACCACGTCTATCAAATCAAGAAGTTCGTAGACGAGCTCGAATCGAGCGATAGGGCGAAGATCAAGCATTCGCTGGAGACCGTCACATCTGACCCGAGGCTGGATAAGCCGGTAACACACTGGTCGCTCGTCATACCTCGAGATCAGACGAGCGGTGATGAGGAGTGGTTTCGGGGGATCACTGCCGAGGCCGGATTTGAGTCAGATTGGCTCGGAGAGACGTTCTGGCACTCAGAGGCGGCCAAATATCCATATGTGATCGATTACTTCCTCCAGGACGGCAAGGAACGGCTCAACGCCAAAGTCCAGACTCTCCTCCAGCTACTCAGGGACCCTGACAGCCCGGTTCGGCCCGTGGACGTTGCCCGATCCCTTGGTGAACTGTTCCACGAGCTGAATGCGACGGACCCGCACTACCGCTACGACGTTCAAGTCACGGGCTCACCGCCTGCACCACGAAACGAAGCACGACTCGTTATGACGAGCACCCGACAAGTAGGGATCGACACGTTCGTCACAGTCGGCGTGATTCCTCGCTATGAGCAAGCTCTGGCAGACCGCCCCATCGGTGGTTCCATGACGTTCAAGGTGTTCGATCCGGAAGCCGGTATCGACCTAAGAGAGGCGTTTCAGGCGCACATTGACTACGGGCGCCCATTCGAGGTTCCTGCCGAAGCGGTCAGTGTCGCGACCCTGAATGCCCCCGGCGGACTGGCTGAAGGTCTGGGCGAGTTTGACACCACCCAAATCCGAATCGGTCCACGGTCCCCAATTAACCCGGAACCGCTATGGCTCGACGCTGACGTCTTCGAGACCGAAGACGGCCCAGTCGTCGCGAACGGCCTCTTTACCGTCACGGAACAACACATTGGTCAAAGGGCGGTCGAGGCGATCGGTGTGGATCCCACTGGACTTCTGAAATTCGAATGTCGAATTCATACGCCAGCTCTTGATCAGGGAATCGTGCAGTTCCAGATTGGTATCGGCGACATAGTCGGCTTGCCGATCAGCAAAGTCTTAGCCCCTTATCGGTTCCTCTTGTATCTCCATCCGCCAAACATGTTGCCGCGTTGCAATCCGAGGAGCGTTCGCACGTCTGGCCGTTGGAGAGACCACACTCACCGAGTCACCAGTGACGAATTGGGAGGCATCTCTCGAGTACATCACGCTCTTGGGTGAATTGCAGCGCCATACGTCGACACCTCTCATCTTTTCGGGTTCACTGTCGCCCAATGATTGGGAAGACTTGCTCGTGGCGCGCGATCTCTTACGTGGCGAGACGCTGACGTCAACTTGGTCCAATGGGTCTTTCGAACTCCCGCAAGCGAGCTGGGATCAAGCAAGGGTTGATCTCGAAAACACTCACACGATGACGCGCATCGAACCGTTCTCGATTCCCAACGATGGGACGAGAGTCGTTCTTGGCTTGAGCCAACAGGAGATTTCCGGGGTGACGGTCGCTTCGGTCGAACCTGCCGGGAAGGGCGACGTAAAGGTCGCGGTGGAATCCGGTCCAGGGTCGGGTGTCAAAGAGACGTTGTTCGACCCCCAGAACCAAAGCTGACGCCGGCCATCATCAATCTTTGAAGCAGACAGGGTTAGGTTCGCCGACTCTTAGGGCGTTTCGGAGTGCGTCTCCAAGATCCGATTTCTGATGGTCCAGAACTCGTTGTAGATCTCATCAAGCCTGGAGTAGTGGCGGTCGCACTCGGCCTCCCACTCATCCGACGTGTGAGGACCGTTCTGACAAAAAATGGCGTGGACCTCGCGCTCCAGCTTCTTGTCGAGCTCGAAGGCTCGAGCGTTGCCCGCTAGATCTGCTCGCTTTGGGTACGACCCGTCGTAGGTGTTCGCCACGCCTTCGACGCTAACGTCCCGTAGAGGATCCCTGGATCACCACACCTCCCGCAGCATCTCGACAACCTCTCGCCATGCCGGATCGAGTTCGATTTGCTCGGCGTTCGTGGCATGAGCGTCGAACTGCGTGTCCTCCGGAGCGCGGCCCGAAAGCGGGCGTACCGGGGGCGTCGCGAGCAGAACGCGCGCCCGAACGACGTGGTGGCTCATAGCGGCGGCGGCCCCGATCAGACGGATCTTGTCGCGAGCGGGGCGTCGTTCGGACCCCAACTGGGGCCACACGGGAAACGACCGTTTCCCGTTCGTTTGATCCCATCGGGGGCCGCCCCGAGTATGCGTCTCCGGGGGACCGAGCTCAGCCCGTTGTTCTGTGCGCCCGCTACCTTCAGGAACGGCGTTCGGCAGCATCTCGATCGAAACGCGCTGGGCTACTAACAGGGTCGGTGACCGCGTGCTGCTCTTCAGGCGTACCGCAAATCGAACTGTGACATGGCAAGCTCGTCGATCGGGGCCATGACGAAGCCCGGCGAGGGAGTGGCTGCCCACCAGGGATCGTCGTCCCACGACCCTGTTCCCAAGACCGCTTCGACGAGGTCGATGACGTCCGCGACCAGTCGTCGGTGGAAGACCTCCGGAAAGAGGAGCTGCAACTCCTCCCGTTCGACTAGTCCGGCCGTTGACTGGTCGACTCGGATGCCCGGGACCGTGGCACCCACGTCGATGATGGAGGCGAGGACAGCGGGCGACCCGAGGTTGTTGCGGAAGTCTCCGATTCCCCCCTGAATCGGCCGCCGGTGCTGAAAGCAGTCACGGATCTCCGCCGCGATGGCGATGGTCTGCGAGAGCGGCGTTGTCGCGCGCGCGGCGTCCCGTAGCGCGACGGCATTCGGATCACTCAGGTCGCGGAGCCACGTCGGCTGTCGTGCCAACCCGAAGAGCCCGGACCACGAGACCTCGTTGCGGCGGCGCGGTACCGCCCCTTGGAGGGCACAGACGGACCAACACAGCATGTCCAGCATGCCGGTGACCAGGACCGCGCTGTTCTGCACCAGGAAGAGCTGCTCCTCGACGAGCGCGTTGCCGGCTGAGTAGCGCGCCTCGCGCTGCGACAGCACGGTTAGCTCGTCGGCCGCTCGCAGCAGTTGGTCGGTCCGCGTGACGATGCCCTCGAGGTGGTACGCCGCCTGTTCGAGAGTGTTGCGCCGCTCCGGCGCGAGGCAGTGCCGGAACGCTCTCACCGTGTGGGGCAACAGACCCCGAGCGAGGCCCGTGTAGAAGAGCGTGGAGTCGACGGAGTGATGGGCGTCGAGTCGGAAGTCTCCTCGCGACCGAAGGAAGGCGTGCACGAGCCGTCCGCCCTCCCGTGGGGTCACCATGCCCCTAGGGCTGAACAGTCCGACGTTGCCGTCGGTCCGACGGCCCAGCACGTAGCGACTCGACGTGACGAAGAGGTCGTTCTCCAGGGAATCGTGGGCCAGGATCTCGAAGGTCAGCCGCCTGGCCGCTTCGGGACCGACATCACCGGCCTCGGCGATGCTGGAGCTGAGCACATCGACGAGAGCGTCGTCGATCCAGCGGTACACCGACCGACTCGGCTGAGCGTTCCGGCGAATCGTCCAGTGCGGTCCTTCGTTGTGCTCGAACGTGAACTCGAGCTGGCGAAGCTCCTCGACGTCATGGTTCCCGCCGAGGTCTACCTCGAGGTGGTCGGACTTCACCAAGTCCAGGACGGCCCTGCACGACGCCGGGTCGGACTCGTAGGCCTCTGAGCTGATCGTCACACGCAACGGGCGGAGACCCTGCCAGGGGTCGCGAAATACGTCAGTCGCGGTCATCTTGAACGCCATCGACCCGACCGGGCGCTGTTCTGCTCGCAGCGGCTGTTTCAGGGCGATGACGTCGCCGAACACGCCGTCGCGAAACACGTACCTCGAGCGCATGACGCAGTCCCGGGCAAGAGCTGCATAGTCGCGCCGGGCGACGGTTGGCATGCCGTCAGATCCCGGTACTAGCAGCAGACCCAGTATGACCGGCTGCCCCGATGGAAAGACGCATCTCTTGCCCCTGCCATGCCGTGTAGACGAGCTCACGCTCGGACTTGACGATGCTCTGGAACTCGTCGGCGATGAGGTCCTTGACGGCGTTCGGCTCTGGGAGCGACAGGTGAGCGTTCTGGGCTTCTCCAAACCGACAAGCGCCGACCGACCAGAGGAGATCGATCAAGGAGACGATGTAGTCAACCTTGCAGAGCGTCGTGTCGAGCTTCAGCGCCGTCTCGTTTACCATCCAGACGTCCCGGCCCCGGCTCTCGCTGCGCGTCGCGGCGTAGTGCTCCAGCCAAGTGCCCTCTCGGTTCAACAGCGTCAGCACGCCGTTCTCGTCGCGTACAAGTGAGGTTGGCAGTTGGTCGTCCGGCACGTTCGTGGCATCGAAGGAGAGCGAAATGCGCGTGTTCTTCGATGTGACGCCGAGTCCGTGCTTCGTCGAGTTGTAGAGGGTCGCGTCGTCCAGAAGCAGACGAGCGGCCTCGTACAAGAGCAACTCCATCGACTCGATGTACTCGGAGAGATGAGGGTCCTCTGCAGATCTGTCGAGGTCGACTATCGAGCGACAGCGGGAGAGTCGGTCGTCTCGGGCGGACTCCCGGAACGCTTTGAGCTTGGACTTGAACGCCTTCGGGTTACGTATGCGACCGAGCTCAAGTGGCGGACACTCCGAAGGCGGCTCCTCTGCAAGGAAGAGGCGCCAAGCGGTCTCGGCACAGTGGTGAAGCAGGTTGACGGCCTCGATTACTGCGAACGCGGGACCTGGCGGCTCGGCCGAGTGCAGAGTCAGCCGTTCGACCGTGATGGGGGTGGAGGGGTGTTGCCCCGACGCCGAGAGAGCCAACAGCCAGAGCCGTCCCAGGAAGTAGCGCGCCGGGCCGCCGCTCGAGAAGAAGTCGCGGTTGATCTCGGTGAACTGAGCGGGGTCGAGATCCGTGTCAGCTTGCACGTGCGAATGATTACACCAGAGCTGATTCCGTGGCGCAGTTGGGCCCTGAACTCGACGGCCCGGGCTCACGGAGTGGCAGTCACCCCGATCCAGACCAAGACGATGTGCTCTCACCGCCGCGGGTACTCCACAAGACGGAGCCGGCATTGCCGCGGGGATCCCGCAAGCCGGTGGGGGGCACGCAGAACCGGCACGCCAAACGCCGGAACCCGCGGTCGATGACAGCACCAGACGGCTCCGGTCGCGGGCGCTCCGGCCCGGACGGTGACCGAACGCGCGCGGGTCTCGGGGTGGTGATCCGGGTGGCAGACCGCAGCCGGACGTGCCGTTCGGTGCTTGCGTTTGCCCGGCGGCGGGTGGCGTTCGGGGCGGCGATCTGAACGCCACCATCATTGCCCGATTGCCGATCTGGCGCGGGTCCATCCCGGCGGCCGACCGTTCCATGCTGACTCGCCCCTGAGCCGGTGTCCGAACCGTGGCGCGCCGCCGGCCGGGAGCGAGCGCGCGGCGCCGGACTAGCGTAAGTGCGTGGCGAACGGTCGCTTGACCCCCGTCGACACCATCGACGAGCGGGCAATCAACATCTATTGCGACGGGTCCTCATACGGAAACCCGCGCCGGGGCGGGATGGGGATCCGATATGTCACCGTCGACAGCGACGGGCACGAGGTAACGGAGGCGCTGCCGGTCCCTGGGCATCTCGGCGCGACGAACAACGAGATGGAGCTCCTCGCCTGCGTGAAAGCACTCGATGCGCTGATCCGCGGCAAGACGACGGTTTCACTCCAGGATTTTGATCGCGTAATTCTGAAGACCGACTCTCGCTACGTCGTAGACAACCTCGACCGGGCGAGATGGCAGTGGCAGTCGAGTGGGTGGATGACGCGCAGTGGCACCCCCGTCATCAGCGCGGATCTATGGAAGGACCTCCTCAAGAAGATTTCGCAGCTCCGCATCCGCTTCGAGCTGAAGTGGGTGAAGGGCCACAAGCAGAGCGCCCACAACAAGGCAGTCGACAAGCTCGCCAAGCAGTCCGCCGGCAACGCGTTACTTGGACCGCTCAAGACGACCAGCGTCGCCCGTCGCCTCACGGACAAGGCGACCGAGGTCGGAAGCGTCCAGGCCCAGGGGCGGCGACTAACTATTCGGATCGTTACGTGGGACTACCAAAGGGTGCAGCGAATGACCCGATACCGGTTCGAAGTTGTCGCGAAGAGCAGCAAGTGGTTCGGTCTCGTGGATATCGCGTTCGCCGACGTGAGCTTCAATCTCAGACGAAACCGCACCTACATGGTGGGATTTGCTCCTATCGCTCAGGGCTTGATCATTACGGCTGCACGGGAGATCCCGCCGAAGCAGGGACCCTCAACCGATCCGACCGCCTCAGCGCGCGCATCCTGACCGCCCGGCGGCTCTGCTCCTCGCGACCGGAGTCGGCGCGAGACATGGAGGGGTCCTTTACCCACCCCCGAAGCTGAAGCACGCGAGGACGAAGTGGTCAAGCTCGTATGCACAAGCTCAAGAGCAGCCGGCCTCGCTGCCGAGGTGAGCGATCGCCCGGACCGGTCGAGGAAGACGCCCGGATACACCATCGACGCGGAGCTCAACGTGAGCGGAGTTCGCTGGGCAATGGACATCATGACCTTGCGTTGGAGTCCCCGGTTGGAATCACGTGTTTCCAAGCTCGCTGCCCAGCTTGAGGAGGATCTCTCCGAGGAGATACGTAGCGAGGGCCTCGTAATGGTGGGCTTCTGGTTTTCCCTAGGCATTCGAAGTGGACAGCGTATGATCGGCGCGTGACGCTTGGCATTGCGTGGATTCGGCAAGGGTCCGAAAGCAAAGAGCTGTGGATTGCGTCGGACAGCCGTCTTTCCAATACCGACGACTATCTGTGGGACTCATGCGCGAAGTTGGTCACATTGCCTCGTCGCGATGCGGTTGTCGGATTCGCTGGTGACACGATGGCGGCATTTCCTCTGATGACTCAGATGGCCAATGCCGTCGGATCGTTCGCCGCGCTTCACAACGGTGTGATCGAGTTCTTCCGATTCACCGGGCACCTCGAACTGATCGTCAATGATTTGATGAGTTCGCTGAAGCTGGATCCCGCGGTACACACCGAGAGTGTTTCGAAGGTGCTGTTTTCCACAGTTGAGGACACAATTGTCCTGGCCGGCTACTCGAGGATCGCAAACGACTTCATCATCCGAACTTTGCGTTACCAAAGCGATATTCAGCGCTGGAAGTTCGCCCGCGTCTCCCGCGGAGCCCGTCAGGTCCGCGGGTCATTCATGTATTCGGTGACACGCCGTCGAAGGCGCAATTTTGGACCGCGCTCTTCCGCCGGCTCGAGGAGTCAGGACGAGCAGACTCGCATGCTCTTCTCGACATGGAGCCGTTTGAGGTCCTCTGTGATCTCCTCGCGTTGCGATCATCGCCTCCCGAAATGCGCAACGGACATCTCGCCGTTCCAGACGGTTATCGGTCGACCACGATCGGAGGCGCTCCACAAGTAATACGAGTCCTCCCCGGGTCGATTGCAATGCCAATTGTCGTACGCTGGACTGTCGACTCGGTGACCGGCGATTACCTTTTTGGCCGTCGCCTTCTCCCTTACGAGAAGGTCGACCTTCCGCTTCTCGCCGATGGGACCGGCGATCTCAAACTTCACGCACCGTGGCACTGGCCTGGCGGAGAGTCCGATGAGGCAGAAGCCTCCAGCGTGACTGAACCTCCGATGGCTGTTGACGAGGCCCTCTCAGGTTTGCAACTGGATAAGCGCGAGACCTGAAAAGGGTTGTTCCAGGGCGCCATCGAGCGCCGTCGGGGATCGTGAACGAATCCGCTACGACGTGTCCTCGAAGCGCAGCCGTTAGAGGGCACTCGCGAACATGACGCGCGACCGAACGCCGCCCTCTGCACCGCCGGCACCCACGCAGACGGATCTTGTCGCGAGCGCGGCGTCGTTCGGACCCCAACTGCGACCGCACGGGAAACGAGCGTTTGCCGTGCAGGGGGCGTCGACGACCACTCCCTGTCGAACGTCCAGGTTCGCTTCAACGGAAACGGTGCACGCAAACCCCCGGCGGAGCGAACCCCACGGGCCGCGGGTAACCGGTGCTAGGGCGGCGGACGCTGCATGTCAACACCAGGCATCCCCTTTCCTCAAAGGTGGAGCTGCGTAGCTGCGTTGTCCTCCCACGCGTCGTCGAGGCGTATGTAGGTGCCGACCGAGGCAAGCGAGCGGTGCCGCGTCTGGCGGGCGATCGCCCGATCGGAGATGCCGAGCCGATGGGCGTAGGTGACGAAGCCAGCCCGCAGGCTGTGGGCTGAGTAGCCCTCAGGGTCGAGCCCACCGCGAGCCACCGCCCGCTGAACCAGCATGTTCGCCGACCCGGCATTCAGCCGACGTCCGACGATCCGATTTCCGCGACTTACTGGTCGCAATAGCGGGCCGGGTGTCGCTCCGCACGCCTCGCTCCACGCCTGCAGCGCGCGGACCGGACAGTGCGCCGCTCGCTCTACGCGAGGGAGCACCACGAGCTCCGGCTCGACGCCGAGCTGGTTGGTCTTTGAGCGCCCGATCGACAACACGACTCCGTTCGGGTGCGCGACCACGTCGTCGACATCCAGCCCCACCAGCTCGCTGCGGCGCAACGCTCCCACGAAGCCAATGAGCAGCAGAGCCCGGTCCCGAAGACCGGCAAAGTCCGGCTCGCTCGGCCGACCCGCGCTCTTCCACCTCCGTTCGATTGGGCACGCGTCAAGGACCTCCCACAGATCCGGCGGGCCGAGTGGTTTCGCCTGCTCGGGCGGCGCGCCGTGGGTCCGGCGGATCCCCTCCCACACCGCGACTACCCGGGCGTGGTCGGTCGGATCCGGGAGGTCACGTAGGCGATGGGCGAAGCGGATCGCAGAGAGTCGTCGGGCCATGGTTCCTACGCGCGCGCCATGGCCAGCGAGGAAGGCCAGGTAGCGCGAGATCGACGCAGGATCGGCCCGTAGCTCCACGCTCCCGTCCCGGAGCGCCCAGGCGCTCCACTCCGCCCAGTCCGACCGGTAGCCGCGGAGGGTGTTCTCGGCCCGGGCCGCGGCGACGTAGCCGGCTTCCTCCTCGCTCAGCCGCTCCGTAGCCGCGAGCTCCAGGGCGTCCGACGACGCCGGCAGCTCTCGAGTCATGCCCCGTCGATCGTGGGCCGGGCGAGCAGACGGTCGCTCAACTCGACCGTCGCCAGGTACCACCAGAACAGCCAGTCGAGGAATGCGGGGTCGTAGGTGCGCCGGGATAAACCGGCATGGAGGAGGAGATGGAAGAGCTCTACATCGAAGGGTTAGCGACCCACGATGACCCCGAGCCGTGCGTCAGCGCTCGCAAGGGCGTTGGCGAAGCGTCGGTAGGGGCACGTGCAGGCCGGGCTATTGAGCCGCGTAATCACGGAATCCGGGGTGCCGACGTGGTCTACGGAAACGGAAGGCAACACCGCCAGCAGCGTTATCGCGAGTTGTTGGCGGGCCCCGCGCGGTCAGAGAACCATGGCATGCACGGAACCTCCATGCGCGAGAACCGGGAGATCCCACGCTCGCCCGTCGGGTTGATCACCGGGCGGGCCGCTCAGGAAAGGCCGAGGCCGCAAGCCTGAGATGCACGAACGCGGGAAGTCAGACAACCCTGTAGTACCTGCGAAGCCGCCGAACAAGGCCGGGGGACCGGCTGCGGAGGTGGTGGAGGGAAGGGGGTTGGCCAAGGGGAACACGGACAGTTCGACATGCCCCGGACGCAGCGCCGGGCAAGGCGTGCCAAGCGGGCTGGACCGTGTGCGCGAGGTAGCACGGAAGGACAAGGAAGCACGGTTCACTGCACTGCTGCACCACGTCGACCTGCCTCGGCTCTGGGCGGCCTACGCGGCGATCAACCCGAAGGCTGCATCAGGTGTCGATCAGGTGACGTGGGACGCCTACGGGCAGAACCTTCGAGCCAACCTCGAAGACCTGCTCGGCCGTGTTCACAGCGGTGCGTACCGGGCGAGCCCTTCTCGGAGGGTGTACATCCCGAAGCCGGACGGGCGGCAACGCCCGCTCGGTATCGCCACGTTGGAGGACAAGATCGTCCAACGGGCGGTGGTCGAGGTGCTCAACGCCATCTACGGTGCGCCGGGATAAACCGGCAGGGAGAAGGAGATGAGAACGCTCTACGTCGAAGGGCCAGCGACCCACGACGGCCCCGAGTCATGCGTCGGCGCCCGTGAGGGCGCAGGCGAAGCATTGACAGGGGTACACGCAGGCCGGGCTATTGAGCCCCGTAATGCCGATCCGGGGTGCCGACGCTGTCGTAGAAGCGGAAGGCAACATCGCCAGCAGCGCCACCGCGAGCTGCTGACGGACCCCGCGGGGTCTGAGAACCAGGGCATGCGTGGAGTCTCTCTGCGCGAGAACCGGGAGATCTCGTGCTCGCCCGTCCGGTCGATCACCGGGCGGGCCGCTCAGGGAAGGCCAAGGCCGCACTCCTGAGATGCACGAGCACGAGAAGTCAGACGGGCTGGTAGTACCTGCGAAGCTGCCGAACAAGACCGGTGCGCCGGTGGCGGAGGCGGTGGAGGGAAGCGGCCCGGCCAAGGGGAACACGGACAGCCGAACACGTCCCGGACCCAGTGCCGGTGAAGGCGTGACAAGCGGGCTGGACCGTGTGCGTCTGGCAGCAAGAAGGGACAAGGACACACGGTTCACGGCACTGCTGCACCACGTCGATCTGGCCCGCCTCTGGGCGGCCTATGTGGCGATCAACCCGAAGGCTGCAACTGGCGTGGACAAGGTGACGTGGGACGACTACGGGCAGAACTTGAGGGACAATCTTCAGGACCTGCTCGTTCGAGTCCACAGTGGTGCCTACCGGGCAAGACCGTCTCGCAGGGCCTACATCCCGAAGCCGGATGGGCGCATGCGCCCGCTCGGCGTCGCCGCCCTGGAGG
Organism: uncultured Actinomycetota bacterium; assembly: GCA_963765505.1. Taxonomy (GTDB): domain Bacteria; phylum Actinomycetota; class Acidimicrobiia; order Acidimicrobiales; family Bog-793; genus DATKQY01. The sequence goes on from CAVXWO010000010.1 coordinate 330,033, forward strand.
ACAAGATCCTCCAACGGGCGGTGGTCGAGGTGCTGAACGCCGTATACGGTGCGCCGGGATAAACCGGCAGGGAGAAGGAGATGAGAACGCTCTACGTCGAAGGGCCAGCGACCCACGACGGCCCCGAGTCATGCGTCGGCGCCCGTGAGGGCGCAGGCGAAGCATTGACAGGGGTACACGCAGGCCGGGCTATTGAGCCCCGTAATGCCGATCCGGGGTGCCGACGCTGTCGTAGAAGCGGAAGGCAACATCGCCAGCAGCGCCACCGCGAGCTGCTGACGGACCCCGCGGGGTCTGAGAACCAGGGCATGCGTGGAGTCTCTCTGCGCGAGAACCGGGAGATCTCGTGCTCGCCCGTCCGGTCGATCACCGGGCGGGCCGCTCAGGGAAGGCCAAGGCCGCACTCCTGAGATGCACGAGCACGAGAAGTCAGACGGGCTGGTAGTACCTGCGAAGCTGCCGAACAAGACCGGTGCGCCGGTGGCGGAGGCGGTGGAGGGAAGCGGCCCGGCCAAGGGGAACACGGACAGCCGAACACGTCCCGGACCCAGTGCCGGTGAAGGCGTGACAAGCGGGCTGGACCGTGTGCGTCTGGCAGCAAGAAGGGACAAGGACACACGGTTCACGGCACTGCTGCACCACGTCGATCTGGCCCGCCTCTGGGCGGCCTATGTGGCGATCAACCCGAAGGCTGCAACTGGCGTGGACAAGGTGACGTGGGACGACTACGGGCAGAACTTGAGGGACAATCTTCAGGACCTGCTCGTTCGAGTCCACAGTGGTGCCTACCGGGCAAGACCGTCTCGCAGGGCCTACATCCCGAAGCCGGATGGGCGCATGCGCCCGCTCGGCGTCGCCGCCCTGGAGGACAAGATCCTCCAACGGGCGGTGGTCGAGGTGCTGAACGCCGTATACGAGGAGGACTTCCTCGGCTTCTCCTACGGGTTCCGGCCGGGGCGCAACCCGCATCAAGCGCTCGATGCGCTGAGCGTCGGAATCTCACGGAAGAAGGTGAACTACGTGCTCGACGCTGACATCAGCGACTTCTTCTCCAAGCTCGATCATTCTTGGCTGGAGAAGTTCCTCGAGCACCGTATTGCGGACAGACGAGTCCTGCGGCTCATCAGGAAGTGGTTGAACGCAGGGGTCATCGAGGACGGGAGCTGGTCGGAGACGATAGAGGGGTCACCGCAAGGGGCATCGGCCTCGCCGCTGCTCGCAAACGTTTACCTCCACTACGTGTTCGATCGGTGGGTCCGGCAGTGGAGACGTCGGCATGCCAGAGGCGACGTGATCGTCGTGAGGTTCGCGGATGACTTCGTTGTCGGCTTTCAACACCTTGGTGATGCGAGAGGGTTCCTGAGAGACCTTCGTGAGCGGTTTGCGAAGTTCAACCTGGAGTTGCACCCCTCAAAGACCCGACTCATCGAGTTCGGACGCTTCGCTGCCGAACATCGGTCCGAGCGGGGCTTGCCCAAGCCGGAGACGTTCGATTTCCTCGGCTTCACGCACGTCTGCGGGAAGACGAGAGACGGCCGATTCTGGCTTCGGCGCTTCACCATCCAAAGCCGGATGCGAGCGAAGCTGAAGCAGGTGAAAGCCGAGCTCAGGCGACGTCAGCATCTGCCCGTCCCCGAGCAAGGGCGCTGGCTGGCAAGCGTGGTGCGAGGTCATCTCGCCTACTACGCCGTGCCAGGCAACATCGACGCTGTCGGGACCTTCCAACGCCAGGTCGGCCGCCACTGGTTGCGTGCACTTCGTTGCCGCAGCCAGCGGCACCGACTGACCTGGCAGAGGATGTGTCGTCTCATCGCTCGATGGCTGCCGCCTGTCCGCATCGTGCATCCCCAACCCACCGTGCGCTTTGACGCCAGGACCTGAGGCAGGAGCCCGATGCGGTAGTCCCGCACGTCGGGATCTGTCCGGGGGGCCGCCCGCAAGGGCGGTCCCTACCGGGATAGGAGGACTTCCTCGGCTTCTCCTACGGGTTCCGGCCGGGGCGCAACCCGCATCAAGCGCTCGATGCGCTGAGCGTCGGAATCTCACGGAAGAAGGTGAACTACGTGCTCGACGCTGACATCAGCGACTTCTTCTCCAAGCTCGATCATTCTTGGCTGGAGAAGTTCCTCGAGCACCGTATTGCGGACAGACGAGTCCTGCGGCTCATCAGGAAATGGCTGGCTGCAGGGGTCGTCGAGGACGGGAGCTGGTCGGAGACGATCGAGGGGTCACCGCAAGGGGCATCGGTTTCGCCGTTGCTCGCGAACGTGTACCTCCATTACGTCTTCGATCGCTGGGTTCGACAGTGGAGGCGGAGGCACGCCCGGGGCGACATGGTCGTCACCCGCTTCGCCGATGACTTCGTGGTCGGGTTCCAGCATCTCGGTGATGCAAGACGGTTCCTCAACGATCTTCGAGAGCGGTTCTCGAAGTTCAACCTGGAGCTGCACCCGGACAAGACTCGTCTCATTCAGTTCGGCCGCTATGCGGCCCAGAACCGCAAGGAGCGGGGCTTGACCAAGCCAGAGACTTTCGATTTCTTGGGCTTCACGCACATGTGCGGGAAGACGAAGGACGGGCGTTTCTGGCTCCGGCGCGTCACCATCAAGAAGAGGCTGCGGGCCAAGCTGAAGCAGGTGAAAGCCGAGCTTCGGCGACGCCGCCATCTCCCCATCCCCGAGCAGGGGCGTTGGCTGGCGAGCGTGGTGCGAGGTCACCTTGCCTACTACGCCGTGCCAGGCAACATCGACGCGGTGTCGTCCTTTCGTGACGAGGTGAGACGGCTTTGGCATGAAACGCTTCGTCGCCGAAGCCAGCGCAGCAGACTCACCTGGGAGCGCTATGGCCGGATCGCCAATCGATGGCTGCCCCCTGCCCGCATCGTGCATCCCCACCCCAGCGTGCGTTTCGTCGCCAGGACCCAAGGCAGGAGCCCGGTGCGGTAGTTCCGCACGCCGGGATCTGTCCGGGGGGCCGGCCGCAAGGCCGGTCCCTACCGGGATTCCGTCCGCTGGTGGGCCCCGGAGTGGCGAAGGTCGAACCTGTTCGCTATCTGGAACAAAGCCGCCGAGTCGTCGTGCAACAGCGCGCCCTCCAGCAACTCGCGCCGGTCCTCGAGCACCCGCACCAGTCCGAGCACAGCCAGCCGGACCTTCTCCGGAGCGGCGTTCCGGTCGCGAAAGAGGGCGATCGCATGTCGAACCGCGGCGCCTGTCCTTTCATCGGCACGGCTAGCCATCTCGTCGAGGAGTTCGGCACGGGCCGGATCCGGCGCGCTCACGAGCCGGCCGCGGTCCTCGCCAGCTTCGGCGAGTCGGTAGGGGATCGCGGTAGTGCTCGAGAATCCGGTTGACCCGGAAGCGATAGAGACGCTGGCCGGTCTCTCGGACAAAGTCCTCGTAGTGCCAGCCGCACTGCTCGTGGTGTCGGCGACTGCGCCCCCGGGAGATCAGGTCGTGGAACACCTCGACCAGGTCGAAGAACACGGTGGCTGCCCACTCCCCATGGGAGCGACGGAGCGGCCAGAGCGGGCCGTAGCCGAGGCGGTGCGACAGGACCCGAGACGGATCGATAGCCTCCCGCTTGTCCTCGACGCACTCCTTCGGCATCTGCTCGTCGAAGAAACCAGCGATGTACAGCTCCTCCACGAGCTCGATGAACGCCTCCTCCGCGACCCAACGGCCGATTCCCTCCGTCTGCGCCGCGAGCTGCCGCTTCGAGTAGTAAGGCTGGCGGACCTCTGCCAGCCGGAGTTCGCTCGAGAGTTCGACGATCCTTTCCAGGAGTGGCGGTGGGTAGGCGGATAATCCAGCTTCTGGCGCCACCGCCACCACCATGCCGACGAATGCCTCCTCAAGCAGCCGGTACATCGAATCGACCAGCTCCGTGCTCGGAGGCGACGCGTACGTGCCGAACAGCCCGGCGATACCCGGGGGTCGTTCCTGCTTCGACCAGATCGGCCTCGGGATCCTCGCAATGAGCTTGTTGGCCTCCTCGACGAACAGCTCGCGAGGCCACCGCAGCTCCCAGTCGACGCCCTCGAACATGCCGTCGAGCGTATCTCCCGGCCGCTAGTTACACGCGATTCCATCCATTATCGCGTGTAATAAATGGGGGGCTGAGGACGCGCAGGGAACCTGGCACGAGACGTCGCCAACCTCACATCGCTGGAACCGCTCGGTAGTCGGAACATCCTCCACTATGTAAGGCTCGTCTCGTGACCCGTCGGATGTCAGAACCAGCCTCTGTGGACAGCCGCCGGCCATGACCTTCACGATCAGGAAGCGGCACGTCATCGCAGTGCTCATCGTCGTGCTCGCGGGAGCTGGCGCGTTCGTCGGGGTGCGCCTGAGCAGTGGCACACGGACTTCCGCCAAGTCACCGCGGCTCCCCTTGGTCATGCAGTGCACCGGCAAGACGCAGACGGAGCCGACCAGCTACGTGCTGTCGTGCGCGGATTACAACTCCGAACTGTTGAAGATCCATTGGACCTCCTGGACTTCTCGGGCCGCGACGGCCAAGGCGACGTATTCGTTCAACGACTGCACGCCGTACTGCGCCGCAGGGAAGTTCCACAGCTATCCGGCAACGGTCCGCCTCTCGTCCCCGCGCACGACGAAGAGCGGACTGTTGTTCGCCGAGGTGAGCATCACCTACAGCGGCCCGTCGGGGCGGAAGGTCCTCGCCGAACAGCTGCCGACGACGTCACTCGCCGGCACCGCGTCCGTCACGACCACGACCGCCCCGGCCCCTGTCGGCTCCGGGTACCTCAACACCGCGAGCACCAGTGCCGCGTTCATCCAGTGGGACACGAACGGGTCGGCGGTCTCGGGGACGATCCAGCTCGACTACATCGAGGGCACCCCACCGAACGAGCAGCTCTCCACGAACACCGACCCGGTGAGCGGGCAGATCAACGGCTCGCAGATCAGCCTCAGCTTCTCGGGCGGGACCGAGCAGTTCGGCACGATCTCCGGGGGCAGCTTCACCCTCGACGTCCCGCAGTCCGACGGCACGCTCGCCCCCGCGACCTTCCAGTCCGCGACCGCCGCACAGTTCAACGCGGCGGTCGCCGTCCTTAACAACTCCGTGTCGAGCGCCAACGCCGCCGCGAAGCAAGCCCAGGCCACGTCCAACGCGGAGTCGACGATCAACGACGACGCCTCCACCGTCGCGAGCGACATCGCGGGCCTCGGACAGGACGCCTCCGCAGCGACCTCCAGCCTCGGACCCTTCGCCGGTGCCCTCGCCACCGAGAAGGCCGACGTGATTAAGACAGCCCAATCGGAACAGGGCGTCATCACTGAGGCGAAGCAGTACCCGTCGGGCAACAGCGGACAAGTCTGCTACGCCGCGTCCCAGGTCTCCTACGACGCCTCGCAGGTGAGCTACGACGCGTCCGAGGTCGAGTACGACGCGACGAGCATGGAGAACGATGTCACCACGGCCCGCAACGCGATGGGCGCACCTCAGGCGGATCTCACCGCGCTTCAAAAGGCCGAGGTGGCACTCCCGTCCTACCAGCCAAATGCCCCGACGCAGGCGCAGGTCAACAGCGCCGTCGCCTCAGCCCAGAAGGCAGTGAGTGCTGCGGTGAGCCAGACGAACGCCGCGATCGACCAGGCAAACGCCTACCAGACGCAGGCGTACCAGGACGCGGCGGGCGCTATCAATGCCGGCAACTGCGGGAGCCCGCCCTCACCGCCCCAGGCCCAGCAACACATCTCGTAACGTTCCGAGACAGCAACGAGAGCGGCTCTTTCAAAGAATCGACTAACCCCGAGGTTCAGCACAGGATGCTGAACTTGCCCGCCTCGTCCACGACAGTACGGCTCATTCGATCCCAGAGTGAATACCGGGGTCACGCTGAGACGCGCCGGCGCGGAACGGCTCGGCGTTGGCCAGTCGGAGCCCCGTCGCTAGGTCCGCCATCTTCTTACGGCGAGCACAGCCGGCCCGAGCAAGACGCCGCTTAGGCCGAGAAAGAGAGCGCTCTCGGCAGCTTGCAGCGCCCAGAAATGACTGGCCGGTTGAAACTGAAGCTCGTAGTGGGGACGGAGCACCTTCTCGCAGTACGTAATGCTGTGGGTGGCCTTCTGTGCCCCCGGCGAGTAGCCGAGACAGCTGTTGATGGCCTGGCTACTGCTCGTGGGTGGCGACGCGACGTGACTCCTCGGGACGCTTGCGTTCGGACGGCAGGGTGATCTCGCCCACGGGAGAGGACTCTGACGTCCGGCGAACCTCGGTCGGGCGACGCACCTTGTAGGAGACGAAGCCTGCCGCCCGCTGCTCGACGTTGTAGGCGTCCGCAGGGATCGTCGTCCCCTGTCGTACGACGAGACGCTGCTCGCGGACCTCCACGCTCTTGGTCGTCGAGCGGATGCGCCGCCCGTGGCTGGTCGCCCCTGGTCGCGAGCCGGTGGAGTCCATGCACCGCGACGGCAACGCGCGGATGACGGTGCGTCTTGCGAACAGACGAGGCCGTCTTGAGGGTCGTGGCGCTGCGAAGCCAAAGACGCGAGGATTTCGGGCGCTGGCGCGAGACGGGGGACATCGAGTGGGCGGAGCCGGGTTGGGGGTCCTTGCGGCGTCGGGCGGCTCGTCGTCAGGTGGCGGCGGCTTCACCGTTCTGGTGATCCTGCTACTGATCGTCGCGGCGTTTGGCTTTCGGGCGCGAGCGCGAGCGCGCAATCGGCGGAACGGCCTGGAACGGATCCGGTTGCGCCGACAGCTCGTCGGGGCCAACACGGACTTCCCCGTGGGAACCGTGGTGGCTGGCCTGGCAGGCACAACGAAGGCTCAAGTGGTCTGCGCACCGGGCACCGACGATCTCGTGTTCATGCCCCTGTACACCGGTCAGAACCCCGGGAATCCCGAGGAGCCAGCACCGGAGCTTGGACGGGTTCCGCGGGATGCCGTGAGCTTCCTGGGCGTCCGAGACGCCACGCAGACACAGAACCACGTCCAGGTCGTTCAGCGGCTCAGCGTGACTCGGATGGCGGTCCTCGGCCCGTTGTCGCTCGCTGCTCCGAAGCGCAAGAAGATCCAGACCACGACCACCAATCCGAAGTTCTACATGACCATCCAGTGGCACGATCGCAATGGGGTCGGCCAGGAGACGGTGTTCGAGTTCACCGACGGCACCGCGGCCAACCAGGCGGAGAACGCCATCCGTCAGGCGTTGAAACCCAAGGCGGGTCAACCGACGCCGTCAGCGGCTTCGAGCCCTCCAGTCGCGCCTGCCGTGAGCACGCCTCGGTCGGATGAGAAGAAGTGCCCGATGTGCGCCGAGATCATCAAGGCCGAGGCAATCAAGTGCCGCTATTGCGGCTCGGAGCTCGGCCCGGCCTCGACGTAGGGGGTCATCGCTGGTCAGCTGGGGGGCGCCCGCAGGTGTGCCGGTGCGCTGTCGCCTGTCAACGCCTCGCTCGGTCGCCCGTGCTCGGCCGAGCCTGACCACCGCGAACGGATCCCGACATCGGGCAGGCGCGGTCCCCTAGCCTTGTCGCCGTGATCGGGGCTCCGAAGCGACTTATCGCGGAGTTTGTCAGCAGTGCCAGAGACGCGGGCCTCGGAGACTGGTCAGGCCGTCTCTGGCACGAAGCGTTTCCGGCCCCGCATCGCCCGCCGCGGGCTCCGAAGTGCCCGGCTGTCTACGTCTTCTCGCTCTCCGCTGAGTACGGAGCGACGTGCCCTGCGGGTCCCAACCGAGTGCTGAAGGTCGGAAGAGCGGGCGCCAACAGCGGCCCGCGCTTCTCGTACCAGCATTACGCGCCGAGCTCGGCGCCCAGCAACCTCGCGCGGAGGCTTGTCGTCGAGCGCGTCCTGTGGACGTACCTCGGGATCGAGCACCTGGACGAAACACGGTAAAGGCATGGATGCTCGCGTCCCTCGACCGCGACCACATCCTCCTACCGCTGGAAGCAGCCGGTCTGGAGCGGCAGGTCGAGCGATACCTGTGTGGGCGATTCGGCCCAGTCTTCGAAAGGTAGCCAGGCGAGCCGCTCGCAAGCGCGAGGTGCCCACCATCAGCGTCTGGCCCGGCCGCCTGGGGTCGTGCGCGAGCGCCGTGGTCCCGAGCGCCTCGGCCGTGGGACGGGTCGCTGCTCCGGGCGCTCCGTGCCGCCTGCCTTGTCGCCACCCGTTTGAAGCGAGGAGTCGGAGGGTGCTACGACGTGATGGCGTGGCTGAACGGCGACAACACCATGTAGTACGGCTGGCAGCGACCAGCGCCGGAGTGTTCCTCGCCGTCATCGGCTTGGGGATAAGTGTGGCGGCCGGGACGAGTGACGCTCGTTCCACGCCGCTGTCGGGAGCAAGTGTGAGCAGCGGTTCAGCCCTTCCCCCTTCGGTTGCTAGACGACTGGAGGCGCTAGCCCGTGGCTTGGTTGACTCCCTTGGCGATGCCCGCGTGCATACCGCTGACGTGATCCTCACGACGAGGGAGCACGCCGCCGGCGGCGACATCGTTGACAGCAACCAGCCCGTGTACGAACTCGTGATGCGAGGCAAGTTCGTGTGCGTAAGCTGCAGTCGGCCGTCCGGTGCACATGCGCCACGAGGGACCGTGGCTGTGCTGACAGTGGACAGAAGGACGTTTCACGTTACTGACTTCGGCATCAGTGACCGCGCACCACGACGACCCGTTGGGGCGCAGCAGTACCAGATTCGGTTCTGATGGGTTGCCCTGAACGGCGTGGGAAGCGCCGAACCTCTTGGGCGGCCATCTCCGGCGCCCTCGTCACGCTCGTCGCCCTCGTTGGACCCGCTACGGCGAGTCCAACGTACGCGACTGCAGCTGCCCTCCCGCCCCCGTGGCCCAAGGTGACGGTCGCGACGGCGCCTGCGTCGCTGGGCTTCTTCCCTGAGCAGATCGAGCCGGGGACAGAGCTCGCGGTCGGTCCGGCGCTCTCGACGGGAGTGCCGGGGTCGGCGTTTGGAAGCCTGTACCAGGCTGATCTGACGACGGGGAAGCTTGCCCGGGGTTCGCTCGTCTTCGAGGACGGTCGGCTGGTGACCATCGGGACCTCGCTCGCCTACGTCGAGCCGCGGACCGAGCTAGTCGAGCCGAACGGTCAGGAGTCGCCGAGCAGCCCGGCAAGCTCTCCACTCGAGGAGATTCGCCTGCTCCGCCCAGGTACCCCGCTTGTGGAGAGCGCGGACTACGTCCCCATCACGCGCTCTGACAGCGTCGCTCCCTGGTCGCCGTCGGCCTCCTCGGTGTGGGTCGGCACGACCGGCGCGGTCGAGGAGCTCGATCTGACGATTGACAAGGTGATGCGTCGGATCGCGCTCCCTGAGCCAGCCGGCCAGTTCGAGGTCTCGCTCTACGGCTCCACGCTGTATGCCATGGCGAATGCCGTCGGCAGCCAGCCGATCGAGATCTACGCCGTCTCCCTGTCTTCGGACAAGGTGGTCGGATCGAGGGCGATCCTCGGCGTCGGCGGGTACGCGGTTGCTGTTCCAGGCGGTGTGTGGATCTCCTATCGCACCGGCATGCTCGGAACCGCCGTGCTCTTGTCCTACCCGAGCCTTACCACCAAGAGTCCGGCGCCGGCCCGGCTGACCTCGCCCGCCCCGCTTCCTGGCACGTCGCAGGGAATGGGGATCGCCGTCACGGTGACCGGCCAGACCGCCTGGCTCGTGGACATCTCGGCCGTCTCGTGCGTCAGCGCGACGACCGGGCACGTGCTCGCCGATGCCTCCCTCGGCTCGGTTTACGGGGGATTCTCCATTCTCGGCTCGGTCGGGCAGCGCCTCTATGCCCTGACCGGCGACCGAGCGTCGGGCGCCACGGCGGTCGTCGAGCTGAAGGTACCGGCAACCTGCTGGCGATAGGGAGCCCGACCCGAAGTCTTTCGCCAGCGAAGCTTTCGAAGGACGAATATCTGTTCTTACCGGTAATAGTGCGAGGGCTCTCGGCGCTCATTCAGCGGCCAGCGGTACCCTTGCCCAGTTCTCGGATCTGGGAGGACATGGACGATGCGTGCCTCACCCAACAACCTGCACAACCTCTTTTCGATCACCCGGGCACACGTCTGTCCCATTAGCCAACGGCGCTACGTGTGGACCAAGGAGCGGCAGTGGGAGCCGCTGTGGGATGACCTCCGCAATCTCGCCATCGAGCACGCCGGCAACCCGCCGGGTCGGCCACCTCGGCCGCACTTCCTCGGCGCTGCCGTCTTCGATCGGCTCCCGCACTCCTACGACAGTCCATTCGACATGTGGACGGTGATCGACGGCCAGCAACGGCTTACGACTCTCCAGATCCTGCTGGCGGCGGTTCGAGATGTCGCCGGAGAGCAAGGCGTGGAGGATGTCCAGAGCGACCTTGCCACGCTGACCATGAACAAGACGGGCACCTTCAAGCACCCCAACGCAGTGCTGAAAGTGTGGCCAACGCGAGAGGACATTGAAGCGTTCCGAATCGTGGTGACTACGGGGGATCGGGACAAAGTCGCCGCGCTTACCGAGCCCACGCTGAAGAAGGACAACCGCCACCTCATTGCTGCGGCCTACCTCTTCTTCGTCGACCAGGCCCGTACCTTCGCTGCGGAGTATCCCGGGGGCCCGGCGCCGGACGACGGCACTGCTCCAGCTCTACAACACGCTGGCAGGAACCTTCACCCTCATCGGCATCGAGGTCGACGAGGACGACGACCCTCAAGCAATCTTCGAGGCGCTCAACGACCGCGGAACTCCGCTTGACCCGTCGGACCTCGTCAAGAACTTCCTCATTGGACGCGCCACCCGAGAGAACCGCGATGACCCAGATGCGGTGACCGAGCTCCACCAACGCCACTGGGCCCAATTCGAAGGCGGGACCTGGCAGGAGAAGGAGGCTGCCGGTCGGCTGTACCGACGCCGCATCGACCTGTTCCTTGCTCACTACCTCACGATGCAGGGCGTCCGCGACGCCGACGTCCCGGTCGAATCGCTGTTCGCGAGCTTCCGCCAATGGGTGCAGGACCCCGATAGCGCAGGGAAGCTCTCGACGGCCGAGCACCTGCAGCAGATCGACCGCTACGCCCAGGTGTTCGCCTCCTTCTCCGCCCACGATCCCGAGAGCGCTGAGGGCCTCTTCTTCGGCCGGCTCCGAACAATGCAGTCCACCCCTCCCCAGGCCTTGTTCCTCTGGCTCTACGGCCGCCTCCAAGACGGGCTTGATCCTGCGTGCCTGGCTCGGGCTCGGGCCGCGGTGGACTCATACCTGGTCCGTCGCACCATCTGCCACCTCACCACCAAGGACTACAACAGGCTGTTCCCGGCGCTGCTCAAGGAGGTCAAGGAGGCCCCAGACGCCCCCGACGACGCGCTCGTCGAACAGCTCACCGCGGCGCCTGTCAACCTTGGTGAGACGGATCGTTCACTGATTTGATGAGTCGGCGCCCTCCTCCTTCGGTTCGTTGATCCACGCCGCGACCGGGAGGGCCGGTGGAGTTGGAATCTTGCGGACGAATCGTTCGGGATGCTCGGCGTAGGCATCGAGGAGGACCACGCCGCGGCGATCCCGGATCGCCTCGGCCCGGCCGTAGTGGACATCGGACGGAGTGTGGAACCCGATGCCCGAGTGACGGTGGTCCTCGTTGTACCAACCGAAGAAGCGGACGCAGTGGGCCCGGGCGTCCTCGAAGCTGCCGAACCGGTCGGGGAACGCGGGTCGGTACTTGAGGGTCCGGAATTGGCTTTCGGAATAAGGGTTGTCGTCCGACACGTGCGGCCGGCTGTGCGACTTGGTGACGCCGAGGTCGGCGAGCAGGTGGGCCACCGGCTTGGCGATCATCGGCGACCCCCGGTCCGAGTGGAGGGTGAGCCGGTCCCTCGGCACGCCGTGTTTGGCGATCGTGTCGTTGATCAGTCGCTTCGCGAGCTCCGCCCGCTCGGCCCGGGCCAGCATCCAGCCCACCGCGTGGCGGCTGAAGATGTCGAGGATCACGTAGCAGTAGTAGTAGGTCCACTTCTCCGGACCGTGCAGCTTGGTGATGTCCCAGGACCAAATTTCGTTCGGCCCGTTCGCGATGAGCTCGGGTTTCTTGTGGGCGGGGTGGGTGGCCTGGCGCCGGCGCTCTCGGACCTCGCCGTGTTCGCTCAGGATCCGGTACATGGTCGAGACCGACCCGAGGTAGGTCCCCTGGTCGAGCAGCTTCGCGTAGACGGTGGCGGGCGCCTCGTCGACGAACTCGTCGGACTCGAGGAGGGCCTTGATCTGCTTGCGCTCGACCGGGGTGAGCGCCCGGGGCTGGGGGGTGGCGACGCGTTCGGGTCGTTGCGCCGGCGGGCTCTGGCGGTGCCGGCGATACCAGCTCGCACGGTCGACCCCCGTCGCCGCCAACGCCGCGGTCGTGCCGACGATCGGGGTGAGCTCGTCGATCGCGTCGTCGATCATCTCTGCTCGCCGTTGTCCGCTGTGCTGTCCGTGGCGAGTTGCTCCAACAGCGCGGAGAGTTTTCCCTGGATCTCGACGACCCGTCGCTGCTTGTCGAGCTCGCCCGCCAGCCGGTCGACCTCCCGCTTTAACCGGGCGATCTCGCCGATCGCGGGGATCGGCCTTCGGCCGGCCCGCCGGGCGCCCGAGCGCCTCGTGGGCACCCTGGTCGCGCTGCTGGCGCCAGGTGCTGATCAGCGAGGAGTAGAGCCCCTCGCGGCGCAGCAGCGCTCCTCGGGCGGACCGGTCGACGGCGTCGTACTCGGCGAGGATCCTGGCCTTGTACTTGGCCGAGAACTGCCGTCGGCCCGCGGAGCGCTCGGGGACCTCGGGGTCCGGTGGTGTCGTGCTGGTCATCGCACCAGAATCCTGGCGCCGGCGAACCTGCGGTCGATCGTCGTGGTCATGGGAGAAGTTCCTTCTCCGCCCTCTCAGTTCATTGATTCGTCAACGCGAACCGTCTCACTGGAGGTTGACACAGAGG
>CAVXWO010000011.1:0-80560 GCA_963765505.1 uncultured Actinomycetota bacterium
GACCCGGACGAGGAGCGCGGCGCCGGTGGCTGTCCATCAGCGGCTATCAGCCCGAGACGCGAGCGACGGCCGGGCAGCACTCCGAACGAGGGCTGATGCGGCCTCATCAGCGGTACGGATGTCCCAGACCAACGGCGAAGTCGCTGTCTCAAGGTGCCACCGAACGCCGGCCCGGCGACGCATCAAGAGCCGACATTCTGTTGTCGGCGGTGGGCGGGATGAACGACGCCTGCACTCGAGGTTGGCGGCGATGGCCCGCTTCTCAGTGGGACGATGTCGAGGTGCGCGCCCGTCGGGTGGTCCCCAGCACCCTGATCCTCTTGCTGGCGTGCGCGTGGTGCGGCTGGGCGAGCGGCTTCCACCGCTCCACGGCGCCAGCACTCGCCACATGGGCCGCCTCGCTCGCCACCGTCGTCGCGATCGATCTCCTGCTCTGGCGCGGCCAGCGCAATCGCCGACCCGCCCTGCACCTCCCACCCGCCGACAAGCACTGGCCGCGGCCGGGCCAGGGTGGCAGCCGCCGAGCGCTACTCGGCATATCGCCGTGGCTGGCCCTCGCCCTCGTGGTGCTGGTCTGGGAGCTGCTCGGCATCGACACGGGCGCGCACGAACCGCACCTGACGATCAGCGCGCTGGCACAGGCGTTCCGAGCCCTCAATGCCGCCCTGCTGCTCGTATGGATGCTGCTCGGGCTTGGCTACGGCGCCGCCCGAGCGAGGGCGCCCGCCGAGGAAACATCGGGCAAGCCAGCCCATGGCGTATCGGGGGGCGCCTCGTCGAGCGCTGTCGCTGTGGTGGCCATCCGGCCCCCGGTGCTCGTGCCGGCGCTCCTCCTGCCGCAGAGCCGGAGCGTCGGTGTGGCCTTCTGGATTGGTCTGATCATCGCGTGCGTGCTCGTGGACCTTGCCGCCAGGGGTTCCCGAGGTCGTCTGGCAAACGCCGAGGAGTTCGTTCGGCTGATCTCTGGACCAACGATCGCCCAGATCCTGCTCGTCGTGGCGTGGACGTACGCCGGGTGGCACCTGTTCGCTTACTAGTGCTCCCACGCGTAAGTCATTGTGACTTACGCGACCTGTAGCGGGCGGCCGTCGTAGGTCCATCGGAACGGCGCCGCTCGTCGGTTGTAGTCCTTGATGAAGGTGATGACCCGCTCGGCCAGCTCGTCGATCGAGGCGAACTCGCCTCGTCGCAACAGCCTGCGCTCCAAGATCGAGAAGAACAGCTCCACCTGGTTCAGCCAGCTCGCGTGGGTGGGCGTGTAATGGATGTGCACGTGGGGATGCCCGGCCAAGAAGGTGGCGACCGCGTCGGTCTTGTGGGCCGAGAGGTTGTCGGCGATGCAGTGCAGGTCGAGTCCCGCAGGCGTGAGCCGCACGAGATCGGCGAGGAAGTCGACGAAGTTCTCCGACCTCGTCGAGTCGGTGACCCATCCGGCAACCCCGCCGTCATGGACGTCGAGGGCGGCGAATAACACGGCGGTTCCGTTGCGCTTGTACTCGAACTCCCGGCGCACGGGGGTGCCCGGGATAGCCGGCCTGGTGGGGTTGACGCGCGACTTCGCCTGCATGCCCGACTTCTCGTCGACGCTCCAGACCACGGCGTTGGTCGGGGGATCGAGGTAGAGCCCGCAGACGTCGGAGGCCTTCTCCCAGAAGTTGGGATCGTGGCTCGTCATCCAGCTCTCGACCTGCCAGGGCTTCAAGTCGAGCGCCCGGCAGATGCGCCAGGCCTGGGACGCCGACATCGCCACGCCGTGGGCCGCCATCGCGCCAGCGAGGGCCTCCATCGTCCAGCGCGAGGCGTTGTCCGGCGGCGGCTCCGTCACGAGCTTCACCAGCAACAGCACGTCGTCATGGCCATAGACGTGGGGTCGTCCCGGGCGTTCCTCGTCCTCGAGACCGGCCAAGCCCAGCTCGCTGTAGCGCTTCCGCCAGATGCCCACCTGGTTGTAGTGCATGTCGACCGTGTCGGCGATGTCCCGGTTCGACCAGCCGTCGGCCGCCAACAAGACGATGCGCGCCCGCTTGGCGGTGCGCGCCTCGACCGTCCCCGACCGCGTGATGGCCTCCAGGCGCGACCGATCACCACGCCGGAGCTTCAAGGGCTCGAGTCTCATGGCTCCAGCAAAGCACATCACTGTCATTAACGCGAGGATGCACTAGTGTCTTGAGTCACGGAAGAGGCGATAAATAGGCGGCAAGGCTCTCGAGGATCTCGTCTGCGCTCTTGTGCCAGACGAAGGGACGAGGATTCTCGTTCCAGGTCTCGATCCAGGAGCTGATTGCTGCCTCGAGCTCCTTGGTCGAGCGGTGAGTGCCCCGGCGGAGCCATTTGTTGGTGAGCTCGGCGAACCAACGCTCGACGCAGTTCATCCAGGATGAGTACGTCGGGGTGAAGTGAAGGGTGAATCGAGGGTGGCGCACAAGCCAGCGGTGGATCTCGGGCGTCTTGTGCGTCGAGGAGTGGTCGACGATCACGTGCACGTCGAGGTCGTCTGGCACTGAGCGGTTGATCAGGTTGAGAAAGCGCCGGAACTCGTCCACGCGATGGCGCCCGGTGAGATCCGCGATCACCTTTCCCGAGGCGACGTCGAGCACCGCGTAGAGGTTCCTCGTGCCCTGCCGGACCTAGTCGTGTGTCTGACGCTCAGGGACCCCCGGTCGAAGCGGCAACACCGGTGCGGTCCGGTCGAGCGCCTGGACCTGGGTCTTCTCGTCTACACAGAGGACAAGGGCCGCTTCGGGCGGGTTCATGTAGAGCCCGACGACGTCGCGCACCTTCTCGATGAAGAGCGGGTCGTTCGACAGCTTGAACGTGTCGACGAGGTGCGGCTTCAGTCCGAAGGCCCTCCAGATCCGGCTGATTGCCGATTCGCTCATCCCCATCGTCTTCGGCATCGAACGCGTCGACCAGTGCGTCGCGTCTTCCGGCGTCTCCTCGAGCGTCCTCACGATGACGGCCTCGACCATGTCGTCGATGACCGTGCGAACCACACCTGGACGCGGATCGTCGGCGAGCCCGTCGAGACGCCGAGCGATGAAGCGTCCTCGCCACTTCGACACCGTGCGGCATCCGTCCGCTCGCCCCCCTGTGTCAGGTGGCCGGCTCGCCTGAGGGTGTTCGCCTTGCGATCTGCTCGGCCAGCTGGTGGATCTTCTGCGTGAGGTCGTGGACCTGCTGGGTCAACGCGGTGTTCGACCCGAGCAGGTCGTCGATCTTTTGCGTCTCGTCGTAGTGATGAGTGGCGAGGATCTCGTCGCGGGCCGCCGCCCGGTTCTGGCTCATCATGATGATCGGCGCCTGGATACCCGCCAGACCGGAGAGCACCAGGTTCAGCGCGATGTAGGGATAGGGGTCGAACGGCCGATGGGCGAGCAGATGCTGGAGCACGACGGTGTTGACCACCATCCAGCAGACGATCATTCCTAAGAAGATGAAGATGAACGGCCACGAGCCCCCGAAGCTCGCGATCTGGTCGGCGACGCGCTCCCCGAGGGTGCGGTCATCGTGAGCGGCTTGGAGAGCGGGATGAACGTGGTGCTGGGGATGGCGCCACGGGAACCAACTGCTGTGCGACGAACGCGGGACGGGGCTGGCGGTGCTCGCGGTCATGAGTGCGTACCTTTCCTAACGTCTCGGGCGTGCCGCTCGTCCTCAACCGGAAGAGGCACTCTCTCCATCGAATCAGGCCAGTGACCTGGCAAGCTACTGGTTCTTGCCATGGCTCGCCCGTCCACGCCGGAGGTGGGGCCCTCTGGCCGCGTGTCGACCAATCGACTTCGCTCGACATGGGCCGCAGCCGCTCAACCACCAGCCGCACGCTGCGGGGTTGGATCTCTTCCCGCGACGGCTATCGCCGCGCCTTGCTCGTCAGCTCGAGACGTGCAGATCGACGCCGGCGGACCCGATCGCCGACCCACCAGGCCCCGTCGTTGTCGCCGGTCAGAACCTGCCAAGGGCGGCTCCGACGACGAACAGCAGGCCGAAGCCGCCAACAATGGCCGTGACTGCCCAGCCGGCGATGGTCAGCCGGACCGAGATCGGCCGGTCGCCCATGACCTCGGGATCCCGGGCCAGGCGCATCAGGAGCACCAAGCCGATCGGGGTTCCCAACCCGCCGATCACGCTGGCCGCGACCAGCATGCCGAACACCGAAACCCCGGCCAGGGCGACGGCGACGGCGAGCCCGATCGACGCCACCAGGACTCCGTAGAAAGCGCGAGCGCGGCCAATCCCCTCGGACAGGCCGCGGCGCCAGTCGAACTGTGCACCGACCACATAGGCCGTGCTGGCCATCAGCACGGGCAGAGCGACTACCGCCGAGGTGACAAGCCCGGCGGCGAACAGGTCCGTGGCCAAAGGTCCTGCCAGCGGACGCAACGCCCGGGCGGCGTCTTGCGCCGAGGCAACCACCTGGTGGTGCCGGCCAAGCGTGGCCGCCGAGGCGACGAGCATGGACCAAAGGACGACGGCGGTGAACACGGCACTGCCGATGGCGCCGACCCGGGCCCACGCCAGCCGTTCATTGCCCGGGCTGTCCTCACCCGGCTCCTCCACTCCGCGTTCGACCGTCTCCCACACATAGACGTAGCTGGTCAGCGTCGTGCCGAGCAGGGCGAGGCTGCCCGCCAACTCGTCGGGGCGCAGCGACAGGGCCGGTACCAGAGTGGCTCTCATCAGGCGGGACCAGTCCGGACGGGCCAGGACGGCAGCTGCGACAAAGGCCACAAAGCCGACCAGGAGATAGCGCAACACCGCGACCACCTCGTCGTACTTACCGATGAGCAGCAGACCGACAACTGCCAGGCCGAGCGGCAGCACCACCCAGCGAGGGTCGACACCGGCCAGCAGCCCGATTCCGGCCGCTCCGGCTTGGACGTCTGCGGCGATGGTCACCACGTTGACCACCACCACCGACGCCAGAAAGACGGCGGACACACGTGGGCCGTAGCGCTTCACCGTCAGCGACTGCAGGTCGTTGCGCGCCACCACGCCGACGTGGGCCGCGATGGTCTGGACGACGCCCAGCAGGGGAAGGACCAGGAGCGCCACCCAGGACAGTTGGTACCCGGTCTGTGCCCCGACGACGGCGGCCGTGCCCACGTTGGTGGGGTCGTTGTCGGAGGCCCCCGCCACCATCTCGGGACCGATCCGCGCAAACAGCGCCAGTGGAGAACTCCACCGTCGCCGGCCCCGTCCCGAGCCGCTCCACCGACCCACCAGAGTCCTTGCACCCGGGCTCCTCACCGCGTGGGCGCCAGAGCCCCGGCCTCGGCTCGGTCGGGTACGTTCGGATGGAGCGATTGCAAAGTCTACGAGAACGCCGGTTGCCACTGGACGAACGCCTCAAGCTCATGGAGGCGTGGTACGTCAACGCGATCGACGCTGTACCGAGCGCGCGTCCCGAAATGCTCAGCTAGCCGCGGGCTGGGAGTGCCCCCAACCAGGGTCGAAGATATAGGTCGCCCCTCCGTATCCCGAGAACTGACTCGGTCGTCATGCTCATCCGGAGCATCTGAGCGGAGCCGCCGAGCCTGCGGAATGATGCCACTGACGCCGGCCCTGCAGGCGATCGGAAAGGACCGCAGCCACGACGCGCTCAGATGGAGTAATTCGGCCAGCGGCCCAGGAGATGAGGAGGCTCTGCGCGCTCGGACCTGCGGCGTCTCGAAACGATCGTGACCTCTTCGAGTGGCGGGCTCATGGCGCGCTGCTCTGACCTCGGAGGGTCGCCCTCGCTCAACCACAGGTAGGTGCGGAGCCAGTAGCGCCCAGCCGGAACGAGATAGCCCAGCTCCTCGCGATAGCTCGCTGTGCCGAAGAGCACATCCACGCTCAACTCCGCGCCGGGGTCGAGATCTATGCCAAGGCCGGTACCGGCGACCAAAGCTGGTGCACTGCCACCCACCACTCGACCCGCGTCATCGACTAGCAACGCGAGCAGCGGCCTGCCGGAGTACAACGGACCCAGGTGATGAGAGCCGACGTTGCGGACGACGAGATCAGCTCGGCCGTGATCTCCCATCTCGAAGACGCGCCGCTCCGGTCGCAGCCGAAGCTCCAGGCCGTCGATTTCAATGATCTCCGGCTCCGGCCCTGGCTGCGGTCGTGGTCGGGCGCGCGCTCGACCCATGGGGTAGCTGAAGGCGCCCACCTCGAGCTCTATCGCATCCTCGTAGCGCGCTAGCAGCTCTTTCGCAAGGTCCTCTTGGTCGGCCTGGAGTCCGACGCTGACGACGCCAGTTCCCACGCCAAGACTCGCCATCACTCGGCGGCCGGTCTCGTCCTGACGCTGGCGGAGGGTGCTTCTGATCTCGCTGGCCACGAGGTCGAGCTTTGCTCTGGTCCAGCGAGCGTGCTCGAGGACGAGCCGGTCGGGATACGCCAGAAGCCCTCGTAGGGCCGCCTCATGTCGACCGAGGTCGCCCGTGAAGCTAGCGATGACACGGACTCTCGGCTCGTTCTCAAAGCGCACGCCCGTCCAGGTTTCGGGGTTCGCTTCGCCGTAGCGGCGGATCGCCTCTACGTCGTCTCGCAGGGCTGCGTGGATGAACTCCTTGTCGTCCAAGTCGTCGAGCGCGTCGCCCACCCAAGCAGTCTTACCAGCGCCGCGCTACACGCAGGCCCGGCCCATGCTCCTGCTGCGGGCAAGATCTCGGGCTCAGTTGGTCAAGCTGCGCCCGGAACGTAGCCACCAAGGCGCTTGGAGCTAGCCTCGCCAAGAGATTCGCCTCCGACAAAGAAAACCTGGCCGAGTAGACCGGCGATCTCGGTCACCCCGACGTGTCTTGGAAGGATCTCGAGAACGTCATCTACGGCGGCCGCCACCCCGTTTGATCGGAAGCGAGATTGACGGAAGACCCTCGATCAACCTTCCGTGGACCGCCTTGGCCGAGAACCACTCCGTTGGTTGCACGCCGTCGCGGCCCGGCAGGCGGCATCGAGCGCTCGCCTTCGCGAACGCAGCCCGACGCGTCTCCTCGCTCAGACCCTCACGACCGCCCATGCATCCTGGGTACGGAGCCGCTTGGCGGTTTGCGCTGGAAGAACCCGAAGAGGATCACGAGCCCGAGCGTGCCGAGCGGGATGGCGAAGGTGAGCAGCTGAGGTCCCACCCAGCTGAACGCCGCGAGGATCACGTCGCGCCCCGCGCGCCCGCCCGACAGGAGCAACGCGGCGCACCTGCTCACAGCACATAGAAGAGCATCCAGAAGAGCAGCTCGACGAGCGCCGCGAAGACGAGGAATGCGGTGCAGCTCTCCAGGTTCGCCCGGAACAGGCGCGGCGACGGGGAGCGCCGAGCGCGCCGCGCCGCCGTCCTCGGCGACCGCCCGACGGAGCCTGAGCGACCGCGCGAGCACCGTCTCCAGCCAGTACGCCGAGCCGAGGAGGAGTCCGCAGTTCAGCACCGCCCAACCAACGAAGCACGAGGCGTAGCCGCTCGAGCCCGGGTAGAAGGGGAGCTCCGTCAGCTCCCAGATCTGGAACGCGATCGCAAGGAGCAGGCCGAGCACCGCGGTCCAGCCGCTCACCTCCCAATCGACGACGAGCCCCCTTCGCATCCGGAGCGTCCCGTAGACGTTGAGCGCGGCCGAGGCGACGGCGATCGTGAAGATCGCGGCGCCGATCGACGTCGGCGCAGTGATCGCGTGGGGACGCCATAGATGCTCGTTGTTGGCCGAGCGGAGGTAGAAATAGGCAAAGGCCAGCGAAGCGAAGGCGAACGTGACGATGCCGATGAGGAGCCGACCTCCGGTCCAGATGGCTCCCTCCTGGGCGCGCAGCTCGAAGGCAAGCTCCTCGGGCCGGTCCATCAGGCCGGCTGCATCCGCCGGGCCAATCTCGGGCGCGATGTCAGCCACCGGCGCGTCCTCCGTCATCGGACCAGGTTCCGCCGTCAGACGGGGACGCGCCGGCAGGTGACTCGGCGCTCGCGCGTGCCGGCGGAGCAGCGCCAGCCCGAACGAGCCCGAGATCGGCGACTGGGACCCGATGCCCCTCGCCGTAGTGGTAGGGGTCGTTGAGAACGATCGGGATCCGGTCGAAGTTGTCCGGCGGTGCCGGCGAGGCGATCTGCCACTCGAGCCCGAGCGAGCCCCACGGGTTCGCTGGAGCCGGCTTCGGGTCGACGAAAACCGACCAGACGAAGTTCGCAACGAAAACGAGGAAGGAGGTCGCCAGGAGGTAGGCCGAGACGCTGGCGATGTCGTTCAGCGTCCCGAGGTTGTGCGCGTACTCGAACACCCGCCGGGGCTGGCCAAGGAAGCCGACGATGAACAGCGGAAAGAACGTCAGGTTGAAGAAGACGAACATCATCCAGAAGTGGATCTTGGCAAGACGCTCGTTCAACATGTGCCCGGTCATCTTCGGGATCCAGTAGTAGAGGCCGCCGAAGAAGGCGAAGACGAGGCCGCCCATGATCGTGTAATGGAAGTGCGCCAGGACGAAGAAGCTGCCGTGGAGCGTCACGTCCACCGGGACGTCGGACAAGAAGACGCCCGTCATGCCGCCGATGAGGAAGTTGAAGAACATCGCCAACGCGAAGAGCATCGGAACCTCGAAGCGGATCTTCGCCTTCCACAACGTTCCCATCGCGATGAGGTAGATGAGGCCGGTCGGGATCGAGATCAGCTCGGTCGTCAGCATGAAGAGCGGACGCATGTCCGGGTCGATGCCGCTCTGGAACAGGTGGTGCTGCCAGACGAAGAAGGAGAGGAGCGCGACCCCGATCATCCCGGCGGCGCTGAAGCGGTAGGCGAAGACGGGCTTTCGGCAGAACGTCGACAGAAGCTCCGCGACGATCCCGAAGCCCGGCAGGGCCATGATGTACACCTCGGGATGGCCGAAGAACCAGAAGAGGTTCTCCCAGAGGAACGAGCTGCCGCCGTGCTCGTTGACGTAGAAGGCGGTCTCGGCCACGCGGTCCAGGCCACCGAAGAGGCAGGCGACGAACAGCACCGGGGTCGCGAGGGTAAGCAGGCTCGTGGTCGCGAGCATGGACCACACGAAGATCGGCAGCCTGCCCCAGGTGAGCCCCGGCGCCCGGTTGTTGATGATCGTCGCGGCGATGTTGAAACCGGCGAGGACCATACCGGTCCCGACGATCGCGAAACCGACCAGGTAGCAGTCGATCCCGGCCTTGTCCTGGGTCTGGAGCGGCGCGTAGCCCGTCCAGCCTGTATCGAAGCCGCCGAACCCGAACGAGGCCAGGATGCAGACGAGGCCCGTCATGAACGCCCAGAACGACGCCGCTTCGACACGGGGGAAGGCCATCTTGCGCGAGCCGATCATGAGCGGCACGAGGTAGTTGCCGAGCGGCCCCACGACGAGCGAGCTCGCCATCATCATCATGATCGTCCCGTGCGCGCTCACGATCTGCAGGTAGGCGTCGGGGTTGAAGATCGGCGAGGATCCCGCCGTGCCGGAGAACGAGAGCAGCTCGGTGCGGATACCCATTGCGAGGAGGCCGCCCGTGAAGAGAAAGATCAGCACCCCCACGAGGTACTGGAGCCCGACGACCTTGTGGTCGACGGTGAACTTGAAGTATCGGATCCAGCCCTCCGAGGGGTCCTCGGGTGTGGGCTCCCGGCCGAGCAGCTTCGCAGCCGGATAGTTGAGCGCGCCGATGCCGGTGAGCCACCCGAGAATGCCGAAGAGCAGCCCGAGGAAGGCCGCGGCGTCATTCTGGAAGACGAAATACGGGGCGGAGTAGCTCCCGGTGATGAGGTTGCCGGCCCAGTGGCCGAGCGCGTAGCCGCCCACCATGAGGACGAGCGCGGTCCCGACGTGTTGACCCATCCAGGCCGGGCGGCGCCGCGTAGCGACCGACAGCGGCGGGGGTGGCGTCGCGTGTCCGACGTCGGCCGGTCTGGCCGCTTCCAGCGTCATCGCCTCGAGTCCCTCCTTGCGGGTCGCGCGCCCTCACCTGGCGTCACGGCTGGCCTTCTCCGAGATAGGGGGCGATCTCCTCCTTGGAGAAGGAGTCCTTGCCGCCAGACGCCGGAGAGTCACTGTTGGGTGACAGCGAGGGGGAGATGACCGGGTAGCGGCTGCCGTCGGCGGCGAACGCGGCGCCGGGATTGGCCGAAGGGACGTAGACCCAGGAGAACTTCGGGAGCGTCTTCGTCAGAGGCGCCAGTTTCCTCTCGCTCGCCGTCGCCCACTGCTCGAAGTCAGTCTTCGATACGACCTTGCCTGTCGTGTACATCGCACCGTGCCAGATGCCGCAGAGCTCGTCGCAGCGGACCGTGAAACTCCCGGTCCTCGTAGGCGTCGCATACGCGATGTTGTCGCTCCCGGGGTTGGCGTCGGCCTTCACGCCAATCTGGTACGCCCAGAAGTCGTGGATGACGTCGAGGGAGGTCACGTGGAAGGCGATCGCCGTGTGGTCCGGGACGACCAGGGCGGAGGTCTCGAAGCCCCCGAACGTCGGGTAGCGGAAGGTCCAGTACCACTGCTGGCCGATCACCTGGACCGGTAGCACGGTGTTCGAGGTCGGCGTCCAGACGGGGTTTGGACCCTCGCCGCCGCCGGCCCCCTCCGGCTGGACGAGCTCGTAGGTGCCGAAGGTGAAGACCCAAAGCACGATGGCGGTCGTGACGCCGAGCCACGCCCACTGGATCCCGGCGTGCCCGCGAAGCGGTGGCCCGTCCGTGAGCGGCGCACCTTTCGGCTGGCGCCAGACGATCAGCGCGTAGGCCCCGTAGACGAGCACGGCGATCACGACCGGAATGGCAGTGACCGAGAGCACCTTGGCATCGAACGTCGCACCGTTCGCCACGTTCGACTCCGACAGTGCTCCCGGCGGAATCTTGTCCCCGACGAAGAACCAGAAGATCGGATCGATCACCGCAGAGAGCACGAGCCAGATGAGCAGGAGCCTCCGCCAATGCCGGTTGCTCGTCACGGCCATCTGGCTGCTCGCTTTCTCGGTCCGGTCGGGATCATTCGCTCGGTCTCACTCGACGCGCATGAAGCCGGTCATGTAGCCGATCGTCGCCATCGGGCCGCCGTTGCCGTCGAAGTACGAGTACCCGCACGGGATGAAGCACTGCCAGCGGTAGGTGCCGGGTCCAGGGGTCACGAAGCTGAAGGTCGTGGTGGTGTGGGGGTTCTGGCTCGGAAGGCACGGGGCGCTGGCGCAGATCTTGGTCGGCGGGGTGAGAGGTGAAAGACCCTTCAACGGGACGTTGATCCCAAGGGCGGGGAGGGAGAAGGTGTGGCCAATGTAGGGGTAAACGTTCGAGTCGATGAGCGACACCGACGTCTTCGCCACCTTCTGCGAGCCGCAGAAGCCCTGGCATCCGCTGACGTCGACATCGACCTCGTCGCCCATGGTGCCAGTCACCTGCCCCCACACCTGGTTGCGGAGCGGGTCACCAGTGTCGAACTCGTACGCGGTCACCTCGACGCGCGTACGAGCAGGGACCGTGAACTGCGTCGAGTGCACCCACGATCCGGCCGAGTCCGGCGACCCGGTGGGCTCTTTGAACATGTACGTGACGGAGGGCGCGAGCGGCCCGAAGCCCGTCGTCGGGTCCGACTCGATGGTCATCGTGACCGGCTTGCCGGAGAGGTGGCCCGCTGCGTAATCCACGTACGGCGGGGAGGAGGCGAAGACGTCCATCACGACGAAGGTCACGACGCCTGCGACCGCGGCGACGAGGGCCAGCGCAAAGCTCAACCTTGCCCACCGTGGCAACTGGCCCCCCTCGTGCCCTGACCGGACAGCGCCCATCCACGCCTGCAACCGCTCGGTGGAGATGCTAAGAAGCGCCCGACCGTTTCTTCCCTCAATCTGAAAGCATTTTCAGATGAAAGTTCTGTCATGTTGCGGAACGGTTACGGCCTTGACACGGGACGCGGTCCACCGCACGATTGGGGCCATTGCCGCCCGTGGCTGGGCGACACCTAAACGGTCGGGGGAAACGTTCGGTGTGCAACAAGCCGGCATGACCGGCTCCGGCCGGCACGGCCAGGCGTGACCAGGCTCGACAGCAGCGGCGCGGCGCCCGCGGCGGGAGGAGCGCCTCGCCGCTGCGTGCTCGTCGTCGATGACGACGAGCGCATTCGCCGTGTCCTCGAGCGCATCCTGGGCGCTCACGGGATCGAGGCCAACACCGCCGCGAGCGGCAAGGAGGCGGTCAGGATGACCGCTTCTGGAGCCTATGACCTCGTGATCCTCGACCTGCTCATGCCCGGTGAAGACGGGTTCAGCGTGCTCAAGGACCTGGCGCGGCGCGATCCCGACCAAGCGATCCTCGTGCTCTCTTGCCTCTCCGATCCAGAGTCGAAGGTGACGAGCCTCGGCCTCGGCGCAGACGACTACGTACCGAAGCCGTTCCACGTCGAGGAGCTGGTCGCCCGCGTCCAGGCTCGGCTACGCGCCGTCGCGCGGCCGGGTCGACCGGTCCTGGGCTGCGGGCGCCTCAGACTCGACGTGCTGCACCGACAAGCCGACACGGGTGCGGGCCCCGTTGCGCTCACGAGCCGGGAGTTCCAGCTGCTATGGGAGCTCATGCGCGATCCCGGAGCGGTGCTCTCCAAAGAGGAGCTGCTCGCACGCGTCTGGGGGTCCGCGCCACAGTTCGCTTCCAACGTGGTCGACGTCTACGTCCGTCGGTTGCGAAGCCGGCTCGGCGCTGACGTGATCGCGACCGTCCGGAACGGGGGTTACCGTGTCGAGCCCGTCTGACCGCCAGGCCCTGAGGGCGCGACTGTGGGCCTCGCGCTGGCCCGAGGTCGCCTGGCTGCTATTCGCCTTCGGCAATCTCGGCTGGATGGTCCTCATGCCGTCTTGGTCGATGCTGCCGTACCACCTCACCTGGATGAGCCTGCTCTTGCTCTACGGCCTAGGCGTTCGGACCTGGAGCCGAATGCTGACCTGGTGCCTGCTCGCGCCGGTCATGACCGCGACGGGGCTCCTGTTCCTGGAGGCGCGCGTCCGGGGGCCCGAACCCTTCGACGAGCTGATCGAGCTGCCGATGATGGTCGTGATGCTCTACGTGATGACGCGGCTGACCGACCATCGCAAGGCGGCCATGGACAGGATGGGCGCGCTGTCGCGACACAACTTTGCGCTGCTCGAACGGCAGCGTACGTTCGTCCAGAACGCTTCGCACGAGCTGCGCACGCCGATCACGATCGCGCTCGCGCACGCCGAGCTCCTCGCGCCGGCCGTCACGGCAGCCGACACCAAGGAAGATGTCGCCATCGTCGTGGACGAGCTCGGGCGGCTGCGTGGGCTCGTCGACCAGTTGTTGCTGCTTGCCACCGCCGAACAGGACGCCTTGCAGCGTCCGTCTCCCACCCGGCTCTCCAGCGTCCTCGACGAGCTCCTGCGGCGCTGGAGGCCCCTGCGACGGGAGTGGCTGGTCTGCAACTGTGCCGACGTGAGCGTGCTCGCCGACCAGGACCGGTTGATGCTGGCGGTCGACGCGCTGGTGGACAACGCCGTCCGGTTCACCGAGGACGACGATCGAATCGAGCTCTCCGTCGAGCGTCATGGCCGAGAGGTGGCGGTGACTGTCGCCGACTCCGGGCCGGGCATCCCCGAGGACCAGCTCGAGTCCGTCTTCGAGCGATTCGACGGCAGCGCGCCTAGGCAGCGCAGCGCGCGGAACTTCGGGCTGGGCCTGGCCATCGTCCGTGCGGTCGTCGAAGCGCACGGCGGTCGGGTGTCCGCCGCGCGGGCAGCGCTTGGGGGTGCGGCCGTAACGCTGTGGCTCCCCCTCTACGACGAAGCGGCCGAGGCGTCGGTGTCCAGACAGGGCGGACCGGTGCCGGTTGCTCCGCAGCCCGCCTGAGCGAGCGTTCGCGTCGGGTCACTCCTCCCGCTGGGCGATCGACTGACGCGCTAGTGGCTCTGCAGGCCGCGCACTCGGTTTCGCGTCCATGGCTGACCCCGGGCATCGCCGCACGCCGGTGACGAATCCTCCGACATACCCTCGAAGCCGCTCGTGCCCAGGACACCCTCAGATCCGGTGCTACGCCCATCTCATTGGCGGGGCGAGGATGGGGACCTCGCCGGCCGACAGCGTCGTCGACGCGAACCGACGAACGTGGCCGGTACCGAACCTGTTCATCTCGGACGGCAGCGTCTGCCCCACGCAGGGCTCGGCCAACCCGGCGCTCACCATCATGGCGATGTCGTCCCGGCTTGCCGCAAGATTGACGAACGGCACGCTCGCCGCGGCGGACGCGTGATCGCTGGCGACTGGTGGCATCGCCGGACGCGGACCGGAGCGCCCGCGACAGATCACGCGGCCGGCTGGCGCGCCGAGCTCGACGGCAGCCTGATCCGCGGAGCGCATCATGAACGCACGAAAGGGCGCGGAGCCCGCGGAGGCGAATGCCGAGTAACTCGGCTCCGCGCTGCTCGCCGTGCTCCGGGCCGCGTCAGGGACGGGGCCGCGGCCTGGTCCCTCCTCCAACGCGCACGCAAGCGCGACGGCAACTCGCCCGCGGGCCTCGACGCCACCTTCCCCGGGGCGCCCGCCCGCCGTCGTGACCCTCGGGCCAATCGCCTCCGGCTTGCCCCTCGGCTCCTTCGGTCTCGTGGCGGCCGCGACCATCACCGGGGTGCAGCTGCTCGGGCTCCTGCCGGTCTCTGCGTCCAAGGCCATCGGGCTGCTCCTGTTCGCCACCGTCCTGGTGCAGGTGATCGGCGGGATCTCCTGTATCGGGGGGCGGGACGTGATCGCCGCGACGCTGATGCTCACGTTCTCGGTGCACGGCTCGTCACCGCGCTCGTCTACCTCGTCCAACCCGTGGACGGCCTCGAGGCCCTCGGCCTGTGGTACTTGGCACTCTCCCCGGTGATCCTCAGCGTGATCAGCTGCAGCACGGCCAAGCTGGCCCTCGCCGCAGTCCCGAGCATCGGCCTGCCCTCGTTCGTGCTCACTGCCGTCCACCTGGTGTTCGGGGGCGGGGGTCGAGCAGGCGCAGGGGTCCTCACGCCGCTGTTGGCCCTCGTCGCTCTTTACGCCGGCCTCGCGCTGTTGCACGAGGACGTCCGGCGCACGACGGTTCTGCCGACGCTGCGCCGGGGCCGGATGAAGGACGCGTTGACCGGCGGCTTCGACGATCAGCTTCGAGACATCGCGCACGAGCCTGGGGTGCGCGAGTACCTCTGGTGGTTCGCGCTGCCGCCGTCCCCATGGCGTTCGCGCCAAGCCTGGTGCATCGCCGAGCCCACCTCGGCGGCGAGCCCCGCGCGCGACGGGAGGGGCGTGGGCGGCGCTGACAGTGCCTTGCGCGCGATGACCGCCGCTGTGGCCGCGGTCCCACCGGCGGAGAGCTACCTCGAGCGGGGCGAGCTTCGCCGAGACCGACAACGACGCCTTCGACGCTGTCGGCACCGCCTTCTCGCTCCCAAGGAGCAGAACTGCCCGTGACCACCGGCCGCGGGCAGCACCGCTGCGCTCCCCGTCGGAACGGGACGTGAAATGGCCAGCGTCAAGCCGCCGGCTCCTTCCGAAGACTTCCCGCCGCAGGTCTTGGGGGACTATGCCCTGCTCGCCGATGGCGAGCGCGGCGTCCTGGTCGGCCCGCGCGGCGATTTCGCCTGGATGTGCGTTCCACGCCGGGACTCCGACGCCATGTTCTCCTCGCAAATCGAGGGAACAGGACAGTACGCCGTCACGCCAGAGGACGCCCGATTCGTCTGGGGCGGCTACCACGAAGCGGGGTCGCTCATCTGGCGCAGTCGCTAGGTCACCACCGATCCGATCATCGAGTGCCGCGAGACCCTGGCATCTCCGGCCGATCCCCGTAGCGCGGTGGTGCTCCGTCGGGTCATGGCCGTCCAGGGCGCCGCCCGGGTCCGCGTCGTCCTCAATCCACGGGCGACATTCGGCCGCCGGGCTCCCGACTGAAGGCGTCTCTCGCCTCGTGAGCGAGTCGCGGGTCCGGGCGCTACCCGCGCTCTCCCCGTCGGTGACGAGTCTCCCGGCGGCATCTGGATCTCGATCCTCGGGCGGTCAAGCGGCCCCGGCGTCCTGCAAGCTCTCCGACGACAGCCGCTCGGCGCCGGCCGGAAATTCGGCACAGCGACGCCCTCGCCTCACGGCACGAAGAGCATGCCCTGTGGCGCCACGGCCGGGCCACGCAGCTCGATCCGGGTGATCGCGCCCGTGTTCGGGTTCAGCGTCCCGAGGTAGTTCGCGCTGAACCCGGGCCCCGGGCAGGCGCTCGGGGCGCCGTTCGCGTCGCACGGCGTGTCGGCGACGTAGACCGAGCCCCTCGTGAACGGGCCGTGTATCTCGTCCACGGTGTCGTTCGAGTTGTCGGTCGTGTAGATGGCTCCGGCCTCGTCGGCGGCCCACACGGTGTCGTCCACGGAGTCCGACAGCTTCAACACCTCGAGGCTCTGCGAAGGCGCCCCGAGATCGTGGACGAAGATCTGCTCCTTGTCGCCCTGGCTCGTCAGCATGAAGTCACCGCCGAACCGTGGTGCCCACGAGGGCACGTCCTCGTTCGAGTCCGGGTCGGTGAGGCCCAGGCGAACCTTGTCGCCCTCGTCGGGTCCGTTCGCGCTCGTCGCCTGCGACTCGTCGTAGACGACGGCCTGGACGGACGCCACGCGCGTCGAGCTGTCGAACGTGACCGAGTAGAGCGCGGGGTAGGCCGCGTCGGGCGCCGGCGCGCCGGACGTGCCCGGCGCGGAGGCGCTGATGAGGATCCGCCCCCCGTAGAGGGAGATGGCGTCGGTCCCCCCGTTGTGCGGGAGGGGCTCGCCGTAGGCGAAGTGCACGGGCGGTCCCCCCGCGGCGGTGTCGATCAGATAGACGCTCGAGTGGGCGTCTTCGTTGACCGTGGCGATGAGCTGGTGCGTGGCCGGATCGGCGGTGAGGCCGTCGCACTTGCCGAGGATGTCCCACTGGCGTGCCGCATGACCCTGCAGGTCGTACTCGACGATGGTGCTGTCCCGGTTGCCGGTGGCACTCGCCTCGCCTTGCGGCCCGACTCCGTTCTGGAAGGCGACGAAGATGTTGCCACCCATGGTCGTGATGTCGTCCGGCTGCGTCAGCGGCTCTGCTCCCGTCGGGGTCGAGTGCTCGAGCTTCGCGCCGGACGCGAGGACCTTGTTGGCGAATGACGGTGGCTCCGCCGCCGGGCGCCTCGAAGCACCGCTCGGCGAGGCGGCCGAGGTGCCGGCGGCTGCCGCGACGAGCGCTGTGGCCGCGACCGCGACGACGCCGATCGCGTGGTGGACCCTCGCTGGCCTTGCCTGCATGCTCGCCCTCCTCTTGTTGGCTCGGGCGGCAGACGCCTGCAGGATGCGCCGCGGTCGGGAACCAACGGCGCGACTGCCCGAGTCAGCCGACCGTAACGAGCAAAGGTGACGCCGAGGACGCGTCCGGTGCCCGACGAGATGAACTCTGGACGACGGCACGCACCGAGCAGCTCGCAGCCGGACGCGGCGATCGCCGCCGTCACCTTCGACGATGGCCTGGACAACGTGGCGGCGCGTGCCAAGTCCCGGCGCTAGGTTCGCAGCGAGAAGGGAGAAGGTCATGGCCAGGTTCACCCGGGGCTTCGCAGGGCGCAGCGCCAACCGGGATCCACGGCTGCCGCCCGGACAGTACGACACGGGGACGAGCTGGCCGGTCCTCACCGCCGAGGTGACGCCTCGTGTCGGCACCTCGGCGTGGACGTTCACCATCGACGGGCTCGTCGAGCAGCCGACGACACGGACCTGGGACGAGCTCCACGCCCTGCCCGGATCGTCCTACAGCGGCGACATCCACTGCGTCACGACGTGGTCGAAGCTCGGCATGAACTGGTCCGGGGTCTCCGTCGACACCCTGCTCGGGCTGGCCCGGCCGTCGCCCGGCGCCACCCACGTGCTGGTCCGTACCTATACCGAGTACACGACGAACCTTCCGCTGGAGGACGTCACCGGCGGGAAGGCATGGGTGGCCTGGGAGGTCGAGGGCTTGCCATTGCCGGTGGAGCACGGAGGCCCGGCCCGGCTGCTCGTCCCCCACCTCTACTTCTGGAAGAGCGCCAAATGGGTTTCGGGACTGCACCTGCTCGACCACGACGAGCCGGGCTTCTGGGAGCGCTACGGCTACCACAACCACGGTGATCCGTGGCTCGAGCAGCGATACCAGGGCGACTAAGTGGTGGCACCGACCCCCATCCCGCCTCCCCGGTGGCAGAGCGCCACCGTCGTCGGCATCCGACCCGAGACGCCCAGGGCGAAGACGTTCCGGCTGCGACCCGCCGAACCGATGCACCACCTCGCCGGCCAGTACTGCCTCGTACGGCTCACTGCTCCCGACGGGTACACGGCCTCGCGTTCCTACTCCATCGCCTCCCCGCCGGGCGAGGAGGCCGAGATCGACATCACCGTCGAGCGGCTCGACGGGGGCGAGGTCTCCGAGTTCCTCCACGACGAGGTGGAGCTCGGCGACGAGCTGGACCTGCGCGGGCCGATTGGCGGCTGGTTCGTGTGGGGCGGCGACACGCCCGCGGTGCTCGTCGGCGGGGGCTCGGGCATTGTGCCGCTCATGGCGATGCTCCGGCACGCGCGGCGCCTCGGCCGCAGCGACGTCCGCCTCGTCGTGTCCGTGCGGAGCCCGGAGGACCTCTACTACGCCGATGAGGTCGTCGGGCCCGAGACGGCCGTCATCTACACGCGCTCCGCCCCCCCTGGCGACACTCGAGCGCCACGACGGATCGAGCTTGCGGACCTCGCGCCAGCCGTCGTCCCGGGCGCGACCGGCTACGTGTGCGGCTCCGCCGGATTCGCCGAGACGGTCACGAACCTCCTCGTCGCGACCGGCATGCCCGTCGACCACATGCGCGTCGAGCGCTTCGGTCCGACCAGCTGAGCCGAGCCGGGCCGCCCGGTGAGCCCCGGCGGCTACCTGGAGCTCCTCGACTCCAGACGCGCACGGGCCGCGCCGGTCGCCCGAGGGGGCCGGCAGAGAGCCAGGGCGCGTCGCCGCCCCGGCCGCCGAGCGGGCACCCGCCTCCGTGACGAGTCGAGGCTCCAGATCAGGTGCGGCCAGGCGAGCCGGGAAGGTCGAGCACCGGTGCCGGGAGGGTGCGGCTCACCACCGAACCGTCGCCGAGCTGGCCGTACTCGTCGTCCCCCCAGGCCCACAGCGTCCCGCTCCGCTGGAGCGCGAACGCCATGTCGCCGCCGCCGACGAGCTGCTCGACGTCGGTCAAGCCCTGTACCCGCACCGGCAGGTCGTGGTTCGTCGTGCCCCCGTCCCCGAGCTGGCCGTAGGTGCCTTGGCCCCACGACCACACGGTGCCGCCCCGGAGCAGCGCGTAGCCGCTGCAGGAGCCCGCGGCGATCGCGATCACGTCGTGGAGACCCGCCACCTGAACAGGCGTCTGACGATCGAGGCGCACTTCACCGTCACCGAGCTCTCCGAACTCGTCGTCTCCCCAAGCCCAGACCGTGCCGTCGCGCCGCAGGGCGTAGCCGGAGTCCCCGCCCGCAGCGATCGCCACCACGCCGGTCAGCCCCCGAACGCGTCGGGGCAGCGTCGACGACCGGCAGGGGGCACGACCCCCGCTGAGCTCCGCGCCGCAACGAGCACCGCCTAGCTGTCCGAGGGTGTTGTCTCCGAATGCCCACACCGTCCCGTTACGGAGGAGGGCGTAGCCGTCGGCGGACCCTGCGGCGACAGCCCTCACGTTGCGCAGCCCACGCAGCTCGCCCGGCATCGTGGAGACGGCGAGGTCCGAGCCCGTGCCAAGCTGTCCGAAGCTGTTGTCGCCCCACGACCACGCAGTGCCGTCGCGCTTGATCGCGTACGCAGCGAACGCTCCGGCCGAGACGGCGATCACCGAGCCGAGGCTACGGATGCGGGCGGCGGTCGACCGGGCAGTGAACCGTTCGTCGGCGAGCTCGCCGCCGCTGTCGTCCCCCCACGCCCACAAGGTGCCGTCGCGCCGTAACGCAAAACCGCTGTTCCCGCCTCCTGCGACCGCGATTGCCCCCGAAAGCCCCGACACCTCGACCGGCACGGTCCGCGACGGGCCCGCCACCCCGACCTGCCCCTCCAGATTGTCGCCCCACGCGCGGACGCGGCCGTCGGAGAGGACCGCGTAACCCGTGTAGCCCCCCGCGCCGACGTCCACGATCGAGACCGCGCCGTGAACAGCGCTGGGCGCACGATCGACCGGCGCAGCGCGGGACGCGACTCCCGAGCCGGCCAAGACCCCGACGACGAGGAGCTGCCGCATCCCGGCGCATCGCACATCCGATGCTACCGCTCAGGTCCGTAGCGAATTCTGCGCATCGCCCTCGCACAGCCTCGCCCGGCGTGCGGGCGCGCCTACCGGGCAGGCTCCCGCTGATCCACCCCGGACCAGAATGACGGCGGATCGCTGGCCGGGAAGGACTCGGCGCTCTCCTTGTCGACGATCTCATTTCCACCGTCGACGCCGTCGCGAGGCGCGGCCCCGTCGTTGCGCGCAGAATCGCCTCGACCGCTGGCGCGGGAGGGCGTGTCGCGGATCGCCGCCGCGTAGCGGTCGCGGGCGACCCGACGGATGCGCCCGGACGCGAGGCCGGAGCGCATCGCCTCGCGGAGTCGACCCGGTCCCCAAAAGCGCGCACCCAGGCGGCGCGAGAGTTCCACCGAGGAGAGCGGGCCGCTCGCCCGCAGGGCGTCGACGATCGCATCCACCTCGCGAGCGAGGTAGGGATTGGAGCGGGGGTAGTTCGATGCCTGCGGTAGCGGCGCCCAGCCGGAGCGACCGGTGCGCACCCTCGGGACCGGGTACGGGCCCGTCTGACGCGGCAGCGACCGGCCCGGCGCCGTCGCCGTGGCGTGCTCGCCCTCCTGCACGGCGGCAGCGGCGCCGCGATCTCCTCCAGGCCCTTCTGCTCAGCGTCGACGCCGATAAACTGTCGCTCGCCAGCTTGATGGGACCGGCTCGTCGCCAGTCACATGGGACCGGGTCCGGGGTCGATCAGCGCGGCGCTGTGATGATGACCGGCGGTTCAGCCGCGGTCAAGCACGCCGGCCGCGCCGTGCCGCCACCGGGCTGTCAGACGTGGCGGTCAGAGCCGGTCGCTGCCGGTGCCGGTAGGACTCCCCGTCGAGCACGAGCTCGTAGGCAGCTGACTGCAGGCGGTCGATCGCGGACTGGGCGAGCAGGCCGTCGGCCATGAGCCCGAGCCACTCGACGGGCTCCCGGTTCGAGGTCGTCACCGTGGCCGCGTTGCGGTGGCGCTCGACGATGACCTCGTAGATGTCCGCTGTGTCGGCGCCATCCATTGGCTGCAGGCAAAAATCGTCCAAGATCAGCAGATCGACGCGGAGCAGCTTGCGGAGCTCGACGTCGTGACTGTTGTCGAGCCGCGAAGCCTTCAGCCGCTTGAGCAGCACGTCTGCTCGCTCGAAGTGCACGCTGTAGTGCCGACGGATCGCGGCGTGCCCGAGCGCGGTCGCGAGGAAGGTCTTGCCGACGCCGACCGGTCCCATCACAAGCGCGTTGTGCCCGGCCTCGATGAAGCGGAGCGAGAAGAGCTCGTCGAGGACCGAGCGGTCGTAGGTGATCTTGGTGTCATTGTCGAACAGCTCGAGGCGCATGGCCGGATCGAGCCCGGCGGCCTTCGCGCGCCGTTCGGCCGAGGTGGCGTCGCGGCGCGTGACTTCGTCGGAAAGCACGAGCTCGAGGAACTCGGCGTGGCCGAGGTCCCGGGCGCGCGCGAGGGCGAGCCGTTCGGGGAGGCTGTCGAGGAGCTGGCCGAGCTTCACGCGGCGAAGCAGCGAGGAGAGCTCGGGCGAGACCGACGGGGCGGGCGCGCTCATGCGACGCCGCCGTTCGCGTCACTCGCATCCTCGTGTTGTCGCTGTGTTGTGCGGAAATGCTGCGCGTCGCGGGCGAATCGCCCTGATGCCGCTGAGAAGGGCAGCGGTGGTGCCACCGGCTGGTCGGCCTCGGCACCTCGCTCGAGCATCCGGGTGATGAGCCCGACGCTCACCGCCTCGGCCTCGAGGGCGCGGGCACACGCTTGCTCGACTCGGGTCGCTCCCCACTTCTTCACGAGGCCAAGGAGCGCGTAGACCTGGCGCATCTTGGTCCAGGGAAGTGGGTGCTCGAGCAGCGCCGCAGCGTACGCGCCGACCGCCGGACCTGCCGAGGAGGCCAAGTGCTTCAGGTGCTCGAGGTCGCGCATCGCGTACGTCGTCTTCTCCGCCGGCAGGTCGGCCGGGTCGGTCACCCGGCCGCCGGGTGAGCTCCGGGGATGCACCTTCACGAGCTCGCCACGGAAGAACACCCGGACGAGCTTCTGGTCCGAGCGAACCTCGACGCGATGCCCGATCAGATGCCCCGGGACGGAGTAGAGCGCCTTTTGCACCTCGATGTGGTGGTCCCGGTGCACCTTCGGGCTCGCGTAGTGCGGCAGGTCGTAGGGAAACACTGGAGCCTCGAGCAGCCGCGGCGCTTCCTCGAGGGCGAACAGCTCGGCCGGGCGACACTGGGTCGTGCCGTGGATGCGCAGCCCAGCGCGGGTCGTGCACCAGGTCTCGGCCCGACGCTGCGCGTCGGCGAGGTCGACGAAGTGCTCACCGGCGAAGAAGCTTCCTCGCACGAAGGGCACGGTCCGCTCGACCCGGGGCTTGTCCTGTGGCCGGCGGACCCGGGCGGCGTCGACGAGGAAGCCACGACTCTGCGCGTACTCGATGAAGGCTTGGTTGAAGCGAGGGTCCGTCGGGTTCGCCTTGTCGATGATCGTTGCCATGTTGTCGGGGATGACAACCTTGAAGACCCCACCGAAGAAGGCCCAGGCCGCCTCGAAGCCAGCGATCACCGCCTCTGTGGTCTGGGTAAAGCTCAGGAAGACGAAGCAGTGCCTCGAGTAGCAGGCGGTGAAGATGAGCGCCTGGACGACGCGGCGACGATCGGTCTCAGGGTCGAAGAGCAGGCCCATCTTGCCGAAGTCGACCTGGCACTCTGCCCCCGGCTCACCGTCGGCGACCCGGACGGTCGTCATGCGCGCGCTGCGCCCGTGACCAAGGACTTGAAGCACGTAGCGGTGCAGCGTCCGCTCGGGAACGACGATGCCGCGGCGCGCGAGCAGCTCATGGATCTTCCGGACGGTGAGGCTGTCCTCGACGAGGCCCTTGACCTCGTCGTGGTGGGCGACGACGAGTGCCCAGGCCGACCCATGGCCGTCACCGCGGTGCGGGCGGACCGACTTGCAGACCCGGGCAATCAGCTCGTCGGTGAGCTGGCTCTCACCGCCTGAGCGATCGAGCCCGGCCTCCTCGGCCGCGGCGACGTAGCGGCGGACGGTCTTGCGGTCGAGTGCGGCGAGCCGCTCGACCGAGCGCAGGCTCTCGCCTCGCAGCCAGACGCGTAGGACTTCTCGGATCTCGTGCACGTGGACCTCCCGGAACGCCATCGCCGCCTTCCCGATCTGCTGGTCGGTGTGGCGGCAAGTCCACCGGCAGCAGCACCGCTGCTGGTGGATACCGGGTGGTCCCATGACTGGCGACGAGGTGGTCCCATGTTGCTGGCGAAGTTCAGCTCAGGGTGGTCCCATGTCGCTGGCGAGCGACACCGATAAACACCTCAAGAGGCCCGCGGCGAACATCAACCCTCCGCCGATCAGGTAGCCGATCGCCATGTCGATCGGACGCTTCGTGGCGATGAGGTTGCCGAACAGCACCGGCCCGATGATGCCGCCGAGGCCCGTCCCGACCGCGTAGAAGAACGCGATGGCGAGTGCCCGGGTCTCCATCGGGAAGATCTCGCTCACGGTCAGGTAGGCGGAGCTCGCGCCCGCTGACGTGAAGAAGAAGAAGATCACCACCCAGGCGATCGTCTGGGTCGTGGCGGTCAGCGCTCCCTGGTCGAACAGCCAGGCCGTGAAGTTCAGCTATCTCGACTGGGCTGGCTGGTTTGCCTGGACGGTGTTCGGCAACATGGCGGGGGCTGCTCCTCACGACGTTGCTGCGCCTGGTCAGGTCGAAGCACCGCGTTGCCGTGCGGCGCGCCGAGGTCGAAGAAGATCGTGCCGCGGGGAGCCACAGTCCACTCGAGATCGCGGGACAGGACTGGACGCCCACGCACTGAGCGATGCAGGACGTTTCCCCTTGGCTCGGGAAGGGCACTTGCGCGCGGTCCGGCGACGCCAGCTCAACACTGTGAGGAATGGAGGGTCGGCACGATGCTCCAGAGCAGCTGGAGCAACAAGCGAGAGCGCCAGTACGAGCACATCAAGGAAGGGCTGGAGGAACGAGGCCGCTCGGACGCTGAGGCCGAGCAGATCGCGGCGCGACCAGTCAACAAAGAGCGCGCCCGGAAGGGCGAAGCGCGGACTTCGAGCCGCACCTCCACGAACGACACCTCTTCAGCGCGCCGCGGTGGACTTCGCTCGCATCGCGGTCCGGGCGGGCCCATCTATGAGCAGCTTTACAACGAAGCTCGCCGGCGAGACGTGAAGGGCAGATCCCAGATGAACAAGGCGCAGCTCGCTCGAGCGCTCGGCCGCTGACTTGCGAGGATGCTGCCTTCGGGTACTGCGGGAGCGAAGTCATTGTCGGTGGCGCGCGCTGACGCCGACGTCGTCAGCGCGCGCCGGCCGCAGTGTGCGGGTCCGGTATGCCTTGACCACACTGCTTTGTGGCCATCGGCACACAGGGCCCACGATGTCGCAGCAATTCAGCGCCGGACCCGCCTTTTTCGTACTGACCCGCAGGCGGCGTCACGGCGTTGGTCGTCAGCTGCCGAGGCGCATCGTGATGGCTTCGACCACCCGTACGTGCTCGGCGGCGCTCAAACCTTCGCCGGTGCGCAAGTAGTTCGCCAACTTCGACGCCGTGGCTGACCCACCCATGTCCTGGTAGTCGATCCACAGCTGACCATACGTCATGCCAAGTCGCTCGCGGAATCGCTCGATTTCCGTCCTGGTAAGCACGGTGACCTCCCTCAAACACAGGCTCCCCCACACACAGGAACACGATCGCCATCGAACCGGCGCGGCCCGTGGCATCGGACTGCTCGTGTCGAGTCGGGTATGCCCAACTCCTCCGAAGACGAATCCAGCGCAACAACGCCGTGCCACGTCTATTCAGGCACTGCAACGCCGGAGTCGTCGCTCGCGTGGACGCGATCCGCGTCGCGCGCTGCTCAGAGGTCGCGCCGCCCCTTCCTTGTAAGGGATGGCGCGTCGTCGAAGCTCCGACGCAGACCGCGTCACGTCATCGCGCGAAGGCAACTGCGGGACGAAGCTGGCCACGACGACGGGGCGTCCGCGTCGCAGCGCCTCCGGGAGCACGACCTCGACCCTCGTCGCGCCCCGACTGGACTGCGTCGGGGAGCTCCGGTCAGCGACCTCTCGCGGCCGTCGCGGTCGCCTGCTGGCCTCCCGTGGACCATGACGCTAGTATCGTTATCGTCATGAGTGCGGCAAAGGCGGCGCAACCCAACGATCCAGCGCGCCTCAACACTCCAGGGGGCTCTGACGCAGTGACAGCCCACGACGCCGAGCCTCCGCTCACGCTCGCGGCTGTCGACCGGAGCGACCCGACGCTCCTACACGAACAGGTCGCCGCCGAGATCCGACGCGCCATCACCGACGGCGAGGCCGGCCCGGGCGAGCGGATCCCCCAGGCGAAGGACCTCGCTGCAGTGCTCGGGGTGAACACGAACACCGTTCTTCGCGCGCTGAGGTTGCTGCGGGACGAGGGCCTGCTCGAGATGGGGCGGGGCCGTGCCATCAGGGTGGCAGGCACACCCGAGCGCGGTGCGGTCGTCGCCAAGCTGAAGGAGCTGGACGAGCTCGCCCGGCATCACGGCTACCGCCGCGAGGAGCTGGTCGCGATGCTGCAGAGCCTCCCGTAGCCGCGAGGCTGCCCACCCGGCGAGCAGGAGCAGGCCCGACGGAGCCCATCCTGCCAGCCGTAGGCGCTCGTCTCGCCGACCAGGACCCCACCGCCGAAGTGGCGGAGGTGGTCGCCCCGAGGCGCCGGGCTCGTCGCCCTCCCCGCCGGGACGGCGATCGGTGCGACGAGCTCGTACGGCTCATCGATGGTCGGCCGTCGGCCACGGCGGCTGACCGTGCTGCGCGGCGGCGGCGCTTGGCAGGCAGGAGGCGTCGCGGATCGTCGCCCCGCGGGCGCGGTGCGACGACGGCCCGCCGCGCATCTGACGGTCGGCTACTTTCCTCATCGAGCGCGCCAGCTTCTCCACCTGCCAGCGGGAGCCGGTCGGTGAGCTCGCTACGGAGAGATCGCCCTGGCGGGTCAGCAACGGTGGGTGGAGGGCCGCGAGCGGCGGGACGAGGGGGCGGAGGCCGGCCGACACGCGTCGCCGGGAGACGGAGGAGCGGCGGTGACCGACGGCGGGCTCGGGGGGCCGGGTGCGGGCAACCTGCCCGCGGCGCTGACGGCCCTCGTCGGCCGCCGGCGGGAGCTGGATGCCCTGTGCACCCTCCTGCCGTCGACCCGCCTGCTCTCGCTCGTGGGGACAGGCGGCTGCGGCAAGACGCGCCTCGCGCAGGCGGTCTCCGAGATCGCCGCCGCGGACTTCGCCGACGGCGCGTGGTGGGTCGACCTCGCAGGCGCATCGGGTCCGGGGCTCGTCGCCGCTGTCGTCGCCGGCTCGCTCGGCGTCCAGCAGACGCCGGGCGAGGATCCGGTCGCGACCGTCCATCGGCACCTCCGCTCGCGCAGCGCGCTCCTCGTGCTCGACAACTGCGAACACGTCGCCGACGAGTGCGCGGCCCTGATCGAGGAGTGGCTGCGGGCCAGCCCGGGACTGAAGGTGCTGTCCACCTCGCGCGAGGTGCTCGCGATCCCAGGCGAGCGCGTCTTCAGGGTCGAGGGCCTCCAGCTCGCCGCGCCCGCCGGAGATGCCAGCGCGTCTGAGGCGGTCACGCTCTTCGTCGAGCGGGCGCGAGCCATCGCCCCAGAGTTCGAGTTGACGGCGGCGGCCGCCGCCGATGTCGCCCGGTGCTGCGAGCGGCTCGACGGCCTCCCGCTCGCCATCGAGCTGGCCGCGGCACGGGTCAACGTCCTCGGCTTGCCGGAGATCGTCGACCGCCTCGACGAGGACGTCCGCGTGATGCGCCACCCGAGCCGGACGGCCCCGGCCCGGCACCAGACGCTGCAGTCCACGCTCGACTGGAGCCACCGCTTCCTGTCACCGCGCGAACAGGCGCTCTTCCGTCGTCTCGCCGCCTTCCAGGCCAGCTTCTCCCTGCTCGCGGTCGAGTCCGTGTGCGTCGGTGGCGACGTCGAGCGCAAGCATGTCATCGACCTGCTCGCCGCGCTCGTCGACAAGTCGCTGGTCCAGG
Organism: uncultured Actinomycetota bacterium; assembly: GCA_963765505.1. Taxonomy (GTDB): domain Bacteria; phylum Actinomycetota; class Acidimicrobiia; order Acidimicrobiales; family Bog-793; genus DATKQY01. Next base: position 27,284 of record CAVXWO010000011.1, read on the forward strand.
TGGCCGACCGTGGCGCCGAGCACCGGTACCGGATGCTCGAGACGGTGCGCCAGTACGCGGCGGACAAGCTCGCCGAGAGCGGCGAGCGGCCGGAGACCTTCGCGGCGCACGCGGCCTTCTTCGCCCAGCTGGCCGAGCAGGCCCGCGGCGCCCTGGAGGGAGCCGACCAGGCGCGCTGGCTGGAGCGCCTCTCCCTCGAGCACGACAACCTGCGGACCGTGCTGCGCCGCAGCCTGCCCGACCGGCCGGAGGTCGGTGCCCACCTCGCTGCGCTGCTCTGGCCGTTTTGGTATCGGCGCGGCTACTACCAAGAGGCCCGATCGTGGCTGGAGGAGGCCGTCACGGCGTTGGACGGGACCACGCCGGCGGTGCGTGCCGAGACCCTGAAGGGGGCCGGCGTGCTCGCCTTCTTGCAGTGCGACTACGACGTGGCCATCGGGCGCCTCACGGCCGCACGCGACCTGTTCCAGCACGAGGGCGACCGCGTCGGGCTCGCCACCTCGCTCCAGCACCTCGGGTCGATCGCCCGGGAGCAGGGCCGTTACGGCGACGCTCGTCGTCTCCACGAACAGTCCCTCGCCATCTGGGCCGATCTCGGCGATGAGAGCGGCGTCGCGGCCTCCGAGGACTACCTCGGCTTCGCCGCTTGGCTGGAGGGTGACGCCCGCGGGGCGATCGATCTGTGCGGTCGGGCGCTGGCGACCTTCGGCGCGACCGGCCGCCGTCAGGAGACGGCTGCGGCGACGATCAACCTCGGCATCGCCTACCACGTGGCCGGAGACGACGAGCTCGCGGCCGAGCTCCTGCCGCGCTGCGCTCACCGAGTCGAGGGAGCTTGGCTATCAGGAAGGGATCGCCTGGTCGTTGCACCTGCTCGCCGAGATCACCGGGGGCGACGACCCGGACGGCGCCGCCGACATGCTGCGCGAGAGCCTCACAACCCATGTCGGGCTGGGCGACCGCTGGCGTGCGGCGAGCGTGCTCGAGACGATCGCAGAGACCATGCTCGTCCACGAGGACCCCGAGCAGGCGACGACGCTGCTCGGTGCCACCGGCGAGCTGCGCGACGCACTCGCGACACCGGTCCCGCCCGTCGAGCTCGACCGCCATCTCTCGACCTGTCGGGCGCTCGAAGCCGAGCTCGGTGCGACGGCGTTCGCCGAGGCATGGGGCCGCGGCCAACGGCTCGGCCTGCGGGCGGCGGTGGAGGCGGCACTGCGCGGCCTGTCCGCGGCGCGCGTGCCACCGGCACGGCGCCCCGGGATCGACTACGACCTCACCGAGCGGGAGATCGACGTGCTCCGGCTCGTCGGCCAGGGCCTCACGAACCGCCAGATCGGCCGGGAGCTGAACATCAGCCCGGGCACGGCCGGCGTTCACGTCTCGAACATCTTGCGAAAGTTGGCGGTGTCCGGTCGGGTCCAGGCCGCCGGAATCGCGCACCAGCTCGGGCTCGGCTCCTGAGCGCTCCGGCCGGGCGCCGGCGCGCCGCATGGCGTGATCCGCAGGCGGCCGTGTTTCAAAGGGCTCCGCTGTGGGCAAACCCGCAGCGCCGGGCTCTAGGGGAAAGCCCCGGGCCTGCACGAGATCAGAGGCCGGGGTTTTGTCGCGGTCCGGCATGGGTTGGGAGGTCCAGGCGATGTGCAAGCGTTGGCCGCGTCGTTGATTCCGGTGAACCGGGAGCGCGGCCGCCGGGCCGTCGGCCCGGACGAGGATCGATCGTCGCGGGGCGCGCGTTGAGCAGCCGGAGTGCCGCCGCCTACGGACCGGAGCATCTGATGCAGGACGGCTTCCAGCACGAGGCGCTCCTCTACGTCGGGGCGCGCGAGTTCGTCGATGCCGTCGCCGCCTACGTCCGGGAGGGCGTCTCCGCCGGGGAGCCGGTCCTGGTGTTCCTCGGTGCGGCGAAGACGGCCCTGTTGCGCCGCGAGCTCGGGTCCGAGGCCGACGGCGTCCGCTTCGCGAACATGGAGGTGATCGGCGCCAATCCGGCGCGCATCATCCCGGTCTGGCGCGCGTTCGCCGAGGACTGCGACGCCGCCGGCGGACGGGCACGCGGTATCGCCGAGCCGGTGTTCGCCGGGCGCAGCCCGGCCGAGCTCGTCGAGTGCCAGCGGCACGAGACGCTCCTCAACCTCGCCTTCGCCGACGCGCCCGCTTGGCAGCTGCTGTGCACCTACGACGTCGCAGCGCTCGAGCCCGACGTTGTCGCCGGGGCGAGGCGCAGCCACCCCTACCTGTCGGCGGGCGGGACACGCCAGGCGAACGACGGGTACCTGGGCATCGAGGCGGCCGTCGGCCCCTTCGCCGACCCGCTGGTCGAGCCGACGGTCCCCGTCGTCGCGTTGACCTTCGGGAGCGGCCCGCTCGGGTCGCTCCGCACCTTCGTCGCCAGCCACGCCGAACGCCGCGGCCTCGGCGCCTCCCGGACCAAAGACCTCGTCCTCGCCGTCAACGAGGTCGCGACGAACAGCTTGCGCCACGGTGGGGGGCACGGCGCGTTGCGGCTCTGGAGCGACAGGGGCGCCGTCGTCTGCGAGATCCGAGACGCCGGGCGCATCGACGAGCCGTTGGCCGGCCGAAGCTTCCCACCGAAGGACGGCGAGTCCGGACGGGGGCTGTGGCTCGCCAATCAGCTGTGCGACCTGGTGCAGGTGCGGACCTTCCCGACCGGCAGCGTCGTGCGGCTCCACATGCGCTGTTCCTGACCGGACCGTCGTTCGCCGGCCCGAACCCGCGCCTGGCCGGCGCGGCTGATCCCGACCGCCGTCCTCGGCGCCGCGTCGCGGGCAGCCCGCGGGCGCGTGGGCGCCTGTGCCCCTCCCGCCGCCCGGTCCACGCGAGGCGGACCCGTGCCCCAGGAGCCGGTCGGGGCGCTCGCGATCAGGGCCCGTCGCGCCGGGCCTCGCTCGCCCGGCCGCACCGCGAGCACCACGCCACCGGGGTCTCGTCGTCCGCGGGATGGACCAATGCGCCACAGAGGGAACAGCGCCAGATCGTCGGTGACTCGGGCAGGGCAGGCATGAGCGGAGGGTAGCTGCGCGGGCGGCGGCCGTGCGAGCCGTGCTGCTCGCGGCCCTGGCGGAGCGCCGCGAGGTGCGCTCCCGACCGGGGACCGCCCGCGCCCGCCTCGTCAGGCGCGAGTGCGGAAGCCGAAGCCCGGGGCTCCGCCGGCGCGCGGGAGGCGCAGCAGCCGCGCGTCGGGCCTCCCCACCTCGTCGACGAGACCGTAGCGGACCGCCTCCTCGGCACTGAGGAACCTCCCGGCGGCGAAGTCAGCGGCGACCTCGTCGGGGCTGTGCCGGCCGGTCGCCTCGGCGATCCGCCGGGCCAGCGCACCGAGGCGCGCCCGATGGTCGCGCACGAACGACTCGAGGTCAACCGGGGCACCGGCGAGCTCGACCGGCTCCTCGACCAGGCGGAATCGCGCGTGCGGCGCCGCGACCCGCCTCGCGCAGACGGCGAGGGCCGCGACCGGCGGCCCTTCCAGCTGACCGAGACAGGTCGCATGGACCGGCACCCCGAGCAGGTCGATGACGTCAACGAGCGCGAGCGCCGCGTCGAGCGTCCCACCGGGGCTCGAGATGGCGAGCTCGATCGGCTCGTCGCCGAGCGCGTCGAGGGTCATCAGCTCTGCCGCGACGTCTCCCACGACGAGATCGTCGAGGCGCCCCCACACGACGACGGTCCGCCGCTCGTACAGCCGGGCGCGAACGGCCAGCTGCAAGTCCTCCGGCGACGCTGCGGAGCCTGGCGGTCCGAGCGAGCGCGACCCGCCCGTCATTCGGGCCTCTGCTCGAGCTTCCAGTCGAGCCGTTCGCCGAGTGCGGCGACATAGCGCTCGAGGGTCGAGAGCCGCACGTCGGCGTCGCCGGATTCCAGCCGGGCCACGGCGGACTGCGAGGTCCCCATCCGCGCGGCGACCTCGGTCTGGGAGAGCCCGAGCGAGCGGCGCCGGGAGACGAGCTCGGCGGCGAGCTCGCCGCGCCGCGCCGACATCTCCCGAAATCCGGGGAACACCGACTCGCGCTTTTCGCTCACGATCGGCCCACCTCCTCGACCACGGCCCGGGATCGTCGTGCCGCCGGGATCGCACGACACGCTGACCCCGAGAGACTATCTCGAATTCGCGATATCGTTGGTGCGATATCCGTCACACGGCGTCTGCGCCGGGAAGGGAGGGGCGGTGCCGCTCCGTCACTCGGTCATCCCAACCGTGCTCGAGTCGTCGGCCCGCGGCGAGCGGGCGTTCGACATCTTTTCGCTTCTCTTGCGGGAGCGGATCGTCTTCCTCGGTCAAGAGGTCGACGACGACATCGCCAACCTTCTCGTCGCGGAGATCCTCTACCTCGAAGCCCAAGACCCCGAGCAGGACATCTCGCTCTACATCAACTCGCCGGGCGGCCTCGCCTACGCAGGAATGGCGATCTACGACGTCATGCAGCACGTCCGGTGCGAGGTCTCGACGATCTGCGTCGGCATGGCGATGTCGGCGGCGGCGATGGTGCTCTCCGGCGGCGCGCCCGGCAAGCGCCTCGCGCTCCCATCCTCGAAGATCATGATCCACCAGGGCTCGGCCGGGTCTCGGGGCGCGCCTCGCGGACATGGAGATCCACCTTCGAGAGGTGCTCTCGATGACCCGGCGGATGGCCGAGATCATCGCCTTCCACTCCGGCCGGCCGATCGAGCAAGTCGAGCGGGACATCGACCGCGACTACTACATGACGGCCGTCGAGGCGAAGGAGTACGGACTGATCGACGACGTCATCGCGCCGCGCCGCGGCGTCGCCACGATGCTCGGCGAGCTGGCCGTCGCCAACTGAGGCGGCGCCGTTCCGGGGCCCGGCGCCGGCCGCGGCGATCGACCCGAGCGGCGGCTACTCCTCCTCGTCGGAGAGCCGCTCCGGGTCGTCGAGTAGGGCCCCGACCTCACGCGCCTCGCGTGTCGAGGGGGAGCTGATCGTCCTCGGTCTCGTCGTCGAAGTCGATCTCACTGTCACGCGACGCGACCTCCGCCGCATCTTCGGGCAGGAGAGGCTCGGGCTCCTCGATGATCGGGAGTTCATCCACTGGGTCGCTCATCGCCTGCCTCCTCGGGAGCGCCACGGATCGGCGCGAGGTACCACCACCATCATCGCGGCATCGGGCGGGTCGCCGTGGCGCGAACCGGCCGACACGGCCGTCGGGGGCGACGATCGAGACGAGCCCGGTCGACGAGCTGAGGTCGAGACGCGCGACGTGCCCGACGATGCCGTAGAGGCCGGGGCTGATGCGCTCGGGCCAGAGGGTCGCGAGGGTGGCCGGCAGCTGGACCGATCCGCCCGGCGGGATGACGACGAGATCTTCCGAGCCGTCCCACTTCGGGGAGAACCCCACCGAGCGCGACGCGAGGAGACGGCGGCCCGAGGGCAGGTCCACAAGGTACGCGACGACGTGGAGCAGCTCGCCCGAATCGCCTCGCCACGTCCTGGTCGACGTGTTGGCGAGGGACGCGAACAGCTTCGGCGTGGTCCCCGCGGTGAACACGATCGTCTCCGGCCAGACGAGGTCGACGTCCTTGCGCCGGATCGCCCTGCCCGGCCGGACGACCACCTCGCGCACGGTCGCCGCGTAGCGCCAGATCCCGTTCTGCAGCTCCAGGTGGACGAGGGCCCACGTCCCCGGCGGCTCGGCTTCGGGCGCGGCGTAGACGCGCGCGGCGAGATCCTCGAAGATGAGCCTCCATCCTCGCTCGGGCAGGAAGCGCCACGCCCCGCGCAGTTCGGCGTCGTCGATGAAGCCGACGGCGGCCAGCAGCTCGTCGACCGTCAGCCCGTCGGTCGCGAGCACCTCCGGGCCCACCTCCCAGTGCGCCAGCTCGACGAGCGGTTGCGCCGGCTTGTCGTTGGCGGGCGGACGGGGAGGCACCGGCTAACACTCGCGGAGGCGCCGCGAGCCGTCAACGCAGGCGGCGTTGCAGATCACAGCAGATGCACTGATGTGCACCAGCATGGAGCGACGGCACCAACGCAGCCGGCTCCGGCCCACGCGACGGTGGCGAAGGCGGCGAGGGCCCTACGAGACGGTGAGCACCGCCTTGCCGCGGATCTTCCTGCCGAGCAGGAGCTCGACGGCCTCGCCGACGCTCGTCCAGTCGCCGCGCCAACCGACCTGCGGGTCGAGCTCACCGGCCGTGACGAGCCGGGCCAGGTAGGAGAGGTCCTCGCCGATGTCGGTGCCCATCGTGAACGTCGCGAGGTACTTCGCCGGCCCGATCGTCGCCCCCGGCGGGAAGAGGGCCGGCTCGTGCGACGCGGCGCCGATCGACTGGAGGCTCCCTCCCTCCTCGAGCAGCGCGAAGGCGGCGACGAGCGTCGAACCGCCCACCGTCTCCACGACGGCACGGACCGGGGCGAGGCCGTCCAACGACGTCACGATCTCCTCGGCCCCGAGCTCGGCGAGGCCCTCGCCCCGCTCGGGGCTGCCGGCGAGCGCTGTCACCTCGGCGCCGGCTCGACGAGCCAGCTGGACCGCGAAGCGGCCGACACCTCCGGAGGCCCCGGTGACGAGGACACGACGCCCGAGCAGTCCCCCCGACGCCCGCAGGGCCCGCAGCGCCGTGACGCCGGCGACCGGCAGCGCGGAGGCGTCTTCGAGGGATAGGCCCTCAGGGAGCACCGCGACGTTGCCGACCCGCACGGCGCGGCGTTCGGCGAAGCCGCCACGCGGGCCGTGTGTGGCCACGCGATCGCCAACCTTCGGACCCTTCCCGTTCGCTGCGGCCTGCAGCACGGTCCCCGCGGCATCCCAGCCCAGCACGGCGCCTTCGGGAGCGCCCTCGCGCGGGAGCTCCCCGTGGTTGAGCGAGAAGGCCGCCACGGCGATCAGCACCTCGCCGGGTCCCGGCTCGGGCTCGGGAACCTCCCCGATCGCGAGGCGTCCCGCAGCGGCGTGGTCGACGACGAGTGCGCGCATGATCGTCCTCCTGACCGGCGGTCGCCCGCCGTTGTCACCGGGTGCTCGCGCCCATCCCGGCGAGCCCCCGTGCACCGCGCGCCGGCAGCGTATGCCCGTCGGCGCCAACGCGCTCGGGGACTGCAGTCAGCGGAAGTCCCGGGAGCGGCCCACGGCGACGGGAAGCGCCAGGGGTTCGACGCGCTCGGCGGCGATGCTGAGCGCCCCGCCGGACCGCTCGAGCCTTCCCCGCACCAGCAGCGCCGGCGCCGAGGAGGCCTCCCTGCGGTAGCGGGCCCACAGGCCAGCCGAGCAGATGACGTTCACGACCCCGGTCTCATCCTCCAGGTTGAGGAAGATCGTCCCGCCAGCCGTCGACGGACGCTGGCGGTGCGTCACGACGCCGGCGGCGAGGACCTTCCCGGTGTCCTCCCCCGCAAGCAGCGAGGCGGCCGAGCGGACACCCATCTCGTCGAGGAGGCCGCGCAAGTGCACGAAGGGGTGGGAGTCAGGGGTGACCCCCATCGCCCACAGGTCCGCAGCGGTCTCCTCCATGGGGGTCATCGCGGGAAGCGCCGGGGCGTCGGCCCCGACGACCATGCCCGGCAGACGGTCGGCGCCACCGGCCAGCACCCCGGCCGCCCAGAGCGCCGCGCGGCGGTCGCCCGGGCTCGCGCCAGCGGGCGCGCCGGAGGTGACGGAAGTGGGCGCGCCGGGAGCGACAGCCGTGCGCCCGGCTCGAGCGACCGGCGTGAGCGTGCCGAGCGCCCCCGCCGTGGCGAGCGCCTCCAGCTGGGGTCTGGTCGGCACGGCGCGCCTCGCCAGGTCCTCCATGCTCTCGTAGGGGGCGCCGGCGGCGATGCGGAGCGCGCACGCCTCCCCGACGTGGCGGACGGACGCCAGCCCGAGGCGGACCGCCGTCGCTCCGGCGCTCGCCGGGCAGACGGCGAGGGTGGCCTCGGCAGCGCTCTCGTTCACGTCGGGACGCAACACGACGACCCCGTGGCGGCGGGCATCCGCGGCGAGGCTCTGCGGCGACCAGAAGCCCATCGGCTGGGCGTTGAGCAGCCCCGCCAGGAACGCCGCCGGGTAGTGGAGCTTGAACCAGGCCGAGGCATAGACGAGGTAGGCGAAGGAGACCGAGTGCGACTCGGGGAAGCCGAAGTTGGCGAAGGCGGCGAGCTGCTCGTAGATCGCGTCGGCCACCTCGTCGCTGATGCCCCGCTCGGCCATGCCGGCGTAGAGCCGGTCCTGCAGGCGCGCCATCCGCTCGGCGGAGCGCTTCGCGCCCATCGCCTGGCGCAGCTGGTCGGCCTCGGCGGGCGAGAAGCCGGCGACGTCGATCGCCATCTGCATGAGCTGCTCCTGGAACAGCGGCACGCCGAGCGTCTTCTCGAGCGCCGGCTCGAGCAGCGGGTGCAGGTAGGTGACCTCCTCCTCGCCGTTGCGACGCCGGAGGTAGGGGTGGACCGAGCCGCCCTGGATCGGGCCGGGGCGGATGAGCGCCACCTCCACGACGAGGTCGTAGAAGTGGCGCGGGCGCAGCCGCGGCAGCGTCGCCATCTGCGCCCGGCTCTCGACCTGGAACACCCCCATCGAGTCGGCCCGGCAGAGCATGTCGTAGACGGCGTCCTCCTGAGGGATCGTCGCCAGGTCGACGGGGACCCCGTGGTGCGAGGCGACGAGGTCGACCATGCGGTGCAGCGCCTCGAGCATCCCGAGGCCGAGCAGGTCGAACTTCACCAGTCCGACCGCGGCGCAGTCGTCCTTGTCCCACTGGAGCACGGAGCGGCCCTCCATGCCTCGCCCACTCCACCGGGCAGACGTTGATGACGGGCCGGTCGCAGATCACCATGCCCCCCGAGTGGATGCCGAGGTGGCGGGGGAACCCCTCCAGCTCCGCGGCCAGCCGAGCACCTCGTCCGGGATGTCGTGGTCGACCAGGGGTTCGGGCATCGGGCGCCCACCGGCGCCCGGCCGCTCCCTCCCCGCTCCACCCCGGGGACGGGTCGGTGGCAGCGCGGCGAAAGCGCCGATCTGGCGTGACCAGGCGTCGAGCGCCCCCGGCGGGTAACCGAGCGCCCGGCCCACGTCCCGGACCGCCGAGCGCGGGCGGTAGGTGATGACGTTCGCCACCTGGGCCGCGTGCTCACGGCCGTAGCGCTCGTAGACGTAGTGGATGACCTCGTCGCGTCGGCCGGACTCGATGTCGAGGTCGATGTCGGGCGGTCCGTCCCGCGCCGGCGAGAGGAACCGCTCGAACAGGAGTCCGAGCGCCACCGCGTCGACGTTCGTGATCCCGAGCGCGTAGCAGACCGCCGAGTTGGCGGCCGAGCCGCGCCCTTGGCAGAAGATGCCGGAGCGCCTGCAGAACTCGACGATGTCCCAGACGACGAGGAAGTAGCCGGGGAAGCCGAGCTCCTCGATGACGGCGAGCTCGCGCTCGATCTGCTCCCACGCGCCCGGTACACGCGGCGAGCTGCGCGGCCCGTACCTCCTCCTCCCACCCTCGGCGGCGAGGAAGCGCAGGAAGCTCGCCTCGTCCTCGCCGGACGGCACGGGGAAGGGCGGCAGGCCGGGGGCGACGAGGCGGAGGTCGAAAGCCAGCGCCCGCCCGAGCTCCGCCGTCTGCTCGATCGCCCCCGGGTAACGCTTGAAGCGCCGCGCCTGCTCCGCCCCTGAGCGCAGCGACGCCCCCGCCCACGGCGGGAGCCAGCCGTCGATCTCGTCCAGGCTGGCCTTCGCACGGACGGCGGCGAGCGCCGTGGCAAGCGGGTAGCGCCCGGGCGTCGCGTAGTGGGCGTTCGTCGTCGCGACGATGGGGAGGCCGGCGCGGGCCGCGCACTCGGCGAGCGCGTCGTTGCGTGCTCCGTCCAAGGGGGTCCCGTGGTCGCAGAGCTCGACGACGACGTTCTCGCGCCCGAAGGCTTCCACGAGCCGGGCGAGCTCCCGGGCGGCCGCCGCGGGCCCCCGTCGCTCCAGGGCGGCGGGCACCGCCCCTCGCCTGCACCCGGTGAGCACGCACCAGTGCCCGCCATGGGCCCCGGCCAGCTCGGGGAGGGAGAAGAGGGGCCGACCCTTCGCCCCACCGGCGAGCTGCGCCCGGCTGATCGCGCCCGACAGCCTGGCGTAGCCCTCCGGGCCACGCGCCAGCACGACGAGGTGCGTGGCGACGGGGTCGATCGCGCCGGCCCGCTCGCCCGCCCTGCCGTCGCCAGGGGCGGGAAGGCTGGGTTCGGCGCCGAAGATCGTCGGCAGGCCGAGCCCGCGCGCCGCCTCGGCAAAACGGACGACGCCGTAGCAGCCGTCGTGGTCGGTGAGGGCGAGCGCCTCCAGGCCCAGGCGCACGGCCTCCTCGACGAGCTCCTCGGGGCTCGACGCGCCGTCGAGGAAGCTGAAGTTCGAGTGGGCGTGAAGCTCGGCGTACGCGACGGCGCCCTTCGGGCGGCGGACCCCCTCGGGCGGGATGTAGGAGGGGCGGCGGCGGGAGAAGCCCGGGGCGTCGCCGCCGTCACCGGGCGGGACGGCCCGTCCCCCTGGGCGGGCGGCCCGCCGGCCCGAGAGGCGCCGCTCGAGCTCGGACCACGGCACGATCGGGTTGAACGAGCCCACACGGCGACCATACCGAACATATGTTCGTCTTTCCAGGGCGAGCCCGCCGGCGGCGGCCAGGGAGCGCTCATTCCCCGGTCACTAGGATCAAGCGGTCGTATACGTTCTCGATGACGAGAGGAACACGGTGAAGACCCAGGCCGCCGTGCTCTTCCCCGGCAAGGGCGAGTGGGTGATCGAGGAGATCGACCTCGACCCGCCGAAAGCGCAGGAGGTCCTCGTGCGCATCCGAGCGTCGGGGATGTGCCACTCCGAGGAGCACCACCTCACCGGCGACGTCCCGCTGAAGGCGCCGACGATCGGCGGTCACGAGGGCGCCGGCGTGGTCGAGGAGGTCGGCTCGGGCGTCACCTCCGTCCAGCCGGGCGACCACGTCGTCTTCTCCTCCATCCCGACGTGCGGGCGCTGCCCGTCATGTGCGACTGGCCACGGGAACCTCTGCGACCTCGCCATGTGGATCGGCGAGGGCCGCCAGCTGAGCGACCACACCGCCCGCCACCACCTCGGGGACACCGACCTCAACCTCATCTGCCTGCTCGGCGCCTTCGCCCACCACACGGTGGTCAACGAGGCCTCGATCATCGAGATCGCCGACGACGTGCCCTTCGACAAGGCGTGCATCGTCGGCTGCGGCGTACCGACCGGCTGGGGCGCCGCGATCTACAGCGGGGGCGTGCACGCCGGGGACGACGTCTGCGTCATCGGCGTCGGGGGCATCGGAGCGAGCGCGATCCAGGGCACGCGCTTCGCCGGGGCGCGCCGGATCTTCGCTGTCGACCCCGTGCCGTGGAAGCGGGAGCAGGCGCTCGCGCTCGGCGCCACCCACGTCGCCGCCAGCCTCGAGGAGGCGTTCGAGCTCGTCCGCGAGGTCACCTGGGGCCGGTTCTGCAACGTGACGGTCTGCTCGATGGGCGTCGGCCGCGGCGAGCTGATGGGCTCGATCATGCAGCTGGCCGCCAAGCACGGCCGGGTCGTCGTCGTGAACATCCACCCGGTGCGCGATGCTGCCCCGACGATCGACATGCTCAACCTGACTGGCTACGAGAAGCAGGTCGTCGGCTCGATCTTCGGTTCGGTGAACTCGCGGCGCGACGTGCCGATGCTGCTCGACCTCTACCGGGAGGGGAAGCTCGACCTCGACCGCATCGTCACCCGCACCTACGGCTCCCTCAAGCAGGTGAACGAGGGCTACCAGGACATGCGCGGGACGGCAAGAACCTGCGCGGCGTCCTGGTCTTCTGAAGGGCCGCTCGAGTCCGCTCACCTCTATTCCGTTGTCGAATTGACAACATTCTCCCTGTTCAACGCCTGGTTCTGGTGTCCGGTCGCTCGGACACCGTAAAGCCCGTTCGATTCCTGCTCTGAGGATCGATCGGATTCCTGAGCCCCAATCGGCGCGCCAGGCTCCGTCTGGCTCGACACGCCTCGGCTCGGCTCGGCTCGGCTGCTGTGGCCTCCGACCCCGGCGGTGCTCGTCGGCGACCGACACCGGACCCGGCGCGACGAGGTCGTTGGTGGCGACGATCTCAGCGAGGTCGAGGATCTCGATCCGGGCTCCCTCGGTGGAAGGGCGGCCCCTAACCTTGCCGGGTGGTCGCGCGCTCCGAACCTCCGGCCCCGGACCGCCTGGCCCAGGATCCGGACGTCGAGGCCGTCACCAACCAGATCGCCGTGCCGCTGTCTGGGCGCGCCCGCGGCTTCACCTCCCTGCGCCCGCTGCACCACCGCAACTTCGCCCTGTTGTGGGCGGGCGGCCTGATCTCCATCGTCGGGTCGTGGATGCAGACCGTGGCGGTCGGGGCCCTCGTCATTGCCCACACGGGCCAGGCGACGTGGGCGGTCGTAGTTGCCGCGGGCGCGTTCTTGCCGATCGGACTGCTGTCGCCGGTGGGTGGCGCCCTGGCCGACCGGTTGCCGCGCCGCGCGGCCCTCGTCGTCGGCAACCTGGTGGCCGGCGCCGTCGCTCTCGTGATCGCCGCGCTCGTTGCGGCGGGGCGGGACGGTCCCGGATTGCTCACGCTGCTCGTCACGGTCCAGGGCTGTGTGAGCGCGGTCATCGGTCCGTTCCAGCAGGCGATCCTGCCGGACCTGGTCCCGCGCTCGGAGTTCCTTGCCGCGGCCTCGCTGAACTCCGCGCAGTTCAACCTCGGGCGGGTCGGCGGGCCGGTGCTGGCCGGCGCGACCGTGGCCGCCTTCGGCTACCCGGTCGCCTTCGTCGCCAACGCGGTGTCGTTCCTCGTCGTCGTCGTGGCCCTCGCCTTCGTGCAGCTCGGCCCGCCACCCGGACGGGACGATCGCGTCGGGCTTCTCGAGTCGCTGCGCATCGGTGTACGAGGGGCGCGCTCCGAGCCCGGTTGCCGCGCCGCGATCGGGATGATCGGTGCCGTAGCGCTGCTCGCGTCCCCCTTCATCGCGCTCGTCCCGGCGATGGCCCACCGGCTCACCCACGGCGGGGCGCGGGGGATCGCGTCGGCGACCGGCCTGCTCACGACCGCCCAGGGCGTCGGCGCCGTGTTCGGCGCGCTCGCGCTGGCCCCGCTCGCCGACAGGTTCGGCCGGGGCCGGGTTCTCGACGCCAGCCTCGCGCTCCTCCCGCCCGTGCTGGTGGCCTACGGGTTCGCGCCGACGCTCGCCCTGGCGGTCGCGGCCCTGTTCGTCGTGGGGCTCGTCTACATCGGCGTGCTCTCCGGGCTGTCCACCGTCGTCCAGCTCCGGGCTCCCACTGAGCTCAGGGGGCGTGTGCTCAGCCTCTACCTGGTCGCCCTCGGCGTGTCGTACCCGATCGGATCGCTCGTCCAGGGTCCGCTCGCCGACCGGCTCGGCCTCGACTGGACGACCGCCGGCTCGGCCGTCATGCTCGCCGTGACGCTCCTCGCCGTCCGCGTGGTGCGTCCGGGCGTGTTCGCGGCGCTCAGCGCGCCGATGGCCGCCGAGGTCCCCGCTCGAACCGGCTGAAGGCGTCGCAAGTGCCGTGGAGGCCTGTCGCGCTGGCGACGCGAGCCGTTCGCGAGCGCGTTCAGCCGCGCTGCAGGACCTCTTGTTCGCCGAGCTGGCGCGCGTGCTCCGGCCGGGTGGGATCCCCGCCGGCGTCGACAGCCTCGACGGCGAAGCCTTTCGTGAGCTGCACCTCGACGACACCTGCGTCCCGATCGAGGCCGCGACGCTCCCGGATCGACTGCGCGACGCCGGCTTCACCGGCGTCGACGTCGACACCGACGATCGGCGCCTCCGCTTCAGCGCGCGCGTTGCCGGGTTTGGGGCCGCACGGCCGGGGTGACGCGGTAGCGGCGGAACCGGAAGGCAGGACCCCCGGGGGGAGCCTCGCTCGGGTTCCTCGCGTGCACAGGCCGATGGATCGGTCGATCAGAAGTACTTGATCGTGTTCCCGCCGTCGACGGGCAGTGCGACGCCGGTGACGTAGCGCGCCTCGTCGGAGGCGAGCCACGCGATGGCGTTCGAGATGTCGATCGGCTCGAGCCAGGGAACGGGCAGCAGGTGCTTGGTCTTCCAGACCTCAATGGTGTCCTCGCGCGTCGGCTGCTCCAAGTCCGGGCGGAACATCTTGTACATCGCCTCGTTGGCGATCATGTCGGTGTTCACCGCGCCGGGGCAGATCGCGTTGACCCTGATCCAGTGCGGAGCCAGCTCGACGGCGAGCGTCCGGGTCAGGCTGAGGAGCGCCGCCTTGGCCGCCGAGTAGTCGCCGAGATAGCTCCCCGAGACGATCGCCGCTCCCGAGCTCGTGATCGTGATCGACCCGCCGTTGCCCGCTTCGAGCATGTGCGGCACGGCCGCGTGGACCGTGTGGAAGACGCCGGTGAGGTTGACGTCGATGACCTCGCGCCACTGGGCCGGGTCGATCTCCCATGTCAGGTTGCCCTTCGGCAGCGCGCCGGCGTTCGCGGCGACGACGTCGAGCCGCCCGAGCTCGGCGACGCCAGCCGCGAGCGCGGCCTCGAGCGAGGCGAGATCGGTGACGTCGGCCTGTTGGAAGAAGAGCCTCCGCCCTTCCTTCTCGACGAGGCGGACGGTCTCCTCGGCGTCTTCCTGGGAAGCGAGGCGATAGTTCATCCACGGGTAGGTCTTCAGCGCGTCGACGCCGATGATGTCGGCGCCCGCCCGCGCCAGGCGCACGGCGTGCGATCGGCCCTGCCCCTTGCCCACGCCGGTGATGAATGCGACCTTGCCTTCGAGCGTGCTCACTTCGCTTGGCTCCTCCCCCGGCCGACGCCCTCGACGTCGGTCCCCGCGCCGGCCGGCGCCCGTTCCCCCGGCGGCCTGGCCCGCTTCAGGCAAGCGCCGGTCCCGTCGACGCCTCGGCGACGCCGCCGGCGAACTCCTTTGACGTGTAGAGCGTGTGGGTCTCGGTGAATGCCGCCAGGCCCCACGTCCCGCCCTCCACGCCGAGGCCGCTCCACTTGTGGCCGCCGAACGGCGCGTTCGGGATCGGCAGGGCGTGCGCGTTCACCCATGTCGTTCCGCAGTCGAGGCGCTCGCCCACCTGCATCGCGCGCTCGACGTCGGGGCTCCACACCGAGCCGTCCAGGCCGAAGTGCGTGGCGTTGGCACGCGCGACGGCGTCATCGAGATCGCGGTAGGCGATGACCGGGAGCGCCGGGCCGAACTGCTCCTCGTCGACGATCCTCGTCCCGTCTGAGATCCCGGCGAGGATCGTCGGCTCGAAGAAGTACCCGGAGCCCTCCATCGGCTGCCCGCCGGCGGCCGCGTGGGCCCCGGTGTGCACCGCGTCGGCGACGAGCTCCGAGACGCGCTCGAACTGCATCCGGTTCTGCAGCGGCCCGAGCTCGACGCCTTCTCGGGTGCCTGCGCCGACCGTGGTCCGCCTCGCCCGCTCGGCGAGCGCCGAGACGACGTCGTCGTAGAGGGCCTCGGGGACGTACACGCGCTTGATCGCCGCACAGACCTGCCCGCTGTTGATGAACGCGCCCAGAAGAGCTTCTCGGTCATCGTCGCCGGGTCGAAGTCGTCGAGCAGGATCGCGGCGTCGTTCCCGCCGAGCTCGAGCGTGACGCGCTTCAGGTCGGGCGCCGCGGCGATGGCGACCTTCTTGCCGGTCGCGACCGAGCCCGTGAAGCTGATCTTCCTAGCGAGCGGGTGGCTCGTCATCCACGCCCCGAGCCCGTCGCCCCCGCTCACGATGTTCACCACGCCCGGCGGGAACGCCTCGCGGATCACCTCGCCCATGAGCAGCGTCGACAGCGGCGTGTACGGCGACGGCTTCAGGACGACGGTGTTCCCGGCGAGCAGCGCCGGCCCAATCTTCACCGAGGCGAGGGCGACCGGGTAGTTCCACGCCGTGATGGCGGCCACCACCCCGAGCGGGCGCCGGACGACCTCGACGCGCCGCGGCGTCGTCCTGCAGCACCTCGCGGCGGAACTCGAGCGCAGCCGCCCCGGTGAGGCCCATGCTGGCCCCGAGCACCTCGGCGCGGGCGTTGGCGAGCGGCTTGCCCTGCTCGGCGGTGAGCACCGGCGCGATCTCGTCGGCGTTCGCCGCCAGGAGCTCCCCGGCGTGCTGCAGCGCCTCACGGCGGACCTTCTCGTCGTTGCGCCAGTCGTCGAACGCCTTCGACGCCGCCTCGAACGCGCTGTCGAGCTGCTGGCGCGTGCACTCGGGCGCCTCGGCGAACGGCTCCCCCGTCGCCGGGTTGATCACGGGGAACGTCGTCTCGGTCGGCGCGGGCGCGCCACCGATCGTCATCGTGAACTCGGTCATCCGTCGTCCTCCGTCGTCCGTGCCGTCCGACCACCCGGCGCGGCCCGGCGCGTCGGTGGTGCTAGCTCGTGGCACCCAGGTACCACAGATCCCGCGCCGTCGCATCCTCGACTGGGAGCCGAGGGCCACGGGAGCATGCCGCGTCGTCCTGTCATGGGCGGCGCTGCCGTCCCGGGAGGTCGCACACCAGCGCCCCCCGTCGCACCCGGCCTGGGCGCCGCCCGACCCGCTGGGCGGTGGGGCCAACCTGCGGGAGCTGGAGCGTCGCCCCGGTTGCGGCTCGGCTGCCAAACAATATACGATCCCCTGCAAGTTATCGCGTGCTCGCCGCCCCCTGCAAGGGATGGGCGCGTGCCGACCTCGACGGCGTGACGAGCGGCGGGGCACCCGACCGCAAGGCCGGTCGGGACCGGCGCGCGAGGCTGCTGGAAGGTGCCGGATCGCCGTGAGGCCGGCGGGATAGCGACACGTGGTGAGGCGCGACGCCCTGCGCGGATAGGTTGGCTTCGTTGACAGGAGGTGGTGACGTGGGCGCCGTGCTCGACCCGCCGCCGTCGAAGATCGTCGCGGTGCACCTGAACTATCGCAGCCGTGCCGCCGAGCGCGGGCGGGAGCCCGCCTTCCCCTCGTACTTCCTGAAGCCGCCCTCCTCGGTGGCCGCGAGCGGCGACCCGCTCGCCCGGCCCGCCGGTTGCGAGCTGCTGGCGTTCGAGGGCGAGATCGCGCTCGTGATCGGCAGCCGCGCCCGCTCGGTCTCGCCAGAGCGCGGCTGGGAGCACGTAGCGTGGGTCACCGCGGCGAACGACTTCGGCGTCTACGACCTCCGCTACGCCGATCTCGGCTCCAACCTGCGCTCGAAGGGGAGCGACGGCTTCACGCCCCTCGGCCCGGCGCTGCTCGACGCTCGTCAGCTCGACCGCCGGTCGCTCACCGTCCGCACCTGGGTGAACGACAAGCTCGTCCAAGAGGCGTCGGTCGGCGACGAGCTCCTGTTCGACTTCGGCCTGATCGTGGCGGACCTCTCCCGGCTGATGACCCTCGAGCCGGGGGACGTGATCCTCACCGGCACGCCGACCGGCTCGACGGTCGTGGCGCCCGGCGACGTCGTGGAGGTCGAGGTGAGCGCCGGGGAGCTCACCACCGGGCGACTGCGCACGCCGGTCGTCGACAGCGCCGAGCCCCTCGACGCCATCGGGGCGATGCCACGGGTGGACGACTCAGCCCGCGCCGCGGCCTTCGGCGCCGCGGCGGCGCCGACGGAGACCTTGGCCGCCCCCACACCCGCCGACGTCCCACCCGAGATCCTCGAGCTGCTCGGGACGCTGTCGACGGCCACGATCGCCCACCAGCTCCGGAAGAAGGGCTACGACTCGACGGTCATGGAGGACCTCCACGCGCTGCGGCCAGAGCTGCACATGGTCGGCCGCGCCCGGACGCTGTCGTACCTGCCCTTCCGCGAGGACCTGTTCGAGGCGCGCGGTGGCGGCATGAACGCCCAAAAGCGCGCCATCGACACCCTCGGCGAGGGCGACGTCCTCGTCATCGGGGCGCGGTCCGCGAGCACGGAGCCGGGACGATCGGTGACATCCTCGCCCTGCGGGCGAAGCTGCGAGGCGCTGCCGGCGTCATCACCGACGGGGCGCTCCGGGACACCGCGGCGATCGCGGCGCTCGGCCTGCCGACCTTCTACGCCGCTTCCAACTCCGCGGTGCTCGGGCGGCGCCACGTCCCGTGGGAGACCGACGTCGCCATCGCCTGCGCCGGCGTGCTCGTCGAGCCGGGCGACGTCGTCGTCGGTGACCGGGACGGGGTCGTCCTCGTCCCGCCGCACCTCGCCGCCGAGGTGGCCCGCGACGCCGCCGAGCAGGAGCGCCAGGAGCGCTTCGTCGCCGAGCGGGTCGCGGCCGGCGAGTCGATCGACGGGCTCTACCCGATCGGGCCTCGCTGGCGCGACGCCTACGAAAGCTGGTGCGCCGCCGGCGGCAGCGACGCCCACGCGTGAACCCGCCGGAGCGCGCCGGGGGCGCCGGCGGACCTGCCCAAGCTGCTCTGCCACTACATCGACGGCGAGCTCGTCCCGAGCGTCAGCGGCCGGAGCTTCGCGAACGCCGACCCGGTCTCGAACGAGCCGTACGTCGACGTGGCGGCCGGCGACGAGGAGGACGTCCGCCTGGCCGTGGCGGCCGCGCGCCGGGCCTTCGAGGACGGCCCCTGGCCCGAGATGGTCGCCCGCGACCGGGCGCGCGTCCTTTGGCGCGTTGCCGAGGCGATCGAGGCGCGCGAAACGCCGAGATCGCGGCGCTCGAGACCCGGGACACCGGCCTGCCGATCACCCAGGCGCGGGGTCAGGCGCGGTGGGCGGCTGAGAACCTCGCCTTCTTCGCCGACCTCGTCGTCGCCGCGCACGAGGAGGCCTTCCGCGTCGGCCGGCACCAGCTGAACTACGTGCTGCGCAAGCCAGTCGGCGTGGCCGCGCTCATCACCCCTTGGAACACCCCGTTCATGCTCGAGACCTGGAAGCTCGCGCCGAGCCTCGCGTCCGGGTGCGCGGTCGTCCTCAAGCCCGCCGAGTGGACGCCGTTGTCGGCGAGCCTGCTGCCGCAGATCATGGAGGAGGCGGGGGTCCCGCCGGGCGTCTTCAACCTCATCCACGGCATCGGCGAGGAGGCCGGAGCCGCCCTGGTGGCGCACCCCGACGTCCCGCGTATCTTCTCCTTCACCGGTGAGACCGCGACGGGCAAGGTCGTCATGCGCTTCGCGGCGGACAACCTGAAGGCGCTCTCGATGGAGCTCGGGGGCAAGTCCCCCTGCGTCGTGTTCGCCGACGCCGACCTCGACGCAGCGCTCGACGCGGCGGTGTTCGGCGTCTTCTCGCTGAACGGCGAGCGCTGCACCGCGGGTTCGCGGGTCCTCGTCGAGCAGGGCGTGTACGAGGAGTTCGTCGGTCGCCTGGCCGAGCGCGCCCGGCGCGTGGTCGTCGGCGCTCCCGCCGACCCTGCCACCGAGCTCGGGGCGCTCGTCCATCCCGCGCACTTCGAGCGCGTCCTCGGCTACGTCGCTCTCGGCGTGCACGAGGGTGCCCGCCTCGTCGCCGGCGGCCGCCGCGCGTGTCGGCGGGGAACTTCCTCGAGGCGACGGCCTTCGCCGATGTCTCGCACAAGAGGCGCATCTTCCACGAGGAGATCTTCGGCCCGGTCGTCTGCGTGACCCCCTTCGCCGATCGCGACGAGGCGCTCCGGCTCGCGAACGACACCCGGTACGGTCTGGCCGCGTACGTCTGGACGAGCGACCTGCACACGGCGCACCACATGGCCGACGGCATCGAGGCCGGGATGGTGTGGATCAACTCGCACAACATCCGCGACCTCCGCACGCCGTTCGGGGGGATCAAGGCGAGCGGCGTCGGGCGCGAGGGTGGCGCCACCTCGATCGACTTCTACACCGAGCCCCGCACCGTCCACCTCGCGCTCGAGCCCCCCGAGACGCCGCGCTTCGGCGCCTGAGCGCCGCACGAGGGCCCCGCCCCGCCGGGCGCCCGCCGCCTAGCCCGGCGGGCCGGCCGGCTCGAACTGCGGAAGGGCGATCTCCTCGCCGAGGTCCTCGAAACAGACGCTCACCGGCATGCCGACGCGGACCGCCTCGACCGGGCAGCGCCTGACGTTCGCCACGAGGCGCGGCCCCTCCTCCAGCTCCACGAGGGCCACGACGTAAGGCAGGTGGCCCGCCGTCACGGGGTGCACCGGGTGGTGGACGACGGTGAAGGAGTAGATCTCGCCCCGGCCGCTCATCGTCGACCACTCGAGCTCCGACGAGTGGCAGCGCGGGCAGCTCGGCCCCGGCGGATGCTGGAGCCGGCCGCACGCCCGGCAACGCTGGATGTCGAGGCGGTGCTGGCGCGCCGCCCGCCAGTACGGGGCGGTGAGGTCGGAGACCCCGGGCAGGATCCTCATCGGGGCCTCCCGAGCACGACGGCGCTCCCCGAGGGAGCGCCGAAGAAGGCGACATCGACGTCGCGCACCTGGTTCGGCGACGTGCCTCGCAGCTGGCGCACCGCCTCGACGATCCCGGTCATCCCGTGCACGTCGCCGTCGGAGAGATGGCCGCCGTGGGTGTTCACCGGGAGCGGGCTCTCGAGCGAGATGCCGTTCTCGATCACGTAGCGCCACCCCTGGCCGCGCTCGACGAAGCCGTAGAGCTCCAGGCTGAGGATGGTCATGAGCGAGGGTCACGTCGTAGAGCTCGGCCACGGAGACGTCGGCCGGACGGCACCCGGCCGCCCGCCAGAGGCGCTCGGCGCCGGCCGGCGGGAAGATCTCGATCAGGTCGTCGGCGTACACGCTCATCGGCTCCCGGCACGGCGCGAGCGACTGCGTCGCCGCCAGGATCTCGGCGGGGGCCTGGCGCAGCGAACACGCCCGGCCGGCGCTCGTCACCACGACCGCCGCGGCCCCGTCGTTCTCGAGGCAGATCATGAACAGCGAGAGCGGCCAGCTGATCATGCGGCCCGCGAGGAAGCCCTCCCAGTCGAGGGGCCGGTCCGCATCGAGCAGCGCCGGGATTGGCGTTGGCGTAGTGGCGCTGGGCGAGCGCGATCGTGCCGAGCGCCCGCTGGAAGTCCTCGTAGGAGACGCCGTTCACGTGCATGTAGCGCGTCGCCCACAGCGCGAAGAGATGGGCAGGCGCCATCATCCAGTAGGGCCAGGTGAACGCGAAGTCGTCGTGCATGACGACGTCGGCGTCCTCGGGCGGCCCGCCGTGCAGCGCCTGGTCGGCGCGGCCGAAGCGGTTCCCGCCGCTCTGCTTGATCGAGCGGAAGGCGAGCACGACCGAGGCCTGGCCCGAGGCGATCGCCGCGGCGGCCTGGCTCACCATGCCTGCCGACGCCTCGCCGCCGAGCGGGATCTCGGCGAAGTAGGCGAGCTCGCCGAGGCCGAGCGTGCGCGTCAACGCGGCGTGCGAGACGGTCTCGAAGGGCGCGCCGAAACGCAGCATCCCGTCGACCTCTGCCGGGTCGATCCCGGCGTCCTCCAGCGCCGCGAGGCTCGCCTGGACGGCGAGCTCCAATGCGCTGTGCGGCGAGGCCTTCGCCAGCTCGGTCTGGCCGATGCCGGCGATCGCGGCCTGGCGGTGGATGGTCATCGGGGAACCCCGCCCTCGCTCGGCGGCGTCATCCGAGCCAGCTTTGGAGCACCTGGCCGGTGTCCCTTCCGGGCTCGGGCGGCGCGCTCACCCGCACCGGCGAGCGCGACATCCGCACGGGCCAGGCCGGGAGCACGGCCTCCCCGTACGTCGGGTGCGGGACGGCGACGAAGACCCCCCGCCTGCGCAGGTCCTCGTCCCCCATCACCTCGAGCGTCGTGCGCACGGCTCCGGCGGGCACCCCGGCAGCGCCGAGGAGCCCATCGCCTCCACCTTCGGGTGCTGCGCCGACCACTCGGAGATGACCGCGTCGATCGCCGCGATGTGGTCGGCGCGGCCCTCGGGCGTGGCGAAGGCGGGGTCGCGCAGCTCGTCCCGGTCGACCACCTCGACGAGCCGCTGCCACTGGCACGCGTTGCCGGCGTGGATGTGCACGTAGTCGTTCGGCCCGAACGGCGGGCACGCGAACAGTCCCGACGCTGCGTGCTTGCCGACAAAGGGGGGCCCGTTGCCGAAACGCGGCGTAGGCAGCTGCTGGCCGATCGGCCAGCCGTACTGGATGCGGAGGAACGTCGCGACGTTGTCGGCCATCGACACCTCGATGTGCTGGCCGAGACCGGTCGTCGTCCGCTGGTAGAGGGCCACGATGATGGCCATTGCCGCCATCATCCCCGTGCCCGTGTCGCCGATGTCGGGACCCGGCTTCATGGGCACGCCGTCCGGCTCGCCGGTGATGCTCGAGCCGCCGCCGAACGCCTGGGCGATCGGGTCGAAGCACGGGAAGTGCTCGTAGCCCGAACCCTTGGCGAAGCCCTTGATCTCCGCGTAGACGAGGCGGGGGTTCAGCGCCGCGAGCTCCGCGTAGCCGAGGCCGAGCCGCTCGATGACGCCCGGCCCGAAGTTCTCGACGACGACGTCGGCGCGCT
The DNA here is from genome assembly GCA_963765505.1 of uncultured Actinomycetota bacterium. Classification (GTDB taxonomy): domain Bacteria; phylum Actinomycetota; class Acidimicrobiia; order Acidimicrobiales; family Bog-793; genus DATKQY01. Next base: position 49,631 of record CAVXWO010000011.1, read on the forward strand.
CCGCGAGCCGCAACGCCGTGGCGTGGCCCCCCTCGCTTTTCAGGTCGAGCTCGATCGACTTCTTGCTCGCGTTGTTCACGTAGAACGGGAGCGGGTCGAAGCTGTCTCGGCTGTTCGGCGCGACGACCTTCACGACCTCGGCACCCATGAAGGCGAGGGCGAGCGTGGACGAGGGTCCGGCGACCTGATGGGTGAAGTCGAGGACGCGCACCCCGTCGAGCGCGCCCTGCTGGCCGTCGGCTCGCGCGCCACCCTCGCTCGGATCATCGGTCATGGACGGTCCCTCCCCCGACGGCCGCCCGCGGCGGCGAGACTCCGTGGTCGCGCTGAGCGACAGTATACGATCCGACTTACGATGCGGGCCGTGCGGCCGGGTCTCGGCCGCACGGCGACACGCGCGTCCGGTCGAGTCGTCCGGCCCCGGCGGCGCGCCATGTCGAATGGATCCGCCGCGTCGTGCGCCAACCCGAATATCCTGACGTCGATGGGAGCGCCCTGCTCCCCGGCCCGGGCCTGGCTCGGAGGCGGACCGCGGGGCGCCGGCATAGTGAGCGGTGCCACCCGGCGACCGCAACCGTCGCCATCCATCGAGGAGGAGTCGCGGGCGAGGCCGGCCGCAAGACGGCCGGAGCGCGCCGGCGCTCGGGAACGGAGCGTGAGCTGTCATGCCTTCGGCCGCGAAGGGCGAGGTGGTCGCCGGGCGCGAGAAGCGCCCCCACCGGGGCGACGACGTGTCGAAGTCCGAGCTGGCCTACGAGGCGATCCGCCAGCGGATCGCCAACGGCACGTACGGCTCGGGCTACCGGCTCGTCTTCCACCAGATCGCGCAGGAGCTCTCGATCAGCCCGGTCCCGGTCCGCGAGGCGATCCGGCGGCTCGAGGCGGAGGGCTACGTCGTGTTCCAGCGCAACATCGGCGCGCAGGTGGCCCACATCGACGTGGAGGAGTACACGCAGGTCATGCAGCTGCTCGCCGTGCTCGAGGCGGCGGCGACGAGCCTCGCGCTGCCCTTCCTCGGCGACGCCGACCTGGACCGGGCCCGGGAGATCAACGAGTCGATGCGAGCCAGCCTGGAGGCGTTCGACCCGCTCGCCTTCACCCGGGCGAATCGGGAGTTCCACGAGGTGCTCTACGGCAAGTGCCCGAACGAGCGGCTGCTCTCCCTGATCGCCCGGGAGCGCAAGCGCCTCGACGCCATCCGGCGGTCGACGTTCAGCTTCGTCCCCGAGCACGCCCACGACGCCGTGAAGGAGCACGAGCGCATCATCGAGCTCATCGCCTCCGGCGCCGAGGAGAGCCGCATCGAGTGGGCCGTGCGCGACCACCGCAACGCCACCATCGAGGTCTTCCGCGTCTGGCACCAATCGCACGCGGGGGCGTAGCGGGGCGCCTCCCGCTGCCGCCTCGCTGACCCGCCCGAGGAGCCTCAGGACGTCGTCATCCCCCCGTCGACGGCCAGCGCCGCGCCGGTGATCGCCGAGGAGCCGGGCCCGCACAGCCATGCGATGAGGGAGGCCGGCTCCTCGGGGAGGAGCAGGCGACCGAGGAGCTGGTGGGAGGCGAACTCCTCCGCCGAGTCGAGCCCGTAGACGGCGGCGCTCGCATCCAAGATGGCCGTCGCCGTCGACCCGGGGCACACCGCGTTCGCCGTCACCCCCGTCCCGGCGAGGTCGGCGGCGAGGCTCTTGACGAGGCCGATCACCGCGTGCTTCGACGCGCTGTAGGCGGCGAGCCTCGGAAGGCCGAGCGTCCCCGCCGCGGACGCCACCGCCACGAAGCGGCCCGAGCGCGGCTCGCTCGCCTCCAACAGGACCGGGATCGCCGCGGCGGCGAGGCGGCGTACCCCGTCCACGTTCACGCCGATGACCGTCGACCACTCGTCGTCCGCCGTCTCCCACAGCGGGCTCCCGCGCTGCAGCACGCCCGCGACCGCGACCGCCGCGTCGAGGCGCCCGAAGCGCTCGAGGGCCGTCGCGACAGCTCCGTCCATCGCGGCGCGTTCGCGGACGTCGCCGACCACGCCGACCGCACGCTCGCCCGCCGCCGCCACGACGGCGTCGAGCTCGGCGCGTGTCCCGAGCCGGTAGGGCACGACCGGGTCGTCGGCGCACACGTCGACCGCGACCACGGCGCCAGCCCTCCGCGACGAGGAGCCGCACCGTCGCCGCCCCGATCCCGCGCGCCGCGCCGGTGACGACCGCGACACGGTCCCGGCCGGCCGGCACGGCCGAGGTGCTCACCTGCCGGCCGCCACGAGCGGTGCGCGCCAGCGGCCGACGGCGCCGATCAGGTCTGCGGCGAGCTCGTCGAGGAGCCGCTCGCCTTCTCCCGCCGTCGCCCCGCGCGGGTCGCCGAGCACCCCGTTCGCCGAGACGGCGCGCACGCCCTCCGCTCGAAGGCGCGGGAGCAGCTCGGCGAGCGGCTCGAGCGCGCCCGGCACTGCCGAGTCGGAGCGGACGAGCCCGGGGGCGACGGCGAGCATGAGCGCAGTCTCGCTCCTCCCGGCGTGCGCGTCCGCGCCCCGCAGGTGCCCGAGCCAGGCGAGGACGGCGTCGCCCTCCCCGTTCGAGCGGGTGGCGGCGCGCTGCAGCGCCTCGGCGTTGCCGCCGTGGCCCGAGACCAGCACGACACCCCCGAAGCTGGCGCGCGCGGACCGGACCAGCTCGACGAGCAGGCTCGCCAGGGCGTCGTGGCCGATCGAGAGCGTCCCGGCGAAGCCCTCGTGCTCCCCGCTCGCCCCGTACCAGACGGGCGGGGCGGCCACGACGTCCGCACGGGCGGCGGCGAGCCGGTCGACGAGCGCGCAGGCGAGCGCGGTGTCCGTGCCGAGCGGCAGGTGCGGCCCGTGCTGCTCGACGGAGCCGACGGGCACGGCGAGCACCGGCGGGGCGTGAAACGCCGCGATCTCCGGCGACGTCGCCTCCGCGAGGGGCGCGCGCCGCCGGGCGCGCCGCCGGCAGGGCCCGTCACCGGTAGCCCCAGGCGTGGAGCTGGTCGAGGATCGCCTCAGCCGCCTCCTCGGCGCCGGCCTCGATGCGCCGCGGGGGCTCACCAGGCGTCAGGGCCCCCGTGAGCTCGAGGATCCGGTCGCGCACCGACCCCGACGACGGTGCCCCAGCGCGCTCGCCCGCGGCCGGTAGGGGCGCTGGCGCGTCCAGGCGGCTCGGACCGCGCTGGCCGGCGGCGGCTCGACGGCCTCCCGCCCGACGGGCGCCGTGCGGGCGGCGAGGACGCCGGGGAGCGAGGCCCGGCGAAGGCGCGCCGCACCGGTCTCGACCGATACGACGGCAGGAGCCGTGACCCGGAGGAGCTCGCGCCGCCCCCCGTCGAGGCGCCGCTCGGCGCGGAGCTCCCCCGGTCGGGTCGGCGCGACGGACACGCATCCGAGGGCCTGGGCGGCGCCGAGACGCGCCGCCAGGAAGGCGGGCACCGCGCCGCTCCCGCGGTCGAGCCCGCGGTCCCCGCAGCAGACGACCGCCGCGTCGGCGAGCACCCCCGCCAACGCGTCGGCGACGGTCTCCGCGGGCAGCGCGTCGAGCGCGCCGGGCACGGCGTCGGCCTCCCGGGCGGCCACCGGCGGCTCGACGAGCACCGCACGGGCGGCGCCGGCGGCGAGCGCCGTCCTCAGCAGCTCCTCGGCCTCGGGCGGTCCCACGCAGGCGGCGATGACGGGAACGTCCCACGCCTCGCCGAGGCCGAGCGCGGCATTCGAGCGCGGCCTCGTCGGCCGGCGAGCACCCGCCGCCGCCGAGGTCGCCGTCGACGGTGACCTCGCCGGTGAGCGGCTCGACCTCGACGCGAAGCGCGGACCACTGGAGCGCGACCCCGACCGAGCGCACACCGCGCCGCGGCACGTCGGCGGCCGGCGGCGCCGGCACGCGCGGCAGCGGCGGTGCCCTCGCTCAGGGGATCGCTCACGACCGGCGGAACACGACGCCGTGTCCCCCCTCCGGGTACGCCCAGGAGATCGCTCCCTCGTTGTTGCAGATCAGGTAGCAGGTGCCGCACTCGAAGCACTGCTCGTAGTTGAAGAGGATGCCGCCGTTGGCCGTCGGCACGAACAGGTTCGCCGGGCAGGCGGTCACGCACTCCCGGGTGGTGCAGCTGCGGCACACCTCGTCGTCGACGACGATGTGGGCGCGCCCGGCGATGCGGAAGTCGACCGTGCCCATCCTGTCCTCGAAGGAGACGGCCGGCCACCCCGGCTCGACGCCGGTCGGGCGCCGCAGGTCGACGCTCACCCGAAGCTCCTGATCGCGACGAGCGTGTCGCGCAGGAGGTGGCGCAGCCGGACGCCCGCGCCGGACAGGGCCCGACGGAAGATCCGCCGCAGGCCCGGCTTCGGTTCCGGGTCGCCCACGGTGAAGATCGCCTCGGCGAGGGCGCACATCATCCCCGGGTAGCGGAACTGCATCCGGTCCGACAGCACGAGGCTCGGCACGCTCCGCAGCTTCGCATGGTTCACGAGGACGAAGCCCGACTCGAGCCTGCGCCGGTAGCCGGCGAGCCCCGCCGCGGAGACGTCGCCCCGCCCGAGCGCCTCGATCGCGGTCTCGGCGGCCGCGATGCCGGCCCCGACCGCCAGGTTGACGCCCTCGAGCCAGATCCCGGCGGCGAGGGTCATGCAGGCCGCGTCGCCGGCGACGAGCATCCCGTCGGTCACGAGCCGCGGCATGGTGTCGTAGCCGCCCTCGGGAATGAGGTGCGCGCTGTACTCCTTGAGCTCGGCCTCGGCGACGAGCGGGGCGATGCCGGGGTGCTCCTTCAGCTCGGCGACGAACTCCTCGGGCCTGCGCCCGGAGCGGCCGAGCGCGCTCGAGCTGGAGGATGACGCCGACGGAGAGCGTGTCGTAGTTGGTGTAGAGGAAGCCGCCACCCGGCACACCCCTCGTCGCCCCGAGGATCTCGATGTCGACGCCCTCGCGCCCCGTCACGGCGAAGCGCCGGTCGATCTCCTCCTTCGGGAGGTGCAGCACCTCCTTCACCCCGAGGGTGACGTGGTCCGTGTCGACCTCGGGGTAGAGGCCGGCCTCCTTTGCCAGGAACGAGTTCACGCCGTCGCAGGCCACGACGAGCTGTGCCTCGAGCTCGCCCTCGGCACGGTCGGTGCGCACGCCGACGACCCGGGCGCCGTCGCGCAAGAGCCCCGTCGCGACCGTCGAGCAGAGCACGACCGCCCCGGCGCGCTCGGCGTGGCCGGCCATCCAGCGGTCCCACTCCGGGCGCAAGGCGGTCACCCCGTTGTACGGCGGCGATCCCCAGGCGGCTGTCCGGTAGTCCACCGTCAGCGCCTGGGTCGCGGTCATGACCATCGTCGAGCGGCGGGTGATGAAGCGCTGCACCGGCGCCTCCTCCCACCACCTCGGGACGATGGACTCGAGGATCCTCGGGTAGACGACGCCGCCGTAGACGTTCTTCGCCCCGGGGAAGAGCCCCCGCTCGACGATGCAGACCGAGCGGCCCGCCCGGGCGAGGACCAGGCCGGCGGCGGCGCCCGCGGGGCCGGCCCCCACGACGACGACGTCGAAGCGCTCAGCCACGGCCGGGCCCCGTGGCCGTGCCGGCCTGCACCGGACCGCCGGCGCCACGCGGCGCGGCCGACGCCCCTGGACCGGTCGCCGCCCCGTCGCCGAGCGGCGGCCCGCCGAGCAGGCGTCGGGCGAGCGCGGCGACGACCGCCGGAGCGTCGGCGACGATCGCGAGGCGCGCCATCGCCATCATCGGGCAGGTGGGGTCGGTGTTCACCGCGATCACGTGGTCGGGCGAGGCGATCCCGGCGAGGTGCTGCACCGCGCCAGAGATCCCGAACGCGACGTAGAGCTCCGGGCGCACGGTCACGCCCGTGGTGCCGATCTGGCGGGCGAACGGCGCCCACCCCCGGTCGGTGACCGCGCGCGTCGCCCCCGCGGAGGCGCCGATCGCCGCGCTCACCTCCTCGAGGAGCGCGAAGGCCTCGGCGCTGCCGAGCCCGAGGCCGCCCGCGACGATGCGCCGGGCCTCGGCGAGGTCGATCGTGCGGGGATCGGCCGGCTGGACCTCGAGCACCTCGGCGTCGTTCGCGGCCACGAGGTCGAAGTCGAGTGGCTCGGGGGCGGGGCGGCCGACCCCGGCCGGCGCCGGGCCCGGGGCGACGACACCGGGCTGGAGTGTCACGATCGCCGGGCCGGCCAGCTCGACGTCGGCGAGGAGCCGGCTACCGAGCCGGGTGACGACCAGACGATCGGGAGCCACGGCGAGCGCGCCGGCGACGAAGGGGCGCCCCGTCGCGGCGGCGAGCCGGGGGCCGAGGTCGCGCCCGTCGGGCGAGGCCGGCAGGATGACGACGTCGACGTCGGCGACGAGCGGGGCGAGCGCAACCGCCCAGGCGCCTGGGGCGAACGACCCGGCCTCGGCGGTGCGCACGCGGCGGTGCCCGACAACGATCGCCGCGGCCGCTCCGGCAGTGCCCTGCCCGACGAGCACGACGTCGCCGCCGGCCTCGCTGACGGCGTCGTCGGCGCCGAGCGGCAGCTCGCCCGCGGCGGACCGGGATCAGCGCGATCACAGGCTGGCCCCGACGCGCTCGCCGTCGACCACGGCGGCGTGGGCGCGGCGCGGGGCGAGGCAGTCGCCGACGCGGTAGACGTCCGGGCGGGCGGCGCCAGCGCGGACGAGCGCGTGCAGCGCCAGGTAGAGCTCGTCGCAGGGCTGCTGGGGGGCGGCCACGACGACCCAGTCGGCGTCGCAGCGGCCCGGCGCGCCGGTCATGAGGTCGGTCACCGTCGCTCCGCCGGGCACGAGGCCCGTGACGAGCGTGTCGGAGTGCTGCGCGATGCCCTTCGCCGTCGCCCGATACCACCAGTGCTCCATGTCGAGCGTCACCCCGAGGTCCTGGCCGACGACCATCGCCGGGCTCGCGACCTCGACGACACAGCCGCGGTCCGCGAGCAGCTCGGCGACGCTGGTCGCCTGGTGGAAGCCGATCTCGTCGACGACGAGCACCCGCCCGCTCGGGGCGACGCGTCCTTCGAGCACGTCGCGGACGTCAGCGAGGCGCGGCACGGGCGCTCCCGCGGCGCCGCCGGCGCGGCCGACCCCCGCCGGAGCCTCCTCGCCGGCCGGCTGGTCGCCGGCGGCCTCGGCCCACCACGGCCGGACCGGGCGGGCGCCCGTCGCTACGACGACGACGTCGGGGCCCTCGGCGAGGACGAGGTCGCGGTCGACCTCCGTGCCGGTCTTGACCTGGACGCCGAGGCGCAGCGCCTCGGCCAGCTGGTTCCGTACGAGGTCGCCGAACTCGGCGCGACCCGGCGCGCTCGCCGCCCAGCGGACCTGTCCGCCGACCTCGTCGTCGCGCTCGAAGACGGTGACCTCGTGGCCGCGCCGCGCGGCCGCGATGGCTGCCTGGAGCCCGCCCGGGCCGCCCCCGGCCACGAGGACGCGCCGGCGCGAGCTGCGCCCGTGGGGCACGGCCAAGCCGCTCGCGGCCGGTGGCAGGGTTCTCGATGCAGCCGAGCCAGCGGTTGAGACCCATCCGGCCGACGCACTCCTGGTTGCAAGAGAGGCAGAGTCGGATCGACTCGGGGGCGCCCGCCCGCGCCTTCGCCACGAAGTCCGGGTCGGCGATCTGGCCGCGGACGACCCCGACGAGGTCGCAGTGGCCCTCGACGAGCGCCTTGTCCGCCTGGAGCGGGTCCTTGAACCGGCCCACGCCGACGACGGGCAGGTCGACCGCCCTTCTCAGCGCCGAGGAGATGAACAGGGCGTAGCCCGGCGGGACGGCCATCGACGCCTCGATCATGAACAGGCTCGCGGTCGCAACGCCGATGGAGGTGTTCAGGTAGTGGACCTTGCCCGTCGCCTCGACGAGGCGGGCGACCGCGATCGCCTCGTCGATCGTCGTCCCGCCCTCGACGAGCTCGTCGCCGCAGAGCCTGACCCCGAGCGTCGTGCCCGGCCCGACGGCCTCGTGGACGGCGCCGACGATCTCGAGGAGCAGGCGGGCCCGGTTCTCCACGCTTCCGCCGTAGCGGTCGCCCCGGCGGTTCGTCGCCGGCGAGAGGAATGCCCGGACGATCGAGGAGTGCGAGCACTGGAGCTCGATCCCGTCGAAGCCCCCGGCGACACAGCGCTCGGCGACCTCCGCGTACGAGCGCACGATCTCGTGCGATCTCGCGTTCGTCGACCTCCTTCGGGACCTCCCGAAACAGCGGGTCGGCCACGGGTGACGGCGCCCAGACCGGCAGGCGCGAGTAACATCCCGGAAGACTGGCCGCCGTTGTGGTTGATCTGGGCGAAGATCGGCGCACCTTCGGCGTGGACCGCCTCGGTGATCCGCCGGTAGCCGGGCAGCACCTCCGGCCTGAAGCCGTGGATCAGCTTCTCGTAGGGCCAGTCGGTCGGATGGGTCGAGTGCTCCTCGGTGATGATCAGCCCGACGCCCCCAGCGGCGCGCGCCGCGTAGTAGGCGGCGTGCTGCTCGCTCGGCAGACCGTCCTCGGCGTAGTTCGTGAGGTGGGCCGAGAACACGACACGGTTGCGGACGACCGTCGGCCCGAGCCGCAGCGGCGAGAGGAGCAGGCGGTACCGGGAGGAGGTCACGCGACCCGGCCTTCGCCCGTCCCGGGCGGCGTCGTCGCGGCGTGCCCGCCAGCCCACGCCGCGGCCAACGCGCCCGCCGCCCGTCGCCCCTCGAGCACCGCCTCGTACGCCGTGCGCGGGGCGACGGCGTCGCCCGCCCGCCACGTGCCCGGGCGCTCGCGCCAGAGCCGGTCCTCGGGCAGGCGGTGCCCGGCGTCGACGACGAGACCGACCGCGATGCGCCGCTCCTCCCCCGAGAAGCGGTCGACGACGAGCGCTGTGCCGCCGGCGACCGAGCGCAGCTCGGCGTGCTTCACCACCTCGACGCCCGCCTGGCGCAGGCGCGCGTTCGCCGCCACCAGATCGCCGGTCGCCGACAGGTCGCGCCCGACGACGAGGTCCGGGGTGACGAGCACGGCGCCCTCGCCCGAGCGTGCCACGAGCTCGGCGACCGAGACCCCGATCGGGCCGCCGACCGGGTCCCACACGAGCGCCGGGCCGCTCGCGCCACGGCCGGGCGCGTCCCCCCGCCGCACCGCCTCGAGGAGGCCGGCCGCCGTGACGACCGGCGCGCCCGGGCCGGTGGCGAAGGTCGGCTCGCCGTCGCGCCCGCCCGTCGCGAGCAGCACCGGCCCGTCGTGCTTGTCGAGCTGCGCCGTCCCGGCTTCGATGCCGGTCTGGACGGTCACGCCGAGTGCCTCGCATTCGGCAGCGAGCCACTCGACCAGCCTCGACAGGCGCTCTCTTCCCGGCGCCGCCGCAGCGGCGACCAGCGCGCCGCCGAGGTGGTCGCGGCGCTCGAGGACCCGGACCGCGAGCCCGTGGAGCGCCGCGACACGGGCCGCCTCGAGGCCAGCGGGTCCGCCGCCGACGATCAGGAGCTCGCCGGGACGAGGTTGGGACGGCGCGGACGGCACGGGTGCGTCCTCGCCCTCGTGGCCGGCGGACGGCTCGACCACGCAGCTCACGATCGGGTTGCGCACGTCGAGCACCTGGCAGCGCTGGTTGCACAGGATGCAGGGGCGGACACGCCCCGCGGCCCCGCGGGCGAGCTTTCGCCCGAGCTCCGGATCGGCGATCTGGGCCCGCGTCATCTCGACGAGATCCGCGGTGCCGTCGGCGAGCCACGATGCTGCCGTCGTCGCGTCGACGATCGATCCCTGGGCCGCGAGCGCCGGCGTGCCTGGGCCGGTGAGCGCCGCGCGCACCGTGCGCGCGAGCTCGCCGTTCAACCCGTCGGGATGGTGCATGTCGGGGCGGGAAGCAGCCGGGGCGTAGAGCCCGCCCCGCACGACGACGAGGTAGTCGACGAGCGGAGCGAGCACGGCGAGGATCGCGATGGCGCCCTCCGGCGTGATCCCGGCCCAGGGGGCGAGCTCGTCGCACGAGAGCCGGAGGCCGACCGCCGCCCTCCCGGCGGCGGCACGAACGGCACCGAGGACCTCGACGGCGAGGCGCGTCCGGTCGCTTCCGTACCCGTCGTCGCGCACGTTCGTCAGGCCGGAGAGGAACTGGCGGACGAGGCTCACCGTCCCGGCGTCGATCTCGACGCCGTCGACACCTGCGTCGACCGCGAGGCTCGTGGCGGCGGCGAAGCCGGTGACGACGGCCGCGATGTCCTCGAGCTCCATCGCCTTCGCCATCTCGCGGCTGACCGGCTCGGCGACGCCGGACGGGCCCCACAGCTCGCGCTGGCTGTAGGCCGACGAGCCCTGCATCCCGGCGTGGCCGAGCGACGCGATGCTGAGCGCACCCTCGCCGCGCACCGCCTCTGAGATCGCGCGCCACCCCCGTCCGCACGACGAGGCGAGCGGCGCCCGCTCGTAGGGCCAGTCCGACTCGTGCACCGAGGCGGTCTCGACGACGACGACCCCCGCTCCGCCGGCGGCGCGACGCCGGTAGTAGGCCACGTGGCGCTCGGAGAGGCTGCGCCCGCGACCGAGGTTGGTGACGTGGGGGCCGAAGAGCAGCCGGTTCGGCGCCTCGACCTGGCCGAGCGTGACGGGCTCGAGCAGCTTCACCGCGACCCGGCGGCGCGCACGGCGATCGGCTTCGGCCGCTCCGCTACGTGCCGGCGGGAGTGGCCCCGCCCGGGATGGGGCACGAAGCGGACCGGCGCGCGCTCGAGCGCCGATGCTCCATTGCCGAACACGCACTCGGGGTCGGGGCCGTCGAGGGGCAGGCCGGTGAAGAACTTGGCGGCCATGCAGCCCCCGCGGCAGGCGTCGTAGCTGCCGCAGGAGGCGCAGGCGCCGGGGCTCGCCGGCTCGCGCAGCGAGCGTGAACAGGTCGAGGAGCGCCAGACCCCGGCGAAGCCGCCCGCGTCGCGCACGTTGCCGGCCCGGAACTCGTCGTGCGATGACGAACGGGCAGGCGTAGACGTCGCCGACCGGGTCGATGAGGCACACCACCCGCCCGGCGCCGCAGAGGTTGAGGCCCGGCAGCGGGTCGCCGAGCGCCGAGAGGTGGAAGAACGAGTCGCCGGTGAGCACGTCGGGTCGCTCCAGCAGCCAGTGGTACAGCCGCGCGCTGCTGCTCAGGGTGGGGTGCAGCTCGATGCCACGTGTCGGCGCCGCGGCCCGAGGGGCGGAAGCCGGGTCAGGCGGAGCTGCGGCGCCGTAGCGGGTCGGCCAGGGCCTCGAAGGCGTCGAGCTGGTCGACGTTGTGGCGGGTGATGACCACGCTGATCTTGAACGGCCCGAAGCCGGCGTCGCGCGAGGTGGTCCATGGCCCGGACGCGCCGCGGCGTAGGTGCCCTCGCCCCGGACGGCGTCGTTCGTCGCGGCGTCGGCGCCGTCGATGCGAGATCTGGACGTCCACGTAGTCCATCGCCGGCCAGGCGGCGGGCTTTCTCGGCGTCGATGCGCGTGCCGTTGGTGGAGAACTTCACGCCCGACCTGCTGCTCGACGGAGTACTCGACGAGCTCGAAGAAGTCGGGCCGCAGCATCGGCTCGCCGCCACCGATGTTCACGTAGAACACCTGCATCTCGTGCGAGCTCGTCGATGACGCCCCCGCCTCGTCGGTGGTGAGCTCGCGCGGGTCGCGCCGCCCGAGGAGCTGACAGGCAGTGGACGCACGGCGAGGTTGCAGGCGTAGGTCAGCTCCCAGGTCAGGCAGATCGGCGCCGCCAGGCCGGTCTCCAGGCGATCGCGCATCGCCCCTCCACGCGGCGGCGGCGCCGGGCGCCGCGGTCACCGCCGCTCCGGGCTCAGCGCGCACTCGATCACCCCGGAGGCGGCGAGGCGCGAGAGCGCCCGTTCCACGCGTGCCCGATCGGCGTCGGGGACGAGCTCGACAAGCGCGTCGCTCGCGGAGTCGTAGCGGTCGAGGCCGCGCACCACCTCGACGAGCAGCGCCGAGCCGATGAACGTGAGACGCCGGTCGGCGTAGCTGTAGGCGAGAGCGCCGAAGTCCTCCTCCCGCAAGCCCACCTGTGGGTGCACCCGCCAGGCGCGCCCGACGTCGAACGCGGGCGGGCTCTCGAGGACCATCGGTGTCAGTAGACGCCGCAGAGCCCGTCGATGGAGATCTGCTCGACGAGCAGCTCCTCAACGTCCTCCGGTGCGGCGGCCGACGGTGCGTCCTCGTCCTCGGCAGCGACGACGGCCACCTGGTCGGTCTGGGTCATCCGGTCCCCCTGAGATCGATGCGCCACGAGAAGCGCAGGCATTTGCTCTTACTATATTCGCAGCGTCCGGGTCGGCCCATGCCGGGCCCGGTGCACCGGTGTGCCGGAAGGCATCCGATCGACCGTTCCACCGCCCGAGATCGCCGCGACAGCTCCGGCATGTCGGGCACGAGCCCGCGGGGTCGTCCGACTGCCCAACGCCCGACACGCCAAGCACCGGCCGAGCTGCCCGGCCGCCCCCGACAGCCCCCCGCTCCCCGCCGCGTTCGGCGTACGCCTGGATGCCGCCACCCGGGTGCTCGAGGCGGGCGAGCTGCTGCTCGGCGGGAGCCCGCTCGAGCTGCTCCGGCTGAGCGCACGCGGCGCCGAGTCCGTGCGGGCCTGGGAGGCGGGCGCACCGGTCTCCGCTGACCCGGCACGCGGCCGCCTCGCCCGGCGCCTCGTCGCTGGCGGCATGGCGCACCCGCTCCCGGCCGGCGGCCCCGGCGAGGACGAGGTCACCGTCGTCGTCCCCGTAAAGGACCGACCCGCGCAGCTGCGACGGCTCCTCGGGTCGCTTCGTGGCCTCGACGTCGTCGTGGTCGACGACGGCTCTGAAGATCCGGAGCCGGTCGCGGCGGCGGCGGCCGAGGTTGGCGCCACCTGCCTGAGACAGGAGCGTTCTGGTGGTCCCACGTCGGCGCGCAATGCCGGCCTCGCCGCCGCGCGGACCCCCTTCGTCGTCTTCGTGGACTCCGACTGCGTCGTCGGCGACGGCTGGCTCTCCCCGCTCCTCCCCCACTTCGCCGACCCGCTCGTCGCCGCCGTGGCACCGCGGATCGCCAGCCTGGAGCCCGGCCGGGGCGACTGGATCGCCCGCTACGAGGAGGTGTGCTCCCCCCACGACCTCGGCGAGCGGCCCGGCTACGTGCGGCCGCGGTCGCGCCTTCCCTTCGTGCCGGGCGCGACCCTCGCGGTGCGGAGGGCGGCCGTCGGTGGTGGGTTCGATCCGGAGCTGCGCGGCGGGGAGGACGTCGACCTCATCTGGCGACTGCACGAGGCTGGCTGGCTCGTGCGCTACGAGCCCGAGCGCGACCGTCCGGCACGAGCCTCGTGCCGAGCTCGGCGCATGGCTCGCGCAGCGGGTCCTCTACGGCTCGACCGCCGGCCCGCTCGCCAGGCACCACCCGCGCGACGTCGCGCCCGTGATGGCGTCGCCGTGGACGGTCGGGGCGTGGCTGCTCGTCGCGGCACGACGACCGGTCGCCGGCGCGGCCGTCACCGCCGTGGCGACAGGCGTCCTGGCGCGCCGGCTCGCCGCCTCGACCGCAGAGCCCTCGCGCCTCGCGACGCTTGTCGCGGCGCGCGGGACGCTGCTCGCCGGGGTACCGCTCGCGGCCAACGCGGTGCGCAGCGTGGGGCCCGCTCGCCCTCGCCGGTGCCGTCGTCGTCCCACGCCTGCGCGCCCCGCTCCTCGTGGCCATGGGAGCTGCGGCCGCCGCCCGCTGGCGCGCCGCTTCGGGCCCGAAGCGTCTCGGCCCGGTCGCTTTCGGCGTCGCGCATGCCGCCGACGACCTCGCGTACGGGCTCGGGGTGCTCCTCGGGTGTGTCGAGGAGAGGACGCTCGCGCCCTTGGTGCCGGAGATCGCCTTCCGTCTGGGCGGCCCGGGTGCAGCCCTGCGCGTTGGGCGTAGGCCGGCGCCGGCGTCCGATCAGGCGGGCTCGGGACCGTCCAGTCCGAAGGCGCCGGCGAGCAGCTCATAGGAGCGGAGCCGGTCTGCATGGTCGTGGGTGATCGTGACGACGACGATCTCCTCGACGCCGTACACGCCCGCCAGGGCCTTCAGCTCGTCGGCCACCCGGTCGGGTGCGCCGACCACGAGCCGCCGGCGTCCGAGCGCGAGGTCGCGACTGTCGCCAGCCCGGAGCTGCGCCAACGCCTCCTCCACGCTCGGGATCGGCCCGGGGTCGCCGCGGTGAAGCCGCCGGCGCCAGAGCCCGAGCGGCGCCGCGAGCCGTTCGGCCTCCTCGTCGCTCGGGGCGCAGATCACCGAGACGGCGACGCTCGCCTGGGGGGTGGCCATGAAGCGTGAGGGCGTGTACGTCGCGAGGTAGTGCGCGACGGCATCGGCCCCACCTTCGCGGTTGATGAAGTCCGCGAAGCAGAAGCCGGTCCCCAGCTCGCGCGGCGACGGCGGCACCGTAGCCGCTCGAGCTGAGCACCCAGGGCTCGGGTTCCCCCGCGGTGACCGGCGTCGCCGTGACCTTGGAGAACGGGTGGCGGTCGGGGAACGAATCGCCGAGCCATGTGAAGAGCTCGACGATCTGGTGCGGGAAGTCGTCGACCATCAGGTGCTCCCGGTTCCGTTGCAGGGCGACGGCACTGAGCTGGCCACCGCCGGGCGCCCGCCCGATGCCGAGGTCGATCCGGCCTGGATAGAGCGCCTCGAGGACGCGGAACTGCTCGGCCACCTTGAACGGGCTGTAGTGCGGCAGCATCACGCCGCCCGAGCCGACGCGGATCGTCGACGTGCGCGCCGCCAGGTGCGCGATGAGGATCTCGGGAGCGCTTCCGGCGAGCCCGGTCGTCGCATGGTGCTCCGCCACCCAGTAGCGGCGGTAGCCGAGCCGCTCGGCGAGCTGAACCAGCTCCACGCTGTTCGCGAGGGCGGTGCTGGCGTTGCTGCCCGCGGAGATCGGGCTCTGGTCGAGGACCGAGAGGGTGATGGGCATGCAGCAGGTCTAACGCCCCGCGGTGCCTCACCAGTTCGCCGTTAGCGCGGGTACCCCCGCCTCCCGTCGGCGCGACCGACTGCCGAGGCGGTCGCCTCAGTCCGGTGCCTCGTCGAGCCGGGGATAGGCCTCGTCCCCTCGATCAGTCCCGCCAGCTCGACCCGATGCCAACGTGGACGTCGCCGCGCGCAACATCGAGCCACTCCTGCCGTTAGGAAGGCATGAACATGGCGCCGAGGTCGCGGCGGCCGACTGTCGCGCTCCGTTGCTCCCGCCACGCCGTGACAGGCCGACCGCCGGGCCGCGCTCCGTCCCGGCGCGCCCGAAGGGGCCGTCACCTCATGCCGGCGCGGCCGCGCCTTGTCGCCAATGTCGCCCTCGCGTTGTCCTGCCTCGGGGCGATCCTCCTCGGGCCTGCCGCGTCCGCGGCACCGCAGCGGCCCGGCAGGGCGGCGCCGACCGATCATGTCGTTTTCGGTGTCTTGGAGGCCGATCCGACCGACCTCGCTGCCGACCACCGGGCGGGCATCCGACTCGCGACCATCTCGCTGTGCTGGAGCGAGTGGGAACCTCAACCTGGCGTCACGGATGCTTCCTACCGGGCCTACGAGCGAGCGACCGTGGAGGCCTTCCGACGCGCAGGCGACCAGATCGCCGTCGACATCGGCCTGCAGTGCCCGCCGAGCTGGGTGCTGAGCCTGCCCGAGGGACAGCTCATCGACCAATACGGCGATCTCTCGGCGACGGCGGACTTCGAGTTCAGTGCCGCGGTGCGCAGCGCCGCTGCGGAGTACATGCGCGAGGTCGTGAGCTCGCTCGGGTCGGTCAAGTACTACCGGGTCGGGCTCTCGGCCATGGGCGAGGTCCTCTATCCGGAAGCGCCGAAGGACAACTGGTGGGCGTTCGACCCCGATGCGCAAGGGGCTGTCCACGGCCTACCCGCAGGGGTCAGGTCCACGCCGCTGCCGGGATGGGTACCCGGGACGCGGACGTACGGGGGCGCCGCCGTGAGCAAGACTCAGGTCGAAGCGTGGTACAGCTGGTACCTCGGCGCGTCGATCAACGCCCACGCATGGGAGATCGCGACGTACCGTGCCGCGGGGTTCACGGGGCTGCTGCAGCTCGTCATGCCCGGCGACGGGGCGCAGCCGTACCTGTACCGCGCACGGATCGAGGCCGACCTCGCCAACGTCGCCTACGACTCGTTCCATACGATGAACACGGGCGCTGTGTGGCCCGTCGTGCTCGACCAGCTGGCGAAGCTAAGGGGACTCGTGGTCGACGTCTCGAGCGTCGGCGACGGGAGCGGTTCGCCGGCGAACAACGTGTGCACACCGAGCGATGCTTCGGTGCCGATGAGCAGTCCCAAGATAATCGACTGGTCGGACACCCGTTGGCTCTCCTACCTCGCCCGGGCGCACGGCCTCGCCGTGATTGGCGAGAACCCCGGTCACAACACCAGCGGCGCGCTGCCGCCGATCCTGCGGCTCGTCCGGGCCTGCGACCTCGGGGCACTGCAGTGGGCGTGGGACTTCCAGCTCCACGGCGGCCACTACGCGTCGCTCGCCGCGTACAGCGCCGGCATCCGCGAACTGACGGAGGCAGGGTAGCCCGGGACCGGAAGGTTCTCGGACGCAGCACATTGTGGACGATCTCGCCCAGGAGTGGGCGCCGATCGTGGCGTGATCACGCGCCTGCCACACCATTCCACCGCTGTTGGAACCGCCGGAGAACGGGCCGGGCGGTCTCATGACCTTCAGATCCCTTGCGGCGGCCGCGTTTCGCGATCTTGCGAGACCACCTACGCCGCGCGATTCCATTCCGGCAACTCATGCTCGCCGCTATCGGCGACAAGGACGGGTACTGGCCTTCCCTTATTGAATTACAGGGGGCTGGTTATCATAGCGGCGCTCGATCCGGTCAACTACGAATCCCAGGTCGACGTAAAGCTTCACGGCCCGCACATTCGTAGCATCGACATAGAGCATGGCCCACTTGAAGCCGCGGCGATGTAGGTGGTCCAGACCCGCAAGCATCAGTTTGCGCCCAAGACCGCGTCCGGCCGCATCGGGGTCGACCGCGATGACCATGATTTCCCCTAGCGGCGGGTGCTCGTCAGAGTGGGGAAGGGTCCAGCAGAAGCCGGTAAGTCGACCCTCTGCGCGATACAGGAGCAAATCCTCTGGCTCGAACCAGGACTCCTTCTCCGCATCCCGGATCCGGTCTATCGTCCACAGTTCTCTATCAGGGTGCCACTCGAACGCGCGAGCGAACACCCCTTCTAGCTCCTCCTCGTCGCAGGCGGGGCGGAACCTGCCTACGTCAATTGACGACGGCTCTCCCACGGGAAGAGGACGGCGCATTTGATACAGCGAACGGGTCACCCGTCCGGCGCTCATCTGTTCCGTCGCGTGGTTGATCTCCTGAGCCGTAAGATCGAGAAACCTGCGGAGACCTGGCGGCTTCGCCAGTTGCCAAATCGTGCCTCGCACAAGCCGACGAAACATTGGAGGCTGCGGCACGCTAAGCGCTCCTGTCCGCACGCCAGCGCGTTACGAGGGGCCTGTGAGGAGGCATGCACATCCGAACGACCGCTTCACCTGGCTGGACGCCTCGGCGAGCCTCTCCCGCTGCGGACCCGTCGCATATCGGCCGTCTGCTGCCCTGCATCACCGACCGGCATCCACTGTGGTGGACGCGGGATACCCAGCTCCACGGGAGCCACGACGTGTCGCGCGCTGCGACGACGTCAGCATCCGTGCCGGCTCGACCTCGAGGTAAGGCACGGCCGGACTGGATCTTCGTCACCGTGTCCTCATCGTCGCTCTTGCATCCCGGACAGCGGGGCCCCCATCACATAGCCGAGCCGGCGCGCCTTCCGCACCACTCGGCGAGCGGTGCGCTCTGCCCCGGGGTGCAGAGCACCGAACGATGAGATGCCCCGGCGTATCGACTCGTCGGTGAGGACGAGGCGACCGACCACACCCGGCCGCCCAACCGCTCCTCGTCCAAGCTCGATCCTCGCATTGCCGAGCTTCTGCTTGAAGGCCTCTGCGCCGTCGCCAAGATCGAGACGGACGAGGCCCGCCGCGGCAGCAGCTTCGCCGAGCGCGAGTAGGCCGGCCCACCCGGGGTTGAAGCGGGAGAACTGCGGCGCGTGTGCGAGAATCGATCCTGCGAGCACGCATGATGAGCGCACGCCGAAAACGGCGGCGACGATTTCGCCGTCTGCTCGCAGCGTGGCAACGATCCCACCGAACCCGTCGGTCTGCTCCGCGACCAGTCGCTCGCTCAGCTCGAGGACCCATTGCTCGGCGAAGACATCCCGCCAGCCCTTCCGGAGGCACTGCTCCGTCTTGGCCGCGACGAGCCAGGCAAGCGCTCCCGGGTCGGTGTCGGGGTAACGGAACTCCACCTCCGAGTACTGCTCGCGCAGCCGCCTGAGCCCACCGGTGGCATTCTTCAGCGACTTTGCGTGCGCGCCGCGCGCCCAGTCAAGGTACGCCGGCCAGCCTGCCGAGAACTCCAAGGAGTGGCCTTCGAGGAGCGAAGTCGCCGAGTCGAGGTGACGCGCCTGTTCGCCGAGGAGCCTGGCGTACCGCCAGCCCGCGAACTCGCTCGCAAGCCGGGTCCTGGCCTCCTCCCATTCGAAGTCAGCCCCGTGGACCACGGCCTCGCAGTTCGCGAAGCCCGGCGCGATGGAGCGCGCGAAGCCGTGCCGAGAGACAGAGAGGGGAAGGAAGCCGACCGGCGCACCGGCCTCCTCGAAGACTGCTATCCGCGCACTGGATCGGACTTCTCCCGTCGCCCGGGCGAATGTGCTCGAAAGGAAGGGGTGGTCGAAGCGGGCGTCAAGCTGTTCGAAGCTGCGCCATGCCGCGAGCTCGCTTCTGCCGAGCTCGAGCGGCCGAACGAGCTCGATCCTCATCGTCCCTCGATAGAGCAGGAGCCTGCGATACAGGCTATCTCGAAAGACGGCCGGAGCATCATCTACCACGCCGCCGAGTTGGTCGTCTCGTACACGAGGATCTTGCCGTACGTCGCTTCGTCGAAGGAGAAGATGACCCTGCCGTGCGCCGCGTACCAGCGTGCCTGTTGCACATCGATCGCGCCATAGTGGCCTTGGAGCTCGGCGGACAGCACGGTGAGGTATCGAACGTGGGAGTGCGCCGCCGCGCTGGGGGTCGTGAGCGTCACGGCGGGGATGCTGCTGTGCTCGAGCACGTAGGTCGACACGAGAGCGTTGGTCGCGACGACATCCTTGTGGGGCACATTCGCTTTCAGGAACGAGACGGTGCGCGCCAGCCCGTTGTCCGGACGTGAACGCGTATACGCCCATACGCCGACATCGTAGAGAGAAATAGCGATGAATCCGATAGCGACGAACACGGGCAACGTGCGCATTCGCCGCCGGGCACTTCGGCGCCTCCGGAGGATGTCAGAGCTTGCGGCCGCGATCGCCACGAGCGCAGGGATCAACAGGATGTAGAGGAACTGTTCCTCGATAGTCCCGAACAAACCCTCGTAGAGGATTGCCACCGCTCCACAGATCACGACGGCGCCCATGAGCTTGAAATCGTCGTTCCGCCTCAGAAGTGGGTAGATCCCGGCAACGACGCCGAGCACAGCGAGGACGTAGGTCGTGCCAAAACTCCCCGCCTGGCTGATGAGGGTGTGTACGAGGGAGGGAGAGCCCGCAGCGTTGAACCCAGTCGTCCGCTCGAGACCGAGGATCCGCTTCAGGCCGCTTGAGTCCTGCACGTAATAGGCGTGGATGTGATGCGTGACGACCAGGGATACGACGTACGCGCCGTACGGGATCAGCGTCCCGATGAGCGCGAGCGCTGCATACCGACGCTCGAAGCACCAACGCCGCCATAGAAGCACCAGCAGTGGACCGATCGTGATGATCGCCGTCAGTTCGAGCGTCACGATTCCGAGGCCCAACACCAACCCAGCGCTTAGGGCGAGGAGCCGTCTTCGCAGACCCGATCGGGCGTGCACCCTCGAACGGGCTAGATGCTCGCGCGTGAGCCCGAGGAGCAGGAAGTAACCCGCTAGCACGAACGTGAGGGCGGCCGTCTCCAACAGCACTCGCCCGTTGGTCCGCAACGCGTACGGTTCGACGGCGAAGAGGACGCCCGCTGCGAGCGCGAAGCGTCGGCCGGCGATGCGGTAGGCAATGCCGAAGATGAGCCCTGCCGTTGTGACTGCGAAGAGCGCCGTAAGGAGGCGCATCGAGTCGACGAGCTGGAAGTAGTTGCCTCCAGGGTGGACGAGCTCCTGCCACCCAGCGCCGATGAGGAACAGCAGCGGGGGGTGGAGGAGGAACACGCCTTGGTTCAAGAAGTGAGGGGGGTAGTGACCTTGCCGGATGGAGGTCGACAGGTCGACGTAGTTGACCTCGTCCTGGAAGACGTCGTATCCGCTCGGTAACACGATCCGGAAGAGCGCGGCGAGCCCCATGACGGCCAGGCAGGGCGTCGCGACGCCGAGGAAGCGCTGAGCACGTCCGGCCGGCGCTCGCTGCGTAGCGGTCCCGTCTAGCTCGTCGACGAGACTGGGCAGTGGCTCCGGCCCAAGACCGGGCAGAGCCTCCACGCCGGGAGCGAGCAGCCGCGCCGCACCAGGACCGGGCAGTAGCTCCGGCCCAAGACCGGGAAGTAGCTCCTCGCCCGGACCGGGCCGTGGCTCCTCGACACGCTGGGGCGACGACGCGGCGAGTGAAGTGTACGGCAGGGAGGCGAAGCCGGAATCACCAGGGAATTCGACCCGGGACAGCTCATCCGTGACGTCGAGAGCGTCCACCGTGACGCGCGTATCGCTCATCACAGCCTCACGCCAGAGTCTCGGATCGCGAGGCCACATGTCGGTCCGCTCGGTGCCCGGCCGCACCTCTTTGACGATGCCCGGACGCACCCACCGCCGCTAGATAGGCGGCCTCTTGCGCTGATGCAGCGAGATCCCAGTCGAAGCGTGCTCCGCGCGTGCGAGCTGCCGTGCCCATGGTCTCTCGGCGGTCGGGATCGGCGAGGATGGACGCGCACGCGGACGCGAACGCCTCGGTGTCGAAGGGCTCAACGAGTGTCCCGCAGTCCGGGGAGACGATCTCCTTGAGGGAGGGGAGGGCGAACCCGACGACGGGCGTGCCGCATGCGAGCGCTTCGGCAGCGACGATGCCAAAGCTCTCGAAACGGGACGGGATCACGACGACGGCGGCTCGACGGAGAAGATCGCGCTTGCGAGTGCCTTCGACGCGACCGAGCGCCTCGACCCGTCCGCCGAGCCCGAGCCGCTCGACGAGTGCGTCTAGCCGGCCGGCGTTGTACCCGTCGCCGGCGAGCAGCAGCCGGACCGCCCCGTCCGCGGCGGCGAGGCGTGCGAAGGCGTCGAAGAGCAGGTCGAGCCCCTTCTCAACGAACTGGAGCCGGCCGAGGTACAGGATCTCGTGCATGGACGGCGGACACGGGGGCGACGCGCGGAGCATCTCGGGCACTCCCGCATATACGACGTCCACACGCGCACGGGGATTGCGTCGTCGCAGCTCCTCGGCCATGTGCTCCGAGACCGCCACGAAGTTCCGGTGCACGCGGACCCCCAGCTCCTCTGCGAGGAAGAAGGGGAACTTGTACTTTCGAGACGTCTCCCGTGCGAAGAGCCACTGGACCACGGCGATCGTGGGAACGCGTGTAAAGAGCGGGAGCGCGACGCTCGACATCGGCGCCGCGAAGTCCTCGACAATGAGATCTGCACGGTGACCGAGCACGAAGAATGGGACGGAGAGGTGATAGCTGAGCATCCGGCCAATCCGACCAAGCCACTTGAAGCTCAGCCCGAGGTGGCGATACTCAACGCCGTTCTCGATACGCCGTCGGGCTCCCGGATACGAGCACGTCACGACAGTGATGTGATGGCGAACAGCGAGCCGCCTGTTGATCTCGAAGGTCCGGATCCCTCCCCCACCGCTTCCGGGCTGACGGTGATCCTCGAACGCCAGGTGGAGGATATCCAGCCCCGCCCCGGTGGCGGACAGATCGTCGTTGCCGATCTGGCTCGCCTGATGCCGCATGGAGGCTGCTGGTCCCAGATGTCGCCAGCGGGCGGTACTCCGCATCGGGTTGTTCATCGGGCCAATTCGTCAATCAAGCGGCGATGCGAGACCGGCGTGAGTGCGAGGAACGCCTCGGCATAGCCGCGACCGGAGAGACCGTGCAGCGAGCGCCACCGCTGGAGAGCCAGGTGCGCGCCGCCGTTGTGCTCGCTGAGACGATGGCAGTCGAGCGCGTTTGTCTTGTCCTCCCACCAGTCGCTGATGTCGACGAGCCGGTTCGGCGGGAGCGAGGTCCAGACTTCGTAATTCCAGATCTCGCTCGTCGACGGCAGCGCGAGCCTCGCTAGGCTCGTGGCGACGGCTCGGTGGTCGGGATGGCCGTCGAGCGGCCACGGCACGAAAACGATGTCGGGCTCGAACCCCTCAAGTTGCTCGGCGAGCAGGCTGACGAGCATGGCGGTACACCCTTCGAGGCCCGCGTCCGGCAGCCCAAGGAAGGTAGGTGCGCCCACGCCGAGGCGCTCGCACGCTGCCGTCTGTCGGAGGCGCCGACGGCGAGAGACCTCTCGTGCCCCGTGCGCTCCCTCGAGGCTCGCCTCGCCGTCGGTGGCAACGACGACGCGCACCTCGCTACCCGTACTCGCTAGCTGGGCGATCGTGCCACCGCATCCGATGGTCTCGTCATCGGGATGGGGAGCGATGACGAGCACGCGCGACGCCTTCGGGATGACGATCGCGGGGCCCGAGCCCGCGAGCGAGCGAGCGGCGACGAACCCGCTCCAGTCATCCGGTGACTCGAGCGGTCTGATCGCCTTCGCAGACCGGTCGCTCAACCAGCGCATCCAACGTCGCCGACGCGCACGGCGCCGGGCGCGCTGAACCGTCCTTCGATCGGCGGCGGGATGCACGCGACGCATCCCTTCAAGGGTCGCGTCGCGGTCGACCAGTCGTGTCCGAAGCACGCCGACTGCCGCCACGGCACAGGAGGCGGCCACCCAGATAGGCAGGTGATCGCGCGCCACTCGAAGGCCGACCCAGTATCCGGCCGTGAGGACGAGGCCGCCTAGGCATCGGCGGACGGTCCGCGCACCCGGGAACGCTTGAGTGACGCACGCAAGGAGAACGAGTGCCACCAGCCCGAAGGTGGCTGCTGCAGCCCAGGCGAGCCGCTCGACCGAGGAAGACGCGATGCCGAGCACCACCGCGCCGACAAGACAGGCGACAACGAGGACCTTGAGCGGCGCCCGGAAGCGACCCGCCGCCTGGAAGAAGGTCGTAGTCAGGTTGATCAATCCGGCAGCCATCCCGGCGGCGGCCAGCGGCCCGAGTAGATGCGCGCTTGAACCGTAGCGAGCCGGGAGGATCGACCGGGTCACCCACTCCGGCAGGGTGGCGACAATGGCGACCGACGCCGAGGCAACTGCAAAGTAGATCGTGATGATCTGGCCAACCGTGCGGTTGAACTGGCGAGATCGATCGGCTGCGGCACTCAGCCGCGGATAGATAACCATGCTGACCGCGATCGAGGCGAAGAACGGAAGCCGTGTGAACATCACCATCGCCTGGTATCCAGCGAGCGACGACGACCTGCCGTGCCGAATTGAGCCCGCGATGATGTCCATGGTTACGAGCAGCGACACGGCAAGCTGAACCGAGCCGATGCGCATGGCGGCGGCGCTGGCCGTACGGATGAGGCCTCGGGGGGGCCGGCGCGCCTCGCGACGCACCATAAGGAGGCCGCAGAGCGCCAACGAGCCGGTGGCGATCGCCGCGCCTGTCAAAGCGCCGACCACGCGCAGGCTCGTCGCCGCGAGCGCCACCCCGAGAGCGAGCTTGACCACGACCTCGAGGGTCATGATCACCGCGAGCGCGACGAACCGGCCGAGGCCCTGTAGGTAGCCGATCAGGACGCCCGCCACGAAGATGCTGAGCGCAGTGATCGCCGCCGCCGTCTGTGCTCCCGCGCTCGCGTAGCGGGCTGAAAGAGCGACGACGACGAGCGCCGCCGAACCACCGCAGACAATGGACGCGAGGATCGTGAAGCCGATCGTCTGGTGCCGCTCGGCACTGCCCGGTGCGGTCCGGCCTATCCCGCGGGCCAGTACCCAGGGCAGGGCTGCATTCAGACGCGCTCCCGACAACGAGAAGCAGCGACGAAAGGCTCGATACCTCCGAGAAGTCAGTAGGCGTGAGCAGCCAGACCACGGCGAGGCTGAATCCATAGTTACCGATGCCAACCACTACGGTCGCCACCATCAGCAACAGGCTGTTGCGACCAAGGCCAGGCGCACCTGAAACAGAAGGGGTCGACCGCGCCTCCTGCGGCCGCAACGGATCCTGCTCGACAGGAGAGGGCTCAGCTTCGCTCATCGCCGCCTGACGTTCGGCATCGATGCGTTGAGGCCATCGGGCGGCTGCGACGAAGTCCATTGGAACAAGCGGTTCGCCTGCAGCATCGGCCTCCTCGAGGAGTCGAGGAGCGTGCGCCGCGTAGTCGCCGTACGGATACGACGCAAAGCCCGAATCACCCGGGAACTCGACCTGGATCGGCTCGCTGCCGAGCAACGCGCGAGAGCGTTCGCCGTCGAGCGGACCGGTTCTGCCATTGGCGGCCGGCCAGGACCAGGCCGATCGGTTCTTAGCCGGCTCCTCGTCGCCGCGCGGGCGAGCGCCGTCAGCTCGCGGGGGTCGAGCGCCGTCAGCTCGAACAGCTCGTCGTCCTCGAACGGGCATAGCTGGGGCGCGACGTCGTTCCTCCTGGAGATCATCACGTCGATTCCCGCCGGGCGGTGAACGGCGCGCCGCGCCCGACCATGGTTGGCTCGGCGGTCGGTCGCACGCCCAGCACGGGACTGCACAGAGGGAGCGCGCCGTGGCGGCGCAATGCCCCAGCGCTCGAGGAGCGCGGGACGGTGCTCGGCGGGGCTCTCGTACGGGTACGACGCAAAGCCCGAATCACCCGGGAACTCGACCTGGACCGGCTCGCTGCCGAGCGACGAGCGAGAGCGTTCGCCGTTGAGCGGAGCAGTTCCGCCGTTGGCGGCTGGCCAGGACCAGGCCGATCGGTCCTTAGCCGGCGCCTCGTCGCCGCGCGGGGCGAGCGCCGTCAACTCGACCAGCTCGTCGTCCTCGAACGGGCATAGCTGGGGCGCGACGTCGGTCCTCCCGGTGATCGTCACGTCGATTCCCGCCTGCGCCGGTTGCAGGCGGTGAACGGCGCGCCGTGCCCGACCGTGGTTGGCTCGACGGTCGGTCGCGCGACCAGCACGGGACTGCACAGAGGGAGCGCGCCGTGGCGGCGCAATGCCCCAGCGCTCATGGTGCCCGCCCGAGTTCCCGGGTCGTGCCGACGAGGTTCCCCGGCTCGCCGCGCAGCATGCTGCTCGCCGGCAACGGCGCGAGCTCATTCCGATCGGGTGCAATCTCGAGCTGCTCGAGGAAACCGAGATCCACTGCGCCGGCGTCGAGGTCCCAACCGATCAGGTCGGCGGCGCGTGCCACGCGGATCGAGAGCACCTGCTGGATCGGGAAGACCGCTCGGGTGAGCGCGCGCCGCGCACCATGCTCGTCCGAGCCCACGAAGAGGAGCTCCACCGTGCTGGCTGTGAATCGGATCTGATCTTGACGACGCAGACGCTGGATAAGCTCGACCGAGAACTGGGCGCGAGGCACCACGACGACGGTCGCCGCGTCGCTCAGGTCACGCCGATCGAGGAGCGGGTGTACAAGCCGGTCGCGCTCGCTCGCGAGGATGCCGAGAAGCCGGTCCGCGGGTCGCGTTCCAATTGAACCTCTTGGCTTGGGCACGGCAGCGGGACGCCCATTCTTCGGCGCTCGCCGACTCCTCGAGCGTACGGAGCGCCGCGACGATCGCTGATCCGAAGTCCTGCTCCTCGTCGACCAGCCAGCCGGTGACGCCGTCTTCGATCGCGTCCTGGAGCCCCGGTACCCGAAAGCTCAGACTGGGCACGCCGAGCGCCGCTGCCTCCATGACGGACATGCCCCAGCCTTCGGTCAGGCTCGGCGAGACAAAGAGCCACGACGACGCGAGGAGCTCATCCCGGCGAGCGTCGGGCACTCTCCCGTGGAATACCACCCTCTCCCGAAGCCCGAGCTCATCGGCCAGGTCCTGGAGGGGAACACGCTCCTCGCCGTCGCCGACGAGGTGCAGCTCGACGTCGGGAAGCTCCTTCGCCACCACCTCCCTGAGCGCGTGAAGCAAAAGCTCCAGGCGCTTCTGACGAACGAAACGGCCGACATAAATGATCCGGCGCCGGTCGCTTCGCGAGCTGGCGTCTTCTCGGAGGGTCGCGTCCTGACCGCACGGCACCAGGTAGACCGGGCCGTGAAAGCTCAGCTGGTGACGGACCTCGGAGCGGGACGACGGCGAGACCACGCAGACCGGACGAAGACCGTAGACCCAGCTGCTGACCTGGTTCTCGAGCACGCGCCCCACGAGCGTCAGCCACGGCGGGAAGTAGAGCCCGAACTGCTTCTGGTGCACGTGGTGCACGAGCAAAGCGACCGGTGTCCGCCGTCGCACCACCAGCGGGCTGAAGAACGGGATGCCGTTCTGTGAGTCGATGACGGCGTCGATGCCGCGTCGGTGGAAAAGGATCCACGCGAGAGCGAGGGGGTAAACGGTGAAGGCATTGCCCAAGCGGACGATCGTGCCGAACGGTGCTCGAGAGCGGCGCGAGCTGCCCGGGTGCCGGGCGCTCAGCAGTGTGACGCGTGCGCCGTGCGCATGGAACCGCTGAGCGATCTTCTCGCAGTACGCCTCCGCCCCGCCGGTGTTCGGATGGCTTGAGTCGCGCCAGTTGCAGATCACGACATGCCGGTCGCTCCATGCGCCCGAACCGGATCGGAGTCGCCTGCCACGGCGCCGTCGCCTATACACGGGCGGTTCCCGCGGCTCGAATCTCTTTGCGCAATGCCCAGAGATCGAGCGCGACCTCGAAGTCCGTCCCGCATCGGCCGGAAGGTCGAGCCCGGCCGGTCGGTCCACTCGACCGGGAACTCCTTGACGGGAAGGTTAAGGGCGCGAGCGTGAGCAAGAACCTCGACGTCGAATGCGAAGCCCGAGATGGCGGTATGGGCGAAGATCTGATGTGCCGCCGTGCGCTGGAAGAACTTGAAGCCACACTGGGTGTCGAGCACACCTCCCGCCAGCTCCCTCGTGGCGAAATGGAAGGCCTTGGCCCCGGCTTGACGGAGAAGGGGCTGCTCAACATGTAGGACCGCGCCTTTACACCGGCGTGACCCGACCACGACCGGCCAACCCTCCTTCAGGTAGCTCACGGCGTCGTCGAGCGCCGACGCCGGCGTCGCGAGGTCGGCGTCACAAAACCCGATCCAGCGCGCGACCGAGGAGAGAACGCCGCGGGTGACCGCGCTTCCCTTTCCTCTCCGCGAACAGCCGGAGATGATCACCCGATCCGCCCCCACGGCGGCAATGACGCGATCGACAACGTCGGCGGTCCGGTCGCTACTTCCGTTGTCGACGACCCGCACAACGCCGCAGAGGGACATCGATCGCATGTGCTCGACGAGCGCGAGCAGGGTGGGGGCAATTCGCTGCTGCTCATTGAAGGCGGGCACAACAATTTCGAGATCGATCTCTCGGCCGACCTCAGCCGAGGAGGGCGGCGGCATTCGAAGTTGCATCGCGTCCATCGAGGCTCCCTGGCGGTCAGACTTGTCCGCGCCGCGAGCACAGACCCGCGGCGCGACCATCAGCAGCGCGGGAGCGCTTCGACGAGCGGGCGGACGACGTGGACGTGGCGGATCCCGGTTAGAAAAAATGAACCTGTCGTGCATCGTCAGTCTGGCCAATGGCCGTAGTACGTACCTCCCCTAGACGCAGGAGGCACGCTACGGAATCGGGCGGACGCCGCCGCGGAGGCAATTTCACTAGGGGTGAGAATCCACGTGGAGATCGCTTGCTGCGTGCGACGAGCAAATGACGAGCAAATACAGCCAGCTGTCGCGGGCATCGTCAGCCTCGCTAGGTGTGATTCGTCGCCCGTCGAGCCCGTAGATACCGACGTTCGAGCACCCGGCACCCTCGAGTTGTGCGTGCTGCTCGCTCGGGATGACGTAGCACTGCCTGAGGCGAAACTCGAGGGCACCATCCCGTACGAGCGCCCAACGCTGTCAAGCGAGCACTCTCGGTGGCTGATTGAGTAAACGGAGGATGACTTGTTGCAGCGATCCGCGTACACGGGCGTACACGTATGCGCACTGGTGCTCACTAAATGGCACGAAGGGGAGCCCTCGCTGGGAAGGTTGGGTTCTCACCGGAACCGACCACCAAGGAAGCGCCCGCACCATGTTGCACGTAGGACTCGATCCAGCAGGACACGCCTCGACGTCTGCGTCCTCGACGAGTAAGGAGGCGAGCTGTCGTCCTCGGAGCCTCGCGGGCCGCTCGGTACCAGGCCGCCAGAGTCCCATGCTTGCGCCTCGCCGCGGTGTACCGACTTTCGCCGAGGTCTCACGGGTGAACTCGCCGACGAGCGCGTCGCACGCGGTGTCGGACACACACTGTGGATCGACTTGACTACGAACCTTCCGCGCGGCTGGACAACGACGCCTCAAACGCTGGACAGACCAGTCGACGTTCGAGCAGCTGACACCTGACGCGGCGAACCTCGCTCAGCTCGAGGCACCTGTCCTCACCGGCTTCGCGCCGCGCTCCGGCTCAGCGGCCGCCGGTCCCGCTGCCCGCCGCGAAGATGGCAAGCTCGCCGCATGGACCCGAGCACGGCGGGGGACGCCTTGTGAGCTGGCTCCTCTGTGACTACGGCGAGGTTCTCAGCCTCCCGCAGTCCGAGGAGGACAAGGAGGCGCTCGCCGACGCCGCCGGCGTGGCGCTCGAGGAGTTCCCCCGCCGCTATTGGGACCGGCGCCTCGCCTACGACCGTGGCGACCTGTCGGCGTCCGCCTTCTGGGCGACGGTCGTCGGCCAGGAGGTGGACGACGACCTCCTCGCTCGCCTGGTCGAGCTGGACATCGCGAGCTGGACGTGCCCGAACACGGCTTCGGTTGCGGCCGTGGAACGTGCCGCCGCGGGTGGGCTGCAGCTGGCGCTGCTCTCCAACGCCCCCGTGGACGTGGCACGTGTGATCGAGCGCCTGCCGTGGACGGGCGCTTTCTCCCGGTACTTCTTCAGCTGCGACGTCCGGGAGGTCAAGCCCGCACCGGCGATCTTCGCCCATGCGCTCGACCAGCTCGGTGCCCGGCCGGGAGAGGTCGTGTTCGTCGACGACCGGCCGGAGAACGTCGCGGCGGCGGCGGCGCTCGGCCTCGGGGCCATCCGCTTCAGCGATCCCGCGCAGTTCGACTCGATCGCTCCCTGAGTGTCCCGGCGTCCGGTGGTTCGGCGGGCCAGTGCGGACCTCGTTGCCCCGCTCGGCCAGTGAGCCCACCGACCATCAGTCGTAGCGGCCTTCCACGAGCCACGCCCCTCGCTCCAGCGCCAGCAGGTACGCCTCCCCCGTCGCCGTCACCACCTGGAGCCGGGCGCGGCGGCGGTGTCCGGTCCCGTCCCACCACCGCTCGTCGACCGGCCACGGGCCCGCCCAGGCGACGATCGTGACGGGCTCGCCCCCGCTGGTCGCGATGCTCGCCGGCGGGGCGCTCGGCGTGCCGCGTCCGTCGACCGCGACCTCGGCGCCTCCGGCGTCGAAGACTCCGACGAGTGGCGGGTCGGCGGGCACGATCGCCGGGCTCGGCGAGGGAAGACGGCCGGGCCATGGCAGGCCCGTGGCCCCGGTGGCGTCTGGTACCGGGTCACCGAAGGGTACGAGCCGGACGCGCTCGGCCGGCCCGCGCCCGCCCGCCAGGACCGGCCGCACGGCACCGTCGTAGCCGAGCATCCCCTGGACACGGGCGAGGACCGTGCGCGACCCGCTCGTCTGCCGCGTGCGAGCGCCCCCACAGCTTGAGCTGACGCCCGCGATCGGGGACGACCTCCACGGGGACCAGGCGCACGGCGGCGATCCCCGCCTCCGCCCGCCCCTGCGCCTCTCCGGGGTGCGGCCCCCCCGGGCCGTCGGGCGGGCCGTCCGACGGCCTCCCCACGAGCCACGCCTCCAGCTGCCAGCGCAGCCGCTCGGCGACGAGCGCGGGCGTCCAGGCACCATCGTTGCCCCAGAGCCGACTGAAGTGCCCCCCGTCGCCGGTCTCCACCTCGACCTCGAGCAACGTACAGGCGAGGCCGCGCTCGGCGAGCTGACCGCAGAGTGCCTCGGCGAGCCCCTTGGCGACGAAGGCGACGGCGTCCACCCGTTCGGCAGGGGGGTCGAGCTCGGTCACGACGGCGAGGTCAGGCGTCGGAGGGCGCCCCTGGAGCGGGCGCTCGTCGAGGCCCTTGGCGAGCCGTTGCGCCCTGGCCCCGTCCGGCCCGAACCGCGCGAGCATGTCGGCCTCGTCCAGGGAAGCGAGCCCGCCGAGGGTGCTGATCCCGAGACGGCGCAGCAGCTCGGCGAGCTCCGGGCGGCCGAGGGCCTCGACCCCGAACGGCGCGAGGAAGGAGGCGGCCCGGCCCGCCGGCACGACCACGCCACGCTGTGCCGCCATCGTCGCGGCGAACGGACCGTCGGCGATCCCGACGCGCCACCACGGGCCGGTGAGCAGCGGCGGCACCGGGTCACCAATCGGCGCGGGTGCGAGCGTGGGCAGTGCGTTCGCTACCGTGGCGGCCACGGCGCCCGCCAGGGCGGCCTCACCACCGAAGTAGCGGGCGGCAACCCGCGCCGTCCTCAGCGCGGCCACCGGGCCCGCCGCACCGCGACGGGGAGCCCAAGGCCTCCAGTGCCCGGACCACCGGCTCGAAGGCCGGATCTCGCCGCCCACATCACGGTGCCAGCACGGCGAGCTCGGGGCAGCAGGCTTCCGCCTGACTGCGACGCTGGCCCGGGGCGACCCCCACCTCCCGGGCGGCGGCCGACGCCGCGACGATCCGTTGGCCCGCC
>CAVXWO010000012.1:0-278577 GCA_963765505.1 uncultured Actinomycetota bacterium
CCGCATTGACCCGAACACAGGTCATTGGTCCATCGTGGCGAAGCTCACGCCGGACGACGCAGTCCCTAACTATTCGCTCGGCCTCAATAGCTACCCAGGGTGCGTATTTCGACGGCGCTCTCTACTTCCTGGAACCAGCCTTCGCCGCTGGCCCTGATGTACTCGTTCGTGTTCGGCCGGCTGGGTAGTCGTGACCGGGCGTAGCTCAGCGAGAGCCTGTCCTAGGCAGGAGGGATGATGCGTGTACTGCACGAACGCCCGAAGGTGACCGATGCGCCGCCTGCTGAAGCAGACTTAATCATCGAGGAGGCGCGCCGTCGCCAAAGACGACGCTGGCGGGTTGGGACGGCGCTTGTCGTCATGGCCCTTGTCGGTGTCTCGCTCGCCTACGTCGCCGGCGGATTCGGTGGCAACGGTCCGAAGGCCGCGTCGCTCGGTTCGGCGCATCCCGGCGGGCCGGCCGTCGGCCAGTCGTCGTCCAAGGGTTCTGTACCCGCTATTTCCGAGGCCGGCGTGATGCCCACGAGCGAGATTTCCGTCGACGACGGCCTCATCGCCGTCATGTCGGGATCCGGCGCTTCGTGCTCGACGAAGCTCCTCAATCCGAGGAGCCTGCAAGCGGTGCGGTCCGTCGATTCGTGTCCCACCCAGGGGACGAAGGACGACGTTGTCGCGAGCCTTGGCCGATTCAATCTTCAGCAGATCCGCGTCATGGCGACGAACCCTCAGACGGGCCAGAAGAGCCTTGGCCCGTTCGTCCTCAGCGTCCAGGCCTGGGACTCGAATCATTCCGCGGTCGCAGAGGGCAATGGAGCGGTGTGGATCTACGGTCTCGCCGAGTCCAGCGGCCCCTCGCCGTTGCTCGAGGTCTCCACCGCTACCGGCCGCGTTCTACACCGCTTCTCCGTGCAGCGGGAGGCGATCCCACCCTTCGTGGACGACGACGGCGCCTGGATAACTCCGAGCGCGTGGGGTGGCAGCTCCTGCACCGGATCCTGCACGCTTTGGCACGTTGCCCCCCGGCTCGAACCAACTCGTCGCGGTCCGCCAGCTCGGTGTCCGCACGCGGTGGCTGATCGATTCCGGGCACAGCATCTATGCCGACGTGCTTACGGGTGTTGCCGGAGTATGGCTGCAGACGATCTGGCAACTCGACGGCCCCGAATCCCCCATCACCTCCAAGACGCAGGCGACGCTATTGCCATCGACCGACTTCACGCTGCAGACGGGCTATGTCGTCCTTGGCAATGCCCAGCAGGGGGACTTCAGCCCTCCGAAAACGGGACCAGCCGAATTTCCCCGCCATAGGCGACTGCGACACGTCCGCTCCGATTCGTGTCGTGGGCAACGACCCGGCGACGGGAAAGCGGTGGCACGTTGGGGCGATCCCACGGAGCATCGCCGGCGCCCAGCTCGACTGCCACCTCGGTGAGAACCAGGGCGTCTACTACGACGACGCGTCTACGCCCTTGCAGCTGATAGTGGAGACCTGATAGCGGACTACCAGCGAGTGGTCAGGGTGGAGACGTGAGGGCTGGGACGAAACTCGCTATCTGCGTTCTCGTCGCTGTCGGGGCGGCTTTGCCGCGCAATCCGTCGCCAACAGCATCGGGGGCGGAACGGGCGGAACAGCATGGTGGGAACTTCGCTCCCTACCGGGTCCCTTGTGCCGCTGAGCGTCGCCGGACCGCTCGCAGTGTCGCCCGACGGGCGCCTCTACGTCGCTGACACCCAATCGGACCGAATCCTCGTTCGCCTTCCCGATGGGAGGTTCCGCGTCGTTGCCGGTGACGGGACGGTTGGCTTCTCGGGCGACGGTGGACATGCAATCGACGCGGAGCTGACGAAGGTGACAGACATGGCCTTCGCACCCAACGGCAGTCTCTACATCGCGGACGGCCCTCGAGTTCGAGTCGTCCCCGACGGCACGATCAACACTGTGGCCGGCAACGGCCAGCCCACCGTTTACTCGACAATGGTTGCGAACGGGACTTCGGCTCTGTCGGCAGCGCTTCCGGCGGTGAACGGTCTCTCGATAGCGCTCAACCCGAGTGGTGTGCTCTATGTCTCGACTGGCAACCAGATCCTTTACCTCGTCGATGGCCGGCTGGACGCAGTTCGCGACCGCATTGTCTCTGGCTTTTTCGCCGGGAAGCAGGTGACTGGCTTCGGGCAGGTCGCCATCGACAGCCACGGTGACATCGACCTCTCAGGGTTCAACGGGTGGGCGATCTGGCAGATCGCACCGAATGGCATCGCCACCTGGGCCACGAACTCGCTCTTGGCACGTCGGAGCGGCGGGAACACCTCGGTGCTCGAGCGGGCGCCGGACGGGTCCGTCTACGGCGAGGACGGCTCGACGCTTCTCCTCGTCAAGAAGAGCGCGGTGGCTCCCGGAACCACCTTCTACAAGAAGATCAACGGCGAGTGGTTCTCACTGACGTACTTCGCGTTCGCTCCGAGCGGGACTATCTACGCCGACGAGATCCCGGGCGGCGGGGGATTCGAGTGGCACCAGCAGCTGGTCTCTGAGACCGACGGTCACGTGAGCCTCCTCTGGCAAGAGGACAACCCCGGTCCCAGCTAGAGGGATTAGCACCCTGAGCGGCTCGGAGGACGCCGGAGACTTCCAGGAAGTGGCACTAGGAAGCCCTCATGGGCAGCGAGGAGGGACCGGAATGGGCGCGCAAGACCTAGGCCAGTTGGATCGACGGGAACGCCATCGTCGAGAAGCTTGATGACTTCTGCGAACGCTTCCGCCACGCGTACTGGACCGGGCCGTTCTGGCTGCGGCCCGAGGAGTCCGAGCCTCTCGCCCAGCACATCGGTTACTCGGACGGCACTCCGAAGTGGGAGGTCTGGATGGAGAAGCCAGGCGTTCCCGACTCGCTCGGCGGCCCGCAGGGCGCTCCGTTACGGGCGCTGCTTCGGTTTGAGGAGGCGGACATCTTTAACATCGCCCCTGCCTTTCTTGCCCAGCGCCTCGCAGGCATTGTCGCGGGATTCGAAGCGCACGAGGCGCTCGAGTTCGCTCGCTTCGACGGTCAGTACGCCGTTGAGCCGCACGGCAGCGCTGAAGAACTGATGGCGACTGCCACTCTCGTTGGCGACTACCTGACGAGTACGGCGCAGCTGCCGTAGCCGCGCCGTTTGGACCACGTCATGAGTCGTGCTCCGGGGGAGGCCCGAACTAGATGAAGTCGTTCATCAGGTTGGTGACGTCGCCGGGCTCGCCCTGGCGGTCGACTAGCGGCGCCCCCACAAGCGCGCCAGCACCAGTGAGTCAGACCTTTTCGAATGTACGCCGAGTTGATAGGGGAGCTTTGAACGGAATGAGGTCAGCGCAACCATCTCGTCGCTCGATTGACCCACCGTCCGGCTCGCCTGCGGGAAAGAGGAGCATCGTCCGGTCAAGGCGCGCGTCGCTCGGGAACCACTGCGCGGTTCCCGAAGTGGCGTAGAGCTCCGCAAGTGCCGTACAACAAGGCCGAGCGATCCACCAGCGCGGGGAGGTCGCGGCGAGGGACTGCTGCACGATCGCGACGCCGTCGAAGAGCCCGCTCGATCCTGAGGCCGTACTCGGGAGTCCGAGGTTGTGGAGAACCATGGCCTGCCGCGAGGGCGTCGTGATGCTGCGGGCAGAAGAGACGCGCTCGAGCAGCAAGTGCCCGATCGCCAAGACGAAGTCGGCACGTCGAGACGAGCGGTGACGTGAGCAAGGCGACCAGCACCGCGACAGCACCGAGCGTCCCGATGCCAATTTGACCGTGGTAGAGGGCGAGGAGCGTCATCGCCGTCGCCAGGATGACGAAACCTTTCGAACAGAGGCGGGTAAGCCAAAGCGGGACGACGGCCAGCCGGCCGAGGCGTGCCGATGTGGCTCGATACGTCGCCGTCATGACGATGCGCCGAGAAGCACCCTCGCCATCGGTGACGACGAGGAGACTGCGGCGGCGCGCCGCAGACGCGCCGCGAGGATCCGCCGTGCACTCGGTCGATACCGCGGCCAGTGCTGGGCGTGGCGCTCGGCGAGCTCGTGGCGGATCGACTCGCCAACGAGCGCCCGGGCGGCCCTTCGCTCAGAATGGGTGAGGTCCTCACCCGTTCCTCCGGGTGTCAAATGAAGCTCGCGCATGCCAGCACCACCCTTCCGATGGTTCGTCAGGAAAGGGAGGGCTTGCGTCAACCAAGCCGATACGCAGCACGAGAAAGCATATGCGCTCGGCGTGCTCACGCTGGGCAGGCTTCGTCGACGGACCTGCGCGTTGCGACAACTCTGCGGTGCCGCTCTACGACAGGGGCGCGGCCGGCTCGTCAGCTCCGCGTATTCGATGCGCTCCGGCTCTCGCGGCGACGTCGGGCCATGCCGCGCGTAGACGGTGTCGGTCTCGCTGTCGACGATCGCCCCGAGCTCGAGCGCATCGACGGCCTCTACTGCTTCGTGGTACTCGGCGTCGACGGCCCCGACGTCTCCTCGTGCGTCGGCGAGGCGCATCGCGTCGCGCCGGAGCTCGCCGTCCTCGGGCGACACCAGCCGGCCCTGTTCGATGGCCCACGCCGTGAGGTCGAAGCTGCGTTCCGCGAGCGTGAGCCCGACGAGGCGGTGGGCCGACTCGACGACGGAGCGCTCGATCTCGTAGATCAGCTGCTCGATCTCGAGCCAGGCGAAGTCGCGTGACTCCGCCGCCGGCGGCCCCTCCACCAGCTCCAGCGCCTTTGTGAGCGCCTCGATCGCTCGGTCCTTCTCGCCGATGAGCTCGGCCGCACGTGCGACCTTTGTCATCTCGGCGAATCGCAGCCAGTCAGCGGTCACGTCCGGGCTCAGCGTGTACTGCTGTTGGTTGACCGCCGGCGGGATGCGGTGCGAGCCGATGGCCTTGCGAGCGAGACCGGCGGCGTTCCAGATCGACTGATTCGATCTGGAGACGTCGTACCGGTAGGAGCCGATCGCGTCGCGCAGCTTGTTCGTTGTCGCATGACCGCCGTGCGCAGCGAGATAGACGATGAACTGGAGCGCCGAGCGCGGAATCTTGGCCGGCACGTCGCCGACGAGATCGGGGATCGCGCGGAGGAGCCGCGCTTCGATGGCTCCCGGTGACGGCAGCTCGGTCGAGGGTGCCGGGAGCGCCCCGAGGTCCTCGGTGACCGGCACCGGTTCCGGGCTTGCCGCCGCGACAAGGCGTTCGGCGAGAGTGAGCTCGCTTCGCAGCGGGAGCGAGGAGTGCAGGTTGAGTCCGAGCGGTTCGACGCTCACCCGGCCGTGGTCGAAGTAGAGGACCCGGTCGGCGTCGGAGAGCCGCGCCGATGACCGCGATGATGCCCCGCCGCCGCTCGACGGCGAGGGTTGCGAGCTCGGGTTCCTGCGCGAAGAGGATCGGCTGCGCTTCGAAGCTCTCGGCTCGCCACAACGGATCGACCGACTCGCCGGGGTCGAGCCCGGCGACCTGCGCGGGCGTGATCTCGATCATCGGCTCCGCGCCGGAGAACTCTGCAGGGCCGACCCGGTAGCACTCGACCTCGCCCCACGGCGCACTCGTGAGGTGGACCGCGATCATGCCCAGCGCGCGCACGATCTCGTCGGGCTCGCCCATCACACCGAGTGACTCGCCCGCTCCGACCGCCACGAGATACGAGCCGTTGTCGTCCTCGGCGAAGGGGATGAGGCCCGGCAGGTAGGCCCAGGTGTCCGATCCGGCGCGAGCTCGGACCTCCGCGAGCTCGAGTGCGGGATCGAGGCGCCAGGTGTGGCCGCCGTCGCGGACCTGGAAGCTCGGCGTCGAACGTTCGACCGGCTCCTCGAGCAGCAGCTCGAGGCCGTTCGGCCCGGCGCGCACGATGCTGACTCGAGGTGCCGTGATGGTCCTGTCGGCGACGAGCTCCACGAAGAGCAGGCGGTTCGCCGCGTCGATCCACTCGAAAAGCTCGGCGTCTCCGAGCGCCCTCAGCTCCACCTCGGCGCGTGCGTCGTCTTCTTCGAGGAGCGGCGGCCCCATCCCCGCAACCGAGCTGAGCTGCTGGAGGCGTCGACGCTTGCGTTGGCGGGCGGCGAAGAGGCAGGCGCCGAGGAAGCCGAAACCACCGAGCACACCGAACAGCGCGACGTCGCGGCCGACCTCTCCGGACGAGGTGGCAGGGACCAGGGGCTGGTGCGAGGCCGGAGCCTCGCTGTCGGGGAGCGGGGGGATGAGGAGCGTCCAGCCCACGCGCAGCACGCTCGGGTCGACAAAGCGCGCCCCGTCGGGCTCGGCGCGTCCCTTGTTGGCCTTGGCGATGACCACCCAGTCGGCGGCGTTGCCGTAGAGGCGGGCGGCGATCTCCTGGATGCGGTCGCCTGCGCGCACTACGTACGTCCGCTCTTCGGAATCGACCGTGCTCGGAGTTGTCTGACGGGCGTGCTCGGGCGCAGGAGCGCTGATCCCGGTGACGGCTCGTGTCGCGCCCGTGCCACCACCGCCGCTGATCGTGAGGAGTGCGATGACCATGCCGATGATCGGCGCCGCGAGTGGCACGAGGAGGAGACCGAGGCCCTGGCGAGCTTGGACCGGGGATTCCCCTTCGCGCCCGCGGACCCCGCGGCGAACCTCGCCGACGAGGACGCGGGTCCCGAGGACCCAGGTCACGAGCCCGAGTCCGGCGACGATGATGCCGAGGAGGGCGACATGGTGGTGCGCAGGGGAGTCGCGTAACGCGACCGACCACGAGAGCGCCCAGCCGAGCGCCCCACCGAAGCCGAGCCACCCGAGCACATTCACGGATCCAGCCAGCACCCGACGCAGGCCGGCGGGCTTGGCGGAGGGTTCGTTCACCGTGTGACCTCCTAACTGGCGAGCTGTTGGTAGGTGAGAGCGACGTCGTAGGAGACCACGACCTCGCTCGCAGGACGTTCGGACAAGGTGATGCTGCACGTGCCGGACTGCGAGCTGAGCGAGAGGTAGGTGCCGCCGCTTGCAGTCCGTTGCGTCCGCGTCGCTCCTGGACAGGTGAGCGTGACGGCGAGGGTCACCCCGCCAGAAGATCCTGGCTCCGCGCTGACGCCGCCAGAGCCGACATCGAAGGTCGCATCCGCGCTGACCGTGCCGGCGGCGACGCCGAAGGGAAAGGCGATCGTGTGAAGCGCACCGCCGAGCTCACCGCTTTCGAACTTCGATTCCGGTTCGGTCATGGCGGCACCCGATGAAGGCTCGGGGGAAGACGCTGCCGCCTTGGCGGACAGCGAGGTTGAGATCGGCGTCGTGGTCGAGGTTGTCGAAGTTGAGGTCGAGGTCGTGGTCGAGGTGGAGGTCGAGGTGGAAGTGGAGGTGGAAGTGGAGGTGGCGCCCGAGTAGGAAGACGAGGACCGGGGAGGGTCCTTTGCCTCGGTCAGCTTGCTCGAGGCGACCTGGCGTGAGGAGGAGGGGGTGGCCTTCTGTTTTGATCCGACCCGGTGACCCAGGATGAGCGCGCTCGGATGTGGCGCGACAGCGCGGTGGGGAATGACCGAGACGACGATGCCGACGGCGATCACGGCCGCGGCGATGGTTCCGCCGACGTAGAGCCACGGGGGAACGAGGGCCCGTCCCGTGGATTCGCCTCCGCCGAGGTTCGCTTGGATGCTCCGGCTGTGACGAATGGTCATGGGCCGCGTCTCCGCCGGACCCATGACGCGCCACGCCAATCGCCAAAGCCGGACGGGCCTACGACGCGCATAGGAGCGCCTCCGCACAGCGCGCCCGGTAGCGAACGGCGTCGTAGTCCTCGTCGAACAGCACCGACAGCTCGCTCATCGCGTAGCCGAGAACGCGGTGCGCATAGACGAGCTGGACGGCCTCGCGCTCGATAACGGCCGGATCGGCCTCGCAGAGCGCGTGCGCGAGCGAGTCGAGCACCGCAACTGGGTGCGGATCGGCGAGGGCGCCGGAGTGTTGCAGCGCCGCCATGACGGGGTCGGGATGCTCGGTCTCGCCGAGCTCTTCGAAGGAGGAGAGCAATTCGGTCTGCATCGCCCGCCGGCTCTTCTCGCACCGACGTCGTAGCCGTCCAAGGACTCGGCGCGCGACAGCGTGCATCGGGTAGTCGAGGGTCGACCCGCTGAGGCCCCGAGCACGTCCCAGGTGGGTCGCGACCACCTCGCTCGCGAACTCCTCGTGGTCGAGCCACGCGCCGCCCCGTCCCCACTCCTGGCGCTCGGCGAGGCGGAGCAACATCGGGGTGAGGATCACGAGCAGCGCGAGGCCGATGAGCTCGTTTCGGTCCATCTCACGTATCAGCACGGCGACGATCCGCCATGGGCACTCGGCGGGTGTCGGGCTCCGGCGATCGATGCTTGCGACAAGCGCGCCGAGGTCCGTCGCACCGGCCCCGGCGATGACCGGGTCGCCTCGGAGCTCCTCGAAAAGCCGGTTGGCCGCCGCGGTGGCCGACATATCGGTCCAGCTCCGCCGTAGCTCAGTGAACAGGTTCGCGTCCATGTGGGCATGGTCGAGAACCCACCTACGAAACCACTTACCGAATATGGCGTCCGCATGAAATCCACCTACTAAGTGCGCCCACCCAGCTTTTGAGACACCGATCTCCACCTACTCAAGCCGCCTACCGAAGCGAGCACAACCGCGGTTTCACCGATTGATTCCAGACCTCCTGACATGGGCCCACGAACGCCCTGGTCACAAGGACTGCCGGACGAGGTGCCCTGCGATAATCCCTTCGGAGCGATTTCCGGCTTGGAGGACAAGCACGAGCCCGTGACCAGCGCGTTCTCTTCGGACGCTGGGCCAGAGCGTGAGATTCTCCGCACCGAATATCGCGCTGTGTCAGGAGGTCTGGATTCACCTGCCGACGAGATGCCACGGCCGAACCCACCTACCAATTGAGTGGAGGTTGTCCCGCTCGTCGTGGAATTTGAAGTGGCGGTCCCCCGCCTGAGACCTGCCTGCTGGTAGGTATCGGGCGTTCCGCCAAGAGCACCCAAGACAGGGGACCACCACCATGAAGAAGAACTACCAGACCACTGCTCCCGCCGCGGCCATCGCCGTGCCCGACACCGTCGCCGTTGCGATGACCCACCTCGCCGACGAGCTGCGGGAAGGACTGCTCGCGCTGGCCGTCGGCACCGGGCTGCAGGTGATGGACGCGATCCTCGAAGAGAGCGTCACCGCGCTCTGCGGACCGAAGGGGCGCCACGACCCCGAGCGCGCCAGCGGTGCGTCACGGCCATGAGGACGGCTCTGTCGCCCTCGGCGGCCGCAAGGTCCCGGTGCGCCGCCCGCGGGTGCGCCGCGACCGACGGATCGGGCGAGGTCGCGATCCCGGCCTACGAGCACTTCAGCTCCACCGAGGTGCTCGGCCAGATGGCGATGGAGAAGATGCTCGCCAAGTTGTCGACCCGTCGTTACAAGCTGGGTCTCGAGCCCGTGGGCAGTGCCGTCGAAGCACGATCCTCGGGCAAGTCGCGCTCCGCGGTCTCGCGGCGGTTCGTCGAGCGGACCGAGCACACGCTCGCCGAGCTGTTGGCCAGCGACCTCTCGGCCCTCGACCTCGTCGCGTTCATGGTCAACGGTGTCCACTTCGCCGACCACCTCTGCGTCGTGGCGCTCGGGATCGATGTGACCGGGGTCAAGCACCCGCTGGCGGTGGTCGAGGGCGACACCGAGAACGCCACGGTCGTGAAGGACCTGTTGGTGGGCCTCAGAGACCGGGGGCTCGACATGACTCGGCCGATCCTCGTCGTGCTCGACGGCGGAAAGGCCCTGCACGCAGCGGTCACCGCGGTCTTCGACCATCCCGTCATCGCCAGGTGCCAACTTCACAAGATCAGAAATGTTGAAGCGAAACTGCCGAAGGTGCTCGCCAAGACGGTGGCAACCAAGATGCGCGCGATCTACCACTACGACGACGCGCTGCGCGCCGAGGCAGAGCTCAGCGAGCTCGCCCGTCAACTTCAGAAAAGCCACCCCGGCGCTGCCGGGAGCCTCCGCGAAGGGCTCGCCGAGACCCTCACCGTGATGCGGCTCAAGATCCCGCCGACGCTCGCGCGCACACTGCGTTCGACCAATGCCGTCGAGTCGATGATCGAGATCGCGCGCGACCATTCGACGAACGTGAAGCGGTGGCGGGACGGTGAGATGGCGCTCCGCTGGTGCGCGGCAGGCATGGGCGAGGCGAGGAAGCAGTTCCGCAAGGTGAACGGCTTCCTCCATCTGCCGGCACTGCGCAAAACGCTCGACGCCTACGTCACCGCGGGTGTCACACCGGTCGACTACAACAAGGAGGAAGACGCCGCCTGAACATCATCGGGCCGCCACCGAAGTTCTACGGAACTCGGGACATCCTCATTGAGTGCGAGAACCATCCCTCCAGCTCTCGAGGGGTGTGGAGAGGTGGGATCAGTCGCGAGTCCAGCTATGACGCCCGCTCGTAAACAGCCCCTCCACAGGACGGATTCTCCCGGCATCGTCCTCAACCAAGGCCGCGCGCCGGACACGAACGGGTCGAGGAGCTTGCGGTCATCGCGGTGTCGGATTCGGAGAGATTTTCGGAATTTTTCCAAAACCGCGGTTTTGCCCGGTGATTAGTGGATGTAGCCCTTTTGTCGAGGTGTTGTGTGGCAGGCACCTCCGTGCCGCGCTTCGTGCGGGACAGGGAGGAGCGCCATACGGATCACCCCGCCTGAGCCGAGAGAAAGGCGGGTCGAGATGACCTATGGAGGACGATCGAGGACCGATCGCACGCCCCATCGACGGATCGTCCGGCGACTGTTCGTTGGTCGTTCCACCGGGGCCACCTTGCCGGGCCGACGCCGCTCGCGTGCCCGTCGAGTCGTCACGTCACTCGTCGCGACCGCCCTCTTCGCCGCTGGCTTCATCGCGACGACCGCCGGAGTCGCATTCGCGAGCCAGCACGCCAACTCCGTCTTGGTGTGGATCGCGGACACCACCCAGGGTTGGAGCCTCAACAGCAGTGACGACGGAACGCCCGGGGCCGAGAGTGGTTACAGCTTCAGCTACGGCGACTCCGTCACGATCTACGCGTGCTCGACGACGAGCGGTACGGGTGATCAGGAGATCACCATCGGCAACGGGAACGGCACGTTCTCGACCTACAACGCGGTCATCGCCGGCGGCGGGTGCGTCAGCGGGTATTCGTTCACCGCGAATAACACGCAGTTCGGCGACGACTGGGTGGCGAGCAGCGGGGGCAACAGCCAGATCGCTCCCACCTCGAGCAGCTGGACATCGATCTTCACGGTCAGTGGCTACAGCGGACCGAGCCTCGGTAACGGCGGGAGCACGGTCACCTTCGGCCAGGACGCGAGCTTCTGTCTCCCGTTCAGCGCCGGCAACGTGGGCGGAGACAACTGGAGCGGGTCGGGCGCGCCTCCCGGCATGGGCTACGACGGCAACAACTGCTATTCCGGCACGCCGAGCGAGTCCGGGTCGTGGAGCGGATCGATCTCCGACACCGAGTACGACGGTGCGGGGAACGGCTTCTCGACGACCGGCTACTGGACGGTCACCGCCAATCAGGCGCCAGTGTTCACGTCGTCTCCAGGCGCGACCTTCACCGTCGGCAGCTACGGCGCGGTCGGGATCTCAGCGAGCGGCTATCCGGGACCGTCGATCACCGAGTCCGGCGCGCTCCCGCCCGGGCTCTCCTTCAACGGCAGCGCCCTCTACGGCACGCCCGGCGCTGGCGGAGGAGGGACGTGGTACCCGACGTTCATCGCCTCGAGCTCGTCGGGGACCACGGACCAGACCTTCAGCCTCACGGTAAACCCCGAGGGGACGAGCATCGCCGTCTCCGCGGCCGCTGGCACCGTCGATCAGACGACGTCGGTCTCCGCGACGGTCTCGCCCAGCCCCGACGGGGGCACGGTCGCCTTCTCGGACACCGGTGGCTACATCCGGGGCTGCGGCGCGGTGCCGGTTTCGAGCGGCACGGCGAGCTGTAACACTGCGGTGCTCACCGCGTCGGGCACCGACACGGTCTACGCGCAGTACGAGGGTGACGCGAGCTACGCCACCTCGCCCGAGGGCTCGACGACGTTCGCTATCAGTGCGGCGTCGACGTCGGTCACGCTCGCCGCCTCGCCGTCGAACCCCGCTGTCAACACCGACTCGACGCTCACCGCGACGCTCTCGCCGCGCCCCGACGGCGGCACGGTCGCCTTCTCCGACGCCAAGGGCTACGTCAGCGGCTGCGGTGCGGTCGCTCTCCAAAGTGGTCTCGCGACCTGTGTGACCGGCACGATCACCTCGATCGCCACGGACGCGATCACCGCCACCTACGGCGGCGACGCGAACTTCAAGGCGAGCACGGGGAACCTGAGCCTCAGCCCGGTGCCGGGGACACCCTCGATCGCGATCGCGTCGAACCCGGGGGCGGGTACCTACGGCGAGACGGCGAGCATCACCGCGACGCTCACTCCCGCGCCGGGCGGCGGCACGGTCGCGTTCTCAGATACGAAGGGCTATATCACCGGATGCGGAGCGGTCGCAGTCTCGGGCACGACCGCAACGTGTGTGACCGGCACGCTCGCCGCCGCGGGCAGCGACGCGATCACCGCCACCTACTCCGGCGACACGAACTACAACGGGATCTCGGGCGGCTTCACGCTCACGATCGGCA
The DNA here is from genome assembly GCA_963765505.1 of uncultured Actinomycetota bacterium. Lineage (GTDB taxonomy): Bacteria > Actinomycetota > Acidimicrobiia > Acidimicrobiales > Bog-793 > DATKQY01. Next base: position 12,604 of record CAVXWO010000012.1, read on the forward strand.
AGGCGTCACCGCTCCTCGTGCTCAGCTCCTCGCCGGCGACTCCGTCGGTCGCGGGCGCAGCGACGATCACCGCCACGGTCGCTCCGGCTCCGAGCGGCGGCACCGTCGCCTTCTCCGACAGCGCTGGCTACATCACCGGTTGCAGCACGGTGGCGGTCTCCAGCACCACGGCAACGTGTCTGACCGCCACGATCACCTCGGTCGAGCCCGATCAGATCGCCGCCACCTACTCCGGCGACGCGAACTTCACCACGGCGAACGCGAGCCTCGAGCTCGTGCCCCTACCGGCGACGACGGCGACCCTGCTCTCGGCGAGCCCCGCGATCCCTGATGCGCTCGGCACGACGACGATCACGGCGAGTGTCTCGCCGGTTCCCGACGGTGGCACCGTCGCCTTCACCGACGCGAAGGGCTTCATCACCGGGTGCAGTTCGGTCACTGTCGACACGACGAGCGGCAGTGCGAGCTGCACGACGCAGAAACTCACGAGTGTCGGTCTCGACGAGGTCGCCGCCACGTTCTCGGGCAACGCCGACTACTCGAGCTCAAACGGCACGTTGGCCCTTTCGGTCGCGCAGATTCCGACCACGACGACGGTCACCGCATCGCCCTCGCCGGTCCAGGTGACTTCGCCGACCATCCTCACCGCGACCATCTCACCGATCCCCGACGGCGGGACGGTCGCGTTCAGCGACACCGAGGGCGCGATCACGACCCTCGACGGTTGCGGGGCGGTTCCTGTCAACCTCTCGACGGGCAGGGCGAGCTGTGAGACGAGTTCGTTGCCAACCGTCGGGACCGACGACGTCACCGCGGTCTTCTCTGGCGATGTGACCTACGCGCCCTCGAATGACATCGCGAGCGTGACCGTCGGCCAGGTCGTCGAGTCCCTCGCCGTCACGACCTCGCCGAGCGTGGCTGTCACCGGTGCGGCGACGACGGTCGAGGCGCGGCTCTCGCACCCGCGCCAAGTGGTGGGACCGTCGCCTTTAGCGACAGCGGGGGCTACCTCTCGGGCTGCGGGTCGGTCGAGGTCATCGACGGTGCGGCGTCGTGCGCGATGACGACGGCACCCGCCACGACGGGCACCGACGTGATCTTCGTCGCGTACTCGGGCGACACCGACCATGCGCCGGTCAGCAACGCCCCGGGCACGACGATCGACATCGACGAGGTCCCGGTCTTCACCTCCGCCGCGACACCGACCGGCACGGTCGGCGCCGTGATGGCCTTCCCGGTCACGACTGCCGCGCTGCCGGAGGTGACGAACATCGCCGAGAGCGGGGCACTCCCGACGGGGATCACCTACACCGCAAACAGCAACGGCACCGCGACGCTCTCGGGTACGCCCGGCATCGGCTCAGGCGGGATCTATCCGATTACGTTCACCGCCTCGAACGGCGTCACCGCCTCGGGCAGCCAGGCAGCGACGATCACGATCGACGCGGTGCCGGCCTTCACCTCGGTGCCGACGGCTTCATTCACGATCGGCGCGCCGAGTGACTACCCGGTCGACACGACCGGGTTCCCCGCGCCGAGCATCACCGAGTCCGGGTTGTTGCCGAGCGGGATCTCGGTGACCGACAACGGCGACGGCACCGCGAGCATCTCGGGGACCGCTGGGACCGGTACCGCCGGCTCGTGGCCGATCACGCTCACGGCGTCGAACGGGGTCGGAGCACCGCTCGTCCAACACGTCACCATCGCGGTGATCTCCGCGACGACGACAACGGTCCCGACCGGTGGATCGTCCGGCAGCAGCGGCTCGTCCGGTGGCGGATCTTCGAGTACCGGCTCGTCGGGCAGCACCGGCAGTAGCGGGACGACGTCTTCGACGACGGGAGGCGGCAACACCATCGGCGACACGGGAGGCACCCAGCCGAGCATCTCGGCCTACACCTTCACGGCATCGCTCGCCGGTGTGGGTGCCTCGTCGCTCAGCTGCACCGTCTCACCGAGCTCGATCCATCCGACGGCAGCCTCGGGGAGCCTTTCCGACCTCGGGCTTGCCTTCTCCTGCAAGGACGCCGGTCACACCCTACGGGTGAGCGCGGCGATGACGAAGACGACCGTGGTCGACTCGGTCAAGGTGAAGAGCAAACTCGTCCGAAAGAGAGTCACCGTGTGGCGCGGCGAGCTCCAGTTCTCCGAGAGCTGGCGGCACCTCACCTTCATCCTCACGCCCTCGTCCGCCTCGATGACGAGCACGTTGGAGCTCTCCGGCGTGCCCTCCGGCTACGTGGAGCGCAGCGGGACGCGCCTTGCGGGGACGGCGAAGCTTGCCTGGAAGCTGCTACCCATCGAGACCACATGACGTGCTCGGAGATGATGTGCTGCAAACACGCAGCGTGGCGAAGTGGTCTTAACCTGGTGGTGTGGAGGTGAAGGGGAATCCACGGCAGAGGGCCACTGGCCGAACGCTTCGCGCCCTTCTCGCAACTGCGGTCATTGCTCCGATCGCAATTCTCGCGACCTCGCTCCCTGCCAGCGCATCGGAGACCGAGGCGACGACCACCACCCTCGTTTCCGCCCCTTACTCCGAGCCGTATGCGGGCACCTTCGAGATCACCGCGCAGGTCGCCGCGACGGGAAGCCCCTACAACGTCGGCAGCCTCGCTGCCGGTGATGGCAGCGTCACCTTCTCCGACCCCGATCACTACTTCTCCTGCAGCAACGTTGCGATCGACTCGAGCGGCGACGCGAGCTGTGAGAGCTCCGCGCTCGGCGTGCCGGGATCGGACACGATCACCGCGGCGTATTCGGGTTACACGCTTGCGAACACCAACAGCTTCCAGAGCTCGTCAACGACGGGAGGCCTCACCGTCACGAAGGCCTCGACCACGCTCAGCCTCTCGACCGGCTCTCCGGCCGTCGGGGAGACCGCCACCATCACCGCGACGATCAGCCCGAACCCGGCCGGTGGCACGGTGAGCTTCTCCGACACCGACAACGCGACCTCCTCCTGTAGCGCGGTCTCGGTCATCGGCGGCAGCGCCACCTGTACGACGAGCACGCTCACGACGGCCGGCACCGACACGGTCAGCGCCACCTTCAATGGCGACAGCTACGCGAACACCTCGAGCAACAGTGCGCCGATGACGATCGCGAAGGGCTCCGACACCCTCGCGGTATCGACGGCCGGGAGCGTCGGCGGCACGGCGACGGTCACCGCGACGGTCTCGCCGAACCCGGGTGGCGGCACCGTCACTTTCAGCGATCCCGATGGCTACCTCTCGTGCTCGCCGGTCCTCGTCGTCGGCGGCTCGGCGAGCTGCACGACCGGCACGCTCAGCGCCCCAGGCTCCGAGACGGTGAGCGCCACCTACAACGGCGACTCGAACTACAGCTCCAACGGTCCGGCGACTGCGACGCTCTCCGTCGCGCAGGACACGACCAGCATCGTGGTTTCATCGAACCCGAGCTCCCCGACACTCGGCCAGACGTTCACCGTCACCGCGACGCTTTCGCCCGACCCGGGCGGGGGATCGGTCACGTTCAGCGACTCCAAGAGCTACCTCTCGGGGTGCGGAATCGTCGACGTCGTCGATGGCACAGCGAGCTGCACCTCGAGGACAGTCACGGCGACGGGGAGCGATTCGGTCAGCGCGACCTACTCGGGGGATACCGACTACGCGGGGAGCGGACCGACCTCGGCGACGCTCACGCTCTCGCCGGCGACACCGAGCATCTCGGTGGGCTCGTCGCCCTCGAGCCCGACCGTCGGCGAGCAGGCGACGATCACCGCCTCGGTCTCACCGGCGGGCGGCGCGCCGACGCCGACGGGCACGGTGATCTTCTCGGACTCGAAGGGCTTCATCTCCGGCTGCACCGACCAGCCGATCACCGCAGGGAGCGCGAGTTGCACGACCTCGACGTTGACGAGCGCTGAGTCTGACTCGATCACCATCACCTATTCGGGCGACGCCAACTATTACGCCGTCGGACCCAACAGCTACGGGAACTTCCTCCATATTTCTGCAGCGAATACGAGCGTTGCGCTCTCGTCGAGCCCGAGTGCGCCCGTCGCCCTCTCGACCGCCACGATCACCGCGACCGTCTCGCCGATCACCGATGGCGGCACGGTGAGCTTCTCGGACTCGAAGGGCTACATCACCGGCTGCAGCTCGGTTTCGGTCACGGCGGGGGTGGCGAGCTGTCTGATCGGCACGCTCGGAGCGGGAACCGACCAGATCAGTGCCTCCTACGTCGGTGACGCCAACTACAACGACTCGAGCGCGAACCCGCTCTCCCTCGTCATCGCGAAGGTGGCGACGACCGTCACGCCGGCCGTGACGCCGAACCCCGTTACCGACGGCCAGACCGCTCGCGTCACCGCCACCGTCTCGCCTACCCCGATGGCGGCACGGTGACCTTCAGCGACTCCTTCGGCACGATCTCCGGCTGCACCTCGCTGTCGCTCAGCGGCGCCAGCGCGACCTGTACGACGGGTACGTTCTCCGGCTCGGGCACCGACACGATCACCGCGACCTACTCCGGGGACACCAACTACGCCACGAACGCGAACACCGCCTCGCTCGTCGTCGACAAGATCGCGACGACGACCACGTTGTCGTTCAATCCGCCGACTGCCGTCTACAGCCAGACCGACACCGTCACTGCGACGATCGCACCGAACCCCGGTGGCGGCAGCGTCTCTTTCACCGATGGTGACGGACTCCTCGTCGGCTGCGGCGCAGCGGCGGTGAGCGTGGCGACGGGCACGGCGAGCTGCACCTCGGCGACGCTCAGCGCGAGCGGTGCCGACTCGGTCGAGCGCGAGCTACCTCGGCGCGACGAACTACGCGACGAGCGCCACGAGCCGCGACGCTCGACGATCAACCACGCGCCCGTCTTCTCCTCGGCGAGCTCGGTCACCCTCACCGCCGGTGTGCCCTCCGGCTTCACCGCGACGGCGCTCGGCTACCCGGCGCCGAGCTTCTCCTCGAGCGGGACGCTCCCCTCCGGCGTCTCGCTCGGCTCGAGCGGTGCGCTCAGCGGGACGCCGGCGAGCGGAACGGGGGCACCTACGCCGTGTCGGTCACCGCGACGAACACGCTCGACTCGGCGACAGAGGAGCTCGCGATCACCGTCGATGAGATCCCGGCATTCGCTTCGCCGACGTCGGCCACCTTCCCCTACGGCTCGTACTCGAGCTTCACGGTCAGCGACCGCGCCGGGGACCTACCCGCCGCCGAGCGTGAGCGAGACCGGGGCGCTTCCCTCCGGGGTCTTCTACCAGGACAACGGCAACGGCTCCGCCTCCTTGTACGGGACGCCAGACAGCGGCGCGAGCCGGCGCGTTCGAGATCGCCTTCCAGGCGGCGAACCAGGCCGGTGCCGCGACCAGAACTTCTCGCTCACGGTCAGCGGCACGCCGACGCCGACCACGTCACCGCCCGTCACCACCACGCCACCGACGACCACCACGGCCACACAGGCCATCGGCCTTTCCACGCTCAGCGCGGCCGTCGACGGGGTCACGCCGGCGCGGTAGCCTCCGCGGGCAAACAGCCCTCGATCCGGGTGACCGGCGCACTGCCGAAGCAGTTCAACCCACTCGGCGCGAAGGGCAACACCGCCGCTCGGGTCGTCCTCGGGCCGGATCGCGCCTTCCCGCTCCTGGGTAACGTCGGCGCGGTCGGGGACTGCACGATCGCGACGGTCGCCGACGTCGTGATCGCCGATCACCTCTCGGGACGCCTCGGGACGGTGCCACGCTTTTCGACCACGTCGGCGATCGCGACCTGGCACCGCCTGAACGGCAACACGAGTGATGGTGTCACCGACGAGCGCCTGCTCGACGCCTGGGACTCGACAAAGGGCATCCTCGGAACGCGGATCACCGGGTGGCGGGCACTCGGTACCGCTGACCTCACCGAGATGAAGAAGGCGATCGAGGCCGACGGTGCGATCTACGCCGGCATTGTTGTGCCCGACGACATCGGAAGCCTCGGCAGCATCTGGGACGCCTCGGTCTCGAGCACCGCACTCGTGGGCGGCCACGCGCTCGCGCTCGACGGCTGGACGCCTCAGGGCTTCGTCGGAATCACGTTCGGCGGCGTAGTCCTCATCCCGTTTGCCTGGTGGACGAGCCACGCGGAGAGTGCCTACGCGGTCTCGCTCGTCGCACGCGCACTCGCCCGCCGCCTCGATCGGCTAGCAGCGCTCACCGGAGGCCCTCGGTCGGCCGTACCTATCGCCGAACATTTCCGGTCCGTCGGACAAGGTGCTCGTCGTTATGGCGCGTCAGTCAGCCAGTCTGGGACACGCTGGCGCAGGGGATAGATGACCCTTAGGGCGCGGTTTCGAGAGCTCACGGTCGTGGATGGGCTGAAAGGAAGGACCAGATGGCCGCGGAGGAGTGGAACTCCATATACCGCTTCCCGACGAGCCCCTCGTCATCGGAGGGCTCGGGGTGCCCCATCCACGCATGATTCGCGCCGGTTACCTTGGCCCGCTCGACGACTGTGCCTGCTTCGCGCGGGTGCCAAATCTCGAAGTGCACGGCAGAATTTGACGAGTCGGTGCTGGTAGCCGGAGTCGAGGGCACTTGTCCGAGAGCGTGGACGTTCTGCCACCAGATGGGCCAACCCTTACGCACAGAAAAGGCGTGCTCCGTGATGCCCCATCTTCTGTGGGCCAGTTGTGAGCCGTTGGTCCAGGTAAGAGAGCACGCCCGAGGAACACGGGCAAGCGATTTGACCGCCTAGCGCCTCACCTGCGCCTCAATGCCTGACGCGAGCGAGCGTGCCGGGTAACCGCGGTTGAGCACATCGGGTCGAGACGACCTCGGAGGGGCTCGGCGTACCTGCTCCAAGTTCCTGGCTAACAGCTGAGTCAATCGCGACATAAACAGATTGGAGCGACAGCAAGGGGCAGCGCCGATGGAGACGGATGAGCGAAAGGAGCGATTTGCCGCGTCTATCAACAGTCGCGACCGAAGCTGCTCGCCTACGCGCTCCGACGAACCTCGAGTCCGGAAGATGCGGCCGACATCGTTGCCGAGACCTTCACAATCGCTTGGAAGCGTCTCGATGTAATCCCGCCGGGCGAGGCGAGCGTGCTCTGGCTCTATGCAACCGCCCGTCGGGTCATCGTGAACCATCACCGGAAGGCACAACGACGAGACAGGCTCGTCGACCGGATAGGGGCCAACCTCGCCGAAGGAGTTACCCAGCTCGACCCAAGCGAAGGGAACGCAGTGGAGTCGATGCTTGCCCTTGCCCGTCTCTCCGATGACGACCGCGAACTCCTGATGCTCGCGGGGTTGGGAGGGTCTGGATTCCGCGCAGCTCGCTTATGTCCTCGGTTGTTCGCCAGTAGCCGCGCGGGTTCGGCTGTACCACGCACGCTCCCGCTTGAACGCGGAACTCGCCGGTCTCGGCGTGTGGACGAAACAACCGGGTCGATCACGACAATTGCAGCAACGTCGGGCAGCACCCGCAGACGCGCCCGGGAAGGCGGAAGCACAATGAACCCATTTCACGAACTACAGAACGCAGACCCGGTCCAGTCCTTGGACGTTGAGGCTCTGTCAGCCGACCCTCTCTTTGACGAGCTGTTCGCCAGCATTGTCTCTGAGTCCCGGATCTCCGCGTCGGAAGGGATCGAAGACGATCACGCACCCATTCACCTCGGAAGACGCCCCGAGCAGCTTCGTCATCGGCAACGACTTGCTCTGTCTGTAGCGGCCGTTGTGGTGGTCGTCACAGCCAGCTTCGCCGCCGTGATCGGAACCAGTAGCACGGGTGGTCCCACTACAACGGCGTGGCGCGCTGCCCGTTCGCTGCCCTCTAGAGAGCACTTCACTTCACCTCATGGTCCGTCGGGGAGCTGGCAGCTCGTCGGCGACGTTGTGAGCGCAGGCTGGCAGCAGAACACCGCCGGACCACCACCGAGCACACTCACTTGTCCGACAACTACCGCTTGCTACGCCCTCGCTGACAATTACTCGTCAGCGAACGGCAACGCTCCCCTGACCTCGGAATCCCTCTACGTCTCCAACGATTTCGGGACAAGCTGGTCGGTCCTCCCACTTCCAAGTGGCTTTCTTGCGACGACACCGTTGGCATGCTCGGATGCACTGAGCTGTTCCGCCGGAGCGCTCATCAACGGACAGTCTGTCTTCGTCGCGACGACCGATGGCGGGCACCAGTGGACCACGAATCCTCTCAGCGGTCTGTCCGGTCTGTCCGGTCTGCTCGCGGCGCTCGACTGTTCGTCGGCAACCGACTGCCATGGAATTCTCGGACCTTCTGTACCGAGCGGGAGTACCGCCGCAGAGGTCCACGCTGCGCTACTCGCATCCGGCGAGTCCTTCGTTACGACGGTCAACGGCGGTCAGAGTTGGACGTCGAGCGCGCTTCCAGTCACCGGTCTAGTAAGCGACTTCGCGTGCTACGACGCTTCAAATTGCATCGTCATGGGTGATGATCTGACGACTCCGACAACCACCAGCACGGCCGCTCAGGCGTTCGCGCTGTCGACGAGCGACGGCGGCGCCACCTGGACCAACGGAACTTTGCCGGCCAACAACCTAAGGACTCGCAACGCCATTTCGTGCTCAAGCGCGTTGGACTGCGCCGCACTTAGCTCCCTCGACGCCACGCCGGTCTTCCTTACGACGAGCGACGGCGGCGCGACCTGGCAATCTCAGGCATTTCCCGGGGACGTACCACAGCCCCTAATGGCCGGCGTGGCCTGTTCGAGTGCTAGCGATTGTTGGGTGGCGGGTTCGGAGGCTGTCACGGTAACCATCGGCAACACCACCGATGGCGATTCTGCGGTGATACTCGGGACCACCGATGGCGGCTTGAGCTGGTCCAAGGTGACGTTCACCGTTCCGCCTGGCGCACCCAATTATGAGGGCCAGAGCTACCAGGGCATCGGGCCGATCAGTTGCCCAACTGAGAACGCCTGCATTGCGCTCGGGGAAACGGCGAGAGGAGCACCGGAGACCCCCGTCTACACCATTGCAGGACCCGGAACCGGGAACACGGGCACAGCCGGCAGTAGTGGTTCTTCGTCGTCGTGAACGGCCTTGAAGGGGACGCGGTGAACTGTCAGAACGATTCAGGTTCTGCTCCTTCCAACGTACGCGTGATCAGCAACGTCCCTGGGATGATTACTTGAGGCCTTTGAGGGGTGCACCCATCACTGGGCTGCCGTGCGCAGCGCGGCGACTGCGAATTACAGTTGGTGTTATGTTCGAACGACTGATCGCGGCGGCTTGCGTAGCGCTCGGCTCAGCCGTCGTCCTGCAGCCAGATGCTGCGCACTTCGTTCTCGTTGTTGCTGCATCGCGTCAGCAGCAACAGTCGTCGCTTCAACGCGCTCGCTCCCGAGAAGCTCAAATCTGGCGCACGTGAACGTCTTCGCGGGAGTCGCTCTCGCGACGTCCGGTCAGGCATCGAGCGCTCCGGCTCATTCGGTCGTTCGTTTAGTTCTTCTGTCTCAGCCTCGACGTTGAGTCGAGTAGCGGTCTCACAAGACCGCTACTCAGACCCATTCAAATCGAGACAGATAGGAGAACATCGTGTTCTTTTCTTCACTTACCTCCGCGTTCAGTCAGATCGCGCATCCATTCTTCATCCTCTTCGCATGGCTCCTCGCCGGGTCCTACGCGCTGATCCCGAACTATGCGGTTGCCATTGCACTGCTCACCGCCGCCGTGATGGTCGCCGTCTTTCCGATCACGTGCGCGGCACGCGCTCGATGATGAAGATGCAGCTCCTCGGACCAGAGCTGAAGAGGCTGCAAGCGCGCTTCAAAGCAAAGCCCTCGATGACTGTTGCCGAGAAGCAGGAATCACGCCAACGTCTTAACGAAGAGATGATGGCTCTTTACAAAGAGAACGGTGTGTCGCCTACGGGCGGGTGTCTTCCGATGCTCTTGCAGCTCCCGATCTTCCTCATCCTCTATAACACGATCAAGGGCCTCATCCATACGGCAAAGGCACACGGCAATCTCGTCCCGAAACCTCTCTACGTCAACTCTTCGAGCAAGCTCTATCACGCCGTTATCCACGCCAATGGAGCCTTGCATGCGTTCGGTATCAATCTGGCCAACTCGGTCCGGACCTCTGGACTGTCGTGGGGTGCGAGGGCACCATTAATCGCCCTGATTCTCATCGCGATTGGCCTTCAATATGTACAGATGAAGCAGCTCGCCGGTCGAAACCCGGCAGCCGCGGCGAATACACAGATGCAGCAGATGCAGAAGATCTTTCCGATCGTCTTCGCGGTCATCTACATCGCAATCCCAGCCGCGGTGAATATCTACTTCATCGTCTCAAGCCTCTTTCGAATCCTCCAACAGGAGTTCATGTACCGACGCGATCCACACATCCGAGAGTCGATGGCGACATTGCGAGCCCAGGCAAGTCCATGATCGTGTACCCGGACCAGACGAGCAGGGTCACGAGGTCGAAGCTGCGCGTGAATCCGCGGCGCGTTCGTGCTCGGGGGGAAAGCACACGATCGCGCCGCACCTCCGTAGCCTGTCACGTGGGTCCGCCTGGGGGGGGGGCACCATCACCGGCAGCTCCCCTTGCCTCATTTTGGGCCGCCGATAAGCGGAGGACCTCGAAGCTTCTCGCCATCTGTTTGTCGACCTCGGGAAGCAGATGACCGTAGCGGTTGTCGGTGAAGGCGACGCTTGCGTGACCGGCTCGCCTCGCAATTTCAGACGGGCCAACGTCAGCTGCCGCCAGTAAGTCCCCGCCGATCGAATTATCTGTGCGTCGCGGAAGGTGCTCCGTCATTCACGTCCCAAGCGCGGAACGACCCAAGCGTGCGGCCGATCGCCTGGGGCGCACCATCACCTACGAAAGCCCTTGTGGGCGCTGATCGGTTGACAGCAGTCGCGCGACACTTCGTTTAACGAGCAGTTTTGGATCGCACGCGCGAAAAGGAACGAAGGATGGGCAGACCGGCACCCGACGAAGACCTCATCACGCGCTATCTCGATTACGAGGCTGAACGTGGCGGTCTCCGGCCATCGTCGGTCGGTCCGCGACGGCTCTACCTCCGCAAGTACTCCCGCGAAGTTGGTCTCGTGCAGCAGTCGCCTGAAGCGCTCCGTGCCTGGCTCGACCGCGGCCTAGAGCCCCAGTCACGAAACGGTTGGCTGGCGATGATCCACGGCTTCAATCGCTGGGCGCTCCGGAACGGCATTGTGACCTCGGATCCGACAGAGATTTTTGACCGCGAACCCGTCGAACATCGTCCACCTGTCGCGATCACCGAGGAAGCGCTGGAGCTGGCGATTGCGAAAGCCGACGAGACCATGCGCTGTTGGCTCGTGTTAGCGGCCTACGCGGGGTGCTCGCCACAGGAGATTGCTGGCGTGACCCGCGACGACCTGATCGCGAACGCGAACTACCCCTACCTGCGCATCCGACAAGGTAAGCGAGGCCGCGAACGCCTGGTCATGCTCGACCCGCGTGTCGAGGAGGCAATCGCGGCGCTCGAGGAACAGCTGACACCCGACGAACCCCTCTGGACAGTCGAGCCGCAGCCATGCAGTCGGGCCATCAACCACTACCTCCAAATCGAATGTGGGATTGCTTCGACGGCCTCTCAACTGCGTCACCGATTCGCGTTCTTGCAGTTGGAGGTCTCAGCGGACCTATTGGAGGCTCAGCGTGCAGTCGGCCACGCCCTGCCGGGGTCGACCCTTGCCTACGTCCCCGAAAGCATGAGCCCTACTGCTCGCCTACAGCGGAGAGGAAAGCGCGCTCAGATCGGGACGCCGAACTAGCGAGTGGCTCGTTGGTCCGAGCGCTCCGAACGACTGCTCGGGATCGCCCAGTATGCGCTCCCCAGGACTGCCAGGGTCACCGTCGACGAGCGTCCTTCTGTCGGCCCCAGTCACCCCGCCGTAGGGGGCACCCTCGTCAGAATCTCGTCGTACAACTCATGCGATGCTGACGTCGTGACATTCAGGACCGAGCCGTGAAGCAGCCGACGGATACGTCGCGCCCTTTTCTTGCCTACGGGATCTTCCGTCCCGGCCAGCTCGCCTTCTTCCAACTTGCCGATCTGGTCCGCGATCGGATCGACTCGGTCGCGATCCCGGGCCGTCTCCTCGTCCGTGACGGGCTGCCTCTCGTGGAACTGGGCTCTCCGAACACCGCAACCATTGCGGGAGCGCTGCTGCGATTTCGCCCTGGTGCCGAAGGCCTGGCCTACGAGCGGATCGCAGAAATGGAACCTGACGAACAGTACCGCTGGGACACAATCGATCTCGACGTGGGTGAGGTGAACATCCTGGTTGCGCGGTCGCCTCAGCGAGGCAGCGAGAGCTGGGAGTTCCAGGATCACGAGGACTGGGACGGTTGGCGCGACCCGGTGTTCACCGACGCTCTTGCGGTCGTAGAGGAGACGCTCCTCGCCTCGCCGGACTTCGATCCGGGCGATATGCGACCCACTTTCCGGTTGCAGATGGCGTACTTGCTGCTGTGGTCCTCCATCGAACGCTACCTATCGCTGCGCTACCACTTCGGGGCAAAACAGGAGGGGAGCCGCGTCACTACGTATGGCCTCGTACGCAAGCTTGCCAACGAAGCCGCTTTCGCCCGGTCCCTTGAGCACCACGTCACTCGCACAGACCGCATCTTTCGGGCCGACGATCCCGGGCATTACGAGGACCTCGACCCAGCTGATCCGAAGAAGAGCCTCGGGTACTACTACCAAGTCCGATCGAACATCACGCACCGTGGCAAGAGCGCAGTGCGGGATCATCGGAGGCTCTCAGCCACTCTGTCGGAGCTGCTCTTGGTGTTCCGAGCCGTGCTCGCCGATGCCAAAGCCGAGGCCGAGCAGCTCGCGGCCGCGCTCTAATCTGCGTGCGCGGACGACTGTCGCGCAACAGAACGCTGCCCTGAACACCGATCCGCGTCCACCCGGTCCAAGCGCCGACCAGACGGCTCGGCGTTGGACCAATCGGAGGCCCGAGTACAGCTAGGTCCGCCATCTCCTGACGGCCAGCACGGTTAGCCCAAGAAGGGCCCCGGCCACGGCGAGGAAGATGGCGCTCTCGACAGCTTGCAGCGCCCAGAAGTGACCGGCCGGTTGAATCTGCAGCTCGTAGTGGAGACGGAGCACCTTCTGGCAGTACGTGATGCTGTGGGTGGCCTTCTGTGCCCCCGGCGGGTAGCCGAGACAGCTGTTGATGGCCTGGCTATTGCTCGACCACGTCTGTCCGGATGGCGGGATGGAATCGCCGAGCGGCAGAAAGCCCGCGTTGAGCACCCAGTCGATGCCGTGACCGGGGTTGAGAGGACTCGCACTCACCGAGGTCGGTGGCAGAAGGGCTGGCCGGATGTAGTCCCGCTCGCCAAGTCGGACCGCCACGAACAGCGGGATTCCTGCGGCGAACGCCCATCCGATACGGCGAATCACTGCGCCGAGCGCCACGCCAAGCATGAAGGCGAAGAGGGCGTAGGCGACTTCGACGAAACCGGAGATGTCGAAGTTGAGCGGCAGAATGCGGTCGTTTCGCTCTGTCACATTCGTCCACCACCAGATCAGCGGTGCCAGCGCGCCCATGATCCCGGCGGCGACGAGTGCCCCGACGCCGATCTTCGTGACGACCCAACGCGTCCTCGTGATGGTCTGGGACCACGCGAGGCGGTTCGTGTTCTGCTGGATCTCTCCGGCCACGATCGGCACACCGAGTACCAGCCCGAGGACCACCGGCAGGGCGTTGCAGAGCGCCGAGTTGATCGAGCTGAAGAGGCCCCGTCCCGAGTAGCTGCTGCTGCAGACCGCTGAGCTTCCGGGATAGTTGAGCGAGCAGTGATGGCTCGTGAAGATGGTCCATGCGTGCTCGTCGATCAGGCCGGTGACAGCGAGCCAGATCGCGAATGCGGCACTGACACCGATCGACGCGAGGAAGATCGAGCGGTGCATCCGCCACGTCGCCCAGATCATCGTGCGCCTTCCCCGGGACGGCCGGCGCGCGTCGGACCCGCCGTTGCGGTCGTCGATTTCGGGGCGCGTAGGTAGGCGATCACGATCTCCTCGAGGGTCGGCTCGATCACCTGCCACGCGGGATCGACGACGGGCTGCTCGACGCGGACGAGGACGTTCGTCTGACGTTCGCTGCTGGTCGTCGAGACGACGACGACGCCCGGCGGGAGCCGAGGAGCCTCTTCGCTCGACGCGACGAGCAGTCGGTGACTGGCGAGCACGTAGTCGAGGTCGTCGGCGACGTGCACGTGCTGCGCCGAGAGGATGATCACGTAATCACAGACCGTCGCGAGGTCTGAGATCGCGTGGGAAGACAACAGGACCGTGGTGTTGTCGTCGACAACCGAGCGGAGCAGGACGTGCATGAGGCCTTCGCGCGCGACGGGATCGAGCGCGGCAACCGGTTCGTCCAACAACAAGAGTGCGGGGCGTTTCGCAAGGCACATCGTGAGAGCGACCTGTGCCTGCTGGCCGACTGAGAGATTCCCCACCTTTTCCTCTGTCGGGATGTCGAGCTCGGCGAGGTACCCGCGGGCCGCGGAGTCGTCCCAGGTTGGGTTGAGCTTCTGTCCGAAGCGCAGCATCTCGTCGACCCGGAACGAGCGGTAGAGAGGACGTTCCTGGTCGAGGTAGCCGACCTGACGGAGCACCTCGACGGTCTGCTCTTGTGGTGAGTGGCCGAATACCCGGACCTCGCCTGTGGTCGGACGCGTGATCCCTGCGGCCATCCGAAGCAGCGTCGACTTGCCGGCGCCGTTCGGTCCGACGAGCGCGGCGATCCGCCCGGTCGGGAGTCGGAAGGAGCAGTCCTCGAGCCCCCACTTGCGCCCGTATCGCTTACCCAGACCGCTCGTCTCGAGCGCGACCGCGGCCTCGCTCACCGGCTGGCCGGCTGTTCGGGGACGACGGCGGCTGCCACGAGCGCGGCGATGCCATCAGGGTCGAGACCCACGTTCCGTGCCCTCGTCACCCAGTCCCGGAGCTCCTCGAGGAGCGCCGTGCGATCCTCGGTGCTGACCGGAGAAGACCCAGAAGCGACCACGAACGTCCCGAGACCAGGACGCCCCTCGACGACCCCCTCGTGCTCGAGGTCCCGATAGGCGCGATGGACCGTGTTCGGGTTGATCGTGATCTGGGTCACGACCTCGCGGACCGACGGCAACCGGTCGCCCGTTCGCAGCAGTCCGAGGTTCACCGCTTGGCGGACCTGGTCGACGAGTTGGCGGTAGGGGGCGACGCCGGTCCGGGGATCCAGCCGGAAGTGGATGAGGGGCGTCTCGGAATCCATGGCCGCTGTACTAATACGCTAGTACACCTCTGTCAAACGCACACGAACGCTTCGCATCTGTTGGAATCGCGATAGGAGGCATCTGTTCCTAGGATCACGGGTCGCCTGGCAGTCGAGGGCGGAGTGCAGAGGCCGCCATTGCCGATGTCGCGGCGGGCCGACGACGCCCTGTGACCTGCCACCGGATTCGGCTGGCGCTACTCGGGTGGGAGATTGAGGTGGTCCTCCACGATCTTCACGATTGCCTCGGCGTGCTCCGCCATCTCGCGGTAGTACCCCTCGATCCGACGCAACGACGCGGCAAGTCCACGATGTGACGCAAGTGCGGAGGCCGCGTCGCCCGCCTGCGCCATGTCGATCTCCATCCCGATAAGAGCCGGTTCGCCCTTCACCTTCTGCTGCACGGTTATGCCAGCGACGATGCGTCCAAGGATGAGCCGTTGCTCGTCGCCGCTGAGGTCGTCCTGCCATCCAGCCATGACGGCGAGCGTACGACCGCTGTGTCCGTCTCGGGCGCACGATTGGCCCGTTCTCGGTACCGTCCAACTGTGGCTGATGCGCAGAGAACGATCGGACCTTGGACTGTCTTCGAGGAGCTCGGGCACGGCGGGAACGCCACCGTGTATCGGGCGATCCGAACCGGAGCGGATGAGCCGCCAGTCGCGCTGAAGGTTCTCAATCGTCGGAAGATCGAGTCGGAGCCGTACCGGCGCTTTGTCCAGGAGATCAACTTCCTCCGAGAGCATGGAGATGATCCGGGCGTTCTGCCATTCCTCGAGTTCAATCTGCCCGACGCACCGAGCAACTCGGACCCCGCGTGGCTTGCGATGCCAATTGCGACGCCGATCGGAGAGTCCCTGAAGGAATCTTCCGTCGAGGAGATCGTCGCGGCCATCCGAACGATCGCTCAGACGCTTGCCCGTCTCGCAGCCGCTGGAATTGGGCATCGAGACGTCAAGCCAGGCAACCTCTACGAACTCAACCGCCAGTACCTCGTCGGAGACTTCGGACTCGTTGCCGTCCCGACCGGCGAAGCGCTCACCGTCGCGGGCCGGCAACTCGGCCCAGCGCATTTCGTCTCGCACGAGATGGTGTTGCACGCAGACACGGCGAGCCCGTATCCGGCCGACGTCTTCGCCCTGATGAAGACGCTCTGGGTTCTCATGACCGGTCAGAACTTTCCGCCTGACGGGCACCAAGTCGCTGGGACGCGACAACTGTGCCTCGCCGATCTCCGACCGCACCGAGGGGCTGCAGCGCTCGATCAGCTCATCGATCGTGCAACTGTCGTCCATCCGGAGCTGCGCCCGACGATGGAGCAGGTCGTCCGAGATCTCGATGCCTGGGAAATGCTCGAGAGCCATGATCCGAGCGAGATCGATGTCTCAAGCCTGCGGGCGAGGCTCCATGCAGCGCTTCCCGACGAAATCGCTGCGCACGATACGGAGCAGCGATACCGGGACCTCTTCCCGCGAATCGTCGATCGACTTCTCGATTTGAGCCAGCCTCTCGAGGACGCAATCGGAGACCTGCAGTTGCCAGTGACCAACCTTCGCTCGGGAGGGGATGCGCTCACGGCGAACAAGTTGGTCCTCCTCGGTCACAACGTCCCGCGACTCAACAGGATGCAGTTGGCTTCAGTTACCTCGCCGTACGACTTCCCCGGTGCCATGACACTTCGGATGGCCCGCGTCCTCGAGCTGTACGCAGATGGCGAGCTCTTCCTGCTCCTGCGGATCACCGTTGCCGCGGAGGGGGTCCAAACCCCCGGCATCTTCCACTGGACGTTGCCCCTCGAGTCGGCGAAAGCACCGATTGGATCAATCGAGTTCGACCGCGTCCTCGAAGCCGGAGTCGCCGAGTTGGCGGTTCAGCTGGAGAGGGCTTTGGAGGTTTTCGTCGCAGCCATCGCCCCCGAGCTGTGAGGAGGGTGAGCCACCGACTGCCGAAACAATTCGCCGGACCTCCGCCACGGGAGCGCCAATCCTGCTCAGAATCGGTGCGTGGACCAACGGGAGCCCTCTGAATTCGAGCTCGCCTTTGCTGACGTGTGTGCGCGATGTTCACGCACCCGGACAACCAGAGCCAGCTCGAACGACTCTCGGAGTTCACCGATCTGGGCCCAGACGGCCTCGGCGTGAACTGCCTGGGTCCGTTCCGAGGCCGTGGGTTCAGTGCGGAGACGCTCTTCGACTGAGGGCCTGCTCGGACCGGGGCGCACATCTAACGACGGCCCTCGGAGGGCGAGGGCGACCCAGGCGCCCTTGCGTGAATGCATACTCGCAAGCGTCGCCGCCAGTAGCGGCACACCCTGTCGCGGTGGACCTCGCCGCGTAACTCTCCCTCCTCGAGCGCCTCTTCCCGCCGGACGGGACGCTGATCGTCGGGACGCGCCGGATCAAGGCCCGCTGCGGGACGCCGGCACGGTGGGCGCACTGCGTGCCGGCTACCGCCTCGCCCACCGGCCTTCGTTTCCTCGCTCGGCTTCGCCGTGCCCTGACCCGGCGCGTCCCGGCGATCGAGAGCACTCCCATGGCGGGAAGGTCCCGCCTCGAAGGGAGGTACCGATGTCCGCACATCGGCTCGAGAGCACGTGTAGCACCCTCACCGTCGTCGCGAGCTTCGCGACCACAGGGAATCTCACGGTTCCCGGTGACTCCGACTACACCGAGATAACGGGAACTAATCAGATATTCGAACTGCTCGAATGCTCCACCTACGCGGATTCCTTGGTGCTCGCAGCCCGACAATTAGGACAACGTCCGAAGAGCTCTACTCGGTGGTCCTTCACTTCGTAGCCCTGCTCCTCGACGCGAGCCGCGCTGTTTCGGCCAAGAGACGCTCGAGCTTCGGCGACGCATGGAGATCCTCGACGACGCCACAGACCTCACAGACAAGGTGGTGGTGATGGCCAGCGAACACTTCCGCCAGCTCATACCTTCCGTGGTCGTCAGAGCCGGCGATCCGGTCGACGACGCCGAGCTCGACGAGGACACCGACGTTGCGATACGCACCCGACTGTGTGAGCGAAGGCGCCGCGGCGAGCATCTCCGGAATCGTGAGTGGACGATCTGACTCGCTCAGGATGTCGACCAGGGTGCGACGGAGCGTCGTGTAGCGCTGGTCCGCGTGCACGAGGCGAAGGTTCACGGCGTCGTGAACGGAGATGTCGAGAGTCATTCCTAACAAATTACCGCCGGAACGCGCGCACGAGCGGAGTCACTCACGCCGGGCGAGCTCAGTGACCTCGATGCATGCGTCGCAAAGTGCAGAGAGCTCGAGGTAGGTCGCGAGCGTGGTGAACGCGAAGGAGGCGCCAGTACGAGCGGCCCACTGTTCGAGTTCGGGAGCGTGGACATCGGTGATTCCGCCACAGCTTCGGCAGACGAGTCGGTAGTGATCGCCCGTCGTGCGGCAGCGACGGTAGAGGGACTCGCCGGACTCGCTCAGCACCGTGTCGAGCTCGCCCCGCATGGCCAGCGTGCGGAGCTGGTTGTAGACGGTCGTGAGTCCTGCTCGTTCCCCGCTCGTCTGGAGGAGGGCGTAGATCTCCTGTGCGCTTGCGAACCCTTCGAAAGTGTCGAGGACCGCCGCGAGTGCTCGCTTCTGCCGAGTCGACCGAGACCGCGCCGACGTCGCGACACCGGCCGTCGTTGCGCGCTGTTGCGACATCGTCGTCACCCGACGGGGATTATGAGATCGCGAGCCGCGTGTCGACGACTCGGCCCCGACCTTGCCAGGCAGCGACGACCGCGGCAGCGGCGTAGGCGAACGCACCGAACGCGCCGACGAAGAATCCAATCGGCCAGTTCGATTCGTAGGACGAGAAGATCGCGAGCCACACCGTCGCAAGCGCGATCGTGACCGAGCATGCGATCGCTCGCGACGGCCGGGTGGTGATCGACCGGGCGGCGCCCGACGGAGCGACCATCAGGCTGAACATCAGAAAGGTGCCGACGATCGGAACGACGACCGTCGTCGCGAGCGCCACGATGAGGAGGAAGGCGATCTCCATTCGAAAACGGGAGACGCCCTCAGCCTCGCCGACGTCGGGAAGCACCGATGTCAGCAACAGCGGCCGGTAGAGGACGGCGACCACGGCGAGACAGACGACAGCGAGCCCGGCGATCGGCCACAGCTCACTGCGCGCGATGCCGAGGACCTCGCCGAAGAGCAGTGAGTAGATCTCCGGTGCGTACTCGACGCTGAATGACAAAAAGAGCGCCCCGAGGCTCACCATCACGACGAGCGTGAGTGCGGTGACGGCGTCGTGCCGACCCCGTCGACCGAGCAAGGCAATGCCGATTGCGCCGAGGAACGCGAAGACCCCGAGCCCGGCGATCGTGCTCGCCCCGATGAGGGACGCACCCGCCGCGCCGGCGAACGCGCCGTTCGGGAGCGCATGGGCAACGAACGCTGAGCCCCGGAGCACGACGAAGAATCCGACAACGCCGGCGACGACCGCGACGATGCTCGCCGCGATCCAGGTGTTCAACATGAGACCGGTGAACATCTCGTCTACTCCTGTCCCAGATCGAGGGGTCCAGCGAGCCCGAACTGCTCATAAGTCGAGCCCCTCTTCCCGACGAGCGACGAGGCGAGATAGACGACGAACACGACTGCGACGACGAGGAAGCTGACCGGCCACCCCCGTCCGACCGGCGGCCAGTAGTAGCTGTCGTAGGCAAGGAGGATTCCGACCCATGTCGCTGCCACGCCGATGCATCCGGCGACGAGCGCCGCGCGCGCAGGCCGCTTCGAAAGCCGGAGGGCCGCCGATGGGGGCCCGATGAGCAGCGCGGTCGACAGCACCGCACCGATCGTGAGGGCGGAGAGCGCGACTGAGATTGCCATCGTGAGGAGATAGGCGGCATCGACGAGTCGCAGGCGGACGCCCTTGGCTGCCGCGAGGTCCGGGCTCAACGTCGAGAGAAGTAGCACCCGATGGAGCAAGACCTGAGCAACGAGCACCCCGGCGCAGAGGCCGAGCACGATCGGCACGACACTCGGGTTGATGACGAAGAGCGACCCGAAGAGCACGGTGATCGACGCGCCGGTCGTGCTCGAATGTGTCGAATCGAAGTAGAGGAAGAGCGCTGCGAGACCGAGTGCTCCGCCGAGCACGATCCCGGTTGCGAGGTCCCGGTTGTGCGCTCGCCGGGTTCCCGCGGCCTCGATCACCCCGGCTGCGAGAAGCGTCGCGGCGATGAACCCCCAGAGGGGGTTGATCGAGACCAGGAACGCGGCCGAACCTCCTGTCGTCCCGACGTCGCCGAGTGCCTCACCGGCAAAGGACTGCCGTCGCATCACCGTGAACATCCCGACGACGGCAGCGGTGAAGGCGACTGCGCCACCGACCACGAGCGCGTATTGGACGGCAGTGGTCGAGAAGAACCCCGGCTCGATGATCGGGGAGAGCACGTTCGCGATCAACGTTCCCGATCCTCTGCGAGATGGAGCCGGGCACCCCCGGCGGGGTGGGAGGAACCGTGACCGACGTCGTGAGATCGATCCGCCGAGAGATCGATGTGTTCGTGCTCGCCGGCGACGACGATGACCCGGCCGAGGGCGTGGATCACGTCGACTTGGTGGCCGTAGAGCGCGGAGAGGACTTCTGGGCGGACGACCTCGTCGGCTGTCCCGCTCGCCGAGCGGCCGCCGGCGACGTAGACGACGCGATTCATCACGCCGAGCAACGGGTTGATGTCGTGCGCGGAGAGCAGCACTGCGATCCGTTGCTCAGAGGCGATCCGGGCAAGGAGTGCCACGACCTCGTGTTCGCTGCGAATGTCGAGATTCGCGAGCGGCTCGTCGAGCAGGAGCAGTTTCGGGCGGCTGACGAGCGCGTGCGCGATGAGCACGCGCTGTTGCTCGCCGCCGGAGAGAAGTCCGACCCGTCGATCGGCGAAGCGCGTCGCGTCCACCGCGTCGAGCATCTCCTCAACGCGAGCGGCTCGCTCACGTGCGCCGCGAAACCGGACGCCGAGGCGGTGGCCGTCGAGGCCGAGCGCGACGACGTCCCGTGCGCGCAGCGGCATGTCGGGATCGAGGAGCACCTTCTGCGGGACGTACCCGATCCCGGCAGTGCTCCGATGGCGCCGCACACCATCGATCCGGACTGCTCCGTCGGTCGGATGGATGAGTCCGAGGATGACCCGGAGCAAGGTCGTCTTGCCGGCTCCGTTCGGTCCGATGAGTCCGGCGAACTCACCCTCGTGCATCGAGAACGTCACGTCCCGGAGGATTGCTCGACCGCCGAGCTGCACCCCGATGCCGTCGACCTCGAGCACCGACGCCCCGAGGCGCGGGTTGCTGGAGGTCAACGGAGCGCTCATCTCGATCACAGCTTCTCGGTCGACGTGCCGTGCTCGAGCGCCTTAAGGAGAGCGTTCACCTCTGCGAGCATCCAGGTCTGGTAGGTGTAGCCGTCGGTCGGCATGGTCTCGTAGACGCCCACGACCGCGACCCCAGCCTTGTGCGCGGCAGAGAGGAAGGTGCCGGTCAGCGAGTCGGTGACCTGCTGGTTGTAGAGGAAGACCTTTACTTTGTGTGCGCTGAAGAGCCCGTTCTGTGCCGTGACCGCCTGCGGCGACGGGTCGACGCCGTTCATGATGTCGGCTTGGAGCGCCCACGGCGTCTTGTTGTTCGTGCCGGCCGCCTGGAGCATGTAGTCGGCCACTGGCTCGGTCGTCGCGACACCGACTCCGGGGAACTTTGACTTCACCTGCGCGATCGCGGCGAGCCAGGGCTTGAGCGAGTTGTCAAACGTCGTCACGTTCGCGTCGAAGTAGCTCTTCGCCGAAGGGTCGAGCGCGGAGAGATCGGCGGCGATGGCCTTCGCGACCGCAGGCATCGTCTGGGGGGAGTACCAAAGGTGCGGGTTCGGCGTCGAGTCCGGAAGCCCGCGCAGCTTCTGGACGTTGATGACCTTGCGCGACGCGCTCGGTGACGCCGACTCGATCTTGGTCATGAAGTCGTCGTAGCCGACGCCATTCTGGACGACGAGCTGCGCAGCGGCGACGACCCTGGCGACGCTCGGGCTCGCCTCAAAGGTGTGCGGGTCGGTGTTCGGGTCGCTCATGATCGCCGTCACCGCCACGTACTTTCCGCCGATCTGACCGATCACGTTTGCGTACTCGTTCTCAGCACCAACAGCGACGATCTTCGCTGACGCGTGCGGTGTGGCGCTCGCTGGCAGTGCGGACACGCCCCATGCGAGCCCCGTCGCAGAGGCCAAAACTGCGCCACTTGTGAGGATCTTCTGTCCGAGTCGCAATGTCGAGGCAGCCATCGTCGCTCCGTTCTCCTTGGAAATGCCGAGCCTCGAACGGGCCCCGCCGTAGTCGGGAATGGTAACCACTCCCAACTCAGCTCGTCAAAGCCCCTCAACGAGAGGATGATTTGGCGTTCGCCGCATAGTCGTTCCAGTTGCCACCGCCCGCGTGAACCCATCGAAGAGCGGCACCGATGCTCAAGCCCAGCGTGTCGGCGATCACCGACGGGCCGAGCTCTCCGCCGAGCTCGATGAGCACGGCTGACCGGGTGGCGTGGCTGGGGATCCCGATCGTTCGCAGTCGATTTCCCAAGTGCTTGGAAGACATCGGCACCCCTGGCCGGCCGCCAGGAAAGAGCCACGGCGAGTCGCTCACGATCAAGTTCGCGTGCCCTCGCCGTTCGGCGACGAGTCGCCGAACGAGCCACCCGAGCGGCTCGACGAGCTCGACGTCCTCGGTGCCGAATCGGATAGTCGTCGCGACTCGGTCGACCCCGACTCGATCGACGGTCAGTCCGACGATGCGCGTCAATGGTTGTCCGTAGAGGAGGACAAGCAGGCCGGCGACCCGATCGACGAGCGCGAGCTGCTCGCCGTGCAATAGCCGCTGCGCGTTCTCGGTCACGGTCTGGATGCCGATCGTCGCCACAGGCAGCGGCGACACCTGGAGCACGATCTCGAGGTGGGCACAAAGTCGCCGCTGCTCGGCCCACCGCAAGAAAGTGTGGGCGTCTCGGCGCGAAGGCGGCCCGCTCGCCAGCCAGAGGTTGACGTCGGCTTGTCCGGCGTCGGCGAGCGGTCGATCGTGTTGCCCGAGCCACTCGAGGAACTCGATCGCCCGCAGGATCAACGAGTGGTCCCGAGCGGTGTCGGCAACCGCCCGGCGTGCTTGCTTGGTCCGGCGCCGGCGGAGGACTTCCCACTCGGCGAACATCTCGACCACCCGACGATCGCCGTCGTCGCGGACCTGCTCCAGCTTCGAGCCGATCCATGACTCGAGGCGAGCGAGGACCTCCGAGCGCTCGGGCAGCGCACCGGCGGCGACGAGGACCTGGCGGAGGTGGGCCACCGCCTTTGTCGTCCCGAGGCCGTCGATCGCCTCGTGGGTGAGATCGAGCTCCCCGCTTGCGAGCTTGCTCAGCGTCGCGGCCGTCACCGGTATCGCCAGCCAGCGCAGCATTGCCTTCGGCGAGCCGACCCTGGTGAGTGCGGCGCGGAGCTCGCCGAGCTCGGGCCGGAGGTCTTCGCCGTCACCGAGAAGTCTGGCGAGCTCGTCGTCGAGGTTGCAGCCGTAACAGCGGTTGCGGCGAAAGATGCGGTCTTCGGTCCCGCAGCCCGAGCAGACCGACAGCGGCGAGAGGCCGCCACATTCCGAGCAGAGCCCGATCTCTGCGGGCAGCCGCGGGTCGATCCGACGTGTCTGCCCGCATCCGCGACACGTTCCCTTCGAGGCGAGCGTGCGGTGGTAGCAAGAGACACAGACCGGACCGCAGGCCCAGTACGCGGCGGTCTTCGCTACCCGTCCG
Source organism: uncultured Actinomycetota bacterium (assembly GCA_963765505.1). Lineage (GTDB taxonomy): Bacteria > Actinomycetota > Acidimicrobiia > Acidimicrobiales > Bog-793 > DATKQY01. The sequence goes on from CAVXWO010000012.1 coordinate 36,664, forward strand.
CAGCTCGCGCAAGGGCGTGTAGATGTCCGTGGCGGCAGCGGGTTTGCCGCCCGCATCGCCCGGTAGACGCACGAGGGGCACATGCCGGTGCCGTCGAGGTTCCGGCGCTGTGGTGTCCGGAGCTCTCCGCACGACCCGCACGGCTCGACCCGAGTCTTCGCGTCGCAGGTGCCACAGATCACCGAGCCGGGAGGGTTGGTCCGTCGGACCATCACGCCTGAGCGTCGACACGTCGAGCAGGTCGATCGAAACCGCCGGCTCATCGCTTCGGCGGTGCCACCTCGGCGCGCCGGGGCCGGAGGGCGCGTACCTCGGCGCCACCGGCGGCCGCCCGACGCCGCGGCTTCGCCGCCACCTCTTCAGTCGGCTCAATGAGGTCCATGCTCGTGCACGACAGCGCGTCGCAAAGCGCCATCAGCGCTCTCACCGAGATGCGCTCGGGCGCCTGGGTGACGAGCCGATAGACCTGCGCCGGCGAGAGGTCGATGCCCCGCTCGGCGAGGAGCGGTGCGAGGTCGGTCGTCATGAACAGCCCCCGCGCCGCCATGATCTCGCGCAGGTGCCAGCGGTAGCCGAGCTTTCCGGTCACGGCACTTCCTTCCTCTGGAGGAGCTCGTCGAGCTTTCGACGAAGCACATGGTTCTTGTAGGCGCTGGACACGCCGGTGTAGATCGCGGTCGTCGAGGCCCAGACGTGACCGACCTGCTGCTGGACGAACAACGGGTCCCAGCCGTCTTCGAGGAGGTGGGTCACGTAGCTGTGCCGAAGACAGTGCGGCCCGAGCTCGGCGGGGGAGCCCGACCTCGTTACGAAGCCGTGCGAAGACCATGTCGATGTTCGCTGGCGCGACGACCCCGCCCCGCTCGGTCGGCCAGAACCCTTGGTGCTGAGCGTCGTAGAGAGGACGGACCTCGTCGAGATACTGCTCGAGGAGCGTCCGCCGCCCACGGCATGACGGTGAGTACCCGCCGGTGTTTCGGTGGCGCACCTCGCGACGCCTTTCCCCACCGGACCGTCAGCGCTCCCAGCTCGCCGAACTCCGGCGCCTTCGGATTGCGACCCCGGTCGCACAGCTCGAGGCGGGCGACCTCCTGGCGGCGGAGTCCCCAGCCGTAAGCAACCTTGAAAATCGTCGCGTCCCGGAACGCCGCGAGCCAGCCTTTCTTCCCCTTCGAGCGGATCTCGGCCACACGGGCGTCGGCATGATCGAAGAGCGCCTGGAGCTCGTCTCGCGAGGAGCGGGCGGTTGCCCGGACGTCCCTCGTTCTCGGCGAGGTGCGCCACCGTGTTCCACTCGTGGCAGATCTGGACCGGGTGCGTCCCGAACCGCCGCTCGCACTCGTCGACCCAGCCGTAACGGGCGTCGCAGACGAAGTCCATGAACAGCCGAATCGTGCGGTGGAAGTTGCTCACCGTCGAGTGCGCGAGGTGCCGCTCACTGAGCGCGCCAGTGGTCCACTCCTCGACGTCGGCCGGCCCCCAGGACCACGGGTACTCGTTCGTCCACCGCTGGAATCGGCGGAGCTGACCCTCCCGCTGCCGAAGCGTCAGGGGGCTGAGGTATCGGCTCGTCTGCTGGGCGCGCCATCCGTCGACCATTGCATCGAAGAGCTGCTCGTCCGGATACAGCAGCGCAGCACCGGCGACGAGATGCAACCTGGCCGACCCCGTGAGGTCGGCTCCACCGCTCCGTGCCATGCCGCCATCCTCGCGGCCTCTTTCATCAGATGCAAGAATCCATCAGTCAGAGAGTGATCACGGTTCCCGCTAAGTCCGGGGCGACTTCGCCGTGGTCCCCTCCGCCTCCGTTCCCTTCCCTGCCGCGGCGCTCAGTGTCGATCCGACCCCTTGGCCCTCAACCCTCGCTTTCCGAACTCGATCGGGGCGCCGTCACGGTGACCGACGGCAAGCCGTCGCCGAAGGCTCGATCACCGGCCTCCGCTTCCTCACTCGTCCGAACTCTCGTTGACGACCTGCGGTAGCCGGACCGCCCTCGCCACCGCTGGCGGGAAGGGCCCGCCGGCGAGGAGGTTTCACGATGGCCAAGTTCCCCTCGGACCCCGGTCCCTCGACAATCGCGATCATGCCCGACGTCCGGCCTCGCGACCGATCAAAGCCCAGCGTGTTGGGCGACGACGTGTACGTCGACGCGGTGTACACCGGCCTGGTCGGAACGGCCGCGGTCGCCACATATCGCCGCTTCCTCAGGGAGTTGGCTGCCGCGCCGGGATGGATCGAACTCTCCGTCGAAGAGCTCGCCCTCAGCCTCGGTCTGCCCCGCCGGAAGATGGGCGAGACCCTCAAGCGCATCGTCGATTTTCACATCGTGAAGTGGACGGGTAGTGAGCTCCTTGTCCCGGGCGGGCTGCCGCCGGTCTCGGACCGTGTGCTCCGTAGGCTCAGCGAGTCTGCCGTCCGGCATCACCTCGGAACCGTGGGATCTATGGCGGTTCGGCCGTGACCGCGCCCATTCATCTGGTGAATACACGACAGTTCGTCTATTCCGGCGTCCTGGGGCCGAGCGCCCTCCTCATATACAGGCGTCTCCTGCGCTTCCTTCGCCTCACAGCGGGCCCGATCGAGGTCGATGTCGCCGATCTCTCGACCAGTTTCGGGCTCCGGCGTGAAACCGCGGTTCGCAGCCTCGAGCGCCTCGTCGACTTTCACTTCGCGAGCCTCGACTGCACCGAGCTTGCCGTCCGCAGCACCGTCCCCGTGGCGTCACCCCGGCTCCTCGAGCGGCTCAGCCCCTCGGTGCGTCGTTACCACGTCGAGACGGTCCGGCGGGCGACCCGGGCGGGGTGAGCACCGTGGGAGAGCGCCACCTACCGAGCATCAGCGAACTTGGCGCGCTCGACGATGACCCCCGACGAGCTCTCCGAGCTTGCCCGCCACCTCCGCGACCTCGCCGGCTACGTCGAAGAGATGCGCTTCCTCTTGCTCGAGCGGCGGCGCCGGCTTCTCCTCGAGGGGATCCCGAACCTCCCGACGATCGGCTACTACCTGCGGCTCCGCCAGGCCGCTCCGGAGAATTCCTTCGAGCCACCTCTGGCGCCTCCGGCGTCAAGGGGTCGCTCCGAGGCGCCGGCACGGTGCTCGTCCTCCGGCCGGCTCGCAAGCTCGCCTCGAGCACCGGCCTCCGCTTCTCGCTCACCAAAGGTGCCCCCTTGACCCCGGTCGCCCGAGGCGGCATGCGGCAACCAAGCGAACAAGGCCCCCGCCTCGCCCGCTTGGGCGCACCCCGAAGGTGATCCCTCGTCGGCGTGGCGATGGCCAGAGCCGGGACGGTCCCGGTTCGTTCCGAAGGAGGAAGCACATGACCACGATCACCGAACCCTCTCCGGCCACGACCACCCAGGTCGTCTACCGCGATCCGAAGGCCCTCGTCGCGAACCCGGCGAACGTCCGCAGCGAACTCGGCAAGGTGACCGATCTCGCGCAGTCCATCGCGGCGATCGGTGTCTTGGAGCCGATCATCCTCGTGCCGACCGAGGACGGCGGCGAGGCGATCCTGGCGGGGCATCGGCGCACCGCAGCGGCAATCGAGGCTGGCCTCGACCAGGTGCCGTGCATCATCCGTCCCGATCTCGCCTCGGGCGTCGAGTCAGTGACGGCGATGCTCGTCGAGAACCTGCGCCGGAAGGACCTCTCCGCGACCGAGACCGCCCGGGCCTACGAGCAGCTGGTCGGTTTCGGGCTTTCGCCCGCCGTGATCGCAAGGCGCACCGGGTCCAAGCCGAAGGACGTGAGGGAGCACCTCGTCGTCGCGGAGAGTGAACTCGCCGCAGCGGCCGGGGAGCGCTTCGAGTTCCTCACGATGGCGCACCTGCTTGTGCTCGCGGAGTTCGAAGATGACCCCGACGCCGTTCGTGACCTCACCGTCACCGCGAAGAAGGACCCGGAGTACTTCGAGCACCGGGCGAGCCAGCTGCGTCAGGCCCGCGTCTACCAGGCAAAGCTCGCCGCGGTGACAACCCAGCTGACCGAGGCCGGTGTCCGGATCGTGGACGAGCCGGGCTATTCCGAGAGAAGCCCGATGCGGCGGCTGCACCTACTGGTCACCGAGAAGGGCAAGGAGCTGACCGAGGCGACCCACGCCGCCTGTGAGGGCCACGTCGCGACGCTCTCGTCCTATGACCCTGAGCGGGTCACGTACTGGTGCAGCGACCCGAAGGCCTACGGCCACAAGGAGCGCTACGCGAGCGAAGGCCGCCCGCCGAGTTCGGCGACGCGTGGCGAGGACGGGAAGCTCACCGAGGAGGCACGCACCGAGCGTCGCCGGATCATCGACAACAACAAGGCGATGGACGCGGCGAACCCGGTGCGCCGGAAGTTCATCGTGAACCTCGTCGCCCGCAAGGTCGCCGTAAAGGGCGGTCTGCGCTTCGCGGTGCGCGATCTCGTGGGCAACGCCCATCAGATGTCCGGTGACGACGGGCTGCTCGCCGCGTTCCTAGGAGTTGATGCGAGTCGGGTCAACGCCGAACGGACAACGGGTTCAGCCGCGGTCGACCGGGCGAGTGACGTGCGCCTGCCGAACGTGCTGCTCGCCCACTGCGCCACGGCAATCGAGTCGACCTGGACGAAGGAGGCGTGGCGGTCGGTCGATACCCGCAAGGCCGCGTGGCTCGGCTTTCTTAACTCCCAGGGCTACCGCATCGCGGAGGTGGAACAGCTCATCGTGGACGACGCGGCCAAGCACTCCGAGGGGCGGCGAGCTGTCGTCACCGTCGTCGCGGACGCGCTCGGCACTGTCGGAGCGGAGGGCCGGGACGATCCCGAAGACCTCGAAGAGGGTACGGACGCCGAGGAGGACGACCCCGATCCCGACGTGGCGTAGCGCGGCGCCGCCGTGGCCGGGCGTCGAGCCCGGCTACGGCGGGATGCGCCGTGCGGCGCGGCCGGTGCAGAATCACGGTCGCGATGAGGACGGCCGTGGCATCCGAGTCTGGATTGCGCTGCTGGCTAGGGGTGGTCCGGCGCTCACCGCGCCGGACGAAACGTGCCGCACGCGTCAGCGGTTCGGACTTGAGGAGCCAAAGTGACGACGAGACCAACGATCGACGAGGTTCCCGGTCTTCTCGCGGGCGATCCCGATACGCCGTGCGTCGCCGTTGGCGACCGCTACATCGTCGTCTACGCCGTCAGCTACGACCACGACGACGACCCGTCGGTGACGGGCGAAGAGGTCCGCTCGGCCCGTGATGCTGCGCACTACGCACTCGAACTCACCCGTGACCCGGGAGCCACCGAGACGATCTGGCGGGTGTTCGACAACTTGACTGGCAAATGGACGACGTTCGAACAGGCGGAGATCGAGCGCGCCTGAGGACGTCCCTCACGGCGCCCGTCGTTACCCCACACGGTCTCGACGTCGAATCGAGGACGCAGCGTCAGCGCGTTGTGCGTTCCCTTCGCGTCGCTCGCGTTGCAGCCTCAGGCGTTGACGCTCAGAGGTCCCACCCCAGATCCCGTCCGCGATGTGATAGCGCAGCGCGTGCTCGAGACACTGGTCCTTCACGGGGCAACGTGCACAGATCCGACGTGCCCGTGCGACGCCGACACTGCTGTCCGGGTAGAAGGTCTCGGGCGGCAGATCGCGACACTTGCCCCGTGCCATCCAGTTCGTGTCGATCACGGTTCCCTCCTACCCGCGACACCCCCGTCCTCTGGCGGGCGCGTCCGTTCAGTGCATTGAGCCGTCCGTTCCCGCCCCCGTTGGCGATGACTGGCGGCGAGCTGAGGAGTACCGAGCCGGCCCACAAGGCTCGGTGTCGTTGCCCGGTACGAGCGGGCGACGAGCGGCCTCGGTCCTGCCGAGTCCTTCGACCGCTGTGGTTCCTCGCTCGCTTGCGTGCAACGTTCGTCCCTCCCTGCCTTATATATCGGCGCATTCGGACCTCTTGATGAGCCCGAAATAGCAGCTAGAGAGCCTACATCTGGGCGCGCACGACCAAGCCCTTACCGCATAAATGTCCGAATACATCCAGATGGTTTCAAGTCGCGCTGTCGTCCCGCGCTCTGCCGCTCGCGTTGGCACGCTCACGTCGCTCGGGCGATCGCCGCGACGACACGGTCGATCCCGGAGTACCAGCCGCCATCGCCGCGCAGTGCTTTGCGGACATTCGTTCCGCACCCCGGCCGCATCGCTTCAACCCGCCCGCACGGCCCTACGCGGACGAAGCTGACGGTTCAGTGACCCACCCGTCTCGTCGCTGATTGCCCCCGCCACCACCTTGCAACCTCCGCCTCGGCGCGCAAGGGAGCCCTGCGAGGCGCCGGCGCGGAGGAGGACCCTCCCGCTCGACGTTGCTGCTCGCTCGAAGCGCCTTCGGCGCCGAGCTCACCGTGGCACTCGCGTTCGGGTCGGTTCGGGACTGCCCCGATCGCTCGAAGTGCCTTCGGCGCCGAGCCCCCATCCCTCCCTCCTCCTCCGGCCTCCGCTTCTCGGTCGCCTTCGGCGTCCCTTGACGCTGCCTCGGTCAGTCGGCCGCTGGAGGCAGCGAAGGCAATCACCGACACAGGAGGTCACCGATGAACAGCTCGTAGGGCGCACGACGAACGAGCCCGAGAAGCGCTTCACCCCCGGCGGTACGGGAATCACGAGCTTCCGTCTCGCCGTGAACGGCTCCCGGGAGAACGACAGCACGCTCTTCATCGACGTGCTCGCTTTCGGCAAGCTCGGCGACGCGATCTGCGACCACGTGCAGAAGGGCCGCGAGGTCGGCGTTACCGGACGCCTCACCTACCGCCAGTGGGAGCACGAGGGCCAGCGCTACTCCCGCTACGAGATCGTCGCCACGACGGTCGACTTCCTCCGGGCCCCCGGTGGCACCGCCACGTCTGAGCCCGAGGGTGCCGTCGACGAGGACGCCGCCTAACCAGGAGGGGCCCTTCGGGGCCCCTCCTTCCCCACCTGACAACAGACGAAGGAGGATGACATGACCGCCGACTGGTTCGACGACCTCGCCGAGCGTTGCGGCGACGCAGCACGCTACGCGGAGGCTTACGACGAGCCCCCGATGGCTCGGGAGCTCCGTGTCGCGCAACAGGACGCCGATGACCTCGCGCAGGCCATCCGCTCGCTCCTCGCGAGCCCGGAGCTGCTCACATCGCCCGAGGAGACGAAGGCTGCCCGGACCACAGTCGGGAAGCACGTGGCCTGACGCATGATCTCGTCCCGGTCCGCTCGACCGAAGCGGGCCGGGACGCAGCTTTCGCTCACGTCCACGGGCTCGCCGCGGCGAAGTCGCCGCGGACCACCGAGGCGATGCCGTTGGTGATGGCGGGGGCGGTGGTGATGATCCCGAGCTCGCGGTTGTAGACGAGCGACGCGATCGAGAAGTTCTGCGAGCCGACGAAGCTCTCGCCATCCGCGTAGCCGCCGTCGGCGACGATGACCTTCGCGTGGATGTAGAGCGGACGCGCTCGCTGCGTAGGTACGCACGTGCACGCCCGCTGCGGACAGCTCGGCGAACGCGCTTTTCCACTCCGAGCTGTCCGTCATCACGACGTCGACGCTCACGCCGCGACGAGCGGCGTTCTCGAGGGGTGTCGTGATGTAGGGGTCGTCCATCTCCTCGTTCTCGATGAGCAGGCTGTGGTGCGCCGAGTCGATGACGCCGACGAGGGCGCTCTCCGCGCCGGGACTCCAGACGAGGTCGCTCCCGTCCGGCGCCGAGATCGCACTGTTCGACCAGTCGTGGTCGAAGACCGTCTCGATCGCCGCGACGTCGGCGGACTCGGTGTCCACGACGGCGAAGTCGCGCGTCGTCACGTAGTACTCCGTCGTCAGGTTCAGCGTCATCACGAGCGCGGTGCGCCCGTCGATCACCGCCGCCTTCTCGTGCGTGAGGTCATAGCGAGCCGGGGCCCAGCGCACCGCGACCCTGTGGTGCTCGAGGTAGGTGAAGGCGGGGGTGTTCGCCGACTGCTCGTAGTGCTGGTCGAGGAGCACCCGGACCGCGACGCCTCGAGCCGCATCGGCGGCGAGTGCCGCCTCGGCCGTCGGGTCCGAGAGCTCGTACATCGTGAGGTCGACAGAATGCTTCGCGCCCTCGAGGAGCCGGTAGATCAGTGACATACCGGCATTCGGTTCGGTGATGAGGGTGAGCCCCGTGCTCGCTGCTGCGGCCTGGCCAGATGACGCCACTGCTCGGGTTGCCGCCACCGCCACGACCGCGACGAGCACAGCAATTGCCCAGCGCGCTTGGCGGGCCACCGCTCTCGTGATCGGTCCCATCACCCTCCAGAGTCTCACGAGGCTCTCTCGGTAACCCTCAGCATCCGGGCTTGGCGTCGCTCACCACCCACGTCCCCGAGTGCCTCGTCTGGCGCGGGATGGGTTTGGTGTTCTTTCCCGCCTGGTCGCCGCATTGTCGTCCCACCCCATCGCCCGTCAAGGCACGCTCCGGGGCGCCGCCACGGTGACCGCCGGCTCCGCCGTCGGCACGAGCGCGCCTCGGTCACCGGGCTTCGCTTCCTCTGCTCTTCGGCCTTGACCGGCGCGGGGTCCCCGGGCCGGGGGCGCCTTCGAGGCGGGAACGTCCCGCCGCAAGGAGGTGCCGATCATGGCCAGACAGCGGCTCACCAACGAAGAGCGAGCACAGCGGATCGAGCGGGCGCACGAAGAGCTGCATGCAGCGGTGGCGTCGCTCACGACGAGCGAGGCGTGGTGTTCCTACCTCCAGGCCATGCGCCGCTTCCACAGCTACTCAGCCTCGAACGTGATGATGATCCTGGCCCAGCGGCCGGACGCGACCCGTGTCGCCGGTTACCGCACCTGGCAGTCCTTCGGGCGCCAGGTCCGCAAGGGCGCAAAGGGCATCGCGATCTTCGCCCCGCTCGCCCGCAAGGTCGAGGTCGAAGACGAGGCCTCCGGCGAGGTTTCGAGCGTCCGGGCGATCTCGGGCTTCCGTCTCGTTTACGTCTTCGACATTGCTGACTCCGCGGGCGAGGACCTGCCCGGTGCCGAGGCTCGTCCCGTCCTCATCGACGGTGAAGCCCCTGAGGGGATGTGGACCTACCTCGCCGAGCGGGTCGCCGAGGCCGGCTTTACCCTCGAGCTCGCCGAGGAGATCGCCGGGCACGCCGGAGCGAACGGGATCACCGACTTCGCCACCCACACGGTGACGGTCGCGACCTCGGATCGAAGCGCAGCCTCGCAGTGCCGCACGCTTGCCCATGAGCTCGCGCACGTGAGCCTGCACGCCGACCGGACGACCGAGCGAGCCATCGCGGAGGTCGAGGCTGAGTCGGTCGCTTTCCTAGTTTCAGATGCCTTCGGTCTCGACGGTTCGGCCTACACGGTTCCCTACGTCGCGAACTGGGGTGCCACGGCGCCCGACGCGGTGCTCGCGACGGCCGACCGAGTGATGCGGACGGCCAGGGCCATTCTCGCCAACCTCGAGGGCGACGCGGCCGGAGAGGAGGTGGCGGCATGACCCCGAGCCGACCACCACCACGCCGTGGGGGCCATCGGAGACCGCGTCATCCCTGTCTGCGAGGGGATCGACCTCGTCGAGACCGCGGGCCACGGCGGCTACCGCCTCTGCCCTGACCTCTGGGAGGCGATGCCTACCGCCTGGCGAGAGACCGAGTTCAGCCGAGGCGGCTTCTACGAGGAGGACTGCGACTGGGCCCTCGTCGCCCTGCGGTTCCCATTCGTCTTCCTGGGGAGCGACCCGCTCGTCTTCGAGTGCGTCCTCGGTGCGGTGGAGTACCTCGGCGAGCAGCTCGCCAGCGGTATCGAGGAGCTTCGTGCAAAGGGCTCGGAGTGCGTCCGCACCTGGGCCACCATCCCGGCTCTCGCGCACCTCGCCTGAGCCGATCACCCAGCGTCACCCCGTCGAGGGGTGACGCTGGGGCACCTGGCGGAGGGTGCGCTGTTGACTCCCGCCGGGGCCAGGCACGCTACCGCCACCCCTTCGCCGGTCAAGGCACGCTCCGGGACGCCAGCACGGTGGTCGACCCTGCGGGCCGGCTCGTCCCTCGCCTCGCCCACCGGCCTTCGTTTCCTCCACTCTCCGGCCTTGACCGCCGTGGGGTCCCCGGTCGGTACCGAGCCCCTGTCGGCGGGAGATGCCCGCTCGATAGGGAGGTACCGGTCATGTCAGAGATTTACTTCCACGACGAGCTCGCTGTTCCATTGGACGACGAGGACCCGCTCGGCCCGTTCGGGACCGGGCCGGCGATCGAGGACGACGACCCGCTGTACGACCCGATCTACGAGCAGTTCGGCGACTACGACCTCTTCGGGCCCTTTGCCTCCCGGGAGGCCGACTACTACGTCGACCCGCCCGACCCCGAGGAGGGGTAGGGCTCGGCCGGGACCCGGTGGGTCCTGGCCTGGAGCGCGGGGAGGCCGAGGGCATCGCAGGTTCGAACCAAGAGGTGGCCCGGTGGCGACCACTGGCGACTGGGACGGTCACGACCCGCCCGCAAGTGCACACCGTGAGGCGCAGTAACGCACCGGAGGCAGTAGCCGCCGTTTCGGTGGTCTCCGCGGTCTCCTCCGAGTATCCCGGCGGGTACACGGGCCGTCATGCGAGACGCCATGGACCGGCACATCGTCCGCTTCGATGAAGTCGATCAGGCGCCGAGTGAAGTCTTCAAGTGAGAGCCATTCCATACACGTGGAGCCTCCGCCCGAGGCCGGAATCTTTCAACTGCGGATCCTCCGGTGTCCGATGGCGGCTGGCCCGGGTGCCCCGCGCTCGCCCGTCCTCACTTGCAGGGTGCCCTCCTTCTCATTTTTCCCCTGGCCTGCCGTGCCGCCGCGTGACTGACCTCGGCGTAGCCTGCGGGAGTCCTCATTGTGACCTTCCTCGGACGGCTCCGACCATCTATGGACGGCTGTGAACACTGATGAATGAAGCAGCGCAAGGTGCCGTAGATGAGCTGAATACAAGGTGGCGGTGAGGCGCTCGGAGTCCATGTAGGCACACTTGCAGGTTCGCCTTCGGCGAACCTGCTTTTGTCGGTCATGTGGCGCCGTTTATTTGTTGATTTCGAGGCCATCGCGAGGTACCATCGCGATGGTGATCGTCTCGGTGACCGTCCTCGGTGATGCCTCCGGCCTCGGGCCGGGCGCGGTGGCCGGCGCGGTCGTCCGCTACCTGGAAGGTGGCCGGACCGTCGCGCCGGGGATTGCGAAGGGCGGCCGCCAGCCGGGCTCGGTGATCGAGCTCCCGAACCCTGAAGGCGGGACCGTCGCCTACTACGCGGACTCGGCGGGACTCCGGCCGGGCCGCTGGGCGCTCGGTCGGGCCGGCGACATCAACCCCGCGGAGCTGACCGTCGTCCTCGGCGGCTACCACCCCGACACCGGTGAGGCTCTTCTTTCTGGGAGTGGTCGCGCGAGCCGCGCGATCCATGCCCGCACCGCCTCGCTGCTGGTGGACCGCTCCGCGGAGTGGTTCACCGCGCGCGAGGCGGCTGTCCTGCTCGGGGTGAGCGACAGCTACGCGGAGCGGCTCTGTCGGGAGGCGGCGACCACCGGTGGGCCAGCGGCAGACGGCATCGAGCGGACGAACAAGGGTTGGCAGCTCCATCGCGACGCGGTGGCGCGGATCGCGCAGGCGCGAACGCGGCCCGCGTCGTCGTCGGCTATGACCTCACCTTCAGCCCACCGAAATCCGTCAGCGTGCTGTGGGCGGGGGCGGACGACGCGACCCGTGCCGAGGTCCTGGTCGCGCTCGACGAGGCGGTCGCCGCGGGGCTCCGTTACGCCGACCGCCACGCACTCGTCGTCCGCGGTCGCGGGGGAACAGCAGGTGGCGCGCGACCTCTACGCCGCGGACTACCTCCACACGACCTCCCGGGCGCTCGAACCACAGCTGCACCACCACGTCGTCGTCGCGAATTACGGGAAGGGCGACGACGGCGAGGGTCGGGCGCTCGACGGTCGGATGCTCTTCCTCCACGCGAAGACGATGGGCTTCGTCGCCGCGGCCGAGCTGCGCCACCAGCTCACCGCTCGCCTCGGGGTCACCTGGGGTCAGGTCCGCAATGGCGTCGCGGAGATCGTCGGCGTGCCGGGCGCGACGCGCCGAGGCGATGAGCACGCGATCGCGCGAGGTCTACGAGGAGATGGAGCGCCTCGGCCTCGTCGACCCGGTGAGCGGCGCCATCCTCGCCTCGGCCACCGAGCGGCAGGTCGGCGCATGGGACACCCGCGCGCCGAAGGTGCACGGCGTCGACATGGACGCGCTGATGGCGGCATGGGACGAGCGCATGGCTGCCACCGGCTACGACGAGGCGGCGCGCGAAGCGGTACTCCACCGGGTGGCTGGGCCGGGCACGGTCGCCGAGGTCGAGCGCGACGAGCTCTTCGCCGGGCTCGTGCGGATTGCCGGGATCACCGAGCACGAGGCGGTCTTCGACCGGCGCCGCGTCGTGCAGGAGATCGCGACCTTCGCTGGCGAGCGGATGTCGGGGGACGCGATCGACGCGCTCGCCGATGATTTCCTCGCGAGCCCGGAGGTCGTCCGACTCTCCGCGAGCCTCGACCGCAGCACCCGCAACGTCATCCGTCGACGCGACGGTCGGGTCGTCGCCGTGCCCCAGACGGCGCTGTACTCGACTCGTGCCATGCTCGCCCTCGAGGGTCGGGCGATCTCCCTCTACACACAAGGCCGAGCCGCGAGCGCGGGGGTCGTGCCTGAGCAGGTGCTCGCCGCGGTGCTCTCAAGTGACCACTTCGCCCGGCTCTCCGATGAGCAGCGGGCCTTCGTCCGCGGACTTGTCTCGTCGGGCATGACGGTCCAAGCCGCGCTCGGCGCGGCGGGAACCGGCAAGACGACCGCGCTCGAGGCCGCGGTGACCGCCTGGCAAGAGGCGGGTTACAACGTCGTCGGCGCAGCGGTCGGTGGCACCCAGGCAGTCGTTCTCGGCGAAGAGGCCGGCGTCGAATCCCGCACGGTCGCGTCGGTCATCGCCCGCCACTTCGGTGCATCGTTCTCGCCGGCGCTCGTCGACGACAAGACCGTGCTGCTCGTCGACGAGGCGTCGCTCCTCTCCACTCAGGACTTCGTGCTGCTCCGCGAGCGGTCACCGAGCGAGGGGCCGCGCTCCGCATCGTCGGCGACCCCGCCCAACACTCCTCGGTCGCCGCGGGAGGGATCTTCCGCTACCTGATCGACCACTATCCGAACGAGTACCCGACCCTCACCCGCATCTACCGCCAGCAGGGCGAGGAGATGGCCGAGGTCCGCCTCGCGAACACCGAGTATCGCGAGGGGAAGATCCGCGAGGCCTTGGAGCGACTCGACCTCGACGGGCGGATCACTGAGGCCGAGACCTCTGAGGAGGCATTCGATCTCCTCACCTGTGCCTGGTATGCCGAACGCCGGCGGCGCGCGGACGAACCCTCCCGGCGGGCTTCTTCGATGACCGCCGAACACCACCTCGAGCGGCTCGCGCTGACCGCCCGGGCTCGCGCGCTCCTGAAGGCCGACGGGACGTTGCACGGTCCGGAGCTCGTCGTCGCCGGCAACGGGTTCCAGGCGGGCGACGAGGTGATCGCTCGCCGTGGTGACCGGGAGCTTCGAGCGGACGGGGCGCGGCGCGACCAGTGGGTCCGCAACGGCTCGCTGGGCACGGTGCGGTCGGTTGGCGCCGACGAGCTCGTCGTCGACTTCGAGCGCTGGGGCGCGTCACGGTGCCGCGCTCGTATCTCGAGACGGAGCTCTCCGGCGGGGTGATCGGCGGGCTCCAGCACTCCTACGTGCTCACCACCTACGCCGCTCAGGGCGCGACCTTCGCGATCGCCGCGCCGCTTATCACCGACGCGTCGAGCCGTGAGGGCGTCTACGTCAGCACAACCCGCGGCCAGTTCGACCTGCAGGCTGTCATCGTGCGGCGGAACGTCCTGCGGCCCCCGCTCACCGACGACGACCTCCCGGTGCTCCGCGACGAGACGCGCGCGCTCCTCGCGACGGCTCGTTCGCTCGAGGCCGATGGACCCGAGCGGCTCGCACGCGAGATCGACCCGTTCGCGGCCCGCGTGCACGCGCTCGCGAACGAGCTGCGGCTTCCCGAGGTCGCGGCGCACCTTGCCGAAGGAGGCTCCGACACCGACCTCTACGAGCGGGTCATCGCCGAGCGGGGTCGAATCGTCGGGTCGTGCGCCGTGCTCTCACCCGATCGAAAGATCCTCGACCACCTCGGGCCGCGCCCCGAGCCGGGGCCGCTCCGGGGTTCGTGGGACCAGGCGGTCGGCACGATCGCGCTGTGGCATGAGCGGGAGCAGGTCGAGACCGATGACGACGTGCCGGGCGTCGAGTGGGCGGTTGGCCCGCGGCCGGTCGACCCCGAGCTACGGGAGGACTACGACCTCATCGCCGGGCTCGTCAGCGAGGCGGCGGCGGCATGGGCGGCGAATCGGCCACCCGCGAACGAGCGACCAGCCCAGCCGACACCGGAGCCCCAGCGTTCGCGAAGTCGGTATGAGAACGTCTCGTCGCGTGACCTCGTTGCGAGACATCAAGCGATAGCGACCTCGATCGGGCGGCACGAGCAGTCGGTTCGACTGCTGGAGCGCACACTCGAACGACACCAGGCGATGATCGACGAACGCCGCTCCGCCGGGCTCGATCAGCACTCGTTACTGGTCCAGGTACAGCAGGCGAGCGAGCGTCTCGAATCACATCGCGCAGCGCTCGAAGAGCTGTTCGAGGGCGCCGGTGACATTGCGGTCGAGCTCACCGAGCGGGGTTTCGCAGCCGAGAGGTCCGAAGCGGCGATGGTTCCTGCGGCACGTGCCGAACCAACTCGTGCTCCCGAACCACCTTCCGGACCGGAGATCAAGGGCCCGACAATCGGAATCTGAAGCACGATCATGGAGGTCCTACTGGTGACACCTGCTCAGTACCGTTGCTTCCATGGACTTGGGCATTATGGACTTCTCGACCTTGAAAGACCGGTTGACCACGGACCGACGCTCGGCCTGGATGAAGCTCGTGATCGGTGCTTCTGTCAGCGGACCAGTGCCGGTTTGGCTGGCCCAGATTGTGGTCGGCCCCCGACCGGACGGATGGGAAACCCGAAGGTGGGACTATCCGGAGTGTTCCTTCGTCGCCCTCGAACTATCGGCAGGCGAGCTGATACGCCTCCTGAACCCAGGTTCTCAACAGCTCGGCTTAGGGCCAGACTCTGCTGAACTCGACTTTGTCGATTCGACTTTCAATTGGTACCGCCTCCACACCCGTCAGAACTACGCCGACCAGGAATTTTTGTGGCCAGCGCTCATGACTACTCCAAACCTCAGCCAGCGAGACCGTCAACCTCCGAGTGGCAACCTCGTCGCATCGGGCGTCCCGTCATTCCCGACGTTCGGGGGCGCCTACTCGGCCTTCTTCCATGACAAATGGGTCCAGTCGGGTCGGAACAATCCGTCGCTCGGCCAGATGACGCTCAGCCTCGTCGACCAGCGGGCGCGAATCACTCGAGTCTTCGCAGGACTCACGGCTCTCACTGTCTGGGTTGAAGGCTCAAGCGTTGTCGGAGCGAACCTGGAATTGAACAGCTCAACCGACCGCGACGAGACAACCGTCGAGAAGGCGGGGCCAATCGAGTTCCCTCTACCGAACGGCCTTGGCCAAGACGGGATGGTATGGCTCAAAGGGGACAGCGGCTGGCTCGACTACAGGTCCATTGCAGGATGGGGAGGGCACCGGAGTCCTGACGTCGAGATCGAGATGCCAGAAGATCCCGAAGCTGACATCTCGGCGCTCGCCACTCAGGGCGAGAACACCTACCTCGAGTACAAGGGACGGCTGCCCGACAACACCAAGGAGAAGAAAAGGACCGCACTCAAGGACATCGTTGCGTTCGCCAATGGTGAGGGCGGCACGCTTCTCTACGGGGTGGACGGTGACGACAACGCTGGAGAAGTCATCGGGCTCGACGGTGATCCAGACACGCTCGTTCGCAGGATCAATGATCTGGTCAGGGATTACGTCAAGCCCAGCCTGCATGTGCACATCAAGGGGAACGACGTCGACGGGAGGTTCGTCATTCGTGTCGACGTCGACGCATGCCAAGGCGAGATACGTGCCCTGATCGTCAACGCGAACAGCCCGGAGTACTACGTGCGGCGCAACGGCTCGACGTACCGAGCGCAGCCCGAGGAGCTCACGGCGCTCGTAAAACCCAATGAGGACCCACCGAGCCCGAGGGACTTCTTGCGCAACGCAGGCTACTGAAATGACGTCCGGTCCGTTTCGACGACGATGCGAGCGATCTGTGCGTCCGCTGGCATGAGCACGCAACACCTGGACGCTCAGAGACTCCATCGTGAGTGAGATCAATGAGGTGCTGCGACGAGCCGGCGCGCGGAATGAGATTTGCCGCCCAGCTCCGCCTGACTGAGGTTACGGATCTGGATGTTGACAATCTCGAGGAGCTGTTTCAGGGCGGGTATGCGTCCTTGAACGATGTCCTCAGCTTGCCTCGGCGTAGCCGTGAGGGTGCGTGTCCCTCCGCAATCTCAGTCTGGAGCGAGGATCTCTGAAAGATCAGCACCAGCGGCGAGTCGTGCACGTATTTGCTCGATGTCAGCAAGACGTTCGTCGATAGCGGCCACGAGCGTTCGCCCGCCCGCTGCCGCTCCCACCGCCTCGCTCAGCAGCATCTCCGACAAATACATGAGGTAATTATCGATCGATGTTGCGGCTGCTGTCGTGAAGGGATTTCCGTGGGTGATCGCATTTCGCACCCGCAGTAACCGGCCCGAGAGCAACTTCTCAAGCCGATCGAAGCGACGCATCCGCAATGCGAACTGACGTCCGTCGCTAAGTGACGTGAGGGAATTACGCAAGGCGAGACGTTGAACCTCTGAGCTGCAGAGTGCGTCGAGTGTTGCGGCTTGAGTGATCGCCGCGTGATAGTCGACGCGGCGTCGACCTTCTTGACCTACGGGAACGAGGACGCCGCGGCAGGAGCTCGCTACGAAGTGCCGGATCGACGCCATGTCCGGCGCCCATAACTGTCAGGTACAGGGCCGTGTTGATCTCGTCTTGCACCTTGCCGAATGCCCACGGACCCTGAACGAGGTCAAGGAGCCCCTCGACTTTATCGAGAGCCATCTGGGAAGCGACCAACTCGAGAGCCCTGAATCGAAGCAAGACGCGGGAACGGAGGTCTGCGTCCCGTGCGAGTGTCGCGGTGTCGACCGCTTCGGCAAGTTGGCTCGGGAGAAGTCCAATTCCCTTTGCGGCAAGCGGTGCGGTCTCGGCGAGTGCGAGTCCGACCGCACGTCTGTGAGCCGGTTCGTCCCACTCGGCGACCTTGTCGTCGGTCGCGAAGTTCGAGACGTAACCGCTGTTCTCATCGACTACGAGTGCGTGCCAGCCGTGTTCCTTCCACGGTCGGGCCCGCGCCGTGAGGCTTGCTTGACCGATCAGAAAGGCAGATCGTCGATGCGCCTCGGCGATCGCTCCGGCAGCTGCTCGAACGCCGAGGTCGAATCGTGCGATGACGATTTCCTGATCGTCTGGGACCTCGTTCCAGCCCTGCGCGAGCTTCCGGAGATCCTCGCGATGGGCGAACGTCGGTCCATCGTCGCGAACGCGTGGTTCGGCACAGCCCAGTTGGATTGGTAAAAGGTTATTGGACCGGCGTCGAGGACGAAATTGTCCCGCAAGTTTCCGCTATAGGAAAGCCACGCCACGCAGTGTCCGATTGTGGCTGGCCGGGTCACGACCTCCTGGCAGAACGTCAATCGCTCGGCCGCTGAAGTCGTCGGTGCGTCGCCGAACGATTGGCCTCTGATCCGGGACCGGAGGTCCCGAGGAGGACTGCTTGGAGCTCTTGTCGGCACGCCTCGGTGTCGTGGCCCGCTGCCTCGAGGATGGCGAACAGCAGTTGATGTCGGCTCCACATCGTGTCGAGAGATTGCGAACGACGGACCGCGACAACGAAGTCGAGCCATGCGCTGCGGATCGTCTCTGACCGTTGAAGCTTCTCCTCAAAGGCATGGACAGCTTCAAGTGAGGCAGCAAGGACCGCGTTCGCTCGGATCCTTCTTTGTCCCCAGAGCAACTGTCGCGCCTCGTAAGACGTCGCGAAGCTCCGTGTCAACCTCAGAGCGGGTCGTCGGTCCGAGTTTCGGGTCGAGGCCCGGAGGTCTTCGAGAAGAGAAAGGCGCTGACCCGCGAACGCGATGCGTGTGTCTGAACACGAGGCGCCCAGCTCCTTTAGGACTGCAGGAAGCGCGAGCACCGCTCCGGATGTTGGCGGTTCTTTAAGTAGGGCGTGGAGCGATTCGACGGTCCGTTCGGCGTGGTTCATCGACCGAGCGCGAAGCGTGAGTCTGGCGGGAAGGGGGTGCGTGGCGGAAGCCAGCGCCGGAAGACGCCGAACGGCGTCGTCCCCGTAGCGCGGCCGCTCCCGATGACAAACGGCTTCGCCTCTGCGACCGAATCGAGCGAGGGATCATCAGCCATCCGCCCATAGTAGAAAATCCTCCGGCAAATGTCCAGATTATATGGACATATGGAAAATCTGGACACACAGTCGTGTACGGTGCTGATGTGCCCGCAGCCACCGACACCCTGCAGAACTCGCTGCCCCAGACTGCATACGAGGCGCTGATCATCCTCGCTGACGGGATGGCGCCGATGTCGGGCCGCAAGGTCGCTTCCCAGCTCAGGGTCGTGCCGACCACGGCGACTGCGGCATTGAACCGGTTGCGCGATGCGGGTCTTGCAGGGGCGAGCCGGCAAGGGCGCGCGGACCTCTGGCACCTTGCGACCGAGAACCCGCTCATCGTCGCCTGGTTGGAGGAACGGAGAATCGGCGCGGAAAGCATCACCGAGGGCATCAGTCCGTATGCCACAGGCGGCGGTGGCGTGACGCTCGAGCGAAGGGTCGCCTCGAGGTACTTGGCTGCGCTCCTTACCGGCGAGGGAGCCGGGGAGCTTGGCGAGGGGCGACGCGTTGTCGAGGTGGCCTTCCAACAAGCACCTGATCATCCGGTGGATGACCTGGTCATCCACGCGGCCCGGGAGGGCGAGAGGGCCTCACTCGTGCTCACGGTCGCCGTGCGCCGCTCGCCCAACCTCGTGAAGAGCGACGAGCCCACGCAGAAGCTCATCCGGTCCTTCGTTCGCGAGCTGGGGTCCGAAGGGTCGGCGGACGTCGACCGCGCCGTCGTGCTCGTCGTTGCGGGAGAGCAGCAGCACGGTAGGCAGCTCGGCGTGCTCGCGGCACCATGCCGCCAGGCAGTCGACCGCGGTCGGCTTCTTCGATCTCGTCGGTACGCCGAGGAAGTTCGAGCGACCGATCGTCCACCGCCTCGAGCAGGTCGAGGGGCTAGTGAAAGATGCGCTTGGCGAGCCCACGCCGGACGCCGAGGTTGTCCGTCTGCGCACCTGGGAGCTTCTCTCGAACCTCATCGTGCTCTTTCCGAGGTTCGAGGCCCCCGATGGCTCGGACTGGGCGGACCTCGCCAACCGACTTGCTCCGTACGCTCGCGGCCAGGATCTGCTGGGGGGCTCGCGCTTGCGCGATCGGCTGGAGGTGCTCGCGGGCGGGTACGTCACCGGCCGTGGCACGAGTCGACCTGACGATGCTTCGTCGGGACGCTGCACGATGCCCTCGCGGCGCCGCCGGGACCGGGTCAGACGGGTGCGGCCGCCGTTGCTCGGCTTGACGAGCGGGCCCGCGCCGTCGTCGGCGACGAGATCAGATCGGGAGACGGGGCGCGGACCCTGCACCTCGAACGGACCGACGTCGCTGCCGGCCTCCTCAATCTCGTCCGGACCACAGCGGTCCCAATAGTCGTCGTCGGCGAGTCCGGCGCGGGCAAGAGCTCGCTCGTGATCCGGACACTCGAAGCGGAGCAGGAGCAGGCGCCCGACCAGACGGTCCTCCTCTGCGTGAACCTTCGACAACTGCCGGTGGACGCGATCGCCTTGGAGTCGTTTCTCGGGGCACCGTTCGCGTCGCTACTGGAGCGTCTCAGCGCCCCCCGGAGGCTTTTTGTGGTCGACGCCGCCGACGCGATCGCTGAGGACCGGCTCGATGTGTTCCGGTACCTTGTAGAGGCGAGCGCCCGCGCCGGCGTGGTCCTCGTCGCGGTCGCGGCGAATGACGTGAAGCAGCTCGTCCAGGACGAGATCGCGGAGCGGAGCCGCAGCGACGTCGTCGAGTTCGTGGTGCCGCCGCTGTCCGACGCCGACATCGACGCCGTGGTTGCCGACTTTCCCGAGCTTGCTGAGCTCGCTCGAGGCCCGCGTCGCTGCGAGCTGCTTCGCCGACCCGTCATCGTCGACCTGCTCGCACGGGGAGGCGTGTCGGGAGCGCCGCTCAGCGAGGCCGACGCGATGCACGTGGTCTGGGCCGGACTCGTGCGTCGAAACGAGCGAGCGGACCGTGGCACACCTGACGCGCGCGAGCGATCGTTCTGCTGCGACTTGCCGATCTCGCGCTGCGGGGAGGCGATGTACTCGAGGTGTTGAGCTCGCTTAATCCGACTGCCCTCGACGGACTGCGTCGAGACGGACTCTTGCAAAGTGCGATCGACGACGACCCGTTTAGCATCGGTCCCGAGTTCGCGCACGACGAGATCCGTCGGTACGCACTGGCGGGCGTGCTGCTGCTCGACGGTGGGGACCCGGCTGCGAAGCTGATCGAGGGCAACGTGCCGCGTTGGGCGCTCGGGGCTGCCCGGCTCGCTTGTCAGGAACTGCTGGCCGCAGGCGACGGTACGCGCGAATCCCGTCGCGGGAGGTTCGTCGCGTGTGCAACGCGCGTTCGATGGGTTGACGGCCGCCGGGTACGGAGAACGCTGGGGTGATGTGCCGGGCGAAGCCCTGCTCACCATCGGCGACCCGCCCCTGTACTCCGCGATGCATGGGCGGCATTGCGAGACGACGGAGGTGGTCTCGACCGTCTCAGCAGACTGGTCGAACAGCGTCTTCGGGATCAGGACGGGTTCGTTCGCGTTTCTGCTGTCGAACCGCTCATCGACGCAATGCTCGACGACGAACAGCTCTTCTGGTCGCACGAGCCGCTCGAACGGGTCGTTCGGGAATGGCTCCGGTCGCTCGTGGTCACGCGTGCACCAGAGGGTGAGCCATTGCGTGTTCGACTACGCGATCGACTCGTCGCGGCGGGCGCCGCTGCCGATCGCCGGCTTGCCGAGCGTCGGGCAGAGGAAGAAGCTCGACTCGCCGCTCGGACGCCCGAGGAGGTCGAGGCAGACGAGCGGAGGGCGGTGGAGCGCCGCGGGCTGTCGAGGATTTTCTCGGTCTCGCACTCAGCGAGACCTCGTCGGAGGCGCGGGCGTACTTCCGCCCGAGCTGACCAACGAGGCCTTGGTCGAAATGCTTGCTCTCCTTGGACCCGACCTCGGCGATGGTGGTGAGGAGATCCTGACGACGGGTCGTGGACGACGAGCCGTGGTACGTGCGTCCGGCGCTCGAGGAGCTGTTCTGCGGAACCGCACTCTCGATGTACCGCCGCGGCTTTCTCGCCGAGCTGACCGAGGCGTACTACCTCGACGACGAGGAGGACGGTTCCGGATTCCACGAAGACGGCATTCGCGATCACCGCTCACGCAGTTTCGGAATCACGCCACTCGCCGCGTGGTACCGAGGCCCGTTCATGCCGCTGTTCCAGTCGGACTTCCGCAACGGCGTCGCGGTGCTCAACCGGCTGATGAACCACGCCGCCCGCACGCGTGTAGCCAACCTTGTCGGCATCCATCAGTTCGGAGGTCCGGTCGACGAGACCGAGCTCGAACGGTTCAACGTCGACCTCGAGATCACGGGAGATCGTAGGACCTACATCGGTGACAGCCACGTCTGGTGCTGGTACCGCGGCACCGCCGTCGGCCCGTATCCGTGCATCAGCGTGCTGCAGGCGCTCGAGCGAGTTTGCGACCAGGTCATCGGGATGGGGATGCCGCTCTCGAGCCTGGTCGCGATCCTCATGGACGGGTGTGAGAACCTCGCAATGGTCGGCCTCCTAGTCGGCGTTCTAATCCGCCACCTCGACGGAGCGGATCGGTTTCTCGATCCGTTTCTCGTCGAGCCACCGGCGTGGAATCTCGAGTTTTCACGGCTCGCGAGCGAGAACAGCGGTCTCGCGGCCCCCTCCGACGAACTCGTGTCGCCGGAGCGCCGGCGGTGGTCGTTGCGCGAGGCGGCCACATGGCTGGTCCTCCAGGCTGACGAGGGCCGCGGCGAGGAATTGCGCCTGCTCGGAGATCGCCTCGTCCAAAACGCGCACCAATTGGTTGTGGCGACCACCGGTGGCGAGGAGCACCCCAGCGCGCAGGAGTATTTCGCGGTCGTCCGCAGCTGGGCGAGCAGCCTCGACCGCTCCAGTTATGAATCACACCAGGGTGACGATGGGAACCTGTACATCCAGAGCAGACCACCGGACGACGTCGCCCAGTCGATGGAGCAGGGGAACGAGCAGGTTCGACGCTCCCACGAAGCGGTTCGCCTGTTCGTCCGGTACTACCTCGATCCTAAAAAGGACGAATTCGTGGTGCCGAGCGTCGACGAGATCGTCGGTGATCTGGCGACCGCGGCGGACCTCCTCGAGAACCCGCCGGCACTCAACGCGGGCGACCCGTGGGACACGCCGGTCACGGTTTCCGCGTACGCGCTCTCGCGGGCCCTCGTCGATGGCGACGACCTTCCGGACGAAGCGTTGCGTTTCGCAGCCGAGGTCGTGCTCAAGGTCGGTGAGGGCGCGCCGCCCGAGCGTGAGTACGAAATCTCGCAGTCCTACTTTGAGCAGGGTGGCGACCGGATCGCGGCTGGAGTGCTTCCCCTCCTGCTTCTTCCCGTCGCCGAAGAGGTGCTCGCGTTGGTGATCAACGACGGCCACGTCCCGGCGTCGGATCGTGTCCGGGCAGCAGGAAGGGATCTCGCCGCGCGCGTCGCTAACGAGGTACGAGTGCACCTCGCGAGAGGGATGGACGCGGTGTGGGCGACGTCGTGCGACGACAGCCACGACGTCTGCCACCATCGCGTGGCGGTCGATCTGCTTATCGAGACCGTCCGCGACAGCGTCTTCGGACCTTGGGATGGCTCGTCGCGCAGGCCGCGGGGGCGGCTCTCGGACCCCGTGATCGAGGAGCTCGCGCTCGTCGATGGCGACGACCTCGACTTCTCGCGGTTCGATGCCGCGATTCGCGGGCTCGCTCCGGCGGCGATGGCCGGCATCTGCGTTTCTGACGAGGCGACGCGAAACTATTTTGGCCCTCCTCGCGACGCAACGTCGTTCGATGCTCTCCTACGACCGCAACATGGATCGTCGTGGCTCCCAGGCGCTGGTCACTGCCCGGGCGTTGCTCACGTTGGCGCGAAACGGCGATGACGGACCGATCTACGAGCACATCGATGCGTTTGCGAATGAAGCGACGCTTCTAAACGGGTTTCTCCCCGCGCTCTCGGCTGCCGCGGAGGAGTCGCTCGAGCGTGCCGAGACTGCTCGGCGGATCTGGCCCGCTGTGGTTGCACATGTCCTCGAGCTCGACCGGTCGGGGCATACCCCGTTCGACGGTCGGTACGACGGTGACTACGCCCGCGCTTCGTTGCTACCGAACGCCGCTGGCGAGGCCACGTATCTCTATCGCGAGCTCGATGGCGCGCCGCAGGCGTGGTGGGATCCAGGCGGATTGGTCGAGACAGTAAAGGCGTGGTTGCCCGGTGCGCGTCGCGTCGAGGCGTGCGTGGACCAGTTGATTAGCTTTCTCGAGCCGCTCTCGCTCGCTGAGCAGGCAAGGCTCGGGGTTCCTTGGGTCGCCGAGCTCGTTCTCTCGGCGCCCGACCAAGTCGCGAGGCACTCGTTCTTCATCGCGACCTGGCTCATCGAGATTCGTTCTGAGGCATCGGATCACGAGCTGCTCCCAGAGTGGCAACGGATGGTGGACGCGCTCGTCGTCGCTGGGGCCTCTCGCCTGGCGCCGTACTCGGAGTGATCGCCGTATGAGTCTCGTCGTTGCCGTACACAATCAAGAGGACATCGTGATTGCGTGGGACGGTCCGTCGCGTTACCGCGACCCCGGGACCGGTCGACTCATCACGCCGCCGTCTGAGTTCGACAAGGTCATACCGATCAACGAGAGCTTGGCGCTCATGGTCACTGGGACCTACGCGAGCACGAAGTTGCCAATTCTCATTGGCCTCGTCGAGGGCTCCAGTCGAGTAGCCGAGATCGACAACGCCTTCGACTCGCTTTACAACGCAGCGAACATGATGCAGCTCGGCCCAGGCGAAGGGTTCCGCATCGGGCTTGCCGGCTACCACCGTGGCACTCCGACCTATCGGCTCGTGATCCGTATCCACGGCGATCCAAATCTCGGGTACGTCAAGGACTACCCGTTCCCGCACTACCTCAGCGGCGACGACGCACCGGTAGAGGCGGCTGAGGCGGAGCTGCAGTGTTGGTCGAATCCGTCGGAGTTCTCCACTTCGGAGATCCGCTCTCGACTCGAGGAGCTGGTCTCTGACTGCATCAGTCGGTTTCCGGTGCTGCTCCCGCCACGGCGACTCCTCATACTTCAGCCACCGGCGGTGACGCGGTGAGCCGCGATTCGAGAGTCCAGGCGTTTCTCGACGCTCTGCGCGAAAGACCCAACCATTGCTCGACGCTGAGCCGACGAAGGGCTGCCTCATGACTACGCCAGCGACACCGTCGCAGCCTCGGGCGTTCGAGTTGGTCAAACAGCTTCTCGGATTTTGGTCTCCCGACTTGGCGCCCCTCTTCGCCCTTGCATACGACATAGATGCCTTCGAAAACGACGCAGCCGTATTCGCCGCGCAGACCGGCATCTCCGAAGCCGAGCTCCGCGCGATCGCGGCCGAGGCCCGTTCGGGATCCGATCCAACTGCCGATAAGCGCCCGGGCCAGCATGTGGTGTCACGGTCTGTCCTGGTCGCGTGGGCTACGGGGACCAACCGCGCGAACCAGCTCGTGTGGCCCTACTCAGTCGTCGACGGGCCCGAGCCCCTCGTGAATCCGACCGATGTCGGGAAGGTCTATGACTTCGTCAAGATCGACTCGAAACGAACCGAGCAGGAATGGGAGACCGTCGAGACCAAGCTGCGCCCGGCGGTCGCGAAGCTTGAAGCCGGGACCGGTCTCGGTGACGCTGGGTGCGAGCAGACGATCAAAGAGGTCATCGCCCTCCACTACGCCCGAAGCATCGAGACACTGGAGGTCGTCGAGCGATCACGCGCCCAGATCATGGACGGCAAGAGAGCTGCGATGCTCGCAGATCCTCAGCTTCTGGACCGAATCCACGAAGCGAAGACGGGTGATGCGACCGGCCTGAAAAGTGATGCCGAACGTGAGGCTCTCGTCGACGAGTTCCACGCGCGTCTCGAGTGGCTGTTTTCTTCTGGTACCTACTTTCGCTTCCGGGTTGTGTACTTCTTCCATGCGGCGCTCGGACTGATTGACCGCTACAAGCTGCAGGTCCTCCGAGTACCCGCAGGCGCGGAGTTTCTGATCGGCGATGCGCCTGTCATCACAACTGACGCGACTGGGAATCGCCGAGGCGTGCGAGATCAGATCGCGATCGGTGACGCCGACAGCGTGTTGATGCCGCTATCTCCCCGGACAGCCGTTGCACTCGATCACCTTCAGCTCGACCACACCGTCGATGGTGCGTACGTAGACAAGCTCAACACCTGGCAACTTCGGGCAGCTAAGCAGCATCTATTCCTGCACCCCGGCTCCTCGTTGATGGCCTGGGTTCAGGCGACTCGACCACCGTCTGGACCGTAGGCGTGAACTCCGGTGGGCTAGAGAAACACGAGCTCGCGGCGTTTCTCGGTGCAACGCGCGTCAGTATCAAAATCCTGCGTGGGTAGTGCGTATGGCGGCTGCATTATGCAGACGAACGTTCGGCTCTTTTACGGAGATGCAGGCGTCAAGGTCGCCAAGCTCGTAGTGCCCCGCCACTAGATCTTCCGACGCGTCGCGCTCAGGAGTGACAGGAACCCAACAACTGATCCAACTCAGGCTAACTGTCGCTTCATGCGGTGGCGGTGGGCGACCCCGGGCCTCTCACGCATCGTCGGGCTCGCCGCGGTTCCAGCGGTTCTCCAAGAAGGGGACCTGCGGTTTCTCGTCGGGGTCCGGTTCACCGTCTTGTGGCGGCACCAGCCCGTCGGACTGCACCTCCCCCTGTGCGTGCTCGGGGGTCGGATCTTCGGCGAACGCCGGTCGCATGTTCGATTCGGCGAGCGCGATCTGCGCGAGACGCTCCTCCCACAGCTGATGGTTTGCCGGTTCGGTGTCCTTAGTGTCCTCGTGCAGGCCCTGCTGGCAGCGGGCGAGGCGATCGGGCCCGAGCCAGCGGGGGAGCCGTTCGAGAAAGCCCGGTACCGAGTACTGGTGCCAGTAGTGCGCGCCGCCGATCGTCGCGTGGGGGGACTCGAAGGCCTGCCAGTGGGCGAAAGCGAGGGTCGTGACCTCCTCGACGATGGCGCCATGCTCGGGCCAGCACGGGGGGATCCGCTGCTCGGTCCGTTCGACGTAGCGGGCGTTGAAGAATGCGACGAAGCGCGCACATATCTCCCACACGATGAGCGCCTCGTCCTGGCGGAGCTCGGTCCAGTTCCACGGCCGGGTGTGCTCGCGAAAAGAGAAGCGATCGCCGATCTGCCGAGCCTCGAAGGT
The DNA here is from genome assembly GCA_963765505.1 of uncultured Actinomycetota bacterium. Taxonomy (GTDB): domain Bacteria; phylum Actinomycetota; class Acidimicrobiia; order Acidimicrobiales; family Bog-793; genus DATKQY01. The sequence continues at coordinate 63,313 of CAVXWO010000012.1, forward strand.
CCAGGCGGAAGGCAGTCCCTGGCGCCGGTGCGGCTCGACGCGACCCTCGGTCGGCGCGGTCATCGCGCCAGGTCATCGGAGCGCTCCGCGTCGTTCGCCACGCGCGCCGTGGCTTCCTCCTCGGCGATGACCGCGGCGTCCGGGCCCTCCCAGGTGCCCGGCGCGTAGGCGAGCACGGGGGCGAGCCGGCCCCATAACAAGAGCAGTGTCCCCTCGGGAAGGGCGTGGATCTCACCGGGCGTGAGGACCGGCTCGTCGACCCAGCTCACGCTGACCGAGTCGTTGCCGTGCCGCCAGTCGCTGTTGGCCGAGTGGCGGAGAACCTTTCTCGTCCCGCAGAGCTCGGAGAGCTCCTTCAGGTCCTCTGCAACCGACAGGCCTCCGAAGACGCCCGTGATCGTCGTCGCGTTGCGCATCGTCGCCGCGCCGGTCCTCCCCCAGCGCTCGACGGCCTGGGAGAAGGACTGCATCGCGTAGATCACGGTGATTCCCCGACCACGGCCGTCCGCAAGGAGGCCGGGCAGTCCCGGGAGCGGCACGATGCTCGGCGCCTCGTCCAACAGCGCGAGTAGCGGTGGATCGAGGCGCCGACCGGGCTGGCGCGCGGCGAGGCGCTCGGCGGCGAGGAGGAGCTCTTCGGCGAACGCGGTGATCAGCGCGCCGGCCCCGATCGATCCGGCTGAGCGGTCCTTCCCGAGCGCGTAGATCGTCGCCTTCTCCGTCAGCTGCTGTTCGAAGTCGAAGGCCTCGGACTCCCCGACGCTGCACAGCTCGAGCACCTCGCGGTGGCGGAAGCACGCGAGCGCGAGGTCAACCGTCCGCATCACGCCCGATGTCGTCTCCTCCGCTCCGGTCGTGTGCTCGATGAGGCGCGACGCCCAGTCCACCTGGTCATCGCCGCGGTCGGTGAGGATCCGGCGCGGCGTGGGATCGGTCGGTCTCGCCGCCCAGCGCACGACCTCGGCCATCGTCGCCCCCTCGAGCGCCGCGGCATGCAGGTAGGCGCCGAGCACCACGGTCGCGGACTGGCGGAAGAACGCCCCGGAGCGGAGATCGCCCGACTCGCCGTTCGCCGCGATCAGCGCCGCGGCGCGCCGCTCGGCGACGCGGGTCTCCTCACAGCCGATCACCGGTGACCAGCGCACCGCCTGTGCGCTCGGAGCGAGCTGATCGGGGTCGAGGACGAAGACCGGGCCGACCTTGTGCCGTGCGCCGACGGTTACCTCGTAGAGGTCGGCCTTGGTCGAGGTGGCGAGCGCCGGCCCGGGGTGCTGGCGGAGCGGGCGGGCGAGCACCCGCAGTGTCTTTCCCGCCCCGGGTGGCGCGACGAGCTCCATCGAGGACTCCCACGACGCCCGCAGCTCGACGCCCCGCGGCCGGAGCGAGCGCCCGAGGGGGTAGCCGACCTCGCGGGCCACGAGTTGTGGGCCCGACAGCGACGGGCGCGTCTGGGTGGCGCGGGTCGTGGCGGCGCGGATGCTGCGCCACCGCGCTGAGCGCCGGTGCGGAAACGAAGCCCTCCTCGACCGGTCGCCGCCATCGCCCGCGAAGGCGTCGGTGAATGCGCCAGGCGACGAGGAGGAGGACGGCGATGCTGGCGCCGAGCACGGGCCAGAAGGCGACGGCGGGGAACGGAGCGGGCTGCGATGCGTGCCAGCCGCTGGCGGGGTCGCCGGGGTGAGTGAGCACGTGACCGACGAAGTGGGTCGCGGCCGTGAAGCCGAGGAAGGAGAAGTTCCCCTCATCGAGCCAGTTCGCCGCCGCGCCGGTAAAGTCGAAGAGGCCGACGACGATGACGAAGGCCGACAGCACGTACAACAGCCAGAGCTCGCTCCACGAGTGCAGCCGCGGTGGTCGGGTGGGGTCCTGGGGGCTGCCTCTCATGACAATCTCCCGTCGGTGTCGGTGAAGCTCTTCTCGTACTCCGAGCGGATGTGCTGGACGAAGGCGGAGCGGCCGCGCACCTTCCACAGCGCGCATCCTTTCGGCAGACGGGGGAGCGCCTCGGCTTCGGTCGCGGTGAGCCCGAGAGCGGCGGTCGTGGCTTCCAGAACATGTGGCGAGGTGCGAAAGACGATCTGGGTCTCCGCGTCGTCGAGCAGGCCCTCGCCGATCTTGGAGATCGCCGTCCCGCTGTCGGCCTGCGCGCCGAGGTCGGTGACCCGGTGGCAGATCGCGACGTTCGCCACGCCACGTCGGCGGGCGAGCTTCCAGTTCTCCTGAAGAAAGCGCGTCGCCTCTTCGTTCTGGGTGATCGACCAGCCCTCGTCGATGACGAGGAAGCGGCGCGGCACCTTCCACTCGTCGGTGGCGTCGCCGACGAGGTAGATCGACTGCAGCACCGAGATCGCGGCGAGCATCGTGAGCGGCAGGAGCGTCTTGTCGTTGAAGACCGCCGAGATGTCGAGCACGATCCCGGTGCCCGATCTCGCCCACTCGGCGGCCATGTTCACCGTGCCGTCGAACATCCCCTTCATGTCGCGGTGCACCAACTTGTCGAGCAGTGTCCATGCCACCCGGGCCCGCTCGGTGAGCTCCCGACGGGAGAGTCCGGAGCGCTCCACCATCTGGGGAGACGGCGCCGCGGAGCAGTTCGGCGAGGTCGACCAGGGTCACGTCATCTGAACGGTCCGAGGAGGTGAGTGCCTCCATCGCCCAGCCGACGATCGCGTCGGCTTCGGGGTCGAGGGCCCTTCCGAACATCGAGGACAAGAGCGCGACGACGAGACGGGTGCGGCGCGAGAGGGTCTCCTCGGTCGTCTCGACCGAGCCGGGCATCCGCCCGAGCGGGTTGACCCGCACGTCGCCCCCCGGCCGGAGCGGTACGACCCGCATACCAAGCGCCTCGGCGAGGCCGCGGTATTCGCTCTTCGGATCGACGATGAAGGCCTGTCGGCCGATCCCGCCCCGACCGAGCAGGCCGATCTGGCGGGCGAGGAGGCACTTCACCGACGAGGACTTGGCGCTCCCGACCTCGCCGTAGACCATGATGTTCGGGTTGTCCAAGAGCCCCGCGGCGTAGAGCGCGAACGGGTCGTAGAACCATCCCGCCCGCCACGGCCAGGTCGTCCCGATGAGCGGGCCCCTCGCCCCGAGGCCCTGGTCGGCCTGCCAGGGAAAGAGCGATCCCACCTGCGCGGTGGTGGCGCGATGCCCCGGCAGGCGGAGCGCCCTCGGCCGTGCCGTGCCGGTCACCGCGGGCGCGAACCATTCCGGCGCTCGGCTGCTCATCGCAGCGTCGCGGTCACGCCGCGCCCGAGGGGGAGCACCGCGGCGAGCGCCGCGGGTTGGCGGAAGTCGACCGGTCGAAGCTCCATGCCACAGTTGGCCGCGGCCTGGATGGTCCGCTCGCAGGCCGACTCGAGCTCGTCCTCGGAGGGTGCGACGACGCCGACGAGACCGACGAACAGCTCCATCCCCGCGCCCTGCTCGAGCTCCTCCTCGAGCGCGTTCGCCGCGGCCTGGACGCGGCGCTGCTCCGCGCTCACGTACTTGCGATGCTCGACGCGGTCCTCGACCGCTGCCGCTGCGGTCGTCGCGAGCGTCGTCGCCTGGCCCTTCGCGATGCGCCGACTCTGGGGCACGAAGATCACGGTGAAGCTCCGCACGGCGTCGGGTGCGCAGAGGAATCCCGACATCCAGTCCGCCCGCACCGCGGTGCGGGGCCACTCCATGACCCGAAAGACCCGGTGGAACGAGTCATCGACGCGCAGCGTCCGTCGGGAGCGCTCCTCGCTTGACACTGGGAAGGCGTTCTCCGGCGAGACGAGGCCGGCGACGTCCCCGATCCCCCGGCCCCGCACGTCGAGCCGTCTGGCGCTCGAGGGATCGAGCCGGTCGCGAAGTGCGCGCGGCGAGCGCCGCGGCCGAGAGCGGGCGGGAGACGACGAGGCCGGCGCGTTGCAGCTGGCTCGTGAAGCGGTCCGCCTCGTCCAGGAGACGGTCGGTCGCGGCGAGGAGGCGGTCGTCGTGGTGCTGGCCGAGCACCTTCACCCGCCGGGTCGCGACCCGAGATCGTGACGAGGACCTCCGAGAGGGTCGCCGCCTGTCCCGCCTCGGCGAGCACCTCGTCGTAAGCGGCGACCATCTTCTCGTCCGGATCGACGCGGATGGTCTGTTCGAGCCAGGCGTGGTGCTCCTCCATGCCGGCCGGCGCGAGCCACTGCGACCACGCGAGCACGAACGACCGGCTGGCCGTCCCGGCAGAACTGCGCGAGCGCCTGTCCCCACGCCGAGATCCGGTAGTCCTGCTCGGCCGGCTCGGCGACGAGGAAACCTTGGCCGTGCACGCGCAGCACCACGCTCACCGTGCCGTCGGCGCGGTCCCGGACGAGCCCGACGCGCGGGAGAGGGCCGATCGAGGCCAGCCAGTGGATCGAAGTCGAAGAGCGAGATACCGCCAAGCCACGGGGGCACGGCACCGCTGTTCTCCGGACCACCGGTCGGACAGAGTGGCGCGGACCACCGGCCGCGCCCGAGACGCCGCCGCCCGTAGGAGAGCGCCGGCGCGATCAGCTCGAACGGCGTCCTCTCCGCCAAGCGTCCGCGTCATCGCGAGCACCACCACGGCGATGCCGAGCACGCCGAGAGCCGACGCGCAGCCCCGGGTCGAAGTGCGTCGCCGCGAAGCCGACGACGCCGAGGAACACGCCGCCGAGCGCGATACGCGAACTGGCGTGGCGAGCGCTTCTTGAAAAAGCCGAGTCCGTCGGGGCGGATCAGCCGATAGCTCTCCGGTTCGGTGGTCGTTGTCGTCATCGCTTCCTTCCTCCAGTTGCTGCCGGCGCGGGCGTGAACAGCTGCTGGACCTTGGCGGGTCCGACGCGCGCCTCATTCACGAGAGCGAGACGTCCTCCACGAGGCACTGGCGGTGTTCCACCTCCACCCGTGTCTGCCGATGGGGTGTCCACCACGGGACTCCGCGGCGGTGCCGGCCGGGCCGGAGCGGGGCGCATCGGGCTCCCCTCCGCCGCGTGCCGCTCGGCGTTCCCATCCTGAGCAGGGCCCGTCGGGTCGGAAGGCGATGTCGCGACCGGTGGCGACGCTGGCACTGGGTCTGACCGGTCAGCGCCGCTCTCGCCCGTCGCGGCCGTCGCGACGCTCGCGGGGCGGGTTGGGACGAGGTCGTTTCGCCGTGCTCCGCGTTCGGTGCGCCTGTCGTCGAGCTTGTGGAAGGCGCGACGGACCCCGCAGCCTCGGCCGCCACTGGGCCCGCACCCGGCGATCTGCGTTGCCCGCCTCCGGCTGCCGATGAGCGCGACGAGGTCGGTGCCGCGGCGCTCGTCGCCGCAGATGCGGTGGCGTCGGCCGGGGGGTCGGGCGCGTTCTCTTCGCCGTGCCCGATCGTCGCGCCGGACGACGCGGACGCGGCACTCTCGCCAGTCGGCGATGCTCCGGTGTGCGCACGTCCAGCGAGGCGTCGAGATGCTGCGACGGCCCGGGCTACTCCCGCGCCCGCACGTCGGGCCGGGCTCCCGCCGGGCGAGGATCCTCCGCCTCCGCCGCCATCGGGTCCACCGGCCCCACCGCCGGGATCCTCACCGCCGCCCTGGGCGCCGCCGCCCATCCGCCCGAGCATGTTCTTCAGTCCGGCGGCGTGGTAGACGCCGGAGGCGGCCGACATCCCGGCGCGAAGCGGGCGGTGCTCAAGCCCTTCGGCGATCGCGAGCGCCTCCGCGCCGATGAGCAGCTTGATGAAGATGAAGGGAGAGAACGTCGCGATGAGCAGGATCGCGAGCGCTTGCATCAGCGCGCCGATGGCTTGTCCAAAGCTCATTGGCGACCCGAGCCCGCCGAGCATTGCCGACCCCGTCGCGAACGCGATGGCCATCACGATCTTCGACCCGATGATCGCGATGCCGCCCTCGATGTAGCGCTTGTGGACGTGGCGGGTGGAGGGATGGATCGTTGCGGCGAAGATGAGCGGACCGGCCATCACCGCGACGTACACGAGCGCGGTGCGAACGATCAGCACCGCCCAGACCGTCAATCCGGCCACGATGATGAACGACGCGAGGAGGATGCCGACGATCCCTCCCGTCGACACCGCGACCGCCAGCGTTGTCGTCACGAACGCGGTGAGACCTTTCGAGCCACCCCCGGCGATGTAGTTCGCGATCTCGTCGGAGCCGCTCACGAGGGCGGCGGTCACCGTCACGAGGGATGCCATCTCGATGACTGCGAGGGGGAGGTGAAGCGCTGCCCTCGCCATGATCGTGTGATCTCGGCTGAGCACCGAGGAGACGACGCTCATCGCGAAGCCGATGAACATCAGACTCCCGGCGACGGCGAGCACGCGGACGAAGACACTCTCGCCGGTTCCGGTCCACCAACCACTGGAGAAGACCGGCTCGGTTGTCGAGTTCATGAAACTCAGCAGCGCGCCGAGCACGTCGCCTGCTGCGGTGCCGATTGCGCCGAGGACGTCCTTGAACATCGCGGTCACGAACGAAGTGACCCAACTGGCGGGATTGATCCCGAAGAGTGCGAGCACATCCATGTCCCAGCTCCTCTCGATGAGCTGGGCTAGTGGATGCCGGTGAGGGTGTTGATGATCGTCGGTGCCACGCCGAGCCCGAGCGCCCCGGCGAGCGACATAAACCCGACGGTGCGACCGTGGTTCGTCGCGCCGTAGTTGCCGTCTTTGTGGGAGAGGCCCATCTTCCCGAAGCCGTAGATCGCGCCCCCGAGGCACGTCAGCGCGCCGGTGTACGCGCCCCAGTTCACGAGGTCCTGCAGACGCGTTCGCCGCGGGCGGAGCGGTCGGGCTGACGGTCACGTCGGCGAACGCGGCCGTTGCCGACAGAAAGATGCCGAGGAGCACGACGGCGACGACCTCGTAGGCGATGACGACCCGGCGCATCGCTCGTCGCCCGCGCCGACCGGCTGTCGTGGGTGACGCGCCGCTCGCTGCTTCGGTCTCGAGGCGATCAGCCATCGGATACCTCCGTCTGCCCGGCTCCCGGACGGGGAGCCACTACCTACTAATCACCGGGCGTTTCGGGGATTCCGAAAAGAAATCGGCGGAAAGTTTTCGAAAGCGCGCAGTTGCCCGGTGATTAGTAGGGGTGAGGAAGACATCGGTTCTGGTCGGAGCGGGAGCGCTCGCTCTGTTGATCGCCGCGAGCGTGCTCGTCGCGCGGGCTGCGGGGCAGAACGTCACACCTTCTATTGCTCCAGGTGGCCAGCGCGCAGCTCGACATTCGAGCGTCGTGACCCACGCCACGACGCGCCGCGCCGCTCCCGGGGTCCGCCGACCGCTCCGAGCGCCTGTCGTTTCTCCTGCGGCGCGACTGGTCGCGGCACGCTACGCGGTTGACGCCTTCAGCACGGTTTCTGGCGTTTCGACGAACGAGTGGGTTCGCATCGTCGCGCCGATGTGCGCTGAGCCATGGCGCACCCATCTCGCTCGTGGGACGAATGGGGCGAGCATCGCGACGAAGACGATTGTCCCGCGCGTCGTAGGGACCTTCGCGTCGTGGGCGCCGTCGGGCATGGTCGGCGTCACGGTCGTCCTACACGCGACCGGGAGCGCGCTCGGGAGCATGTACCTCGAACTGCGAAAGGTGCACGGTCGGTACCTTGTCGAGGCGACCCAGTGAGCAGGTTGATCGCGGGGCTCATACCGCTCCTCGTTGCGGTGCTCACCGTTCCCCTCGTCGCGATCGGCGTCGCGTTCGGTGGGGCGCTCGGTCAGCTCGTCTCTCAGGAGCCGCCGAGCGCCTACGCGACGAGCGTGCTCCCCGAGGTCACGATCCGCGCCTTTGAGGATGCGGCCGAGCAGTGCATCGGAGTTCCCTGGCAGGTGCTCGCCGCGGTGAACCTCACGGTGGATCCGAATGTGATGATCGACCTCGACACGACGACCGGGATGATCAGCCCACCCTTCTACGGCACGTCCTCGCCGGCTTCCTCCGAGACGCTCGGTCCGATGGGCTTCTCGCCGGCGATCTGGAGCGAGTACGAGGAGCTCTACGACGGTGCGCCGGACAATGCCCTTCCCAATCCGCAGAACGAGTACGACGCGATCTTCACGCTCGGTCGGGTGCTCTCCGCGTTGCAGGTGAGTGCCGGGGACATCGACGACGCTCTCCAGTCCTACGATGCGTCACCCGTCTGGGATAGCAGGGTCCTCGCGCTCGCCGTCGAGTACGGGATGAACGTCGACGGCACGACGACTGACATCAGCGGAAGCGCGAGCCCACCACCTGGAGGCTCGGCACCGCCGCCGGGATCCGGCGGTTACCCCGTTTCGTTTCCGCCCGGTGAGTCCTTCGACGGATCGGGTGCGGCGCTCGTCGCCGCAGCAGAGACCGAGCTCGGCGTGCCCTACGTCTGGGGCGGCGTCACTGCGCACGTTGGTCTCGACTGTTCGGGCCTCGTCGTCGTTGCGATGGAGGACCTCGGCGTGAACCTGCTCTGGCAGTACCGCACCTCGCAGGAACAAGCGACGCTCGGCACCACCGTCGCCGTCGGCCAGCTGCAACCAGGCGACCTGCTGTTCTTCGTCGGGGAGGACACGACGGGTCCGAGCGTGCTCGGTCACGTCGCGATCTACGTCGGGGGTGGCGAGATGATCCAGGCCCCCGAAACCGGCGAGGTCGTGCAGCTCGCGTCCGTGCCGTGGGACGCGATCGAGATCGCTCGCGCCGTGCTCACGAACCCGTAGAGAGGAGAAGTTTGTGACTGACAAGGTACTGCTCACACCCGAGGAGGCAGCGGAGACACTGTCGATCGGTCGCACGAAAGTCTACGAGCTGTTGGCGCTCGGGGTGTTGCGATCGGTCCAGATCGGGAAGTCCCGCCGCATCCCTGTCGAAGCGATCCACGACTTGATCGCGCGCCTGGCCGACGATCCGGAAGGAAGCATCGTTCTTCGCGACGCTCGGCAACGTGCTTCGACTTGATGGGGCAGCCGCGAGGCAGACTATTTTCCTGAAAGCCGAGCACTGATCGACGCCAATAGAAGTGACAACGCGTAATGGCATCGCTCAGCTCGGAAGGGAAAGACATAGGAAGGAAGAAACTGATGAGCATCCAAGCTCGCAACACGACTGCTGGCAAGCGGTACGACGTCCGGCTCCGAGATCCAGCGGGGCACACCTACATGCGCACCTTCCGCACCAAGAAGGAGGCAGAGGAGTACGCGGCAGACGAGCGGACGAAGCAGCGCTCGCGGAGTCTGGATCGACCCGCGACGAGGAAAGATCACCCTCAAGGAGTGGTCGATCCAATGGCTGGAGGATCGCCCCAATCTCCGCTCGAGGACCCGGGAGACCTACCAGACGCTTCTTGACCTTCATATCCTCCCCAAGCTGGGAAAACTTGAGCTGACCGCGATCTCGCCCTCCGTCGTGCGGAACTGGCACGCCCATCTCTTGGTGGCTCCGAAACCCGGTCCCTCGACCGTCGCGAAGGCGTACCGACTGCTGCGGGCGATGATGCGGTCGGCGGTAGTCGACGAACGCATCGGTCGTTCTCCGTGTCTGGTCGAAGGCGCCGGCGTGGAGCACACGCCTGAGCGTCCGGTCGCCACGGTTGCCGAAGTCGAGGCGCTTGCTGACGCCATCACCGAGCGGTTCAGGGCGCTCGTGCTCCTCGCTGCGTGGTGCGAACTGCGCCGCGGCGAGCTGCTCGGGCTCGGACGATCCGAGATCAATGTGCGAAAAGGAACGGTCCGTGTGCAGCGCGTAATTAATCAATTGAAAGGCGGGTCACTAGAGTTTGGACCTCCAAAGACCCAGGCTGGAATAAGGGAAGTCGCAATCCCTCCGCACATTCTCCAAGACATCGTCGTGCACCTACGGAAATTCGTTGCCGCAAGCCCGGACGCGTTGGTCTTCACTGGAGAGAAGGGCGGTCCGCTCCGGCCTCACGTGCTCCAAAAGGAGTGGGACAAGGCCAAGGTCGCAACCGGGCTCGAGCGTTTTCACCTCCACGACCTCCGCCACACCGGGAACACCTGGGCCGCGGCCACCGGAGCCTCTACTAAGGAGCTCATGGTCCGCATGGGGCACTCAGACGAGCGGACTGCACTCAGCTACCAGCACGCCACAGCGGAGCGGGACCAGGTCCTCGCGAAGGCCCTCTCAGGGCTCGCCAAACTCGCCAAGGTGACCCCGATTGGCAAGCGTGCGGCGACGGGCGCGATCCGGGCGCGCGATGAACGCGCGATGGACAGCAAATCGGTGTCTGACGGTCAAAGCAAAAAGGCCGGTTGACTAGGGAAAATGCTTGGAGCGGGCGACGGGAATCGAACCCGCGTTCTCAGCTTGGGAAGCTGATGTTCTGCCGCTGAACTACGCCCGCGTGCCCTGCCGTCCCGGCCGCCTGCCGGCGCCGCTCTGGTGGACGCGTCGACTCTAGCTCGGTGCCCAACCTGGTCCCAATGGCCGCCCAGGAGCGCGGCGATCAGCGGGCACCCGATGGTCCGTGACGCTACGTTGCCTGCACGGGCTCGGCGAACAGGGGCACGGACGATGACGACAGTGGTGCTGGTGCACGGCGCTTGGCACGGACCGTGGTGCTGGGACATGGTGCGTGCCGGGCTCGACGAGCGGGCGATCCCGACCGTCGCCCCCGAGCTGCCCCTCACGTCCCTCGCGGATGACGCCGCTGCGCTGCGCGACGTGCTCGACCGGTTGGACGACGACACGGTCGTGGTGGGGCACTACTACGGCGGGAGCGTCGTCACCCTCGGGGCGATCGGCGCCGAGCGCGTGCGCCACCTCGTCTACCTCTGCGCGTTCATGATCGAACCCGGCCTCCCGGTCAAGCCTGACGGCCGGCCCCTGATCCAGGACGCGGTGCAGGTCCGCGATGACTGGACGACGATCGATCCGGCGCACGCCAGGGGCGCCTTCTACGGGGACGTCCCGCCCGATCTCACGGCTGTCGCCGTGGAGCGCCTGCGCCCCTTCGCCGCCTTGCCGAGGTGAAGACGCCAGCGGCGCCCGCTTGGGCGACGGTCCCCTCCACGTACGTCGTGTGCACGCTCGACGGGGCCATCCATCCCGACGACCAGCGGGAGATGGCGCGCAACGCCGGAGCAATCGTCGAGTGGGCGACGAGCCCTTCGCCGTTCCTGTCGCGCCCCGAGCTCGTGGTCGACCTCGTGGCCGGTCTCGTGGGTCCGGACACGACCTCCGGCGAGCCGAAACGGTAACGTGCGAGCCGAAGATGATCCTCTCCGACCGCACCATCCGCGAGCAGCTCGACGCCGGCCGCATCGTCATCGACCCGATCGGGGAGGGGTGCATCCAGCCCTCGTCGGTCGACCTTCACGTGGACCGCTACTTCCGGGTCTTCCGGAACCACACCCAGCGCGTCATCGACGTGAAGGAGAACCAGGAGGAGCTCTCCGAGCTGATCGAGGTGATCGGCGAGGAGGCGCTGATACTGCACCCCGGCGAGTTCGTGCTCGGCGCGACCGCCGAACGCGTGGCGCTGCCCGACGACCTGGTCGGTCGGCTGGAGGGCAAGTCGAGCCTCGGCCGCCTGGGCCTGTTGATCCACTCCACCGCCGGCTTCGTGGACCCCGGCTTCGACGGCTTCCTCACTCTCGAGCTTTCGAACGTGGCCAACCTGCCGATCACCGTCTACCCGGGCATGAAGATCGGCCAGATCAGCTTCTTGCGGATGACGACGGCGGCGGACCACCCGTACGGCTCCGCGGCGCTCGGATCGAAGTACCAGCACCAGCGGGGCCCGACGCCGAGCCGTTACTTCGAGAACTTCCGCACCTAGGCGGCGCGACGCGGGCCGGCGTGAGCCGCCGGGTCGCCGCCCGAAGTGGCGAGGGGGGAAAGGACGGGGCCCCGGGGAGCACGCTCCCCGGGGCCCCGTCATCGATGCGGGTGCCGACCCGCTGCCGGTGGGCGCCGGCTAGAGGGCGTCACCTCCTCGTTCTCCCGTCCGGATGCGCACGACCTCGTCGACGTCGATGACCCAGACCTTGCCGTCGCCGATCTTGCCCGTGCGCGCCGTCGCGACGACGGTGTCGACGACGTCGGCGGTCCGGGCATCGTCGACCAGGATCTCGAGACGCACCTTCGGCACGAGGTCGATCTGGTACTCGGCTCCCCGGTAGGTCTCGGTGTGGCCCCCTTGCCGGCCGAAGCCCTGGACCTCGGTGAGCGTGAGGCCCTGAACGCCGATCGACTTCAGTGCCTCCTTCACCTCGTCCAGCTTGAACGGCTTGATCACTGCCACGACGAGCTTCATCTAGGACACTCCCTCTGGGGCCAAGGTCTCCATGATGCCCGTGCGGACAGCCGACTGTGGAGGTTCAACCTCCTCGTCGTGCACGGCGGCGTCACCTTCCTCCAGCTCCGCATCGGTGTATCTGAGCGGTATGAAGATCTTGATGATTTTCAGGAGGACGAAGGTGACGATTCCGTCCCAGGCGATGATCGTGCACGCCGTGAGGAACTGGATCAGCACACGGTCGGAGTTGCCGTAGAGCAGGCCCGCGGGGGCTGACACAGCGTTCCACAGCGCCGAGGTGTTCGCTTTGCCAGCGACGTACTCGATCATATGGGGATCAGCCAGGAAGCCGGTGAGGATGCCTCCCGTGAACCCGGCTATTCCGTGCGTGTAGACCACGCCAAGGGCATCGTCCACCTTGCTGAACGGTCTCACCTTCGGCAGATAGGTCCAGGCGAGGAAGACGATCAGCGAGTCGATGACGCCGAGGACGGCCGCGCCGTTGCCGTTCACGAACCCAGCGGCGGGTGTGATGCCGACGAGTCCAACGATCATGCCGTTCACCGAGCCGAGGAACGTCGGCTTCTTGGCTGGGCCGATGAAGGCGTCGCAGGCCACCCAGGTGAGGAGCGCCGTCGCCGTGCACAGGTTCGTGTTGAGCACCGCCGAAGCGGCGTCGGCGCCGGCGAAGTACGGGTCACCGCCGTTGAAGCCGTTCCAGCCGAGCCACAGCAGTCCGGCACCGACCGCCACCAGCATCAGGTTCGTCGGCGGGAAGGACTGCCGGTCACGCGTAAGGCGTGGTCCGATCACCCAGGCGGCGACAAAGCCGCTGACTCCGGCCGCGAGGTGGATGACGTAGCCGCCCGAATAGTCGAGCGCGCCCTTCGACGCCCAGTAGCCGCCGCCCCAGATGAGCATGGCGTTCACGGTGTAGGCGCATGTCGTCCAGGCAGGGACGAAGATGATCCACGCCTTGAAGTTCATCCGCCCGAGCACGCTCCCGAGGAACAGGAGCGGCGTGATCGCCGCGAAGACGAACTGGAAGTACGCCAACGTCGCCGTCGGGAAGTGGAACGGCGGAGACGCCGACGCGAGCAGCGGGATGATCGCCTGGTGCTGCTCCTGGCCCGGTCCCGTGATGGACCCCGGATGTCCGAGGAACCCGTCAAGGATGTTGGCGACCCCGGTGCCGCCGCCGGCATGGAACGGTGTTCCGAAGCCCATGTTGTAGCCCCAGAACACCCACACCACCAGGACGGCGGCGAATCCGGCGAAGGCCATGAGCATCGTGTTGACTGCCCATTTCTTCTTCACCAGCCCGCCGTACAGGACGGCGATCCCGGGGAGGCTCATCAGCCCGACGAGCGTCGCCGCCGTCAGCTGCCAGGCGTTATCGCCTGCATTGAGCCAGCTCGGATAAGGGAAGTACATCCACGCTCCTCCCGTAAGGCCGCGCCCCTCGCGGCGACCGACGGGGCGAACGCTATGGACGGACGGTTTCGCCGCTGTGGCGTCGAAGAGAACGCCGCGTTACCCGAATGTTTCGGCAGTGTGAACGCCCAGCGTGCAGGGGTGCGAGGCCCTTTGGTGGCGCTCGCGGGCCGTCCGGCCCACCCGCCGGGGCGCTTCAGCCGGCCTGGCGGGCGACGGCCTCCGCGGCGGCGCGGATGGCCTCGGGATCACCCAGCTCGCGCTGGGAGACGATGTCGAGCCCGGCGTCGAGCTCGTAGACGCGTGGCACCCCCGTCGGGATGTTGAACTCGACGACCCACTCGTTCGACCGCTTCTCCAGGTGCTTCACGAGCGCCCGGAGGCTGTTGCCGTGGGCGACGACGAGGACGTTGCGCCCGGCGAGCAGGTCGGGCGCGATGTCGTCCTCCCAGTAGGGGATCAGCCTGCGCACGACGTCGGCCAGGCACTCGGTCGCCGGGAGCGCGCTCGGGGGCACGAGCCGGTAGCGGGGATCGTTCACCGGATGGTTCGGGTCGTCGGCCGCCACGGGCTCGGGCGGCACGTCGTAGCTACGCCGCCAGATCTTGACCTTCTCGAGGCCGTACTTCTCCGCCGTCTCGGCCTTGTTCAGACCCTGCAAGGCGCCGTAGTGGCGCTCGTTCAGGCGCCAGTGCCGCCGGACGGGGAGGTAGCTGCGCCCGGCGGCGGCGAGGGCGATGTCCGCCGTCCGCACGGCCCGGGTGAGCACGGAGGTGTGGACGATGTCGAACTCCAGGTCCGCCTCGGCGCCGATGAGCTCGCCCGCGGCGCGGGCCTCCGCTTCGCCGTGCTCGCTCAGGTCGACGTCGACCCATCCGGAGAAGAGGTTCTCGGCGTTCCAGGTGCTCTGGCCGTGGCGGAGGAGGACGAGCGTCGCCATGCGAGCGAGGCTACCCCCTCGGCGACACCCGCTACGAGCTGCGGCGCAGGCCGCGAGCCGTCGCCGACGGTCGTCGACGACGTGGCGCGTGCAGGTGACGTTGCCGACACATTGCCGTCGCGAAGTGGCAACGCTGCGTTCACAACTGCTGCCTAGTGTGAGGCCCATGACGAGCTTCGTCATGCGGGTCTGGCTTGCCGACCGTCCGGGTGCGCTCGGTTCTGTGGCGAGCCGTATCGGCGCGGTCGGCGGCGACCTCGTGGGCATCGACATCTTGGAACGCGGCGACGGACGTGTCATCGACGAGCTGACGATCGACCTACCGGGCGAGGAGCTCATCCCCCTCATGCTCGCCAAGGTCGGCGAGCTCGACGCCGTCGACGTGGAGGACGTGCGCGCCGTCGTCGCCGGGCTGCCCTATCCGCTCATCGACGCGCTGGAGGTGGCGGCAGACATCTTGGCGGAGCGCTCGGTGGGTGGCCTCTTCTCCGCCCTCGTCGCCGGGGTCGGTGCGGGCTTCTCGGCCGAGTGGGCGGCCGTCGTGGACCCGGAGGGGCCGATCGTGCTGAGCTCGTCGACCGGAGCGCCCCCCGCCCCGTGGCTGGAGGCCTTCGTCACCGGCACGCGCTCAGCGGCGCCCGAGCGGGCGCCGCCGCGGCCGCGAACGACGTGGCGTGGGCGGCCCTCGAGGTCTCGGGCCTCGCGCTGCTGGTCGGCCGCTCGGGCCGGCCCTTCCGTGCCCGCGAGCGTCGCCAGCTCGCCACGGTGGCGCGCATCGCCGACCACCGTTGGCGCGAGCTCGTCACCCTGGACGGGATGCGGGCACACCCGGCGCGCTCGTCCTGAGCCGTCCGCGCTCCCCGACGGTCTGAACCGTCGGCGCCAACCCCCCTGCACTCGCGCCACGCTCGCGGGGGCTGTCCGCCCGCGTCTCTCCGCCTCCTTGAGGCCGACTCACCCGCTCTGAACTGGAGGTTTGCTGTGCTAAAACCGATCTTGACAACAGAGCACTCAACTTCGCTATGCTACAGCTTGCAACCCCCGGCGGGCGGTGGCACGGGGCACATCCCGGGGCCTGCCGACTGCGGAGAAGTTCGACGACAAGCAATAGCGAGAGTGGAGGTACTTCATGCCCAAGGCGGTCGGCATCGACCTCGGCACCACCAACTCGGTCGTCGCCGTCCTCGAAGGCGGCGAGCCCACCGTCATCCCCAACGCCGAGGGCGCCCGCACCACGCCGTCGGTCGTCGGCTTCTCCAAGTCCGGCGAGGTCCTCGTCGGCGAGGTGGCCAAGCGCCAGGCCATCACCAACCCCGACCGCACCATCCGCTCGGTCAAGCGCCACATGGGCACCAACTGGACCGTCGACATCGACGGCAAGGCCTACACGCCGCAGGAGATCTCGGCCCGCATCCTCCAGAAGCTGAAGCGGGACGCCGAGGCCTACCTCGGCGACACGCGTCACCCAGGCGGTCATCACCGTGCCCGCCTACTTCGACGACGCCCAGCGCACCGCCACCAAGGAGGCCGGCCAGATCGCCGGCCTCGAGGTGCTGCGCATCATCAACGAGCCGACGGCGGCCGCCCTGGCCTACGGCCTCGACAAGGAGGGCGCCGACCAGACGATCCTCGTGTTCGACCTCGGCGGCGGCACCTTCGACGTGTCGGTGCTCGAGATCGGCGAGGGCGTCTTCGAGGTGAAGTCCACCGCCGGCAACACCCACCTCGGCGGCGACGACTGGGACCAGCGGGTCATCGACTGGCTCGTGAAGACGTTCAAGGACACCGAGGGCGTCGACCTGGCCGGCCGACAAGATGGCCCTCCAGCGGCTCAAGGAGGCCGCCGAGAAGGCCAAGATCGAGCTGTCGGCGGTGCAGGAGACGAAGATCAACCTGCCGTTCATCACCGCCACGGCCGAGGGCCCGAAGCACCTCGACATCAAGCTCACCCGGGCCAAGTTCCAGGAGCTGACCGCCGACCTGGTCGAGGCGTGCCGAGGCCCGTTCGAGCAGGCGATCAAGGACGCCGGGCTGACCAAGGGCGACATCGACCACGTCGTCCTCGTCGGCGGCTCGCACCCGCATGCCGGCCATCCAGGACCTCGTGCACGAGCTCACGGGCAAGGAGCCCCACAAGGGCGTCAACCCCGACGAGGTCGTCGCCATCGGCGCCGCCATCCAGGCCGGCGTGCTCAAGGGCGAGGTCAAGGACGTCCTGCTGCTCGACGTGACGCCGCTGTCAGCCTCGGCATCGAGACCAAGGGCGGGGTCATGACCGCTCATCGAGCGCAACACGACCATCCCGACGAAGCGTCCGAGGTCTTCACCACCGCCGAGGACAACCAGCCCTCGGTCGAGATCCACGTCCTCCAGGGCGAGCGCGAGATGGCCATGTACAACAAGACCCTCGGCAAGTTCCAGCTGGTCGACCTGCCGCCCGCCCCGCGGGGCGTGCCGCAGATCGAGGTGACCTTCGACATCGACGCCAACGGCATCGTCCACGTGTCGGCAAGGACCGCGCCACCGGCAAGGAGCAGTCGATGACCATCACCGGCCAGTCCTCGCTGCCGAAGGACGACATCGACCGGATGGTCCGCGACGCCGAGGCGCACGCCGAGGACGACCGGCGCAGGCGGGAGGAGGCGGAGGTCCGCAACAACGCCGACACGCTCGTGTACCAGACCGAGAAGATGCTCCGCGACCAGGGCGACAAGTTCACCGGCGACGAGAAGGACAGGGTCGAGGCGGCCCTGAAGGCGCTGAAGGAGGCGCTACAGGGCTCGGACGTCGAGGCCATCACGCCGCACCACCGAGTCGTTGGTCACGGCCTCGCAGGCGTTCGCGCAGCGCCTGTACGACCAGGCCGCCGCCGGCAGAACGCCTCTGCAGGCGCCGGCGGAGCGGGGACCAGTGGGTCGTCTTCCAACGACGACGAGGTGGTGGACGCCGAGATCGTCGACGAGCCCGGCTCGGCCCAGGCATGAGCGGCGAGGAGACGATGTCGGACTGGGACGGGCTCGACCCGTCCGAGTCCGGCGTGCCAAGCTCGGCCCCCTCGAGGGCGAGGACGAGGTGGCGCGTGCCTACGGGGACGCCCAGCGCGCCTCGACGAGGCGAAGTCCGAGCAGGGCATGGACGCGGCGAAGGGCACCGAGGCCGCCGAAGCGGCGGGCGCTCCGGACGACGAGGAGCCCTCGCCCGGGCCCGACGTCGAGAAGGTGATGGCCGAGCGTGACGAGTACCTGGACACGCTGCGTCGGCTCCAGGCCGAGTTCGACAACTACCGCAAGCGGACGGTCCGCCAGCAGACCGAGCTGCTCGACCGGGCCGCCGAGGGACTGCTCAAGCGGCTGCTGCCGGTGCTCGACGCCGTCGACCTCGCGCTCGCGCACGTCGGCGAGGCGGACCCGGGCGACGTGCAGCCCAAGCTCCTCGCGGTGTTCGTCCAGATCGGAACGCTGCTGCACGACATCCTCGCCAAGGAGGGGCTCGAGCGGATCGACGAGGCCGGGGTGCCGTTCGACCCGACGGTGCACGACGCCGTCGCCCATGTGCACGCCGACGTGCCCGGCACCGCCGAGGCACCCGGCGCGACCGAGGGCGCCGGCGCCTCAGCAGGGTCCGGGGGCGCCGTCGTCGCCGAGGTGCTGCGCGCCGGTTACCGCTGAAGGGCAGGGTCGTGCGCCCGGCCATGGTGAAGGTCAGGGCTAGAGGAAGGATCGCGTGGCGGCGCAGCGCGAGTGGTTCGAGAAGGACTACTACAAGGTCCTCGGCGTCTCACAGGAGGCGACCGACGAAGGAGATCACACGCGCCTACCGCAAGCTGGCCAAGCAGTACCACCCCGACGCCAACCCTGGCGCCGAGGAGCGCTTCAAGGAGATCTCCGCCGCCTACGACGTCCTCGGCGACGCCCAGAAGCGCAAGGAGTACGACGAGGTCCGCCGCCTCGGGCAGCGAGCAACCCCCTCGGCCGGCGCCCGGCGGCTTCAACTTCCGGGTCGAGGACCTCGGCGACCTCTTCGGCGGGATCTTCCGCGGCGGCACCGCCCGGCGCCGCCGCAGCGGCGCGCCGGGCGCCGGCCCCCAGCGCGGGGCCGACATCGAGGCCGAGCTCCACCTCTCGTTCCAGGACGCCGTCGAGGGCGCCACCACGTCCGTCAACGTCACGTCCGACGTCGTCTGCGCCACCTGTGCCGGCAGCGGGTCGAAGCCCGGGCACGGCGCCGGCATCTGCCCGCGCTGCGGCGGCACCGGGCGTCATCAACGACAACCAGGGCCTGTTCTCCTTCTCGCCGCCGTGCCCGGCGTGCGGCGGGCGGGGAACGATGATCGTCGATCCCTGCCCGACGTGCTTCGGCACCGGGGCGCAGCGGCGCGAGCGCCGGGTCAAGGTGCGGATCCCCGCGGGCGTCGACGACGGCCAGCGCATCCGGGTCAAGGGGCGCGGCGAGCCGGGGCGCAACGGCGGCCCTGCCGGCGACCTGTTCGTGACGTCCACGTGACGCCGCACCCGCTCTTCGGCCAGCGACGGCCGCGACCTCACGCTGACCGTGCCGGTCACCTTCCCCGAGGTGACGCTCGGTGCGACGATCACCGTCCCCACGCTCGACGAGCCCGTGACCTGAGGGTGCCGCCCGGCACGCAGACCGGCAGGACGTTCCGCGTCCACGGGCACGGCCTGCACAGCGGGCGGCCAGAGCGGCGACCTGCTGGTCACCGTCGAGGTGGTGGTCCCGACGGAGCTCAACGACGCCCAGCGCAAGGCGGTCGAGGCGCTCGCCGACGCCACTTCCTCGTCGCCGCGGACCGATCTCGGGGTGTGACGGCGATGGCACGCGAACGACCCGTCGGGCCCTCCACCCGGGCGCTCTACGTCATCTCGGTGGCAGCCGAGCTGGCCGGCGTCCACCCCCAGACGCTGCGGATCTACGAGCGCAAGGGGCTGCTCGATCCGGCGCGCACCGGCGGCGGGAGCCGGCGCTACTGCGACGCCGACATCGCCCACCTGCGCCGCATCCAGGACCTCACGGCCGAGGGCGTCAACCTGGAGGGCGTCCGACGGATCCTGGCCCTCGAGGCCGAGCTCGACCGGCTCGAACGCGAGCTTGAGCAGGCCCGTGCCGAGGCCCGCGACGCGGTGGCGAAGACGCACCGCCAGTACCGGCGCGACCTCGTGCCGGTCCGCAGCGAGACGCTCCCCGCTCGGTGGCGGCCGTGAGGCGCGAGCAGCAGCGAACGACGACGAGAAGTAGGTAGGCATGGCACTGGACCCGAACCGCTGGACCCTCAAGACCCAGGAGGCGCTGCAGGAGGCGTCAC
This sequence comes from uncultured Actinomycetota bacterium, assembly GCA_963765505.1. Taxonomy (GTDB): domain Bacteria; phylum Actinomycetota; class Acidimicrobiia; order Acidimicrobiales; family Bog-793; genus DATKQY01. The sequence goes on from CAVXWO010000012.1 coordinate 83,211, forward strand.
GCCTCGCGGAGGCGGCGCACAACGCCGAGGTGCTGCCGGCCACTTCCTCGCCGCCGTGCTCGGCCAGGACGGCGGCATCACCGTGCCGATCCTCGATCGCGTGGGCATCGCCCCCCTCACGGTGCGCAACCGCCTCCAGGAGGTCCTTGCCAAGGTCCCCCACGCCTACGGCGGCGGCGCGCCGCAGATCTCGCCGCGCCCTGATCGACGCCTTCGAGCGGGCGGTCACGGCCCAGAAGGAGATGGGCGACGAGTACCTGTCGGTCGAGCACGTCCTGCTGGCGCTCGCCCCGGAGCTCGGCGTCGAGCGCGAGCAGCTGCTCGCGGCGCTGCGCGAGGTGCGTGGCAGCCACCGCGTCACCAGCCAGAACCCCGAGGAGACCTACCAGGCGCTGGAGAAGTACGGCCGCGACCTGACCGAGCTCGCCCGCGCGGCAAGCTCGACCCGGTGATCGGCCGCGACGAGGAGATCCGCCGGGTCATCCAGGTCCTCTCGCGCCGCACCAAGAACAACCCCGTGCTCATCGGCGAGCCCGGCGTCGGCAAGACGGCGATCGTCGAGGGCCTGGCGCGGCCGCATCGTCGAGGGCGACGTGCCCGAGGGCCTGCGCAACAAGCGGCTCATCGCCCTCGACCTGTCGGCGATGGTGGCCGGCGCCAAGTACCGCGGCGAGTTCGAGGAGCGGCTCAAGGCCGTGCTGAAGGAGATCACCGACGCCGAGGGCGAGGTCATCACCTTCATCGACGAGCTGCACACGATCGTCGGTGCCGGCGCCGCCGAGGGCGCGATGGACGCCGGCAACATGATCAAGCCGATGCTGGCCCGCGGCGAGCTGCGCATGATCGGCGCGACGACCCTCGACGAGTACCGCAAGCACATCGAGAAGGACGCCGCCCTGGAGCGGCGCTTCCAGCCGGTCTACGTCGGGCCAGCCCTCGGTCGAGGACACCATCGCCATCCTGCGCGGCCTGAAGGAGCGCTACGAGGTCCACCACGGCGTGCGCATCCAGGACGCCGCGCTGGTCGCGGCGGCGGTGCTCTCCGACCGCTACATCACCGGCCGCTTCCTGCCCGACAAGGCGATCGACCTGGTCGACGAGGCCGCCAGCCGCCTGCGCATCGAGATCGACTCGATGCCGACCGAGATCGACGTCGTCGAGCGCCGCATCCGCCAGCTCGAGATCGAGCGCGTGGCGCTCGCGAAGGAGACCGACGAGCGCCTCGCGCCGAGCGGCTCGCCCGGCTCGACGAGGAGCTCGCCAACCTGCGCGAGAACGACCGACGGCGATGAGGCCCACTGGCAGGCCGAGAAGGAGGCCATCGCGGCGATCCGCGAGCTGAAGGAGGAGCTCGAGGCGCGCCGGGTCGAGGCCGAGCGCTCGAGCGCGAGGGCGACCTCGAGCGGGCGGCCGAGATCCGCTACGGCGAGCATGCCCGACGCTCGAGCGGCGCATCGAGCGACGCGACCACGCAGCCTCGCCGAGCTCCAGGCGCGACCAGCGGATGCTGAAGGAGGAGGTCGACGCCGAGGACATCGCCGAGGTCGTCGCGCAAGTGGACCGGCGTCCCGGTCGAGCCGGCTCATGGAGGGCGAGATCGACAAGCTGGTGCGCATGGAGGACGTGCTCCACGAGCGCGTCGTCGGCCAGGACGAGGCCGTCCGGGCGGTGGCCAACGCCATCCGGCGCAGCCGCGGCCGGCCTGTCCGACCCGAACCGGCCGATCGGCTCGTTCCTGTTCCTCGGCCCGACCGGCGTCGGCAAGACCGAGCTCGCCCGGGCCCTGGCCGACGTTCCTCTTCGACGACGAGCGGGCCATGGTCCGCATCGACATGTGCGAGTACATGGAGAAGCACTCGGTGCGCCGCCTCGTCGGCGCCCCTCCGGGCTACGTCGGCTACGAGGAGGGCGGCCAGCTCACCGAGGCCGTGCGCCGCCGCCCCTACGCGGTCGTGCTGCTCGACGAGATCGAGAAGGCCCACCCCGACGTGTTCAACGTGCTGCTGCAGGTGCTCGACGACGGCCGCCTCACCGACGGCCAGGGCCGCACGGTCGACTTCACCAACACCGTGCTGATCATGACGTCCAACCTGACCGGGCGAGCCGATCGACTACTTCAAGCCGGAGTTCATGAACCGGATCGACGAGATCGTGCGGTTCCGCGACCTCTCGACGAGGACGACCTCGCCGCCATCGTCGACATCCAGCTGCGCTCGCTCGCGCGCCGTCTGGAGGACCGGCGCCTCACGCTCGACGTCACGCCCGAGGCGAAGGCGCTGCATCGCCGAGCGCGGCTACGACCCCGTCTTCGGGGCGCGGCCCGCTGAAGCGGGTCATCCAGCGCGACCTCGGCGACCCCCTGGCCCTGGCGCTGCTCGAGGGGCGCTACAGCGACGGCGACACGGTGCACGTCGGCGTCGAGGACGGGGCCTTCACGCTGTCGAAGGCAGCCTGACAGGCAGATCATCGCTCGACCGGGCCCCGGCTACACTCCAAGCGGTCGAGCCGGAGGGAGTCTGGTGCCCGCGACCGTCGTGGTCGGAACCCAATGGGGCGACGAAGGCAAGGGGAAGCTCACCGACCTTCTCGCCAAGGACATGCGACTGGTCGTCCGCTACCAGGGCGGCCACAACGCCGGCCACACCATCGTCGTGGGCGGCGAGAGCTTCGCGCTCCAGCTGATCCCGAGCGGCGTCCTCTACTCGCACATGACGCCGGTGATCGGCAACGGCGTCGTCGTCGACCCGGCGGTGCTCGTCGCCGAATGCGACGCCCTGGAGGCCCGGGGCGTGGACACGAGCCGCCTGGTCGTGTCGGGCAACGCCCACCTGATCATGCCGTACCACCAGGAGATGGACCGGGCGACCGAGCGCAGCCTCGGCAAGAACAAGCTCGGTACGACCAAGCGCGGCATCGGGCCGGCCTACGCCGACAAGGCCGCCCGCGTCGGTATCCGGGTCCAGGACCTGCTCGACGCGAAGATCTTCCGCCAGAAGCTCGACGTGGTGCTCCGGGAGAAGAACGCCATCCTCGCCAAGGTCTTCAACCGGCTGGCGCTCGACTTCGAGGAGATCGCCGACCTGTACCTCGACGAGCTGGCGCCGCGCGTCGCGCCGATGATCGGCGACACGGTGAGCCTCATCCACGAGGCCCTCGACGCCGGCGAGCACGTGCTGCTCGAGGGCGCGCAGGCGACGTTCCTCGACCTCGACCACGGCACCTATCCCTTCGTCACCTCCTCGAACCCGACGGCCGGCGGCGCGTGCGTCGGCACCGGCGTCGGGCCGCGCGACATCTCGCGGGTGGTCGGGATCGCCAAGGCCTACGTCACCCGGGTCGGAGCGGGCCCCTTCCCGACCGAGGTCGACGGCGAGCTCGCCGACCTGCTCGTCGAGCGGGGCCACGAGTTCGGCACGAACACGGGACGCCGGCGCCGGCCCGGCTGGCTGGACCTCGTCATGCTCCGCCAGGCGGTGCGCCTCAACTCGATCTCGGAGATCGCCGTCACCAAGCTCGACGTGCTCTCGGCGCTTCCGACTGTGAAGGTCTGCGTCGCCTACGAGGCCGACGGCGAGCGGCTACGAGCACGTGCCCTACCACCAGTCGGTGCTCCACCAGGTGACCCCCGTCTACGAGGAGCTGCCGGGCTGGCAGGAGGACCTCTCGGCGGCCACGTCGGTCGGGGACCTTCCGAGGGCCGCCCGGGACTACGTCGAGTGCATCGCCCGGCACGCCGGCGTGCCGGTGAGCTACGTCGGGGTGGGTCCGGGTCGCGAGCAGTACGTGAGCTTCGCCGCCGCGTGAGCCGGTGAAGGTCTGCGTCGTCGGCTCCGGCGCGGCGCGAGCACGCCCTCGCCCTCGCCCTGGCGAGGACTGCGGACGTCGTCGTGGCGCCGGGCAACGCCGGGACGACCGGCCGCTCGCCCGAGGGCCACGTGATCGCCTCCAGCTCGGCACCGGTCGAGGAGATCCCCGCCGACCTCGTCGTCGTCGGGCCCGAGGCCCCGCTCGTCGACGGACTCGCCGACCGGCTGCGCGCGTCGCGGCCGCGCCGTGCTCGGCCCGGGCGCCGACGGGGCCCGCCTCGAGGGCTCGAAGGCGTTCATGAAGGAGCTGGCCGCGGCCACGGGCGTGCCGAGCGCCCGCCACGCCACCGTCGAGCGGCTCGGCGACGCCGTCGCCTTCCTCGACACCCTGCCCGGGCCCTACGTCGTGAAGACCGACGGCCTGGCCGCGGGCAAGGGCGTGCTCGTGACCGCGGACCGTGCCGAGGCCGAGGCGGACGTCGCGGCCAAGCTCTCGGGCGAGGCCTTCGGGCCGGCCGGCCGGCGCGTCGTGCTGGAGGAGGCGATGTCGGGCCCGGAGCTCTCCCTGCTCGTCCTCTGCGACGGGGAACGCGCGGTGCCGCTGCCGCCGGCCCAGGACTCCAAGCGCGTCGGCGACGGCGACACCGGGCCGAACACCGGCGGGATGGGCGCCTACTCGCCGGTGCTGCTCGCCGGCGACGGCGTCGTCGGCGAGGTGATGGACCGCATCGTCGAGCCGAGCCTCGCCGAGCTCAGGCGGCGGGGGATCGACTACCGGGGGGTCCTGTACGCGGGGCTGATGCTCACCGACGAAGGGCCGAAGCTGGTCGAGTTCAACGTGCGCCTCGGCGACCCGGAGGCGCAGGTCGTCCTGCCACGGCTCGTCGGCGACGTCGCCGAGCTGTTCTTGCGGGCGGCGACCGGCAGGCTCCCGGCCGCCGCGCCGGAGGTCTCACGCGACGCCGCGGTGAGCGTGGTGATGGCCGCCGCCGGCTACCCCGCGGCGACGCGGTCGGGCGATCGCATCTCCGGCGTCGAGCGAGCCGGTACGGTCGAGGGTGTGACCATCCTCCACGGCGCCACCGGCCTCGACGGGTCGGGCCGCCTCGTCACCGCCGGCGGTCGCGTCCTGTCGGTCACCGCCGTCGGCGCGACGATCGCCGACGCGCGCGCGAGCGCGCGTACGAGGCGGCGGGGCGCATCTCCTTCGACGGCGCCCACTACCGCCGCGACATCGCCGCGACGACCGGAGCCGGCCACAGCGGCCCGACGACGCGAATGGCCGCCAGGTGATCCCCCGCTACTCGCTGCCGGAGATGGCGGCGCTGTTCACCGACGAGGCGCGCCTCGGCCTCTGGCTCGAGGTGGAGCTCCTCGCGCTGGAGGCCTGGGCGAAGCTCGGGGTGGTGCCGGCCGAGCACGCCGAGGCGGCGCGCCGGCGAGCGCCCGTCGTCGACGCCGACTTCGTCGCCCGCGTGGCCGAGCGCGAGCGCGTCACCGACCACGACGTCGCCGCCTTCGTCGACGTCGTGCAGGAGGCGATCGGCCCGCCCGAGGGCTCCTGGGTCCACCACGGCCTCACCTCGAGCGACGTCGTCGACACGGCCCTGTCCGCGACGCTCGTCCGCGCGTGGCAGACCTGCTCCTCGCGGCCTCGGGCGAGCTGGTCGCCGCTCTGAAGCGCCGCGCCCTCGAGCACGCTGCGACCCCGATGCTCGGCCGCACGCACGGCATGCACGCCGAGCCGACCACGTTCGGGGTGAAGCTTGCGCTGTACTGCCTGCAGGCCGAGCGGGACCGCGAGCGCCTGCGGCGGGCGCGCGACGCGGTTGCCGTCGGCAAGCTCTCGGGGGCGGTCGGCACGTACTCCAACATCGACCCCGCCGTCGAGGAGCAGGTCTGCGGCGCGCTCGGCCTGCGCCCGACGCCTGCGACCCAGGTGATCCCGCGGGACCGCCACGCCGAGTACCTCTACGCCTGCGCCACGGTCGGCGCGACCGTCGAGGCGCTGGCGACCGAGCTCCGCCACCTCCAGCGCAGCGAGGTCGCCGAGACGGAGGAGCCGTTCGGTGCGGGCCAGAAGGGCTCGTCCGCGATGCCCCACAAGCGCAACCCGATCACGAGCGAACGCCTCGTCGGCATGGCTCGGGTGCTCCGCGGCTACCTCGTGGCGGGCCTGGAGGACGTCGCGCTCTGGCACGAGCGGGACATCTCGCACAGCTCGGTGGAGCGCATCGTGCTCCCCGACGCGAGCCTGCTCGCGTACTACGTGCTCCGCCGCGCCGCTCGGCTCGTCGACGGCCTCGTGGTGCACGAGGACCGGATGCGCGAGAACCTGCTGGAGGGCTCGCTCGGTCTCGTCTTCTCTCAGCCCGTCCTGCTCGCGCTCGTCGAGTCGAGCGTGAGCCGCGACGCCGCCTACCGCATCGTGCAGCGCGACGCGCGACGCGCCTTCGAGGAGCGGCGGCCGTTCCGCCAGGTGCTCGAGGAGGACGAGGAGCTCGTCGCGGCGCTCGGGCCGGCCCGCGCCGGCGCCGTGCTCGACGAGGCATTCGATCTGGACCGGGCGCTGCGCAATGCCCACCGCACCATCGACGCGCTGGAGGAGGTCGGGACGTGACGCTGGAGCGTGTCTACTCGGGAAAGGTTCGCGACGTCTATGACGCCGGCGACGGACTGCTCCTGATGGTCGCCTCGGACCGCATCTCCGCCTTCGACCGGGTGTTCGACGAGCCGATCCCCGACAAGGGGCGCGTGCTCACCGCCATGACGGCGTTCTGGGCCATCGAGCTGGCCGAGGTCGCCCCGACGCACCTCGTCACCGTCGACCCGGCGTCGTTCCCGGTCGACGCGCTGGACGTCCCCGACCTCGAGGGTCGGGCGATGCTCGTCCGCAAGGCCGAGATGCTCCCGATCGAGTGCATCGTGCGCGGCTACATCACCGGCTCGGCCTGGAAGGAGTACCGGGCGTCGGGGACGATGCACGGCTCGCCGCTCCCGGAGGGCCTGCGCGAGTCGGACCGGCTCCCCGAGCCCGTCTTCACGCCCTCGACGAAGGCGACCGAGGGCCACGACGTCAACATCTCCTTCGACGAGGCCGCGGCGTTGGTGGGCGCCGACCTCGCGGCGCGCGCCCGGGAGGTCGCGCTCGGCGCCTATACGCGCGGGGCCGCCCGCGCCCTCACCCGCGGGATCGTCATCGCCGACACGAAGTTCGAGCTCGGGCTGATCGACGGCGAGCTGGCGATCTGCGACGAGATCCTCACCCCCGACTCGTCGCGCTTTTGGCCGGCGGACGCGTGGTCGCCTGGCTCGTCGCCGCCGTCGTTCGACAAGCAGCCCGTGCGCGACTGGCTGGACGGCACCGGCTGGGACAAGGAGTCGGCACCTCCGCCGATCCCGCCCGAGGTCGTCGCCGCCACCCGCGAGCGCTACATCGCCGCTTACGAGCGGATCTCGGGGCTGGCGTTCTCGGACTGGTGGGGCGTCGCCAGGGGGGACGGCTCGTGATCTTCGCCGTCACGTCGAGGTCCGCGGCCTCTCGGGCATCGCCGATCCCGAGGGCCCGACCATCGAGCGGGCGCTGCCGGCGCTCGGCTTCGGCGGCGTGCGCGACGTCCACGTCGGCAAGGTCATCACCTTCGAGCTCGACGCCCCCGACGAGGCCGACGCCCGGCGCCGCGTCGAGGAGATGTGCGACCGCCTGCTCGCCAACCCGGTGATCGAGCGCTACGAGGCCGACGTGCGGCCGGCCGGCGGAGCGGGCTCGTGACGCCGCGGATCGGGGTCGTCCTGTTCCCCGGCTCGAACTGCGAGCACGACGTCGTCGAGGCGCTCGCCACGCTCGGGGCCTCGCCCGAGCTCGTCTGGCACGGCGACGCCTCGCTCGACGGCCTCGACGCCGTCGTCGTCCCGGGAGGCTTCGCCCACGGCGACTACCTCCGGCCCGGGGCGATCGCCCGCTTCTCGCCGGTCATGGGGGCGATCGAGCGACTTCGCCGGCGCCGGCGGTCCCGGTGGTCGGCATCTGCAACGGCTTCCAGGTGCTGACCGAGGCAGGACTGCTGCCGGGCGCGCTGCAGAAGAACGCCGGGCTCCGCTTCCTCTGCTCGACGGTCGAGTGCACCGTCAGCTCGACCAGCTCGGTGCTCACCTCAGGCGTGCCCCGGGCAGCGACGCTCCGGCTGCCCATCAACCACTTCGAGGGCAACTACACCTGCGACGAGGCGACGCTCGCCGAGCTGCGAGGCGAACGGCCAGCTCGTGCTGCGCTACTGCGACAACCCGAACGGCTCCACGGCCGACGATCGCCGGCGTCTGCAACCGGGCCGGCAACGTGGTCGGCCTGATGCCCCACCCCGAGCGCGCCAGCGACCCGCTGCTCGGCTCCGCCGACGGCGTGGTGCTCCTCAGGTCGTTCCTCGACGCGGCACGCGCCTACGCGAGCGGTTCTCCCCAGCGCACGGCGCCGGGGAGCATCGCGTCCCAGGAGCCCGCGCCCCGGTGCACGCCGGCCCGCCGCAGCACCTCTGCCGGGACGCCCGCCTCACGCCAGGTGGCGTAGTCGATGCCCTTGCGCGCGCCGTAGCTCCTTGGCGGCCTCCACGAACGCCTCCTCGAGCGACGAGAGGTCCTCGGCGGCGTCGCCGCCGTCGAGACGGCTCTCGATGGACTTGCGCTGCTGGATGAGATGGAGGCGCTTCAAGGGGTCGGCGTCGCGCAGGCGTGCCTCGATATCGGCGAGCTGCGCTTCAGCGAGTCGGTGCTCGGGCGGCGCCCGCGGCGCGGGCGGCTGCGCTCGAGCGCTTCGAGATAGCGGCGGACGGCGCGACCCTCGGCGCGCCCGGCAGCAAGTGCCGCCTTGTGCTCTCGACGTCATCGCGGATCGCTTTTCGTAGGGGTAGCCATGAGCACCGACTATCGGCACGCCCGCGGCGAATGTGCAAAGTCACATTGACCAAATACCCGTCCGGCAGCACCGAGTGTGCGAGAGCACAATGACAGCCCGCAACGATGACGGTGGCTGCAGCCCGCATCTGCGAGTGGTGGCAGCCCGCGGGACGCCCACCGGGCGCTGGGTCTCACCGACGACGAGTACGACTCCATCGTTTCTATCCTCGGCCGCGGACCGAACCACCTCGAGCTGGCGATGTACGCGGTCATGTGGTGCGAGCACTGCTCCTACAAGTCGTCGCGGATCCACCTCGAGCGCCTGCCCACCGAGGCGCCGTGGGTGCTCGTCGGCCCGGGCGAGAACGCCGGCGTGGTCGACGTCGGCGACGGGCATCGCCGTGGCCATCCGGATCGAGAGCCACAACCACCCGTCGGCGATCGAGCCCTACCAGGGCGCGGCCACCGGCGTCGGCGGCATCCTCCGCGACATCTTCACGATGGGGGCCCGGCCGATCGCGGTGATGGACCCGCTGCGCTTCGGCCCGCTCGACGACGCCCGCCAGCCGCTGGATCGCCGAGGGGGTCGTCAGCGGGCATGTCGGGCTACGGCAACTCCGTCGGCGTGCCGACCGTCGGCGGCGAGACTGTCTTCGACGAGACCTACGCCGGCAACCCGCTCGTCAACGTGCTCTGCCTCGGCGTGCTGCCCACCGAGCGGCTCGTGCTCGGCCGGGCGACGGGCGTGGGCAACCTCGCGGTGCTGCTCGGCTCCACGCACCGGCCGCGACGGCATCGGCGGCGTGAGCGTGCTGGCCTCGGCCGGCTTCTCCGACGACGAGGCCGACGCCGCCAAGCGCCCGAGCGTGCAGGTCGGCGACCCCTTCGAGGAGAAGCGGCTGATCGAGGCCTGCCTGGAGCTGCTCGACGCCGGGCTCGTCGTCGGCATCCAGGACCTCGGCGGCGCCGGGCTCGCCTGCGCGACCAGCGAGACGGCGGCCGCGGCGGCGTCGGGCATGGACGTCGACGTCACCGCCGTGCCCTGCCGCGAGCCGGGCATGGAGCCCTTCGAGGTGATGACCAGCGAGAGCCAGGAGCGGATGCTGGCCATCGTCGACGCCCGACGGCCTCGACGCGGTCGCTGGCGATCTGCCGCGCGCTGGGAGGTCGCGGGCCACGGTCGTCGGCACGGGTCACCGCGGCCCGGCCCCGACGGCGTCGGCCGGCTGCGCATCGCTCGGCCCGCAGGGCGGCGAGGTGCTGGCCGACGTGCCCGCGGCATCGCTCGCACGACGGACGCCCCGCTCTACGACCGCCGCGCGGCCGCCCGCCGACCTCGAGCGGCGGCGCGCCGACGACCCGGCGCCGGCTCCCGGCCCCGGCCGACTGCCGGCGCCGACCTGCTCGGCCTCCTCGTCCGACCCCTCTGGGTGTCGGTCCAGTACGACCACCAGCTCTTCCTCAACACCGTCGCGGGCCCGGCGGGCGACGCCGCCGTGCTGCGGCTGAGGCACCCGGTGACCGGCGTCGACACCGGGCGGGGCCTCGCGCCTCACCACCGACGGCAACCCCGGCTGGTGCGCGAGTCGACCCCGCGCGCGGGACCGCGGCCTGACCGTGGCCGAGTCGGTGCTGAACCTGGCCTGCGTCGGCGCCCGCCCGCTCGCCGTCGTCAACTGCCTGAACTTCGGCAACCCCGAGCACCCCGAGGTGATGTGGCAGCTGTCCGAGGCCATCGACGGCATGTCCGAGGCCTGCCTGGCGCTCGGGGTCCCGGTGGTCGGCGGCAACGTCAGCCTCTACAACGAGTCGGGCGGCGCGCGACATCGACCCCACCCCGGTGGTCGGCGTCGCTCGGCCTCGTCGACGAGCTCGCCGCCCGGCCGCCGGCGATCTCCTGGCGCACGGGCGACCGGCTCGTCCTGCTCGGGAGCCACGACGGCACGCTCGCGGGCTCGCGCTGGGCGCGGACGCTTCGCGGCTGCACCGGCGGCGAGCTGGCGCCGCTCGACCTGGCCGCCCACCGGCGCCTCTGCGAGCTCGTGCGGGAGCTGGTCTCGGCCGAGCTCGCCGCACCGGCGGGCGACGGCACCGGCGCGGCCCCGGGGCTGGTCCACGGGATCCACGACGTCTCCGACGGCGGCCTCGCGGTAGCGCTCGCCGAGCTCGCGATCGGCTCGGGCGTCGGCTGCCGGGTGGAGGGCGTGGCGTCGCACTGCGAGCTGTTCTCCGAGGCGCCCTCGCGCGTGGTCGTCGCCACCTCGCGGCCTAACCGAGCTCCTCGGCACGCGCCCACGAGGCCGCCGTGACGGCCACCGTGCTCGGCACGGCCGCCGGCTCCCGCCTCGTCGTGGAGGGACTGGTCGACCTCGCCCTCGACGAGGTCGCCGGGGCCTGGTCGTCCCGCCTGCCCCGCGCGGCTCGAGACGCCCGCCGCCGCCGTCTGAGCGCCCCGAGCCGCGGCTCGCGCGTCGCTCCCGACCCCGCCGGCGGGCGCTCGCGGCCCGGCCGGGCGTCGTCCACAGGGTGTGGACGAACTTGGGGAGAATTACAGAGCTGTGATCACTGCCGCCGGGCCCCGGAGCTGAGCCGGCTCAGTGGTAGCGGGTGGCGAGCAGGGCCGAGGCGAGGATCGTGACCAGGCCGCCGACGACGTACCAGTTGGTCGGGCTCGCCGGGAGGACGTCGATGTAGTTCAGGATGATGCACAGGATCCCCGCGAGCAGCAGCCCGAGCAGCATCCACGGGAACCACCGCGGGCTGCGTCGCACCTCCCTCGGGATCGGCGCGGTGTAGCGGCCGGACGTGCGCGAGGCCCGGGAGCCTTTCGCGCCGCCCGCCTGGGACGATCGCCCGTTCCGGGGCGGGCGGTCGCCGCGGCTTCGCGCCCTCCCCGCTCCCGCGGGACCGCTTGCCGCTGCCTGGTGCGCTCGTCCGCTCAGCCACGGACCACGAGGATAGTGACCGGCCGGCGCCGCGTCGGGCCGAGGGACGGGGAGGGCCAAGTAGCCTGGTGAGCGTGGCAACGAGGGTCGTGGTCGTCGACAACTACGACTGGTTCGTCTACAACCTCGTCCAGTACCTCGGCGAGCTCGGCGCCGAGCCGCGTGGTGCACCGCAACGACGCGGTCGACCTCGACGACTCGAGGCCATCGGGCCCGACGGCGTGCTGATCAGCCCCGGCCCCGGGCCGCCCCGAGGACGCCGGCATCTCGTGCGAGGTCGTCGCCGACTTCGGCGGCGCGGGTGCCCGTGCTCGGCGTGTGCCTCGGCCACCAGTGCATCGGCCAGGTCTACGGCGGCGACGTCGTGCGTGCGCCCGAGCTCATGCACGGCAAGACCTCGCTCGATCCACCACGACGGCGAGGGCGTGTTCGCAGGGCCTGCCCGACCCGTTCGAGGCGACCCGCTACCACTCGCTCGTCGTCGACGCCGGCACCGTGCCCGACGTGCTCGAGGTCACCGCCGAGACCGACGACGGCATGGTCATGGGCCTGCGCCACCGCGAGCTCGCCGGTCGAGGGCGTGCAGTTCCACCCCGAGTCGATCCTGACCCGGGCGGGCACGAGCTGCTCGGCAACTTCTTGAGGACGGTCGGCGCGACGCTGCGCTGAACGCCGGCCCGGGCCCGGCGATGGGCGCCGGGCGTCCCGTGCGTGACGACTCAGCTGCTGGGCGTCGTCGCGACCGTGGAGCTCGTCGTCGATGAGGTGGAGCTCGAGGTGGTGGAGCTCGAGGTGGTGGAGGTGGAGGATCCCGGCACGAGCGAGATGTAGATCGTGCGCCCGGGCGACACGAGGGCGTTTGCCTCGGGGGACTGGTTCCCGACGATGCCCGCCGCGTACACCGTCGACGTGCTGGGCGGCCCGAGCTGGGCGGTGAGACCCTTGGCGCTGAGCGCCTGCCGCGCCTCGGTCTCGGTGTCGCCGACGACGCTCGGCACGATCACGCCGCCCTTCGAGACCGTGAGGGTCACACTCGTCCCCTGAAGTTCCTGACTGCCGGGGCGGGGCTGCTGGTGATGACCGAGCCCGACGGCACGGTCCCGTTGAGCCGGGAGATGGTGCTCGTCGCCACGTTCAGCCCGAGCTTCGTGAGGGCCGTGGCCACCTGCAGCTCGGGCTCGCCGACGATCGAGGCCGGGATCGTGACGAGCTTCGTGCCCTTCACGACGTCGAGCGTGATCGCCGTCCCCTTCGGCTCGACCGCGCCGGTGGCGATGCTCTGGCCGATCACCTGCCCCTGCTTCTGCCCGGCACTGGTCGCCTGCTGGTAGTGCGCTGGCAGCACCTTGAAGCCCGCGCTCTCCAGCTGGGTCTTCGCCTCCTGGTAGGTCTCGCCGATGTTCGAGACGTTCGGGACCGGGGCGGTTGGTGCCGCGCCGTAGACGGCGAGGGTCACCGTCTGGCCCTTCTGGACGCTGGCCGGGTAGGCCGGGCTCTGGCTCTGCACGGTTCCGGACTTGGCGCTGCCGGTGTTGGAGGCCCGGGTGATGGTCCAGTTCAACCCGTTGGCGCGCAGCTTGGCCTCTGCCGCGGGCTGGGTCTGGCCGGTGACGTCGGGGACCTTGAAGTAGGTCTTGCCCCCGAAGTAGCCGAGCGAGCGTCCGCCGAAGAACACCACGAGGGCGAGGGCGACGAGCAGCACGAGGCCGCCGAGCGCCCACCACAGCGTGGTGCGCTTCGGCATGGCGTCGCGACCGGGTTCGATCGCCCCCACGACCGAGGTGTCCGGCGTCTGGGGAATGGCCGTGGTCGCCGTCATCGCCCTCGTGACGGGGCCCGTGGCCACGCCCGCGTCGGTCGGCGGCCGGGCCATGACGGTCTGACCTCGGACGAAGCGGTCGAGGTCGGCCTTGAAGTCCTCGGCCGTCGGGTAGCGCTCCGCCGGCAGCTTCGCCATGGCCTGGAGGATGATCGCCTCGAGCGAGGTCGGGATCGCCGGGTTCAGGCTGCGCGGTGTCGGTGGGTGCTCCCGGACGTGCTGGTAGGCGATGGCGACCGGCGTCTCGCCGGTGAAGGGGGGCCGGCCCGTGACCATCTCGTAGAGGACGACGCCGAGCGAGTAGACGTCGCTCCGCCCGTCGACGCCGAGCCCCTGGGCCTGCTCGGGGGAGAAGTACGTCGCCGTGCCCATGACGAGCCCGGTCTGGGTCAGCCTGCTCGTCGGCGCCCATCGGCCCGGGCGATGCCGAAGTCGGTGACCTTGACCTGGCCGTCGGCGGTGATGAGGACGTTGCCCGGCTTCACGTCGCGGTGCACGACCCCGTGGCGGTGCGCGTAGGAGAGCGCCTTGGCGATGTCCGCCGCGATCTGGGCCGCCTGCGCCGGATCGAGCGGGGCCTGGGTGCGGATGATCGACGACAGCGGCTCGCCGTCGACGTACTCCATCACGATGAAGTGGGTCCGGTCCGCCTCGCCCCAGTCGAACACCGGGACGATGTTCGGGTGCGACAGGTTGGCTGCGGCCTGGGCCTCCCGTCGGAAGCGCTCCACGAAGGAGTGGTCGGCCGACAGCTCCGGGAACAGGACTTTCAGCGCTACCGGGCGGTCGAGCAGCAGGTCCCGTGCGAGGTAGACCTGCGCCGTCCCGCCGCGCGCGATCTGGTTCCTCAGCTCGTAGCGCCCGTTGTAGACAGGCGGCTGGGTCGAGGTCATGTGCCGGAGAGCCTATTCAAGACGGCCGGCCTCCACGGGTTCTCGGCCGGTCCAGTGGGTGCGTACGTCATCCGCCATAGCCCAAGGCAGCCTCGAGCAACTGCTTCACGACGGGTCCGGCCGCCTCCGCCCCGGTCTCGCTGCAGGAGAGCCCGGCCTGGTACGGGACGTAGGCGGCGACCGCGACCTTCGGCGCCTGGCCGTTGCCGGCAGGCGCGGTCGCGATGAACCAGTTCGCCGAGCAGCCGGTGGGTCCGATCTCGGCGGTGCCGGTCTTGGCGGCGACGCCGAGGGCCGCCGGGAAGCCGACCCCGATCGCCGTGCCGTTGAGGACGACGCCGCGCATCAAGGTCCGCACCTCGTTGGCGGTCGAGGCGGAAGTGGCGTGCAGCCAGGCGTGCGGCTGGTAGGTCTTCACGATGTTCCCCTGGTCGTCGATGACGTGGGAAAGGAGGTGCGGCGCCATGATCGTGCCGCCGTTGCCGATCGCCGCGGCGACGAGCGCGTCCTGGAGCGGGGTCTCCGCCACGTCGAACTGGCCGATCGCCGAGTACCGCGACGAATGGCGGTGCGCCGAGGAGCTGGTTGAGCGGGGGGAACTGCGACGCCGCGACGTTCGGCAGGTCGAGCGGGGGCACCTGGTTCAGCCCGAAGGAGTGTGCTTCCGTAGCGAGGTTCCGGGCGCCGAGCGCGATCCCGATCTGGGCGTAGGCGGTGTCGCAGGAGACCGCGAGCGCCACCGCGATGTTGCCGCCGCAGACCTCGCTCCCGTAGTTGTGGAGCACGGACGTCGTGTCGGGCAGCGAGATGCCGGACACGTTCGGCCACACCTTGAGGGCCACCGAGGGCTTGTGGTCGAACACCGCCGAGGTGGTGATGACCTTGAAAGTCGACCCGGGTGCGCTCGGATTCTCCGTGGCGAGATCTACGAGCGGCGACGTGCCACTCGACGGGTTGAGCGCCTTCAGCCGCGGCGTGGACGACCGAGGCCTTCGGGGAGGAGAGCTGGTTCGGGTCGTAGCTCGGCTTGGAGTACATGGCGAGGAGGTTCCCCGTCTGAAGATCGATCGCGACGTCGGCGCCGCGCAAGTAGGGGGCGAGCGCCTGCTCGGCGACGAGCTGGAGCTTGCGCGAGACAGTGATGGTGATCGAGTCGGTGCCCTGGTGCTGGGTGAGCAGGCCGTCGAGGCCAGGCGTGGAGATCTGGTGCTCGGTCAGGGGCTGGCCCGCGGTCCCTCCGTACTCGTCCTCCAGCCCGTAAAGACCTGACTCGTCCACGATGTCCCAGTACCCGGTGATGTCGGCGAACAGCTGGCCCTGGGGGTAGACGCGCATGTAGCCGTTGGCCGTCTTCACCGACTTGGCGAGGACGTAGCCGTCGGAGCTGATGATCTCGCCCCGGTACTGCCGGTAGAAGCTGACGCCCCCTGCCGATGGGGTGAGCGGCGAGTGCTGCAGGGCCGAGGCCTGGCGGACCTGCAGGTTGTTCAGCTGGAGGAAGAGCAGCACGAAGCAGGCCACCAGGAAGAGGGCGAGGATGCGGATGCGTTTGTCCATCTCAGCCGGTGCCGCCTGCGCCCGAGACGGCTGCGGAGGAGACGGTGGCGGCTGCTGTCGAGCTCGCGGTGGGCACCGTCGAAGTCGTGGTCGTCGTCGCGATCGTGGTCGCCGCGGCCGCGGTCGCGCTCTCCGGGCCCGTCGATCGCCTAGTCGCTCGGTGCGTCGGGGTCGTCGTCGCGAGGGTCGTCGAGGTGGAGGTGGTCGTCGTCGTGGCCGCGGTCGGCACCGGCAGGGGGAAGGTCGTGGTCGTCGTGTTGGCGGCAGCCGTCGTGTTGGCGGTCGGCAGCGCGAGGAAGGCGTTGGCGTTCGTGAGGTTGCTCACGACGTGCTTGGCGTCGGCGTAGGAGGCCTCGACCATACCGGCCTGGATGAGCGGGACGTACGGCGGGAACACCTTCGCCCTGGTGAGGGAGGTCCGCTCGACGACGGTCGGCTTGAACCACAGGTAACCGCCGGGTCGGCCCTCGTAGATCACGACCTGGTCACCGCTGAAGCCGACGAAGTAGGTGGCGCGCACGTACCAGCCCACGAAGCCCGCGATACCCCCGAGGACCCCGACGAATGCCAGCACGAACAGGACCGACCACGGTGTGACGATCCGGTCTCCGCGCGCTCGGTCCCGCGAGCGCTTACGACCCGGATCGAGGACGAGGAGCGACTGCGGCCGTGAGCTGCGCGGGACCTGGCCGGTGTCCGGAGGCCGGGGGCGATCGCGCCCGGTCGCCACTGGAGCCCCTGCCCGCCTGGCCGGTCGCGCGACTCTGGCCGCCCCGGCAGCGCCGACAGCACCCTGGACGACCGTGGCGGACGTCGTCGCGGACGGTCCTGCTGCGCCGGCACGGCGGGTGCGCTCCTCGGCAGCTCGGGCGGCGCTCGAACTCGCTTCCTTCGTCGTCCTGGGGGCGGTCGCTGCAGCTGAAGGGGGTGCATCGACGACGTCGGCGACGACGACGGTGACGTTGTCGCTGCCGCCGTGGTCGAGCGCCTGCTGGACGAGCGCCTGGGCGGCCTCGGAGGGGTCCTCGTACTCGGTCAGGATGAGCGCGATCTCGTCGTCGCCGCACTCGTTGGTCAGCCCGTCGCTGCAGAGCAGCAGGCGCGCACCGGGCTGGAGGTCGAGGAGCCAGGAATCGATCTCCACCCCCGGGTCGATGCCGAGCGCGCGGGTGAGGATGTGCCGGTGCGGATGGACCGCGGCCTCATCGGGCGAGAGCTCGCCGTGGCGGACCATCTCCTCCACGAGGCTGTGGTCCTCGGTGAGGCGGCTGAGCCGGCCGCCGTTCAGCAGGTAGGCGCGCGAGTCGCCGACGTTCACGACGGCGAGACGCTCGCCGTCGCGCCCCGATACGACCGCAGCCGCGGTCAGCGTCGTGCCCATGCCGCGCAGCTCGCGCTCGCGCTCGCTGCGGTCGAAGATCTCCCGGTTCGCCCGATCGGCCGCCGACCGGAGCCCGTCGGCGCTGTGGTCGCGGTCGAAGGCCTCTTGGAGGACGCGCACCGCGGTACGCGCGGCCACCTCGCCACCGGCGTGGCCGCCCATGCCGTCGGCGACGGCGACGAGGTCCCCGGCGACGAGAGCCAGGTCCTGGTTCGACGTGCGGACGCGCCCGGCGTCGGTCGCGGAGGCAGCCCGCAGCGCCGTCATGACGGCCCCCGCACGGGCGGAGGGGCGGTCACCTCGCCACCTCGAGGACGGTGGCACCGACCTTCACCCGGTCTCCGCGCTGGAGACGGGTCGGTGTCGCCAGGCGCTCCTCGTTCAGGTAGGTGCCGTTCGTCGAGCCGAGATCCTCCACCCACAGCTCGCCGTTGCGGCGGAAGACCCGGGCGTGGACCGACGAGGCGAAGGCGTCGCCCTCCAGGTAGACGGCGCAGCCTGGCGAGCGCCCCACGGTGACCTCGTCGCGCAGGTCGTAGGTTCTGCCCCTGCGTTCCAGCGGCTCCAGCACCCGCAAGCGGAGCGCGACCTTGCGGTCGCTGGCCCGGTCCGGCGCCGGCGCGCCGGCGTCCGGGCCCGTCGTCGGCCGCTCGGCCCTGCTCCGGCGCACCTCCACCAGCACCATCCGCGCCGCGTAGAGGAAGAAGAGCCAGATCAGCGCGAGCAGGAAGTAGCGCAGTACGTCGAGCAGTCCGTGGGACATGGGGGAGCGGCGCTCGGTTCAACCGGTCTCGAACCGGAGCGAGGTGACACCGATGGTGACGACGTCGCCGTCCGCCAGCCGCTGCTGGCGTGCGACCACGCCGTTCACCTTGGTGCCGTTCGTCGAGCCTAGGTCGACGACGTAGACCGCCTCGCCCTGGCGCCTCAGCTGGGCGTGACGGCGTGACACGTTCGGGTCCGAGAGCTGTATGCCGCACTCGGGGAGGCGGCCGATCGTCACGGCCTCGTCCATGATGCCGATCCGCTGGCCGTCGGGGAGGACGATCCAGGCAGTGGGCGTCTCCTCGCCCTCGAGGACCTCGCCGGTGATGGCGAACGTGCTCTTCGCCAGCTCGTCGTTCCAGCCGATCTTGACCTCGATCGGTCCGAGGAACACGTAGTCCTCGCTCCTGCCATGTTCCTTCGCTGCCTCCATCAGCTCCTGGGACAGCACGTCGACGAAGCCGCCGAAGCGCTCGTAGTCTTCGCGTGACAGCACCACCTCGAACGAGTTCGGGACGATGAGCCCGCGCGCCGACACCGCACGATGTAGGTCCATCTCGCGCGTAAGTCGTCGACCGAGCTCGATCGGCTGGAGCTCGCCACGGAAGGCCTTGGCGAACGCACCCTCGACCAGACGCTCGAGCCGCTGCTCGAACTGCTGGAGTCCCATGGCGTCATCAGACTACCTGGGCGGATGGTACAGAGGTCGACGTGGGCTAACGTGACGGGGCTGTCCCGGGCGAGTGGCGGAATTGGCAGACGCGCAGGATTCAGGTTCCTGTGTCCGCAAGGACGTGGGGGTTCAAGTCCCCCCTCGCCCACCCGGATGCCCCGGTTGCGCTCCGCTGGTGACGATGAGCGCGCCACCGGCGTCGGGATCGCGAAGCGCCAGCTCGAAGCGCTGAAACGCTCAGCCCGACTCAGCCGCCGGGAAGTCGCTCACCGGCGACGAGCGTCTCCACGGCGTAGAGGCTCGTGGAGCTCGTCAGGAAGAGCGTCCGCTGCTCCTCGCCCCACGCGAGGTTCCCGACGGGCTCCGGCACCTCCACGACCCCGCGCATCGAGCGCCCGTCGAGGACCACCGCATCGACGACGTAACGAGCCAGGCCCAATGGGACACCCCCATCTCGGAGTGTCCAAGATGTCTCGCGACATGCCGTCCACTAGGTGATGAGACACGACACGACCCGTCCGGCGCCACGTCGAAGGCCTTGATGTGGTGGCGGGCGTGTCGTCCACGTAGAGGACCCACTCGCCGGGGGAAGCAGAGCCCATTCGGCTGGTCGAACTCGTCCTCCGCGACCGCCAGGTCGAGGGGGCCGCCACCTGGTGGGACGCGGAACACCGGCCGGAACTTCGGATCGACGTCGCATTTGCAGCCGATGTAGTTGTTCCAGCGGCCCAAGGACGGGTCGGTGAAGTAGATGCTCCCGTCCGAGCGGACTGCGACGTCGTTCGGGCTGTTCAGGTACTTCCCGCCGTAGTGGAAGGCGACGATCTCGCGCTCGCCGTCCGGCGGAGCCGCACGAGGCAGCTGGTCACCGACTCGCAGACGAGCAGGCTCCCGTCGGGCTCGTAGGCCATGCCGTTGCCCTCGAACGTCGGTCTGGCGATCTCCTCCACGCCGCCGGCCGCGCTCCAGCGCCACCAGGAGTCCGCGGGGATGTCGCTGAAGATGAGGTGGTGCTCGGCACCGCTCCGCGCCGGGCCCTCGGTGAACAGGAAACCGTCGCCGAGCGGCGTGAGGGGCGCCCCGGGGTCGATCAGCTCGTCGAGCGCCGGCGAAGTCGACGCCTCCGTCATCTGGTTCCTCTCGGTCTCGCAGGTGGCGCCGGGGGAGTGCCTCGCCGTCAGGGGAGCGGCGACTGGGCGGGGCGCATGTCGGTCGCCGCCTCGCGGTGCAGGAAGCGCCAGCGGCCGTCCTCCCTGACGAGCGTGTCCTCGTAGTGACCGACGAGCGCGAGCTGGGGCTTCGTGTCGTCGTCGCCGAGCAGGAACACCCAGGTGACCCGTCCCGTGGCGCGGTCGCCGTCCAGATGGATGATCGGGTTCGCCACGATGTGGGCGCTCTGACGGCCGCTCCCGCGGCCGATCACCCGCTCGAGCATCGCTTGGATCTCCGCAGGTCCCTTGGCGTCCCCGATGCCGCCGTGCCACTCGCCGTCGCGCGCGAACAGCTGCGAGTAGCCGACGAAGTCCTTCTGGTCCAGGTAGTACCCGTAGTCGACGAACAGCTGCCGGATCTCCTCGAGATCCTCCAGCCGGCGCAAGCGCTGCTCGACCGTCTGGTCTGCCATGTGATCCCCTTTCCTCGGTGGCCGCCGATCGATCGGCGGTACGGCTAGTGGCAAGGCAGCGCGGCGCCGGCCACCGTGGTCTCGACGACGTAGAGGCTCGTCGAGCACGCGAGGAAGAGCGAGCGCAGCGCGAGGCCGCCCCATGCCAGGTCCCCCGCGTTCTCCGGGGTGGAGAGCACGCCGAGCGGCTCGCCGGCCGGGTCGATCTCCCACACCCCGCCGGGTCCCGTGCACCAGACGTTGCCCTGCTCGTCGCACTTCGTCCCGTCGGTGAACTTGAAGCCGTGCTCGAGTAGGTGCAGCGGCGCGTCCGGATCCACCAGCTCGCCGAGTCCACGCCGGTCGGCCTGTGCCGTCATGCCGGCGTCCCTGGCGCGCACCCCGTGACCATATGAGGCGATCGTATACGTGATCGATAGACGACAGAAGACGGTACTTCCGAGTCGACATCGCGTGCCGTCCGCCCGGCCCGGGCACGGCGTGGCCAGGGCGATCGCCCGCCGGCAGCCGAATTGCGATCCAACAGGCAGGCTCTTACGATCCGGTGGGCCCCGCTCCCGACGCGTCGGCGCCCCGCCGCTCGGCTCCAGCCGGGCGCGGCGCCGGGTGACTCAGCGCCCGGGTGGAGCGGGGGGAGCGGAGGGCAAGCCGGTGAGCGGCATCGATCTCGATTCGGTCGTGGCGATCGACGTGCACACGCACGTCAACGCGTCGGTGCACGGTTCCCCCAGGCAGTCGGAGCGCCTGGAGGCGATGGCCAGGTACTTCGGCAGCGAGACGATGGCGGCGACGCTGCCCGAGCTGGCCTCGTACTACCGCGAGCGGAACATGGCGTGCGTCGCTTTCACACTGGACTCGTCGACGGCCACCGGCGAGCCCCCGTTCGCCACGAACGAGGAGGTCGCTGAGCTCGCGGCAGAGCACGCCGACGTCGTCATCCCCTTCGCGTCGGTCGATCCGCACACCTCACGGGCCGGAGCGAAGGAGGCCCGGCGCCTGGTGGAGCAGTTCGGGTTCAAGGGGTTCAAGTTCCACCCGAGCACCCAGGCCTTCTTCCCGAACGACCGCGACGTGTACCCGATCTACGAGGTGATCGAGGAGTTCCGCCTCCCGGCGATGTTCCACAGCGGGCACACCGGCGTCGGCGCCCGCGAGCGTGGCGGCGGCGGGATCCGGCTGAAGTTCTCCAATCCGATGTTCCTCGACGACGTCGCCGTCGACTTCCCGGACATGCCGATCATCCTGGCGCACCCGTCCTTCCCCTGGCAGGACGAGGCCCTGTCGGTGGCGCTGCACAAGCCGCTCGTCTACATCGACCTGTCGGGGTGGTCTCCCAAGTACTTCCCGCCGAACCTCGTGCAGCACGCGAACACGCTGCTCAAGGAGAAGATGCTGTTCGGCTCGGACTTCCCAGCGATCACGCCCGACCGGTGGATGGCGGCGTTCGAGAAGATCGACATCCGTCCCGAGGTGCGCCCCCTGATCATGAAGGAGAACGCGGCCCGCCTGCTCAAGCTCACCGGCTGAGCAGGAGATCCGGACGCCGGAGCGGCGCCAGGGCACCGCCCTACCGTGACGCCGGCGTGCACCTTCCCGGCCGCCCGCCGCGAGGACGTGGAGAGCATTGGACGAGAACATCGCGACGCTGTGGGAGCGCATCGCCGACGCGGTCGGCGATGCGCCCGCGCTCGTCCAAGGTGAGCGTCGCCGGAGCTGGACCGAGTTCGACCGGCGGGCCGCGCAGCTCGCCGCGGCGCTCGCGGCCAAGGGCGTCGGCCCGGGGTCGCGCGTCGCGATCGACCTCTACAACTGCATCGAGTACCTCGAGGTCGTCTACGCCGCGCTCGAAGCTGCGGGCGCTGCCGATCAACGTCAACTACCGCTACCGCGAGGCCGAGCTCACCTACCTGCTCGACGACTGCGACGCCCAGGCCGTCGTCTTCCACGGATCGCTCGCCGAGCGCCTCGTCGCAGTCGCTCCCGGGCTGAAGCGGCCGGTGGCGCTCATCGAGGTGCCCGCGGGCGCCGAGCTCGTGCCCGAGGCCGAGGAGTACGAGGCGCTGCTCTCGGCCCACGCTCCGGCGCCGCGTCTCGAGCGCAGCGGCCAGGACCAGCTCATCCTCTACACCGGCGGCACGACCGGCCACCCGAAGGGCGTGATCTGGGAGCACGCGGACGTCCTCGGGCCGCCGATCTCGGTCAACGCCTGGATCTCCTCCGGGCTGCCCGTCCCCGACTCCGCAGCCGGGGTCGCAGAGACCGCACGGCGCCTGTACGCCGAGGGGACCGTGCCGCGCTCGCTCCCCGCCGCGCCCCTGATGCACACCACGGCACTGTTCAAGAGCATCGGCACGCTCCTGCTCGGCGGCTGCGTCGTCTTCTGCACGTCGCGCTCGCTCGACGCCGACGAGATCCTCCGGCTCGTCGGCGAGCACCGCGTGGCCGACCTGTCGATCGTCGGCGACGCCTTCGCCCGGCCAATCCTCGACGCGCTCGAACGCGCGGAGGCCGAGGGTCACCCCTACGACATCTCCAGCCTCCGGCGGATCGCCAGCGCCGGCGTGATCTGGAGCCCCGAGGTGAAGGCGGGGATCGCGCGCTTTGGCCAGATCACCTTCACGGACATCCTCGCCTCGACCGAGGGCGGCCCGTACGCGCTGGCGGTCACCCGTCCGGGCGAGGATCCGATGCAGACGAAGCTGCAGCTCACGCCGGCCGGCCGCATCCTCGACGAGCACTGGCGCGACGTCGTGCCCGGCTCGGGCCAGGCCGGCGTGCTCGCCGCGTCGGGGTCGATGCCGAAGGGCTACCTGAACGACCCGGAGAAGACCGCCCGGACCTGGCGCGTGATCGACGGGGTGCGGCACATCATCTCAGGCGACATGGCGACGATCGCCGCCGACGGCACGGTCACCCTGCTCGGTCGGGGAAGCGAGATCGTGAACACAGGTGGCGAGAAGGTCTTCGTCGAAGAGGTCGAGCAGGTCATCCTGACGCATCCGGCCGTCGACGACGTCATCGTGGTCGGGGTTCCCGACGAGCGCTTCGGGCACCGGGTCACGGCGCTCGTCTGCCTGAAGCGCGGAGCCAGCGCGAGCGAGCGGGAGATCATCGACCACGTCGGGGCCGTCCTCGCCGACCACAAGCGGCCGCGCCAGGTCGTGTTCGTGGAGGAGGTCCAGCGCAGCCCGTCCGGCAAGGCCAACCGGACCTGGGCCAAGGGCGTCGCCACGGACCCGTCCGCTGCCGGAGGCGGCGCACTGAAGCACGAGGAACCAACAACAGGAGGAACGCAGTGAGCGGGATCTTGGAAGGCAAGGCCGCGATCGTGACGGGCTCGGGCCGCGGGATCGGCCGCGCGGCGGCCCGCCTGCTCGCCGAGCACGGGGCGTCCGTGCTCGTGACCGACATCGACGCCGAGGTGGCGAAGGCTGCCGCGGCCGAGATCGGCGATCGTGCCGTGGCGTTCGCCGGCGACCTGACCGATCCAGCCGTCCCCGGCCAGGTCGTCCAGACGGCGGTCGACGCCTTCGGGACGATCGACATCGTCGTGAACAACGCCGGCTACGCGTGGGACTCGATCTTCCACAAGATGACCGACGAGCAGTTCCTGGCGATGCTCGAGATCCACACCGTCGCGCCGTTCCGGCTGCTGCGCGCGGCCGCCCCGATCCTTCGTGAGGCGGCGAAGAAGGAGCAGGCGGAGGGGCGTGAGGTGTTCCGCAAGGTCGTCAACGTCACCTCGGTGTCAGGCACGATGGGAGGCGTCGGCCAGGCGAACTACTCGAGCGCCAAGGCCGCCGTGGTGGGCCTGACGAAGACGTTGGCGAAGGAGTGGGGACCTCTCAAGATCAACGTGAACGCCGTCGCCTTCGGCTTCGTCGAGACCCGGATGACCGCGCCGGACGACGAGGCCGAGGTGCTCGAACGCCACGGCAAGCAGATCCACATCGGGATCCCCCGCCAGAACCGCGAGCGTGCCGCCGCGGCCATGCCGATCGGCCGGCCGGCGACGCCCGAGGAGGCCGCCGGGGGGATCTTCCTCCTCTGCACGCCGTGGGCCAACTTCATCCATGGCCAGGTCGTGACCGTCTCGGGCGGCATGATGGGCGGGATGACCTCGTGAGCGTGGCCGGCACCGAAGGGAGCGAGGGCGTGGCGGCGGACCCGTTCGACGCCGGGGCGCTCGACCGGTGGTCCGAGCCGCGCACGTTCACGGTCGAGCCGGCGATGATCGCGGCGTACGCCGCGGCCACGAACGACCTCACGCCCGAGTCGAGGAGCGGGACGCTCGCCCCGCCGGTCTTCGCCATCGTCCCCGGGTGGGGATCGATCGGGGCCGGCGCGTCGATCATCGCCGAGGACCGGCGCGAGGAGATCCAGGGGCGCGTCGTCCACGGCGAGCAGTGGACGGACTACTTCCGCCCGATCCGTGCCGGCGACGAGCTCGTCGTGCGCAGCGCCGCCGTCGGCGTGCACGCGAAGTCGTCCGGCACCACCGTCGTGACGAAGATCGAGACCCGCGACGCGGCGGGCGACCCGGTGAACGACCAGTACGCGACGACCTTCTACCGGGGCGTCGCGTCGGGCGCCGACGCCGGCGAGGTGGCGCCGAGCCTCGGCGCGCTTCGGGGCAAGGAGGAGGGCCAGCTCCTCGCGACGATCACGTTCCCGATCGACGAGGACCAGCCCGCTCGTTACGCTCAGGCCTCCGGCGACCACAACCGGATCCACCTCGACGACGGGTTCGCCAGGTCGGTGGGCCTCCCGGGCATCATCGTGCACGGCATGTGCACGTTGGCCTTCGCCAGCCGGGCCGCTCGCCTCGCCCTCGCACAGCCGTCGGCGGCGGCGTTCCGGCGGCTCGGCTGCCGCTTCACCAGGCCGTTGCTGCCGGGCGACGTGCTCACGACGAACGTCTTCCTGCTGGAGGACGCGGGCGGCGTCCAGTCGGTGCGCTTCGAGTGCTCGAACGGCGCGGGCGAGGCGGTCCTCGGCGCCGGCTACGCCGAGCTCGCCACGTAGGAGCGGGGCGGCGCCGGCGGCCCGGCCGATCGCCGCGTCCTCGGCTCAGCGGCGCAGCGGGGCATCGCGCGCCGCGTCATCGAGCACGGCCGGCCGCCAGCCCCTGAGTGAGCTGACGACCGCCACCTCCTCGGCGCTCACGAGCTCGCCGAGCGTGAGGACCCGCTCGCCGATCGCGCCCTCCTCGACCAAGCGCCCGCGCTCCACGCCGGGCAGGCAGCCGACCTCGACCGGCGGGGTCCACCAGCGGCCGCCGATGCGGGCGAGGAGGTTGGCGATCGTCGTCTCGGTCGGCTCGCCACGCTCGTTCACGAGCACGACGTCGTCGGCATCGGGGTGACGCGCGGCCCGGTCGCGGTAGAGGGCCCGCCGCGTCGTCTTGTGGAACAGCCATGGCTCCGAGGAGCGCACCGGCTCGCGGTCGATCGCGAGGTGGACGGGTCCGGCCGGCGCCGCGGGCATCGGCGTGACCTCGACCGCGGCCTCGCCCGAGCGTCGCAGGGCGAGGCGGACGCGGCGCGGCCCGCCGAGCAGCGCCGTCTCGCGCTCGAGCGCCTCGGCGAGCCTCGCCTCCTCGAGGGCGAAGCCGAAGTAGCGCGCCGACGCGGCGATCCGGGCGAGGTGGCGGTCCCGGTTACGCAGGCCCGAGCCGGGGACGAACGCCATCGTCTCGAGCAGGAGGAACTCCTCCGCGGTCCGGACGAGGATCTCGGACTTCGCCACGAGCTCGGCGTGCTCGGCGGCCGGATCGGAGTCCCAGGTGATCCCGCCGCCGGTGCCGTACACGGCGTCACCGGTCTCGCGGTCGACGACGACGGTGCGAATCGGGACGTTGAAGCGGGCCCTGAAGGGGGCGCCAGGCGGTGCCACCATGCCGATGGCGCCGCAGTAGACGCCCCGCGGGCCGTCCTCGAGCGCCGCGATCAGCTCCATGGTGCGGCGCTTCGGCGCGCCGGTCACCGAGCCGCACGGGAAGAGCGCACGGAACACGTCGACGAGGCCGGTCGCACGACGCGGCGTCGCGGTGACCGTCGAGGTGAGCTGCCACACGGTCTCGTAGCGCTCGAGGTCGAACAGGGACGGGACGTCCACGCTGCCCCACTCGGCGAGCCGGCCGAGGTCGTTGCGCAACAGGTCGACGATCATGAGGTTCTCGGCCCGCTCCTTCGCCGAGGCCACGAGGGCGCGGCTTCGCGCCTCGTCCTCGGCCGGCCAGCGGCCCCGCTCCGCCGTTCCCTTCATGGGACGGGCGGTGATGCGGTCGCCCGTCCAGTCGAAGAAGAGCTCGGGCGAGGCGCTCAGCACCGAGAAGCGCCCCGTGTCGAGCTCCGCGCAGTAGGCGGCACGCTGCGCGAGGGACAGGTCGCGGTAGAGGCCCGACAGGTCGCCGGACGCCTGGGCGCGCAGGCGGACGGTCAGGTTGCACTGGTACGTGTCGCCGGCGGCGATGGCGGCGCGCACCTGCTCGACGCGGTGCGCGTACGTCGCATAGCCCGTGTCGGCGAGCCACGGGGTCACGGCGTAGCCGCGTTCCTCCTCGGCGTCGGCGGCGATGGGCGGCGCGGCCTCTGGCGGCCCGAACAGCCCGAACCAGGCGAGCGGGAGCGCTGCGAACGGCTCCCCGGGGCGAACGGCACGGGTTGCGAGCACCGGGTCGAGCCCGCTCGCCGCTTCGTAGCTCACGAAGCCGGCGGCCCAGCTCCCGAGGGCGGTCGCCCGCTCGACCTCGGCCAGGAGCTCGGGCACCTCGGCCGGGCGCTCGGCGACGAGCTCGCGGCGCGCGCCGCCGAAGACCATGGTGGTGCCGGCGCGCAGGTCGTCGAAGCGCGCCGACGGGGTGCGCGTGGCCGGTGGGCCGTCGCCGGCCAGGAGGGTTCGGACTGTCTCTGGTGCGACCACGGACCCATCCTCGCGTAGCTGTCCGGGCGCGTCGCCGGCGATCTGATGGTGCGCAACAGCCGATCGACGGTCTGGTCGCGGGTGCAGGAGTGGGACTACCTGCTCGGGATCTCGTCGGTCAAGCGGATGCAGGGCCTCTATCAGGGCACCCTCGTCGCCCAGGGGGCCTTCAGCTGCTACCGCACCGAAGCGGTGCGCCACGCCGGTGGCTGGCCCGACGCGATCGGCGAGGACATCGTGCTGACCTGGCGGCTGATGCGCGACGGCGGCCGGGTCTACTTCGAGCCGCTGGCCGTGGCCTTCACCGACACGCCGGAGCGCTTCGACGCCTTCGCCCGGCAGCGGTCCGGCTGGGCGCGGGGCATGCTGGAGGGGCTGCGCGACGTCCCGCCGTGGCAGCACCAGCGGCCGTCGCAGCGTGCGCTCGCGGGCGTGGACGTGCTGATCCCCTTCATCGACCTCGCCTACGTCGCGGCGTGGATCCCTGGGCTCGTCCTCGCGTGCTTCGGGCGCTTCTGGATCGTCGGTCCGATGACCCTCGCCGTGCTGCCCTGCACCTTCGCGATCTACGGCCTGCTCTTCCGCTACCAGCGCACCAGGGTGCTCCAACCGCTCGGGCTGACGGCGCGTCGCAACCACGTCGCCCTGGTCGCGTTCGTGGTGCTGTACCAGATGATCATGTCCACGGTATCGGTCGCGGGCTACGCCCAGCAGCTGCTCGGCCTGCGCCGCCGCTGGAAGTAACGCGGGGCGCTCGGGCACCCCCGCGCTGATCGGCCGCGTTCCCGCTCCGGCGGGAGAGGGTCGTGGCGACAGTTGACCTTCGCCTCTACGCTCTGCGACGACGCACCGCGATGCTGGTTGCGGGTTCCACGAGCCGATCGGAGCGTGAGCATGACCGACATAGCGGGGGCGTCGGGCGCGCCGGAGGAGTCGCCCGCCCCAGATCGGGATGACGCTCCGGCCGACCGCCTGAAGGTCGGCGTCCCGAGGGAGGCCGACCCGGCCGAGCGGCGGGTCGCCCTCGTGCCCGACTGGGCCGCCAAGCTCATCGCCGCCGGCCTGCAGGTGCTGGTCGAGTCCGGGGCCGGCGCCGGCTCGTGGTTCGGCGACGAGGCCTACGCCGTCGCCGGGGCGACGGTCGTGAGCGCGGACGAGCTGTACGCGGCGGCCGACGTCCTGCTCGAGGTCGGAAGGCCGGGAGAGGACTCGCTCGATCGGCTGCGGGCCGGGCAGACGGTGATCGGCATGCTCCAGCCGCTGATCGACCCCGGCTACGCGGCCGACATCGCCGGGCGCGGCGTGACGGCGGTCAGCCTCGACAACCTGCCGCGCACGCTCAGCCGCGCCCAGTCGATGGACGCGCTGAGCTCGCAGGCGAGCGTCGCCGGCTACAAGGCCGTGCTCGTGGCCGCCAACGCCTTCGGCCGCTACTTCCCGCTGCTCATGACGGCGGCGGGAACGGCGAAGCCGGCCGAGGTGCTCGTCCTCGGCGCCGGCGTCGCCGGGCTGCAGGCGATCGGCACCGCGCGTCGGCTCGGAGCGGTCGTGCGCGGCTACGACGTGCGGCCGGAGACGAAGGACCAGATCGCCTCCCTCGGGGCGCGCTTTGTCGAGCTGAAGTCGGTCGCGGCGGGGAGCGGCGAAGGGGGCTACGCCCGGGCGCTCACCGCCGAGGAGCAGCAGGCGCTGCAGGAGGAGCTGAACGGCCACATCGCCCAGCACGACGTGGTCATCACCACCGCCCAGGTCCCGGGCCGCCGGCCGCCGCTGCTCGTCACCGGGGCGGCCGTGGCGGCGATGCGGGCCGGCTCGGTGATCATCGACATGGCGGCGAGCGCGCTCGGGGGGAACGTGGAGCTGTCGCGGCCAAGTGAGACCGTCGTGACCGAGAACGGGGTCACCGTCATCGGTGCCGAGAACCTCCCCTCGACCATGCCGACCGGGGCGTCGGCCGCCTACGCGCACAACATCTGCTCCCTGCTGCTGCACATGGTCCAAGACGGGCGGCTCGTCATCGACCTGGAGGACGAGATCCAGGCCGGCGTCGTCGTCGCCCACGACGGGAAGATCGTCCACAAGCCCACGGCCGAGCTGATCGAGGCCCGAAACGCGAACGGAGGTGCCACCGGTGCCCACGGGGCTTCTCACTGACCTGACCATCTTCGTGCTGAGCCTGCTCGTC
The DNA here is from genome assembly GCA_963765505.1 of uncultured Actinomycetota bacterium. Lineage (GTDB taxonomy): Bacteria > Actinomycetota > Acidimicrobiia > Acidimicrobiales > Bog-793 > DATKQY01. Next base: position 112,673 of record CAVXWO010000012.1, read on the forward strand.
GGCTTCGAGGTGATCAGCAAGGTCCCGGCGACGCTGCACACGCCGCTCATGTCGGCCGCGAACTCGATCCACGGCGTCGTGCTCGTCGGGGCGATCCTCATCGCCAGCACCGCGCACAACACCGCGGGTTACATCCTGGCCTTCATCGCCGCGGTGTTCGCCGGGATGAACGTCGTCGGCGGCTACGCGGTGACCGACCGGATGCTGCAGATGTTCCAGCGGCGGCCCACCAAGGTGGCTCCCAGCAAGGTGGCCAACGACGGCGCCGAGGCGAAGGACGGCCAGTCGTGAGCGGCTTCGACACGGTCGTCAAGCTGATCTATGTGGGCGCCGCGGCCTGCTTCGTGCTGGGCCTGCACCTCATGAACGCGCCGCCCACCGCCGACAAGGGCAACCGCCTCTCGGCGGGCGGGATGCTCGCCGCCGTCGCGGCGACCATCGCGCTGATCGCCAACGACAGCGCGATCACCGCGACCGGCTGGGCGGTGCTCATCGTCGGCCTCCTGCTCGGGTCCGGCGCCGGGCTGTTCATGGCGCGCACCGTGAAGATGACCGCGATACCCCAGCTCGTGAGCGTGTTCAACGCCGTCGGGGGCGGGGCGGCGGCCCTCGTCGCCATCGCCGACTTCATCCGGCTCTCCGACTCCGTCGGCGCTGCGAGCATCACGCCGCGGGTGAACGTCACCTCCGCCCTCGACGTGGCGATCGGGGCCGTGACCTTCGCCGGCTCGGTCGTCGCCGCCGGCAAGCTCCAGGGGCTGATCCCGGGCCGCCCCATCGTCTTTCGCGGCGCGCGGCCCCTGAACGCCCTGCTGGCCCTGGCGATGCTCGGCGGCGGCGTCTACCTCTGCGCCGGGCCGCACGACCTCTGGGCGCTGATGCTCGTGCTCGCCGCGGCCCTCGTCTTCGGCGTGACCATGGTGCTCCCGATCGGCGGCGCCGACATGCCCGTCGTGATCTCGCTGTTGAACGCCTTCACCGGCACCGCCGTCGCGATGGCGGGCTTCGTCATCGACAGCTCGGTGCTGATCATCGCCGGCGCTCTCGTCGGCGCCTCCGGTGGGATCCTCACGAAGCTGATGGCCGACGCCATGAACCGCTCGTTGGCGAACATCATCATCGGCGGCTTCGGGACCGGCGACTCCTCGGTCGCGGTGTCGGCGGAGGGCTTGGGCCAGATCCGCGAGGTCTCGGCGGACGACGCGGCGATCCAGCTCGCCTACGCCAGCAAGGTGATCATCGTCCCCGGCTACGGCCTCGCCGCGGCGCAGGCGCAGCACGCGGTTCGCGAGCTCGCCCAGGTGCTGGAGCAGCACGGCGTGGAGGTCTCCTACGCCATCCACCCCGTCGCCGGCCGGATGCCCGGCCACATGAACGTCCTGCTGGCCGAGGCCGACGTGCCCTACACCCAGCTGATCCCGATGGAGGAGATCAACCCCGAGTTCGACCGGACCGACGTCGCCCTCGTCATCGGGGCGAACGACGTCACCAACCCGGCGGCGCGCCGCCCCGGGACGGCCATCTCCGGCATGCCGATCCTCGACGTCGACCACGCGAAGAGCGTCATCGTCATCAAGCGGTCGATGGGCCACGGCTACGCCGGGATCGACAACGAGCTCTACACCGACCCGAAGACGAGCATGTTCTTCGCCGACGCGAAGGCGGGCCTGCAGTCGCTCACCGCCGCGGTGAAGGCGCTCGTCGGGAGCGGCTGAGCGCCACCACCTCAGGCTCCGAGCTCGAGACCGCCCCGGGCGTGCGCCTCGACGAAGTGGAGCATCTCGACGTGCTTTTGCGTGTCGATCTCCATCAGCCGCACGAGCAGCTGCCAGCGGGCGGCGCCCGGCATCAGCGACAGCTTGCGCGCCAGCGAGCGCAGCTCGGTAGCGTCCTCCCGCTCGATGGAGAGCAGGTGCCGGGTGGCTTGGAGCAGCTCGGGATCGTGGGCCGTCCGCATCGACACCCCGGCCAGCGCCGTACCCTTCTCCGCCTCGCGCCGCGCCAGGGCGTCGGCGATCTCGACGAGGCTGCGGTGGTGACGCCGCTCGTCCTCGAGGATCATCTCCACCACGTAGCGCACGCTGGGCTCGGCGACGTGATCGACCAGGTCCTCATACGTCCCGACCATCTCGTGCTCGGCGACGATGTGGCCCTCCAGGTGGGCCCGAAGCTCCTCCACCAGCGGCAACCGTTGGACCGACGACGCCTTGTCCATGCCCGTCCCTCCTCTGGATCCTCGGTGCGAAGGATGCCGCCGGCGGCGGGGAGCGGCCAGTGCCGAAGGTCCCTCCGGCGCCCCCGAGCGCGCCCGCGCCCCGCCCGGTCGCCGGACGCCCGCCGATCAGCGCGGCGGTGCCGGCGCCCGCCGCTCACGGCGCGCCGAGGTGGGGGTTTTGCTGTGGCGCACACGGGCCTCGCCCGGTCAGGTGTGCGGTTTGGCTCCCCGGGGCACCGGGTAGGTGACCTTGCAGACTGACGAGGAGGCACCCAATGGCGACGAAGCGTCAGGTGCAGGCGGCCCGCCGCAACGTGCGGCTTGCATTGGCCGCCGCCCGGAGAGAGCGGCTGCTGGTGAGCATGTCGACACCGGCGTACGCGCTCGCAGGCGATGACGCCGCCGTGTCCGCGAGCAGCGGGGGATTCGGGATGCCGGCAACGCCCAGCCGGGCCGAGCTGTACGAGGAGGCCCAGCGCCAGGAGCTGCCTGGGCGTTCCCGGATGGACCGCGAGGAGCTCGCCCGAGCGCTCAGGCGGGCCTGAGCGGCACGTAGCGGAAACCCGGCGGACGAAGCTGGTCCGCTGCTAGACGCTCCGCCCGAGTGGCGTGAGCGTCCGCAGGCCCGAACCGCTGGCGTGTCGCCGCGTCCCCGCCCGGCCGGTAACGCCCAGTGGTGCGCGCGTCCCCGCGCTCGCCGGGGCGGGGCGGGCACACCCCCGGACTAGGTTGGGCCCCGGCCCCGACAGGGGGGCGACGGGCGGAGCGGGGGAAGGATGACACGGCGAGCCTGGCTGCTCTTCGCGGCCCTCGGCGTCATCTGGGGCCTGCCGTACCTGCTGATCAAGGTGTCGGTGCGGGACTTCTCCCCCCCTTCCTCGTGCTCGTGCGCACGGGGGCCGCCGCGCTCCTCATCGTGCCGATCGCGCTCGCCAGGGGCCAGATCGCACCGGTGCTGCGCCGCTGGCGCCCGCTCGTCGCCTACACCGTCGTCGAGCTGGCCGTCCCCTGGGTGTTGCTGGCGAGCGCTGAGCAGCACCTCTCGAGCTCGCTGTCCGGTTTGCTGATCGCCGCCGTGCCGATCGTCGGCGCGGTGCTCGCCCGCACGACCGGAGCACGCGAGCGGCTCGGGAGGTCGCGTCTCGTGGGCCTGGCGCTCGGCCTCGGCGGGGTCGCGGCGCTCGTCGGGCTCGACGTGAACGGCTCCGACACCCTCTCGGTGCTCGAGATCGGCGTGGTCGTGATCGGCTACGCGCTCGGCCCGTGGATCTTCGCCCACCACCTCTCGGACCTGCCTGACCTCGGCATCGTGGCGAGCTCGCTCGCCCTGTGTGCGCTCATCTACGTCCCGGCGGTGCTCGTCGCGCCGCAGCGCTGGCCGAACGGGCGGGAGATCGCGGCGGTGGCGACGCTCGTGGTCGTCTGCACGGCGCTCGCCTTCTTGATCTTCTTCGCGCTCATCGCCCAGACCGGTCCGGCGCGCGCCACGGTCATCACCTACATCAACCCGGCGGTCGCGGTGATCCTCGGCGTCGCGTTCCTCGGCGAGAAGTTCACCGTCGGCACCGGCGTCGGCTTCGCGCTGATCCTCGCCGGCTCCTACCTGTCGACCCGCCCGTCGGTCCAGCGGGAGCTTCCGGCGCCCGCCTCCGCGGCGGGCGTGCTCGTGACCGACGAGTGGCCCGTCCCCCCGGTTGCCGAACCGTGAGGTCGTGGGCCCGCGTGCCGCCCCTCAGGCGGCCGGCACCGGGAGGGGCGCCGGCGGACCGACGTAGCGCGCGGCGGGCCGGATGAGCCGGTTGTGGGCCACCTGTTCCGCGACGTGGGCCGTCCAGCCGATCGTCCGGCTGCAGGCGAACGTCGGCGTGAACAGCTCCCGGGCGATGCCGCAGCGCTCCATCACGACCCCGGCGTAGAACTCGACGTTGGCGTGGAGCCCGCGCCCGGGCTTCAGCTCCTGGAGCACCTCGACGACGCAACGCTCGACCCGCTCGGCGAAGCTGATCAGGTCGCCGCCGAGGCCGCGGGCGACGTCGCGCAGGAACAGCGAGCGCGGATCGTCGCTCTTGTAGACGCGGTGGCCGAACCCCATGATGCGCTCGCCGCGCAGCACCGCCTCGCGGACCACCGCCTCGGTGCGCTCGGGCGTACCGATCGCGTCGAGCATCGCGAGCGCCCGGCTCGGCGCCCCGCCGTGGAGCGGCCCGGAGAGCGCGCCCAGCGCGGCGCAGATGCACGCCGCGAGGTCCGCGCCGGTGGAGGCGACGACCCGGGCGGTGAAGGTCGAGGCGTTGAGGCCGTGGTCGAGCGTGAGGATCAGGTACTGCTCGAGCGCCCGGACCTCCTCGGCCGGGGCCTCGGCGCCCGTGAGCATCCAGAGGTAGTTGCCCGCGAGGCCGAGGTCGCGCCCGCGGCGCGACCGCGGGTAGGCCCTGGCGCAGCCGGTGCGCGGTGGCGAGCACCGTCGGGACGAGCGCGCAGAGCTGGAGCGACTGCTCGCGCAGCTGAGGGGCGGCCAGGTCGTGCGTCGGCCGCCAGCCGAGCTCGCTGCCGAGGAGGGACACGGCGCTGCGGAGCACGTCCAGCGCGTGGCCGTGGCGGACCACCTCCGGGAGCAGTCGGGCGAGGGCCGGGGGAAGCTCGCGCAGGGCGGCCGTGCTCGAGGCGAACTCGGCCGTCCCGCCCCGGCCGGGCAGCTCGCCGCTCGTGAGGAGGCACCAGACGTCCTCCAGGCTGCGAGTGGCCGCCAGGTCGAGCGCCGAGTAGCCGCGGTAGTGGAAGAAGCCCTCCGCGCCCCGGACGTCGCCGATCTCGGTCTCGGCGACGACGACGCCGTCCAGGCCGGCAGGCGCCACCACCGCCGGCGCACCCGTCACCGTGATCTCCCGCGCCCGGCGCATGACCGCTCCTCTCGTGGCCCCCTCGGGCCGCTCGGCCTCACCCCCATCATGCGGCGGGCGGGAGCCGGTTGTAAACGTTGATCAAGTCAATGTAATAAGCTCAGCGACGTGCCCATGCTGGACAGCGAGGAGGCAGCGCGCCGGCTCGGCGTCAAGCTGCCGACGCTCTACGCCTACGTGAGCAGGGGGCTGATCGCCTCGGAGCGCTCGACCGACGGCCGCCGGAGCCTCTTCGCCGCCGACGACGTGGAGCGGCTCGCCCGGCGGGCGCGGGGCGGCAAACAGGTCGAGACGCGCCTCGCGACGGTCACGACCTCGGTGACCCAGCTGCGCGAGGACGGCCCCGCCTATCGCGGCGTGCCGGCGACGAGCCTCGTCGCCACGGCAACCTTCGAGGAGGTGGCCGAGCTCCTCTGGGCGGCGGGCTCCGGCCCGTGGGAGGCCGACCCGAGGGTGGCGCGCCTGCTGGCCGGACCGCTCGGCGCCGCCACCTCGGCGCACGACCGGATCCGGCTCGCCGTGGTGCTCGCCTCGGCGCACGACCCGGTCCGCGCCGATCTGCGGCCCGAGGCGGTCGCACGGGCCGCCCGGCGCACCGTCGCGACGGTCGTCGACGCGCTGGCGGGACCGGCGCCCGAACCCGACTCCGCCTCCGCCGCCCGTCCGGCGCCCGGTAACCCCCAGGCGGGCACGACCGGCGGCTCGATCGCCGAGCGCCTCGCCCGGCGTCGCGCCCCGGAGGCGCCGCTGCTCCTCACGCGGGCCATCAACGCGATCCTGGTCCTCCTCGCCGACCACGAGCTCGCCACCTCCACGTTGGCGGTGCGGGTCGCCGCCTCGACCCGCGCCGACTGCTACGACGCCCTCCTCGCCGGGCTCGGCACGGTCGCCGGTCCGCTGCACGGCGCGGCGGGCGACGTCGCCCGCCGCCTGCTCGACGAGGCCGACGGGCACGGCGTCGACCGGGCCCTCGACGAGGCGCTGCGCCAGCAGGGGACGATCCCGGGCTTCGGCCATGGCGCCTACGAGCACGGGGACCCCCGCTTCGTCGCGCTCCGGCCCTTCGCCGACGCCCTCGCGAACGAGCGCCAGCGCGAGGTGCTGAGTGGCGTCGTCGACCGGGCGGCGGCGCAGGGTTTGCCTCCGCCGAACGTCGACCTCGCGATCGCGGCGGTGGCACGGGCCGCGGGGCTCGTCCCCGATGCCGCACGGACGCTCTTCACCGTGGCGCGCCTGGCCGGATGGGTCGCGCACTACCTCGAGGAGCTCCAGGAGCGCCCGCTCCGCTTCCGGGCGCGCGCCGTCTACGCCATCCGGCCGTGATAGGCAGGTTTCGCATGGAGTGACACCAGATACATGGAGGCGCCACGAGACGCGGCGGCGCCGGCGGCGCTCGGCAGGGTCGGGGGCGACGGGCGCCTCAAGTGCGACGTGACAAGAGCCATTAGTACCTCTCGTGCTACCCACGACCGAGACGACGTACGGGCGCCGCGCCGTGTCAGCCACGGTCGCCGGCGCGCGCCACGGGCTCGGCTGATCGTCGAGGCGAGGTCCCGCCATGACGCCGCCGCCGGAGCTCGCCGAGATCGAGTTCTCAGCCCCGCCGGCGCGCCGGCGCGCCCCGGTGTGGCTCTGGCCCGTCTACGGGGTGCTCGTGGCGCTGCTCGTCGCCTACGCGGTGTCGTTCGCCCTCCGCCCCCACGTCGAGTACGTGCAGGCGGTCGACGGATGGATGGTCGACGGCTTCGAGCTCGTCACCAGCGTCCTCTGCATCGCCCGGGCGTTCGTCCGGCGCTCCGGGCGTTCGGTGGCGCTGACGCTCGGCCTCGGCCTGCTCTCGTGGTGCATCGGCGACATCCTGCTGTCCATCGAGTCGATCGGCGGGGCGACGCCACCGGCGCTGTCGCCGAAGGACCTCTTCTACCTCGGCTTCTACCCGCTCACCTACGTGGCGGTCGTGCTGTTCATGCGCGGCCAGGTCCGGCGGCTGACCCCCCCGAGCTGGCTCGACGGGATCGTCGCCGGGCTCGGCGCGGCCGCGGTGTGCGCCGCCTTCGCGTTCCACAGCGTGCTGCACTGGAGCCGCCTCGGCCCCGCACCGGCCGCGGCGAACCTCGCCTACCCGATCGGCGACCTCGTGCTCCTCGCGCTCGTCGTCGGCAGCACGGCGCTCCTGCCCGGGAGGCGCAAGGCCCCGTGGCTCCTGCTCGCCAGCGCCTGCTCGGTGAACGCCATCGGCGACACCTTGAACCTCTTCCAGTCCTCGTTCGGCTCCTCGCGGGTCGGCGCGCTGCTCAACACCGTCGCGTGGCCGGTCGCCTTCGTGCTCATGTCGCTCGCGGTCTGGCTGCCCGAGCGGACCTCCGACGCGCTCGCCAGCGAGCGGCCGACCGGGTTCGTCATGCCGGGTATCGCCGCCATCTCCGGGCTCGGCATCCTCTTCGCCGGGAGCATGCGCCACGTCGGCGCCGCGGCGCTGGGGCTCGCCACCGCCACCCTGCTCGTCGCCGGCGTCCGCCTCGCGCTCTCGGTCCGGGCGCTGCGGACCCTCACCGAGGAGCGCCACCGCCAGTCGGTCACCGACGAGCTGACCGGTCTTGGCAACCGCCGCCACCTCGCGCAGGTGCTCGAGGCGCTGTCCGGTGCCGGCGGAGGCGAGTCGGGCGTGCGCAGCCTGGCCTTCCTGTTCATCGATCTCAACCACTTCAAGGAGATCAACGACTCCTTCGGCCACCCCGCAGGCGACGAGCTGCTGCGCCAGCTCGGACCGCGGCTCTCCGGGTCGCTGCGCGGGTCGGACGTCCTCGTCCGGCTGGGCGGGGACGAGTTCGCCGTCGTGCTCGCGGACGCCGACGCCGAGTACGCGAAGCTCGTCGCGCACAGGATCTCGGCGAGCCTCGCGCCGGCCTTCGTCCTCGACGTCGTGAGCGCCAGCATCAGCGCGAGCATCGGCATCGCCCTGATGCCCGTGCATGCCAGCGACTATGCGGGACTGCTGCGCTGCGCCGACGTCGCGATGTACCGCGCCAAGCTGCGGCACGTCCCCTTCGAGATCTACGACGAGCACCTCGACGACGACGGCAACCTGCTGCGGCTCGTCGAGGAGCTGCGCGTCGCCGTCGAGGAGAACCATTTCGAGCTCCACTACCAGCCGCAGCTCGACCTCCGCGACGGGCGCGTCTCCGCGGTCGAGGCCCTGCTCCGCTGGCCGCACCCGAGGCTCGGCTTCGTCCCGCCGCTGCCCTTCCTGCCGCTCGCCGAGGAAGCCGGCCTCATGCCCTCGCTGACCGCGCTCGTCCTCGACGCCGCGTTGGCGCAGTGCGCCAGATGGCGCGAGGCGGGCCAGGTGCTCGCCGTCTCGGTCAACGTCTCGGCGACGAACCTGCTCGACGACGGGTTCGCCGGGCTGATCGAGGGCTCCCTCGCCCGCCACGGCCTGCCGGCCGAGGCGCTCGTCCTCGAGATCACCGAGACCTGCATCATCTCGGACTACGAGCGCTCGCGCCACGTCATCGAGGAGCTGCGGAACCTGGGCGTCATGATGTCGGTCGACGACTTCGGCGCCGGCTTCACCTCGCTCGCCTACCTGAGCGACCTCGCCGTCGGCGAGCTGAAGCTCGACCGCACCTTCATCACCGGCCTCGGCATCGCGGAGCGGGGCCGCGACCTCAGCCTCGTCCGCTCGACGATCGAGCTCGGCCACACGCTCGGCCTTCGCGTCGTGGCCGAGGGCATCGAGGACCGCGCGACCCTCGAGCTGTTGACCGAGCTCGGTTGCGACATCGCCCAGGGCTACTTCATCAGCAAGCCGAGGCCCGCGCACGAGCTCGCCTTCCAGACGCGCGCGCCCGGCCTCCCGGTGACAGCGAGCTCACGGGCGGTGTCCTGACCGCACCGCCGGGCACGCCCGGGCGCGAAAGGGCCCGGGGGGCGTCAGCCGTCCCGCCCGGCGGAGGACTCGAAGCGCCGGCGGTGCAGGAGCTCGCAGACCGAGATGTCGTACTCGGCGTAGAAGCGGCTCCTGCCGAGCTCCTGGGCACGCCGGTGCTCGGGGTGGCCCCGCCAGGCGCGCTGGTGCTCGGGCGAGTCGAAGACGACGATCGTCACCCGCTCGCCGTCGTCGGCCGCGAAGGACTTCACCTCGACGAAGCCGGGCATCGCCCCGCGAGGCGCTCCATCTCGGCGGCGGTCGGCTCGTACTCGCCGAGCGACTCCGGCCGCAGCCTCGAGCGGAAGATCGTGACGATCTGCCCCGCGCCCCCGTGGCCGCCGGCGCCGGAGATCCGGTCGCCGGCGGTGCTCGTCGCTGACAACCCCTCGCGCTCGGCCATCTCCTCGTGCTAGCAGCCCCGGCGGCCAGGCGCACCGCAGCTCGGCGGGGCGCCCCGGCTCAGGCCTCGCGCGCGAGCAGCGCGTAGAGGCGCCGGCGTGTCTCGGCGAGGATCGTCTCCGCCTCGGCCTGCTGCTCGGGCGAGCCGGCCCGTGCGATCTGACCGACCGCGGCGAAGAGCTGGATGACGGCGTCGCGGAGCCGGAACGCCGCAGGGTCGAGGTCGGCCGTGACCTCCTCCCAGGGCGCCGCGCGCTTGGAGAGCTCTGCGGCGGCGGCCCGTCCCTCGTCGGTCAGCGAGAAGCTCCGCTTGCCGCGGTCCTCCTCGTGGGTGACCATGCCCTCGTCCTCGAGCAGCTGGAGGGTCGGGTAGACCGAGCCCGGGCTCGGCCGCCAGACGCCCCCGGTCCGCTCGACCAGCTCCTGGATGATCTCGTAGCCGTGCATCGGCCGCTCGGAGAGCAGCGCCAGGATGGCGGCCCTCACGTCGCCGCGCCGCGCGCGGCCGCCGTGACCGGGCGCTCCGCGGAACGGCCCGCCGAAGGGCGGCCCGAACCACGGCCCGAAGCCGAATCGGCCGCCGTGCCTCGCGCGACGCGGCCCTTCCTCGGAGAAGGGCTCGTCATCGTGATGGTGTCCTGATCGTGGGTGCATCGTGCGCTCCCTTCGCGCCGGCGGTCCTTCCGCCGTGTCCACGAGAAGCATATCGCGATATATCGTTAGCTGTTCGCGATGCAACGGCGGCGCGCACGGTGCACGAGGCGGGTCCCGTAGGTTGGGTGGTCGAGGTTGGCGACCGGCCGGACAGGCCGGCCCCACCCCCTGCCTCGTCGTCGCCCGAGAGGTCGTGCCATGTCCGAGATCCCCGTCCTCGTCGACTTCTGGTTCGATCCGGTCTGCCCGTGGGCCTGGATCACCTCCCGCTGGATGCTGGAGGTGGAGCAGAACCGCAACGTCAACACCCAGTGGCACGTGATGTCGCTCTCGCTCTTGAACTCCGATCGCGACGACCTCCCCGACGACTACCGCGAGCTGCTCGACGCGGCGTGGGGTCCCGTGCGGGTCTGCATCGCCGCCGAGCAGGCGAAGGGCGCGGAGGTGCTCGGCCCGCTGTACACGGCGCTCGGGATGCGGCTGCACCTCGAGCACAAGTCGCCGAGCGCGAGACGCTCCTCGAGGCGCTCGCCGAGGTGGGGCTGCCGCCGGAGCTCGCCGACGCCGCGACCTCGACCGAGTACGACGAGGCGCTCGAGAAGTCGCACCGCGCCGGGCTGGACCTGGTCGGCTACGAGGTCGGGACGCCGGTCATCAGCACGCTCGGCTCGGCGTTCTTCGGACCCGTCGTGTCGCCGATCCCCCACGGCGAGGCGGCCGGCCAGCTCTGGGACGGCGTCCTGCTCATCGCGGGCACGGACGGCTTCTTCGAGCTGAAGCGCAGCCGGACGCGCGGGCCGATCTTCGACTGAGCGGGCTGCCCGCCGGAGCGGGCGCGCGGCAGCTCAGGAGGCGAACGATCCGCTCCGGCACGCCGGGCCGAGCGGCGGCACGCGCCGGCCTCGCCGTCGGCCGCCGGCACCCCGTCGACGAGCACGAGGTCCCGACCGCGGACGGCCGGGACGCGCGGGCCGGGGAGCACGCCTCCGGTGAGGTTCAGCGGGTCCGCCGCCGAGAGCCGGACGACGACACCCTGCGGAGGGCTCGAGGCGACGCGCCGCAGGGCGTCGAGCGCCTCGGGCAGGGCGAACTGCTCGCCGGTGACCCCGCCGACGAAGTGCCCGCCCCGGACGACGCCACGCGCCTCGAGCCGCCGGAGCGCCCACAGCACGTCGCGCCAGGCGAGCGCGGCCGGCTCCCTCGAGACAAGGTCGCGAAAGACCACGCCCCAGCGGGCGAGGAGCTGGCGGGCGTAGGCGTCGGCCAGCTCGTCGGGGTCGAAGTCGTCGGGTGACGCCGCCTCCAGCACCGACCAGCGACCCCCGGCGAGCGCCGGCGGGATCGCGCGGCGCAGCGCCCCGGCGCCCGCCAGGCCGGCGCCGCCAGCGTGCGGGAGAGGACGGAGCGGTCGCCGGAGCCGGCCGGCGCGGGCCTCGGTGCTTCGGTAGCGGCCGGCCAGGAGGGAGCGCACGGCCTGGAAGCCGTCCGAGGTGAGCCAGCCCCGGGCCACACCGTCCCACAGCGCCTCGGCGACCGCGGTCGGCATGCGGCCGGTCGCCTGGCAGAGGTCGGCGAAGAAGAGCGCGCCGCGTCCCTGGAGCGCCTCCAGCACCTCGTCGGCCGCGCCCGGCGACGGCGCGATCGGCGCGCCGTCCCCCGCGCCGCGGCGATGAGGAAGGCGAGGTCCTCCCGCCGCGCGATCGCGACCGGCGTGGCGCGCGACGGCGTCGCCCCGCCACGGCACGCCGGCGCGTCGGCCGGCTCCGCCTGGCGCGGGGCGAGCCTGCCCCACACGACCTCGCCGTGGGCGCAGAGCTCGTCGAGCAGGTTGGCGCGGTACCCGGCGACGCGGGCCGGCAGGATCGCCTCCTCCCACGCCCCGACCGGGGCTTCGAAGCCCTGCAGCTGGTCGATGACGGCCGCGAGGCCGCCGATCTCGCGCACCTTCGACCCCGGGGCGACGTGCTGCCACTCCAGCAGGAACCTGACGAGGTGCTGGGCGCTCACCGGTGGGAACGAGCGGCGCTCGCGGGTCGCGGGTGCGGGCGTGGATCCTGGCGGCGAGTCGCTTCGCGCACCAGCGGTCGCCGGGCACCCGCAGCACCCCACCGGTGGCCTCGATCGCGGCGAGGGCGCTCGACACCGCGCCGACCGTCACGTCGCCGACGGCGCCGGCGAGCACCTCGGCCGTGACGGGACCCGTGTGCTCCAGCTGGCCGCGCACCGCGAGCACGAGGGCGTCCTCGGCCGCGGGGGCGGGGCGCCCGGCGAGCGAGGCCGGCAGCGGATGGTCGGGGTCGAACGACACGCCTGGCCAGAGCGCCTGGACCTCCCGGCGCCGTTCGGGTCGCGCACCACCGCAGCGAGGCCCCGGGACCGGACCCAGTCGCCGTCGCCGGCCCGGCGGGGGGTCGCAGCTCCGCGGTCATGGCACGCCCCGCGCCGGCGAGCGCCTCGAAGTGGTCCCGCCAGCGCTCGTCGGGAAGGACGCCGACGAGCGAGCAGAGCAGCTCGTGGAGCTCCTCGGGGTCCCGGGGGTCCGGGACGACCTCGGCGCGCACCTCCTCGATGACCTCGGGGTCGAGCGTCGACAGGTCGTGGGCCTCGAGCGGGATGCCGCGCCGGAGCGGCACCGCCCGCGTCCGGCGCTCCTCCAGGGGGGCGTCGTCCAGGAACGTGTACGGCCGGCCGTTCAGGATCTCGTGGGAGAGCACCGACGGCTCGGTCGTGTCGACGCAGCGCATCTCGACGGTGCCGTCGCGTACCGCGGCGACGAGCGCGGTCAGCCCGGCGAGGTCCATCGCCTCGGTGCAGCAGTCGTCGAGGGTCTGGCGGACGATCGGGTGGTCCGGGATCTCGATCGGCCCGGTGACGTTCTCCTGGCACGCCGCGAGCGCCGGGAAGATCGCCGCCATCAGGTCGTCGGCCTCCATCCGCTGGATCGCGGGGGGCAGGTGCCGCGGGCCGCCGATAGCGGGGCGAGACGAGCGAGCGCGAGAGGTTCCAGCGCCAGCGGGAGGTGAAGATCGGCGTCGGGAGCACGGCCTGGATGAGCACGTCGCGCACGGTCGCCGGAGCGAGGTAGCGAGCCACCTCCTCCAGCGGGAAGGCGTGCTGCGGCCCGAGGGAGAGCACGACCGCGTCGTCGCTCGCCGCCGCCTGGAGCTCGAAGTCGAAGGTGCGGCAGAAGCGCTTGCGCAGCGCGAGCCCGAGGCCACGGTTGACGCGGGCGCCGTAGGGGGAGTGCAGGACGAGCTGCATCCCGCCGGTGTCGTCGAAGAAGCGCTCCAGGACGAGCCGCCGCTTGGTCGGCAGCGCCCCGAGCGCGGTGCCGCCGCCGCGAGGTAGGCGACCGCCTCCTCGACCGGGCGCCCCTCGACCCGCGACCACCCGGTGACGGCACGCCGGGCCGCCTCCGGGCCGCCCTGGTCGAGTGCCTCCTCGACCAGCTCCCGCAGCGTCGTGACGGCGTCGGCCAGCTCGTCGGTGCGGCCGGGCGCCTCGCCGAGCCAGAACGGCAGCGTCGGGGCGGCGCCGTCGGCGTCGACCACCCGCACGGTGCCCTGCTCGACCCGGCGCACCCGCCACGACGTGCTCCCGAGCAGGAACACGTCGCCGGCCATCGCCTCGACGGCGAAGTCCTCGTGGACGGTCCCGACGAGCGCCTCGTCGGGCTCGACGACGACCCGGTAGTCGGCGAGCTCGGGGATCGCGCCGCCCGAGGTGGCGCGGCGCCGTGATCCGCGCCCCACGCCGGGGGCGCAGCCGCGTCGGTTCACCCGGTCCCGGTGCACGTGGGCGCCGCGCACGCCCCGCCCGGTGGTGACGCCCTCGCTGACGAGGGTGAGCACGGCCTCGAAGTCCTCGTCGCCGAGCGCGGCGTAGGGGGCGGCGTGGCGCACGAGCGAGCGCAGCTCCTGCTCGCCGATGCCGTCCTCCCCGACGGCGGCGCACTCCGCGACGACCTGCTGGGCGAGGATGTCGAGCGGCGCCACCGGCGGCACGACGCGGTCGAGCAGGCCCGAGCGGACGGCGCCGAGGAGGGCGACGCACTCGACCAGCTCGTCGCGGGTGAGCGGGTAGACGCGCCCCTTCGGGACGCCGTCGAGGCGGTGCTCGGCCCGGCCGACCCGCTGGAGGAACGTCGCGATCAGCGCGGCGAGCCGAGCTGGCAGACGAGGTCCACCGGACCGACGTCGATGCCGAGCTCGAGCGAGGCCGTCGCCACCACGGCGCGCAGGTCGCCCGAGCGCAGCCGCGCCTCCACATTCAGTCGGCGCCCGGTCGACAGGCTCCCGTGGTGGGCGACCACCAGGTCGTCGCCCAGCTCCTCCGCGAGCTGGTGGGCGATCCGCTCGGCCATCCGCCGCGTGTTGACGAAGACGAGCGTCGTCTTGTGGCGGCCGATCTCCTCGGCGATCGAGGTGACCACCTCGCCCAGCTGCTCGGTCGTGGTCACCGCGCCGAGCTCGCTGTCGGTCAGGGTGATCGCGACGTCGAGGCGCCGACGGTGGCCGACGTCGACGACGTTGCAGCGAGGCGTGCCGTCGGGCGCTGAACGGTCCGCGCCGGCGCCGACGAGCAGCCGGGCGATGGTCTCGATCGGCCGTTGGGTCGCCGAGCAGCCGATGCGCGTCGGCCGGCGGGCCTCCGGCGCAGGCGGGCCGCGGTCACGCAGGCATCGAGCCGCTCGAGGGTGAGGGCGAGGTGGGCGCCGCGCTTGTCGCGCGCCAGGGCGTGGATCTCGTCGAGGATCACCGTGCGCACGCCGCACAGCGGCTCGCGCCCCGCTGGGACGTCACGAGCAGGTAGAGCGACTCCGGCGTCGTCACGACGATCTCCGGCCGGCTCCGGAGCATCGCGGCCCGCGCCGAGGCGGACGTGTCCCCGTTGCGCACCGCGACGCGCACCGCTGGCACCGCGCAGCCGAGCTCGCGTGCGATCTCGCCGATCTCAGCGAGGGGGGTCTCGAGGTTCTCGGCGACGTCGACCGTCAGCGCCCGCAGCGGCGAGACGTAGACGACGGAGGTACCGGCTCGCTCGACCGCCGCGGCGGCGGCCCGGAAGCCCGGTCGATCGCGACGAGGAAGGCGGCGAGGGTCTTGCCGGAGCCGGTCGGGGCCGCGATGAGGGTGTCCTCGCCACGCGCGATGGAGGACCAGCCGAGCGCTTGCGCCTCGGTCGGGCCTGCGGGAAAGCGCCGGCGGAACCACTCGGCGACGGCGGGGTGGAACGGCGCGAGCGGATCTGCCGGTTGCACGTGGCGAGTCTAGGCACGCCCTGTAGCAAGGCGAACAGGTGTACGGCCGGGCTCCGGGACCGGCCGGCCGGGAGGCGTCAGCCCCCGCGGTTCCAGCCCGGCCGCTCGGGGCCGCCGTCGAGCGGGTGCGGCGACCACCACCGTGCGGAGAACCGCCACGGGTGCCGCGCCCCGCCGTTCCAGCCCGGACGGACGCCGCCGGGCCGGTCCGCTCCGGTGGCTCCGGGCCAGCACTGGTCGATCGCGAGCTCGATGGCCGCGAGGACGTCGGGAGCCGGCGCCAGCCGCCCGGCGGCCTCGGGCGGCGCCGCGTCGCCGGCGCTCACAGCGGGATGTTCCCGTGCTTGCGCCTGGGCAGCTCCTCGCGCTTGGTGCGCGAGCATCTCGAGCGGCGGGCGAGCACTTGGCGGGTGTCGGCCGGGTCGATCACGTCGTCGACGTAGCCGCGCTCGGCCGCGACGTAGGGGTTGGTGAACCGCTCGGTGTACTCCTCGATCGAGCTCGGCGCGCCGCTGGCCACCGGGTCGGCGGCCTCTGCGAGCTCGCGGCGGTAGACGATCTCCACCGCGCCTCCGGCGCCCATGACGGCCAGCTCGGCCGACGGCCAGGCGAAGGCGAGGTCGGCGCCGATCGACTTGGAGTCCATCACGACGTAGGCGCCGCCGTAGGCCTTGCGGGTGATGACCTGGATGCGCGGGCACGGTGGCCTCGCAGTAGGCGTAGAGCAGCTTGGCGCCGTGGCGGATGATGCCGCCGTGCTCCTGGTCGGCGCCGGGCAGGAAGCCGGGCACGTCGACGAAGGTGACGAGCGGGATGTTGAAGGCGTCGCAGGTGCGCACGAAGCGGGCGGCCTTCTCCGAGGAGTCGATGTCGAGCACGCCGGCGAGCATCTGGCGGCTGGTTGGCGACGATGCCGACGACCGCGGCCGCCGATGCGGGCGAACCCGCAGATGATGGTGCATGGCCCAGCCGGCTCGAAGTACTCGAAGAAGTCGCCGTCGTCGACGACCGCCTTGATGAGCCGCTTCATGTCGTAGGGCTGGTTCGGGCGACGAGGGCATGAGGTCGCGCAGCTCCGGGCAGGCGCTCGACGGGGTCGTCGCTCGCCGCCGTCGGCGCCTCCTCCAGGTTGTTGGAGGGCAGGAACGAGAGCAGGTAGCGCACGTCGGCGAGGCAGGTCTTCTCGTCGGCGGCGACGAAGGCGGCGACGCCGGACGTGTCGGCGTGGCGTCATCGCCCCCCCGAGCTGCTCGTGGGTCACCTCCTCGCCCGTCACCGTCTTCACCACGTCGGGGCCGGTGATGAACATGTGGCTCGTGCCCTGGACCATGAAGACGAAGTCGGTCATGGCCGGGGAGTAGACGGCGCCGCCGGCGCAGGGTCCGAGCACGAGCTCACCTGGGGCATGACGCCCGACGCCCGGACGTTGCGGAAGAAGATGCCGCCGTAGCCGTGGAGGGCGACGACGCCCTCCTGGATGCGGGCCCCGCCGCCGTCGTTGAGCCCGATGAGCGGGACACCCGTCGTGACGGCGAGGTCCATGAGCTTGTGGATCTTCTCGGCGAGCACCTCGCCGAGAGAGCCGCCGAAGACCGTGAAGTCCTGGCTGAACAGGAAGACCTTGCCGGCCGTCGATCGTCCCGAACCCGGTGACCACGCCGTCGGTGTACGGCCGGCTGTGGTCCAGCCCGGCACCGTGCGATCGGTGGCGCACGAGCATGTCGATCTCCTGGAACGAGCCGGGGTCGAGGAGGTGATCGATGCGCTCGCGGGCGGTGAGCTTGCCCTTCGCGTGCTGGGCCTCCACGGCGCGGGGCGAACCGGGGCTGAGGGCCTCGGCCTTTCGGCGCTCGAGCAGCGCGAGTCGCTCGGCCATGCTGTGGCCGGACGGCGTGGTCTCGGACATGGCCGGAAGGCTACCGGCGCCGGACGGGCGCGGGCTCCGGTCGCGCCGCCGGGCGGGTCACGCCTCGACCTCGCGCCGACCCGACAGGGCGCGGCCGAGGGTCAGCTCGTCGGCGTACTCGAGGTCGCCGCCGACGGGCAGGCCACTCGCGATGCGCGTCACCGTCACCCCGAGCGGCTTCAGCAGCCTGGCGAGGTACATGGCCGTCGTGTCGCCCTCGAGGTTCGGGTTGGTGCAGAGGATCACCTCGGAGATCCCGTCCTGCTCGATGCGCCCGAGCAGCTCACGGACGCGCAGCTGCTCGGGGCCGACGCCCTCGATCGGGTTCAGGGCGCCGCCGAGTACGTGGTACCGGCCGCGGAACTCCCGCGTCCGCTCCACGGCGACGATGTCGCGCGGGTCCTCCACGACGCAGACCTGCTTCGGGTCGCGCCGGGGGTCGGCGCAGATGGCGCAGGACTCGGCGACGCCGACGTTGAAGCAGGTCGAGCAGAGCACGGTCCGCTCCTTCACCTCGACGATGGCGTTGGCGAGGCGCAGCGCGTCCTCCCGCGCCACCTTCAACAGGTGGAACGCGATCCTCTGCGCCGACTTCGGCCCGACACCGGGCAGTCGGCCGAGCTCGTCAACGAGGTCCTGGATCGGACCCTCGAACAGCGCCAGCGCCGGCTCCTAGTCGTACTCGGGATCGTCGTCCGGCTCGTCGCCGCGAAGGGCGCGCGGCACCGCCGGCTCACCTGGCTCTCCGGTCGACTCGGACGTGCCGCCCCAACGTGGCGCGTCGCTCGGCCTGGTCGCGCCGACACCACCGAGCAGGCCCTCGAGCGCGCTCGACACCGCCGTTCCCATCGCCTTGCGGCGCACGTCGGCCAGCTTTGCCGTACGCGTCGCGGATGGCGGCGAGGACGAGGTCCTCCAAGAGCTGCACGTCGCCGGGGTCGACCACGGCCGGGTCGATCTCGACCGAGGTGAAGGAGAAGTCGCCCGAGGCGCGGATCCGCACGGCACCGCCGCCCGACGTCCCCTCGACCCCGCCGGCGCCAGCTACCGCCTCCGCGTCGGCGAGACGCTGCTGCAGCTCCTGCATCTGGGCAAGGAGGTCGCCGACACCGCCTTCGTCGACCGTCACGTTCCTTGTACCTCCTCGGCACCCGGGAACGCCCGAAGCAAGCGGTCCTCGGCCCACGATAGCCCTGGTCCCGGTGGATCGAGCACGGCTCCGTCCTCGCCCGCAGCCGCGCCGAACTCGTCGAGATCTGCCTCGTCCACCTCGAGGTCGCGAGGCGGCGGGACCTCTGCGACCCGGCGTGGCGGGCGAGCGCCCCGAGCCGGGACGCCGCCGGCAGCCCGGTCCATGGCCGGCGGCGGCGGCCCGTCGGCCCGGTCCGCGGCCGGCGGAGGCTCGTCGTCGGGCCCGGTGCCCGGCCCGGGAGCGCGAGGCGCGGGAGGGGACGCGCCGGTCGATCCACCCGACCATGCGTCCTCGGTGACGAGCCGAAGGCGCACGGGGCGGCCGAAGTGGCGGGTGAGGGCCTCGACGACGTCCCCGGCCAGCGGCTCGGCGTGGACGAGGTGCGCACCGTTCGGCAGCGCCAGGACCGCATCGCCGTTCTCCGAGGCGACGAAGTGCCCCGCCTGGTAGATCGCCCGCACCTTCGGGCGCAGGCCGGTGAGCACGTGGTCGCCCCAGGCGGTGACCAGCTCGTCGCGCGTCGGCGCGTCGGCGGCGCTGCTGCCGCTCGGCGGAGCGGCACCCGACGGAGCGGCACCCCGCGAGGCGGCGGCCGGCTCGGCGAGCGGCGGCGAAGGCGATCCGCCCGGTGACGCCGTCGGCCCCGGCGGGGGTGGAGGCGCCGGCGACGGTCGTGCCGGCTGCGAACGCGGCGACGACGGCGGAGGCGGAGGCGGTGGGGGTGCCGCCCCGGGAGCGCTCCGGCCGATCCCGCGGGGCGAGTCGCCGTCCCCGGTCGGGCCGGGTCCACCACCACTGCCGCCGCCGGCGTCCATCCGGCGCTCCAGGCGATCCAGGCGCTCCAGGAGCGCTGCCGGCGAGTCGTCTGCCTCGGGGTGCGCGAGGCGGATGAGCGCTACCTCCAAGGTGATGCGCGGCTCGGGTGCGTCGCGGATGGTCACGATGGCGCTCCCGACGACCTCCATGGCGCGCACGCAGCGGGCGGTGCCGAGCCGGCTCGCCTCGGCCGCCTCGGCCGCCGAGGACGTGCCGTGGGAGAGATCGGGGGCGACGGTGGCGAGGAAGCCGGCGCGTAGGCGTTCGACGAGCTCGACCGCGAGCTGCTGGGGGTCGCGCCCGACCGGGTCGCGCCGTCGAGCGCCACGAGTGCCGCCTCGGCGTCGCGGTCGGCGAGGGCGCGCACCACGTCGCTCAGCGCATCGCTGTCGTCCTCCACGACGCCCGCCGCCGCGACCTGGTCGAGCGCGGAGAGCGCGTCGCGCGCCGAGCCGCGGGCCCTGCGCCGGACGGCGTCGAGCGCGCCGTCGGGGAGCTGGAGCGAGGCGTCGTTCGCGACGTCCTGGAGGAGCCCCCCGAGCACGTCCTCGCCGAGAAGGTGGAACTCGTAGTGCTGGGTCCGGCTGCGGATCGTCGGGAGCACCTTCTGCTGGTCCGTCGTGGCCAGCACGAACACGACGTGCTCCGGCGGCTCCTCCAGGGTCTTCAAGAGCGCGTTCGAGGCCGCGGTCGAAAGCATGTGGACCTCGTCGACGATGTACACCTTCCATCGCCCGGGCGTCGCCAGTGACGCCCGGGCGACGAGGTCGCGCATCGCGTCCACGCCGTTGTTCGAGGCCGCGTCGAGCTCGTGGACGTCGAAGGAGGTGCCCGCGGCGATGGCGACGCAGGAGTCGCAGCGCCCGCACGGCTCGCCGTCCTCCGGCGCATCGCAGTTCATGGCTTTGGCGAGGATGCGCGCCGTGGAGGTCTTCCCGGTGCCGCGCGGGCCGCTGAACAGGTACGCGTGGGTGACGCGGTCGTCGCGCACGGCGTTGCGCAGCGCCGTCGTGACGTGGTCCTGGCCGCGGACCTCGGCGAAGCGCTGAGGCCGGAAGCGGCGGTAGAGGGACTGGTACGGGAGGTCCGCCACGATCTGGAGCCTACGACGTGCCGACGCCGCCGAGCGCAGCGGCCAGGTCGCCTGCGGCACACGGAACAGTCCGCTGAGAGCTGCTGTCTTCCGACCCTGACTCGGTTCACGGGGTCCCGTTGCGCAGAACCCGGCCGCTGCGCTCGACGGCGCCGACCGTCGACACGATAGCGTCTTGATCCTTCTGGAGGGGTGCGAGAGCGGCCGAATCGGCACGATTGGAAATCGTGTGTCGGGCAACCGACCGTGGGTTCGAATCCCACCTCCTCCGCTCACCGGGTCGTCGCACCCGCCGCGACGCCGGTCGTGGCACCGGGCCGGCCGGCCCGAGCGCGCTCAGCGAGGGCCGCCGCCCGGCCCGGTAGGGGTGGCGGTAGGGGGCATCGGTACGATGCCGGTGATGTCGTCGATCTACGCGACCACCACCACCGTCCCGCTCCCGAGCGACCTCGTGGAGGCGGCGCGTGAGGCCGTGGCCCGGGGCCACGCCGCAGACGTCCCGGCGTACGTCGCCGCCGCCCTCCAGGACAAGCTCGAGATCGACCAGCTCGGCGACCTGATCGACGCGCTCCTCACGTTCGCCGCGGGAAACGACCCGCAGCCCTCCGTCTCTGGACTCGCCGACGCCCGGACGAGCGGCGAGGGAGAGCGGTGACGACACAGGCCGTTGCGGTCGTCCGAGCCGCGGGCGGACGCGTTGGCTGACGGCCCCGGCCGGCCGGCGCAGCTGTCCGACGAGGAGGCGATGCGCCTCGCCCTCGCGGAGGCGCGGGCGGCGCCCGGCCACGCCGACGTGCCGATCGGCGCCGTCGTGCTCGCCGGCGGCGACGTCATCGCCCTCCGGCACAACGAGCGCGAGCTGACGGGGGACCCGACGGCCCACGCCGAGGTGCTCGCGCTGCGCGATGCGTCGGCGCGCCTCGGGCAGTGGCGCTTGTCCGAGTGCACCGTGGTGGTCACCCTGGAGCCCTCGCGATGTGCGCCGGTGCCCTCGTCGCGGCCCGCGTCGGGCGCCTTGTGTTCGGTGCGCCAGACCCGAAAGCCGGCGCCTGCGGCTCCCTCTACAACCTGTGCGCCGATCCGCGGTTGAACCACGAGCTTCCGGTCTCCCCCGGCGTCCTGGCCGGCGAATGCGGCGCGCTCCTCGTCGATTTCTTCGCGGAGCGCCGTGGCGAGCCCGGTTCCGCACGGGGCCCTGCACGCTGAAGCCGCTCCGCCGATCCGCTAGCCTCGCCCGCCGGAGGGATGCGAGAGTGGCCGAATCGGGCGGTCTCGAAAACCGTTGTGCGTTCTGCGTACCGTGGGTTCGAATCCCACTCCCTCCGCCAGATCGCTCTCGACCCGCACTCGCTGGCCCGGAACGGCCGAGGGCCCCGCGCCCGGGAGTGCCCGGCACCAGCTGATCGGCGGGGGGTTCCCGCCGGAGGGCTGGCGTCACCCCCAGCCACTCGTCGAGGCGATCGACCGGAGATGCTCCTCGCCGCGAGCCCGACCGGATCGCGGCAGCGGCGCCCGGGGCCCGCGCTCGGCCCGCTGCCGGCGCCTCCTCCGGTCGGTCCCAGGCGCGGCTGCGCGGTCCCGGCCGGGGATCCCCGACTTCACGGATCCCTCTAGCTCGGCGCCAGACCGGTCGTTAGTGCACCAAGAGTGAGGGATAGCGCGCGGGCGTGCGCAGGAGGCTGTTGGGTGTTGCACGACTTGGTCGCTGAGCATGGCGACCGGCTTCGTCGTTGGAGCTCGGACTGGGGTTCGAAACTCGTCGCGTCGATGGTCGGCACGCTGGTCCTCTACGGCGCCTGGCAGATCTTCCGCTGGGGCGGCCAGCCCGACAAGGCCGCCATCGGCGATGGCGCGTTCTGGCCGATCAACCTCGCCGGCACGGTTCTGTGCTGGCGGGTCGCACGCGACCAGGGCTTCGCACGCAAGGTGCGTCGGGCGTGGTGGTTGTTCGGGTGGGGACTCCTCTCCTATCTGCTCGGCGACGTCATCCAGTTCGTCTACGAGGTGGTGCTCCACACCAAGCCGTACCCCTCCTGGGCCGACGCCTGCTATCTCACCTTCTATCCGCTGCTGCTCGCCGGGATCTTGCAGCTGCCGCATCCCGTGCGGACGAGGCGCAACCTCGGTACGGCTCGCGACCGACGCGGGGATCGTCATGCTCGGCGCGGGCAGCGTCGTGTGGTACGTGCTCCTCGGCCCGACGGCCGTCTCGGGGGCCCAGAACAACCTGCAGCTCGCGTTCTCGCTCGCCTATCCGGTCGGCGATCTCGTGCTCATCTTCGGCGTGACGACATTGGTCCTGAGGGGCGTGGACCGGGCGAGCCGGCGGCCGCTCGATCTCTTCTGCATCGGGCTGGTCTTCTTCGTCGCCGCCGATCTCGTCTACGGCCACCTCGCGCTCGAGAACGCTTACCAGGGTGGCGACCGCGTCGACGGGCTCTGGATGATCGCGATGACGATCTGGGTCGTGAGCGCCAACGCGCAGCGCCGAGCGCGCTCGCGCAGGGAGATCGCCGCGCCCGCCGACGAGGCCGTCCGGGAGCACTCCTTCCTGCCCTACGTCGCCGTCGCGGTCTCCTTCGGCCTCCTGGTCAGCTCGCTGGCCTCGGCGAACGGCTTCACGCTCGGCGTCGTCGCGCTCGTCGACGCGGTCACCGTCCTCGTCCTCATCCGGTTGCAGTGGCTGTTCCTCGAGAACAGGAGGCAGGGCCGCTACTTCCGCGCCCTGGTCGAGAACGTCTCGGACAACATCCTCACCATCAACCGCGACCGGGTGGTCACGTACATGAGCCCCTCGATGGAACGGCTCCTCGGCCACGACGCGACGACGGCGGGCGCGAAGGCGGCCGGCCGTACGATCGTCGCGCCCGAGGAACGCCTACAGGGTTTGACCGGCGCGCTCGAAGAGCTCGGCCGACACCCTGGAGAGTCGATCTCGATCGAGCTCCAGGCCCGGACCGCGACCGGGGAGGTCCGGAGCCTGGTCGGCTGCGCCACGAACCTGCTCGAGGATCCCGCGGTGATGGGCACGGTGATCGTCATCCACGACATCACCGACCGGGTGGCGCTCGAGAATCAGCTCCGTCACCAGGCGCTGCACGACGCGCTCACCGGCCTGCCCAACCGGGCGCTCATCCACGACCGCCTCGCCCAGCTCCTCGCAGCCGCACGTCGGCGGGCGTCGTCGGTGGCCGTCCTCTTCGTCGACCTCGACAACTTCAAGGACGTGAACGACAGCCTGGGTCACGCCCTCGGCGATCAGCTCCTGCAGGCGGTCGCCGGTCGTCTCGAGACCGTGGTGCGCGGCGAGGACACCGTCGGTCGCCTCGGTGGTGACGAGTTCGTCGTCCTCGCCGAGCGAAGGCCGGGCGCCGAGACGGCGGAGCTGCTCGCGCAGCGGATCCTGGACCTGATGGACGAGCCGATCGTGCTCGACGACCTTCCGGACCACGGCCTGTTCGCGAGGGTGAGCATCGGGATCGCCGTCGGCACGAGCGAGGCGCCGGAGGAGCTGCTGCGCGACGCCGACGTCGCCCTCTACCGGGCCAAGGCGTCGGGCAAGAACTGCCTCGTCGTCTTCGAGCCCGGGATGCACCGGCTCGCCGAGGAGCGCCTGCAGCTCGAGGTCGACCTACGCGAGGCCCTGCCGAGAGGCGAGTTCTTCATCGTCTACCAGCCGATCGTCGATCTCGAGCGTCTCGTGCCCTTCGGTGTCGAGGCGTTGCTGCGCTGGCACCGTCCGTCTGAAGGCGTGGTCCTGCCGGCGCAGTTCGTGCCCCTCCTCGAGGACGGCAGGTTGATCGGACCGGTCGGACGCTGGGTGCTGCACGAGGTGTGCGCGCAGGGCGCCGAGTGGCAGCGGCAGGGCACTCCGCTGTCGATCGGCGTGAACGTCTCGGCGAGCCAGATCAACTCCGAGCGCTTCGCCCACGACGTCACCGATGCCCTCGCCAGCTCGGGGCTCGACCCGTCGCTCCTCGTGCTCGAGATCACCGAGAGCGTCTTGATCCGCGACGCCGCGGGCGCCGTCGGGCGCATCCAGCAGCTGAAGTCGCTCGGCGTGAGGGTGGCGATCGACGACTTCGGCACGGGGTACTCGTCGTTCTCCTACCTGAGGCAGCTGCCGGTCGACGTCTTGAAGATCGACCGGTCGTTCGTGGCCGAGATGGGTGCCTCGAAGGAGGCGGCGACGCTCGTCCACATGTTGGTGAGCCTCGGCAGGGAGCTCGGCCTGGAGACCCTCGCCGAAGGGATCCAGGACGCCAGCGAGCTCGCCTCGCTGCGAGCGGAGGAGTGCGACTCGGGTCAGGGATTCTGGATCGCAGAGCCGATGGCAGCAGACCACGTCCAGGCGTTCATCGCCTCGTGGCTACGCGGAACACGTCCGTGCGCCGGACACCGTTCTCGCCACGTGATCCGCCAGTGGTCGCTGACGAGCGCCCCGGCGATGGTCTCGAGCCTCTGCTGACGGCACCGAAGACCTGATCGGCGGACCAGCCCATCGCGCCGCACATCCATTCTTCCTCCCTGGCGCTCGCCTGCCCCTCAGGCTCCTCACACCCTCCGGTGCTGCGCTGGGTTGACCGGTCGGCATCGCGCCGGCCGGCGTCGCAGGCAACAGCGACAGAAGGAGGATACGAGTGACAAGAACCATGCGAAAAGTCGTGGCGGCCGCCGTCACCGGGGGCGGCGTCCTCGGTGTCAGCCTTGGGCTCGGGCTGAGCTCCGCGGGGGCGACGACGACCGCCCACCACACCCGGGCGGCGCATCACGCCGCCCGGCTGGCGGCGTCGTCGACCACGACAACCCCGTCCGCAACGACGACGCCCTCGTCGAGCTCGACCACGAGCCCGTCCACGTCGACGCACAAGTGCCCGAACATGGGCACGTCGTCGGGTACGGGCTCGTCGGGCACGTCGTCGACCGGCACCACGGCGTACCTCAACTAGCCGAGTGACGCCGGCTCTGCCGCCGGCGAGACGCGTCGGCGGGGTCGACGGTGCCACCAGGCGCCCTCCGTCCCACGGGCCCGGGCCCGCGGTCGGGGGGCGCCGCGGCGCGCCGACACGGGTGCGGGGGGAGCGGGCATCGACGCCCGCCGGCGAAGGGCCGGGAGAGGCCGTCGAGGCCCGTCACGTCCCGGCAGCTGACAACGTCCCGCACACGTCGGCGCGCGGCGGGAACGGACGGCCGCGAGCTCAGCGCACGGTGGCGCCGGATCCCCCGCCGAGGGGCGGCGGCGCGCCGGCGCCCGTCTCGCCGGCGCCCGTCTCGACGGGCACGCCGGGCGTGCCCCCGCACCAGGAGTGCCTTCAAGAGGGCGAAGCGCACGAGCGCCGCCGCGGCCGTGCCGACGAGCAGCGCCGCGCCCTGGACGAGCGGGCTCGAGCCGAGCACCGCCCTCGCGCCGAAGAGCGCCGCGGTCGTGAGCACCGCCGAAGTCGCGAGGGTCGAGGCGGCCCCGAGCGCGCAGGCGCGTCGTGCGATCGGTCCGCGCCTGCGGAACGTGTAGCGGGCGTGCGCCGCGACGTTGCCCGCGGTGCAGGCGGCGAGCGAGGCCAGGTTGGCCAGCTCGTCGCCGAGCCGGTGCCGGAGCGCGAGGTACGCCGCGATGTAGGCGAGGGTGCTGAGCACGCCGACCCTGGCGAAGCGGGCGACCTCGGCGAGCTCCTCCTCGCTGTCGCGGGCGTGCAGGCCGTCGACGCGGTCACCACGCGCGGCGAACCCGCGAAGCAGGCGCACGACGCCCTTCAGGTCGCCGACGGCGGTGTGGACGATGCGGACCCGGGTGTCCGGGTCGTCGATCCAGTCGACGGGCACCTCGTGGATGCGCAGCCCGTTGCGCTCGGCGAGCACGAGGAGCTCGGTGTCGAAGAACCACTCCTCGTCGACGATGGCCGGGAGCAGCGCGCGGGCCTCGTCGGCCCGCATCGCCTTGAACCCGCACTGCGCGTCGCTGAAGCGGTTCCGGAGGGCGAGGCGCAGGAGCAGGTTGTAGCTCCTCGAGATGAGCTCTCGCTTCGGCCCGCGCACGACCCGGGCGCCCCGGGCGAGCCGGCTGCCGATGGCGACGTCGCTGTGGCCGGACACGACCGGCGCGAGGAGCGGCAGGAGCGCGTGCAGGTCCGTCGAGAGGTCGACGTCCATGTAGGCGACGACATCGGCGTCGCTGCCGGACCACGCCGCCCGCAGCGCCCGCCCCCGGCCCTTGGCGTCGAGATGCATCGCCCGCACGCCGGGGAGCTCGGCCGCGAGCCGGCTCGCGACGGCCCAGGTGCGGTCCGTGCTGGCGTTGTCCGCGATCGTGACGACCGTGTCGAACGGGATCGAGCCGTCGAGGAACGACCGCAGCCTCCTCACGCTCGTTTCGAGGTCGCGCTCTTCGTTGTAGACGGGGACGACGACGTCGACGCTGACGCGTCGCCCACCCGCCGGCGCATCCGCGGCACCCAGTGCGCTCATGCTGACGAGGTTCGGCGCCGAAGCCGAACGCCAGCTGTGCGCGCGCCCGAGCGCAGGCGTGACTTCGGGCGCCGGCGCCGGCGGTCCCGCCTTTCGGCGTCCGCCCGGAAGCGGCCGTGGGGGCTTGCCGATCTCCCCGCCGGCTCTCAGGAAGGCCTCGCGCCACGCCCAGCCCCGTCACCCATGGTGGACCCGTTGCCGAGAGGCGGCAACGAGGACTCCTGGAAAGGCTAGGTACGGCCGGCGAGATCGCCCGCCGACGACGATGACACTGCTCTACCTCTCGATCCCCTTCATGCTCCTCGCGATCGGCATCGCGATCGTCCCGCTCGTGTGGGCGATGCGGCGCGACGTCGAGTCGGCGAGCGCGGACACGCTGCGCCCGGCGGACGTGCCCGCCACCGCGGCGCACCACGAGGCGCTGGCCTGCGCCGCCCGCCGCGACGTGGCGCGCACCTCCAGCGCGGTCGCCGCTTAGCACGCGCCTGGTCGCACGGTGGGTCGCTCCGGCCCGCCGCGCCGCCGCTTGCGCCGCCTTCCCCGATCCGGGAGGGCGGGCTCAGATCCCGACGACCGAGGTGAGATCCCGACGATGACGACCGCACTGCTCGACACGGCGCCCGACGGCGCCACCGGGGCGCGCGCCGCGAGCGCGCCTGGCGACGACGTAGCCCGCCCGGGGACGAGGTGGTGGCTCGGCGAGCCCCGCTGGTCGCGGCCCGCGCTCGGCGCGCTGGTCCTCGCGACCGCCCTCCTCTACCTCGTCGGCCTCGACCGGTCGGGGTGGGCCAACACGTTCTACGCCGCCGCGGTCCAGGCCGGTACGAAGAGCTGGAAGGCCTTCTTCTTCGGGTCGTTCGACGCGTCGAGCTTCATCACGGTCGACAAGCCGCCGGCCGCGCTCTGGGTCATGGAGCTCTCGGCCCGCATCTTCGGGCTGAGCTCGTGGAGCCTGCTCGTCCCCCAGGCGCTGGAGGGGGTGGCGTCGGTCGCGCTCGTGTACGCCGCGGTCCGCCGGTGGTTCGGCCCGCCCGCGGGGCTGCTCGCGGGAGGGGTGCTCGCCCTCACGCCGGTCGCCGCGCTGATGTTTCGCTTCAACAACCCGGACGCGCTGCTCGCGCTGCTGCTGACCGGCGCCGCCTACGCGACGCTCCGCGCCGTCGAGGACGGGCGGACGAGATGGCTCGTCCTCGTCGGCGTGCTCGTCGGCACCGGCTTCATCACGAAGATGCTCCAGGCGTTCTTCGTCGTCCCGGCGCTCGGGCTCGTGTACCTCATCGCCGGCCCGCCGCGGCTCGGCCGCCGGATCGTCCAGCTGCTCGCCGGCGGTCTGGCGCTCGCCGTCGCCTCGCTCTGGTGGGTCGTCGCGGTCGAGCTGGTGCCCGCGAGCGACCGGCCCTACGTCGGCGGCTCGCAGGACAACAACCTGTTCAACCTGATCTTCGGCTACAACGGCTTCGGCCGGCTCACCGGCAACGAGAACGGCAGCGTCGGGAGCAACTGGGGCCCGACGGGCTGGAACCGCCTGTTCCTGCCGAGCTTCGGTGGCCAGATCTCCTGGCTCATCCCGGCATCGCTGGTCTTCCTCGCGGCGGTGCTGTGGTCGACGCGCCGCGCGGCGCGCACCGACCGGACCCGGGCGGCGATCCTCCTCTGGGGCCTCTGGCTCGTCGTGAGCGGGCTGATGCTGAGCTACGCGCAGGGCATCATCCACCCCTACTACACCGTCGCCCTGGCGCCCGCGATCGGGGCGCTCGTCGCGATCGGCGCGACGCGGTGCTGGCGGGACCGGTCGCGCTGGTTCGCCCGGGCGGCATTGGCGCTCGCCACGGCCGCCACCGCCGTCTGGGCCTACGTCCTGCTCGGCAGGAACCCGGGCTGGCTCCCGGCGCTTCGCGTCGGCATCCTCGTTGCCGGACTCCTCGTCGCCGGTGCGCTCCTCGTCGGCCCCCTCCTTCGCCGGCGCATCGGGCTCGTCGCCGCGGGCGTGGCGCTCGCCGTGGCGCTCGCAGGACCGGCCGCGTACTCGCTCGACACGGTCGCGACCGCACACGGTGGAGCGATCCCCTCCGCCGGGCCCACCACCGTCGGCTCGAGCGGCTTCGGACCCGGCCGGACCGGCGTGCCCGGCTCAGTGGGAGCCCGTGGAGCCACCGGGGTCCCCTCGGCGTCGGCGGGAGGCCTCGGTCCCCCGGCGGGCACGGGCACGGGGATCGCGGGAGGCACGCGGCCGGCGGGTGGCCCGACGGGCGCCGCCGGCGGGGCGTTCCCGGGCGGCACCGGGACGGCTCGTGGCGGCATCGGCGGGGCGTCGGGCGCCGGGAACCTCCTCCAGGGCAGCACGCCGGGGAGGGCGCTCACCCGCCTGCTCGAAAAGGACGCCTCGCGCTACACCTGGGTCGCGGCCGCGGTGGGTGCCAACGACGCCGCCGGCTACCAGCTGGCGACCCGGGACCCCGTGATGGCGATCGGCGGGTTCAACGGCACCGATCCGGCGCCGTCGCTCGCCGAGTTCGAGCGGGACGTCGCGCAGGGCAAGGTCCACTACTTCATCGCGAGCGGCGGTCTCGGTGGCCCGGGCGGGGGCGACGCAGGGGGCTCGTCGAGCTCCTCCGTCTCGACGGCGAGCGCGATCACGTCCTGGGTGGAGGCGCACTTCACCTCCCGGACGGTCGACGGCATCGTGCTGTACGACCTGACCTCGGCCCGCTAGTCACGGGGCGGTGCTCCCGGGCCACGCGGCGGACGCCCGCCCTGCGGCCCGGGAGCCGCGCCGCAACGGCTCAGCCGAGCCGGAGGTCCGAGGAACGTCGAGGCATGGCCGCTCACCGGCGCCCGGGCAGGACGGGCCCCCGGTGCCCGCGGCACGCGATCACCAGTGCTCGCGGTGCACGACCTCGTCGAAGGGGCGCCGCGCCGGCCGGGAGACCGGCGTGAGCGGCCGGTCGGCCGGGTAGCCGAGGGCGACCAGGTAGGCGCAGAAACGATCCTCCGGCACGCCGAGGATCTCCCGAGCGAGTGCCTGGTCGCCGATGGCGGCGTGGGCGCTGCCCACGCCGAGATCGGTCGCCGCCAGCATCATGCTCATCGTCGCCTGCCCGAGGTCGTAGTGGATCAGGCCGAGATGGCGCTCGTCCTCGGCCAGCGGGGCGACGAGCACGACGGTCGCCGCCGAGGCCGCGACGTGGCTGGCTCCCTGCCATACGTGCGAGAGCCGGCCGAGCTGCCCGCGATCGGTGCAGACGACGAAGTCCCACGGCTGGCGGTTGCTCGCCGACGGGGCCCGCCGCCCCGCTTCGAGGATCTTGTCGAGATCGGCCCCCGGGATCGGCCGGTCGTCGTAGCGGCGGACGTTGCGTCTCGACACGATCGCATCCCACGTCTGCATGTCGCGCGACGCTACAGGTGCGGCGCGATCGGTGGTGGCGCGCCGAACCGGTGGGACGTGCCCGGGATCAGGCGCAGCCGATGCCGGTGCTGCTCAGCGCTCCGACCGCTGGTCGTGCTCGGCCGCGAGCCCGATCGCGCCGTCGGGTCCCGGCCCCTCGCCGGCCCCGTCGCCGCCGCGCTCGCGGTCGTCGGCCTGGCCGGCGTACGCGGGCAGGCGCACCGTGAACACGGCGCCGCCGCCCGGGGCGGGCGCAGCCCGCACCGTCCCGCCGTGCGCCTCCACGATCGAGGCGGCGATGGCGAGGCCGAGCCCGGCGCCGCCGCGCGTGCGCGCCCGCGAGGGGTCGGCGCGGTAGAAGCGCTCGAAGACCCGGGCGGCCTGCTCGGCGGTGAGGCCCGGGCCGTCGTCGGCGACCTCGACGACCGCCTCGTCGCCCTCGCGCCGGACGCGCACGGTGGCCGTGGTGCCCTCGGGGGTGTGGGAGCGGACGTTGGCCAAGAAGTTGTCGATCACCTGCCGTAGCGCGACGGGGTCGCCGAGCATCTCCACGGCCTCGCTGGCCTCGAGGTGGACCGGCCAGGCCGGCCCCACCATGCCGCGCGGTCTCGAGCGCGCCGGCGGCGAGGTCGACGAGCTCGAGCGGCTCGCGCGCCGGTGGCCGGCCCTCGTCGAGACGGGCGAGCAGCAGGAGATCCTGGACGAGGTGGCCCATCCGCTCGGTCTCGCCCACGATGCCGGACATGACGCGGCGGCGGTCCTCGGCGGAGAGCTCGTCGGCGCGCTCGAACAGCTCCGCGTAGGCGGAAACGGCGGCGACCGGCGTCCGCAGCTCGTGCGAGGCGTCGGCGACGAATCGCCGCATCCGCTCTTCCGAGGCGCGCAGCTGGGCCTCGGTCTCGTCGCGTTGCGCGAAGGCGCGCTCGATCCGTTCGAGCATGACGTTGAGGGCGCGGGCCACACGACCGACCTCGGTGCGCGGGCTCTCCCCCGGGACCCGGTGGGCGAGGTCGCCCCCCGTGATGGCCTCCGCGGTGAGCTCCACACGCCGGAGCGGCACGAGGCCGAGCCTGACGAGCCACCAGCCGATCAGCACCGCGACGAGCAGCGCACCGCCGGTCACGGCCAGCTCGATGTCGACGAGCTGGCTGAGCGTGCTCTCCGTCGAGTTGAGGGGCAGCGCGAGCACGAGCAGGTCGCCCGAGGCCAGCTTGGAGACCCGTACGCGGAACGACGGCCCGCTGCTCGTGGTCGAGCCGGTCGTGAAGTACGTCGTCGGCTCGTGGTAGGGCCCGGTCGGCACGAAGCCGGTGATCGTCTTCGGGAGCGAGGGCGCGTAGGTCTTGCCGCCGAGCTCGGCCGAGGCGGCGCACTGGTCGCTCGTCACGACCGCGCCGCTCGCGCTGCGGACCTCGACGAACGTCCCCGGACCGAGGCTCATGTGCGCCTGGTCGCAGAACGCCGCCCCGGTGGGCGGCGTCTGCTGTCCGGTCGGGCCTGGGGGCTGTGTCGAGCCGCTGCCGGGGAGCGATGCGCCGCCGTTGTTGGTCGGCCGGCCGTCGAGCGCGGCCTCGATCGGGCTGTGCGCGCTCTCGAGGGTCGTGTCGATCTGGTCGTACAGGAACGTCCGCAGCGCCGTGTAGGTGGTGACGTCGGCCGCCACGAGCGCGAGCAGGGCGACGGCGGCGACCGCGACGAGCAGCCGGGCGCGAAGCGACACCTAACGCCGTTGCTCGGGCTCGCGCAGCACGTAGCCCACGAGGCGGATCGTGTGGATGAGCGGCGGCCCGAGGGCGTCGAGCTTGCGCCGCAGGTAGCGGACGTAGGTCTCGACGATGTTCTGGTTGCCGCCGAAGTCGTAGTGCCACACGTGGTCGATGATCTGGTCCTTGGAGAGCACGCGCCTCGGGTTCAGGAGGAAGATCCTGAACAGGTTGAACTCGGTCGCGGTGAGCTTCACCGGCGTGCCGGCCCGCCACACCTCGTGGGTGTCCTCGTCCATGACGACGTCGGCGAACCGGAGCCGGTGGTCCTCCTCGTCGCCGCGCGCCCGTCGCAGCAGCGCCTTGGTCCGGGCGACGACCTCGGCGAGCGAGAACGGCTTCGCCACGTAGTCGTCGCCCCCGACGGCGAGCCCGGCGACGAGGTCGTCGACCTCGCCCTTCGCGGTCAGGAAGAGGACCGGCACCTTCACGCCGTCGGCGCGGAGCCGCCTGGTGATCTCCAACCCGTCGATGTCCGGGAGCATCACGTCGAGCACGACGAGGTCGAACTTGCCGTTCTGGGCGAGGGCCAGGGCTGCGTAGCCAGCTGACGCCGTCTCCACCTCGAAGCCTTCGTAGCGGAGCACGGTCGAGACCGAGTCAACGATCGAGGGCTCGTCGTCGACGACGAGGATCCGCTGCCTCGCGTCCGACTGGCTCATCTGCCGGCCCCAACCGTCACGATCGCCTCCGCCACGCGCCGAGGTTTCCTCGCCGGGCCCGAGCCGCGGATCGCTCGGCCGGCTAAGCGTACCGGCCGACGCGCCGTCGGAGAGGAGTCGTCGTGGCCTGCCCTCCCGCGCCGGCAGCCGCCAGCGGCAGCGTGGCCGTTCATCGGCGGGCTAGGCCGCCGCGCGCTCGAGCGGGCGGGCGGCGAGATCCGGGACGAGGTTCTCGGCGGTCCGGCCCGGCGTGCCCGGGCGCTCGTCCCACGCCGTCGCGACGACGAGCGGCACGAGGGCGATCGCGACGGCGAGGACCATGAGGGGGATGGTGAGTGCGAGCAGGACCATCGATGTCCGGAGGTCCTCAGCGGACCGCCGTTCCTTCCTTTCCCGTGGGTCGTGCTGCTCCGTCGCCCCGTTGGCGACGCCGTCATCCTCGGCGGGCCGTGCGAGAGCCCGTTGAGGGTCTCCTGAGAGCCAGCCGAGAGATCTGCCGACGGGCTTTCCCCGCCGCCGCGCCGGCCGGTGCGCTCACAGCCCCCCGGCGCCCGGGCGGCGCCCCTCACTAGGCTCGTCGGGACACGGGCGGGGAGGCAGGAACGACATGGCAGACGTGGCAGGAGACCGCTTCGCGATCCGCGAGCTGGTCGAGAACTGGGCGGTCTGGCGCGACGCCGGCGACTGGGAGCGCTTCGCGACGGTCTGGCATGACGACGGCTGGATGATGGCCACGTGGTTCCAGGGGCCGGCCGCCGAGTTCATCCGCGTGAGCCGGGAGGGCTTCGAGCGCGGGGCGCGCATCCTGCACTTCCTCGGCGGGAGCTCGGTCGACGTGGTGGGTGATCGCGCCGTCGCGCAGACGAAGATGACGATCACCCAGCGCGCGCCGATCCACGAGGTCGTCTGCGACGTCGTGTGCACCGGCCGCTTCTACGACTTCCTCGATCGCCGCGACGGCCGGTGGGGTCTCGTCCACCGCCAGCCGATCTACGAGCAGGACCGCGTCGAGCCCCGTCGACCCCTCGGCGAGCCTCACGCTCGACCCGGAGCTGCTCGGGCGCTTCCCCGTCGGCTACCGCCACCTCGCCTACCTCCAGGCCGGCCTCGGCTTCGCGGTCAAGCCCGACATGCCCGGCCTCACCGGGCCCGAGGTCGAGGCTCTCTACGAGCGGGGGTCCCGCTGGCTGGCGGGGGACTCCTGACCTTCGCCTTCGGCGCCGGTCCGGCCTCAGGGCGGCTAGGCGGTCGTAGGCCGAGGTGGGGCGCCGGGCGCTGGCGGCACCCGCTGCCGTCGCGAAGAGCTCGGTCCTCGGTGCAGCGCGCGTCGCGCCGAGTTCAACCGATCCCCTTACGGTGCGAGCAGAACCCCGTCCCGGCGGCGGTCGGCCGGGCCCTCAGCCGAGGGGAGACCCGATGTCCAGGCATCGCAGCAGGCGGGCGCTCAAGATGGCCGCCGTCCTGGCGGGATGTGCGAGTGCTCGTCCGCGCCGGACGCGCTCGGCAGCGGAAGCTCCTGCTACGTCGCCCAGGCCCACTACTACGACTAGACGTTCGAGACGTTCGTCAACCGCCCGGCGGCCGACGGCATCACTCCGGCCAACACGCTCTTCGTGATCAGCTCCGACGAGGGGGACCACGAGGCGGGGGCGAACGTCGGGCGGGCGATCCAGCCGACCCCGGCCAACTGCGACGGCGCCACGGTGAGCGGGACGGTGGTCACGCCCGACGTGGCCTGCACCTACCCGGCGGGCTCGTTCGGCGAGCTCGACGCCAACGTCACCGGCCTGCTCGCCACCGAGAAGAGCGACACGACACCGTTCTCGCTCGAGGACGACACGGCGCCCGAGTTCTACGTGAAGGGGGACCCGGGCCGGACACGACCGAGGTGCGCACACTCGAGCACGACGTGGCCGGCCCCACGGCGGACAACCCCTACTCCGGGAACACCCACGAGCTGATCGCCAACTACCTGGCGGATCCCACCGAAGAAGCCATTCTCCACATGGTCGACGCCGATCCCGCCCGCACCCCCACCTTCGCACTCTTCGCCAAGCCCGACTACTACGTCTCGACCGGCGGCACCAGCTGCACCGACACGACCGGCAGCTCGAGCAGCGACTGCGTGGAGCAGGACACCGCCTACGCCTGGGACCACGGTGACTACGCCGCCGAGATCGACACGAACTACCTCGGTCTCGTGGGGCCGGGCGTCGCCCATCTCGGGCTCGATGGCTCGCCCCCGAACGCCGGGCCGAGCTCCGCAGGCCCGCTCAGCGGACAGACCACGGTTCCCCGGAGCGGCACGACCGGTACGTGGATCGACGAGACCGACATCCGGCCGACGGTGATGTACCTCACCGGCCTGCGCGACGACTACGCGGAGGACGGGCGGGTCATCACCGAGGTCCTCAGCCAGCCCGTTCCCGGCGGTCTCGGCTCACCGCAGGTCGAGCAGCTCGGCG
This sequence comes from uncultured Actinomycetota bacterium, assembly GCA_963765505.1. Lineage (GTDB taxonomy): Bacteria > Actinomycetota > Acidimicrobiia > Acidimicrobiales > Bog-793 > DATKQY01. Next base: position 147,779 of record CAVXWO010000012.1, read on the forward strand.
CCTGCTACAAGCAGCTGAACTCGAGTGTCGGCGAGTTCGGCACGGCGACACTCGAGGCGGCGACCGCCGCGATCGAGAGCACCAGCGCCGGCGACACCGTTTACGCCACGATGGACCAGAAGCTGGCCCGGCTCGACCAGCGGCGCGACGCCCTGGCCGAGCAGATCAAGGACGAGCTTTACCAAACGGAGTTCCTCGGCGGCTCGATCCACGAGCCGCAGTCCGAGACGCAGTCCTGCCGCCAGCTCATCGGCTACGCCGATCATCTGGCGGTCGCCGGCTGACGGACGCCGGCCCGGCCGTGACGCACGGCCGGGCCGGCGCCCGTCGCGGCGTTCCCTCCGTGGCACCTACGTGGCGGACAAGACCTGGCGCCCTCGAGGCGTCAAGGGCCTCGAGGCGTCAGCGACCAGCGGCGTCGAGGTCAGCCGGGAGGGGCGTGCCCGGCTCGGCGATCCCGAGGCTCGGGTCGAGGATCCTGCAGGCCGCCATGACGATCGTGTCGAGAGGCGCCCCCCCGGAGGCAGCGACCCGGAGCAGGTCGGCCCGCATCGGAGGCGCCCAGAACGAGCGGATGTGGCCCGCGGTGAGCTTGGCCGCCTCCTCGTCGCCGAGGTGACGGAGGTTGGCGGCGATCTGGTTCGCCATCCGGACCAGATCCGCGCTCGACACCCCCGCCGACCTCAGTGCCCGACGAGCACGTCGGTGGGCGTGTCCTCGTGCGTCCCGTCGCCGTTCGCACCGGCGAGCGGCTCGCGGCATGGGCCCGGACCTCGACGGCGGTCACCTTGTACTCCGGGCAGTTCGTCGCCCAGTCGGAGTGCTCGGTGGTCACGACGTTGGCACCGGACTCGGGGTAGTGGAACGTCGTGTAGACGACGCCCTGCGGGCATCCGGTCGCTGATGCGGGCACGGAGCGAGGTCTCCCCGACCCGGCTCGCCACGGTGACCCAGTTGCCGTCCGCGATGCCGCGCGTCCTCGGCGTCGAACGGGTGGATCTCGAGGACGTCCTCGCCGTGCCAGCTGCACGTTCGCGGTGCGGCGCGTCTGCGCGCCGACGTTGTACTGGCTGAGGATGCGCCCGGTCGTGAGGATCAGCGGGAAGCGGCGGTTCGTGCGCTCCTCGGTCGGCACGAAGGGCGTCGCGACGAAGTGGCCCTTGCCGCGGACGAACGAGCCGATGTGCATGATCGGCGTGCCGAGCGGCGCCTTCTCGTTGCACGGCCACTGGACGCTGCCGACCTTGTCGAGGAGGTCGAACGAGACTCCCGCGAAGGTCGGCGTCGTGGCGGCGATCTCGTCCATGATCTGCGAGGTGCTGTCGTAGTGCATCGGGTAGCCCATGCGCCGCCGACAGCTCGCAGACGACCTGCCACTCCTGCTTGCCGTTGCGCGGGCGCATCACCGGGCGCACCCGGTTGATCCGCCGCTCGGCGTTGGTGAACGTGCCGTCCTTCTCCAGGAACGACGTGCCGGGGAGGAAGACGTGGGCGAACGCGGCCGTCTCGTTGAGGAACAGGTCCTGGACGATCAGCAGGTCGAGCGCCGCCGAGCGCGGCCTTCACGTGCTTGGTGTTGGGGTCGGACTGGGCGATGTCCTCGCCCTGGACGAACATGCCCCGGAAGGTCCCCTCGACGGCGGCGTCGAACATGTTCGGGATCCGAAGGCCCGGCTCGTTGTCGAGCGTCCGCCCCCAGGCCTCCTCGAAGATCGCGCGGACGGCGTCGTCGGCGACGTGGCGGTAGCCGGGGAACTCGTGCGGGAACGAGCCCATGTCGCAGGAGCCCTGCACGTTGTTCTGGCCGCGCAGCGGGTTCACGCCGACACCCTCGCGGCCGACGTTGCCGGTCGCCATCGCCAGGTTCGCCATGCGCCATGACCATCGTCGAGCCCTGGCTGTGCTCGGTGACGCCGAGGCCGTAGTAGATCGCCGAGTTCGGCCCCGCGGCGTAGAGGCGGGCCGCGGCCCGCAGCTCCCCGGCCGGGACGCCGGTGATCGGCGCCAGGGCCTCCGGGCTGTTCTCGGGCCGGGCGATGAACGCCGCCCAGTCGGCGAAGCGTCGTCCTCGCAGCGCTCGGCGACGAAGTCCTCGTCGACGAGGCCCTCGGTGACGACGACGTGCGCGATGGCGTTGATCACCGCGACGTTGGTGCCCGGCTGCAGCTGGAGGTGGTACGAGGCCTCGACGTGCGGGGTGCGCACGAGGTCGATGCGCCGCGGGTCGATCACGACCAGCTTCGCCCCATCGCGCAGCCGCCGCTTCATCCGCGAGGCGAAGACCGGGTGGGCGTCGGTCGGGTTGGCGCCGATGACGACGATGACGTCGGCCTGGTCGACCGAGCGGAAGTCCTGCGTGCCGGCCGAGGTGCCGAACGTCTGCTTCAGGCCGTAGCCGGTGGGCGAGTGGCAGACCCGCGCGCAGGTGTCGACGTTGTTGTTGCCGAACGCCGCGCGGACCATCTTCTGGACGACGAAGACCTCCTCGTTGGTGCAGCGCGAGGAGGTGATGCCGCCGATCGCGCCGACGCCGTAGCGCTGCCTGGATCGCCTTCAGCCTGGTCGCCGCGTAGGTGATCGCCTCGTCCCAGGAGACCTCCCGCCACTCGTCGGTCGATCGACTCGCGGATCATCGGCGAGAGGACCGCGGTCGCGTGTGGGTCGCGTAGCCCCAGGCGAAGCGGCCCTTCACGCACGAGTGGCCTTCGTTGGCGCCGCCGTCCTTGTAGGGGACCATCCGGACGACCTCGTCGCCGCGCAGCTCGGCCTTGAACGAGCAGCCGACGCCGCAGTACGCGCAGGTCGTCATGCACGCGAGCGGCGTCGGGCACGCCGAGCTCGATGACCGACTTCTCCTCAGCGTCGCCGTCGGGCAGGCCTGCACGCAGGCGCCGCAGGAGACGCACTCGGAGTCGAAGAAGTCTCGTGCCGCCGGCGACACCTTCGAGTCGAAGCCGCGCCCTTCGATGGTGAGCGCGAACGTGCCCTGGATCTCGTCGCAGGCGCGCACGCAGCGCGAGCAGACGATGCACTTGCTGGCGTCGAACGTGAAGTAGGGGTTGCGTCTCGTCCTTCGGCGCGTCGAGGTGGTTCGTCGCCGGCGTAGCCGTAGCGGACGTCGCGCAGCCCGACGACGCCGGCCATGTCCTGCAGCTCGCAGTCGCCGTTGGCGGCGCAGGTCAGGCAGTCGAGCGGGTGGTCGGAGATGTAGAGCTCCATCACGCCGCGGCGCAGCTTCTCGCAGCCGCGGGGTCTGGGTGTGACGACCATCCCGTCGGCGCACGGGCGTCGTGCACGAGGCGGGCGTGCCCCTGCGCGCCCTCGATCTCGACGAGGCAGAGCCGGCAGGAGCCGAACGCCTCCAGGCGTGTCGGTCGCGCAGAGCTTCGGGCACGTCGATGCCGGCCTGCGCGCGGCGGCGCGCATGACCGAGGTGCCGGCGGGCACGGTGACCGGCATGCCGTCGACCTCGATCGTCACGACCGTGTCCGAGCTGCGGGCCGGGGTCCCGAGATCGTGCTCCCTGAGCAGCGTCATGGCCGTCGCCTCCGATCCGCGCACCGCCTCCGCCGGGTCACGCGCTGACCTGCGGAGGTGGAAGTCGTCGATGAAGTGGGTGAGGACGCTCCGGACCGGCATCGGCGTGAGGCCGCCCATCGCGCACAGCGAGCCGTCGGTCATGAGCTCGCACAGGTCCTCGAGGAGCGCCAGGTTAGCCTCAGCGGTCCTCGACCGGCGATGATCCGGTCGATCACCTCGACGCCGCGGACGGCGCCGACGCGGCACGGCGTGCACTTGCCGCACGACTCCTCGGCGCAGAACTCCATGGCGAAGCGCGCCTGCGGGCCATGTCGACGGTGTCGTCGAAGACCACGACGCCGCCGTGGCCGACCATCGCGCCGGCCGCGGCGAAGCGCCTCGTAGTCCATCGGCAGGTCGAACGCGGACGTCGGCACGTAGGCGCCGAGCGGGCCGCCGACCTGCACGGCGCGCACCGGCCGGCCCGAGCGGGTGCCGCCGCCGAAGCCGTCGACGAGCTCGCCCAGGGTGACGCCGAAGGCGATCTCGACGATCCCGCCGCGGGCCACGTTGCCGGCGAGCTGGAAGACCTGCGTGCCGCGCGAGCGCCCGACGCCGAGCTGCTGCGTAGGCCGCGGCGCCGTCCGCGACGATCCAGGGGACCGCCGCCAGGGTGAGCACGTTGTTGACGAGCGGTCGGGCTGGCCGAACAGCCCCGCGATGGGCCGGGAGCGGCGGCTTGGCCCGGACGACGCCGCGGCTTGCCCTCGAGGCTCTCGAGCATCGCCGTCTCCTCGCCGCAGATGTAGGCGCCGGCGCCGACCCGCAGCGGTCAGGTCGAAGGCGCGCCCGCTGCCGAGGACGCTCGGGCCGAGCCAGCCCTGCAGATAGGCGATCTCGATCGCGGCCCGCATCGTCGCGATGGCGTCCGGGTACTCCGAGCGGACGTAGAGGTAGCCCTCGGTCGCGCCGACCGCGAGGCCGGCGATCGTCATGCCCTCGATGACGGGTGAAGGGGTCGCCCTCCATCAGCATGCGGTCGGCGAAGGTGCCGCTGTCGCCCTCGTCGGCGTTGACGCATACGAACTTCACGTCCGTGCGTCGGCGCCGCGACGACGGTCGCCACTTGATGCCGGCGGGGAAGCCGGCACCGCCCCGCCCGCGAAGCCCCGAGTCGGTGACGGTCTCGACGATCGCCCGGGGCTCCATCGCGAGCGCCCGCCGGAGCCCGGCGAGGCCGCCGTGCGCCTCGTAGTCGTCGGGCGACGAGCGGGTCGGTGACGCCGACGCGGGCGAAGGTCAGCCGGGTGCTGGCGCGCCAGCCACGGGATCTCCTCGGTCGGGCCGAGCCGGAGCGGGTGCGGCGCACCCCCGGCCAGCCCGGCCTCGACGAGCCCGCCGACGTCGCCCGGCGACACCGGCCCGTAGGCGATGCGGCCGGCCGGCGTGTCGACCTCGACGAGCGGCTCGAGCCAGAGCATGCCGCGCGAGCCGTTGCGGACGATCGTGAGCTCGATGCCGCGCTCCCCGGCGAGCCGGGCGAGGACGTCGGCGACCTCGTCGGCGCCGACCGAGCGGGCCGAGGCGTCGCGGGGGACGTAGACGGTCACCGGCGTCATCTCGCCTCCCCGGCCGCGGCGTCGAGGATCGCGTCGACGCGCTCCTCGGTGAGGCGGCCGATGAGGCGACCGTCGACCAGGGCGGAAGGGGCGAGCGCGCAGTTGCCGAGGCAGAACACCTGCTCCAGACCGATCCGGTTGTCCGGCGTGTGCTCGCCGAGCCCGATGCCGAGCCGGTTGCAGGCGTGCTCGACGAGGCGCTCCGCCCCCATCGCCTGGCACGCCTCAGCGCGGCAGAGCCGGACCACCGACGCGGGCGGCGGTCCTTCGCGGAAGTCCCGGTAGAAGGTGACGACCCCGTGGACCTCGGCGCGGGAGAGGTTCAGCGCCCGGGCGACGATCGGGACCGCCCGCTCGTCGACGTAGCCGAACTCCTCGGCCAGCGCGTGGAGGACCTCGACCAGCGGCCCGCGCTGGTCGAGGCGCGTCTCGATGAGCGCCTTCACCCGGTTCTCGGAGAAGACCGGAGCGTCCTGATCGAGCTTCGCCACCTCACGTTCCCCCGTTCGGACCAGCACGGACAAGGTTCAACCCTATCCCCTCGGGGGCGGCGTGGCCTCATCGGGCACCGCCGGCCCGAACGCCGGAATCTGCCGGATGTGCAGGTATCTCCCCCGGATCCCCACCGCGGGGGGCAAGGCGCCCCGGGCCTCGCGGCGGGTCGTCACCGTCAGGCGGCTAGTGCTCCCGCGCGTAAGTCATTGTGACTTACGCGACCTGTAGCGGGCGGCCGTCGTAGGTCCATCGGAACGGCGCCGCTCGTCGGTTGTAGTCCTTGATGAAGGTGATGACCCGCTCGGCCAGCTCGTCGATCGAGGCGAACTCGCCTCGTCGCAACAGCCTGCGCTCCAAGATCGAGAAGAACAGCTCCACCTGGTTCAGCCAGCTCGCGTGGGTGGGCGTGTAATGGATGTGCACGTGGGGATGCCCGGCCAAGAAGGTGGCGACCGCGTCGGTCTTGTGGGCCGAGAGGTTGTCGGCGATGCAGTGCAGGTCGAGTCCCGCAGGCGTGAGCCGCACGAGATCGGCGAGGAAGTCGACGAAGTTCTCCGACCTCGTCGAGTCGGTGACCCATCCGGCAACCCCGCCGTCATGGACGTCGAGGGCGGCGAATAACACGGCGGTTCCGTTGCGCTTGTACTCGAACTCCCGGCGCACGGGGGTGCCCGGGATAGCCGGCCTGGTGGGGTTGACGCGCGACTTCGCCTGCATGCCCGACTTCTCGTCGACGCTCCAGACCACGGCGTTGGTCGGGGGATCGAGGTAGAGCCCGCAGACGTCGGAGGCCTTCTCCCAGAAGTTGGGATCGTGGCTCGTCATCCAGCTCTCGACCTGCCAGGGCTTCAAGTCGAGCGCCCGGCAGATGCGCCAGGCCTGGGACGCCGACATCGCCACGCCGTGGGCCGCCATCGCGCCAGCGAGGGCCTCCATCGTCCAGCGCGAGGCGTTGTCCGGCGGCGGCTCCGTCACGAGCTTCACCAGCAACAGCACGTCGTCATGGCCATAGACGTGGGGTCGTCCCGGGCGTTCCTCGTCCTCGAGACCGGCCAAGCCCAGCTCGCTGTAGCGCTTCCGCCAGATGCCCACCTGGTTGTAGTGCATGTCGACCGTGTCGGCGATGTCCCGGTTCGACCAGCCGTCGGCCGCCAACAAGACGATGCGCGCCCGCTTGGCGGTGCGCGCCTCGACCGTCCCCGACCGCGTGATGGCCTCCAGGCGCGACCGATCACCACGCCGGAGCTTCAAGGGCTCGAGTCTCATGGCTCCAGCAAAGCACATCACTGTCATTAACGCGAGGATGCACTAGTGCCGGGCGCTCGCCCTCGCGCAGTCGATCCGCTCGCGGCCGGCGTACACGGTGCAGCTGTCCCCGCGCAGGAAGCCCACCAGCGTCATCCCGGTCTCGGTCGCGAGGCGAGCCGCCAGGCTGGTGGCTGCCGAGACGGCCGCCACCACCGGGACCCCGCCGCGCAGCGCCTTCTGCACGATCTCGAAGGAGATCCTGCCGCTGACCATGAGGACCACGTCGCCGAGCGGGAGCCGCCCGTCGAGCAGGGCCCAGCCGATCACCTTGTCGACGGCGTTGTGGCGGCCGACGTCCTCGCGAAGCGCCAGCACCTCCCCGTCGGTGGTGATGAGCGCGATGCCGTGGAGGCCGCCGGTCGTGTCGAAGGCCCGTTGGCCGGCCCGCAGCAGCTCGGGGAAGGTGCGCAGCACCTCGAAGGGGATCCTCGTCCCTGCCGGCAGCTCGGGGTGGCCGCAGAGGCGCACCGCTTCGACGGAGGTGGTGCCGCAGACGCCGCAGGCGCTCGAGGTGATGACGTGACGCTGCAGGCTCGCCGGCGACGCTGCGACGTTCAGCTCCGCCGTGACGACGTTGTAGCGCTGCTCGGCGTCGAGCTCGGGGTCGAGGCAGTAGGCGATGCGGCGGACGTCCTCCTTGCGCTGCACGACGCCCTCGGCGAGCAGGAAGCCCGCGACCAGCTCGAAGTCGTGACCGGGTGTCCGCATCGTGATTGACAGCGTGGAGGCGCCGTCGGGCCCGGCGAGGCGGATCTCGAGCGGCTCCTCGACGGCGAGCCGGTCGGGGCGCCCCGCGAGCGCGCCGTTGCGGGGCTCGTAGACGGTGACGGTCGCCGTCGGGACAGGGCCGCCGGTGGCCGGCCGCTTGACGGCGCCCTTGCCGCCCGGTGCTCCCGGGCTTCGTACGGCGGCTCCAGCTCTGTCGCTCACGGCTCGACCTCGTTCCCGCCGGCTCCGGTTCCGGCTCGCCACCGGCGTGGCGGCAATCGGACGCCGGGGCGGCTCGTGAGCAGAACGTTACCGGGGCCGGCTCGGCCCGGAGCACGCGCCGGTCGGCCTTCGGGCCGCGGGACCGGGCGTGATCGCCCGGGTGGGCTCAGTGCTGCCAGACCCGCACGTAGTCGACGCGCATCGTCGCCGGCACCTGCACGGGGCCGCCGTTCGTCTGGTCGACGGCGAGGTTGAGGATCAGGTACATCGGTGCGCCGGTGACGCCCGCGGTGACGGTCTCGAGCTTCTGGCCGTCGTAGTACCAGGTCACCGAGCCCGGCTCCCAGTCCGCGCCGAAGGTGTGCCAGCCGCCGGTGACCGTGCCGTTCGAGCAGGCGCCGCCCTCGCCGGCGCCGTTTCCGTCCGGGCCGTGGAAGGTGCCGCAGGGCTTCCCGCCGAGTCCCTCGACGACGTCGATCTCGCCGTCGGTCGGCCAGTTCTGACCGACGGTCCAGAACGCCGGCCAGTCGGTCGCGGTGCTCCCCGAGCCGGGCAGCCAGATGCGGGCCTCGGCGAAGCCGTAGGTGAACGAGAACTTGCCGTTGGTGGTGACGATGCCGCTCGCGTACGGCCGTGTCGCTCCGCACGACTCGCTCTTGGCGATCGCCGTCAGGTCGAGCTCGCCGTTCGTGACCGCGACCTGGCCCGGGTCGTAGCACTCCTCTTCGGAACTGTTGACCGGCTGGGTGATGCCGCTGCCGAACCAGCCGGTCGACCACTTGGAGGTGTCGAGCGAGGACCCCGCGAACTCGTCGTCGAACACGAGGTTCCACGGGCCGGCGGGGCCGCCGACGGGCTGGGCTGTCGCGGCCGACTGCGGCGACTCGACGGCGGTGGACTGCGCCGCGGCCTGCGTCGTGCTGGTGGTGGTGCTCGTCGTGCTGGTGGTGCTCGTCGTGCTGGTGGTGCTCGTGGTCGTCGTCGCGCCGCTCGTCGTCTTCTTGACGGGCTTCTTCGCGGCCGGCTTCGACGTGCGCCTCGCGGTGGCGTTCTTGGCCGCGACGCGACGCTTCGGGGCCCGGTGGTGCACGACGTGCTTGTGGCGGGCGGCCACGTGCTTGCGACGGACGGCGTGCCGGCGGTGGCCGACGCCCTGCCCGGCCCGGTGCGAGCTCACCGGCGCGGCGGTCGCCGTGGCGGCGAAGCCGAGCAGCGGCACGACGGTGACGAGGGCGATCAGGAGGATGAGGAGGTTGCGGACGGTCCGGTTGAGGGGTCGCCTGGCGGCGCGCTCTGCCTGCCGGCGTTCGTGTGCAACCACCTTCCGGTTCACGGTGGGTCTCACGGCCCGGCGGCGGCGGGAGTTGAGCCTGCATGTGGCGGACGGCGCCGCTTTCCCCCCAGGCCGCCTCCGGGACGCACGGCGCAGGCCGTTGCGAGCGTGTCACCGTCTGGCCTGGCGCCCGCCGGTCGCCTCCTTCAACTGCAGTAGGCGTCGCCGCTCGAGAGCGCATGAGATACCACGACGCGTCACCAGAGGTCGTGGCCTCCCGGGCGGCGCCGTCGGGCGGCACGCAGGCGCCCCGGCGCCGCCGGTCGTGGGTGGCCGGGGCGCCGGCTCGGGAAGATCCCGGTCGGCCGTGCCGAACAGCGGCGGGGCGCGGACCCTGTCCGGGCCGACGGCGTGCGGCTCAGGCGGGTGGCCCGTCCGCGGCCGCCGGTTTGTGGCGCTGGTCGAGCCATCGGCGGAAGCCGTCGGCGTTCGAGTGGATGCCGTTCAGCGTCTCGACACGCTCGCGCGCCTCGGGCTCCACCCCCGAGAGGTCCTCGGCGAAGCGGGCCGCCAGCGCCCCGGCGATGTCGCGCCCCTCGTGGTAGGCCCGCTCGGCCTCGTCCGCCCACGCCCGCAGCGTCTCCTCGGCGTCGTCGAGGAGCTCGTCGACCGCGAGCGGCACGACCCCGTAGTGCGCGAGGGCGATCGCTGCGGGGCGGTGCTCCCGGAAGCGCCGGAGGGACGCCAGGGCGAGGTCGAGGTCGAAGTCCGGGGGCGGCGTCGCCGGCCGCAGCGTCCCGCCGTCGGGAAGCCGGACGCCCACCGCGTCGCCGGCGAAGAGCAGGCCGCTCTCGGAGTCTTGGAAGCCGAGGTGGTGCTTGGCGTGACCCGGCGAGTCGATCGCCGTGAGGACGCGCCCGCCGCCGAGCTCGAGCCGCTCGCCGTCGCCGAGCACGCGGATGCGGTCGGCCGGGGTCGGGTCGAGCCGGCCGTACAGGTCGTCGAGGAGGTGGCCGTAGACGCGCCCCGCGGAGGCGACGAGGCGGCTCGGGTCGACCAGGTGGCGGGCGCCGAGCTCGTGGACGTACACCGTGGCGTTCGGGAACGTCCGGGCGACGTCGCCGACCCCGCCCGCGTGGTCGAGGTGGATGTGCGTGACGGCGATCCCGGCGAGCTCGCCGGGGCCGACGCCGAGCGCGCCGAGGGCGTCGAGCAGGACGGGCACCGAGCTCTGGCTGCCCGTCTCGACGAGCACGGGTGCGCTCCCGTCGAGGAGGTAGCCGGCGGTGGTGTGCGCCCAGCCGCCAAGCAGCGTGTCGATCTCGATGACGCCCGGGGCGACCTCGGCCGTCATCGACGGCGGCCCCGAGGCGCTCGTGGCGCCGCGGCCGGGCGCGTCACGAGGCGACCTCGACGACCACCTTCACGTCGTCGGGCTTGCGATCGAGCGCGTCGTGGAACTGCTCCAGCGGGACCCGGCGCGAGACCAGCTTCGCCAGCCAGTCGTGGTCGGCCGCGCCGAGCGCCTTCGCCCCCGCCTCGTAGTGGCGGCGGTTGGCGTTCACGGACCCGAAGACGCTCTTGTTGCCGAGGACCGCCGAGCGGGCGACGGCGCCGAGGTCGAGCTCGGTGGTCGTACCGGTCGGCGAGACGCCGGTCAGGCAGAGCACGCCGCCCGTGCCGAGCGCGGCGAGCGAGTCGGCGACCAGGCTCGGGACGCCGGTGCACTCGACGATGATGTCGGGGTCGGGGCAGGCGTCGGCGAGCTTGCCCGTGTGGTACTCGGCGCCGAGCGCCCGGACGAGGTCGGGCTTCGTTCCGTCCTCGACCCGGTCGATCACGTGCACCTCGAGGCCCTTCTGGACGCCGATCAGCGCGGCGAGGAGCCCGATCGGCCCGGCGCCGACGACGAGCGCGGTCCGCGGCCGCCAGGTGACGCGGTTGCCGACCTCCTCGGCCTGCTCCCAGGCCTTCGCCACGACCGTGGTCGGCTCGAGCAGCACGCCGAGCTCGCCGAGCTGTTGGTCGATTGCGACGAGCGCGTCCGGCTGCACCCGGTACCGCTCGCGCATGAAGCCGTCCAGCTGCTTGATGCCGTGCTCGGTGTACTGCCCGTTGCGGCACTCGTCCCACTCGCCCGCCCCGCACGAGTAGCAGGGGACCGGATCGGGCCGGCGGACGATCGCCACAACGAGGTCCCCCTTGGCGAAGCCCGACCCGCTCGGTGCGTCCACGACGCGGCCGAGCGACTCGTGGCCGAGCACGAGACGCTCCCGTCCCGGCGGCGCCCATCCGTAGTCGCCGGAGACGATCTCGATGTCGGTGCCGCAGACGCCGACGGCGATGGTCTCGACGAGGACCGGACCTTCGGACTCGTCGGGCTCGGGGACGTCCGACACCTCGGCGGACGACGCGTGCCCGGGTAGGACCGTGATCGCTCGCATCGTGTTGGTTCCTCCTCCGTGGGACGTACGGGTGGCGCTCGGCGCGCTCAGTCGTGGCGCAGCCGCTGCAGGCTCCGCCTGAGGCGGGACGGATGCATGCGGGCCCGGTGGGTCGCGTTCACCCGGTGCCCCTTGATGCGGTCCTGGTGCGTCATCCCCTCGGTCCAGGGCTCCGACGAGGAGAGGTTCACCGCCGAGTTGATGAGCGAGATGTGCGAGAAGGCCTGGGGGAAGTTCCCGACGAGGCGCTTGTCCACCGGGTCGTACTCCTCGGAGAGCAGCCCGAGGTCGTTGCGCAACGAGACCAGGCGCTCGAACATGGCGACGGCGTCGTCGTGCCGGCCGATCAGCTGGAGGTTGTCGACGAACCAGAAGGAGCAGGCGAGGAAGGCGCCCTCGCGCCCTTCGAGCCCGTCGACGTGCCCGGCGTTCTCGGCGTCGTAGCGGAGCACGAACCCGTCCTGGGTGAGGTCGCGCTCGATCGCGTTCACCGTGCCGACGACCCGCGGGTCCTTCGGCGGGAGGAAGCCGACGAGCGGGACCATGAGCACGCTGGCGTCGAGCTCGCGCGAGCCGTAGTACTGCGTGAAGGTCTGGCGCTCGGCGTCGTAGCCCTTCTCGAGCACCTCGGCGTGGATCTCGTCACGGACCCGGCGCCAGCGGTCGACCGGTCCCTCGAGGCCGAACTCCTCGACGTCGCGCACGGCCCGGTCCATCGCCACCCACGCCATGACCTTCGAGTGGGTGAAGTTGCGCCGCGGGCCGCGCACCTCCCAGATGCCGTCGTCGGGCTGGCGCCAGCCGTCCTCCAGGAAGTCCAGCAGCATCTGTTCGAGCGGCCACGCCGGGCCGGGGTCCATCCCGCCGCGGCGCGACTCGTGCAGCGCCGACATGACCTCGCCGTAGACGTCGAGCTGGAACTGGCCCGCCGCGGCGTTGCCGACCCGGACCGGGCGCGATGTCTCATAGCCGCCGAGCCACTCGAGCTCTCGCTCGGACAGGTTCCGCTCGCCGGCGGGGCCGTACATGATCTGCAGCTTCGACGGCTCCCCGGCCACGGCGCGCAGCAGCCAGTCGCGCCAGGCCACCGCTTCCTCGTAGTAGCCGGCGACCATCAGGGCGCTCAGCGTGAGGGTGGCGTCGCGCAGCCAGCAGAAGCGGTAGTCCCAGTTGCGCACGCCGCCGAGCGTCTCGGGCAGCGAGGTCGTCGCCGCGGCGACGATGCCGCCGGTCGGCGCGTACGTCAGCGCCTTCAGGGTGATCACCGAGCGCATGATGGCGTCGCGCCACGGGCCGTCCGGCGCGACCGCGAGCGACGACCAGTCCTCCCACCACTGGGTGGTGTCGTCGACGCCGTAGTGGCCGTCGAGCGGGCGGGGCGGCTGGAGGTGCGACGGGTACCAGGCGAGGACGAACGGCACCCGCTGGCCCTCGGACACGGCGAACTCGGCGACCGTCGTCATGTCCTCGCCGCGGGCGCGCACCGGCGTCCACAGGGCGAGCGCGTCGGGCCCGGCGATCGCCGTGAGCAGGCCGTCGCGCCGGCGGACCCACGGGACGATGCTGCCGTGGCCGAAGCGGATGCTCAGGTCCATGCGCATCTCGACGCGCCCGGAGATGCACTCGACGAGCCGCACGACCTCAGGGCTGTCCTCGCGCACCGGCATGCAGTCGGTGACGCGGACGGTTCCCGAAGCCACGGTGAACTCCGTCTCGAGCACGAGGGTGTCGTCGCGGTAGCGGCGTCGGGTCGCCATGAGCGGCGGCCCGTGGCCCGGCGGCGGGCTCTCGGCCGGCGCGAGTCGCCAGTAGCCGTTGGACTCGTCCCCGATGAGACGGGCGAAGCAGGCGTCCGAGTCGAAGCGCGGCAGGCACAGCCAGTCGATCGACCCGTCCCGCCCGACGATCGCGGCGGTGTGGGTGTCGCCGATGACCCCGTAGTCCTCCAGCTTCAACGCCACGGGCCCATCATTGCCGACCCGGTGCGCGGTGTGCCCCCGCGGCCACGGGGCGCGGACCGCCGCCACGACCGGCGTCAGTTCGTGCAGCGGTCGGTGCTGGTGGCGAGCGGGTGCGCCTCCGCCTGGCGGAGGCGCTGGACGACGCCCGGCGAGGCCAGCGCGTAGCCGATGTCGGGATTCGAGGCCGAGCGCGAGAAGACGACGCCGATGACCTCGCCTCCGGGCGTGACCAGGGGGCCGCCAGAGTTGCCCGGCCGCACGACCGCCTGCAGCGAGTACACGGTGCGGACGGTCAGCGCGTTGTCGTAGATGTCGCGCCCTTCGGCCTCGAAGCGGGCGAAGATCCCGGCGCGACCGTAGGTGAAGTTGCCGCCGCCCGGGTAGCCGAGGACCACGGCGGCCGTCCCGCGCTCGACGAAGTCCGGATCGATCCGTAGCGGCGGGACGTCGAGCGCAGGCGTCCGCAGGATCGCCAGGTCGAAGCGCGGGTCGAAGAAGACGGGCACGGCGTGGAGCGCCCGGCCGCCGGGCAGGTCGACCGAGATGTCCGAGGTGCCCGCCACGACGTGCGCGTTCGTCACGACGAGGTCGGGGGACGCGACGAAGCCCGAGCCCTCCTGCTCCTGCCCGCAGCCGATCGCGACGACCTTCACCGTCGCCCCGCCGGCCCGGGCGACGGCGCTGCGCAGCTCGGCGGCGGACGGGAGCGACACCGGGCCGTCGTTCTCCGGCAGGATGTTCACGAGCACCTGGGGGAAGCCGCTCGTCGACAGGTAGCGCTGCACGGCGGCGAAGGCGTCCGGGGCGGGCGGCAGCACCGCCTCGACGCCGCGGATGATCCTCGAGTCGGCGATCTGGCGCGAGACGGCGGGGAACGCGCTCGTTCACCAGGATGGACGCGAACAGCCAGCAAACGACGAGCGTGCCGGCGATCGCGATGAGGGCCCCGCCGGCCGCGTCGAGCGGGCCGAAGCGGAACTGGCGCAGCACCCGCCAGGCGCGCACGCCGAGCTGGCGGCCGAGCCCGGCGACGAGCGTCGCCGGGACCATCAGGAGGACGAGCGCGACGAACGTCTTCGGGAGCTGGCCGTGCACGTGCGGGTCGATGAGGACGACCAGGACGGCCCCGAACACCAGGCCGAGGAGGAAGCCGCAGAAGGAGACCAGCTGGATCGCGGCGCCGAGCCGGAGCCCGCGGGCCGCGGCGAGCGCCACCAGCACGATGATCACAGCGTCGAGGATGTCCACCTAGCCGGGGTCGCTCCCCCCGTCCCCGAGGGCACGGCCGTCGCCAGGCTGCTCGTGCTCGTCCCCGCCGAGCCCCTCCGCGGGCGACGGCGCGCCGATCGGCGCGATGCCGAGGTCGCGGTAGGTGAGGATCGGTGAGTAGCGGATGCCCGTCGCGGCGAAGCTCGCCGCGACGGCGTCCCCCGGTCGAGGAGGGTGCACGCCAGCACCACCTCGGCGCCGGCGTCCCGCACGACCTGGAGGGCCTCGAGGATCGATCGCCCCGTCGAGATCGTGTCCTCGAACAGCAGCACCCGCACCCCCGGCCCGACCTCGCCGCCCTCGATGCGTCGGCGCGTGCCGTGCTGCTTCTCCGTCTTTCGGACGGAAAACCAGGCTCGACCCGACAGCAGGGCCACGGCGTGGGCGACCGGGTCGGCCCCCATCGTCATCCCGCCGACGACGTCGAAGTCGACGCCGAGCGTGGCGACGTGGGCGATGACGGCCTCGGCGCCGAGGCGGAGATCGTCACCGAGCGCCACGGCGCGCCGCAGGTCGACGTAGTCGCGGCTCGTCCCGCCCGAGGAGAGCTGGAAGGGCTCGGCACGGCGCGTGTAGCCGCGCTCGAGCACCAGCGCGAGGAGCTGCTCGCGCAGCGCGTCGGCACCCGTCGGAGGCGGCACGGGACCGTCGTGCTCGGGCGTGGTCGTTCCGGCCATGGGTCGACGCGAGTGTAGGGCCGGGTCGCGCGCCAGGGGCGCTGCGGCGCGAACTAGTGGCGGTCGTTGAAGCGGTAGCCGACGCCGCGGATCGTCACGATGTGCGTCGGCTCGTCCGGGTCCGGCTCGATCCGGGCGCGGAGCCGCCCGACGAGCGTGGCGACGATGCGCGGGTCGCCCTCGTAGTCGAGCCCCCACACCCGTTCGAGCAGCGCCTCGCGGGTGACGACGCGCCCGGCGTGCACCAGGAGCTCCCGGAGCAGCTGGAACTCCCGCAACGGGAGCTCCACCTCGTCGTCCCGGACGAAGACCTCGTGGCGCTCGGGGTCGAGCACCACGTCGCCGACGCGCAGCACGCCGTCGCCGAAGGCCGGCGAGCGGAAGGCCGCCTCGTGACCGACCGTCGCCTCGGCGAGGACCCGGCGGCGCCGCAGCAGCGCGCCGATGCGAGCGACGAGCTCGCGCATCCGGTAGGGCTTCGGGACGTAGTCGTCGGCGCCGACCTCGATGCCGACGACGACGTCGAGCTCCTCACCGCGAGAGCTCACCATGATGATGGGCGTGTCGATGCCACGCGAGCGGAGCTCGCGGCAGATCTCGATGCCGGAGGTCCCCGGCAGCATCACGTCGAGCAGGATCACATCGGGGCGCACCCGGTCGTAGGCGTCCACGGCGTCGCGACCGTCGCGCACGGCGGTGACGGCGAGCCCTTCGCGTTCGAGGCCGATCGTGAGCGCGAGGACGTGCGACTCGTCGTCCTCGACGACTAGCACTCTCGGCCATTCCGACCGCTCGCTTTTCGTCAACGCCACGCGGCACCTCAGGTTCGCCGACAGGGCGAGGACCGCCCTGCTCAGATGGTGGCGGTAGCCGATGACGCGACTGCGAGGGGACGGTGAACGGCACATGACGGACGGACGAATTCTCGGGAACGACCTCGCGGCGCACGCTCCACCAGGTCACCGGGCCGTGTCGGGTGCGACTGTGGCGGTCGCGGGCCGCGCCGCACCGGATCGGCTATGAACGCGGGACGCGTGCCGGCGACCGGCGGGAACTGGAGGAGGGGCGGTGCACGCCGTCGTCAGCATCGGGCTGCTCATCGCCGCTGTCGCCGGCCTGCTCACGCCGCGCCTGCGAGCGGTGCAGTGGCTCACCCCGGTGGTGCTCGCCGGCGTCGCCCTCGCGAGCGGGATCGCCTCGACGGCCGTCGCCGAGGACGCCGTCCGGCCCCTGCTCGCCCCGCTCGCGTTCGTGCTGCTGGCCGTGCCGATGGCGGTCATGCTCGACCGCTACGGCCTGTTCGAGGAGCTCGCCCAGGTCGTGGCCGGGGGCCGGCGCTATCTCGGGGGCCTGTGGGTCCTCGCGGCGCTCGTCACCGCCTTGTTGAACCTCGACGCGGCGGTCGTCCTCCTCTCGCCGCTCTACGTGCGCATCGCCGAGCGCCGGGAGGCGTCGCGGCTCGCGCTCGCGCTCCAGCCGGCGCTGCTCTCCGCGCTCGCATCGTCCGCGCTGCCCATCTCGAACCTGACGAACCTCATCGCCGTCGGCCGGCTGCACCTGTCGACGTGGGGGTTCGTCGAGCACCTCGGGCTGCCACGGTGGTGGCGAGCGCGGTGGGCTGGCTCGCCTACCGCGAGCCTCGGCCGCATCGTCGCCGCGGAGGCGGCGATCGTCGAGCGCGCGCCCGAGCCCGGCGAGGAGGCGCCGCGCGAACGGGTGCGGCCCCGGAGCCGCACCTTCGTCGTCGGTGGCGTCTTCGTCGCCGCGGTCGTCGCCGGCTTCCTCGTGCTCCCGAGCGTCGGGGGAGCGCCGTGGGAGGTCGCCGGGGTGGGCGACCTCGTGCTCGTGGCGCTCACGAGATCGGTGCCGTTTCGGGTGGCCCCCTTCGACGTCGTGGGCACCGTGGTCGGTCTCGGCGTGCTGGCGAGCGCCGCGGCGCGCCACCTGCCGGTCGCCCACCTCGTGAACGCGTCCACACCGCTCGACACGCTCCGGGTGACCGCGCTCTCGGCGGGAGTGGCCGACGCGGTGAACAACCTCCCTGCGGTGCTCGTGGCACTTCCCGGCCTCGGCCACGGGCCGTCGTGGGGCGCGTGGGCGGTGCTGCTTGGCACCAACGTCGGGCCCCTGCTCGTGCCGAGCGGCTCGCTCGCCGTCTTGTTGTGGCTGGCGACGGTGCGCCGTCTCGGCCTGGAGGTGCACGATCGTGACTACCTGCGCCTCGGATGGCGGATCGGCCTCCCCTCGCTGGCGGCCGGGGCCGGCGCGCTCGTGCTCGTACGCCTCCTGCTCGGGGCGTCGCACTAACCTCGTCGTCGTGGCAGCAGAACGTTCCGGGCGGCGCACGACGGCGCGGCGCCGCACGGCCGCCCGGCGCGGGCGCCACAACGATCTCGAGCTCCACGCCCCGGACCACACGCACCGGGATCTGCGGGGCGGGGGGCTTCGCGCCGCGGTCTTCGGCGTGAGCGACGGGCTCGTGTCCAACATCTCGCTCGTCCTCGGCACCGCCGGCGCCCACCCCGGGCCCGGCGTCGTGCGGCTCGCTGGCCTGGCCGGGCTGCTCGGCGGTTCGTTCTCGATGGCGGCCGGCGAGTACATCTCGATGCAGGCCCAGCGGGAGGCGTTCGAGCGCGAGCTCGACATCGAGCGTGAGGAGATCCGCCGCCGGCCCGAGAGCGAGCGCCGGGAGCTCGAACGGATCTACGAGCGGCGAGGGATCACCCCCGACGTGGCCTCCCAGCTCGCGGGCGAGCTCATGGCCGACCCGGACGTGGCGCTGCAGACCCACGCCCGGGAGGAGCTGGGGCTCGACCCGGAAGCCCTCGGATCGCCGGTGCAGGCCGCGGCCTCGTCGTTCGTCGCGTTCGCGCTCGGCGCCTTCCTCCCCCTCGTCCCCTTCCTCGGGGGCTCCTCGGGCACGAAGGCGATCATCACCGCCGTGATCATCGCCGCGGTGGCGGCGGTCGCCATCGGCACGGCGCTCTCGTTCGTCACCGCCCGTCCGTGGCCGTACTCCGCGCTCCGCCAGCTCGCCATCTCCGCGATCGCCGGCGCGGTCACCTACGGCATCGGCTCGGCGATCGGGGTCGCGAGCGGTTGAGGCGCCCCGCCCCCCCACCCTGCCCGCCGGCCCGGGGCCGCCCGGGCGCCGTCCGATGAGCGCATCCGGGGACCGGACGGTCCACCTCGTGCGCCACGCCCACGCCCTCCCCCGCGGCTCCTGGACGGGTCCCGACCGCGCCCGGCGGCTCAGCGCACGCGGCGAGCGTCAGGCCGAGGTCATCGGCGAGCGGCTCGCCGGCGTGGCGCCCGCCGCGATCGTCTCCAGCCCGGCCGAGCGATGCCTCGCGACGCTCCGCCAGCTCGCCGCGCGGACCGGTCTGGCGATCGAGGAGGCGGACTCGCTCGAGGAGGGGACCGACCCCGCAGCGGCGCTCGCCGATCTCGTGCAGCGCGCCGAGAAGCTCGAGCGGGGCCAGTCGCTCGTCGCCTGCAGCCACGGCGACGTCATCCACGGGATCCTCGAGGCGCTGGAGCCCGTCGGCATCGTGCCGGCCTCGGCGGCCGGCGTCCCGAAGGGGAGCACGTGGGAGCTGGCGGTCGACGACGGCTGGGTCAGCGCCGCGAGGTTCGTGGCTGCCCCGCCGCCCGGCGATGGCTCAGCGCTCGACGGGCAGGCCTGACGAGAGGGCGTTCGCCCAGTCGTCGTCGACGAGGACGACGTCCCTGCCGGCCCGGTCGAGCAGGCCTGCCGCGACCGACGCCCGGTAGCCGGTCGCGCAGTGCGCCCAGACCGTCCCGGCCGGGATCTCGCCGAGGCGCCCGGGCAGCTCGACGACGAAGATGTTCAGCGCGCCGGCGATATGGCCGGCGCGCCACTCGTCGACACGGCGCGCGTCGAGCACCACGGGGCGGGGCTCCTCCCGCATCGCCCGCGCCAGGCCGGCGAAGTCGGTGACGGGGTAGGAGGCGACCGCCACGCCGCTCGTCCCGGCGAGGCGCTCGGTGTCGCCGGCGGCCGCCCCTGCGAGGTGGTCGATGCCGATGCGCGCGAGGTCGCTCGCCGCCTTCGCGACCTCCTCGGCCGACGCACCGACGAGGGTGACCGGCTCCCCGCGGGGGATCACCCAGCCCACGTAGGTCGTGAACGGCTGGGAGTGCTCGAAGCCGACCGTGCCGGCCAGGTGCGAGCGGGCGTAGGCACGGCGCGCCTGCAGGTCGACGACCCATTCGCCGGCCTCGATGCGGCGCCGCAGCTCGGCCGGGTCGACCGCGTCGGGTGGCTCGCCGGGGAACGGCGGCGGGCCCTGCCGGTTCGCCGGGGCCATCGCCGCGTAGTAGCGGGGGTAGGCGGTGAGCCCCGAGAGGAGGCGGGAGACGAACTCGCCCTCGTCCTCGACGACGAGCGCCAGGTTCCGCGAGCGCTCGTCCTCGATCGTGGCGGTCGCCGACGGGGAGGGCGGCGAGGAGGAGCAGAAGCTGCCGAAGCCGTGGGTCGGCAGCACGGCGACCTCGCCCGGGAGCTCGCGGGCGAGCCCGCGGACCGACCGGTACTGGGCACGGGTGAGCTCGTCGGTCAGGGCCTCGGAGACGAGGTCCGTGCGCCCCACCGTCCCGAAGAGCATCGAGCCCCCGGTCAGCACCGCGTACGGGACGCCCTCTTCGGCCACGACGTAGGCGAGGTGGCTCGGCGTGTGGCCGGGCGTGGCGCGCGCCGACACCGTCAGGCGCCCCGCCGCGAACTCGTCGCCGGGCGACACCGGGCGGCGGGCGAACGCCACGTCCTCCTCGGCGGCGACGAGGTAGTCGGCGCCCGTCACGCGCGAGAGCTCGAGGCCGCCGGAGACGTAGTCGTTGTGCATGTGGGTCTCGGCGACGAGCGCGATCTCGACGCCCGCGGCCTTCGCCGCGTCGAGCACGCGCCCGACGTCGCGCTGGGGGTCGACGACGATGCCGGTCGCGCCGTCGTGGACGAGGTAGGAGCGGTCTCCGAGCTCGGGCGTCGGGATGGTCACGATCGCTGGCACGTGCGCTGACGCTAGTTGCCGCGCCGATTAGAGAGGTTAGAGAGGTGTGAAGCGCGCGCGGCGGGCGCGCTAGCTTCGCCCCATGTCGGAGCCCCCTGCCGGCGGACCCGGTCCGCTCGTCCTCGTCGGCGGCGGCGAGTGGCGCGCCGGCGCGACGTTCGACGCCGAGATGCTCGAGCGGTCGGGGGGAGAGGTCGTCGTCCTGCCGACCGCGGCCGCCTACGAGCGCCCCGAGCGCGCCGTGGCCACGGCGGAGGAGTGGATCTCTTCGCTCGGGGGACGGGTCCGGGCCTGCATGGTCCTCACGCGGGCCGACGCCGAGGCCGCCGACGCCGCCGAGGTCGTCCGCGGGGCGCGCTTCGTCTACCTCTCCGGGGGCTCGCCCCTGCACCTGCGCTCGGTGCTGAAGGACTCCGCCGTGCTCCACGCGCTCGTGGCCGCGTGGCACGGCGGTGCCGTGGTCGCCGGCTCGTCGGCCGGGGCGATGGTGCTGACCGACCCGATGGTCGACCCCCGGGGCGGGGCCTTCACCGTCGGCCTCGGCCTCGTGCGCAACGTCGCGGTCGTCCCGCACTTCAGCGGGGAGCTGACTGCCCAGCTGCGTCGGACCCTCGCGCTCGCCCCGTCGGGCTGCGCGGTCGCCGCGCTCGGCGAGACGACGGCGCTCGTGCGCGAGCCCGACGGCACGTGGCGCCGGTCCGGCTCCGGCGAGGTCTCGGTGTTCGTCGACGGCGAGCCGGACGGCCTCGAGGCGCTCGCCGGCAAGCCGGTCTGGTGACCGCCGGCGCGGCTAGTCGGCCTCGGCGATCGTGACCGACTCGATGATGACGCGCTCGGCGGGCCTGCCGGAGCTGCTGCCCGTCGCCTCGATGGCCTGGACCACGTCGAGGCCGGAGACGACCTTGCCGAACAGCGAGTACAGCGGCGGCAGCTGGGTCCCCTGCGGGCCGCTGATGATGAAGAACTGGCTGCCGTTGGTGTCGGGGCCGGCGTTCGCCATGGCGAGCGAGCCGATCTCGTAGCGCCCGGGCGGCGGGAGCTCGTCCTCGAAGCGGTAGCCGGGGCTGCCCGCGCCGGTGCCGGTCGGGTCGCCGCCCTGGACGACGAAGCCGGGGATGATGCGGTGGAAGGCGACGTCGTCGAAGTAGTGGTAGCGCGCCAGGAAGACGAAGTTGTTCGTGGTGCGCGGCGCTCCGATCGCGTCGAGCGCGAGCGTCATGGTGCCTTTGGAGGTGCGCATCTCGGCGGTGTAGCGCTTCGACAGGTCGATGCACATCGGCGGGACCTCGGCGAACTGCTGCGTCTTCGCTGCCGAACCGTCGGCGGGAGGGCACTCGATCGGCATGGTTCGCTCCGTTTCTCCTCGTTCCGGCGGGCGCCGTAGGGCACCGGGCCGGGGGTGGCTCAGCTGACCTGGGTGCTCAGCTGACCTTGGTGATCGTGGCCTTCACGATGTGGTGGAGGACCTTCGGCGTGCCGCCCGAGCTCCCGTCGGCGCCGATCCTCTCGACGACGGCCATGCCCGAGACGACCTGGCCGAACAGCGTGTAGTTGGGCTCGCTGTCGAGCTGGGTCTGGCCGCCGGGGAGGACCACGAAGAACTGGCTGCCGTCGGTCGACGGCCCAGACGAGTTGGCCATCGCCAACCCGCCGACCGGGTAGCAGTCGCTCTTGGCGGTGCACGTCTTCGGCGGCGTGTTGCCGGTGAACTCGTAGCCGGGGCCGCCGTTCCCCGACCCGTTCGGGCTGCCGCCCTGGACGACGAAGCCGGGGATGACCCGGTGGAAGGGGGTCCCGTCGAAGAAGTGGTAGCGGGAGAGGAACACGAAGTTGTTCACCGCGGCGAGCGAGGAGGCGGCCGGCATCCGCACGACGAAGGTACCGACGTCGGTCTTGACCGTGGCGTCGTAGACGCCCGTCGCCGAGATGCACGTCGGCGGGGCCTTGGTGAACGCGACGACGCGCTTCTTGGCGCCGGCCGCCGTGGCCGGCGGGCAGACCGGGGCGACCGCGGTCTGCTTGGCGGTCGTCGTCGTCGTCGCCGCCACGTGCTTCTTGGGCGTCTTTCCGGTGAGCAGGACGACGACGCCGACCACGACCCCGACGACGACGAGCGCGCCGATCACGCGGCGCAGCGTCCGGTTCCGGCGCGCGCGCTTTTGCTGCTCGGCCACCTTCAGTTCGCGCATGGCCCGCTGGCGGGCGCGTTTGTCGCTCGGCACGGACGGACAAGCTAGCCGCGACCGCAAGGTAGGTTGTGGCCCGTGGCCCTCACCGTCCAGAAGTTCGGCGGTACCTCGGTGGCCGACGCCGAGCGGATCCGCGCCGTCGCAGACCACGTCGCCCGGACGCGCCGGGCCGGCGACGACGTGGTGGTCGTCGTCGAGCGCGATGGGGAAGTCGACCGACGACCTGTTGCGCCTGGCCGACGACGTGAGCTCGACCCAGCCCGGCCGAGAGCTGGACATGCTGCTCACGGCGGGCGAGCGCATCTCGATGGCCCTGGTCTGCATGGCCCTCGCCGAGCTCGGGGTCCCGGCGGCGTCGTTCACCGGGAGCCAGGCCGGGATCATCACCGACACGACGCACACGAAGGCGAAGATCCTGGAGGTGCGTGGGGACCGGCTGCGCCAGGCCCTGGCCGAGGGCGCCGTTCCCGTCGTCGCGGGCTTCCAGGGCGTCTCGAGCGAGCGCGACGTGACGACGCTCGGGCGGGGCGGCTCGGACGTGTCGGCCGTCGCCCTCGCCGCGGCGCTCGGCGCCGACCGCTGCGAGATCTACACCGACGTGCCCGGCGTCTTCACCGCCGACCCGCGCATCGTGCCGAGCGCGCGGAAGCTGCCCCGGATCTCGTTCGAGGAGATGCTGGAGATCTCCGCGACGGGCGGGCGCGTGCTGATGCTGCGCTCCGTCGAGTTCGCCCGCAACCACCACGTCCCGCTGCACGTCCGCTCGAGCTTCACGTGGGAGCCGGGCACGCTCGTCACCGAGGAGGATCCGACCATGGAGCAGCCGATCGTCTCTGCCGTGACGAGCGACACCTCCGGGGCCAAGCTCACCCTCACCGGCGTCCCCGACCGACCCGGCATCGCCGCTTCGCTGTTCCGCGCGCTCGCCGACCACGCGGTGAACGTCGACATGATCGTCCAGAACACGTCCCAGCACGGGACGACCGACATCTCCTTCACCGTGCCGCGCACGGAGCTGCATGTCGCCACGGCGGTGGCCGAGGAGCTCTGCCCCCAGATCGGGGCGATCTCGCTGCTGGTGGACGAGGCCGTCGCCCAGGTGTCCCTCGTCGGCGCCGGGATGAAGACGCACCCCGGCGTCACGGCGACGATGTTCGAGACGCTGGCGAAGGAGCAGATCAACATCCAGATGATCTCGACCTCACCGATCCGCATCTCCTGCATGGTCGAGTCCGGCACCGAGGAGCGGGCGGTGCAGGCCCTGCACGAGGCGTTCGGCCTCGCCGGCTGAGGCAGCCGCACCGAGGCGAACCGGCCCCGGGCCGGCCGGCCCGGTCGCTAACCTGTTGGCCGTGCGAGTCGGGATCTTCGGGGCGACGGGCCAGGTCGGGGGCGTGATGCGGAGCGTCCTCGTCGAGCGGGGCTATCCCGTCGACGAGATGCGCTACTTCGCCTCGGCGCGTTCCGCCGGCACTCGGCTGCCCTGGAGCGGCCGCGAGGTCGAGGTGGAGGACGCCTCGCAGGCCGACTTCTCGGGTCTCGACCTCGCGCTGTTCTCCTGCGGGAAGGCCGGCTCGCTCGCGCTCGCCCCTCGCGTGGCCGCCGCCGGCGCGGTGGTGATCGACAACTCCTCGGCCTGGCGCATGGACCCGGAGGTCCCCCTGGTCGTCGCCGAGGTGAACGCCGACGCGCTCGCCTCGATCCCGAAGGGCATCGTGGCCAACCCGAACTGCACGACCATGGTGGCGATGCCGGTGCTCAAGCCCCTGCACGACGCTGCGGGACTGCGCCGCGTGGTCGTCGCCACCTACCAGGCGGTCTCGGGCGCGGGGCTCGCGGGCGTGGCGGAGCTCGACGAGCAGGTGCGCAAGGTGGCCGAGGGGGCCTCCGCCCTCACCTTCGACGGCGCGGCCGTCGAGCTCCCGGCCCCGTCGAAGTTCGTGGCGCCGATCGCCTTCAACGTCCTCCCGCTCGCAGGCAGCCTCGTCGACGACGGGTCCGGCGAGACCGACGAGGAGCAGAAGTGGCGGAACGAGAGCCGGAAGATCCTCGGGCTCCCCCGACCTCCTCGTCGACTGCACCTGCGTCCGGGTGCCGGTCTTCACGGGGCATTCGCTGGCGCTCCACGCCGAGTTCGAGCGGCCGCTCCCTCCCGAGGAGGCGAAGCGCATCCTGGACGCGCGCGCCGGGAGTGTCGCTCGCCGAGGTGCCGACGCCGCTGGCTGCCGCCGGCCGGGACCCGTCGCTCGTCGGGCGGATCCGCCGGGACGCCACCGTCGAGCACGGGCTGGCGCTGTTCGTCGTCGGGGACAACCTCCGCAAGGGCGCGGCGCTGAACGCCGTCCAGATCGCCGAGGCGCTGCTCGCTCGCGCCTGAGGCGCCGGCAGCCAAAGCAGCGCCGGCGCGGTCGGCAGCGCCGAACATCGGGGTGGCGCCGAGCGGTGCCGCGGGCCGGGGTGCCGGTGGAGCGCTGCCCCTATCCCACGGACAGCGGTCGCTCTGGCCACGCACCGCGCGTTTCGTCGCCGCCCAGGGCGCGACGGGCGCATTGCGGGGCGCATCACGCGATCGACGTCACCGTGTCACTTGCCGTCCGAAAACCGGGCTTTCTAGCATCCTGCGGTCGACCGTTCGAGCGGTGCTCACGATCGACTGGACTTCCGGAGGGGGGAGATGTCGCGTACGAACGCGTTGTCGCGTCGCCGCGCCTGTATGGGCGGCCGTCGCCTCCGCCGGCCGGCCACCCTCCTCGCGGCGGCGCTGGCGGCCGGGGTCGGCGCCCTCGCGCTGCTGCCGGACGCGCCGGCGGGCGCCTCTGTCCGCACCGCCCGGACGAGCCGGGCCTCCGCCCGCCCCCTCGCCGCCTCGTCCGGCTGGTGCTCGATGCACGGGTCGACGCTCGGCGGCTGGACGGAGACGAGCCCGAACTTGCCGATCTGCGGCCCCGGCCCTGACTACGGCGGGAGCTGGCAGTACGTCGACCTGCCCGGCCCGGGCGGGGCCATGGACGCCTTCTACAACGCGACGCCGGGCTTCCAGTGCGTCGAGCTCGCCGAGCGCTGGCTCGCCGTCGCCGACGGGCTCGCGCCCCAGCACGCCGAGGGGTCGTTGGTCGCCGCCGTCTACCACGCCGCCTTCTCCCGCTCGACCCTCGTCGTGAACGGCTCCTCGGGGGCCGTCGGCCACCCCCCGGTGCGGGGGGACGTGATCAGCTTCTCGCTCGTACCGTCGTTCGAGGACCCGAGCGACGGCCACGTCGCCATCGTCGTGCACTCCTCGGTCGACCCCTACTCGGGGAAGGCTCGATCCTCGTCGCCCAGCAGAACGTCTCGAGCAGCGACTTCCTGATGACGCTGGACGTGGTCGGCTGGCGCCTCGAGGACCCGCAGCAGCCGAGTCACGCCGAGTTCCAGTTCCCCTACGCCGAGTGGCTCCACGTCCTGCCGACCCCCCGAGGAGGCGGCGGCGGCGCGGCGGCTCCAACACGAACAGCTGGCCCGCGAGCGCGCCGCGGCGCCGGCCCTGGTCCTGGCCGTCCCGGCCTCGATGGCGCGACGACCCGCCCCGCGCCGGCGAGCGGTGCTGTCGGCCGCCACTGCGCCACGCGACCGTGAGGCGCGCCTGGTCGACCTCGCCTCGCCAGAGCCCGGCCCCCGGGTGGAGGCCGCCCGGGGGGAGCTGGTCCTGCCCGGGGTGAGCCGGGCGGCCGGCGCCACGCGCCTCGCGCCGAGCGCCGCGGCGCCGCGGCCGGACGGGGGGGCAGGGGGCTTCGCGCCGGCCGCCGCCCTCGCCTGCGCGGTGCTGCTCGTGGTCCTCGGCCGGCGCCGGTTGCTGCCGGGCGGCCGCGTGCTCGTCAGCTCCCGCTGAGCACGGTCTCCAGACGCTCGACCTGCCAGCGGCGCTCCGTCGCGCCGGCCGCCGCGCCGTCGCGGTCGGTGACCGCCTGGCGGGCGCGGTCGGCGGCGTCGCGGGCGCATACCGCCGCCGGCTCGTAGGACGCGACGTGCTCGGCGCCGACGGCGATCGAGCCCCACGGGGTCGTGATGACCTCGCCGGTGCGCGGCGACTTCTGCTCCTCGTGGCCGTCGAGCTCCTCGGCGACGGACTCGCGGGTCGCGGCGTAGCGGGGCAGCGCGATGTGGCGCAGCGCCTCCACAGCCGCGAGCACCGCCTCCTGGAGCGCCGCGATGGTCGTCCACGCCGGGTCGTCCAGCGTGTCGATGTTGGACTCCTCGTCGGAGAGCGCCGTCTTGAACGCGACGTCGCCGAGCGTCTCCTGGGTGCGCCGCAGGCGCCGGGCAGCCGCCAGCCGGGCCAGGCGGGCGAGGCCCCTGTCGGCGTCCGCCCGATCGAGGAAGCGCCGCGCCTCGTCGATGACCCCACCGATCGTCCTGCCGTGGGGGAGGGGCACGTTGGCGTTCGCGCCCACGGCGTGCTCGACGCAGTCGAGGGCGAAGCGCGCCGCTCGCTCGGGGTCCCAGTCCATCTCGGCGGCGAGTCGCGCCGCCCGGACGGCAAGGGTGCCATCCGCGCCGGGCTTCGCGCCGGTGGCCTGGGCCGTCCTGGCGTCGCCGACCGTGTCCGGATCGACCGGCTCGGCGGCGAAGATGCGGTCGCCGAGCGCCTCGAGGAGGGCGTCAGCGTTGCGGAGCGTGAGCACCGGCGCTTCGGCCACGGTCGGGCTCACGCCGCCCGCGCCGGCCGCGTCCGGGAGCTGCCAGACGATGTCGCCGGAAGCCGTGTGCTCCACCCCGTCCAGTCCGGTCGTGACGTACAGGCGGTCCGTCATCGAGGGCTCCTCCCGGAGGCTGGCGCCCACCGATCGTCGGGACGTGGCTGTCGGCGGCCGCGAGGAGCCGCGGCGGCCGTCCGCGGCACATGGTGAGGGTCGCATCGGAGACAGGAGCGTAGCCCGCCCGCTCATGGCGCCCCACCCGTCGGCCGCGGTGTCGCGGAGCCCCGCACCCGCGCCGGGCGGAGCGACTGCAGCTCGCCGGGCCCGCGACATGCCCGCTCGGCCGCGGAGGCGCGGGGGAAAGGGCGGGGCCGCGACGCCGATGTAGCACATGTCATCCCCGTGGATCCCATGTACGAACCGTGCACCAGCTCACGGTTTCCTAACAGCTACCTAACCGCACTCCCCTCGTTTCACGCGGCCGAAATACCGAGGGTGGTAGGTGCCAGCCCATCCGGGTGTTGGTCGGCACCGGGAGGTGCCGCGGCACAGAGGAGTCAGCGAGATGGAAGTAGTCACGGTCGGACGGCGCGTCGCGCACCGCGCCAGGGTGCGCGTGCAGCGACGCCCGAGCAGGCGGTTCGTGATCGCCGCGGCGAGCGTGCTCGGCTCCCTGGCGCTCCTCGGCACGGCGGCGTTCGTGGCGGCCGGCGCCGCGGCGGCGAGCACCACCGGCGCCAGGCACGGCGGTGGCTTCGGGGGCGGCTTCGGCGGCCTGCGCGGCTCGATCGCCTTGATCGGCACCGGCTCGCTGACGCTCACCGAGACCAACGGGCTGTCGGTGGTCGTCGGCACGACGTCGAGCACCACCTACCGCCTCGGCGACACGACCATCAGCGCGTCCAGCCTCGTCGTTGGCGAGAACGTGGTGGCGCGCCTCGCCCCGGGCTCGACCACGTCGCCCGTCGCGACCGAGATCGACGTCGTGCCGGCCCACGTGGCCGGGACGGTGGTGAGCGTGACCGGCACCTCCATCGTCGTGCAGGACGCGGAGGGATTCTGGTGGACGGTCGTGGTCGGCGGATCGACGACCTACAGCTCCGGTAGGGGCGGCATGGCCGGCACCTCGGTGACCGTGGCCGACGTCGTGCCCGGCGTGAGGATCGACGCGGCCGGCATGGTCGACGCCAACCACACCAGCCTCGACGCCACCTCGGTGAAGATCGAGCTCGCCGTCCTCTACGGCACCGTGCAGTCCGTCTCGGGCACGACGGTCACGCTGACGGCGCAGCCGGGAGGCTCGACCGTCTCGGTGACGACCACCCCGTCGACCACGGTCCGCAACCGTGCCGGCACCGTCGCACTCTCCTCGCTGACCGCCGGCCAGCAGCTCATCGTGCTCGGGACCGCCACCTCGACCTCGAGCTTCGCTGCGCAGTTCGTCTACGTGGCCTCCCCGCACGACTGGCACTTCGCCGGCCACGGGCCGTTGGGCGGGGGCCGCCACGGGGGTGGCGCCGGCCACCGCTGAGCCGGCCCGCCCGCGTCGGGTCCACTATCATGCGACCGACACCGCGGGAAGCGAGCCGGGGAGTGAGACGTGTGGAATTCGTTCAGCACTGACGGTCGGGCCGGCGTGCGCGCCGGGATCACCACCTACACGGGCGGCAACGGTGACGAGATCCACGCGTACGTCGCCCGACCGGAGCATGACGGTCCGGTCCCGGGCATCGTGGTCGTCCATCACATGCCGGGATGGGACGAGTTCTACCAGGAGTTCGCCGAGCGCCTCGCCCGTCACGGCTACGAGGTCATCTGCCCCGACCTCTACTGCCGCTTCGGGCACGGAACGCCCGACGACGTCGCGGCGAAGGTGCGCAGCCAGGGCGGGGTGCACGACGACAGCGTGATCGTGGACTGCAAGGCCGCGCTCGACTGGCTGAAGGCGCGCCCCACGGGCAACGGCAAGGTCGGCATCATCGGGTCCTGCTCCGGTGGTCGCCACTCGGTCCTCGTCGCCTCCCGCGTCCCCGGCTTCGACGCCGTGGTCGACCTGTGGGGAGGCGGCGTGGTGATGTCCCCCGACCAGCTGACCCCGGCGCGGCCGGTGGCGCCGATCGAGTATACGAAGGACCTCGACGCGCCGCTGCTCGGGATCTTCGGCAACGACGACCAGAACCCGACGCCCGAGCAGGTCGACGTGCACGAGGCGGAGCTGAAGAAGCACGCCAAGTCGTACGAGTTCCACCGGTACGACGGCGCCGGCCACGGGTTCTTCTACTACCACACCCCCCTCTACCGCCCCGAGCAGGCGATGGACGCCTGGAGCAAGGTCTTCGCCTTCTTCGGCCAGCAGCTCGGGGGCTGAGGCGTTGCACGCGGGCACGACGAGGAGCAGGAGAGGCGCATCATGTGCACGATGATCGCGGTGACGCGGACGATCAACGGGGTCGGCAAGGGGCCGGACGGATGGTTCCCGCTGACCCAGGCGACGGTCGGCTACGACCACGCGACCCACAGCGCTGACGAGCACGCGCTGCTGCTCGACTTCGTCAACTACGACATCGGGACAGGCGCACGGGTCGCGCTCGAGCTCGACATCACGTCGGGCAAGGCGCTGCTCGAGCAGCTGCGCTCCGCCATCGAGGCCGCAGAGGCGAGCGGAGCCGTGCCGGCCTGAGCCAGGCGCCGCGCCAGCCTCGCCCGGCCGCCGAGTAGCCGCGGGCGGCTAGTTGACGACGGTGACCAGCGTGCCGTAGGCGAGGTACGGCCAAGCCCTCGCCGCGTCGGCGAGCGACAGCTCGATGCAGCCGAGGCTCTGCGGGATGCCGTAGTTCGCCCGCGGGATGAAGTGGACCGCGTCGCCGCCGTTGAAGTACGCGACGAACTGCACGGGATCGGCGTACTTCGAGCCCCCCGGGTTCGTCCCGTGCATGACCTCGTTCCGGTAGCGGGCGAACACCGGGAACGTCCCGTCCGCCGTGGGCGCCTGCGCGATCCCGGTGTTGGCGGGAACGTGGAGCACGACCGTGCCGTCGTGCCAGATCGTGAGCGACTCGGGCTTCGCCTGGTTGCCGAGGGCGTAGTCGTAGCCGCCGGTGTTGTGCCCTCCGCTGCCGATCGCGCCGACGAGGTCGTTCCACAGACCCGGGCCGAGGTGGCCGTTCACGATCAGTCCGTGGTCGGCCTGGAACTCCATGACGAGTCCGCGCGTCATGACGTTGTAGACGCCTGGCTCCCACAGCGACGTGAGCTGCGCCGGCCAGCCGTGCTGGAGCCACGCGAACGTCCCGGCGGGCGGGGCGTACGTCGCCTGCAGTTGCGCGGTGACGTCGCCCGGCGAGATCGGCGTGCCCGTCGGGGTCCACGACAGCGGCGAGTAGTCGAGCAGTGAGAGGAGCTGCTGGAGGCGGAGGATCGAGCCGTCCTCGATCCTGAACCCGTCCTGCGCCGGCCGGGACAGCTCGGCCCCGCTGGCCGCCCTGATCCCTGCGGAACCGGCGGGCACCGTGACCGTGACGGCGCTCAGGGGGACGAACGGCTCGGTCGGGGTGAAGGTCAGGGTGTCCGCGGCCGTCTGCTTCCAGCTGCCGGGGACGTCCGGCGAGATCGTCGGGGCCGGCGTCCCCGACGCGAGGGCGGCGGAGAACGTCACCTGGATCGGGCCGGAGCCGGCCACGTTCGCCGTGCCGTCGGCGGGGCTGAACCCGACGACCTGGAGCGCCGCCGCCGGCGAGGTGCCCGCCGTGGTGGAGGTCGAGCCCGCCCTGACTGCTGACGGCGTCGTGGTCGCGGAGTCGGCCGAGCCGGCCGGGCGGCTCGTCGTGGCCGTGGTCGTGTCCGGCTGCGAGGTGGTCGTGGCACGTCTCGCCACGACGAGCGTCACGGCCGCGGCGATCGCGGCGACGACGACGAGGGCGAACGCGAGCCGGAGCGGCGTGATCGCGATGGTCCGGCGCTGGCGAGATGCCACGGGTCCTCCGTCAGATGGTTCGCAAGCGGCGGCAGGCGACGGCGGCCGTCCGGGCGGACCGCTGGCGGCGTCGCTCATGGCGGCATCGCCTGCCGTCCGGGCGGCGCGGCCGTGCGCCTCGTGCCGACGACGCTAGCGGTCGCCGGCACGCCGGAGACCGCGGCCGGCTCCCGGCCCGACCGCTATGCGGGTCGCGCGAGCGCCGCTCCGGACGGTCCTGCCGGCCGGTGCGCGACGGCTGCGACCAGGGCGGGAGCGCGGACCGGGTGGGAGAGGTGCCTGGCGCGCGCGGCGATCAGGTGGCGGGCGGGAGGGCGTGGATGCAGCCAGATCTCCCCGCCGGAGCGGACGCGGCTCGGTGCTCCGAACGCGGCGCGCATCCACGCCGCTACCTCGGTGGAGCCGATCCGCCCGAGCTCGACGACGATGGCGCTGACGTGGTGGAGCCCGACGAACGACCGCAGGTCGAGGACCCGGTGCGGGTTCACGGTCCCCGCGACAACCCGCCCGTAGACGGCGACCCGGTCGCCGCGCTGGACGCGAAGGAGCGGCGACACGAGCAGCCCGGGTTCGACGAACCGGGTCGTCGGGGTCAGCGTCACGCCGGTGAGGCCGAGGCCCCGCGGGTCGATCACGTAGAACGAGCCGTTGCCGAGGTTCACGTTGTCGACGATGCCGCGAAGCGTCGCCGACCCGGCCGTGCCCGCGGGGACCCGGGCCGACTCGACGACCACGAGGTGGGCGACGACCGTCCGGGTCGTCGGCTCGAGGTACGGCAGGCCGGGGATGGGGACGGGCGCCAGCGGGTCGGAGAGCAGCGTCTGCACGTCGAGCGGGCTCAGCTCGGCGGCCAGCGCGGTCGCCCCGCCGCCTGCGCCGCGGCGCAGGATATAGCTGCCGAAGAGCCTGAATCGCATGCCGTCGAGGGACTGCCAGAGCATCGCGTCGTCGTCGAAGGGGGTCGCGTAGGGATAGGTGAGCACCGCGCCTCCGGTCGGGATCGCCGCCAGCGCGGCCGGCTGCTCCGCCGGGGGCGGCGCGCTCGGCAGCGACCGGTAGGGCCACCTCGGCAGGAGCGCGACGAGCGCGGCGAGGAGGACCAGTCCCCCGACGAGCCGTCCAGCGATGACGGCGCCCGTGGTCAGGCGGTCGTGGCGCAGTCGGGCGGGCCGGGCGCGGCGCGGCGACGAGACCGTCGTGGAAGGCGTCGAGGCCGAGCGCGAGGACCGTCGCCGCGAAGAGCGCGACGTAGAGCGACAGCCGGACGGGCAGCGCATCCTCCATGAGCGGAAGGTGCGAGAGGAGGGCGAAGGGGAGGCGGACGGCGTGCTCCCGGCCGTCGACGACCAGGCGCGGGCCGAGCGAGAGCACGAAGCAGATCGCCGCCATCAGCGTGGCGAAGCCGATCCAGAGCCTCCGCCAGTAGCGCACGGTGAAGTACAGGAGGAGTGCCAGGAGCGGCAGCCCGAGGTAGCTGCCGTTCTCGTCGAGGTCGGCCAGGCCCCCGACGAGGTTGGAGCCGGCCGTCGCCAGGCGGTGGGGGGCGACCAGCAGCGAGGCGGTGGGCAGGATCGGGCCGAGGAGATCGGCGTTGTACACCTCGATCGGGCCCTGCGACGGCCCGAAGTAGTGCCCCGGGCCGCTCGAGAGCAGGAAGAGCGGGTAGGCGATGCAGGCGAGGAGCACGACGGCGGCGACGCCGAGCCCGCCGAGCGCGTGCAGGGCGCGGCGCGGCACGGCGCGTGGCCGGAGGAGCACGAGGAGCACGCCGGCGATCGCGGCCACGAGCGCGGTGGTCCCGAGGATCTCAGCAGAGATGTAGAACTGCGCCACCATCAGCGCTCCGAGCACCAGGCCCTGTCGCACGAACCGCCCGTCCCTGCGGGTCACGATCTGGTGCAGGGCGTAGAGGATGAGTGGTGGCAGGGGGACGAACGCGAGGTCCACGTGGACCGAGCCCTGGCCGATCATGTACGGCGAGAAGCCGTAGAGGAGCCCGCCGGCGAAGGCGGCCGGGGTCCAGCGTGTCCAGCGGCGCAGCACGAAGTACATCGCGAAGGCCGACAAGGGGAACGACAGCCAGCGCAGCAGGTTCTCGCTCGCGACCGGGCTCACGGCGAGGGTGAGCGGGGCGGTGAGGAGACCGAGGAGCGGTATCCCGGTGTTCTGGGCGAGATTGGCGCCGAACGGCACGTTGATCAGGTTCGTCAGGAACGGGTTCTTGCCGTGGAGGATCGCGTAGGGCAACCAGGCGAGGAACCAGACGGTCTGCGCCGGGTCCTCGTTGCCACCGCACGCGCAGGTCCCGATTCGGGACGGGTCGCCGGGCCAGGCCGGATAGTTCGCCAGGAGACCGAGCACCGCGTAGGCAAGGAGTGCCGCGACCGCCGGATGGCGCCGGAGCGGGCCGAGCCACGAGCGCGGCGAGCTGGAAGGCACGACCGCCTCGGGAGCCCGCTCCGGCCGCGCCAGGACCGCGTCGGTCGAGGCTCCGGACGTGCCCATCAGGCTGGCAGGTTAGTGACCCGTGGGAGTCGCCCTTCCCGCCGGGCGGGTGCCACGTCGCGCGCCTCGTCGGCCGGAGACGCGAGGAGCAGCCGCACGCTCCCGGTGCAGGTCGGACGCCCGAGTATTTTACTGGACAGTTGATTAACTAGATGGTAAACAACGAGCCATGGATCTCTGTGAACTCCCCGCCGGGCAGCACCGGGAGCTCGCCGACGTGCTCGACGGCCTGGCACCCGGGCAGCGGAAGGCGCCGAGCCTGCCGGCGGGACGGACGGTGCACCACGTCGCCGCCCATCTGGTGACGCCGTTCCGCTACTCCGCCCCGCAGCTGGCGTTGAAGCTCCTCGCAGCGCGTGGGCGCCACGACGTCGTCCACCCCGAGAGCCTGAGGTGGTTCTGGATCGACCGAGTCGGGATCGAGCTCGAGACGACCGATCTCGACTGGAGCTTTGGCTCCGGGGCACGCGCCGGCGGGAACGCCGATGACGTGGCGCTGGCGTTGTGTAGCCGCCAGGCGGGCGCTGGCGGCCAGGCGGGTGAGCGGGCGCGCCTGCTCGCCGAGCGGTCGGAGGGCTCGGGATGACGGTGACGGCGGACCCGCTCGACGCCACGTTCGCGGCGTTGGCCGATCCGACGCGCCGGGCGATCCTGGCTCGCCTCGCCGTTGGCGACGCCACGGTGAACGAGCTGGCAGAGCCGTTCGAGCTGAGCCTGCCGGCGATCTCGAAGCACCTGAAGGTGCTCGAGCGCTGCGGGCTGATCTCCCGCGGTCGCCAGGCCCAGTTCCGTCCGTGCCACCTCGAGCCCGGCACGCTCGACGTGGCCGTCGAGTGGATCGAACGGCACCGCCGTATCTGGAACGAGCGCTTCGACAAGCTCGACCGGCACCTGCGCGACCTCCAGCAGGCGGCCGCCCCGACGACAAAAGGACCGACCGATGAGTGATACCAATCCGCAGGCGGGCGAGCTCAGCTTCACCCGCGTCGTCGACGCGCCGCGCGAGCTCGTCTTTCGCTGCATGGTCGAGCCGGAGCACCTCACCCACTTCTGGGGCCCGGCCGGGACGAGCACGCCGATCGAGCACATCACGATCGAGCCCCGGCCCGGCGGGGTGTTCGAGACGATCATGGTGAACGACGCGGACGGCGCCGAGTTCCCGAGCCGGGGCGTGTTCGTCGAGGTCGTCGAGCCCGAGCGGCTGGTGTGGTCCGAACCCGACCTCAAGATGACGACCACGACCGAGTTCGTAGACCTCGGCGACGGCCGCACCGAGGTGCGGATCCACCAGAGCAACGTCCCGGAGATGTTCCGCAGCCCCGAGGCCCAGGCGGGATTCTCCAGCTCCCTCGACCGGTTCGTCGCCTACCTCGCCCGGATCAGCCCGCGCACCGCTTCCTGAGGCCGACCCGCCCGAGCGAGCCGCAACGGTCGGGCGTTCCGGGAACGTCGCGGACGGCGCCACCAGGCACGCCTGGGCGGGTCGGTCCGTAGGCTGCACCACGATGCCGGGCCGGATCCTCGTGGACCTCTCGCCGCTCCGGGAGAGCCGCGACTTCCGCCTGCTGTTCGAGGGCCAGCTGATCAGCACCTTGGGTGGCCAACTGACCGTGGTCGCCATCCCCTACCAGGTCTTCGAACTGACCCGTTCCTCGCTGCAGGTCGGTGCGGTCAGCCTCGCCCAGCTCGGGCCGCTGATCGTCGGCGCGCTGGTCGGCGGCTCCGTCGGCGATGCGGTCGACCGCCGGAAGCTGCTGCTGGCCACGACCGCCCTCCTCGCCGTGACGAGCGGTGCCCTCGCGCTGAACGCCGTCGTCGCCCATCCGAGCCTCGTTGCGCTGTACGTGGTGAGCGCCATTGCCGCCGGGCTCATGGGCTTCGCCAACACCGCACGGAGCGCGTCGGTTCCGACGCTCGTGTCCCGCCGGCACTTGGCTCCGGCCTACGCGTTCATCCAGATCGTCTTCCAGGTCGGCACGGTGGCGGGCCCGGCGGCCTCCGGCCTGCTGATCAGCGCCATCCGCCTTCCCTCCCTCTACGGCATCGACGCCGTCACCTATCTCATCGCGCTCGTGACGGTCTTCATGATGTCGCCGATCCCGCCGGCCGCCGGGGCAGCCCGTCCCGGACTGGGCTCGATCGCGGAGGGGCTGCGCTACCTGCGAGGCCGCCAGCCCCTGCAGGGCGTCTACCTGATCGACATCAACGCCATGGTGTTCGGCATGCCGAGGGCGCTCTTTCCGGCGCTGGCGCTCGACGTGTTCCACGGTGGGGCCACGA
Organism: uncultured Actinomycetota bacterium; assembly: GCA_963765505.1. Lineage (GTDB taxonomy): Bacteria > Actinomycetota > Acidimicrobiia > Acidimicrobiales > Bog-793 > DATKQY01. The sequence continues at coordinate 183,927 of CAVXWO010000012.1, forward strand.
CGCTTGGCTACCTCTACGCCGCGCCAGGAGTCGGCGCCCTCGTCGGCGCGGCCACCACCGGCTGGGTGACCGGGGTGCGGCAGCAGGCCCGGGCGGTGATCATCGCCGTCGTCGTCTGGGGCGCGGCGATCACCGTGTTCGGGTTCGTGCACGTCCTCCTCCTCTCGCTGGCCCTGCTCGCGATCGCCGGGTGGGCCGACGTCATCTCCGCGGTGCTGCGCAACACGATCTTGCAGACGTCGATCCCCGAGCAGTTCCGCAGCCGGCTCTCGTCGATCCAGATGGCGGTCGTGCAGGGCGGTCCGCGCCTCGGCGACCTCGAGTCGGGCGCGGTCGCGACCGCGGTCAACGTCGAGTTCTCCATCGTGTCGGGCGGGCTGGCGTGCATCGTCGGGGCGATCGTCCTCTCACTGCTTCTTCCTGGCTTCCGCAGGCACACCGCCGGAGCCCGTGACACGGGCTCGGGCGCGACCGACCAGCTCGACTCCGACTGGGCGACCTAGTGCATCCTCGCGTTAATGACAGTGATGTGCTTTGCTGGAGCCATGAGACTCGAGCCCTTGAAGCTCCGGCGTGGTGATCGGTCGCGCCTGGAGGCCATCACGCGGTCGGGGACGGTCGAGGCGCGCACCGCCAAGCGGGCGCGCATCGTCTTGTTGGCGGCCGACGGCTGGTCGAACCGGGACATCGCCGACACGGTCGACATGCACTACAACCAGGTGGGCATCTGGCGGAAGCGCTACAGCGAGCTGGGCTTGGCCGGTCTCGAGGACGAGGAACGCCCGGGACGACCCCACGTCTATGGCCATGACGACGTGCTGTTGCTGGTGAAGCTCGTGACGGAGCCGCCGCCGGACAACGCCTCGCGCTGGACGATGGAGGCCCTCGCTGGCGCGATGGCGGCCCACGGCGTGGCGATGTCGGCGTCCCAGGCCTGGCGCATCTGCCGGGCGCTCGACTTGAAGCCCTGGCAGGTCGAGAGCTGGATGACGAGCCACGATCCCAACTTCTGGGAGAAGGCCTCCGACGTCTGCGGGCTCTACCTCGATCCCCCGACCAACGCCGTGGTCTGGAGCGTCGACGAGAAGTCGGGCATGCAGGCGAAGTCGCGCGGTCAACCCCACCAGGCCGGCTATCCCGGGCACCCCCGTGCGCCGGGAGTTCGAGTACAAGCGCAACGGAACCGCCGTGTTATTCGCCGCCCTCGACGTCCATGACGGCGGGGTTGCCGGATGGGTCACCGACTCGACGAGGTCGGAGAACTTCGTCGACTTCCTCGCCGATCTCGGTGCGGCTCACGCCTGCGGGACTCGACCTGCACTGCATCGCCGACAACCTCTCGGCCCACAAGACCGACGCGGTCGCCACCTTCTTGGCCGGGCATCCCCACGTGCACATCCATTACACGCCCACCCACGCGAGCTGGCTGAACCAGGTGGAGCTGTTCTTCTCGATCTTGGAGCGCAGGCTGTTGCGACGAGGCGAGTTCGCCTCGATCGACGAGCTGGCCGAGCGGGTCATCACCTTCATCAAGGACTACAACCGACGAGCGGCGCCGTTCCGATGGACCTACGACGGCCGCCCGCTACAGGTCGCGTAAGTCACAATGACTTACGCGGTGGAGCACTAGTCGCGGTCCGGGCTCGGCGCGCACGGGGCCCGGTCGGGAATACTGCTCGTGGTCGGGGCATCAATCAGTACCCGCAGATGGCCGCCTTCGCCACCGGGACGACGGCGGCCGACGGGACACGCAGATGGAGGAGCCATGACGGACATGAGCGACTGGAACGCTCGGATCATCGAGGAGTTCCGCCGCGAATGCGGGCGTGCTCGGCGGCCAGTTCGAGGGCGCGCCGGTGCTGCTGCTCCACTCGAAGGGGGCGAAGAGCGGCATCGAGCGGGTCAATCCGATGATGTACCAACGGCTGGATGGTGACTCGGTCGCCGTCTTCGCCTCCAAGGCGGGCGCGCCGACCAACCCCGACTGGTACCACAACCTCCTCGCCAACCCCCACGCCTCGGTGGAGCTCGGCGCCGAGAACTTCCCGGTCGAGGCCCGCTTCGCCACGCCCGAAGAACGCGAGCCCATCTGGGAGAAGCAGAAAGCGGCCTACCCAGGCTTCGCCGACTACGAGCGCCAGACCACCCGCGTCATCCCGGTCGTGATCCTCCAGCGCATCGGCTGAGCGCAGCAGGCGGACGGCCGGTCACTTGGTGTAACCCGCCTCGCTCGGTCCGATCTGTCTCGAGTGAGGTGGGGCGAGCTCAATGATCGCCTAAGCAGCTTCCGGGGTCGCCACAGATTGCCTCGGCGAGAGAGCCGGTTAGTGCGTGTTCCGAGGCGACACCTAATCAGGCGAAGCTGCCCGCCGGACCCGCCAGCTAGCTCGGGATCCAGTCGAAGACGTCGGGATCCGGACCCGTCCGCTGGTTCCTGTTGAGCGCTGAGATGCGGTCGACGTCCGATGAAGACAGCACGAAGTCGAAGATCTCAAAATTCTCTCGGACGCGGGCCGGCGTGACGGACTTCGGGAACACGATGTTTCCGAGCTGGATGTGCCAGCGCAACACCACCTGGGCCGGTGTCTTGCCGTAGGCCTTGGCGACCTCGACGATCACCGGGTCGTCGAGGACCGCGCCCTGAGCGAGCGGCGACCACGCCTCCGTGACGATGCCGTGCTCGGCGTCGAAGGCGAGCAGCGATTCCTGAGTCAGGTATGGGTGCGCCTCGATCTGATTCACGGCCGGCACGATCTCGGTCTCGTCGAACAGCCGACGCAGGTGGGCGATCTGGAAGTTCGACACGCCGATGGCCCGCGCTCGGCCCTCGGCGTAGATCCGCTCGAACGCCTTCCACGTCTCAACGAAGTCACGGACGGTCGAGAGTGGCCAGTGGATCAGGAACAGGTCGATGCGCTCCAAGCCCAAGTCAGACAGGGTTTGATCGAACCCGGCGAGCGCCCCGTCGAAGCCGAGCTGGTTGTTGTTGAGCTTGCTCGTCACGAAGATGTCGGTCGGATCGAGGCCCGAACGTTCGATGGCGACGCCGACCTGCTTCTCGTTCTGGTACATCTCCGCCGTATCGATGTGTCGATAGCCGACCTGGAGCGCAGTTGTCACTGCCTCGACCGTCTCTTCGGGCTTCACCTGGAATACCCCGAATCCCAGTTGCGGGATCTCGACGCCATTGTTGAGCTTGACCGTGGGCACGGGCATGAGGTCGCACACCTCCTAGTACCTGAGCCAGCAGACTACCGGCTCACCCTGTCTGCCGACGCTCGGAAAACGCGCCGCCGCCACGATAAGACAGGCACCTGACCAGGCAAGTTGCTGGTCGGGAAGGCGGGATTCGAACCCGCGACCTCAGCGTCCCGAACGCCGTCGAGCCGGACGAGGGCGAACCGGCCTGAATGAAAATACCTGGTCAGGGTGGTCGCGTGAACTATCTCGAATCGCTCGGGACGGCCCCGCGGCTGCGATAAACGCGCGATGGAACTCTGCTCCGAAGTCGGTCGGTGCTTGTGCTCAGCGTCGTCGTGTGCAGTATTCGGTCCACGCGGTGAAGGCCTCCTGCGCGTCCATCGCCGCGACGATTCGACGCTCGATACCTGCCGTGTGCACGAGCTGTTCCGCGAGCCAGTCCGGCACCGGCTCACGGACCGGATCGACGGGGAACTCGTCGCCGGCGAGACGTCCGAGGCTCTTCAGCACCTCGACGAGGGGTTCGAGCTCTGGCTTGTTTGCCCGTGCGACGCGGGTGGCAGCTTCGGCGTAGACCGCTCCGTCGCTTCGCCCGCCGATCGCCCAGATCTCACAGATCTCGATGTCGGTTCCGGTCACTCGGTAGACGATGCGCCAGGTGTTGCGGCCCACGACGAGCTTGCGAAACCCGGACAGCTCGTCGCCGAGGGGGAATCCGGCTTCGGGGTTCGTCTCGAGGATGAGCAGTTTCTTGAGCACGCGCGGGACCACCGAGGGTCCGATGCGCCGAAGGTCGTCGACGGCAGCCGCGGTGAAGACGATCGAGGGTTTTCTCTTCTTCGGCTCCGCGGTGGTCAATCCTCGTCAGGTAATGCAGCGAGGCCTTCTCGGGTGAGCCCGAAGGCCCCGAGTACCTCATCGAGAGAGGTGCGCTCTCCGGTGTCCGTCGCCGTACGGGATAGGACGAGCGCGAGGTCGCGGAGATCAGCTCGGGCTTCCTCGATCGTGTTGATCACGTCCATGCTGATCACGGCGGCGACAGGCTCACCGTGGCGTTCCAGGAGGATGTCGACCTTGGCAGCATCGCTGACGAGGCCGGAGACGCCACGGTGCGTCGCCTCGGTGATGCTCATGCGGTGGAAGTGGTCGGGTACGGCCATGCGATAACTATACAGATATCTATGTAGAACTCAAGAACGCGAATAAAGGTACTCTGACCAGGGAATTTACTGGTCGGGAAGGCGGGATTCGAACCCGCGACCTCAGCGTCCCGAACGCTGCGCGCTAACCAAGCTGCGCTACTTCCCGTTGGCCGAACGGCCCGGTTCGCCGTCCTCGCGGACCGAGCTGCCGCCCGCCGTGATCGTAGCCGATGGCGCCTCGATGACGACCTTGGCGATCCGCCGGCGGTCCATGTGGGTGATCCGGAAGGTCCACCCGTTGCGCTCCAGGACCTCGCCCTCGGTCGGGATGTGGCCGAGGGCGTCGAGCAGGAAGCCGCCGAGGGTCACGTATTCGCCGTCGGGGATGTCGACCCCGACCTCTTCGCGCACCTCGGGAACGCCGATCGCCCCATCGACGAGGAAGCGCGTGCTGTCCACCCTCAGCACCGCTGGGCTGGTCGTCCGGTCGAACTCGTCGTGCAGGTCGCCGACGAGCTCGCTGACGAGGTCCTTGATCGTGAGCACCCCGGCGAAGCCTCCGTACTCGTCGACGACGACGGCGAACCCCCGGCGACGTCGGCGCATGTCGGCGAGGATCTCGAGGGCCGAGCGTGACTCCGGCACGACGTAGGGCTCGCGCACCCGTTCGGTCACGTCGAGCCCCGCCCGGATCCCGCCCTGGTCCACGTCGGCCGCTGCCTCCCGGCGCTCGCCGTCGACGGCCGGCCAGCCCCGCGTCCCGAGGTGGAAGAGGTCCTTCACGAACAGCACGCCGATGAGGCGGTCCAGGTCCTCCTCGTAGACGGGGAAGTGGCTGTGGCCCGAGCGCCGGACGGCTCGGGCGACGTCGGCGAAACGCACGGGTGCCGGCAGGGCGTCGACGTCGACGTGTGGCGTCATCACCTCGCGGGCCGTCGCCTCGCGAAGCGAGCGGAGCCCGCTCGTGATCAGCAGCTCCTGCTCGGAGGGGGGCGGCAGGGCGGGCTGGTCGGAGCGCCGGCGAAACCGCCTGATCAGGTTCATCGCGCCCGTCCGCCGCCTCCCCCGCCGGTCACCTGCCGGTAACGGGCCGGAGTCGGTGGTCAGTGCGCTGCTGCGGTGAAGGGGCGGAACGACTCGTCATGGAACGTCTCCCCGGCCAGCAGCGCGGTGACGGCCCGGCGGAGCCGGATGGGGTCGAGCGGCTTGACGAGGTAGCCCTCCGCCGCGGCCCGCTTGGCGAGGAAGACGTCGGGACGGCGGTCGAGCAGGACGAGCACCGGGACATGGGGGATCCGGCCGCCCGATTCCTCCAGCTTCAGGTCGAGGGCGACGGCGATGCCGCCCATGTTCTGGACCTGGCAATCCGTGATGACGAGGTCTGGCGGGTCGTACTCGACCACGCCGCGCACGTGGGCGCCGTCGCGCAGCTCGATGATCTCGTTCTCGCCGTCGTCGACCACGGCGCGCACCTCGTCGATGACGCTCGAAGCGTCGCTAACGATCACCACCATCGGCACGGGGCAACGGTAGCTCTCCGCCGAGCAGGTGGCGAACGACAAGGTGCAGCCCGTCGAGGTCGTGGACGTCGACCGTCAGCGCCGGCACGCGGACGACCGGCGCGGGCGCCACCTTCGTCGTGAGCTCGTCCACGAGGTCGGATTCGCGCCGGGCCAGCGCGTCGAGCTCGGCGAGGTTGGCGACCAGCTCGTCCCAGGCACGTCCCGCTTCGCCACCTCTGGCGCCGCGACGCGCTTCGCCGAGCTCGTCCACCCTGGCTATGGGCTCGCCGAAATACGGCTGGACGCGGTTGACGACCAGGGCGTCGAGGTCGTGGTGCGAGGAGGCGAGCTTGGCGGCGAGGAAGGTTGCTTCCTCGATGGAGTCCCGTCGTGGGGCGCTGACCAGCACGAAAGCGGTCGCCTGTTCGGCGAGCAGACGTTCGACCCTGGCGGCTCGTTCGCGAAAGCCGCTCTCCATCCCCTCGAAGGCCTGGAAAAACGCGACCGTGTCGTCGACGATCTCGCTGCCGGCGACCCGGGCGATGGTGCGCAGCAGCAGCTGCGTGGCGACGCTCAACGCCCGCAGGTACGCCTTCCCCGGGGTGAGGAGCAGCCGGAAGAGCCGGTTGTCGAGGAAGCCCGTCAGGCGGCGGGGCGCGTCGAGGAAGTCGAGCGCGTTGTGGGTCGGCGGCGTGTCCACGACGACGAGGTCGAAGTCGGCCTCCTCGTGGAGCTCGAAGAGCTTCTCCGTCGCCATGTACTCCTGGGTGCCCGAGAGGGCGCCCGACGAGATTGCGGTAGAGCCGGTTGCTCAGGATGCGCTCGGCCTGCTCGGCGTCGCGGGCGTTCTGGCGCACCAGCCGGTCGAACGTGCCCTTCGTGTCGAGCATCACGGCGTACAGCTCGCCGGGCCACGGCCCCTCGACGCGGTGCGGCTCGTCGGCGACGCCCACCTCGCCGAGCGCGTCGGCCAGCCGGCGGGCCGGGTCGATCGTGACGACACAGGCCCTCCGGCCCCGTTCGGCCGCGGCGAGCGCGAGCGCGGCGGCGGTCGTCGTCTTGCCGACGCCGCCCGAGCCGCAGCAGACGAGCACCGTCCGCTCGTCGACAAGGTGGGCGATCACATTCCTGTCGTCGCTCATCGCGGGTCGCTCATGGCAGCGCAGCGATCGACTGCGCCAGGCCGTCGGCCAGCGTGCCGAGCTCGTCCGGGCCGATCGAGGCGCTGAACAGGTACGGGAGGCGGAGCTGCGGCAGCGGCAGCTCCCGGTTGAGCCGCTCGAGCTGGAGCTGTTGCAGCTGCTGGTAGCTCTCCCGGAACGCCGCCGCGGCCCGCAGGTGCTCCGCCTCCTCCGCGCTGGGCGGTGGCGCCCCGGCCGCCGCGGCCGCGGCGGCGGGGTCGGCGCCGAGGTGGGTGAGCACCGGGTAGCAGCCGTTCACGACGACCGGCCCGAGGGCGACGCCCACCTCGTCCTCCAGGCGGAACGCCGTCTCGATGAGCTCGTTCACCGGCGTCTCCTCGGGGATCGTGACGAGGAGCGCCTGGCAGCGCGCCGGGTCGGTCAGCAGCTCGACGACCTGCTCGGCCTGTGAGCGAAGCGGCCCCCCGCGGGCCGCGTCGACCAGGCCGCCCGAGCTCGTGAGGAAGGTCACCGCATGGCCGGTGGCGGGGGCGTCGAGCAGCACGACGTCGGCGACCCGGGCGCGCTCGAGCTGCTTCAGCTTGCCGAGGACGAGGACCTCCTCGACCCCGGGGATGGCCGTCGCGACGACGTCCAGCGCGCCGGAGCTGGCGAGGCGGCGCGAGACGCGGCCGAGACCGTGCTCGACGAGGTACTCGATCAGCGCCGCGTCCGAGGTGAGGACCCGCCCCCGCACCCTGCCGGGCATGCGCTCAGGAGCGGGGCCGTCCCCGCCGCTGTCCGCGTCTCCCGCCGCCGGGCCCCCCACGTCGCCGACGATCGAGAGGCCACGGGGCCGCTCGGCGTGCCTGCCGGGGCGGAGCACGACCTCCTCGTAGCCGAACGACTCTTCGGTCCCGAACAGCGTGGGCAGCGCCCCGCTGTCGTCGAGGGCCACGACGAGGACGTCGAGGCCGGACCGGGCCGCTGCGAGCGCCAGGGCCGCGGTCACGGTCGTCTTGCCGACGCCACCTTTGCCGACGACGACGACGACGTTGCTCTGCTGGCAGAAGCGCTCGACGTCCATCCGGCCGCCGACACTACCGCCGGCACCTGCCGGCCCAGGCCAGGGCGCCACCCGGTCGTGGCTCCGGCAAGTTCACCCTTGTCAGAGGGTCAGAGGCGGCGGTAGCGTCGGCGTGAAGCGGACGGGGCGCGTCGGCCGTCTCGGGGCGCGGGCGTGGGCGCGTCGGCGAGGACCGCATGAGGAGGGGGTCGTGGTCGCGAGGCGATCCGACGACGAGTGGCAGGTGAAGGCGGCCTGCCGCGGACCGCAGGCCGAGGTCTTCTTCCCACCGGCCCACGTCGAGCGCAAGGACGAGCGGCTCGACCGTGAGCGCGTGGCCAAGGGCATCTGCGGCACGTGCCCCGTGCGCCGCGCCTGCCTGGACTACGCCCTCCGCATCCGCGAGCCGCACGGCATCTGGGGTGGGCTGAACGAGGTCGAGCGCAAGCAGCTGATCGACCGCAGGGCCGGCTGACCCCGCCGGGGTCGCCGCCCGCCCACGAGCACGTTCGCCGAGCACTGGTGACCGCCGAACTCGTGCCCGGCCTCGCGGCCGAGGTGCTCCCCGGGCTGCGGCGCCTCCTCGCCCCGAACCCGTCGGTGATGACCGGCCCCGGGACCAACACCTACCTGGTCGGTGCGCCCGACACCGTCGTGGTCGACCCAGGCCCGGACGACCCCGCCCATCTGGACGTCGTGGTCGAGGCCGGCGCCGGCCGGATCCGCTACGTGCTTGTGACCCACACCCACCCCGACCACGCGCCCGGGGCCGCGGCGCTCGCGGCGAGGACCGGGGCGACGCTCCTCGGCTTCGGTGCCCGGGACGGGTTCGTGCCCGACGGCGAGCTCACCGACGGGGACAGCGTCGCCGTGCCCGGCGCCCGCCTCACGGCGCTGCACACCCCCGGCCACGCCCCCAACCATCTCTGCTTCCTGTTCGAGCCCGAGGCGGGCACCTCCGCCGACGGCGGCCCGTCGCGGGTCCTCCTCTCCGGGGACCACGTGATGGGCGGTTCGACGGTCGCCATCGCACCGCCCGACGGCGACATGGCCGCCTACCTCACGAGCCTCCGGCGCCTGCTCGGGCTCGACCCGCCGATCGATGCGATCGCGCCCGGCCACGGCCCGCTCATCGTCGAGCCGCGCGCCGTGCTGGAGGGCTATGTCTCGCACCGCCTGGCGCGCGAGCGCTCGGTCCTCGAGGCGCTCGGCCGCCTCGGACCGGCGAGCGCCGACGAGCTGGTCGACGCGGTGTATGAGGGCCTCCAGCCGACGCTGCGCCGGGCGGCGGCGGCCACGCTCTGGGCGCATCTGCGCAAGCTCGGCGCCGAGGGCCACGCGTCCAGCGACGACCCCGACGGCCGCGGCGCGAGGTGGCGCTGCGCGGGTTCGTAGCGGCTCAGCTGGCGGGGCGGCGAAGCGCCGCTTCAACGCGCTGGAGCAGCCGCGCGCTGCAGCTCGACATCTCGAGCACCGGCGCGATCTCGGTGGCGATTCGCTCCGCCAGGTCGGCGAAGATCCCGGCGAGAGGGCTGTCGGGATCGAGCGCCGGCGGCGCACCGGCGTCCCCGCCGGCCGCGACACCCGGGTCGAGCGGGACCGAGCCGACGAGCGGGACGCCGATGTCGGCCGCGAGCCGCTCCCCCGCCCTCGCCGAACAGGGCGTGGCGCGTGCCGTGCTCGCAGGTGAAGCCCGCCATGTTCTCGACGACGCCGGCGACTCGCAGGTTGCCCTTGCGCGCCATGTCGGCCGCCCGCCCGGCCACCTTCTGCGCGGCGAGCGCCGGCGTGGTCACGACGAGCAGCTCGGTCCTCGGGAGCATGCGGGCGAGGCCCATCTGCACGTCGCCCGTCCCGGGCGGCATGTCGACCAGCAGGTAGTCGAGCGCTCCCCAGGCGACGTCTTCGAGGAAGTGCTGGACCGCCCGGTTCGAGGACGAGGCCGCGCCACATGATGGCGTCGTCCTCGCCCGACGAGGAAGCCCATGGAGACGACCTTCACGACGCCGTCGCCGACGGGGCGCTCGAGCGGCACCATCTTGCCGCCCTCGCGCACGGCGAGCGGGCCTTCGATGCCGAGCATGCGCGGCACGGAGAAGCCCCAGATGTCGGCGTCGAGCAGCCCGACGGACAGGCCCCGCCGTGCCAGCGCCACCGCCAGGTTGACGGTGACCGAGGACTTGCCGACCCCGCCCTTTCCGGACATCACGGCGAGGACCCGCGCCGTCGGCGGCAGGTCCGTCGTGACGGCGCGTCTCCTGGGCCTTACGGCGGGCGCGCTCCATCGAACGCGGCGCGCTCTTCGGGCCCCATCACCCCGGTGATCACCTCGACCTCGCGCACGCCCGTGACGGCGACGCGCGTGACGCTCGACGTCACGGCGGAGCTGACCCCTGAGCGGGCAGCCCGCCACCGTGAGCGCAACCTCTACGACCGCGCGGCCGGACTCGACGACCGCCGAGCGCACCATGCCGAGCTCAACGATGTCGCCGCCGAGCTCGGGGTCGACCACGCCCCGCAGCGCCTCGAGCAGCGGGCCGCCGCCGGCGCCCGCCTCGCCGTCGCCTGGCGGCGCGCCCTGCACGGCCAGCCCGGTCACGGTACGGGTAGCCTCACTGTCGGAGCCCCCGCGGGGCGCGGCACACCGTCGTCGCCCATCGGGCCGATCCTACCGACACGGCCTGTGGCAGTCGGTTGGTACGATGCAGCCGAGAGACATCGAGGAGGAATCGCTCGTGAGCATGGGAACCACGTCTGTCCAGATCGGCCGCCGGCCGAGCCCGGTGACGCTGACCGATGCCGCGGCGGCCAAGGTTGCCGAGCTGCTCGCCGAGGAAGAGGGCGGCGAGTCGCTGGCGCTTCGCGTCGCGGTGCGTCCCGGTGGCTGCTCGGGCTACAGCTACGACATGTTCTTCGACTCCGAGATCGCCGAGGACGACGTCGTCCGGTCCTTCGGCGCGGTCAAGGTCGTCGTGGACCCGGAGAGCGCCGACCTCATCAAAGGCGCCGAGCTCGACTACCGCGACGGGCTCCAGGGCTCCGGGTTCCACATCACGAACCCGAACGCCACCCGGACCTGCGGCTGCGGCTCCTCCTTCAGCTGAGCGCCGGGGCGTAGATGCCCGGCGACACCTCCCCGACGCCGCCCGTCGGGCCGTACTCGCCCGTCGTGCGGGCGGGTGACTGGCTGATCTGCTCCGGCCAGCTCGGCCTCGTGAGCGGCGCGCTCGTCGACGGGGGCGTGGGTGCGCAGCTGACCCAGGCCATCGCCAACCTTGAGGCGCTCCTCGCGAGCGAGGGAGCGAGCCTCGCCGAGGTCACGAAGACGACGGTGTTCCTGGCGGACATCGCCGACTTCGCCGAGATGAACGAGGCGTACGTGGCGGCCTTTGCCGGCCACCGCCCGGCGCGCTCGGCCATCGGCGTGTCCGGGCTGCCGATGGGCGCCCTCATCGAGATCGAGGCGTGGGCCTTCGTCCCGGCCGCCCGGTGAGCCGCTCGTGACGCGGTCGTGAAGCGACCGCTCCCCGGCCGGCCGCGGCGCCTCCTCGTCCCGGTCGCGCTGCTCGGCGGCGGCCTGCTCGCCGCCGCGTGCAGCGGAGGCACCGAGCGCGGTCCCTTCGACCACGAGCTCGACGCTCCCGCCGCTGCCGCCGGCGGTCATCGCCTACGTGACGCTCGTCGGGAGCGGCTCACAGGCGGGTCTCGGCACGCGGGTGGTACCGGTCAACGTGACGGCCGCACCGGCGAGCACCTCGGCAGCGATCCAGGTCGGCACGTTCCCCGCCGCGATCGCCATCACGCCCGACCAGAAGACGGCCTACGTGGCGAACTACGGCTCGAACGACATCACGCCCATCGACCTCGCCACCGGGCGCGCCGGCCGGCCGATCCCGGCGGGCTCGGGTCCGGCCGGTATCGCCATCACCCCTGACGGCAAGACCGCCTACGTCACCGACGCCGGGTCCTCGCCGATCGGCGACACGGTCACGCCCGTCAACCTCGTGACCCGCAAAGCGCTGCCGGCGATCACCGTCGGCGCCGGCCCGGAGGGCATCGCCATCACCCCCGACGGCAAGACGGCCTACGTCGCCGATTCCGGTGCCGTCGTCAGCGGCCAGAACGGCGCCATCGGCAGCACCGTCACCCCGATCGACCTCACGACGCAAAAGGCGCTCGCGCCCATCGCGGTCGGAAACGCCCCGGAGTCGATCGCCGTCAGCCCCGACGGCTCGACCGTCTACGTCGGCAACGCCAACTCGGGCAGCGTCACGCCGATCTCGACCGGGACCAACACCGCCGGGACGCCAATCGCCCTCGACGGCGCCCCGGCCGCGATCGCCTTCGCCCCGAACGGCTCGACCGCCTGGGTGGCGGTCGACACGACGGCCATCCCCCAGGGCGGCGACATCACGCCGATCAACGTCGCCACCGGCGTCGCCGGCACGCCGGTACCGGTCGCGAAGGCCCCGGCGGGCATCGCCATCACCTCGGACGGCGCCATCGCGTGGGTGACCTGCTCGGGCGCGAACGAGCTCGTGCCCGTCGACCTCTCCACGGCGAAGGCCTCCCAGGCGGTCGTCGTCGCCGGGGGCCCGTACGCGCTCGCGCTCACGAGCCACCCGCAAGGCGGCGGCTCGTCCACGCCCTCGGCCCACGGCGCCACGACGACCACCGGAGCCCACGAGAAGAAGAGCACCGGCTGAGCCGCCGGCGCGCTGCGCGCGTGCGGGGCCGTCCGAGCGCGCGCTGCCTAAGGCACCCAGCGGGCGCGACCGAAGCGGTAGCCGACGCTGCGGACCGTCTCGATCAGATGGGCGTGCTCCTCGCCGAGCTTGGCGCGGAGCCGCCGGATGTGGACGTCGACGGTCCTCGCGCCGCCGAAGTACTCGTAGCCCCAGACCCGGGAGAGCAGCACCTCGCGCGTGAAGACCTTGCCCGGGTGCGCGGCGAGGAAGCGCAGCAGCTCGTACTCCATGAAGGTGAGGTCGAGCGGGCGACCGGCGCACACCGCCTGGTACGTCTCCAGGTTGAGCGCGAGCGGACCGTAGGCGATCACCTCGTGATGCTTCCCGCGCCCGGTCCGCCACAGCAGATGCGTCAGGCGCGCCTCGATCTCCGCCGGGGTCGCGGTCGCGAGCACGAAGTCGTCGAAGAGGTCCTCCCGCAGCTGGAGGTCCTCCAGCAGTTCAGGGTCGACGACGAGCAGCAGCGGGGCGACCGGGCTCTCGCGCTTGCGCAGCGCGCGGCAGAGCCCGAAACCGGCCTCTGGGCTCTCCACCGCGGAGACCACCGCTCCGGCCCAGCCGTCCTCCGGCTCGAGCCGCTGCGCGTCGCTGGCGTTGCCCACGGCGCACCAGGGGTAGCCGGCCGCGTCGAGCGCGGCCGCGAGGGGCCCGCTCGCTGGGTCGGGGAAGCAGAGCAGCGGCTCCATCGGAAAGCCGGCCGGACCGATCAGAGTGCCGGGAGGTAGCGCTCGAGCTCGTACCGGGTCACCTGGCGCGTGTACTCCTCCCACTCCGTGCGCTTGTTGCGGATGAACCATTCGAACACGTGGTCGCCGAGCGTCGTCGCGACGAGCTCGGAGCGCTCCATCGCCGCGAGGGCCTCGTCGAGCGTGCGGGGAAGCGGCCGGATCCCGGCGGCCTTGCGCTCCTCCGGGGACATCAGGAACAGGTTCGTGTCGGCTTCCGGCTGGAGCTGGTAGTCGCCCTCGATGCCCCGCAGCCCCGCCGCCAGGATGACGGCGAAGGCGAGGTACGGATTGCAGGCCGGATCGGGGGCGCGGTACTCGACGCGCGTGGACTCGGTCTTGCCGCGCTTCACGATGGGGAGCCGCACCGAGCGCGGAACGGTTGTTGTAGGCCCACGACACCGTGACAGGCGCCTCGTAGCCGGCGACGAGGCGCTTGTAGGAGTTGACCCACTGGTTCGTGACGGCGGTGATCTCGCTGGCGTGCTCCAGGAGGCCGGCGATGAACTGCTTCGCCACGGTCGACAGCCCACGCTCGTCGTCGGGACCGTAGAAGGCGTTGGTGCCGTTGGCGAAGAGCGAGAAGTGGGTGTGCATGCCCGACCCCTGCACGCCCGAGAGAGGCTTCGGCATGAACGTCGCGTGCACGCCGCGCTCCTGGGCCACCTCCTTCACGACCAGGCGCACGGTCATGATCGTGTCGGCCATGGTGAGCGCGTCGGTGTAGCGCAGGTCGATCTCGTGCTGGCTCGGGGCGTCCTCGTGCTGCGCGTACTCGACGGGGATCCCCATCTCCTCGAGCGTGAGCACCGTGCGCTTGCGCAGGTCCGTCGCGAGGTCGGCGACGGTGAGCTCGAAGTACGAGCCGTGGTCGAGCGGGCGGGGCTTTGGCCCGTCGTCGGCGAAGTAGAAGTACTCGAGCTCGGGTGCGGCGAAGAAGCTGAACCCGAGATCGTGGGCGCGCTCCAGCTGACGGCGGAGCACGTGGCGGGGGTCGCCCTCGAACGGGGTGCCGTCGAGGTTCGAGATGTCGCAGAAGACCCGGGCGACCGTCGAGTCGTTGCCGGTGCGGAAGGGCAGGATCTGGAAGGTCTTCGGGTCCGGGCAGGCGATGACGTCGCTCTCCTGCACCCGGCTGAAGCCGTCGATCGCCGACCCGTCGAAGGTCATCCCCTCGTCGAGCGCGTTCTCCAGCTCGGCGGGGGTGATGCTGAAGGTCTTCGGGATGCCGAGGACGTCGGTGAACCAGAGCTGTACGAAGCGGACGCCGCGCTCCTCCACGGTTCGCAGCACGTACTCCCGCTGGCTCTGCATCGCCCGCTCCTCTCCAGCCCGCCCGGTGCCGCCGTGACCGGCCAGCGACGCACAAGTGTCGCAGGAGCGGGGAGGGGCGACCAACCGGAGCCCGTCGGGCCGATCCCGGCCGGTACGATCCCGGCCGGTACGATGCGCCCCGTGGGCCGCCTGCGGATTGCGCTCTGCCAGCTCGACGCGGTCGTCGGCGACCTCGAGGGCAACGCCGGGCGCGTGCTCGCGGCGCTCGAGCGGGCCGAGGCTGACGGCGCCGACCTCGCCGTCTTCCCCGAGCTCGTGCTGACCGGCTACCCGCCGGAGGACCTGCTCCTCGAGCCCGGCGTTCGTCGAGGCCAGCATGCGCTGCCCTCGACCGGGTCGCCGCCGCGACCGCGCCGCTGCGTCGCCGTCGTGGGCTTCGTCGAGGCCGACCTCGACCTGTACAACGCGGCGGCGGTCTTCGCCGGCGGGAAGGTGCACGGGGTCTACCGCAAGCAGCTGCTGCCCAACTACGGCGTGTTCGACGAGCAGCGCTACTTCGTGCCCGGGCGACGGGACTCCCCGCTGTTCCTGGTCGGCGGGGTCGCGGTCGGCGTCGCGATCTGCGAGGACGCCTGGTCGCCGACCGGCCCCGTCGAGCGGCTCGCGGCGGGCGGCGCCGAGCTCGTCGTCAACTTGAACGCCTCGCCGTACCGCGCGGGCGTGCTCGCAGAGCGCGAGGCGATGCTCGCCACCCGCGCGGCCGACGCCTCGTGCGCGCTCGCCTACGTGAACAGGTCGGCGGCCAGGACGAGCTCGTCTTCGACGGCGCCTCGATGGTCTTCGACCCCGAGGGCGAGCTCGTCGCCTGCGGCGCCGCAGTTCGACGAGGGTCCTCGTCGTCGACGTCGACGTGCGCCCGGCCTTCCGCAAGCGGCTCGTCGACCCCGCGCGGGCACCCGCATGCGACGCCCCTCCCCGTCGTCCACGGTCTCCGGCCGCCGCCCCGACCCGCCCGGCGATCCGGCGCCCGCCCGCGCTCACCGCGGCGGCTCGACCCGGTCGCCGAGGTCTACGAGGCGCTGGTGCTCGGCACCCGCGACTACGTGCGCAAGAACGGGTTCACCGACGTCGTCATCGGCCTCTCCGGCGGCATCGACTCGGCGCTCGTCGCCGCGATCGCCGTCGACGCGCTCGGCGCCGGGCACGTCCACGGCGTCGCGATGCCGTCGCGCTACTCGTCCGACGACTCGCATCGACGACGCCGACGGCGCTGGCCGCGAACCTCGGGATCGACGCACCGTGTCGTGCCGATCGAGACGGCGCACGACGGCGTACCTCGAGCATGCTCGGGCCGATCTTCGGCGAGCGGCCCCCGGACGTGACCGAGGAGAACCTCCAGGCGCGCATCCGCGGCACGCTGCTCATGGCGCTGTCCAACAAGTTCGGCTGGCTCGTGCTCACCACGGGCAACAAGAGCGAGATCGGCCGTCGGCTACTGCCACCCTCTACGGCGACATGGCCGGCGGCTTCGCCGTGATCAAGGACGTCCCGAAGACGCTCGTCTACCGGCTCTGCGCGCATGCCGCAACGAGCGCGGCGGAGCGATCTCATCCCGCGAGTCGATCCTCGAGAAGCCGCCGTCGGCCGAGCTGCGACCCGACCAGCTCGACGCCGACTCGCTCCCGCCCTACGAGGTGCTCGACCCGATCCTCGAGGGCTACGTCGAGCGCGACCTCTCCGTCGGCGAGCTCGTCGCGGCCGGCTACGACGAGGCGACGGTGCGTCGCGTCATCGAGCTGGTCGACCGCGCCGAGTACAAGCGCCGCCAGGCGCCGCCCGGGGTGCGGGTCACCAGCCGGGCGTTCGGCAAGGACCGGCGGATGCCCGATCACGAACCGCTACCGCGCTGGGAGGCGCCGCTCGAGGAGCTGACGCCCGGGCCGGGCCGGGCCGGGCCGGCCGGCACGGCGCCGCAGGGCACGGGCGGGGGCGGTGCGGCACCGGGGGCGGCGCCGCCCGAGCGGTCGTGACGGCGCCGCTCACCCTGCTCCAGTCGGTGGACCTGCTCGGTCGCTACCGCTACGTCGAGCTCGCCGCCTTCGAGCGGCTCGGTCGCCGGGCGCCGGGGTGCTCGCACGCCGGCGTCGCCACCTTCCTGGCGCAGGCGAGCCTCGCCCACGCCTGGCGGGCGCGGCTGTTCGAGGAGCGGCTCCCGGTCTCGGTCGGGCTCCCGGACGCCGCGGCATCGACCCGCTCGCCCGGGAGCTTCCTCGACGAGGCGCTCGACGAGCTGGTGGGGCCCGGCGAGGGAGCCGCGGGCGACCCCGAGCTGCTCGACGCCCTCCTCGGCGCGCTCTACCCGTCGATGCTCGCCGGCTACGCGTCCCGCTTGGAGGTCGCCTCGCCGTCAGCCGACCCACCGGTCGTCCTCGCGCTCGGGCGCGCCACCGCCGACCTCGAGCGCATCGCCGCCGCCGGCCTCCGGCTCGTCCGCGCCGGCGCCTCGGGTCCGCCCCCGCCGGCGGCACGACGTGACCGGGTGGCGACGATGCTCGAGGCGGGGGGCGGCGCATTCGGACCTCTGCTCCGGCGCCCGTGAGCTCGTGGCCGCCGGGGCACCCCGTCGGCCCGTCGCGAGATATTCGCAGTTCAGGGCTGTGGATTTTCCTCTTGACGTGGTCGTTACACTGAGTCAGGAGCCGAGGACGACGAAGGCCTCGGTGGTGGGCACGCTGTTGTTGCCCGAAGTATGCCCGGCGCGATAGCACCCGAGAGGCTTGTTCGCCTCGGCGGGTGCACGGCGAGAAATCGGACAAAGGACCAGACAGCGTTGGCGAAGGAGCGTGTAGAGCGCGACGAGGAAGATCTCGTCCGCCTCTATCTCACCGACATCGGGCAGTACCCCCTGCTCACCAAGGACGACGAGGTACGGCTCGCCCAGGCAATCGAGGCGCGAGGCCAGGCCGAGGAGGAGTTGCGCACGCGGGCGAAGGACACCACCCCCGCCCGGCGCCGGGAGCTGCGACGGATCATCCGCCACGGCGACGAGGCCCAGCGCACCTTCGTGCAGTCGAACCTCCGCCTGGTCGTGTCGATCGCGAAGAAGTACCAGGCCTCGGGCCTGCCGCTGCTCGACCTGATCCAGGAGGGCAACCTCGGCCTGATGCACGCCGTCGAGAAGTTCGACTGGCGCAAGGGCTTCAAGTTCTCCACCTACGCCACGTGGTGGATCCGCCAGGCCATCACCCGCGGCATCGCCAACACCGGCCGCACCATCCGTCTGCCCGTCCACGCCGGCGACACGCTCGCCCGGCTCCAGAAGGCCCAGGCGCGCCTCGAGCTGAAGCTCGGCCGCCCGGCCACCCTGGCCGAGCTCGCCGCCGAGGTCGAGATGCCCGAGGACAAGGTGATCGAGGCCCTGCGCTTCGCGCCGAGCCGCTCTCGCTCTCCGAGCCGCTCCGCGAGGACGGCGACGCCGAGCTCGGCGACGTGGTCGAGGACCGCTCCGCCGAGTCGCCGTTCGAGGTGGCGGCGACCGCGCTCCTGCCCGACGAGATCGACCGCCTGCTGGCGCCGCTCGACGAGCGCGAGCGGGAGATCCTGCGGCTGCGCTTCGGCCTCGACCGGGGCGAGCCGCGCACGCTCGAAGAGGTCGGCGAGCACTTCAACCTCACCCGCGAGCGCATCCGCCAGATCGAGGCGCGGGCGATGTCCAAGCTCCGGCACCCCTCGAGCGACACCGGCGCCCGCGACCTCCTCGCCGTCTGAGGGACGACGCGTCACACTGCACCGATCGGTGGCGCCGAACGCCAACGCGGTGACATGCCGACTGCACCGCGGCGGCATCGGACGTGCACTCGAGGAACGCTCCGACTGCGTTCGGGTGACATCTCGAGTGCACCGGCGAAGCTGCCGTGAGCGCGGAACGAGGAAGGGTACGCCCTCTCTCGGGTTGAGCTCGTCCGGTCACGGAGGGGCAGGGGCTTGATCGGCTGCGCCGACGCCGCGACTGGCACCGCCGTGGCCTACGTGATGAACAAGACGGCGGACCGCAACCTCGGCAGCCCTGCGGCACATCTCATCGAGGCAGTCGATTCGCTGATCCACGACAAGACCGTGCCAGCGACGTGATGGCCGCCGGCGCGAGAATCGGCGCTTCAGCGGTTCCGTACATGGAGCGCCTGGTCGGGCCGACCATCGCGGGCTCAGATGAGCGCCATCGCGAGCCCAGCGGCGCCCGCCGCACAGCTCACGGCCAGCCCGACCAGGGCGTACGCGAGCGCGTAGCCGAGCGCACCCTCCTCGGCGAGGCGTACCGTCTCGAACGACGCCGTCGACCACGTCGTCAGGCCGCCGCAGAAGCCGACCCCGACGGCGAGCCGCCACTCAGCGGGGACTCCGTGGTGCAGCACGAGCCCGGTCACGAGGCCGAGGAGCAGCGAGCCGGCGGCGTTCACCGCCAGGGTGCCGAAGGGGAAGACGCCCGACGTCCGATCCCCGATGGCGCCGTCGGCCAGGTAGCGGCAGACGGCGCCGAGCGCGCCGGCGAGGCCGACCATGAGGGCGAGCCAGCCGCTGCTCACGCTCGGCCCTCCTCGATGCCGTCCCCGGGCTGCTGGCGGCCCGTCAACCGTTCAAACGCCAGCTCGGCGGGCGGTTGGAGCGGCGCCACGACCTCGTCGGGCATCCGCCGGCCGCTGGCGATGCCGAGCGCCGTGGCCACGACGCCCGCGACGAGCGTGGTCGCCAGGTAGCCGGAGGCGGTCACGAACGCCCCTGCGCCGAGGAGCCGGTCGGCACCGACCGCGAGCGTCGACATCGTCGTCCAGCCGCCGAGCACGCCGACGCAGGCGAACGGGCGCAGGTAGCGGGTCGGCCGCAGGCGCTCGACGATGAGCGTGGTCACGAGGCCGATGAGGAACGCCCCGGAGGTGTTGATGACGAAGGTCGTCGCCGGGAAGTGGCCGTCGTGCTCCGGCCACGTGAGGCCGAGCTCGTAGCGGCCGAGCGTGCCGGCGAAGCCCCCCGCCGCGATGGCGAGCAGGACCCTCGGGTCGGCCCGGCGGGCCGAGCGGCCGGCGTGGCGGGCGGCGACGTGGGTGGGGGAGGGTTCGGCGGGATCGTCCGGCGCGAGGTCCGGGTCGATCGGCAGCGCCGTGTCGGACCCGAGGCGCCGGACGAGGCGTCTCCAGCGGGGCGGAACGGCGTGCGCCGGGGTCTCCGGCGGTCTCGACATGATGCCTCCTGTTGTCGAACTGCCAGGAGCCATCAGGCCGGGTCACGACCGGTTGAAGGCGAGCCCCATCGCCTGTACGGATCAGGTTAACGGCCGGCCCGCGGGGCTGTCCACGACGCCGGGACGGCCGGCGTGGCCGTCTGCCGGAGGTGTCCGGCGCCGCCGCGGATATCCCGTGGACCCGGCCCCCTCCCGGACGGGTAGCATCGCGGCCATGCTGAAGAAGCTCCTGATTGTCGCCGTCCTCGTCGCGCTCGGCGCGGTCGCCGCGAAGCGCCTGCGCGCCAGCTAGCCGCAGCGGACCGGCCCCGGGCTGGCGGGCGCGTCAGACGACGCGGACCACGTCACCCGGTTCGTCGCCGCGCGACCGGCGGCTCCCGAGCCACCACCCGAGCGCGAGCGTGCCGAGAGCGGCCGCGACCGTGCCGAAGCTGATCGCCACGGCGGGCCGCACCTGCGTCGTCATCATCCGGTCCCGGACCCGGTCGCGCAGGCGCACCGGCCGGACGAAGTGCATGACCTCCCAGCCACGCTCGCGCGCGAGCCGCGCCAGCACCCGGTCCGGGTTGACGGCGACCGGGTGGCCGACCGCTTCCAGCATCGGCAGGTCCGTGTAGGAGTCGGTGTAGGCGTAGGAGCGTGCGAGGTCGATCCCCTCGCGCGCCGCCAGCTCCTGCATCGCCTGGGCCTTGTAGGGGCCGTAGGCGTAGAACCCCATCTGGCCTGTGTAGCGCCCTTGCTCGTCGAGCGCGGCGCGGCTGGCGATCGTCCGGTCCACCTCGAGGTGGCGGCCGAGGGGCCCGACGATCTCCTCGGGGGACGCGGAGACGATGACGACGAGGCGTCCCTCCTCCTGGTGGCGCTCCATGAGGTCCATCGCCTCGGCGTAGATGATCGGCTCGACGACGGTCTCGAGGGTCTCCTCGATCACCGCGGCGACCCGGTCGCGCTGCCAGCCCTTCGTCAGGCGAAGCACCGACTCCCGGATGCGGTCGAGACGCTGGTCGCTCGCGCCGAGATGGAGGTAGACGATCTGGGCGAGGATCGCCCGGACGAGCGAGCGGCGGTCGAGCAGCCCGCCCTCGTGGAACGGGCCCCGGAACGCCGCCATCGCGGCCTTGGCGATGACGGTCTTGTCGAGGTCGAAGAACGCGGCCTCGCGCCCCGCGCCCCGCCCGCTGGTGGCCGCGGCCGCGCCGGCCCGCTCGGTGCTCGTGCCGGGCCCGGGCGGTGCCGTCGCGGTCACGGTGCGACGAGCAGGCGGCGGACCTCGTTGTCGGACTCGCCGGTGACGAGGAGGATGACCTCGTCGCCGATGTCGAGGACGGTGTCGCCCCTCGGCACGACCACGCGGCCCTCGCGGACGACGGCGACGACCGTTGCCTCCCGTGGCAGGCCCATGTCGGCGATCGTACGGGCCAGCGCCGGCGAGCCCTCGGCGAGCGTGACCTCGACGAGGCGGGTGTTGCCGCCCTCGAAGTGGAGCAGCCGGACGAGCGCGCCGACGCAGACGGCCTCCTCGACGAGCGCCGAGAGGAGGTGCGGCGTCGACACGGCGATGTCCACGCCCCAGGTCTCGTTGAACAGCCAGTGGTTCTTCGGGTGGTTGACGCGGGCGATGACCCGGGGCACGGCGAACTCCTGCTTGGCGAGGAGCGAGATGACGAGGTTGTCCTCGTCGTCGCCGGTGGCCGCCACGACGACGTCCGCGTCCTCGAGATGCGCCCGCTGGAGCACGTCGACCTCGCACGCGTCCGCGCCGAGCAGCTTGATCGCCGCCGCCGACGGCACCCGCTCGATGCCCGACAGGTTCTTCTCGATCAACAAGACGTCGTGACCGCTGCTCGCCAGGTCCTCGGCGAGGAACGTGCCGACGGCCCCGGCCCCCGCGATCACGACCCTCATCGGCCGCCCGCCTCGCCGGGATCGCCAGCGGGCTCGCCCAGCACCTCGTCGAGGCGGGTGCGCGAGGCGAAGCTGACGGCGACGTGGAGGATGTCGCCCTCCTGGCCGACCAGGTCTCCCGGACCGAGCTGGGGGACGCCGGCCCGGGTGACCGCGACGATGCGGGCCCCGGTCTCGGTCTCGAGCGTGCTGAGACGTTTGCCGCACCAGCGGACCGGGAGCGCCCGCTCGACGAGGCGGATCCGCCCGGTCGGGTCGGCCCACTCGGCGACCGTCCGGTCGGGGAAGAGCTTGCGCAGCACCTGGTCGGTGGTCCACGTGACCGTCGCCACCGTCGGGAGCCCGAGGCGCTGGTAGATCTCGGCCCGGCGCGGGTCGTAGATGCGGGCGACGACGTTCGGGACCTCGTAGGTCTCGCGGGCGATGCGGGCGCACAAGATGTTCGAGTTGTCCCCGTTCGTCACCGCCGCGAGGGCGTGGGCGTGGCGCACGCCGGCCTGCTCGAGCCGGTCCCGGTCGAAGCCCGCGCCGACGACCGCGTCGCCGCCCCAGCCGACCGGGAGGCGCTTGAAGGCCGCCTCGTTCTTGTCGATGACCGCGACGCTGTGGCCGTCGCGCACGAGCTCGAGCGCGAGGCGCGCTCCCACCCGGCCGCAGCCGACGACGATGACGTGCACGGCACTATCGAACACGTCACCGGCGGTGCGCACAACTCGCCCCGAGGACGAGCGACCGGCCTGCGACCACCTGCGATTTCGTCGCGGCTGTCCGCTCCAGGCAGACTACGGGCCATGAGCGAGGCGAGCGACGTGTCGGTGCCGCCGCGGCTCACCGGTCCGCGCCCGTCGGTTCCGGGCATCGTACTGCCCGAGCCGCTCAGCTACAGGACCAAGAAATGGATGCTCGGGCCTCCGCTCGTCACCGAGCGCCTGCAGCAGGAGAAGCTGAGCAAGGTCCTCGCCCTCGGGGTCCTCGCCCCGGACATGATCTCGTCGACGGCATACGGCTCCGAGGAGATCCTGAACCAGCTCGTGCAGTACGTCGGCGTCGCCGCGTTCACCCTCCTCCTCCCGATCACCGCCGCCATCCTGGTCGTCCTCGTCTTCGTGACGCTCTCGTACCGCGAGGTCGTCATGGTGTACACGAAGGCCGGCGGTTCCTACGTCGTGAGCAGGGACAACTTCGGCCCCCGGATCGCCCAGATCGCCGCTGTGGCGCTCATCATCGACTACATCCTCACGGTCGCCGTCCAGACGGCGGCCGGTACGGACGCGCTCACCTCGGCGTTCTCCTCCCTCGCGCCGTACCACCTCTACATCACCGTGGCGATCGTGCTCCTCATGATGTGGGGGAACCTCCGCGGCCTCCGGGAGGCCGGGAAGATCTTCGCCCTCCCCACGTACCTCTTCGTCCTCGGTGTCGGGTCGCTCGTGATCGTCGGCCTGATCCGGACCGCTCTCGGCCAGCTGCACGCGCACAGCATCCAGCATCCCGGGGTCGTGGTCGGGCACGCGGGTAACGGCCTGCTGATGGGTGCGTCCGTGCTGATCGTGCTGCGCGCCTTCGCCAACGGCGGCTCCTCGCTCACCGGTCTCGAAGCCGTCTCCAACGGGGTGGCCACGTTCCGCGAGCCGACCGGCGCCAACGCACGACGGGTCCTCGTCCTCATGGCGGCGATCCTCGGATCGCTCGTGCTCGGCGTCTCGCTGCTCGCGCACATCACGCACGCCGTCCCCTATGTCCACGGCACGCCGACGGTTCTCTCGCAGGAGGCCCGCTACGTCTTCGGCACCGCAACCTTCGGCAAGGTCGCCTTCTACTTCATCCAGGCGGTCACGATGCTGATCCTCTGGACCGGGGGGAACACGAGCTTCAACGGCTTCCCCAACCTGGCGAGCTTCGTCGCGAAGGACGCCTTCCTCCCGCGACAGCTGACCAGGAGGGGCCACCGCCTCGTCTTCTCGAACGGGATCCTCATCCTCACGGTCCTGTCGATCGCCCTCCTCGTGGCGACCGACGCCTCGCTCAGCGCGCTCGTCGCGATGTACGCCATCGGCGTCTTCGTCGGCTTCACCATGGCGGGGGCCGGCATGGTGAAGCACCACCTGCGGGTGCGCCAGCAGGGTTGGCGCCACAAGATCGCGATCAACGGCGGGGCGGCGGTCCTGTCGTTCGCCATCGTCGCCATCCTCGCCACCGTCAAGTTCACCCAGGGGGCCTGGCTCGTAGTCGTCACCTTCCCGCTGCTCTTCGTCGTCCTGGTCCACCTCCACCGCATCTACACCGACGAGCAGGCCGAGCTGGAGCACAACGTCCAGATCGCGGTCGAGGCCCCGATCCTGAAGCGCCACGCGGTGCTCGTCTTTGTCGAGCGCCTCGATCTCGCCTCGGCGCGGGCCATCCAGTACGCCCGTTCGCTCAGCCCCGAAGAGCCCCGTGCCGTCCACTTCGTCCTCGACACCCGTGTCAGTCGCGAGCTCGAGGAGCAGTGGACCGGGCTCGGCCTCTCGAGGATCTCGCTGGAGGTTCTCGAGTGCCCCGACCGCCGGCTGGTTCGCGCCGCGCTCGAGCTCGTCGCGGAGATCGCCAGCGACGGTCAGACCGAGGTGAGCGTGCTGCTGCCGCGGCGAGGGTTCGAGGGCCTGCTCGGTCGCGTCCTGCACGACAGGACGGGGGACCGCATCGCCGCCGTCGTCAGTCAGGTCCCGAACGTGAGCGCGACGATCGTCCCCTACCCGCTCGGCAAGCGGCGTCGTTTCGTCCTGCCCGAGCGTGCCGTCTCGCCCGGCGGTGCGGAGGGCCTCGCGCAGCGCCCGACCGCCCCCGGTGGCGGGCACGCCGGCAGGCGGGAGGGCGAGCCCAGCGGCCGCCCCGTCGAGGTCTTCGCGGGGGGAGCGCCGCCCGGGACCACGCCGATCGGCGACCTCCAATGGCGCCAGCGCGCGCGGGTTGCCGGCCGCATCCGCTCCGTGCGCGTCCAGCCGGGGGCCGGCGTCTCCAGCCTCGAGGCGACGCTCGTCGACTCGACTGGGCAGCTCCTGCTGGTGTTCCAGGGACGCCGGCTCGTCCCCGGCATCGAACCGGGCGCCCAGCTGTTGGTGGAAGGCATGGTCGGCGAGCGGAGCCGCCGCACGGCGATGATCAATCCGAGCTATACGATCCTGTCGAGCGCGTCGGACTCGGACGGCTCGGCGGAGCCCTGACGAGATGGCCGGGGCGTCGGGCCCCGAGGCGGAGCGAAGAGGGCTGGCCCTCGCCTCCCCCGGTCAGTAACCTTCGCCACCGTCCCTAGCAGGTCGTGAGCATGCCTAAACCACTGGTCATTGTCGAGTCCCCGGCCAAGGCGAAGACGATCGCGCGCTTCCTCGGGGACGACTACCTCGTCGAGTCCTCGATCGGCCACATCCGCGACCTGCCGCGCTCTGCCGCCGAGGTGCCCGCCGCCTACAAGGGCGAGGGATGGGCACGCCTCGGCGTGGACGTCGACAACGGCTTCAAGCCGCTCTACGTCGTATCGCGCGAGAAGCAGGAGCAGGTGAAGAAGCTCCGCTCCCTCGTCCGCCAGTCGAGCGAGGTCTACCTCGCGACGGACGAGGACCGCGAAGGCGAGTCGATCGCGTGGCACCTGCTCGAGGTGCTCGCCCCGCAGGTGCCGGTGCGGCGGATGGTCTTCCACGAGATCACCCGCCAGGCGATCGAGCACGCCATCGAGAACCCCAAGGACCTCGACCGGCGCCTCGTCGACGCCCAGGAGGCCCGCAGGATCCTCGACCGCCTCTACGGCTACGAGATCTCGCCGGTGCTGTGGAAGAAGGTGATGCAGGGCCTCTCCGCCGGTCGGGTCCAGAGCGTGTTCACCCGGGTCGTCGTCGAGCGCGAGCGCGAGCGGATGCGCTTCCGCTCGGCCGCGTGGTGGAGCCTCACCGGCAACTTCGAGACCGAGCGCGCGGAGGCGATCGAGGCCGACCTCGCCACCCTCGGCGGGAAGAAGATCGCCGAGGGGGGCGACTTCACCTCGGCCGGCCAGCTGGCCGACGCGAGCGCCGTCGTGCTGCTCGACGAGGCCGGCGCCCGTTCGCTCGCCGGCGCGCTCGAGCAGGCGTCGTTCGCCGTCGCCTCGGTCGAGGAGAAGCCGTACCGGCGCTCGCCGGCCGCGCCGTTCATCACCTCGACGCTCCAGCAGGAGGCGGCCCGCAAGCTCCGCTTCTCCGCGCAGCGCACCATGCAGGTGGCCCAGCGCCTCTACGAGCAGGGCTACATCACCTACATGCGCACGGACTCGACCACGCTCTCCCAGACCGCACTCAACGCCGCGCGTGACCAGGCACGCGAGCTCTTCGGCGCGGACAACGTCCCGCCGGCGCCGCGCACCTACGACCGGCGGGTGAAGAACGCCCAGGAGGCCCACGAGGCGGTCCGCCCGGCGGGCGAGCGGTTCCGCACCCCCCAGCAGCTCGCCGCGGAGCTGCGCGGCGACGAGCGGCGCCTCTACGAGCTCGTCTGGCAGCGCACGGTCGCCTCCCAGATGATCGACGCGACGGGGGTGACGGCTCGGCTGCGCATCGCCGGGGAGACGACGGTCGAGAGCACGGTCGCCCCAGCCGGGACCACCGCCGAGTTCACGGTCTCGGGGACGGTCATCACCTCACCCGGGTTCCTGCGCGTCTACCGCGAGGACGAGGACGACGTGGAGGAGGAGCGCCGCGAAGGCGACCGGCGCCTGCCGAGCCTCTCGGGCGACGACCCGCTCGCCGTGCGGGCGATCGAGCCGGAGGAGCACGCCACCAAGCCGCCGCCCCGCTACACCGAGGCGTCGCTCGTGAAGCGCCTCGAGGAGCTCGGGGTCGGGCGGCCCTCGACGTACGCGAGCATGCTCCAGACGATCCAGGACCGCGGCTACGTGTGGAAGAAGGGCAGCGCCCTCGTGCCCTCGCTCACGGCCTTCGCCGTCGTCGGGCTGCTCGAGGAGCACTTCCCGGCCCTGGTCGACTACGGCTTCACCGCCAGCATGGAGGACGACCTCGACGCCATCGCCGGCGGCGAGGAGGAGGCGGTCCCGTGGCTGGAGCGCTTCTACTTCGGGGCCGACGTCCCCGGGCGCGCCCGTGCGGAGGCGGCCAACGGCAACGGATCGTCGCCGGAGGGCGTGCCGGCCGGCGCCAGGCGCGTCGGCGTCGACGGCACCCACGGACTGAAGGAGGCGGTCTCCGAGCGCCTCGGCGAGATCGACGCCCGCGAGGTGAACTCGATCCCGATCGGTGCCGACGAGAACGGCGAGCTGATCGTGGCCCGCGTCGGCCGCTACGGCCCCTACCTCCAGCGCGGCGAGGATCGCGCCTCCATCCCGGAGGACCTGCCGCCCGACGAGCTCACCGTCGAGCGGGCGCTCGAGCTGCTGAACGCCCCGGCGGGCGACCGGGTGCTCGGAGAGGACGCGGCGACCGGCCTGCCGGTGCTCGCCCGCGCCGGCCGCTTCGGCCCCTACGTCCAGCTCGGCGAGGCCGAGGCGGGCGGGGAGAAGCCGCGCACCGCCTCGCTGTTCAAGTCGATGTCGCCTGACGCGCTCACCCTCGAGCAGGCGTTAGAACTGCTCCGGCTGCCCCGCACCGTCGGGGTCGACCCGGCGACGGGCGAGGAGGTCGTGGCGCGCAACGGCCGCTACGGCCCCTACGTCCAGCGCGGCAGCGAGTCGCGCAGCCTCGAGACCGAGGAGCAGCTGCTCACGATCTCCCTCGAGGAGGCGCTGGCGCTCATCGCCCAGCCGAAGCAGCGCCGGTTCGGCCGGGCCGCGGCGGCACCGGCCAAGGAGATCGGCCCGGACCCCGAGACCGGCCAGCCGATCCTGCTGCGCGAGGGGCGCTTCGGCCCGTACGTGACCGATGGCACGGTGAACGCCTCGCTGCGGCGCGGCGACGACGCCGAGTCGCTCACGCTCGAGCGTGCCGCGGAGCTGCTCGCCGACAAGCGCGCCGCCGGCCCGCCGCCGGCCCGGCGCGGCCGTGCGGCGAAGAAGTCCGCGGCGAAAAAGACAGGCGCGAAGAAGGCTGGGGCGACCAAGGCGACGGCGGCTGCCAAGAAGGCCGGGGCGGCGAAGAAGGCCGGGGCGACCAAGGCGACGGCGGCTGCCAAGAAGGCCGGGGCGGCGAAGAAGGCCCCGGCCCGCAAGGCCGTGGCGAAGCGGGCCGGGGCGAGCTGAGCGTGCGCCGCCGCGCCCGTCCCCGGTGACGGCGCCCGGCGGCACGGCTGGTGGCGCACCTGCCGGCACGGTGACCCGGCGTCCCCGGGCCGTCCCGGCCGCCGCCGTGTGAGCGCTGCCGTAGTGTGCGACCCGATGGGCGCGCTCGGGCGGTTGATCGTGCTGGAGGGCGGCGAGGGGAGCGGCAAGTCGACCCAGGCGCGCCTCCTCGCCGGGCGGCTCGGTGCCGAGCTCACCCGCGAGCCCGGCGGCACGGAGGTCGGCGAGCGGGTCCGGGCGATCGTGCTCGACCGCTCCCTCGGCCATCTGGAGCCGCGCGCCGAGCTGCTGCTGATGGTGGCGGCGCGTGCCCAGCACGTCGCCGAGGTGCTTCGGCCCGCGCTCGAGCGCGGTCGCGACGTGGTCTGCGACCGCTTCGCCGGCTCCACGCTCGCCTACCAGGCCTATGGTCGCGGCCTGCCGCTGGAGGATGTCGTCGTGGCCTCCGAGGTGGCGACGGCGGGGCTCGCCGCCGACCTGGTCGTGCTCCTCGACCTGTCGCCGGAGGAGGCGAGGCGGCGCCTCGCCGGGGCGAGCGACCGCATCGAGGCCGAGGACGAGGCCTTCCACGAGCGGGTGCACACCGGCTTCGCCGCCCTCGCCGCGGCCGACCCGCAGCGCTGGGTCGTCGTCGACGCCAGCGGCACGCCCGAGGAGGTGGCGGAGCACGTCGCCGCCGCCGTCGAGGCGCGACTCGGCCCGAGCCCGACGCGGGTCGCGCCGTGACCGCCGGGACCGCGGAGGACGCCCAGGGCGCCGCTCGGACGATGGGCATCCCGCCCGTGCTCCAGCGCGTCGTCGGCCAGCCCCGTGCGGTGACGGTGCTCGCCGCCTCGCTCGCCTCGCCGGTCCACGCCTACCTCTTCGTCGGACCGGCGGGTACGGGCAAGCGCGACGCGGCGCTCGCCTTCGCGGCGGGCCTGCTCTGCCCCGACGGAGGTTGCGGCGCCTGCCCGGTCTGCCGCGACGTGCTCGCCGGGCGCCACGCCGACGTCACGGTCGTCGAGCGGCACGGCGCCTCGATCTCGGTGGACGAGGCGCGTGCCGTCGGCGCCCTCGCGCAGCGCTCGCCGCGCTTCGCCGAGCGCCAGGTCCTCGTGCTCGTGGACTTCCACCTCGTCGGCAACGCGGCCCCGGTGCTGCTGAAGACGATCGAGGAGCCCCCGGGCTCGACGGTCTTCGTCGTGCTCGCCGAGTCCCGCCCACCCTCGCTCGTCACGATCGCGAGCCGCTGCGTCGACGTGGAGTTCTCCCCGCTCGAGGAGGGCGTCGTCGAGGCCGCGCTCGTCGCCGAGGGCGTCGAGCGCGAGATCGCCGCGGCCGCGGCGGCCGGCGCCGGGGGGAGGCTGGACCGGGCGCGCCTGCTCGCCAGGGACACCGGCTTCACCGACCGCCAGGCGCGGTGGCGTTCGGTGCCCGAGCGACTCGACGGGACGGGCTCGACGGTCTCGGTCCTCGCCGCGGAGCTGCTGGCGGCGTCGGACGAGCTCGTCGACGTGCTGAAGGCGCGCCAGGCCGAGGAGCTGGCCGCGGCGGCGGAGGCCGCCGAGCGCGCCGGTGAGCGCAACCTCCCGGGACGCCAGGCCGCCGAGGAGCGCCACAAGCGCGAGCAGCGCCGGGTCCGCACCGACGAGCTGCGGGCCGGCCTGGCCTCGCTCGCCGCCGCCTACCGCTCGCGCCTCGACGCGCCGGGAATGCCCCCGCGCCGCGTCGCGGCGCTGCTCGGGTCGTGCGCGGCGCTGGACGAGGCGGCCAAGTCCCTCGTGAGGAACCCCAACGAGGCCCTGCTCGTCCAGGCGCTCCTCCTCTGCCTGGACCGCGCCGGCTGAGCGAAGCGGGCGGGGCGCGGCGGTCGATGGAACTCGCGCCCGTCGCGACTCGACTGGCTATCATCCGGCGAACGCCGCCGAGCACGGCAAGGCACCGGGGAGAGAGATGACGGCGATCGGCGGTCGGTCGGGACTGCTCGACAACACCCACCCAGCCCTCCGGCGGTGCTGGCATCCCGTCGCCCGTTCTGCCAGGTCGGCGGCCAGGCGGTGCGCGTCCTGCTGCTCGGAGAGCCCTACGTCTGCTTCCGTGGAGGCGAGGGCCTCGTCGCCTTCGTCGACCGCTGCCCGCACCGTCTGGCGCCGCTGTCGGCGGGCGCCTGCGAGGGCGGCGAGCTTGCCTGCGCCTACCACGGCTGACGCTTCGACCACACCGGTCGCTGCACCCTCGTCCCTGCCCTCGGCGAGGGCGCCGTCCTGCCGCCGCGGGCGCGGCTGCGGCCGGCGGCGTCGGTGGCCGAGCGCTACGGCATCGTCTTCTCGCGCCGGAGGAACCCCTCACCCCATTGCCCGAGATCGAAGAGGCCGGCGCGCCCGGGTTCGACACGGCTGAGCTCGAGGCGTCGACGGCGCGCGCCGGAGCAGGCTTCATGGCGGACAACTTCCTCGACTTCGCGCACTTCCCCTTCCTCCACCGGGGGACTCGGCGCCGAGGAGTCCACCGAGCTCGCGCCCTACGGTGTCGAGCGTGACGGGTGGGGCTTCACCGTCGTGTACGAGCACCCCTTCGCCAACCGGGAGGACCCCGGCGTGGAGGCCGGGCTGCGCCCGCTCGTGCAGACCCGGCGGATGACCTACCGCTACCACGCGCCCTTCTCGCTCAGCCTCCGCCTCGAGTTCCTGGAGGCCGGCGGGGTGACCACGATCGGCTTCTTCATCCAGCCCCAGCGGCGGAGTCGGCGCGGCTCTACACGACGATGTGGCGCAACCACCTCGGCGGCGACGCCGGGCGGATGGCTGTGGCGCTCGCCTCCCGCTACGACGAGCTCGCGTTGCCGATCGACACGGCCGTCGAGGTGCACACCCGAGCCGACCGCAGCACGCTCGCGCTGCGGCGGATCCTCGCCGACCTCGTCGCAGCCGCTGCGGCGGAGGGCCAGGCGGCACCGGGGCGCTCCGGACCGGCCACGCCGGCCGGCGCGGCGCAGGGTGGAGCGCGGCGCCCGGACCCGACGATGACGCCGGCCGGGCAGGGATCGGCGAGACGCTGAACGAGGGATCGCCGGAGGCGATCCGAGCCGGCGACGCGACGGGCCAGTGCGAGCGCAGCATTCGAGCCAGGCGAAGGGGAGGGCGATGGCGGCGGCCACAGATTCGCTCCCGGTGAGCGACGAGGTGTTCCATATCGAGCGGCACGGGATCGACTACGTGCCTGAGCAGGAACGCTGGGCACGCCCCGCGACCTGTTCGGCATGTGGGCCGGTGCGAGCTTCCAGATCGAGTATTTCGTCTACGGCGTGATCCTGATGGCCTTCTTCGGCCTCACGTTCGCGCAGGCGGTCGTCCTCATCGTCGTCGGGAACCTCTCCTACGTGTTGCTCGGACTCGCGAGCCTCCAGGGCCCGGACGCCGGGACGACGGCGATGATCATCACGCGCGCGAGCTACGGGCCGAGCGGCGCACGGCTCATTGCGTTCTTCAACTGGCTTACCCAGGTCGGGTTCGAGACGGAAGGCCTGATCCTCGTCGTCTACGCCGCCGAGATCCTTGCGCTGAAGGCCGGCTTCCTTCCGGGAACGCCTGCAAAGGTCGTCTTCATCATCGCCGCCGTCGCGGTGCAGCTCCTTCTCCCACTCCTCGGGCACGCGACGATCTTGAAGACGCTCCGTGCACTCGCGTTGCCGTTCATCGCGCTCTTCGCGATCCTCGCCGGCTTGACGCTCGGCAAGGTCGACGTCCACGTGACCGCCCACGGCACGGGCTGGCAGGGCCTCTTGGTGGGCCTCGCCTTCACCATCGCGCTGAGCGGGCTCGGCTGGACCGAGAACGGCAACGACTACTCCCGCTACCTCCCGCGAGGCTCCAGCAAGCCCGCGATCGTCGGCTGGGTCTTCCTCGGCACGGCGATCCCCGAGATACTCATCATGGTGCTCGGTGCCGCGGTCGGCACCTACGCCTCGGCGATCGCGACGGACGCGAACCCGTTCGCGGCCTTCGAGTCCTCCCATGTCGTTGCCACTGGCTTCGTCGTGCCGTTCCTCGTCGTCTCGATCGTTCAGCTGTTCGCCATCAACAGTCTCGACCTGTACTCCTCGGGCGTCACGCTGCAGGCGCTCGGCCTGAAGGTGCGCCGTTGGCACGCCGTCGTCATCGACACGGTGATCGCGCTGGGGCTGACGATCTACGCCGTGTTCTCCTCCTCGTTCCACACGCTCCTCACCGACTTCGCCGACTGCGTCATCTGCTGGATCGCGCCGTGGTTCGGCATCTTCATCGTCGATTGGGTGCTTCGTCGCTACCGCTACGTGCCGGGCGATCTCCTCCGCACCGACCGCTCAGGCCTGTACTGGCGCCGTGGCGGGGTGCACTGGCCCGCGATCGTGGCGCAGGCCGCCGGCACCGTCGCTTCCGTGCTCGCGCTCTCCCAGACCTTCTTCATCGGGGCAATCTCCCGAGCGCTCGGCAGCGGTTCCGCAGTGAAACCGGATTTGAGCGTGTTCACCGGCATGATCGTGGGCGCCCTCGTCTACCTCGTCCTCGCGGGGCGCTCTGTGCGGGGGGAGGCGCAGGAGCAGCTCCGATTGCTCCAGCCGGCGTCCGGCCAACAGCGCCTCGAGCCGCACATCACGGGATAGCCCCGGCGGCCGCCACGGGGCTCGTGCCCGGCCACCGTCTGCCGCGTGCTTGACGATGGCCGGGCGCGAGCACCCGTGGCGCTCACCTGGAGCGCGCTCAGGACGACTGGCGCCGCAGGGATACCTGCCGGGCGTGCCAAGACCGCGTGGCCCGTCGGCCCTGTGCCGTGGTGTCCTTACCCGTATTCCCACGATATTGAACGCCGCCGGAGGGCTCGGCCGATCTGCATGGTGCACCTCGGATGGTGTCATCTGCAGTTCGGATCGGCGCGATTCATTTCACAAAAGGTCGATGCAGACATTGCATCTATGCGCTGGCGACGACGTCCGGCGGCGGGAGTGCCGCCCACCTGCCCGGATGGCGGCGCACGCCAGATCCCCACCGGCTTGTGATGCTGGTGAGGGGCGGTGGCCGCATACCTGCACCGCCCATCGGGGAGCGGGACCGCGCCCGGCGGGACGTGTGGCATGCTCGTGCCTTGGACCCGGAACGGCCACAGAATGTCAGCCGGCCCGAGGATCGTTCCCGGCTGTCTTCCTTCCTGCACGGCGCGACCCGCCGGGTGGCCTACTTGTCGTCACACCGCCGAGCACGCGGCAGTGGTTCGCGATCGCGCCATTCCGCCCGCCGATTCCGGTACGCACCTCACCTGCGTCGTGGGACTACCCGCCGGCGTGGCGCTCGGGCTCTCGTCCTCGATCGCCCCGCTTCGTGAGTGCGACCCGCACCAGCACCACTACCCGCCGGCGTCGATGCATTTCACGGTGCTCAACCTCGACGGGTGCCCGCAGGAGCGGGCGGAGCGCGCCGTCGGTGCGGCGGTCGCGGCGACGGGTCCCCTGCAAGCACGCGTCGCCCGGTTCGGCGTCGGCCCGGAGACCGTCTACGCGGAGCTCGACGTCGGCCCGGAGCTTCGCCGCCTCCGGAGGCGCATCGGGCGAGCCGCCCGCCGCCGCATCGGGCGACCGAAGGACCGCCTCTTCGGCGGCCTGGCGGTCGTGAACGTCGTCCGCTTCACGGCGCCGGTCGACCCGACGCTCGTGGCCGCCGTGGCGGGGCTCGAGGCGCCGAGCCTCGAGTTCGACGTGCCGGCGGTCGACCTCGTGCTCACCGACCGGGTGATGAGTGCAGAGGGCACTACGCTGCTCGGGCGCTTCCCCTTCGGCGGCTAGGACGCCGGCCGGCGGACCGCCCTGGGTGAGATGTTGCGGGCGACCGCCGTCAGGAGCCGGCGGCGAGCGAGATCGGACCGGCCTGGGCGTCCGCCTCGACCGCCCGCTCGAGCAGCACCGTCAGCTCGTTCGCCGGCATCGGGCGACCCAGGTGGTAGCCCTGGATCACCGGGCAGCCCATCGCCTCGAGGCGGAGCAGCTGATCCTCGGTCTCGACGCCCTCGGCGACGGCGGTCATGCCGATCGTGCGGGTGAGGTCGACGACGGCCGCCACGATCGCGGCGTCGACGGGGCTCACGTCGAGGTCCTGGACGAAGGTGCGGTCGAGCTTCACCACGTCGACCGGGAAGCGCTTCAGGTAGTTCAGCGACGAGTACCCGGTCCCGAAGTCGTCGATAGCGAGCTGCACGCCGAGGGACTTCAGGTCGGTGAGCGTCGTGATCGAGCGCCCGATGTCCTGGAGGGCGAGGCTCTCGGTGATCTCCAGGCAGAGGTAGCCGGGGTCCAACCCGCTGTCGAGCAGGGCGCTGCGGATCTCCTCCACGAGGTCGTCCGACTGGAACTGCCGGGCGGAGAGGTTCACCGAGATGCTGAACGGGACGTCGAGCGTGTCCTGCCAGCTCTTCGCCTGCCCGCAGGCCTCCTCCAGCATGAAGCGCCCGAGCGGCAGGATCAGGCCCGTCTCCTCGGCGAGGCCGATGAACTGGCTCGGCTGGAGCATGCCGCGGTCGGCGTGCTCCCAGCGCACGAGCGCCTCCGCCCCGACGATCCGGCGGGTGGCCGTTGCGAACAGGGGCTGGTAGTAGACGGTGAGCTCGTGGCGGTCGAGCGCCTGGCGGAGGCCGACCTCGAGGTCGACCCACTCCGCCGAGCGAGAGCTCATCGCCGTGGCGTCGAAGATCTCGTAGCGCCCGGCGCCCCGGTGCTTTGCCTGGTACATCGCAACGTCGGCGTCGTGGAGGACGTCGTTGGGGGATGCCCCCGCGGTGGCGAGCGCGATGCCGACGCTGATGCTCGTCATGACGGTGCGACCGCCGTCCAGGGTCACCGGGACCCGGACGAGGTCGATCATCCTGTCGGCGACCGCCGCGGCGGCCTCGATGTCGCCGATGTCCTCCACGAGGAGGGTGAACTCGTCGCCACCGAAGCGCGCCAGCGTGTCGTCCTCGCGTGCGAGGCCGCGGAGCCGCTCGGCGATCGCCACGAGGAGCTGGTCGCCCGCCTGGTGACCGAGGCTGTCGTTGGCCACCTTGAAGCGGTCGACGTCGGCGAAGAGCACCGCGTGGACCTCGCCGCTGCGACTCGCCCGGCTGAGGGCGTGCTGCAGCCGGTCCAGGAAGACCCGGCGGTTCGGCAGCCCCGTGAGCGCGTCGTGGAAGGCGTGGTAGGCGAGCTGTTCCTCGAACGCGATCCGCTCGGAGATGTCCCGGAACGCGATGACCGCGCCCTCGACGCCCTCATCCGAGCGGATGGGCGAGCAGGTGTACTCCACGGGGAACTGCTCACCGTTGCGCCGCGAGAAGGTCGCCCGCTCGCTCTGGATCGTCGAGTCGGATCGCATCGCGCGAAGCGCAGGCATGGCGAGGAACGACAGCTCGGTGAGCGGCGTGCGGTCCTCGTCGCTGCGGACCTCGCCCTCCAGCCAGCCGAGGAGCTCCTCGGCAGCCGGGTTGAGGAAGGTGACGTGGCCGACCGCGTCGAAGGCGCAGACACCCTCGCCGAGGCTGGAGGTGATCGCCACGAGGCGCTCCTGCTCACGCCGGCGCTCCTCGTACAGGGCAGAGTTGTCGAGCGCGCCTGAACCGACCGCGGCGAGCGCGTCCAGAAGCGCCCGGTCGGCACCGTCGAACGGCTCGGCGCGGCTCCGTCCGCTGACGACGAGCCAGTGATCAGCGGTCCTGCCGGTCATGCGTGCGGCGATGACGTCCTCCGGAGGCTCCTCGGAGACGACCGAAGCCTCTGGCGAGCGCAGCAGCTGCGATGCGCTCCTGTTCAGCGCCTCCCTCACCTCCGCGTCGCCCATCGTACGGTGGACGTCGAGCGTCGCATGGAACAGACCCAAGAGCCGAGAGCGGTCCTGGCGAGCCCGGAAGTGGCCGGCGACGGTCTCCCGGAATGCCCAGAAGGGCAGCGCGATCAAGACGGCCGCCATGGAGTACGCGGAGACCGCCAGCGCTCCCACCAGGCCGAGCGAGACCGATGCCGCTTGGAGGAGAGAGCGGATCTTCAAGCCGTCGAGCAGGTTGTGCCGCACGGTCCCTGCACCCGTGGCGGCCATCACCGCAGCTAGGGCCGTGTAATTGACGTATATGTAGACGATCGTCCCTAGGACGCCGGCGCCGAGTTCGCCGAGCGTCAGATGCCTCCCCGGGGGCGCGATCGCGTGGATGACCGCCAGGCCGGCGCACGCGGCGAGCAAGATGCCGGCGAGGTTGAACAGCGCCTTGATGGGCTGCAGTCTGCGGAACAGCCCGGCCAGCGCCGTTGCGACAAAGAACGCGATGACCACGCCCTCGGGAGGCAGGACCAGTGCCAGGACCAGGAAGAGGCCATCGTCGAAATGGTGCGTCTCGGACGTGGTCTCGCGGTAGAGGATCATCGGCCAGAGCCAGCTGGCCAGTACCAGCGCAGCCAGCACCGACAAGACCCAAACGGGACCTACGCCGAACTTCGCAAACCGCAAGATGACCAGCGCCACGCTCGCCGCGCTGCTGGTCACCGTCACGGTTATGACCACTTTGGCCCGGCGCGGGAGACGCATAAGTCCTCTAACGGCCGGATGACCTCAGGGTTTTTGAGTCTGAGGGGTCAGTGGACGGGCCGTGCCCGCGATATTAGTTCCAGCCGGCGCTGTTCCAGCCTGCCGAGTTCCAGCCGGCGCTGTTCCAGCCGGCGCTGTTCCAGCCGGCGCTGTTCCAGCCGGCGCTGTTCCAGCCGGCGCTGTTCCAGCCGGCGCTGTTCCAGCCGGCGCTGTTCCAGCCGGCGCTGTTCCAGCCGGCGCTGTTCCAGCCGGCGCTGTTCCAGCCGGCGCTGTTCCAGCCTGCCGAGTTCCAGCCGGCGCTGTTCCAGCCTGCCGAGTTCCAGCCGGCGCTGTTCCAGCCTGCCGAGTTCCAGCCGGCGCTGTTCCAGCCTGCCGAGTTCCAGCCGGCGCTGTTCCAGCCTGCCGAGTTCCAGCCGGCGCTGTTCCAGCCGGCCGAGTTCCAGCCGGCGCTGTTCCAGCCTGCCGAGTTCCAGCCGGCGCTGTTCCAGCCTGCCGAGTTCCAGCCGGCGCTGTTCCAGCCTGCCGAGTTCCAGCCGGCGCTGTTCCAGCCTGCCGAGTTCCAGCCGGCGCTGTTCCAGCCTGCCGAGTTCCAGCCGGCGCTGTTCCAGCCTGCCGAGTTCCAGCCGGCGCTGTTCCAGCCTGCCGAGTTCCAGCCGGCGCTGTTCCAGCCTGCCGAGTTCCAGCCGGCGCTGTTCCAGCCGGCGCTGTTCCAGCCGGCCGAGTTCCAGCCGGCGCTGTTCCAGCCGGCCGAGTTCCAGCCGGCGCTGTTCCAGCCGGCGCTGTTCCAGCCGGCGCTGTTCCAGCCTGCCGAGTTCCAGCCGGCGCTGTTCCAGCCTGCCGAGTTCCAGCCGGCGCTGTTCCAGCCGGCCGAGTTCCAGCCGGCGCTGTTCCAGCCTGCCGAGTTCCAGCCGGCGCTGTTCCAGCCTGCCGAGTTCCAGCCGGCGCTGTTCCAGCCAGCCGAGTTCCAGCCGGCGCTGTTCCAGCCAGCCGAGTTCCAGCCGGCCGAGTTCCAGCCGGCGCTGTTCCAGCCAGCCGAGTTCCAGCCGGCGCTGTTCCAGCCAGCCGAGTTCCAGCCGGCGCTGTTCCAGCCAGCCGAGTTCCAGCCAGCCGAGTTCCAGCCGGCGCTGTTCCAGCCAGCCGAGTTCCAGCCAGCCGAGTTCCAGCCAGCCGAGTTCCAGCCAGCCGAGTTCCAGCCAGCCGAGTTCCAGCCAGCCGAGTTCCAGCCAGCCGAGTTCCAGCCAGCCGAGTTCCAGCCAGCCGAGTTCCAGCCAGCCGAGTTCCAGCCAGCCGAGTTCCAGCCAGCGCTGTTGAACCCGGTGGTCACGCTGGAGGTGGCGGAGGCCGCGGTGACCCAGTTCGCCGGGTTCCACGAAGAGGCGGCCCAGGTGGCCGACAACGGCAGCGGCGTCTTGCTGGCGGATGCCTCCGCCTCAGCGGCGACGCCCTGGTTGAGCATGACCGGCCGCGACATCGTCGCTGCGTAGGCGTTGGCGATGCCGTGTCCGTCGGCGAACGGGTTCTTGACCGGGCCCGGCTTCGCAGTGGAGATCAGCGTCGCCTTGACGTCGTTGGGGGTCATCGACGGGTGGTCCGAGAGCTCGAGCGCCACGATGCCCGACGTGATCGCCGCCGAGAATGACGAACCCGATCCGACGAAATTCACCTTGCCGATGTGGGCGGACGTGTTCTGCTCGTAGACGGTCGAACCCGGGTCCCCGAGGCTGATCACGGATCGTCCAGGTGCCACGACATCCGGCTTGAACCAGCCGTCGTGCAGCGTCGGCCCGACGCTGGAGAAGGACGGGATGGTGAAGTTGGCTGGGTTGGTGCTGGCGTCATCGTCGAGCGCGCCGACCGTGATGACGAGCGGGTCGTTGCCCGGCGCCGAGATCGTGCCGTAGTTCGGCCCGTCGTTGCCTGCCGATGTGACCACGACGATGCCGGCCTTCCAAGCCTGCTCGACAGCCTGGTCGATCGGGTCGAGGGCGGAGGGTCCGGATGGCTCGAATCCGATGGACAGGTTGAGGACGCGGATGTCGTAGGTGTGCTGGTGGGCGATCGCCCACTCGACGCCCTGGACCACCGTGCTCTCGCTCGTGCCACCCTTGGCGTTCGCAACCTTGATCGAGACGAGATTTGCTGCCGGGGCCTCTCCGACGTACTTGCCGCCGGACGACGCGCCGTTCGACGCGATCAAGCCGGCGACGAACGTCCCGTGGCCGTAGCCGTCCTCGTACGGGCTACTCGGGCCAGCGAGGTCGACGCCACCGATGACGCGCCCGCGCAGGTCCGGCAGGCTGGCGTTGATGCCGGTGTCGATCACAGCCACGGTCACTCCGCGGCCCTTGATGCCGCGGCTCCACAGCTCCTTGGCGCCAGTGACCTGATTGAAGACGTCGCTGGGAGCGTGCGTCGCCTTCGTCACGGTCGATTCATGCGCCACCGAGAAGGACTGGTCCGGCGACACCGTCACGCCGGCCCACTCACCGATCGCCGTCGCCTGCGACTTGGTCAGCTTGGCGATCACCGTGTTGATCTGCGGGATCGTCGACACCACGACGCCTGCATCACGTTCGACGGCGAGCTTTGCCGAGGCGACGGATCCGCTTTCGACGAAGTACTGAGACTTCGGTCCGGCACCCGACGGCACGCTGGATGCGGCGGCCCCAGTTGTGGCCAGCATTCCAGCTCCGATCGCGCACGCCGACACCAGGGCGCCCACGCGGCACAAGACCTGAGTCCTGCTGCGCCCGCGATGCTGCGCTTCGACTGCTTCCTCGCCCACTTGCTCCCGTCCTTCTCTCTTTGTTCGCCCTCGTTGTCCGAGCCGTACACGCTCGGGCGACGGTGCCAGCAGCGAGCAGCCGACAGTCGCCGTATGCAGAAGCTGATGGGCGACAACGCGTCGCCTGCTGACCACTGCTGCTGACCAATGACACCGGTAGTCGTGAATAGCTCAGTGGTATCGAGCGCTCACGAGTTCCCTGATGCCAGCTCCATACTCCAACGCGCGGGCGCGTAAAAGCAAGGTCGGATTTCGCCGGCGTGGAGCGTCATCAAATCGTCAATAGCACGAAAGTGCAATTGCTTAAATGCAGGGTGAAAAGAGTTTTTACCCCAATCAGTTGATCACTAAACATGTACTTCTTGAGAACCGCCTGTGCTGGGCGGCGTGCCCGCTGCCGCCACCCCGTTCCTGTCGCCGATAATGGCTCTGACCAGGGAGAGTGAAGCGTCGGGCATCGATCGTGCAACGCGCGGCTGGGACCCGGACGCCGGGAGCGGCCTGTCGCGAGCCCGGATCGAAGCGGCGTCGAGGGAATTCGGACTGAGTTAGACCATAGGACATGAAATGCTCTGTGATCGACGCTAAAGCGCAACCGAATCAACGGCCGATGCAGCGACCACATTGACCATTGTCGGTCCATAGCTGCTCACGGCATCTTGCGCGATGGCGGACCGTTTCGCGGCCCTCGCCGGAGACGCCGTGGACTGGCGAAGCGGCCCCGGCCATTGGCGCGAAGCACCTCGCTGCTGGCGCTGAGGTGGCGGCCGGCCAGGAGCTGAGCCGGAGGAGTTCGGCCGAACCAGGCCTCACAGCTGCGCTTGGCAGGGCCCGCGTTCAGCGCTTGTTAGCAGGGCACACGGTGAGACCGGCTCGCAGCGCTCCAGCTCGCTGCTGAGTCGCACGCCGTTCGGGGGTGCCGGTGTCCCGCCCCGCGGACCGGCGCCCGCGGTGTCGACGATGCTGACGAGGCCGATCTGGCTGGTCAAAGCTCATGGCACCTCTCGCGTCCAGCGGTCGTGCTCGTCTACCTCGGCACAAAGACGGCTCACCTGCTCTTCACGGCTGGATCGGGAGGCCCACGAGCGCCAGAGCGCCGTCACGTGTCCGGCGGGACGTACCTCGAGGATCCCCCCGGCTGAGCTGAGCACGCTCTCGTCGATGTCCAGATAGATGTCATCGCTCGGCCCGACGGCGACGCCGTACCCCGCCTCGGGCCAGCACTCCTCGTGCTTGTCCGCCCGGATCACCCGGTTGGTCCCATCTCGCGTTCTCGACGAAAGGAGTGGGCTCCGACGACCGCCTAGCCGACCGCGGCGATCAACGTTGGGCGGAGACGCTCGTGGCGCTCGCCACGAGATTGACAACCTGGCGACCGCTCTCCGGGAGGCCGCAACACAGATCAGCCGTGGTCATACACAACGCGCCAGTGGGCCGCCCGGGTCTCGATCCCGGCATGGTGGGACTAAAAGTGCTGGTCAGAGAGTCAAACGACGGCTCCGCAAGTCCTGCTTCGTCGCATTTCGACTCGTCAACGTCCCAGGACAGTCCGTGCTGTCGACGGGACTGACACGGGCAGAAACGGGGCGCGACACGATTGTTGGGACCGGCTAGCGGATGGAGAACGGTCTCTCGCTCGCCGAGCACGATCGCGGAGCCAGTGACGTGGACCCGATCGCCGCCCCGGTCGAACGAATCGACGAGACGGTCGAAGTCGACGAGGAATCGTTCGCGCGATGCGATCTCCCTTGACGTGAGCGCATCGGAGCCGGGCACCGTCCGGCGAAGCGAGCTCGCTAGAGCTGCGCGCCACTCTCTTCGCCGCTTCACCGCGCCCCTATGAGTGCCATCGTGGCCATGGCGCAACAACTCCTCGCCGCGCCACCTCCTCGCTTGCGCGGTGCAGCGCCGTGGCTACGCAGGGACCTCGCACCCGTGCCGGCACCGCGGTGACTGCGCCCCGGCGCCCGATCCCTGCGCCGTCGGGACGTTCGTCCGTGTCGTCGCTGCCTCGCCCGCGCATACCGTCGCGTTCGGGAGGTGGTCGCGGTGGGGAACGGTGCGCTGGCCGACGTGTTGCTTGCCGACGTGGTCCGGGCCTCGACGCGTCCCGCGCTGGCGGGCAACCGGTCGTCGTGGGACGACGCCGTCGGGGCCCGAAACGCCTACCGGTATACGAATGGAGGCCGGCGATGAAGCTGCACAAGGGCGTGGTCGACGAGCTCCGGGTCCGTCCTGGAGCGCCTGCCGGCCTCGCCAACCGGAGCACGACCACCACGCAGGCGGACTGGCTGGGCCCGCTCGGACGGTCGAGCCCGAAGGACGTCGCCGAGCAGGACCTGGATGCACTCAAGGAGGAGCTCGAGTCGGCACAGGAGCTGCTCTATGCGAGCGACCGGTGGGCACTGCTCCTCGTCTTCCAAGCCCCCGACGCGGCCGGCAAGGACGGGACGATCAAGCACGTGATGTCCGGCGTGAACCCGCAGGGCTGCGAGGTCTTCTCGTTCAAGCAGCCTTCGGCCGAGGAGCTCCGGCACGACTTCCTGTGGCGCTGTGCGAAGGTGCTCCCCGAGCGTGGACGGATCGGCATCTTCAACCGCTCCTACTACGAGGAGGTCCTGGTCATGCGGGTGCATCCCGAGCTGCTCGCCGCCCAGCACCTTCCGCCGGGCACCGAGGCCGGACCGCGGCTCTGGCAGGAGCGCTACGAAGACATCAACGCTTTTGAGTGCCACCTCCACCGCAGCGGGACCCGCGTAGTGAAGCTCTTCCTCCACCTTTCCAAAGAAGAGCAGCGGAGGCGGTTTCTCGATCGGCTGGGCGACCCGGCTAAGCAATGGAAGTTTTCGGCCGCCGATCTCGCCGAACGCGCACACTTCGACACCTACCAGCAGGCCTACGAAGAAGCGCTGACGGCGACGTCGACACCTTGGGCTCCCTGGTACGTTGTGCCGGCCGACCATAAGGCCGCGATGCGGGCGCTCGTCGGCGGGATCGTTGCTCACGTGGTCGAGCAGCTCGACCTTCACCTTCCCTCGATCGACGAAGAAGGGGCGAGTGCGCTCGAATCGGCGCGGCGAGCGCTCTTGTCAGAGCACCGCTGACGCGCTGTTGAACGACAGGCTCGCTGGGCCCCGCTGAGGAGTTTCCGGGCAGTCAGGGCGTCGACGAACTCGCTCGGTGACGGCGGTTGAGGCTGAGCGGGGCTCGAGGCCAAGTCGAGCTTGTGGGCCGGAGCGTCACAGCGACAGTCACGGGAGCGATGAGACGCGGGAACTCACGACGTGCCCAGCGAACTTCCTACCCCCGGCCATTTCCAGGGACACACCGCGCGGGTGGTGGCGTTCCCCTTACCTTGCGAGGGCCATACCGCTCCAGGCCAGGATTCCTGGAATCGGCCTCGCCGCGATGTCCTCTCAACACGTCTCGATCGATGAGACATGCGACAACGCTCCCGGCGATCTCGGCCGCGCCCGGTCCGAGGCGAGCTTGTCGGCAGCGGCGTTCGGGTCAGCGGCGCCGCTCGTTGCGAACGCGTTGGTGACGAGGTGGCTACCGCGGCCACAGGCCACGTCCGACTCGGCCTGCCCCGCGGCGGCCGACGACGAGCGCAGCAAGCCCAGAATCGCCGAGGTCGCCGAGGTCGCCAGTCGGATGACGAAGTGCTCGACCTCGTGCTGGCGTCGCACGATCGCGACCAGCGCATCGAGGCTGACGCCGGTCGTCTCGGACGGATCGACCGTGAGGCGTGACGGGCGAAGAGCGACGACGCCGTCGAGGACGGCCTCGAGGTGCGGGACGGTGCTGTGGTTCACCTGCCCGTGCAGCAGCAACCTCGCACCGTCGTCGAAGACGAGTCCGTCGACGCCGAACGTCCCCCTTGCCCTGGCGGTTCCGACGGACGCGCTCGCGCAGTGCCTCGACACGCTGGGAGAGCGCGTCGTTGCGACGAACGCCCTGATCGCGCTCTGTAAGTTGAGCGACCGTCATGCACCCTCCGACTCGTGCCATGGCACACGTCGGCGCCCTGGCATGCCTGCAGGCTACGGTTCCGCGCAGCACCCGGATAGGTACCAAGGTCCCATCCGGTCGGCTCTGGGCGCTCGGTCCCTGCCAATCCCTGCATGGCTGGCGCGTCGGAGGTCTTCGGCGTTCATCGAGCGGTCGACCGAGCTGGTCCTTGCTGAAGGTGCATGGAGATCGATCCGAAGAGCCTTCTCCACTCGTTGGGCCGAGGGCTCGCCGACCGCGAGATGAGGCGGCGCAAGGTACCGCGCGCCAACAGTGCACGGGAGTCGATGATCTCGACTGGCCCAACCGTCGGTCGGCCT
Source organism: uncultured Actinomycetota bacterium (assembly GCA_963765505.1). Lineage (GTDB taxonomy): Bacteria > Actinomycetota > Acidimicrobiia > Acidimicrobiales > Bog-793 > DATKQY01. The sequence continues at coordinate 227,757 of CAVXWO010000012.1, forward strand.
GCGCAAGCCGGTCGGCGTCGACGACCGGCCTGAAGGCTCAAGCGCGTGTAGCCGACGCCGTAAAGACCGTTGATCGCCGCCGGCAGGGCGGCAACGGTCCCCTTGTTGGGACCGAACAAACGAGCACAGTGCGTCAGACCGACAAATGGCCCGTGACCTGCTTACTTGGTGGGCCGCCCGGGTCTCGATCCCGGCACCGTGGGATTAAAAGTCCCCCGCTCTACCCGATGAGCTAGCGGCCCGAGGGGCGGAGCGGAAACCGGGCACTGCACAACCCGGGTTCCCGACCGCCCGACGCCGCGAGCCTAGGGGAGCCTGGAGAGCCCGAGCCTTGACGCGTAACGCCTGGCGCGGGGTACTGCACATTCCCACCCGTCCGGGTCCCTCGATCAGAGCTGCAGCTCGACGGGCTTGCCCTCGAACGCCTCGATCGTGTCAGCTGCCTCCGATACGAGGAGGTGCGCCAGCTCGGACAGGGCCCGGGCCACCGCGAGCTCCTCACCGACCGCGGGCACGTCCGGATCCGCCGGGTTGCGCCGGGCTCGGCCCCAGGCCGCAAGCTCACGGTGCGGGGCACGGAGGTGGGCGTCCGCTCGGGTGCGCTCCACATCCTCGGTGAGAACGATCTCGACGGTCCACACGCGTCGCTCGCTCATAGTCACCTCCATTGTCGTACCGTCAGCATGGGCGAGTCCCGTTGCGCGCACCAGGGCCGAAGTGCCCACCGGGGTGCGGGCGGGCGGCGCCGCGGGGGCACCCGCCGGAGCCGGAGACGCACCGACAGCAGAACTGTGAGGGAGATGACATGGAGCTGCTCACCGTCGCGCTCGAGAAGCCCGACGACATGAACGTGATCCTCGGGCAGGCGCACTTCGTCAAGACCGTCGAGGATCTCCACGAGGCGCTCGCCGGGAGCAGCCCGCAGCTGCGTTTCGGCATCGCCTTCTGCGAGGCGTCGGGCAAGCGGCTCGTCCGCGCCTCCGGCAACGACGGGGACCTGGTCGACCTGGCGCGTGCGAACACGCTCGCGGTCGGCGCGGGGCACTGCTTCGTCGTCTTCTTGCGTGAGGGCTTCCCCGTGAACGTGCTGAACGCCTTGAAGCAGGTCCCCGAGGTCTGCACCATCTACTGCCGCGTCGGCCAATCCGGTGGAGGTCCTCCTCGCGGAGACGGCGCTCGGACGTGGGATCCTCGGCGTCGTCGACGGCACGTCCCCGCTCGGCGCCGAGGGCGAAGCGGACGTGACCGAGCGCAAGTCGCTGCTGCGGTCGATCGGTTACAAGCTCTGACCGCGCGGCGGGCGCGGGTCGGCGCCCTCCGCCGCCGCTCCGGCCGCAACCTCGCCGCAGCGCGTGCCGGGAAGGCTCGCGGCAAACACGTCCGGGCGGTCTCCGCTACGCGGAGATGCCCGGAGAACCGTCTCGATGTGCCGACGTGCCAGCAGGGGCGACAGCACCGCAGGGGTGGGCGCGGCGGCGCTGCACCAAAGGTCCCCACCACCCCGGGGGCGTAACTTTGCCCGCTCGAGGGTAGGCGTGGCCGAGCGGTCCAGATGGTCACGGGCTTTCGGTTACCGCCAAATTCCCCTTGCGAGGCGCCTCAAAGGATGCCCGCGCGCCGACCGTTGGACCTTCAGACGCACCGCCCTAGATCACGAGCTGCCGAGTGGCACGTCCGTGGACGCGGCCATCGGCTCCGACCCGGCTGATCGCCGCGACAGATCCACACGGCGGTGCTTTGGTGGGTGTCGCACTGCGGAGGCTGGACGGACGTGAGGGCTTCGATCGAGCACGGGCGCCGGAGGGCGCGGTGACGGCCGGCGACGCACTGTTCGCGCCGTCGCCCGCGGACGAGGCCGGCTGCACCACGATCGTCGTCGATCGCGACGGGCGGGTCCTGCTCCTCGGCGAGGAGGCGGAGCGCCTCTTCGGCTGCATCGCCGCCGCCTCGGTCGGCCAGCCGATCGACTACGTCGTGCGCGGGGTCCCCTCGGGCGTGTTCGCGCCGCTCCTCGCGGGCGGTCGTCGGTAAACGGGTCGTCGGCCACCCGACGGTCCATCGCCGCCCGGACGGCTCGGAGCACGAGGTAGAAGTGAACGCCTCGCCCCTCCTCGACGGGACGGGCGGTGTCGCCGGCGTGGTGGTCGTGCTCCGCGACCTCGCCGCGCAGCGCCGGATGGAGACCGAGCTCGCCATCGCCTCGACCCGGCTCGAGGGCCTGCTGGAGGCGTCGGGCGCGCTCGCGTGGGAGGTGGACCTCTCCGGCAATGAGCCCGTCTGGTGGGCCGGCGGCGACTGGTCGTCCGTCGGGCTGAAGGGCGCCATGGACGCATCGGGCCGGATCTCGCTGGAGCTGGTCCACCCCCGTGACCGGTCCCGGCTGCTCGACCTGGCGACGGCGGCGTTGGACGGGTCGAACCGCGCCTCGACGACGCATCGGATGGTGCTGCAGGACGGCACGGTCCGTTGGCTCGCCGTGAGCGCGATCGTGCTCGACGAGCAGGACGGCGTGCCGCTGCGCATCCGGGGCGTCGCGCTCGACGTCACCGACCAGCACCGGGCCCTCGACCGGGTACGCCTGCTCGGCGAGCGTTCCAGCGATCTCGTCATCCGCTACCGGCTCGGCGGCGCGTCGGACATCGAGTACATCAGCCCGTCCTGCACCCACTTCACCGGCTATACGGAGCAGGAGATCTACGAGGGCGGCATGGAGCTCCTGCTCACCACCGTCGAGCCGCCGATCGTCGCCCAGCTGCGGGCCGACTACGACGACGAGTCGCTTCCCGACAAGTCCTACGAGTACCGGTCGATGCGCCGGGACGGCTCATACGTCTGGGCGCGCGCCAGCTTCCGCCAGCGCGACGACGACGGCCACCGCATCCTCGAGATCTCGATCCGGGACATCAGCCGCTCCAAGGAGCTCGAGATGGAGGTCTCCAAGCTCCTCCTCACCGACCCGCTGACCGGCCTGGCCAGCCGGCGCGCGCTCGAGGACCACTGGAGCCGGTTGCACGACCTCGACGTCACGGGAGGCTGGGCGGCTCTCGCGCACGTCGACATCGACCGCTTCGGCCTGGTCAACGCCGGGCTCGGCATGGCGGCCGGTGACGAGATGCTCCGGGTCGTCGGACGGCGCCTCGGCGACGAGGTCGGCCGGTCCGTCGTCGTGGCCCGGCTCGGTGGCGACGACTTCGTCGTGCTCGCGACCAGCCTGCACAGCCGCAGCGAGGCCTTCTCGGTGGCGGGCCGCCTCGTCGGCGCGATGGCCGAACCGATGCAGATCGGCGAGCGCGACGTCTACGCGACGGTGAGCGTCGGCGCGACGGTCGTGCCCCCGGGCGCCGCCGGCGGGGGCGGCGATCTCCATGTGCATCTCGCTGAGGCGCACGTCGCGATGCGTGCCGCCAAGGCGCGCGGCGGCGGGTGCTCGGAGGTCTTCGAGGAGGGGATGCGCACCGAGGCCCAGGACAAGATCGAGACGCTCTCCGCGCTGCGGCACGGCATGGCCGACGGGCAGTTCGTCCTCCACTACCAGCCGATCGTGGACCTGCGCAACGCGGAGATCGTCGGAGCGGAGGCGCTCGTGCGCTGGGAGCACCCCGCCCGGGGCCTGCTGCTCCCGTCGGAGTTCATCGCCCTCGCCGAGGAGACGGGCTCGATCGTGCCGCTCGGCTCGTGGGTGGTGGAGCAGGCATGCCATGAGGCGGCGGCGTGGCCGCCCGAGGGTCGCGACGTCCGGATCGCCGTGAACCTCTCGGCCCGCCAGCTGAGCTCGCCCGACCTGATCGGCCGCGTCGCGGAAGCGCTCGATCGCTGCGGGCTCGCTCCCGATCGCCTCGTGCTCGAGATCACCGAGACCTCGGTCATCCACGACCTGGACCGGGCGAGCTGGACCCTTCGCCGGCTCGGCGACATGGGTGTGCACTTCGCGCTCGACGACTTCGGGACCGGCTACTCCTCGCTCGCCTACCTCGTGCAGCTGCCGATCGACCGGGTGAAGGTCGACCGCTCGATGGTTGCCGGGCTCCCGTTGAACCCCCACAGTCAGGCGGTGGTCGCAGGCGTCGTGGGCATGGCCGAGGCGCTCGGGATCGCCGCGATCGCAGAGGGCGTCGAGACCGAGGAGCAGCTGGCCTCGCTGAACGACCTCGGCTGCCACCTAGCGCAGGGCTTCTTCTTCTCACCCCCGGTCTCGGCCGAGGACTTCGCCAAGCTCGTGATCACGGGACCGACCTGGCGCTGGGGCTGAGTCCGGGGCGGCCCCGACCGGAGCGACGCCTGCCTCGCGAGCGCCGCCGCCACCGGGCAGGCGCCGTGCCCGTATTGGTACGCGCAATTACATGACGCAATGAGTAGCCTCCTGGCATGTCGCTCGACGCGGCCGCGACCGATGCTGAGGCGAGCTTCGCCGCCGCGCAGGGCTCGCTGCTTCGCGGGGCCCGATCCCGGGCGCAGATGACCCTGCACGACGTCGAGGGCGCCACCCGGGGTGAGTTCAAGGCTGCGAGCGTCAGCGCCTACGAGCGCGGCGAGCGGACGATCTCGGTACTCAGGCTGCTCCGTCTCGCCTCGCTCTACGGGGTCGTGCTCGACGAGCTGATCCCCGAATCGGTCGACGTCGACCCGTCGGTCGTCGGTCGGGCCCGGTCGTTGTGGGTGGACCAGTTCGGCCTCGCCGAGCTCGGCGGCGGCGCGCGCATCCGCATCGATCTCGCCCGGCTCGACGACCTCGACGGCCCGGGCTGGGATCAGCTGCGCACGTTCGTCTCCTTCGTCTGCACCCGCCGGCGCGGGCGGCTCGGGAGGGTCGTGACGCTCCGGGCGGACGATGTATGGGGCGTCGCAGCGATGCTCGGCGTCACCCCCGAGGAGGTGCTCACGGTCTTCGACCGCGAGGGGCTGACCCGTCCCGCGTAATCTCGGCCGGCGCTGCTGGAACGCGGCGAGCCGGGCGCGCGAGTTCGACGCGGCTGACCGGCGAGATCGGGGAGCTGAGCGTCACCGACGCGGGCAGGCCCTCAGTGGCTCAGGACGGCTGTTCCTTCTCGAAGTCGAAGACGCCCGCCCGACGTGCCTCGCCGCGTCTGGCGCGCCGTCAGATCCTCGGCCCCCTCGCGCGGGCGCCTGCTCTCTGGCCCCCGGGGCTCGCCTCGCTCCCGGTGGCTCCGCACGAGCTCTGACGCGTCGGGCCGATCGCCCGTCTCGTCGGTGGTCCTGGTCGCCAGGCGGTGCACCGGCATCGTCCTTGCCAGCTCGCCGGTGGTGAACGACGGCCGCTCGTTGGCGCCGGCCCTCGCGCGCCCCGGCGCTCCGGGCGCCTCGTCGTCCGTCAGCGCGTGGCGGGCGCCGGGCCGGCTCGCCGAGTGCAGCGGGCGTGATGCCGCCCCGGACTCGCCGCCAGGGCGGCGAGTCGCGCTCGGGGCCGCGGCGGGACGGTCGCCCTCGCTCTCGCCTTCTGCGGGCCGGCGGGCCTCGGCGCGCGCGGCAGCCGCCTGTTCGGACTCGTCGTCCTCAGCGCCGGCCTGGCCGGGGCGGCGCTCGGCATCTCCTGACGGCGCCACGTGGCCGGAGCCGGCGGGGCGCGAACGCGCCAGGGGTGGCTCCGGCGGGAGCGACTCCGGGCCTCGGGGCGACGACGTCGCCGACCGTGGCCTCGATGTTCTCCTTCACGCGCAGCAGCTCGCCGAGGGCGATCTTGCGCTGCTCGTGCAGGTAGGTGATCTGGGCGACTGCACGGGAGCGGTCCTCCTCGACGCGCTCGAGGTAGGCGCGGCGCCGGCGCTCGATCTCCTCGTCCATCGCCTGGGCCTTGCGCCGTGCGGTGGCGATGATGTCCTCGGCCTCGGTCGCGGCTCGCTCGCGTTGCTCGAGCGCCTCCTGTTCGGCATTCTGGCGGAGCGCGTACGCACCCTCCCACGCCTCCTGGAGGATCCGCTGGACGCGCTCGCCGAGCGTGTCCAGGGGCGGTGGTTGGGGCTGGAGCGAGCGCTCCTGGTTCTCCAGCACGGCGACCCGCCGGTGCAGCTCACGGAGCTGGCCGACGGCCGCGGCGAGCTTGCGCTCGGCTTCGGTCGCCCGGTGCAGCGTCTCGTCGAGGCGGCGGTGCTGCTCGGCGACGTAGCGGTCCACCTGCTCGGGGTCGTAGCCACCCCGGCGGTAGAGGCTGAAGATCGGTGTCGCTTCGCCCAGCTCGTCCGGCGCGCTGCCTTGGTCCATCATCGCCCCGTTCCGGCGCCCGGAGGCGCCTCGCTCGCGCTCGCCACGCCCGCAACGGGCCGAGCCGACCGCGACGGGCGCATGTTGCGCCGATCGTACCGAGCGGCGCCGGCGAGTACGCGGATGCTCGGTGCAGCTCAGCCCTTCGCCGGCGGGGCGAAGAAGGCGGCGAGCGGGGTGGCGTGCCCCGCCTGGCCGAGCAGCGGCAGCCCGAAGGCGTCCTCGATCGTGGCGAGGAGGGAGTAGTGGTTGTAGCCGACCCCGACGCGCAGCCCCCGGCGCACGTGCGGCGCGATCACGAGGGTGGCGATCCGGCCCCCGCCGCCTGAGCTGGCGACCTTCCCGGACGCGAGGAGGGCGGAGTTGTCGCTGTCGGACTCGTCCCAGGTGACGAAGAGGGCGCCGTTCTGCTTCCACGCCGCGCTGGCGGTCACCTGGCCGACGAAGCGCGTGAGCCACGCAGCCGCCACCGTGGAGGCGCAGTCGTGGCCGTCGTTGCACAGGTCGGGCGTCACCCAGACGAAGCGGGGCACCTTGGCAGCGGGACCCGACAAGAGGGCCGGGAGCCCGCTTTCCGGCACGATGTGCGAGCACAGGCTGCGGCTCGAGCGGACGTCGTCGTAGTAGCGGAACGGGTCGTGCTTCGACGCGTAGTCGCTGCCGCCGTACTGGGCGAGGAAGCACGGGCCGGGAATGCCTTGCATGTAGGCGCCGAAGGAGACCTTGGCGGCACCGAGCTGGCTGGCGAGGTTGGGCGCCCGCACGTAGCAGTCGGTGCAGTCGCTCGTGATCCCCCACGTGCTGCCGCTCGTCATCGCGAGGTAGTTCGGCAAGCTCGGGTGGCTCACGCCGTAGTACTGCGTCGCCAGGGCGTAGCGCTTCGCCAGCGCGGCGAAGCCGGGCGTCGCGAGCGTCCCGGCGTAGCCGAGGTTCTCCTCGACGACCACGAAGACGTGGCTGAACGCCGGGACGCCGGCACGCCCGGCGTGTGCCCGGACCGACGACGGCGCCGCCGGCGCCGCGGCCGCTCCGGTGGTGACCCCGAACGCGACGAGCCCGGCGAGGAGGGAAGCGCCGGCCAGCGCGAGCACCGCCCGCTTCTCCACGCCGCGGCACCCCCTCCGTCGTCGGGCGCTGGGCGCAGGCACGGCGCCGAGACTACGGTCCCGGGCCGTCGGCCGGGCCGCGGGAGCCCTCCGGGCGCGCCGTTACGATACGACAACGCCCAGCGAGCAGGCGCCGATGCGCGGCACTGTCGACCGATCCGACGTCCGCCCGGCGCCCGCCGAGCGCCCGCCCAGCACCAGCAAGGAGCAGCCGTGACCGAGACCGAGACCCCCCTCGTCGATCCGGCCGCCATCGAGCGGACGCTCGCCACCGCGCTCGCCAGGGGCGGTGAGTTCGCCGAGGTGTTCGTGGAGGATCGCCGCTCGACGGGGATCTCGCTCGACGACGGCCGGGTCGAGGAGCTCGCCTCGGGGCGCGACCGCGGCGCCGGCATCCGCGTCGTCGTGGGCGAGACCACGGGCTTCGCGCACACGGCCGACCTGACCGAGCGGGGCCTGCTCGCCGCGGCGGAGGCCGCCGCCGCGGCCGCCCGCTCTGGTGGGCCGGGGGTGCGCACGGTCGCGCTCGAGGGCCGCGACGTCCCCTCACCGAGCACCGTCGGATCCGCTCCCGAGAGCGTGCCGAAGGCGACCAAGGTCGAGCTGCTCCAGCGGGCCGACGAGGCCGCACGCGCCGGCGGGCGGCTCGATCGTCCAGGTGTCCGCCGGCTACGGGGACAGCCGGCGCCGCATCCTCGTGGCCAACTCAGACGGCCTGCTGGCCGGCGACGACCAGGTCCGGACGCGCTTTTCCGTGATGTGCGTCGCCACGGGCGACACCGGCATGCAGACGGGCTACGAGGCGCTCGGCGCGACCATCGGCTTCGAGCTGTTCGACCGCTACGACGTCGAGGACACCGCGCGCCAGGCTGCAGGGCGGGCGCTCGCCAAGCTCGCCGCCCGCCCGGCGCCGTCCGGCGTCATGCCGGTCGTGATCAAGAGCGGCAGCGGTGGGATCCTGTTCCACGAGGCGTGCGGGCACGGCCTCGAGGCCGACCACATCGTGAAGGACGCCTCAGCGTACCGTGGTCGCGTCGGCCAGCTCGTGGCCAGCCCGCTCGTCACCCTGGTCGACGACGGGACCATAGTCGGACCAGTGGGGCAGCTCGGCGATCGACGACGAGGGCAAGCCCGCCCAGCGCAACGTCCTGATCGACGACGGCGTGCTCACCGACTACATGTGGGACTTCCTCCGGGCCCGCAAGGAGGGGCGCTCCTCGTCGGGCAACGGCAGGCGCCAGAGCTACCAGCACCTGCCGATGGTGCGGATGACGAACACCTACCTCCTCGCCGGCAAGGACGACCCCGACGAGATCGTCGCCCAGACCCCCTACGGCGTCTACGTGGCGAAGCTCGGCGGTGGCCAGGTCAACACGGCGACCGGCGACTTCGTGTTCGGCATGACCGAGGCCTACCTGATCGAGGACGGCCGGATCACCGAGCCGCTGCGCGACGCCAACCTCATCGGCAACGGCCCGGACGTGCTGTCGAAGATCGACGCCGTCGGGAACGACTTCGACATGTGCCCAGGCACCTGCGGCAAGGACGGCCAGAGCGTGCCGGTCGGCTGCGGCCAGCCGACCCTGCGCGTGACGGGCGTGACGGTGGGAGGGACCGCCGGTGCCTGAGCTGCTCGACCTCGCCAAGCGCATCGCCGACTCGGCCCGCCCGGGCGAGGAGGTCGAGGCGTACGTCTCGCGGCACCCGACACCGACATCCGCGTATACCAGGGCGACGTGGAGTCGCTCTCCTCGGCGGAGTCGGCGGGGATCGGGGTCCGCGTCGTGTCGGGGGGCCGTCAGGGCTTCGCCTACGTCGGCAACCTCGACGAGAACCTCGCCCGCGAGACGTTGGACGAGGCGCGGGACAACGCCGGCTTTGCCTCGCCCGACGAGAACGTGGGCCTTGCGACGCCCGACGGCGTCGCGGCCCAGCCGCTCGAGCTGTGGCGCGACACCCTGGCGTCGTTCCCGACGGCCGACAAGGTCGCGCTCGCCCTCGACCTCGAGGCGCGGGTGCGTGCCGGCGACCCCCGGATCCGCCAGGTCGTCAGCACCGACTACGGCGACGGTCAGGCCGAGTCGGCAGTGGCAACCTCGACGGGCATCGCGGTCGCCAGCCGGCGGACCAACTGCTACCTGTCGGCCGACGTCGTCGCCGGCGAGGGCGACGACACCCAGACGGGCGTCGGCTACACGGTCGGCAGGGCGCCCGACGAGCTAGACGTCGCGGAGGCCGCTGGCGACGCCATCGAACGGGCGACGCGGCTGCTCGGCGCGAAGAAGCCGAAGAGCCGCGCGCCTCAACGTCGTCCTCGACCGCCGGGTGACGGCGACGCTGCTCGCCATCTTGTCGGGGACGCTCTCCGGCGAGGAGGTGGCCAAGGGCCGCTCGCTCTTCGCCGGCCGGCTCGGCGAGGAGGTCGCCACGACCTCCATCACCCTCGTCGACGACCCCACGAACCCGCTCGCGTTCGGGGCCACTGTCTACGACGCCGAGGGGCTGGCCTGTCGGCGCAACGCGCTCGTGGAGTCCGGCAGGCTGTCGGGCTTCCTCTACGACACCTACTCGGCCCGCCTCGCCGGAACCGTCTCGACGGCCTCGGCGGTGAGGGCCGGGTTCAAGTCGACGCCCGGTGTCGGCGCGCGGGCGCTCAGCCTCGTGCCTGGCGACGTCGACCAGGAGGCGATGATCGCCGGCATCGGCAACGGGCTGCTCGTCCAGGAGGTGAGCGGCGTCCACTCCGGGGTCAACCGGGTCAGCGGCGACTTCTCCGTCGGGGCCGAGGGCCTGCTCATCCGGGACGGCGCGCTCGCCGAGCCGGTCCGCGAGATCACGATCGCCTCGACGCTCCAGCGGATGCTGCTCCACGTGCTCGCCGTCGGCAGCGACATCGAGTGGCTCCCCGGCGTGGCGTCGGGCGTCAGCCTGGCGATCGCGGACGTCGCGATGAGCGGGAGCTGATCGACGGCCCGCTGACCCAGTCGTCGACCGAAGCCTCCGGGCCAGGGTGAGGTCGCGCCGGCCGTGCCGGCGGGCGCGTCCTAGGAGGCCGCGGGGACCGACTTGGCCGGGCTGCCCGAAGAGGAGCCCGAGCCCGTGCCGTTCGACGAGCCGGCCGAGCCGGCCGAGCCGGCCGAGCTCCCGGAGCCGCTCGCGTCCTTCGAGGCGGCGCTCGGGGTGGAGGACTCCCCGGACTTCGAGGTGTCCGACGACGTGCTCGCCGCCTCGGCGGGCGCCTTCTGCGCCTCGCCGGCACCGCCCGAGCCGTTGTGCCTGCCCTTCGCCGTGGTGCGGCTGTCGTTCTTGTAGAAGCCGTTGCCCTTGAAGACGATGCCGACGTTGCCGTAGACCTTACGCAGCTCGCCGCCGCACGCCGGGCACGTCGTCAGCGGGTCGTCCTTGAACGACTGCACCACGTCCAGGTGCTCGCCACAGGATCGACACACGTACTCGTAGGTCGGCATCGCCCTCTCTCCCAGTTGCAGAGAGCGCCCCGCTGTGGCGCTCCCTCGATTGGCACTCAGCCCTTCTGAGTGCCAAGTATACCGGTGGGCGCCGCCGGCGCCCCTGGAGGCCTGCGACGTGGACGCTCGCATAGACTTCCGGCAGTGTCCGAGCGCATCCTCACCGATCTCGACCCGCTGGGCCGGGCCCGCATGGTCGACGTCGCCCCGCGCGACGCCACCCACCGACGCGCGGTCGCCCGCTGCAAGGTGGAGATGCTGCCCGAGACGACCGCCAAGGTGGCGAGCAACGCCATCTCCAAGGGCGACGTCCTGGCGGCCGCCCGGGTCGCGGGGATCCAGGCCGCGAAGCGCGCCGCCGACCTCATCCCGCTCTGCCACCCCCTCCTCGTCGGAAGCGTCAACGTGAACTTCACCATCGGCGACGACCACGTCGAGGTCGAGACCCAGGTCGAGACGTTCGACCGCACGGGCGTCGAGATGGAGGCGCTCACCGCCTGCCGCGGTGGCGGCGCTCACCGTCTACGACATGTGCAAGTCGGCCGACCGCACCATGACGATCGGCGAGCTCCGCCTGTGGGAGAAGTCGGGCGGGCGCTCGGGGAGCTGGCGTCGGCTCGACGGCGCCGCGGGCGAGCCCACTGCCTGACCGCGGCGCGACAGCCGGCTGAGCGGTGGCTCACTGCTCGGTGACCGGCTGACCACCGAGAGTGTGAATATCCACCCGTTCGCGTGGTGCCTCCGCTAGGGTCGACCCGACCGCTGGCCGTCGAGGCGAAGGCGAGGCGCGCAGGACTCGGTGATCGTCGTAATCCTCATGCTGGTGTGGCTGGTGGCCCTCCTCCCCCTTGCGCTCCGCAAGCTCTCCGAGTGGCAGCTCTCCTCGTCGGTCTCCCAGTTCGACCACCGCACTCGCCTGCTCCGTCGCACCTACCCGGCCATGGCGAGGCGCGCCGCCGAGGGCGCCGGCCACGCCACAGCGGGCAGGGCGCCGCAGGGGGCGCCGGCACCCGACGGTGGGGCCCGCCAGCCCGCCGCGGCGTCGCCGCCGGCGAGGCGGGCGGCGCGCGAGCGTGCCCGTCAGCGCCTGGCGAGGCGCCGGCGGACGCTCGCGGTCCTCGCCTGCACGGCGCTCGGCACCTTCGTGCTCGGGGCCATCCCCGCGCTCCGGGCGCTGTGGGACCTGACGGTCGTCGACCTCCTGCTCACCGCCGGGTTCGTCGCGCTGCTCGTCCACTTCCGGCGCCTCGAGACGACGTCGGGCGAGCACCGGGACGCGGCTATCCCGCTCCGGGTCGTCGAAGGTGGTCGCCAGCCCGCCACGATCACCCCGTTGCCGCCAGCCCGGCCGGCCTTCGTCATCCTGGAGGCGATGCGCTGAGCCGGCGGCACCCGCTGCCGTCGGCCCCGGCTCCCCGGCACACGGAGCGCGCCGCGCGCGGCCGAGCGTCGGCGTGGCTCAGGGGGCAGCGACGAGCTGCGGTGCGAGGAGTCCGGCGAGAGTGTCGATCGCGTCGACCAGCTCGTCGAGCTCGCTAAGGAGCAGCGCGCACTGCGCTCGACCGGCGAGGGCGTCGGCGAGCTCGCCGTGCCGGCGGCGGAGCGGCGGCCAGGGCGCTCCCCCGGCGACGTCGTGGGCGTGGCCGCGCCCGCCCGGCGGTACGGCCACGAGCACGACGATCTCGCCCATCGCCGTGCCGAACGCCGCGGCGAGCGGGGTCGCCTCGGGGACCGGCACGGGGATGCGCCCGGCCTGGATATCGGTGCGCAGGGCGTGGACGACGATGCTGGTGCGCCGCAGCCCCGCGAGCACTCCCGAGCTCTCCGCGAGGTCGATGCGGCGAGCCGCAGGCTCGGCCGCGGAGCGGGCGACGGTCGCATCGGCAGTCGAGCGGGCGAGCCGGGTCTGCCGGGAGAGGGAGCGGAGCGCCGCCTCGTCGAAGGTCGCCTCGCCAGTGAGGACGCGCAGTACCGCCCGCAGGTACTCGCGCTGTTGTGTTGCGAGGGTGACGAGGGTGCGCCGGGCCTCCTCCCGTGACCAGGTGGGCCAGAGCGCGTAGACGACCAAGGCGATAGCGCCGCCGACGACCGTGTCCACCAGCCGGTCGATCGCGGTCGACAGCGTGCCGGGCGTCACGAGCGAGATGAGCAGCACGACGACGCCTGTGAGGAAGCCGGTGAAGATCGCGTAGTTCACCTGGAAGGTCGCGCAGGCCGCGACGGCGAGCAATCCCAGCACGACGACGGTCGCCGCCTCGCTCGGGCGGAGCGCGACGCCGATCAGGCCGGCGAGCAGCACGCCGAGGCAGGTCCCGAGCATCCGGGCGATCCCGCGGAGGAAGGTGGCACCGAAGTCGGGCTTGAGCACGATCGTCGCCGTCACCGGGACCCAGTAGCCGCGCTGCAGCGGCGTGTGGAGGGCGAGGAGCTCCGCCAGCGGGACCACCACGGCGAGGCGGACGGCGTGGCGGCACGCGGGCGAGCGGAGGGTGAGGTTGGCCCGGACCAGCTCGGCGCGCGAGCGGAACCACTCACCGAGCGCGTCGGACTCGAGGGTCGGGCGCCGGAAGTCGGCGGTGATCTGGACGGGCCCGGCGGGCCGCAGCGCCAGCGACGCGGCGCTGCGGAGCTGGCCGCCGAGCGCGGCGATCCGGTCGAGCAGTGCTGCGAGGAGCGCCCCGGTGGTCGGGTCCGTCGCTCCTGAGGCCACGGCGCGAGGGTCGACCCGCCCGTCAGCTCGGCGACGGCCTCATCGAGCGCCGAGGTGTCGAAGGGCTCGCGGCGCTCAAGGGCGCCCGCGACGCCGTTCATAGCGTAGGAGGCGAGCGTGAGGGTGCGGCGCGTCGCGCCGAGGACGCGCCGCAGCTCGGATCCTACGTCCTGCTCGAGCCGCCACACGGTCTCGTCGATCACGACGAGCTCCAAGCGCAGCCGTCGCCCGAGGTCGAGCATGCTGCGCAGCGCGCTGGCGTCGGCCCGACCGATGAGCGAGGGCGAGCTGAGCAGCCCTTCGGCGCCGTCGAGCGCGCTCGCCACTGCGAGGCTCGACGGCGCGGGGCCCGGCACGGTCAGCTCGGCGAGCAGGCGGTAGGCGTCGCCGAGCGCCCGCCGCTCGACCCGGAGCCCGGCCGTCCAGCGGGTCACGGTCACGAGCAGGATCTGCACGACGCCGCCGATCGCGACGAAGCCGGCGAGCTGCAGCGCCTGGGGCGCCGGCTCGGAGAAGCGGCCGAAGACGATCATCGCGATCACGGCCTGAGTCCCGACCGACGCGCTGGCGTTCCCGACGGCGACGAGCATGCCGCCGGCGAAGCTCCAGGGGACGAGGAGGGCGATGTGGAGCCAGCCGATGTGGCCGGTCACCGAGCCGGCGAATGTGGAGAGCGCCATGGCGAGGGTGACCGCCGCCATGGTGAGGCGCGGCGGTCTCGAGCCGCCCATGAGCGAGGGCACACCGACGAGGAGCGCTCCCGCCGCCATGCTCGCCGCGGCGCCGCGATCGCCCGTGGCGAGGCCGAACGAGAGGACCGCCACGATGCCGAAGGCGACCCGCAGTCCCGGGAGGAGCAGGAGCGCGGAGCGGTCGATCCGACCGACGTCGCGGAGCATCCGGGCGACCAGCCCGCGCTGGTCCCGGTCGGCGTCGATGGCGTCCGGCATCGCACCATCGTGCCGGGAACCGGACCGCCACGCGCCGTCCGGCGGCGCACCCCGCCTATGGAGCGTCGAGGAGTGCCAAGACGGCGCCGGCCGACATCGACCCCGGCGGTTCGCGTCGCCGGGCGAGGTCGTTGGCCAGCCGCTGGAGCAGGGCATTCACCGGAGTCGGCACGCCGTGCAGGCGGCCGAGGAGCGCGATCTCGCCGTTCAGATAGTCGGCCTCGACGGTCCCGGCGCCGCGGGCGAGGCTCTGCCAGGACGAGCCTCCCGAGCGCATCTCGCCGCCGACCGGCTTCATCGTCACGAAGCCGCCATGGCGTTCGCTGAAGTCCTCGTCGCTGACGCTCGCGATGCCGGCTGCCGCCAGGCAGGCCGTGCCCTCGGCGCGTGCCCGTGCCGCCAGCTCCTTGCCGTGGTCGCCGACACCCGCCACGGCCTGCACGGCGTTGCCGAGATTGCTGATCAGCTTGCGGTACTTCCAGGCCATGACGTCATCAACCGCCCGCGACTCGAAGCCGCCGTCCCGGAGCGCCGTGGCCAGTTCGTCGTCGACAGCGTCGTGGCCCGACGGCACACGGCCCGTGTCGAGGATGCCCGGGACGGGCGAGGAGGACTCGATCACGACGCCGGGCGATAGGTGGGCGGCGGGCATGAGCACGAGCATGCCGTGGACCGCCGGGAAGATGCGGAGCGCCATCGCTTCGTTGTCGACGCCGTTCTGGGCGCAGACCACCGGCGTCCCGGGCAGCGCGCAGGCGGCGAGATCCCGCAGTGCCGCCTGGGTGTCCTGGGCCTTCATGGTGAGGAGGACGACGTCGCCGTCGCGTAGCGTGGCGCGGGCGGGGTGGTCGACGATGGGGATGCGCACGGTTGTGCTGCCCTCTGGCGAGTCGACCCGCAAGCCCTCGGCGGCGACGGCGTCGTGGTGGGCGCCGCGGGCGATCAGGATCGTGTCGTGGCCGTGGGCGAAGAGCCGCGCGCCGATGGCTCCGCCGATCGCCCCGGCACCGTAGACGACGTAGCGGGTCATCCGGTCCCCTTCCGTATGGTCTGCTCGCTCGTAGTCCCCCATGGCACGGTAGGCGAGCGGACGCGGCGATCGTGCTCTGGCGTCGTCGTCGTGGGGACGGTCGCCGGGAATGGGGTCGGGTCGCCGCGAGTATCCTTTCAGGCGACGCTTGGCGCGGGCGGCGTAACCGCCCGACCCGGCGTCACGCCCCGGGGGTGTAGCTCAGCTGGTAGAGCGCCACGTTCGCAACGTGGAAGTCGGCGGTTCGAGTCCGCTCACCTCCACCACAGTTGGAACTCTCGAACCATTGCAATATGAAAACAACCGCGCCCGACGAGCCCAGCGCGATCCATCCGGGCTCTTCTCGGGTCTCTGTGCCTCCTGAGGCTGAGCTGTCCTGACGGCCTGAAACAGCAGCGTAGGGACACCTTCGCCCACCACTGGCCCCGTCTCTGGATCGATGTCGATCTTGAGGGCCTGCCACAGCGCCATATTCCATTCGTGTCGCCACGATGGGGTCGACTGGCGGTAGGCATTGCCGCAGTCGTGGGCTAGCTGGAGAACGGCTTCGATGCCGCCGCGGTGCCCCGAGTCGACTGCGTTCAATCTGGCAAGGCTCTCCTCTGCGTAGGCGAGCTTCTTGCCGAGCATGGTCTGATTCTCCCTGGCGATGTCGTCGGGCACGACTCCCGCCATCGACTTCTCGGCCCACTTGCGGCGCTCCTGGCGTACCTCCGTCACCTGGGCTTGCAGCCGCCGCCGCTCCTTGTCGGACCACGCAGATGGAGTTGTCGAGGCCCGACATGTCTCCTCATCGGCGCGGCAATACGGTGCTGGATGTCGTCGGTAACTTCGGCCTAGGTACCCTGCGACCCTCGATCTCGGGCTGGGTGCGGCGAGAACCTCTTCAGTGCGTTGCCGTGTCCTTGGTCGGACCCGCCTCGTTGTAGCGCGCCACGGTGAACGCGATGATCGTCGGGACGTCGAGCGCGAAGACCACGAGGGTCAGGATCAGCACCGCCAGCGTGGCGCCCCGGGTGTGGTCGAAGACGAAGACGAATCCGAGGATGCCGGCGATGACGACATACGCGAGAAGCGCCCAGCGCGCGACAAGGAAGAAGGTGCCCCAGGCAAAGGGGCGGAGCCGGCTGAGCAGCACCATGGCGGCGATGGTGAGCGCCCCTCCACCGGCGAGCAGCCCCACCGCGGGGGCGAGCGGTGGGTGACGGGGCAAGTGAGCCGCGAGATAGACGCCGCCCGAGAGCATGAGCGCCACCGAGGCAACTGCCAGCTCGGCGATCGGTGGCAGCCGACGATTGAGCGTCGGGGGCGCCGACCCATCGCCCCTGTGCTGGGTCGACCCGAAGACGGGCGTCGTGTCGTTCGCGTCGGTCGTCACGTCGTCGCTATCCTCGTCATGATCACAAGCGTGGCCACCTGCATCGCCCCCGTGATGCCAGCCGTGAAGATAAATCGGCGCATGAGTCGACCGATGATCTCCCCGTTCGGCTGCGGCTTGTTCAACTCGAAGAGCACCGCGATATTGGCGGGCTCAAGGACTCCGAGCGCGATCACCGCCATCACCGCGACGACGATGACCGAGGCGACGACCCAGCCGTGGTGCGAGTAGCTGGCGTCGATGGTCCCAAGGTGTCGGGCGAGCTGCCATCCCGCCGCGAGTGTGCAGATCACGAGCGTCGGCATAATGAGCACCATCTTCGGCATGAACCGAGTCGTGAACTCGGTCCTCGCCGGGATCGACAGCCGGCCGAGGATCGGCCCGATTACGAACCCGAGGAACAGGTCGAGCGCCGTCCACATCCCCCCGCCGACGACGTGGAAGAAGTCAATGGCCCAGAGTTGGTTGGTGGCGATCGTGGCGACGAGCCCGGCGAGGATCACCGCGACAACTGGGAGCCCCCGCAATGGCACGATCTGGAAGTTGCGGGGCGGCCGTGCCGTGACAGCCTCGACAGGCGGCACCTGTCGCAGAGCCAACTCCGCCTCGTGGACGACATCAGCCATCGCGTCACCCCTCACCGTGTCGAACTCGCTGTCCTCCCGAGGAACCGTCGGCGGCGCAAGCCGCACTGTGCGCTGCCACCGGACCACGCTAGGTACTGTCTGCGTCCCGTAGCTTACTTCGACTGCCAAATCGGCGTAACTCCAGAATGAAGCTCCCGGCCGACCGACGGAGCCGTGGTGGCCGAGCGCGTAATCGGCGATCTACCTCTCGGTGTCTCGATCGCGCGCGTCCTCAATCAGGTTGTGCCGATGAACACAGCCTCACTGGCAAGGGAATAAGCACCAGGCGCAAGGTTGACACGGCCCCGCTCCTTCAGACATGCCGGTCGGAGGCAGTGGCGAACAGATCGACAGCCGACGGTCAGCTGTGAGTACCCCCGTTCGCGAACCACGGATCTCGCGCCCTAGAGGATGGTTGCCCAGCCTCCGCGAGTTAGAAGACGTTGCCTGACGCGGCACTAGTTGGATCTAGCGCTCGACCACTCCGGGCGCGCCACGGGCGCTGACGTACGCGGGTGACGCGTCGTTCGGCACCGCGTGCTGCCGGCCAGTGCCGCACGTCAGAGACCCTTGAGATTCGAAAGTCCATTTCGCGGCCAGTATTCCATTTTCGCAACGTGGAAGTCGGCGGTTCGAGTCCGCTCACCTCCACTCCTGGTAGAGGGCGGTTTCTGACCCTCCTTCGGCGGCGCCGGATCGGCACCATCGCGCGGCCGTCGCGCGTGATTGCGGTCGGGTCGCGCGGTGTCGCCGATGTCGGGAGGAATGTTGCACCGAGACGTTCGGGGGCGTCTCGGTTGGCGGCGGTCACTGACTGCCTCTGAGCTACAGACTGTCCCCGCTGCATCGAATACATAACCGAGGAAGAGGAGCGCGGACATGATTTGGGCACACGGAACGATCGCTGTTGGTCCCGGCCTCGATCTGGACGCAGTGTGACGGTCCACGGCCTAGACGCTCAAGCGGCAGTGCCAGGGCGGTCTCGCCAGACGATGCGTAGTCGACAGGACACGGCGATCCTCCGCCGATAGATGCGCGGTTCAGCGAGTCCCACCAAAATCGTCGTCGAAGCCGAGGCTCCGGAGCGCGTCCAAAGCGAGCTCAGCATCCTCTTCGGCGCTCGCCGCCCCGCTCACCCCGATCCCCCCGAGCAGGGAGCCTGCGCTGCGGATGGGGAAGCCGCCCCCGGCGAAGATGAGGCCGCTGTTCACTCGTCCCAGCTCCTCCTGGTCCCGACGGCTGATCGTCTTTACGAGCTCGTGGACCGGTGCATCGAAGGTGCACGCGGTGAAGGCCTTGCCGATGGCCACGGCCGACGAAGCCATTACGGTTCCGGGCTGGCGTTGGAAAGCCAGTTCGCGGCCCCACCGGTCCGTCAGCGCGACCGCCACCCGCACGCCGCGACCTTCAGCCGCGCCGAGAATCGAGCCGATCAGTGCGTGCACTACCGCCCAGGGAATCTCCCCGGCGTCTGCTTGCACTTCCCGTGCGTTCGGACCACCGCCCGCAGCGTCGGACTCCGTGCCGATGGTCGGGTCTGGCATGGGTGCAATCATATGAGGGCATTCGCGCCTCCCGTGAGATTGACGGTGCGCCCAGCCAGCGAACCAAGAGGGGATCTGACGGTGTACGAGCTGGCGTCGGAACCAGTTGGGCAGCGAGTTGTCGCCCGCCTTCATGGCGCTGCCCAAGTCGGGAACCCCGTCCGTACACGGCGGTTGTCCGCCGCGTCTTGGGATCTCAGCGGACCAGCGCACAGCCCTCGACAGCGCGCTCGGCGAGCCGGATCCGCCGGCTCGGGCGCTACAGGACGATGGCGCTGATCAGGCTCGTTGTCGTGCACCCGGCTGCGACGAGCAGCCCGAGACGGTAGCCACTGCTGAGCGCCGCCCGCACGACCTCGTGCTCGGCCAGAAGGTGGCTCGTTCAAGATGCCGAGATCGTCGCCAGGGCGGCGATACCGATGGACGCGCCGAGTTGCACCGCGACGTTGGCGAGTCCGGGGGCCAGCCTGGCCTCGCCGGAGGCGACGTCGGACATGGCGATCGAAACGCTCGGCATGAACAGCAGCCCGAATCCGGCCCCCATGAGGATCATCGGCGGAACGTTGTCCGCCATGAATCCCGCATGCACCGAATCGCGGGCAAAGGTGACCAACCCAACGGTGACGAACGCCAGCCCGGTGATGACCAGCGCCTTCAGACTGAACCGCCGCACCAGCCGCGGAATCAGGGTCGGGGAGATGATCCCGGTCACCGCGCTGCTCGGCAGGAAGGCGAGTCCGGTGCGCAGTGGGCTGTAGCCGAGCATGTGCTAGAGGTAGAGAGCGCCGAGGAAGTTGAAGCCGAAGCCACCAATCGGGAACAGCGTGCGGATGACGGTCGCGCTGACCAGGTTGCGGTGTCGGAAGATGCGCAGCGGCACGAGCGGGGTTCGCGCCCGTTGCTCGACGACGATGAACGCGCCAGCCAGGGCGACCGACGCGGCGAGCGGGACGATTGTCAACATCGAGCCCCAGCCGTTGCTTCCGGTATTGATGAGACCGTAGACGGCCAGCATCGGAGCGCTCGTGACGAGGAGCGCGCCGAGGACGTCGGCGCCTGCTCGAATGCCGAAGCCCGGGTGCTCCTCGAGGAGCCATCTCGCGAGGATCAGGGCGCCCAGGCCTATCGGCACGTTGATGAAGAAGATCCAGTGCCAGCTGAGCAGGTCTGTGACAACGCCACCGAGCACCAAGCCGAGCGACGCGCCGCCGATGGCGACAAAGGCGAAGATACTGAGAGCGGTGGTCGGCACGCCACGGGCGTGTGGACCGCTGCGCCGATCGCAACGGACTCGCTCCATGAACCCGAGTGGGCGATCGATCGAGCGCTGACAGGTCTGGCATCCTCCGCTACGGACTGATCCATCGGACGGCCCACTCTGACTGGCACGCGGCCCGACGCGGGTCACGCGGCGAGGAACCGGTCGATGGCCACGGCGAGCGCGTGTGCAGCGCGCTGCTGGAATGCCTTCGTGGAGAGCAGTGCCGCGTCGGTGATATTGCGCATGTTGCCGCACTCGATGAGGACCTTCGGAACCGTGGTGAGGTTGAGCCCGGCGAGGTCGTCACGGGCGATGAAGCCGTCATCGCCGTAGTAGTCGCTGATCGGCATCCCGGTATCGGCGAGGAAGGCGGTGCGGACGTCATTGCCGAAGCGGTCGGAGGACGCGATCACCGCGTCGTTGGGGCCGTCGGCGATCGGTTCGAGGATCGAGAAGCCGCGGCCGTCCGGAGGACCTCCATCTGCGTGGATGTCGATGGCGACAGCGGCATGCGCGTCGTTGATGATCGCCGCTCGGGTGGTCACGCATGGGCCGACTCCGCTATTGCTTGTCCGGGTCATCACGACGCGGGCGCCTTCGCGACGCAGGTCGGCCGCCAAGAAGGTGGCGACCTTGAAGTTGTA
Source organism: uncultured Actinomycetota bacterium (assembly GCA_963765505.1). Classification (GTDB taxonomy): domain Bacteria; phylum Actinomycetota; class Acidimicrobiia; order Acidimicrobiales; family Bog-793; genus DATKQY01. The sequence goes on from CAVXWO010000012.1 coordinate 248,689, forward strand.
CTCCGCTTCGGTGTAGCCGCTGTCCGTCTCCGTGCCGGTGGTGTCGCAGTCCTCGTAGCTGCGGCCGTTCCAGATCTGCCGATCGATGTAGGTCGGGTCGGAATAGTTGTCCCCGTTGTGCCCGGGGTCGATGCCGACGACCTTGCCGGCGAGGGGAAGCGCCACGCGGGCCATCGCTGTCGCGCCGCCGGCGGCCGTTGCCGTGACAACGGCGAAGGTGAGCATCACGGCGACGGCGACGGCGACGGCGCTGCGGGTGACGAGGCCGCGAGGAATCCTCGCCGACGAGGTGCCACCCGGCAGCACGGACATCCTCCCCGATGGCATCGCGACGCTCCTTGTCAGGCACCGGAACCGTAGCGCGGCCGCCGAAAACGGGGTCGGGCCGACATTTGCCACGGTCAGCTCGACTCGGCGCGCCCGACGCCGCTCATTTCCAAAGAGCCCTGAACGCGGTGGACGCCGTCGTCGATCCGAGGGCGTGGGCGCGGTCGCGGGCGCGATCGGGCGCGAACGAGATGGCAGTCACGGGCGCCCACGGTCGCGAGCCGGCGGACAGCGTTGCAGCGCAGAGGCCATGTTGAGTCGTTCGCCCAGGTCACAGGTTCGTTCCGATCCAATTTCGCAACGTGGAAGTCGGCGGTTCGAGTCCGCTCACCTCCACTTCCAGCCCGATCGGCCCTCGTCGCTGCAGTTCGGGCCGGTCCCCTCGCCGCCGGCGGGGGCGGGATGAGGATGCCGTGGAAACACGCCCGATCGGGCAGCCGACGCCGGTGACGGCCAGCGGATGCCGGGCCGATTGACGTTCGGGCAGATAGGCCTCGACGGCCGAGAAGACGGCCTCGAAGACCCTCGGTGCAAGTGCGAGCATGGGGGGCCTCCACCTGTCGTCGTTGCTGGGATCCATCCGAGATACATCTCGGGCCAACAAGACGACCAGTGGACCATCGATCAGAGCGCCCGATTGGAGCGCGCTCTTAGTCTTCGTAGACTGGGACATCGTCTCAAGGGGGTTCTATCGTGCCCGGATCCGTCATCATCGCCGGCGCTCGGACGCCGATCGGCAAGCTGTCCGGTGTCTTCGCCAGCCTCACCGCCATGGACTTGGGTGGCGTCGCCATCAAGGCTGCTCTGGAGCGGACCGGGGTAGCGCCCGAAGAGGTGGACTACGTCTTCATGGGCCAGGTGCTGCAGGCCGGGCAGGGCCAGATCACCGCCCGCCAGGCTGCGCACAAGGCGGGGATCCCCATGACCGTACCGAGCACCACCGTCAACAAGGTCTGCCTGTCGGGGCTCAACACCATCTACCTGGCCGACCAGATGATCAACGCCGGAGACGCCGACATCGTAGTCGCGGGGGGCATGGAGTCGATGACCAACGCCCCCTACCTCCTGCCCAACGCCAGAGCTGGCTACCGCATGGGCGACCAAAAGGTCGTCGACGCCATGCTGTACGACGCGCTGTGGGACGCCTTCGACAAGGTCCCCATGGGCGCGGGCACCGAGCGCTACACGAACCAGAAGCCCGAGATCACCCGGGAGCGTCAGGACGCCTTCGCGGCCGCCTCCCACGAGCGGGCCGCGGCCGCCATCAAAGACGGCCGGTTCAACGACGAGATCGTCGGGGTCAGCGTCGCCCAGCGCAAGGGTGACCCAGTGGTGATCGAGACCGACGAGGGCGTCCGACCCGGCACCACGGTGGAGTCGCTGGCCGCCCTGCGGCCGGCGTTTTCCGAGGACGGCACCATCACCGCTGGCAACGCCAGCCAGATCTCCGACGCCGGCGCCGCCGTCATCGTCATGTCCAGGGCTGCCGCCGAGCGGCGCGGCGCGACCCCGCTGGGCGAGGTCGTCGGCTACGGCCAGGTGGCAGGACCGGACACGTCGCTGCTCACCCAGCCGTCGAGGGCGACGAAGCGGGCGCTGGACAGGGCTGGGCTGGCCCTCTCCGACGTCGACCTGTTCGAGATCAACGAGGCCTTCGCGTCCGTCGCCCTGGCGTCCATGGACGACCTCGGGCTCTCCGACGACGTCGTCAACGTCAACGGCGGTGCCATCGCGCTCGGCCATCCCGTCGGTATGTCCGGCACCCGGCTCGCCCTCACCCTGCTCCACGAGCTCAAGCGCCGGGGCGGCGGCCTCGGGGCGGCTGCTCTCTGCGGCGGTGGTGGCCAGGGAGACGCCCTGCTCGTACGTGCCCTCTAGCCTTCGCATAGCCGGGCGTCCGCAACGAGGCGCTCCGGCAGAGCGGTGCCAAGTCCGTGTTGCCGGTAGTGATCCTCGACGACAGTGGCGACCTCGGCGTTGCCGGTCCGGGCCGAGCCGTCGACTCGAGCGACGCCAATAAAGTCGTCACCTGCCATGGCGACGACGGCCAGCATTGCTCGGGATCGGCCATCGGGATGGCGCCCAGGCGCCACTTGCGCCGGTTAGCACCTGGAGGATGCCGACAACGGGCGCGAGCCCCGACCAGGCTACCGCTAGGAGGGATCGGCGAAACGATCCGCGAAAGTCGTCCGGCGACCGCGTTAGCACTCTGTCGTTGACAGTGCTAACCGACCCTGGTGTAATTACAGGGTTCGGCGGTCGCCGGACGACGGACGGGGACCGTGACGGACGAGCCTCAGAAACTAGACCGCCACAACTGCCCCCCTGAACCGAAGGGAAATGATAATGGCAGTTTCGGGCGAAAGCTACGCTTTCACCGAAACTAATGTGGATGTGTCGCCAGCAAACCCTGGCGTGTATGAGCTGCTCAAGGGCAGCGAGACCATCTACATCGGCATGTCCACGTCGAGTATCCGCGCTCGCCTTCAGGCGCACCAGCGCGGCGACGAGGGAGCGGGCACGCAGTCCGCGACCGACTACAAGCGAGAAGTGACAACGGCTGCGGAGGCTCCTGCCTACGAGGCCCGACTTCTCGCCGCCTACAAGCGCCAGCACGGGAAGCTGCCTCGCTACAACGAGAAGGCGTCCTAACAGATAAGGCGCAGCCTCTCGGGATGGGGACCAACGGCGGTCCCCATCCCGGCGAGGCAACCCTCTGTATCGAACTGAAAGTCGCGGTTCCCATGTTCGAGGGCACCAGAGAGACGAATGCGTCCCTCGCCTGATGAGGTGCGCCATATAGTCAAGGTGATCCCCGTCACTTCGTCGTAGATCGCCTGCTCCTGGAACGTCACCGTTTCGGGCTGCGCCATTGGTCCCTCCTATGCGGCTTCGGCCACCGAAGCCCTCGCACTTTCCAGCGCCGTTGCAAGCTGCGCCAAGATCGCCAAGTCGACGTGCAAACGAACGCGCTCTACCCGGCGAACCCGCAGGGGAAGCATCCCCCACTCGTGCTTGAGGCGTCCAAAGCCCCGCTCGACGCATCCGCGCTGGCGGTACAGCTCCTTCCAGCGGTCCGTGGACCGTGGGACCAGCGTGTGCAGCCGGTCGGCCTTGATCCACCGTGAGGCAGGAGTGCACTCGCCGGTCGGGCAGCGCCACTTGGACGCACCGCGGCGAGCGTCCGACCCTGCGAACGTCCACACGCCGTGCTCGCACTTGGGCGGTCCAGCCTTGCCAGCCTTCACGGCCGGGGTCTCGCGAAGCGGAATGATCGGTCGGATGCCCCGACCTTCGCACTCGTCGTAGATCGTCGTGGCGTCGTAGCCGCGGTCGAGGATCGCCACCGACGGATCGAACTTGCGGCGACAAACCTCGTCCAGCAAGTCGGGCACCATCGGAACCTCGGCCTGCCGTGCCGTCTCGACCCTCCACGCGATCGGCAGTTCGGTCGCGAGGTCCACGACAGCGTGGACCTTGTAGCCATAGAACCCGCCACCCTTGCGGGTCGAGATGGCCGAACGGTGGCCCCACGATGCATCGGGGTCCGAGTAGACCTTGCGCTCCGGTCCGTGGTTGTAGAGATACCGCTGGCCGTTGGCGTAGGCCGGAAGGTCCGAACCGTCGATCGCGATCTGCTCGCCCATCTTGGGGTTGGCCTGGCGCAGCCCGGCGAGTACCAAGTCGATGCACGTCGCCAAGGCGTCGCCATGCTGGCGCAACTTCACCGTGAATCGGTAGCAGGCGTCGAGCGATGGAGCGCAACCCAGCACTCGCTGTAGCTCCCCGTGCTCGGTAACCAGCCGGACCACGCGGGTCCAAACGGGAATCGTGTACACGGCCTTGATGAGCGCCATGCCGACCATCGCGCGAATCGGGTAGCCGGGGCGCCCCGTCCAGCGGGTCGCTTCCAGCTCCGCGATCAGGGACTTCAGTTCGGGAGAGTCGAGTAGGGCTTCTACTTCCCGACCGTACTGCTTGGATCGGTGCCCACTGGTAGTACCCGGTTGTACGATGGCCTTGGCCACGGAGGTGCAACTCCTTGGTCCGGACCCCGGGAGGCTGCAACCTCGCCGGGGTCACTTTTTCTGTAAGGCAATCGTACGTGGGGGGTGTATCAGTCACGGCTGGTCGGGGGCTGATAACTCGGATTGCTTGGGCTCAACGAGCCGCACCGCGGCGTCCTCAATCTGGTCCGCTTCCATGCGAAGTGCACTCGCACCCTCCATGCAGTCCGCTATCTCATCCTCAAGCTTCTCAAGCCGCGGAATTGGGACCATCGCGAGATCCTTCGGAGCGAGGTGTGGGATTGACGATCCGAAGGCCAATCTCAGTATCAGCGGCCGTCCCAGCGTCGGATGACCAAGGGCGAGTGTCAGATAGCCGGGCCGTGGGTGCTCGGGCTCGCGCGACGGCACGACACGAATAATGTCTTCCGAGATTACCTTCCCCTCATGGCGCGCATTGGCGAGCACGACGCTGCCAAACAATCCGTAAGTCTGACCGGAGCGCGCAACAAGAAGAGAATCCTCCTTCACCATATAATCGCTGAGCGACTTCTTCTCCCCATGAATGACGCGTTTAGTGATCTCGGGGTTCACCTTGTAGATTTGTTCGCTACTGACGTAAGGATCGCCGCCGCCCGTCACAAAGATGCGCTTGAAACGATTAGGAAGGACGATATCCTGGACGAGGTTGCCAAGATCGTCGGCGTTAGCCGTCTGGAGAATGCGGTCGACGCCCACGGCGTCGCGGTTGTAATAGTCAGCATCAAGTCGGCGACCACCAGAAAACATCTCCGACGCGCGAACTCCGTAGCCACCTTCATCCCTGTCGACACTGACGGCATCGAATCGTTCCGAATAGAGGCTTTCGGCTTTCTTGGTAAGGAAAAACGCTTGCTCTCGGAGAGAAAACACGCGGTTTATCTGCTCATCAAGTTCATCGCGCAGTCGCGATCGAATGGTCGGAATCGGCAACCTCACGACATGTTCAGGCTCCAGATGCTTTACGACACTGCCATACTTGCTCGATCGCAGCATCAATCGACCCGATGCCGACCGCAGAAATGCATATAGGTATCCGCGGTCCTTGGGGTCGCGTGCCTCAAGTCGCAGTAGGTCGTGTGAAATGACCGCACCAAGATGGGGAGCAAATGCCACCATCGGGTCACCAACGCTGCCGGAACAGGTAACCAGTATCCACCCTCGCTGAACGAATCGTTGCGCCAGGTCGGGCGTCTTGGCTGGAGCGACCCACTTTCGTGGCGTCGGCCGAATATCAAAGACTTGCGTCGCGGCAAAGAAGGGTATGCCGTCTCCCGATTCTACGAGAATCCCTTTGAGGCGCGATGGTTGCCAAGCATGGGCAATGTCTCCCAGCCGCGAGAACGATCCGGAGGCTTCGATCATGAGACGCATCCCATGACCGCCCGTTAGGTATGCCTCTGCTTCTAAGCGGCGGTCCCCCGTGGCGAGCACGGACATCGGGAGCGAGGAGTACGCGCCCTCCTCAACCTCCCCAGGGGGTGCCGCGACTCTCTGCGCGGGAGCGCTCATGTATGTTCTCTCGCCCAACCCCGGAACTGCTCTGCGATGAGTGCAGTCGTGTCGTCGGGAAGCTTCTCCCGCGTCTCCAGCTCGCGGAACACGGGCGTGCCATCGTGAACCTCGCGCCTTCGTTCCTGTCTCGTGACGAGGAGTTCGTTTCCTTCGGCGTCGCGTACGTACGTTCGGTTCCCACGCTTGTCGTGACCTATGTGGTTTGCCATAGCCAGAAACACGTCGTAATCATGTTTGCGCTTCGCTGCTTGCTCCAGCTCGATCTCCTGGGAGGTCTTGCGCTGAAGAAGTAGGAGGCTGGTTTGCGTGCCGTTGTGGGGCTGGAACGTGTCCGGGTGCATATCCACGCTTGCGAGCACGCGAGTTTGCTGGAAGATCCACTCACGTACGTGCGCTAAGCCGGGATTCCCAAGGATCGAGTCCGGTAGAACGATGGCAAGTCGACCGCCTGGCTTGAGGAACTTGACGCACCGCTCAACAAACAGGATCTCGGGTGGTTGCGATTTCGTGAGCACCCGCGGTTCGCGAATGGTCCAGGTGTCCGCTTTGGCGTCGTAGTCCCACGCGTGAGCGAGGTCATACTGCTCAAGAACACTCGGTTCCATAATGGGAAGCTTCATGCCAAAAGGCGGATTAGTGAAGAGTACGTCAACCTTGCCGATCAGATCACGCTTCCGCAATGCATCGGACCACGTCACGCCCCGTTCGAGCGAGTTGCCCTGAAACAGTGCTCCCGATCCATCGTTGTTCATAACCATATTCATCTTCGCCGCTTTGACGAGATTAGGATTAAAGTCGATGCCAACGATGAACCGCTCAAGGTAGTCCCGCTCCTTACGCCATAATTCCGCGGCCTGCTTTTCCGTAGGATGTTCGGGATCGCGCCACTTTGCCTCTTCTGTCTTGTGAATCTTCGTTCGGACGTGGTTCATCGTTACAATCAGAAAGCCACCGGTCCCACAGGCGGGATCAAGGACTAGATCCTTGGGCCCCGGATCAAGCATTTCTACCGCCATGCGGCAAACATTGCGGGGCGTGAAGAACTCCCCGCGATCACCGCGTAGATTGGACCCAACGATTTCTTCGTATGCCTTCCCTTTTACGTCTACTTCACTCTCCAACAGAGAATATATCTGTAGCTGCGAGACTATATAAGCAAGAACCCGTGGCTCCAACTTGATCTCTTCGTTCGGGTCGAAGATTAGGGGATAGCCTTCGCGGACGGTCCGGAATAGCCTTGATATTCGGTCGCGAACTTTCATTTGGCCATTGAGGCCCTGCCACTCGATTGTGGTGGCAAAGAACTGAATGTCGTCCGAGCGTTCATCCTCGATCTTGCAGAAGATGAGCTTAAGTAGCTCCCAGAATGCTTCGGGCTTCTGCAATCCCTGATTGGCGGCTATATAGTTGTGGCAACGACGGAACGTGAACAACAGAGCATCAGACTCGGCGGCTTTCAGCGACCCTCGCGTCGGTCGCTCGGCCTCCTCTAACGGACGACCCTTGACGGGGAGATCAGCAATCTCGATAAATGTCCACTTGCCGTTAGAGCGAACCTTGCGAATGCAGAAGCGCTCTTGCCCGTTGGTCCACATCCCATACTCGGTATTTGGGCATGCCGACATATAGCTCTTCAGTTGTTCGACTCCATCGGTACGAGCATCAGGCGGAACTGAAGCCGCCTTACACTCGCAGATGATCGAGACGTGCTCCTGGGTAGTTGGGCTCGCTTCGGGAAAGATGGCGATGTCACACCGCTTCAGACGCGGAGCCCATCTTGACTCGGAACTCCACCTCCATCTCGCCGCGGCCGTATTCGTACTCGCGGACAAGCGATTTCTCGATCTCTTGTCGCACGTACTCTTCAGGGGTCTCGTTGCGGAGGGTGCCGTCGATGAAGTCGAGCACCTTGCCGGCCGGCACAAATCGGATGATGTTCGTCTCGTCGGCCATGCTCCCCTGTCCCCGCGCTGCCCGTGATCCGGCACGGCTGGGGATCCCCGCCGGGACCCTCCGAGAGGCTACAAGAGGTCGCGGCGCGGCTCGTGGAGTTATCGGTGAGCCGGTCATCGGGGCGAGTTCGCCTTGGGGTACGAATCCCCTTCCAGCGGGGTAAACCTGACCGTGACTACGATCCATTAGATGTTCTGACCTGCGATGGAGGACTTTCGCAGATCCCTCCTAGCAGTTCTGGCGGCTTGGTGCTGGTGCTCGGGTTCCGGCCAGTGCCCTCACCGCCCGTCGGCGCCGGGTGCTGGCTCCCGTCCACGGCGGCCTCGCTGAGGTCGAGGCCGATGACGCGGTCGTAGGCGTAAAGCGCCTCGTCGACCACCGCCGCGAACACGCCGGCTTGCCCCCATTCGTCTCTGCCGCTGCAGAGCGTCGTGTCGGAGACCGCGCCGTCGAGGAGGTGCTCGGCATCCACCCACGAACAGCCCATGACCAGGCGGACGAGCTTTGCCTGGAAGCAGAACCGGTCCGACGCTCGGGGCTGGTGGCAGCCGAGCGGATGGTCGTCCTTCGGCGGCGCCGGCAGCAGGGGTTCGACCGCAGCCCAGACGGCATCGAACACTTCGGATCGAGCGCCGCGCATGATGGTGGCGACCTCCACTCGGTCGGCGGTTTGGGTCGCACCCGGCATGAAAGCCGGGCCAACACGACGACCGGTGGATGGTCTTCTTCAGCGCCTATCCGCGCGGCTCTAAGCTTGTAATTAAACCTTCACGACCTGGTCAAGGATGAGGTTGGTCGCCTGTTCGGCGACGGCCCGGAGCTCTTCGATGAGGGCCCGCAGGCGCCGGTCGTTCCCGATCCACTCCTGATAGAGCTCGGCTTCTCGGGCGCTCAGGCGCCGGTTCACCGTTTTCCCCCGACCTTCGCAGTCCACTGGAAATAGGGCCCGTGCGGCTGTGGCGGGTCGGCGTGGCAGCGGCAGTTCGCCTTGCCGCAGTAGTTGTAGCGAGGGGCGACGCTGCCCGAGCGGATGAAGCCGAGCTCGGCGAGCTCCGCGAGCAGCTCGCGATAGCGCCGCTCCTAGTCCGCGAGGCCGACCGTCTGTGCTCGTGCCATCGTCCCCATTCTCGCCTGGCGGAGTATCCACCACTTGTTATCCGATAGTAGCCACGACGGGCTCGCTAGCCGCGGCCCCAAAGCTTGAACAGACCTGGCAAGATTAGCGAGAAGCCCCCCATATCGCGGGTCTCGGCCTGACGGGACGCCAATGGCAAGCACTGTCGTTGTCAGCGACCCATCGGCAATCCTTGGAGGCACCACAATGAACGCCCTCGACTCGAAGTCAAGCGAACGGTCCACGGTCATGGCCGGCGACAAGCTCTCCGGACGGGTGGCGCTGGTCACCGGCGGAACCCGTGGCATCGGCGCCGCGATCTGCCGGAGCCTGGCCAGCCAAGGTGCTTCGGTTGCCGCCGGTTACAACGCCCACCGGGAGCGCGCAGAGCAGTTTCTGAAGAAGTTCGAGGAGGACTTCGCCAGCGAGGGGCGTGCGACCCTCCACCAGGGCAACGTATCCAAACCGGAGGACTGCCGTCGGGTTGTCCAGGAGGTGCTCGACGAGCACGGCCGGCTCGACATCCTGGTCAACAACGCCGGTATCGCCATCGACAAGATGGCCATGAAGATGTCAGTGGAAGACTGGAACACGGTTCTTGCGGTGAACCTGTCGGGCTCGTTCTACATAGCTCAGCCAGCGCTGGAGCACATGGTGGAGCGCGGGACGGGTCGCATCGTCTTCGTCTCCTCGGTCATTGGCGAGATCGGAAACATCGGTCAGGCCAGCTACGCAGCCTCCAAGGCCGGCATGTTCGGATTGACCAAGACGCTTGCGAAGGAGGCGGCCTTCATCCTCAAGCGGGCAGGCAAGCTCGAAGACGACAGCGTCGGCATCACCGTGAACGCGGTGACACCCGGCTTCGTTACGACCGAGATGCTCGAGAACGTCCCGGAAAAAGTGCTGGACAAGATCAGGTCGGAGATTCCGGTGGGCCGGTTCTGCCGTCCCGAGGAGATCGCACGCGTGGTGCACTTCCTGGCCGCGGACGCGTCCGCGTACATCACCGGCCAAGTCTGGGGCGTCAACGGCGGAATGGACATGTAGCGAACAGCCGGCGGAGCCCATGCTTGACATGCCAAGCGGTTGGTATGTATAGTGTGCGTGTGCCGGAGACGCCGTGCACCTTCCACAACACCTCGAGGAGTTCACGATGGCAACAGCGAACACCAAGACCACGCCCACGACCGAGATGTCCGACCTTGCCCAGAAGATCCGGGAGCAGCTGGTCTCCACCGTCCAGCAGGGTCAGCAGCTGTCCGTCGATGCAGCCCAGACCTGGGTCAAGGCCGTGTCGGTGCTTCCTGTCCCGGACCTGCCCGCCATTCCTGGTGTCCCCGCCATTCCCGGCGTGGAAGCCGCGACCAAGTACACCTTCGATGTCGCCGCTGACCTGCTCAACGCGCAGCGCGATTTCGCCTTGCAGCTGGCGAACGTGCTCGTCCCCGAGAAGTCGGCCTGATCCGCACCCCGGCGTCAGCTATGACGCAGGACACGGAAGAGCCGATGGCGGGAGGAGAGGATGACCCCCGGCGCATGCTGGGGGGATTAATCCACGCGCAGCGACAGATGGCCAATCTGTCGCTGCGCCAGCTCTCTGCGCTGACCGAAGTCTCCAACCCCTACCTGAGCCAGGTCGAGCGCGGACTGCACGAGCCGTCCGTACGCGTGCTCAAGTCGATCGCAGACGCGTTGAACGTGTCCGCGGAGACGCTGCTCGAGCAAGCGGGACTGATCAGTGGCACCGAAAAACTGGACGACGAGGCTACCGAGTCCGCGATCCGGGCCGACCGGCGGCTCACGGAGGCGCAACGTCGTGCACTGCTCAGTGTTTACCGGAGCTATGTCGAGGCCAACACCGAAGAGTCCTGAACCCACCCGCTGGTGGAGCACTGAACTTCATTGCTCACAGGCCGCTTAGGAGCCGGACACCATGAAGCCAGCACAAGAACCCGAGTCAGCGGGGGGGTCAGTCCTCGACTGCTTGGGCGTCGCCGAGGATCCGATGATCGCCGTCGATCCGGTCTCCTTCTTGCGCTCACTCGCCGCGGCCGGTGCCGCGCTGGTCAAGAACCCGGCTGGGGTCGTCGCCGCCAACGCCCGGTTGGCGATCGGCCTAGCCGCAGCAACACACCGCGACAGCGCGGCGCGCGGTGGGTAGCGAGACGTCCGGTCCCATGTCTCCCGCGAGCGGCGACAAACGCTTCGCCGACCCGGCATACGCCGACAATCCGCTGTACTTTCTGCTGGCGCAGCAGTACATGCTGAGCAGCCAGCTGGTCACCGAGCTACTGGATGCCGCGGGGCTGGAGGCCAAGCAGGACATGAAGGCGCGGTTCGCCGCCAAATTCATCCTCGACGCACTCGCGCCCACCAACACGCTGCTCGGCAACCCTGCGGCGATCCGGCAGGCCTTCGACACCGGTGGCAAGAGCGTGGTCAGGGGTGCGAAGAACATGCTGGGCGACCTCCGCCACAACGGAGGCTGGCCCTCGCAGGTCGACAGCTCCGGGTTCGAGCTCGGCGTCAACATGGCCGCTACCCCCGGTGCGGTCGTCTACCGGAGCGACCTGATCGAGCTGATCCAATACGAGCCACAGGTCAAGCAGGTGCACGCAGTGCCGCTGCTGTTCTGCCCACCGTGGATCAACAAGTACTACATCATGGATCTGGCTCCCGGTAGGAGCCTGATCGAGTGGGCGGTCCAGCACGGTCACACCTGCTTCGCGATCAGCTACCGCAACCCCGATGCGACCATGCGTGACCTGGACTTCGAGGACTACCTGCGACAGGGCCCCTTGGACGCGGTGCGCGTCGTCCGTGAGATCACCGGCGCCCCGGAGGTCAACACCCTCTCGGTCTGTCTGGGGGGGACGCTGACCGCGATGGGGCTGGCTCACAACGCCGCGATCGGCGATCGTTCGATCAAGTCCGCCACGTTCCTGAACACCCACACCGACTTCAGCGTTCCGGGGACCCTTGGAGTCTTCACTGATGAGGCCACGATCGCCGGTCTCGAGAAGCAGATGGCCAAGCGCGGCTTCCTCGATTCCGACAAGATGGCGCACACGTTCGATGCGTTGCGGGCCAACGACCTGGTGTTCCAGTACGTCGTGAACAATTGGCTTCTCGGCAAGAAGCCGCCGGCCTTCGACCTGCTGGTGTGGAACAAGGACAGCACCCGGATGCCGGCCAGGATGTACTCGCAATACCTGAGGTCCTGCTACCTCCACAATGAGTTCGCGCGGGGAGAGTTCGAGATCGACGGTCAGAAGCTCGAGCCGGGGATGGTCGACATCGACACCTACGTGCTGTCCGCGGTCGACGACCACATCGTCCCGTGGGTCTCCGGCTACAAGACCACTCAGCTGTTCGGCGGTCACAGCCGGTTCGTGTTGAGCACGTCCGGGCACATCGCCGGGATCGTCAACCCACCCGGCCCAAAAGCCAAGCACTGGACCAACGACGCCCGCCCGGCCGATCCGCAAGAGTGGAAGGACGCGGCGCAGCTGCAAGAGGGCACCTGGTGGGAGGACTGGGCCAAGTGGATCGCCACGCAGGGCGGTCCCAAGGTGGCCCCTCCCCGACAGCTCGGTAGCAAGGACCATCCGCCGATCGAGGCCGCACCCGGCAGCTACGTGCATACCCACGCGTGAAGAAGCCTCGACCGCGGGCGTACGACTCTCAGGTGGTCCGTGTCCGTGGGCTCCGGGTCCGCATCCGCGTGGAGGGCGAAGGGGACCCATTGCTGTTGCTCAACGGGTTGACCCGGCCTCTGGAGAGTTGGGGGCCGTTCACGCAGGCGCTGAACGGTCGCACCATCGTCAGCTTCGACGCGCCCGGCGTCGGCGGGAGCCCCACACCGATCCTGCCGCTGTCGATATTGATGCTGGCTGGAATCGCGGCCTCGGTGCTCGATGAGGCTGGTCTGGACAGGGCCGACGTGCTGGGGTTCTCCCACGGTGGTGCCGTCGCTCAGCAGCTCGCCGTCCACGCCCCGGCGAAGGTTCGTCGGTTGGTTCTCGTGTCCACGTCATGTGGCGTCGGAGCGACTCCGGGTAGCCAAGACGCGCTCGCGCGGCCTTCGTGTGGCGTCGGACGCCCGCTCCTGGCCCCGACCGGACGCCGTGGGGGCGTTGTGGCATTCCCTGGCCATCTCCAGCTGGTCGAGCATCCCGTTCCTCGGTGCGATCCGAGCGCCCACCCTGGTCGTCTGCGGGGCCCGCGACCGCGTGGTGCCTCCCGCGAACAGTACGTTGTTGGCCCGACGCATTCCCGACGCTGATCTGGTGATGCTGCCGGCCGGCCACGACCTGCAGCGACGCGGTCCGGCGCGCGCGCTGGTCAGCACGGTGGAGCCGTTCTTGGCTGCCGGACGCGTCCTGAAGCCGCTGCCCGTCGGCGATTGACCGGCAAGTTCCCTGTGCAGTGATGGCAAGCGACTGCTAGACTAAACCTAGCAAGGCGGTCTTCATCCCTGGGGTGACTGGGGGGAAGGGCGGTGGTCACGTGGACCAGAGACCTCGTGGTCAGATGTACGAGGCGTTCGGCTCCTACGTGCGTAGCCAACGTCAGCTCGCTCAGTTGAGCCTGCGGCAAGCCGCCGAGCTGGCCCGCATCTCCAACCCGTATCTCAGCCAGATTGAGCACGGGTTGGCGCTGCCCTCGGTCACGGTGATCAGTGCTCTCGCCGGCGCGCTCCAAGTCTCCATCGACACCCTGCTGCTCCGGGCAGCCGGAGTGGCGGCGGGCGATGCCACGGAGCGCTCGGCAGCCACCGAGGACGCCATCCGTCAAGACCCGCGGCTCGATGACGCGCAAAAGCACGCCCTGCTGGCGGTCTTGAGTTCGTTCGTCGGACCGTCGCCGTCACGATCCAAGCCCACGCCCGTGCACAACGGCGCAACACCAGCCGTCACTCGTGCACCGCGTCGGCGGCAACCGCCGAAGGCTCCAGCACGGGATAGAGAGGTCCATGACAATGCCTGATATGCGTTTCGACGGGCGAGTGGCCATCATCACCGGTGCCGGCGGTGGTCTCGGACGTTCCCACGCGCTCGAGCTGGCTCGTCGGGGAGGGAAGATTCTGGTCAACGATCTGGGTGCCTCGGTCGACGGCAGCGGCGCATCGTCGTCGGCCGCGCAGCGGGTTGTCGACGAGATCACTGCGTTCGGTGGAGAGGCAGTGGCCAACGACGACAGCGTGGCCACCCCCGAAGGGGGGCAGGCCATCGTGCAGGCCGCGCTGGCCGCGTTCGGTCGAGTCGACGTGCTGGTCAACAACGCAGGCAACCTGCGAGACAAGGCCTTCCACAAGATGGATCACACCATGATCGACCCGGTGATCGACGTCCACCTCAAGGGAGCTCTCTATGTCAGTCAGCCGGCCTTTCGCCTGATGCGCGAGCAGGGCTACGGCCGCATTCTCAACACCAGCTCCGCCTCCGGCCTGTTCGGCAATTTCGGTCAGGCCAACTACGGCGCAGCCAAGGCGGGCCTAGCCGGGTTGACCCGCGTTCTCGCGCTCGAGGGTGCCGGCCACGGCATCAAAGTCAACGCTATCGCGCCGATTGCGTTGACCCGGATGACCGAGGACATCCTGGGAGACCTCGCGGCCAAGGTCTCGCCCGACTCCGTGAGCCCTCTGGTCGCCTACCTCGCGCACGAGGAATGCTCGGTCAACGGACACGTCTACTCCGTGGCGGGGGGCCGGATCGCCAGGATCTTCGTCGCCGAGACGCACGGCGTCGTGCTCACCGAGAACACTTCCGAAGCCATCCGTGCCCACCTGTCACTCATCGACCAGCTGGACGTCGATCGATACCACCAGCCATCGTCGCTGGACAACGAAACCACGATCATCGCCAAGGCGCTGTCGGAGGTTTCCTGAAAGAGCGCGATGGCTCATTCATCGTGCTCGAGGCACTCGTTATAGAGGTCGAGTTCAGCGTTGACACCTGACGGGAGTTCGACCCAGGCACGCGCCAGATGGCCGTGGATCCTCACCCACTGGTCAAGCATGCTCTGATCGGGCAGGCCAACCGGGTTAGTTCCGAACGGTGTGACCGACCCGGCAGCGATAGGGGATAGTCACTGGGCCTCCTGGGATGGCCCAGTCGTGAGCGACGTTGCCGGTTCCAGAGTGGTGTTTCCGCGGACAGCTTGCTGCTTATGGGAGCTGTCCGCTCTGGTCCCGAGGATTACGCCAGCTCTTCCTGGTCTCGGTCGGCGTCGTGGGGTTGGGTGATCCAGGCGGAGAAGAGCGGGATGCCGAAGCTCGACCTTGTGAGGCGCAAGCGGGACCATCTCTACCAGGACACGAAGACGTTCTCCCTGTTCAGCATGGTTCGAGTAACGTTCGATCAGCTCCACCGGTCGTCGGGTTGGATCGCACCCGTCATCACAGTCGGGCCGTCACGACCAGTGGATCTCTCTTCTTGGCTGCCTATCTGCGCGCGCTCCTATTCGAAGCGGATGACGCCGCGCAGCACACGGCCGTTGCGGAGGTCGTCGAAGCCCTCGTTCACCTGCTCGAGGGTGTAGGTGCGCGTCACGAGACCGTCGAGGTCGACGAGCCCCGCCTGGTACAAGCGTCCCAGCTTCGGGATGTCGACCCGAGGGTTGGCCGACCCGAAGAGCGCGCCGACGAGCTGCTTCTCGAACAAGGTTACCTCGTGCATGCTGATGTTGATCTGGCTCTCGACGTGGGGGTGGATGTTGGTGACGACGACGCGGCCGCCCTTGGCGGCGAGGCCCATCGCGGGGGCGATCAGCCTGCCGTCGCCGACGCTCATCGCCATGACGACCCGCTCGGCCATCCGTCCCCAGGTGAGCTCGCGCACGAGCTCGAGTGTCTCGTCGATGCTCGCCGCGGTGTGGGTGGCTCCGAAGTCCTTGGCCTTCTCGCGCTTCCACTCGATTGGGTCGACGCCGATGATCAGCTCGGCGCCCGCGAGCCGTGCACCTTGCACCGCGCTGCTGCCGACGCCGCCGAGACCGATGATTACGGCGGTCTCGCCAGGCCGGACGCCAGCCGCATAGACGGAGGAGCCCCAGCCCGTGGCGACCCCGCAGCCGAGCAGGCAGACCTTGTCGAGTGGCAGGGCCGGGTCGACCTTGACCACGCTCGCCTCGGCGACGACAGTGTGGCGGGCGAAGGCGCCGAGCAGGCACATGAGCCGTAGGTCCGTTCCGTCGGCGTGGTGGCGGGAGGTCTGGTCCGACACCTGCAGGCCCTCGGGGAAGTAGCGCCCGAGGTCGCAGCGGCTCTGGTGGCCGCTCGAGCAGGAGGGGCAGACTCCGCAGGCGGGCACGAAGGAGAACACCACGTGATCGCCGGGCCCCACCGAGGCCACCCCGGGGCCGACGGTCTCCACGACGCCCGCGCCCTCGTGACCTCCAATGATCGGCAACGCGACGGGCAGGTCGCCGGTCACGAGATGCTCGTCGGAGTGACAGATTCCCGACGCCGCGATCCGGACGAGCACCTCGCCCGACCTCGGAGGGTCGAGGTCGATTTCCCGGACGCTCCAATCCCCCCCCGTCTTCCACAGCACGGCAGCCTGCGTCTTCAACGCGCTCACCCCCCGCCATGACCCCGCTTCGTGGGTCGCCCCGACGATAACCGAGCGCGGCCGGACGCACATCCCCCACTCGGCCCGATGCGAGTTGACACCCTTAGGGCTCTCGCGAAGGGATCTCAGGAAGAGCGGCCGCGAATCGAGATCCGGATAAGAGCGTGCCCGACGCGCCGACACGCCGACGCGCCGACGCGCCGACGCGCCGACGCGCCGACGCGCCGACGCGCCGACGCGCCGACGCGCCGACGCGCCGACGCGCCGACGCGCCGACTGCGCTGCAAGATCGTCGATCCCTCGTTCCTCAACTGGCCGGCGGAACGGTCGCCGAGGATATGCCGATGGTGGCTTCGCGAACGCGGGCTGACGTCCCTCGGCATCACCGCCGAGACGGTAGGCACGGTAGCGAGTGCCGGCGGGTCCATCGTGGGCAGCGCTTGGGCGCGACCGAAATGGCAGTCAGTGGTGTTCGGCGTCACGAGCTGGCGCGGAGTGTCGCAGGTCAGATGGGGTGCCGAAGAGTTCGCCCAGGTCACGAGCCCGTTCCGGTCCAATTTCGCAACGTGGAGGTCGGCGGTTCGAGTCCGCTCACCTCCACCAACCTATGAACCGGCGACTGCTCGGTGTCGAACGCGATGAACTCGCTGCTCGGCGAGGCCTTGCGGATCGGCCCGGTGATCGATTATCGGCACCGATTCCCGGGTCGTGATCAGGCGGTTATTCGTGAAGCATATGCAAGGTGGCGTCATGGCTTACGGCCACCGCGTACGGCAGTGCATGCTCCCTGGTGATGTGAAGCCGAAGGAGCCTGCGCCGATGCCTCGGTCCTCGCGTCGGAGATGGTCGACGGGCCCGGCGTCCTTCGATCCGTGACGGCTCGTTCCTGTCACCGCTTTCCGTGCTGCGCCTGAGGCCGGTGACGCTGAGGTAGTCCGGGTCGGCAGACCGAAGCTCGGCGAGGAGCCGTTCGCCCACGGCCGCCCCTCGTCGAGCTCCTCCCGAGGGGGAAGCTGTTCGAGGTAAGAGACACCTGCACCCTCATTCCGCTCGACCAGCCCGCCGCGCTCGCGCATGTCATCCGCGAGTTCAACCACGAGCCGACCCGTTCGCCGAGTGAGCAGTCGCAGAAACGACGGGGAAGTCGCAAGGGCCGCTGTCGACTGCCGGCGAGCAGCCGACCTGTTCGAAGGCGTTGGCCACCACCAGTGGGGTTCGGCTATGGAGGAGCTACCCCTTGCTGATGCCCGGAACCGGCTCTCTGAGCTCGTCGCGGACGTGGAGAAGACCCATGCCCGCGTCACGATCACCAGGCACGGGCATCCGGCCGCTGTGCTGATAGCACCCGACGACCTCGCCTCGATGGAGGAGACGCTCGACATCCTCTCGGATCCGAGGGCGCTGGCCGCTATCCGCGAGGCGGAGGCGGAGGCGGCGCGCGGCGAGTACGTCACTGCCGAGGAGATGGCTCGCCTGATGGAGGAGCGGCAGCGCCGCGAGAGCGGCGCTGCGTGAGCAGTGGCTGCGAGCTGCGCCTCTCCGGCGCTGCCCGGCGTGCCCTCGAGCGGGAGTTACAGCTGGCCGTCGCTCTCGCGGTCTGGGAGTTCTGTACAGGGCCGCTTCGTAACGAGCCGCGCCGGGTGGGTAGACCGCTCGGACGTGAGCTGGCCGGCTACTTCTCGGCGCGCCGCGGCGCCTATCGGGTCATCTTCGGCTTGGACGAGGAGAGCCACGTCGTGCATGTCGTCCGGATCGAGCACCGCGCCGACGTCTACCGTCATCGTTGATCCCGACCGAGCGGACGTCTTGGCCGGTGGCTCGACCGGGCGGGAGTCTCACGATGCCGAGGAGAGGCTCCAACCAGGCTACGTCCGTCCGATCGGGGGAAGCGCGTCCCCGGGCAGGAACAAGGTCGACAAGTCATCCGCAGGACAGGAGGCCAGTCGCACGATTGGGGCCAGGACCAGCACTGCTCCCGGGGACTGCTCCGTCCTGGGAGTCACACCGGGCCTGCCCCGCGAAGAACCGCTCGCCGAGGCGGTCGGCGGCCACTCGCTCCGCCTCGACGACGGTCTGGGCATACAGGCCGAGCGTGAGCCGGACGTCGGAGTGGCCGAGGCGGAACTGTGCAGTCTTCGCGTCGACCCCCTCGGCAACGAGGAGCGTCGCGGAGAGCCTCCGGAGGTCATGGAAGCCGATGCCCTCGAGGTCTGCTCTCTGGCATGCCGGCAGCCAGATCCGATTGCGCCAGTTCTCGTAGGGGAGTGGGCCCCCGTCTGGCGACACGAAGACGAGTTCATTGGCGTCGGCTTCGGTGAGACCACGTCGCCAGGGGTGCTCGGCGAGCAGCTCGGTGAGCATCCGCGGCAGAGCGACGGTTCGCCGGGACGCGGCGGACTTCGGAGGACCGAATGCGGTGCCGCCGTGGCCGTCCCGGGTCACCGTCTCGGCGACGGTCAGCTTGTCCTCGAGCAGGTCCAGTCGGCCGACCCTTAGCCCGGCGACCTCCGAGTACCGGAGGCCCACGACGGCGCCGAGCCACACCATCGCCCGGTACGGCTGGTCGGTTGCCTCCGCGAGCCTTGCGATCTCGTTGGTGGTGAGGACGCGGCGCTCCCGAACGTCTCGGCGAGGTGGACGGACGCCCCGGCAGGGCGAGCGGCCGAGGCGGTCGACCGCCACGGCATAGTTGAACATCGCCCGGAGGACGCCGTAGACGCGAGCGACCGTGTTCGGCCTCAGCTCCTGAGCGAGGGCTCGCCGAGGCCGATCACCCCCTCTGCATTCGGCACTCCACCTCTCCTGTGGCAGGAGGTCTGCCGGATCGCGAGGCCGCTCGCTCCGATGACTACCGAGATGACTTCTTGGCGGCCTTCTTGGCCGACTCCGTGGCCTTGGCGGCCTTCACTGGTGGGGAAGCCTTCTTGCCCGATGACACCTTCACCTTGCCGATGACGGCCACCGATCCAGGCGCAGGCACAATCGTCGACTCTTCGCCCGTCGACCACCTGACGTGAAGAAGCTGCCCGATGACGCTGGTCACCACGCCATCGCGCGGGGCCTGGCCGACCTTCGTGGAATGGACACGAACGCGATCACCGACTTCCGGCATGGGTCGCCTCCCCTGGTGAGGTACCTTGCGTAACGGTCATGGTCGAACCCTACTCCTGGATATCGTGGGTCGGTCCTTGTTGCTTACGCCAGGGTGCATGCCGATCGGATTGAGAACCCGCACCGGTCAAAGGCGGTGTCGCCGTCGGACAGGAGCCAGTCGGGTAAGGGTGTCTCGTCCACGCCTGCGGCCTCCCCAGTAGATCCCTCGTGCACCAAGCGGACGGGTTGGTCGAGATGTATACGAGCATGAGAGTCTGGTAGCGAGCATTGTGAGTATCCTCGATCGCCGGCTATGTGGTCATCGAACTTACTAGCCACTCACATCTGGCCACCGAACCGTCTACGACTCGACTTGGGCGGCGGATAGACGACCCTGGCGATAGTGGCCGAGATCCAACCGATTACCCATCCGTAGAAGACCAAGAGAAGGTTGTGGATGGATTGGTCGCTCGCCTTGTCGCTCGCCTTAACCGCCACGCCAGGCCAAATGACGGCCGGGACGAAACGACGCCGGGCGGGCGCTTCGGGAAGTCGGCGCAACCTTGGGTGGTCGCTCGGTGGCCGGCGGCTCGTTACCGGCATGGTGTGACCGGGGCGAGACGGAAGCGGAGGATCGTGGTTTTGGTCGCGGCGGCTTCCAGCTCGCTGGCCGATGGTTGGCGGTTCCCGGGGAGACCGAGCATCAGTCGCTTGGCGGTGCGGGGACCTTTGCGCCGGGCAAACGCGGCGAGGAGCGTGACCTTGTCCTCCTGGACGCTGATGACTTCCGGAGCTGCGTCGTAGGTCTGGCCGCGTAGGACGACTTGGATGTCTCGGGCCGTGCGGAGGGCCGCCGGCCAGCGCCGGCTACTGAAGGCGAGGACCTGATCTTCGTCCCAGGTGAAGTAGCCGATCGGGAAGCTGTAGCGGTGCCCGCTTCGGGCCCCCGTGTAGTCGAGCACCATGAGCTGACTGCTGAGGGGCCGGTGGAGCCGCGAGAGCAGCAGCGGCCGGATGATGATGCTGGCCGCTGCGAACAGCCGGGCGAGTCGGTCTTGCGAGTCCGGCATCGGTGCGCCTAGTCGATGGTGACGGCGAGCTTGCCGAGGGTGCCGGCGGCGAAGTCGCCGAGCGCAGCGGGGACCTCGGTGAGCCGGTAGGCGCGCTCGACGGGGACGCGGGGCCGTCCGGCGAGGATGTCGCCGGCGAGCCGGCTGAGGGTGGCGGAGTCCGGGTTCGCCATCACTGCGACCGCGGCGGCGTTCTGGTCTGGCCCGTACCCGAGGGTGGAGACGATCCGGCTCCCGGGTGAGAGCAGGTCGGGGAGGCCGGCCGGGTCACCAGCGAGGTGGATCACAGCCGCCAGACCGTCAGGGGCGATGGCGCGAACCTGGGCTGCCAGGTCGCCGGTGTAGTCGACGACGTGGCTGGCGCCGAGGTCGCGCACGAAGTCCGCTTCGTTCCCGGGACGTCCCTGGCCACCACGGTGGCCCCGGCGTTCTGGGCGTACTGGACGACCAGCGCCCCGACGCCGCCGGTTGCCCCCGATACCAGCACCGTGTCGCCGCTGCGAACTGCGGCAGCGTCGATGGCGGCGAGCGCCGCGGACCCGGCCAGTCCCAGGGCCCCGGCCGTCGCCGGATCGAGGCTGTTGGGCAGCCGTTCGATGCCGTACTGCTCGGGGACGGTGACGTACTCGGCGAAGCTCCCGTCACCGAGGGCGAAGCTCCCGTCACCGAGGTAGGGCTTCATGACCACGCCGAAGACCGGCTCACCCGGCGCGAAGTGGGTGACGCCCTCGCCGACGGCCTCGACGATGCCGGCGAAGTCCTTACCGAGCACGACCGGGAAGCGGTGCTCCATCGCACCTTCGAGCACCCCGGCCGCGACCGCCAGGTCGAAGCCGTTGACCGAGGCGGTCTGGATCTTCACGAGGACTTCGCCGGGAGCGGGGTTTGGTGTTGGCAGCTCGAGGACACGGGCCGGGTTCCCGAGGGATTCGATGGCGACTGCGCGCATGAGAGTGGCTCCTTCCGACAGGGGGTGCGAGAGAAGTCGGGCTACCGGCGGATGAAGCGGGCGGTGGCGACGGCTCGAGCCTGGGGGGAGGCCATGCCCAGCGGGCTCCAGGTCATCCCGAAGACGCTCCGGTCTACGGTCGTCTCGGCGCGAAGGGTGACAGCGTCGGTCGTGGCGTCGACGACCTCGACGGTCGGCTCCAGGGCCTGTTGGCGACCGGCGACCTCGAGGGAGATCTGGCCGCGCAGCGCACCTGAGCCGGCCGGGATGAGTCGTTGGGCGGTCACGACGATCGTCGGGTGCTGCTCGGCGTCGAAGAAGTCGGCGGAGCGCAGGTGCTCGTCGCGTTTGCGGTTCTTGGTGTTGACCGATGCGGCGGCGATCTGCAGTCGGCCGGACACGCTGCCGTCTGCCTCGACGGTGCCCTCGCCGGCGAGCTGCTCGAAGCGGCCGCGCACGGTCATCACTCCCCAGAAGTGCTTGACGTGGAACTCGACGCTCGAAGCGGCTGGGTCGAGTGACCAGTGGCCCTTCCCGTCGCGCAGGAGCGCCTGCAGGTCGGGAGGGGCGGCGGGTGAGCTTTCGGTGTTGGGCATGGTGGTGCTCCCGTCTTGCTGGACGATCCGGAGGGGTACCTCCATTATAGTTGTCTAATCGGAGGTGTACCTCCGTTTTATTGCTAGCGTGGAGAGCGTGGTGGAGGAACTCGAGGACGCAATCGTCGTTCGGGCCCGTGCCCGGCGGCCGCGTTCGGACGCTGCACGCAACAGGGCGGCCCTCCTGGCAGCGGCAGAGGAGCTCTACGCCGATCAGGGTATCGACGTGTCGCTGGAGGAGATCGCTCGCTCCGCCGGGGTGGGCATCGCGACGCTGTACCGGCACTTCCCCCGCGGCAAGGAGCAGCTGGTCTGCGAGGCGCTCGTGGGCCAGGTCACCCGCTACGTCGATGCGGCTCGCCGGGCGCTCGCTGCCTCCGACCCATGGAAGGGTTTCGTCTCCTTCGTCGAGGAGATCTGCGCCATGCAGGAAGGCGACCTCGGCTTCAGCGATGTGCTGGCCACGGTGCTGCCCGCCGACGAGCGCGTCGAGGAGCTGCGCCGCGAGGCGAACGACCTGGTGATCGAGCTCATCGATCGAGCCAAGGCGGCGGGGAAGCTCCGCGTGGACTTCGTCGGCGAGGACCTGCTGCTTCTCCTCATCGCCAACGCGGCAGTTCTCAATGTGACCCGACGCGACGCACCCAGCTCGTCCCGCCGCCTGGCCGCATTCTTCCTCGATGCGGTGAGCATGAGAAGGTCACGAGCGCCGCTGCCGGACCCGCCATCGTCCGAGCAGATGCTCCGAGCCATGACACGTCTCGCCACAGCTCGTGGCTGCGGCCCGGAACCGGTCGTAGCTCGCGGAGAGCCAGCAGAAGCGGTGATGCCCCGTGACGGGGAGGTCAGGCGCTTGGCGGTCGACCGACCGGGCGGAATGCGCTGATGGCGAGCGAAGCGGAGCTGTGGGAGCTCGTCGCCAGCGGCCGGGAGGGGATCCTGGCCACCATCGGGCGCAGTGGGCGTCCGCAGCTGTCCAACATCCTCTACGTGGCCGACTCGGCCGCCAGGCTCGTGCGGATCTCGACCACCGCGGAGCGGGTGAAGGCCTGCAACCTGGCCCGGGACCCCCGGGCGTCCCTGCACGCGGCAGGTGACGACTTCTGGCGCTTCGCTGTGGCGGAGGGCACCGCCACGCTCTCAGGGGTCGCTGCTCAGCCCGGCGACGACGCCACCCGGGAGCTGCGAGCCGTGCACGCCGCCTTCTACGGCGACGCTCCCGACGAGCAGGCGTTCTTCGCCGAGATGATCGACGCCCGCCGTCTCGTGATCCGCCTGCAGGTCGAGCACCTCTACGGGGTCATGGCCACCGGCGGCCGCCGCCCCGACGCGCCTTCGTCCGACCCCGATCAGGGCTGAGGCCGACGTGGAGATCGGCGTCTACAGCTTCGGGCACCGAGCCCGACGCCCCGACGGCACCCTGGCCTCGACCGCCGAGGCGATCACCGACCTGCTCGAAGGCGTCCGCCTCGCCGACCAGGTCGGGCTCGACTTCTTCGGGTTCGGCGAGCACCACAGCGTCACCATGCCCGTCTCCGCGCCGGCCACCCTCCTGGCGGCCGCCGGAGCGGTCACCGAGCGGATCCGCCTCGGCAGCACTGTCACGGTGCTCGGCACCGACGACCCCGTCCCGCGTCTACCAGCAGCACGCCACCGCCTGGGCGGTCTCCCGCGGCCGGGTCGACCTGACCGTCGGCCGAGGCTCGTCGACTGACTCATTCCCGCTGTTCGGCTACGACCTGGTCGACTACGACCGGCTCTTCGCCGACAAGCTCGAACTGCTCCTTGCCGTCAACGCCGCCGAGCGGGTCACCTGGAGCGGCACCACCCGCCCCCCATTACGAGACGCGCTCGTGGTGCCCCGGGCCGACGGCGGCCTGAAGATCTGGCTCGGCACGGGCGGCAACCCCGGATCGTGCGTCCGGGCCGGGGTCCTCGGCCTCCCCGTCGCCTTCGGGATTCTCAGCGGCACCACCGCCAACTGGGTGCAGCGCGCCGAACTGTACCGGCAAGCCGCCGAGCAAGCCGGCCATCGCGCCGACCGCCTCGACATCGCCGTCGCCAGCCACGGCTTCGTCGCCGCCGACGGCACCGACGCCAAGAACCGCTACCACCACTACGAGAACGAAGCCTTCGCCGCCTACGCCGCCGAACACGGCGACACCCGCGCACGAGGACGCAGCCGGGCGGCCTTCGACGCCGACGCCGGGCCCGGTGGCATGGTCTTCGCCGGCAGTCCCGACGAGATCGCCGAGCGCCTCGTCACCTTCCACCAGCACCTCGGCCACAGCCGCCACATCCTCCAGATGGACCTCGGCCACATCCCCCAGTGCGAATGGCTGCAGGTCATCGAACTCCTCGGCACCCAAGTTGCCCCCCAGGTCCGTGCCGCCACCCGCACCCAGCAGTCACCTGACGAGTAAGCCCTACCGATCCCGACAGGAGTGCTGGCGGAGGTGCACGGGCTGCGAGGCTACGACGCGGTGCACCTTGTCGGCGCTGAGGCACTTCTGGACGACGAGCTCGTGCTCGTCGCCGGAGACAGGCCGCTTTGAGATGCCGCGAACGCCGTCGGGCTTGCAGTCAGCAGGACGCTCGGGTGCGACGAGGGAGCGTGAGCGCCACGGGTGGGCACCCCTTCCATCGCGCGTCCGTATCGGCTCGCAGACATCCGTCAGTTTGGCTCACCCGTCTGATCTGGGTTCTTCCACTCGTTGCTGTTCGCACGCCGAGTTCGTGAGCACTGATCGGGCGCGACCGCCGGCCTTCTCGCTCGCGTGTTGCCAGGGGGTTCAGCTGATCTGGGCGTGGATCGCGAGCCATCGTTTGTCCCGTGACGGGTATCGATCGGCCGCCTCGCCTCCACGGCTGGAACGGAGCGGCCGTGGTGACGTTAGTGAGCACGGCGACACGCCGGGCGGTATGCCGTGATTGCGGACAACCAGGACTCGTCGCTTGCCCGGGAGAGCACGGCACTAGCGTTGCGACATGCTCCCTGCGGCTACTGGCACGTCCGCCACTGGCAGGTGCTCAGCTAGGTCGAGGGCCGCGTCCACCTTCCCGGTCCCCATAGGCCGAGCCGGGCGCAGTCCCGGGAGCACAACGGCGAGGACAGGGGCACGAGGTGATCGAGAGGCCAGCAGAAACGGACAGGGCGGGGGAAACGCTCGGGCCCGAGGCCTATCGAGCGCTGTACGAGAACAGCCCTGACGGCGTATTGTTCACAGCACCTGACGGCCGGGTTCTGGCCGCCAATCCCGCGGCGTGCGAGATCTTCCAGATGACCGAGGCCGAGATCTG
The DNA here is from genome assembly GCA_963765505.1 of uncultured Actinomycetota bacterium. Taxonomy (GTDB): domain Bacteria; phylum Actinomycetota; class Acidimicrobiia; order Acidimicrobiales; family Bog-793; genus DATKQY01. The sequence continues at coordinate 274,226 of CAVXWO010000012.1, forward strand.
CGGCCGGGGCCGTCAGGGCCTGGCCGACCACACCGACGAACGGTGGGACCCGATGTTGGCCGAGCGCGAACGCACCGGCCGTGTCCATGGCGTGGCCAGGATGATCCGGGGCGACGGCGCGCTCATCGAGGTGGAGATGAGCGCCAAGGTCTTCACCGAGGCCAACGACGAGAAGCGGACCTGCACCATCTTGCGCGACGTCACCGAGCGCGTGGCCATGGAGCGCGAGCTCGTGGAGGTGAGCGCACAATTGCGCGAACTGATACTCACTGACGAACTCACCGGGCTGCGAAACCGCCGAGGCTTGGTGGCCGTGGGCTCGCAGGTCCTGGAGCTGGCCGATCGTCAGCACTCCTCGGCCCATCTCCTCTTTCTTGATGTCGACAACATGAAGGAGCTCAACGACCACTACGGGCACAACGCTGGGGACGCCGGACTCAGGGCTGTGGCTCGAGCGCTCAGCCAGGCGCTCCAGCGCGCGGATGTTGTGTCGCGTATCGGAGGCGACGAATTTGTGGCCCTCACCCTCGGCCTCGACGACTCGGGCCGCGACGCTGTCGAGCGCCGCATCCAGGAGTACCTGCACGCGGCGTCCACCGTCGCGTCGGTTGGTAGGCCGGTCGAGGTCTCCATGGGTTGGGCGGCGCGCACCCCGTGCCAGTCGGCGACGGTGGCGGACCTGCTGGAAGAGGCCGACCGTGTCATGTACCGCGCGAAGGCCACCCGGGACGAGGACCGACGTCGTGTGACGGCCGGTCCCTGAAGCACGAAGCCCTCCACTCGGGCTCTTCGATCTCGGAGTAGGTCGCGTTCAACGCTTCAGACGAACCTTCGCACGCGCGGCCCCGCGCCAGGGATCGACCTACAAGAGCGAGGGAGCCGGAACGACCGTAGCGACCGTCCCGGCGACCGCCTGAGCTGGTTCAGGCTCAGGCGCGAGCGGCAAGCTGACCGGCGGCGGGCGCGGTCGCGACCCGGTCGAGCAGCTTGGCGCAGGCGTGGACGGCGCGGATGTGGGGCACCTCGACACCGAGCTTCTCCGCGAGCTCGATGACCGCTCCGCTCATGCAGTCGAGCTCTAGCTCCTTCCCCGCCTGCAGGTCCTGAAGCATCGAGGTCTTGTGGTCGCCGACCGCGAACCCTGCCTCCAGCCGCCTGTCAAGGGAGACCGGGAACTCGACGCCGAGCCGATCGGCCACCGCCGCGCACTCGGCGAACATCTCGCGCAGCAGCTCGACCATCTCGGGCAGCGAGCCGAGCTCGCCGAGGGTGGCGCGGGTGAGCGCGCTCACGGGGTTGAACGACACGTTGCCGACGAGCTTCAGCCAGATCTGGTCTCGGAGTCGCTCGTCGATCGGCGCCTTCAGCCCCCCGGCGGCGAAGGCCTCCGAGATGGCGCGGCACCGTACGCTGACCGAGCCGTCGGGCTCGCCGATAGCGAACCTCGTGCCCTCGATATGGCGGATCGTGCCCGGCTCGACGATCTCGGTCGAGCAGTAGACGACGCAGCCGATGTTGTGCTCGGGCGCGATGGCCCGAGAGATCGCGCCGCCGGGGTCGGTGCTCTCGAGCACGGTCCCGTCGAGCGGGCCGCCTTCCGACTGGAAGTACCACCAAGGGATCCCGTTCTGAGCCCAGAGCACCCCGGCGCCCGGACGAAGGAGCGGGCCGAGTCGCGGGGCGAGCTCGGGCAGGCTGTAGGCCTTCAGCCCGACGAAGACCACGTCCGCGTCCGACACGGTCTCGAGGTCGTCGGTCGCCGCCGGGTGGGCGGTGAAGTCGCCGCGGGGCGAGAGCACGCGCACACCGCGCTCGCGCATCGCCTCGAGGTGCGCCCGGCGGGCGACGAGGGTGACGTCGGCGCCGCCCCGGGCGAGGCACGCGCCGACGTAGGCGCCGATGGCGCCCGCGCCGAGGACGACGAGCTTCAACTCCTCCGCTCCCGCTCGGCGACGGACGCCGCGACGCGCCGGCGCTGCACCTTCCCCGTCGGCGTGCGGGGGATCTCCGACACCACGTGGATGGTCGTCGGGACCTTGAACGCGGCCAGGTGCACCCTGCAGAAGTCGACGAGCGCACGGGGGTCGGCGTCCGCCTTCAGCGTGACGGCCGCCGAGGGCACCTCTCCGTACTTGTCATCCGCGATCCCGAAGCAGATGGCCTCGTCCACGGCGGGATGCCGCAGGAGCACGGCCTCGATCTCGGCCGGCGCGATGTTCTCGCCTCCGCGCAGGATCATCTCCTTCAGCCGGCCCTCGAGGTGCAGGTAACCCTGCTTCAAGACGCCCAGGTCGCCGGTGCGGAACCAGCCGTCGAAGTACGAGTCGGCGTTCGCCGCTGGATTGCTGACGTAGCCGGAGGTGAGGCCGGGGCCTCGGATCACCACCTCGCCCGGGACCCCCTCCGGGAGGAACCGGCGCTCCTGGTCGACCACACCGATCTCGGTCCCGGTGGCGATGCCCACCGAGCCGGGCACCCGCCGCCCGGGGGGAAGCGGGTTCGAGGCCATCTGGTGGCTGGCCTCGGTCATGCCGTACGCCTCGAGCACGGGCACCCCGTAGATGCCCTCGGCCCGCTCCATGAGCGCAGGCGAGAGGGCCGAGCTGCACGAGCGGGCGAATCGCAGCGTATGCGGCGCGCCCTTGGCGTCGACCTTGTCCAGGATCATCTGGTGCAGCGTCGGCCCGGCCGAGAGCCACGTCGCTCCCTGCTCTCGGGCCTGGGGCCAGAAGCGGCGCGGCGTGAACCGGGGCGGCACGACCACCGTTCCGCCGCTGCTCAGAGCGGCGAACATCGACGCGACCAGGCCGTGCACGTGGAAGAGCGGCATGACGCAGAACGAGACGTCTTCGGGCCCGAGCCGGTAGTGGGCGGCGATGGTGCGCGCCGACGCCATCAGGTTTCGCTGGCGGAGCGGGACCTGCTTCGGCCGGCTCGTCGTCCCGCTTGTGTGGAGCACGATGGCGACGTCGTCCGGCTCGCCGGGCTCGAAGCTCGACGGCTGCTCGATCTCCTGCCCGTCGGAGACGAGGCAAGGTGGACCGTCTTCGCGCGCGATCACGGTGACGACCGCGGTCCCCGTCGCGGCTGCGGCTCGTTCGGCGGCAGGCAGGCTCGGGGGGAGCAGGAGGAAACGTGGGGCGATGTCCTGCAGGTAGAAGGTGAACTCGTCCTCGGTGTAGGCCGGGTTGAGCGGCGCAGCCGCGGCGCCGAGCGCGGTGACGGCGAGCAGGAGCAGCACGAAGTCGGGGCTGTTGGAGAGAGCGAGCGCCACACGGTTCCCCTTACCGACGCCAGCGGCGGCGAGCCGGCCCGCCAGCTCATCGATGCGCCTCGCCGCCTGCGCGTAGGTGACCAACCGGCTGTTCTCGGGCGAGACGAAGGCGGCGCGCGCCTCTTCTCCGCGTTCGAACAGCGCAGCGAGCGCCTCGCCGGTCACCTCGGCATTCGTTGCGTCCATGGTCCCCTCCGTTCGCCGCGGCCAAGGGTACTTATCCCCGATCGACCGCGGTTCGCCGCCCACACTGAGGCGCCGACTCGCCACGGGTATCAGGTGAGCAGATCTCGTGGAGGTGACGGTAGCGACGGTGGGGACGCTCGTGAATCATTCGCCGCGGGCGCGATCGGGCGCGACCGAAATGACGATCGGCGGCGCTCAGCGTCACGAGCTAGCGCGCAGCGCCGCAGCTGAGAGGCCATACCGAGTCATTCGCTCAGGTTAGGAGCTGTTCCGATCCAATCTCCGACGTTGAAGTCGACGATTCGAGTCCTCTCACCTCTACTCCACTCCTGGTTGAGGGAGGTTCTGGCGCTCCTCCGCTGGGGTGGGATCGGGTCCACCGCGTGGCCAGCGCGCGGGATCGGTGTCGGATCGCTCGGTGCCGACGTTGCGGAGATCGTGCCAGGGGCTTTCGTCCCTATTTCCCTGGGCCGCCCGATGCCACGGTGGAGCTGCGACCCGTCGAAGACGGAGGCGAGGAGGTCGACGAGGATCACGGCGCTGCGACGAGCCACCCTCGTCCTCACGGTGCTGTCGGCGCTAATACTGGCCATCCCGGTTGCAGTGGGCGCAGCCTAAGCCGGGAGACGTGGCGCAGTGACCGGCTGAATAGACCAGACGGCGCCCGTGCCGGTCGGGTTTCAGCCAGCCTCGGCAAGCTTCCGTTCTCCCGCCTCGGGCGTTGTGCTCGGCGGCCTGGGTTGCACGAGCTTGAGCGGGTGCACGGATCGCCTCGTGGCCACGACCACTGGCGGCGCGCACTTACAGTTCCTGAAGGCACCCGTTGCGCGTTTCTTCAACCCCGCAGGTGTGTCGAGCGCCCAGTGTCGCCGCCGCCTGAATACTGACCCGG